>SCOE01000010.1 GCA_005503065.1 Comamonadaceae bacterium ALPHA2B
GGTGGAGGCGGCCGGGGCGGGCGCGGGCGAACCGACGATCGGAAAGCCGCCGCCCCCGCCGCCTCCACCGCCGCAGGCGGTGAGCAGGGCCGCGCCGCCGCTGGCGACGCCGAAGCCCAGCATGCGCCGCCTGCTCAGGCGAGCGGCGATCAGCTCGCCCATCGCGGGGCTGGCAGGGTTGTCGGTGGGGTTGTGGCCGATGTCGTCCGGATCGATGGCCGGGGTGCCGAGGCTGTGGGGTGCCTTCATGGGATTTGCCTGGTCAGGTGGGGGTCAGTGGAAAGACCCCGAACCGTAGGCAAGCCGCATGACACGGCCGCGAATGGGATGTGTCAGCGGCGTGACAGCGCGCCGCCAGGCACGGTCATCGGCGCGCGAATTCGCCCGACGATGGATCGAGTCCGCGCGGCCAGAAGGCCCACAGCCGCAGCGGCTGCTTCATGCGTGCGGCAAAGCGGCCGGCCTCGGCGCCGGTGCCGGCGAAGAAGTCGGCGCGCACGCTGCCGACGATGGCACTGCCGGTGTCCTGCGCGACCACCAGGCGCTGCAACTGCGCGGTCGGTCCGCTGGAGGCCAGCCACAGCGGCGTGCCGTAGGGGATCGCGTCGCGGTCCACCGCGACCGAACGGCCGGCGGTGAGCGGCACGCCCTGCGCCCCGCGCGGGCCGAAGGCGGCATCGACCTCGCCCAGCGGCTCCTCGCGGAAGAAGGTGTAGCGCGGGTTGCTCCACAGCATCTGCTGCACGCGCTGCGGGTTCTGCTGCGCCCAGGCCTTGACGTCCTCGGGCCAGCGGCCGATGGGGCTGACGCCCTGGGCGGCCAGCCACGCCTGCACGCTGCGGTAGCCCTGCTCGTTGGTGCCGGCGAAGGCCAGGCGCACGGTGCGCTGGCGGCCGTCGGGCTCGGTGATGCGC
This sequence comes from Comamonadaceae bacterium ALPHA2B, assembly GCA_005503065.1. GTDB lineage: Bacteria > Pseudomonadota > Gammaproteobacteria > Burkholderiales > Burkholderiaceae_C > Xenophilus. The sequence goes on from SCOE01000010.1 coordinate 915, forward strand.
AGGCGGCCCGATCCCTGGATGTGAAGCATGAGCACGTCGATGGGGTCGGCCATCCACGCGATCTCGCGGCCGCGCAGCGCGGCCTGGGCCTGCGGGTCGGTGTCGATCTGCTGGCGCGTGTACCAGGGCTTGCGCGGCGCCCAGCCGGCGGGAAGGCCGTACAGCGGCACGCCGTGCGTGGCAGTGGGCTGGCGGGTGCCGTCGAAGATGGGCTCGTAGTAGCTGGTGAGCAGCCCTTCCTGCTGGCCGGCGGGCGATTCGACGCGGTACGGCTGCAGCCGCTCCACCATCCACTCGCGCTGCTCCTCGGGCGTGGCGATGGACAGCCGGCGCACGTCGCCGCACAGCGGCGCGAACGCGGCGTTGGGGCGCTGGCAGTTGGACAGCAGCGCGACCCAGCCGTCGCTCAAGGTGTCTTCCGCGAAGCCCGGCAGTTCGGCCCAGGTGGCGGGCACCCATCGCGTCTTGGGGTGGGTGAGCGGGCCGCTCAGGGGCGGCAGGGGCGCCGGCTCGGTGGGCGTGGGCGAAGGCTGGGGAACGTGCAACGGCGGCCCGGAGGAGCAGCCCACCACCATTGCTACGATCGCGACGGCGGCAGCCAGCCCCCAACTTCTTTTGCTCATGAGCCTGATTTTGCTTGAAGCCCTCGCGGCACTCGTGGTGCTTGTCCTCATCGTCTGGTGGACGATGTTCCATGGCCGCAAGGGCGGCGAGCTGCCTTCCGACGAGGACGACGAGCGGCGCTGAGGCTGTTCGAGCACGCCGCGCCCCGGGCCAGCGCAGACCTGTCGGACGGCATGCCGCGCGCCGGTGCGCACGGGCCGCGCGCCGCCTTCCGACGGGGCCGAGTTTGCTACATTTTTAATAGCAAGCAGTCCAATACGGGCAAGGGCTGCGGCTTCATCGACATCCTGCAGACTGTCACTTCCGGATACGGAACCGGCCCTGCTTTCGCTTCTCATAATGGCCTCCGCAGCGCGCGCCGGATGGCCCGGCGCCATGCGCGGCCCGCATGCGCCAACCGGCGGCGGTCTCACCATCCAAAGGAGCGAAATCCAAATGAAAACCCAACTCGTCCTCTGCACCTCGGCCCTCGCAGTCGCACTGACCGGCTGCGCCGGCATGTCCGACACGCAGCGCAACGTGGGCGTCGGCGCCGGCGCGGGCGCCCTCGGCGGCGCGGCCATCGGCGCGGCCACCGGCAACAGCCGCAGCGCGGCGGCCGGCGCAGCAATCGGCGCCGGCGTGGGTGCCCTCGGCGGCTACCTGTGGTCGCAGCGCATGGAAGCGCAGAAGCGCCAGATGGAGCAGGCCACGCAGGGCACCGGCATTGCCGTGTCGCAGACGGCGAACAACGAGCTGAAGCTGGCGATCCCGAGCGATGCCGGCTTCGACACCGGCCGCGCCGCCATCAAGCCGCAGCTCGCCAGCGTGCTCGACCAGTTCGCGGCCGGCCTGCGCAACAACCCGAATGCCGAGGTGTCCATCATCGGCCACACCGACAGCACCGGCACCGACGCCATCAACAACCCGCTGTCGCTGGAGCGCGCGGCCAGCACGCGCGACTTCCTGGTCGCCCGTGGCGTGCCGACGCAGGCCATCCGCATCGACGGCCGCGGCTCGCGCGAACCGGTGGCCGACAACGCCACCGACGCCGGCCGGGCGAAGAACCGCCGCGTCGAGATTTACGTGGGCGAGCGCGCGCCGCGCTGATCGGCGCTCGCCCCAGGACCCGCGACCGCGCGTCGCGGGTCTTTCTTTTTCCGAGCGGCCCTCTCAGGCGCCGTCGTCGACGCCGCGCAGCAGGTTGGCCAGCTCGACCGCGGACTTGACCTCCATCTTGTCGAACACGCGCGCGCGGTGGACCTCCACCGTGCGCACGCTGATGGCGAGTTCGTCGGCGATCAGCTTGTTGGGCAGCCCCGCGACGACGCGGCGCATCACCTCGCGTTCGCGCTCCGTCAGCTCGGCGACGCGGCGCGTGATCTGCTGGCGCTGGCGCCGCGCGTCGATGGCACGCTGCGACTGCACGAGCGCCTGCTCGATGCGGTCGACCAGCGCGTTGTCGGAGAAGGGCTTCTCGCAGAAGTCGAAGGCGCCGCGCTTGACCGCATCGACCGCGGTGGGCACGTCGGCGTGGCCGGTGAGGAAGATGACCGGCATCTCGGCGAGCTGGCCGCGCTCCGCGAGCCGGTCGAACAGCACCAGCCCGCTGGTACCGGGCATGCGAACGTCCAGCAGCAGGCAGCGCGGCTGCTCGCGGCCGGGGCTCTCGGACAGCCGCTGCTCGAAGGCCTCGGCGCTGGCGTAGTGCTCGCTCGAGAGGCGGCGCGAGCGCAGCAGCCAGGCCAGGGCCTCGCGCACGCTGGCGTCGTCGTCGACGATGAAGATCAGGGCATCGATCAGGGGTTGCATTCGCTCGTCTTTCAGGAGGTCCGCGCCGGGCCGCCGTCCAGCTGAGGCGCCGGCTCGGCCACCGGCAGCGTGAAGCGGAAGACGGTGCCGTGCGGCCGGTTGGACTCGTACAGCAGCACGCCGCCGTGCTGCTCGACCACCGTGCGGCACAGGCTCAGGCCCAGGCCCATGCCGTCGGGCCGCGTGGTGAAGAAGGGAGTGAACAGCCGGGCTGCGACCTCGTCGTCGATGCCGCAGCCCAGGTCGGCCACCGAGAAGGTCAGCCAGCGCCGCACGTCGGTGCCGGCCTCGCTGCCGTGCGCACTCACCGGCCCTTCGGCGCGGCGCACCTGCAGGGTGAGCACGCGCTCGAAGAGGTCCGCGCGGTCCATGGCCTGCATGCCGTTGCGCGCCAGGTTCAGCAGCACCTGCTCCACCAGGGTGCGGTCGCAGAAGGCCGGCGGCAGCCGCGGCTCGACGTCGAGCACCAGGTGCACGCCGAGCTTGCGCGCCTGCAGGCGCACCAGCGGCATGACGGCCTCGAGCAGCGCGGCAGGCAGGACGCGCTCGCGCGCGCGGTCGCGCCGCCGCACGAAGTCGTGCACGCTGCGGATCACCTGGCCCGCCCGGTCGGCCTGTTCGGCGATGCGCCGCATCGCCATGCCGATGTCGTCACGGTCGGCGGGCGTCACGTCGCCCGGCGCGGCGAGCAGGTTCATGGAGCCGCTGGCGTAGCTGGCGATGGCCGCCAGCGGCTGGGTGAGCTCGTGGCTCATGAGCGAGGCCATCTCGCCCACCGTGGCCAGGCGCGCGCTGGCCTGCAGCCGCTCCTGGCTGGCACGCGACATCTCCTCCACGCGGCGCTGCTCGCTGATGTCGATGAACGCGCTCATCCAGCCGGTCTGCACGCGCTGCGCGTTGATCAGCGGCGCCTCGAAGATCAGGACCGGAAAGCGCGTGCCGTCCTTGCGCTGGAACACCGACTCGAAGCCTTCGCGCGCCGTGCCGCCGCTGGCCTGGCGCTGCCGCTGCCGCAGGCGGTATTCGTGCGCCAGCTCGGCGGGCCAGTAGGGCACGTCGCTCGAGGTGCCCAGCAGTTCCTCGGCGCTGAAGCCGACCATCTCGCAGAAGGCCGGGTTGACGTAGGTGATGCGGCCGTGCAGGTCGCGCGCGCGCAGGCCGGTGATGACCGAGTCCTCCATCGCCTTGCGGAATGCGAGCGCATCGGACAGGTTGTCCTCGGCCGCGACGCGGCGGCGGGTGTCGCGCGCCAGCAGCACCAGCACCGACACCAGCGCGATCGACATGGCGGTGACCAGCCCGGTCAACACGTTGGGGAACAGGTCGGGTGCGGCCCGCCAGCCGTCGACGCGCAGCACCAGCGCGTTGCCGGGCAGGTCGAGCAGCTGCTGTGCGGTGAACACGCGGTTGCCCAGGCGCCGCGCGGTGCCCAGGCTGACAAGGCGGGTGCCGTCCGTCTCGGTCAGCGAGACCTCCTGGCCGCGCATCAGCGCAGGCCCCAGCAGCTCGTTGAGCATGGCGCGCAGCGAGTAGGTGGCGACCAGGAAGCCGCCTTCCTCCAGCGGGAGGCAGCTCTCCATGGCCTCCACCCCGCCGGCCATGCCGGCGGGGTGGATGAGAGGCACGTAGTGGCTGGGCGAGTAGGCGACGCTGCGCAGTCGGCGCGCGCCGGTGCACGCGAGCGCGACGTCGGTCTGCGCCTCGGCGCGGGTGCCGAGGTCGAACACCGACGCGCGAAAGGGCGTGTCGACCGCGCGCAGCAGGCGCATGTCGGTGGACCGCCACTCGATGCGCAGCCATTCGCGGTGCCGGCGCAGCAGCTCGGCCGCGGCGGCGGTCTGGGCGGCCTCGCCGGGCAGGGCCTGCAGCGCCTGCAGGTCCTGCACGTTGCGCGCAAGTCCGGCGCGCACGTCGGCCACCGCGTCGGCGGTGTCGCGGTCCAGCCGCGACTGCACCTGCTCCACCTCGTGCCGCCCGGCCAGCCAGACCACGGTGACCAGCAGCGCCAGCACCAGCACCGCGAGCAGCACCCACAGGAACCAGCGGCGCCACAGCGAGCGCAGCGCGCGCCAGCTGCGCCTCCAGGGCTGCACGGACGGTGGCGCGGTCACCGGCGGCGGCAGGGGCGCCGCGCCGGTGTCCGGTGGCGCAGCGTGCGCGGGAAGGGTGGCGCTCATGCGGTCTCTGAAGTCGGCGATGGCCTCACAACACGCGGTGAGTCAATGCCGGCAACTGGGCGCGGCATTCGCTCAGGCGGCCGGCATCGAGTTCGGCCAGCACCACGCCTTCGCCCGTGGCGCGCTGGGCCGCGACAGCGCCCCAGGGGTCGGCCACCAGGGTCTGGCCCCAGGTCTGGCGGCCGTTCTCGTGGGGGCCGCCCTGCGCGGGGGCCGCCACCCAGGCCAGGTTCTCGATGGCGCGGGCGCGCAGCAGTGTTTCCCAGTGCGCCATGCCGGTGGTGCGGGTGAAGGCGCTGGGCACGAGCAGCAGTTCGGCCCCTTCGCGGGCCAGCGCGCGGTACAGCTCGGGAAAGCGCAGGTCGTAGCAGACCGACAGGCCCACGCGCCAGCGGTGGCCGTCGCGCGAGGGCAGGTCGAACACCACGGGCTGCGCGCCCGGCGCGATGACGCGCGCCTCGTCGTAGCGCTCACGGCCGTTGTCGAAGCGAAAGAGGTGGATCTTGTCGTAGCGCGCCACGCAGTCGCCCTCGGGCGACCAGGCGAAGGAGGTGTTGTAGACGTGGGCCTCGTCGGGCGCCTGCAGCGGCAGCGTGCCGCCGACGATCCACAGGCCCAGCGCCCGCGCCTTCTCGGCCAGGAAGCGCTGCACCGGGCCGTCGCCGGGCGGCTCGCGCAGTGCGAGCTTGTCGGTGTCCCTGCGGCCCATCATGCAGAAGTACTCGGGCAGGGCGGCGAGTTCCGCACCCGCAGCGGCAGCCTCGGCCAGCAGCGCGCCGGCACGCTCGAGGTTGGCGTCGCGCTCGATGCCCGAGACCATCTGGATGGCGGCGATCTTTATGGTCGGTTCTCCTGTGGGGCGGCGCTGCCCTCGCGGACCCATCCGGGCAGCGAAGGCAACGGCGGCAGTGCGGGCAGCTTCGGCAGTTCTTCCTGCAGCGCGCTGCCCACGCGCCGCGGCACCTTGGTCACGCGCGGGTCGGCCCAGGTGCCGTCGATCTGGAACTCCTGGGTCGCCGCGACGGCGAGCGGCCTGCTGAGCACCATCTGCGCCAGGAAGGTGCCCAGGCCGATGGCGGGATTGATGGCGGTCGCCACCAGCGCCGCGGTGCCGGCGTTGATTTCCGGGACCACCACGACGCGCAGATTCTGCGTCTCCCGCGCGATGTCGGCCGAGCCGTCCATCAGCACGGCGGCGTTGACGCCCTTCATCTGCAGGTTGTTGGTGGTGGCGATGCCGTCGGCGATGTGTGCGTCGCCGCGGATGAAGTCGAAGGCGAAGCCGGCGCTGAAGATGTCGCGGAAGTCCAGCGTCAGGCGCCGCGGCAGGGCCTGCAGGCTGAGCACGCCGAGCAGCTTGGCGATGCCGGGCTCGGCCTTGAGGAACTGGCCCGAGGCCATGTCCAGGTGCATCTGGCCGCCCAGGCTGGGGTAATCGATGGAGAAGGGCGAGCCCCGCCACTGCACCTCGCCCGCCAGCTGTCCCTTGCCGCGCGCCAGCACGCCCTTCATGCCGAAGCGCTCGAGCAGCGCACCGGCGTCGGCGATGTCGAGCTTGAAATTCATCGACGTGCGGCGCGGCGCCCGGCCGCCGGCATTGGCGGCGGCGGCCCAGGAGCCCTGGGCGCTGAAGGCGCCTTCGGGCGTGGTCAGGGCGAGCCTGTTGAGGCGCCACTCGCGCGTGGCGCCGCCGCGGTTGACGGCATCGATTTCGGCGCGGCCGAGCTTGCGGCCGAGCAGTTCGAAATCGTCCACCACCACGTCCAGCGCGGGCAGGTCGCCGGGCTCCTCGTCGAGCAGCGATTCGACCTGCTTCGCCTCGCTGGGCTCGATCTTCAGGCGCGCGAGGCGGGCATAGAGGCGGCCCGCCTGCTGGACGCGGTATTCGGCATAGCCGCTGAGTTCGCGCGCATCGATGTTGGCGCGCCAGAGCGTGCCTTCTCGCGTGCCGCCCATCACCACGTCGTGCAGGGTGCGGCCCGCCACCGCGAACTCGCCGGCGCGGATCGCCACCAGCGTGGGCATCCAGGCCGACTCCTCGGCCTCGCTCGCCGGCGCCACGGCCTGGGTGCTGCCCGCGTTGTCCTCGAAGACCTTGCGCCAGGCTTCCACGTCGAAGCGGGACAGGGCGACGTTGGCCAGCACGCCGCTCTCGGGCAGGGCACCCGACTCGACCGCGGCCTGGCCGATGCGCAGGGCGCCGCGCAGGATGCGGGCGCCGCCGCCCGCCAGCTCGCGCTCGTACTGGGCCGAGGCCGCGCTGCCCAGCGTCATTTCGAGCTGGTCGCGCGTGGCCCGGCCTTCGCGGTCGCGCCGCAGCACGGTCTGCGCGACGCGCAGCGGCTGGGCGTCGCCGGCCGCCTTGCCCAGCGGCGCCGGCAGGTCCAGCGCCAGGCCCTGCAAGTTGCTCTCGAAGCTGAACTCGGGCGTGTCGTCCCGCATGCCGAAAGTGGCGGTGTAGGCCGTGCCGCCCTGCATCTGGCGCGCCAGGCGCGCGAGCCAGTCGGCTTCTCGCGCAGCGCGCAGCCCGTCGGCGGTGAGGTTGCCTGTGGCCCGCAGACTGAAGTCCTGGCCGGCCGACGAGTAGCGGCCCTTGCCTTCGATGCGCACGTCGCCGCCGGCGAAGCGTGCCTGGACGCCGGCCAGCGAGAAGCCGCCCTCGGTGAAGCTGAGCGTGCCGCGCGCCTGCGTGAGCGGCGGTGCTTCAGCGGCCAGGCGCAGTTCGTTGTCGGCCAGCACCACGCCGGCCTGCACCTTGGCCTTGTCCATGGCATCGAGCGGAAGCTCGAGCTTCAGCCGGTAATCGCTGTTGCCCGTGGCGCGCACGCCGGCCACGAAGTCGCGCGCACCGCCCAGCAACGGCGCGCCCAGGCGAAGCACGTCGCCCAGCGGGCCGCGCGCCTGCGCGTCGACCTGCAGCACGCCGTGGTCGAGGTTGGGGATGCGCGCTTCGCCCTTCACCATCTCGACGGCGGGAGCGCCGGCGATGCGGGCGCGGGCGTTGTTCACCTGCATGCTCGCGCGATCGAAGACCAGTTCGCCCGACAGGGCCGTGAGGGGCGGCCACGCGGAGGGCTTGCCGCCGGCCTCGTGGGGCACATAGGCGTAATGCACGTCGTGCACCTTGGCCGCGATGCGGAACTCGCCCTGCTTGGGATCGAGGAAGGGCATGTCCCACAGGTCGCCGCGCAGGCGGAAGTCGACGCCGCTGGCCTCGCCCTTCGTCACGGCGTCGCGCACGTAGTCGCGAACGTCCTTGGGGATGTCCAGCGGCAGGTAGCGCCAGACGCGGGTGCCGTCGGCGCGCGTGAGCTGCCCCTTGAGGTCCAGGATGCCGGGAAAGCGCGATTTGCTGCCCGATTTCACAGGGTCGCTGGTGCGCCAGGACAGGTCGGCCACACCCTGGGCGTCGGCGTTGGCGAAGCGCACGTCGGGCATGGCGAGCTCGATGCGCTCGCCGTCGCGCTTCCAGCGCAGCCGGCCGCTGAACTGCGCCAGCGGCAGCACCGGGTCCTCGAAGACGCCCGGCAGGTCCAGCGCGCCGTTGGCCATCGCCAGCAAGGCGGTGCCGCCGTCCTGGGTCATCTCGAACTCGGCGTCGAGGCCGCGCACCCCGGGCACGCCGACGGGCGGCCGGGCCTGGGCGATGCGGGCTGCCGGCGTGGCGGTGTCCACGCTGGAGGCCAGGGTGAGCCCGGTCACGCGGCCCCGGGCCTGGTAGGTCTTGGGGTCTTCGAGCGGCCCCTGCCACGCGACGTCGATGTTCTCCACCAGGCCGCGAGGCGCGCGCGCCGCGATGACCCGATGGGCTTCGTCACCGACGGGCAGGCGATTGGCGATCAGGGCCAGGGCGCCCAGGTCCAGCCGGTCGGCGCGGAACGCGCCGCTCTCGGGCGTGCGGCCCTTGGCCGGGACGCGCTGGAACCACAGGTTGCCGCCCGGCCAGCGCATGCCGCTGCCGGTGGTGAACTGCAGGTCGCGGGTGGAGAAGGCGAACAGGTCGGCGCTGCTGTGCACCGCCAGCCGTCCGGTGACCTGGCTGAGGACGAGCGGCTCCAGCGACTCGCCCAGCACGGCATTGACGCGGGCCAGCCCCAGGTCGGCGGCGCCGCCGACCGGCCGGCCGTCGTCGACGTCGACCCAGGCGCGCAGGGCGCCGTCGCCCTCGCGGATGCGCGCGTCCAGCGTCACGTACTGGCCCAGGCGTGTCACGTCGATGCGCGGCAGCTCGGCATAGAGCTGGCCGTCCCAGGTCTGCCAGTTGCCGCTGCGCACCGACAGCAGGGGCTGGCGGAAGTCGCCCTGGAGGGTGAAGCGGTCGCCCCAGCCGGCCGGCGGCGTGGCGTCCAGCCGCATCAGGTGGCGGCGTGCGCTGTTGCGGGACACGAAGCGCAGGTCGCTCAGCAGCAGCGGGGCGGCACCGCGCTTTTCGTCGATCCAGCGCACCGTGCCGCGCTCGACGACGAACTCGCGCTGCGAGAAGAACCAGTCGGCCGAGCGGGTGTCCTCGCCGCTGTCCTTCGACAGGTCCAGGCCCGCCACGTGCAGCCGGCCGGCCGCGTCGAGGCGTACCTCGGCCTCGGGGCGATCGATGTACAGCTGCTCGAAGCTCAGGTGCCACAGCGAGCGCGGCGAGACGCTGGCCACCACGCGCGCCAGGCGCAGGGCGTCGCGCTGCCGAGCGTCCTGCAGCACCACGTCGCGCAGCTCGATGGTGGGGAAAAGCCCCTTGGACTCTGCGGTGATCGACCCGATGCGCACAGGGGCGCCGACGGCCTTGCTGGCCTGCTGTTCCAGGGCACCACGGTAATCGGCGATTCGCGGCACAATCCACGCGTGTAGGACCACGACGGACAGCGCGAAGACCAGCCATGCGGCGATCAGCAGCCCCAGCAGCCAACGCGCCGTCACAGCCGTCATCTTGAGCAGTCGTGAAGGGGTAGGCGTCGTGACGTTCATTGAGGATCGCGCTGTGTCGGAAATTATGACCGCCGGCCCCGGGCCGGGTTCCTCTGCGGCGGGCGTCGGCGAAGACGCGACGCCGCCGTCCGCGCACTCCCGTTTCGTGCAACGCCTGCGGCGTCGTTATGCCGCCGAACTGCCCCTGCTGCCTGTAGGCGCACCGGTCCGCGCCCACATGGAGGCCGCCTACGGCGTGCTGCGGTCGCAGGGCCACGCCGCCGGCGATGCGCTGCGCATCGTGCGGCAACTGGTGATGGAGCGGCTGGTGTCGCTCGACTGCGATGGCCCCGGCCCTTGCGCCCTTTCGGACGTGACCCGCGCCGCGACGCAGCTGGCCGAATTCGCGCTGGACACCGCCTGCGGCGTGGCCTTCGCCGAACTCGACGCCGTGCACGGCCGGCCGCTGGCCCCCGAGGGCGCCCGCGCCCAGCTGTGGGTGGTGGGCATGGGCAAGCTCGGCGCGCGCGAGCTCAATGTCTCCAGCGACATCGACCTCATCTACCTGTACGACCACGACGGCGAGACGGCCGGCGACGCCACCGGCCGCGGCCGGCTGTCGAACCAGGAGTATTTCGCGCGTGCCGTGAAGCGCATCTACCAGCTGGTGGGCGAGACGACCGAGCACGGCTTCGTCTTCCGCGTCGACCTGGCGCTGCGGCCCAACGGCAACTCCGGTCCGAGCGTGGTCTCCCTCGACGCGCTGGAGGAGTACCTGCAGGTGCAGGGCCGCGAGTGGGAACGCTTCGCCTGGCTCAAGAGCCGCGTGGTCGCGCCGACGGCGGTGGTGTCCGAGGGGTCAGCCCAGGCCCTGCGCACGGTGGTGCTGCCCTTCGTCTTCCGCCGCTATCTGGACTACAGCGTGTTCGACGCGCTGCGCGTGCTGCACCGCCAGATCCGCGAACAGGCCGCGCGCCGCAGTGCCGGCCGGCCCGAACGCGCGAACGACGTCAAGCTCTCACGCGGCGGCATCCGCGAGATCGAGTTCACGGTCCAGCTGCTGCAGGTGGTGCGCGGCGGCCAGTTTCCCGAACTGCGCACGCGGCCCACGCTCGACGCGCTGCAGCGCCTGGGGCGCGCCGGGCTGATGCCGCAGGCCACCGCCGACGCGCTGGCGCGCGCCTACGAGTTCCTGCGCCGCGTCGAGCACCGCATCCAGTACCTGGACGACCAGCAGACGCACATGCTGCCCGTGGCCGACGAGGACCTGCGCTGGATCGCGAGCACGCTGGGTTTCGCCGACTGCTGCGCCTTCCTGTCCGAACTCGACGCACACCGCGAGTTCGTCGCTGAGGAGTTCGACAAGCTGCTGGGCGGCAGCGACAAGCGCTGCAGCGGCGGCCAGTGCAAGGGGCCGAGAGGCACGGCACCCATCGACCTGGCCGAGCTCCTGGCCGAGCTGCCGGCCCCCTTCGCCGAGCGGGTGAAGGCCTGGTGCGACCACCCGCGCGTGCTGGCGCTGCGCGACGAGACCCGCGTGCGCCTGCGCCAGCTGGTGCGCCGTACCGGCCAATGGCTGCAGGAGCCCGATGGCGAAGGCGCCGGGCAGACCGCCAGCCACATCGAGGCCGCCCTGCGCTGGGCCGACTGGATCGAGCCGTTGCTGCGCCGCGAGAGCTACCTGGCGCTGCTGGTGGAGCGCCCCGGCGTGCACGAGCGCCTGCTGCGGCTGCTCGGCTCGGCGAAGTGGCCGGCGCGCTACCTCATGCAGCACCCCGGCGTGATCGACGAGCTGGCCGGCGTGGAGATGCTGCGCGGCCGCTTCAACGCCGCGGAGTTCGAAGATGAAGTGGACGCCCGGCGCAGTTCGCTCTCGAGCACGGGCGAGGCCGACGAGGAGGCGCTGCTCAACGTGCTGCGCCGCGCCCACCATGCCGAGGTGTTCCGCACCCTGGCGCGCGACGTCGACGGGCGCCTCACGGTCGAGCAGGTCGCCGACGACCTGAGCGCGCTGGCCGACGCGGTGCTGCGCGTCACGGCCCGCTGGTGCTGGACCCATGTGCGCAACCGCCACCGCGAGCAGCCGCAGTTCGCCATCATCGGCTACGGCAAGCTGGGCGGGAAGGAACTGGGCTACGGCAGCGACCTGGACATCGTCTTCGTCTACGACGACGACGACGAGAGCGCCGGCGACGTGTATGCCGCCTACGTGCGCAAACTCATCAACTGGCTCACGGTGAAGACCGCCGAGGGCGACCTGTTCGAGATCGACACCGCCCTGCGGCCCAACGGCAACTCGGGCCTGCTGACCACCACCTTCGAGGCCTACGAGAAGTACCAGCTCGGCCGCGGCAGCAACACCGCGTGGACCTGGGAGCACCAGGCCATGACGCGCGCGCGCTTCGTGCTCGGAAACCCGTCGCTGGGTGCCCGCTTCGACCGCGTGCGCGAAGCCGTCATCACCGCGCCGCGCGACATCGCGGCGCTGCGCCGGGAGATCGTCGCCATGCGCGAGAAGGTGCGGGCCGCGCACCCCGTCAAGCCGGACCGCTTCGACGTCAAGCACAGCCCCGGCGGCATGGTCGATGCGGAGTTCGCGGTGCAGTTCCTGGTCCTGTCGGCCTCGGGCGCACACCCGGCGCTGGTGCCCAACCTCGGCAACATCGCGCTGCTGCTGCGGGCCGAGGCCGCCGGCCTGCTGCCCGAGGGCGTGGGCCGCGATGCGGCTGCCGCCTACCGCGAACTGCGTCGCCTGCAGCACCGCGCCCGCCTCAACGAGGAGCCGACCCAGTTCCCGCCGGCGCTGCTGGCGCCGCAGCGCGACGCCATGCTGGCGCTCTGGAGGGCGGTCTTTGGATAAGGGGCTGGCCTGGCTCGCCGTGGCCGCCGCCCTGGCGCTGGCGGGCTGCGCGAGCGGTCCGCGCGGCGGGCGCGACGGCGCGCCCAGCGCCGTGCCCAGCGGGCTCGACCGGGTGCCCGATGCCGAGCCGCGCGTCGAGCCCGTGCGCAGCAGCGGCGGCACCAGCAAGCCCTACACCGTGCTGGGCCGTGCCTACACGCCGATCACCGACGACCGGCCTTTTCGCGAAAGCGGCCTGGCCTCGTGGTACGGCACGGGCTTCCATGCCCAATCCACCGCCAGCGGCGAACCCTACGACATGTACGCGATGACGGCCGCGCACAAGACGCTGCCGCTGCCCAGTTACGTGCGCGTGCGCAACCCGGCCAACGGCCGCGAGGTGATCGTGCGCGTGAACGACCGCGGGCCCTTCCACGACGGCCGGATCATCGACCTCAGCTACACCGCCGCCCTGCGGCTGGACCTGCTGCGCGGCGTGGCGCCGGTGGAGATCGAGCGCATTACCAACGAGGACATCCGCACCGGCGCCTGGCGCCGCGAGGGCGATACGCGGCTGGCCGCCGCCCCGGCGCCCGTGGCAACACCGCGCAACGACGTGGTGACCGTGCCGGCGGCGTGGGCGACGCCCGTCGCTGCCCGGCCGGGCGATCGGGCACCGATGGCCACACGTCCTGCCGGCACCCTGCTCGCGCAGGCCACGCCGCTGCCCACCGAAACCGACGCCGGTGGGCCGACCGCCAGCGATGCCGCGCCGCCGCCGCGCTTTCGCGGCATGGAGGTGACGGACCTGCCGGCGCTCACCCCGGCTGCGCCGCCAACCCCTGCGGCCGCGCCGGCACCTGCGGCCACAGCGTCCGCCGCGGCGCCGAGCTTCCCGGCGCCCAGCGCTGCGGCGCCCGCAGCGGGCTTCTGGGTCCAACTCGGCGCCTTCCGCGAGCGCGAGGGCGCCGACGGCCTGCAGGCCCAGGCCGGGCGCGCCCTGCCCGCGCTGGCGACGCAGTTGCGCGTGTTCAGCGAGAACGGCACCCACCGGCTGCAGGCCGGACCCTTCGCCTCGCGCGAAGTGGCCAACGACACGGCCACGCAGCTGCGCAACGGGCTGCGCCTGGCGCCGATCGTGGTCGAACGGCGCTGAGGCGCCCTCCGCTACGCGGGAAATTCGGCCGCGATGCGCGCCAGCTTGTCGGGGTTGCGCTGCGCGTGGATGCGCACGATGCGCTCGCCCTCCCACTCGAAGGCCTGGACCGACTCCAGCACGCCGCCGACGTAGCGCAGCAGGCCGGGCGCGCCGTTGACCTCGGCCACCACGAGCCTCAGCGCGCTCGCATGCCGGCGCGCAACGGCGAAGTACAGCTGCGCCACCCGCTGCCCGCCCACCAGCGGCCGGCCGAAGGACGGCACCTTGCCGCCGCCGTCGCCGATGAGCGCCACGTCCTCGGCCAGCAGCGCCTTCAGTCCCTGCAGGTCGCCGCGCGCGGAGGCATCGGCGAAGCTGCGCAGCAGCGCCATCTGCCGCTCGCGTGCCAGGGTGAATCGAGGCCGCTCTTCCTGCACGGCGGCCTTGGCGCGGTGCACCAGTTGCCGGCACGCCGCCTCGCTCCTGCCCAGCGTGGCGGCGACTTCCGCGTAGTCGACGTCGAAGACCTCGCGCAGCAGGAAGGCGGCGCGCGCGTCGGGCGCGAGGCGCTCGAGCACGGCAAGGAAGGCGACGGAGAGCGTGTCGGCCCGCTCGACGATGGCCTCGGGCGTGGCCGGGCCGTCCGCATCGGCCTCGACCATGGGCTCGGGCAGCCAAGTGCCGACGTAGTGCTCGCGCTGGCGCTGGGCGGAGCGCAGGCGGTCGAGCGCCAGGCGCGTGGTCACGGTGACCAGCCAGGCCTCGGCGTTGTCCAGCGTGTGGTGGGCCGCCTCGTTCCAGCGCAGCCAAGTGTCCTGCACCACGTCCTCGGCCTCGGCGACGGAGCCGAGCATGCGGTAGGCGATGCCTTTCAGGCGCGGGCGATGGCGGTCGAAGGTGCGGGTGGCGTCGTCCATGAGGACTAGACGGACGAGCGGCGCGGGCTGTGACAGGCGGGGCGTGCCGTGCCCCGGTTTGCTATGGAAAAGATAGCTTCCCGCGCCCACTGCACGGGCGCTGGAGGCCGATTTGGCTTGAAAGACGATGCGAGGCCGGGCATGCGCCAGCCGCCCGCGCCGCTCAGGCGCCCTGGTACTCGGGCTTGTTGCCCAGCGACGCCGTGAGTTCCTTGCGGTAGCGGTTGAGCTCCTGCACGGTCTTGAAGCTGCGGTTGAGCAGCAGGCTCAGGTTGTGCAAGATGCGGTCGCCGACCTTGTTCTCCCACACGGCGTCGAACTTGATCTGCTTGTCCAGCCAGTGCTCGAGCCAGTCCGGGTCGGGCATGCGGCTCTGGATGGTGTCGCGCGGGAACAGGGCCTTGTTCACGTGCAGGTTGGTGGGGTGCAGCGCCTGCGCGGTGCGGCGGGCGCTGGCCATCAAAACGCCGACCTTGGCGAAGGCCGCGCGCGCCTCGTCGCCGAATTTCTCCATCGCGCGCTTCATGTAGCGCAGGTAGGCGCCGCCATGGCGGGCCTCGTCCTGGGAGAGCGTGGTGTAGATGTGCTTGATGACCGGCTCGGTGTGCCACTCCGCGGCGCGGCGGTACCAGTGGTTCAGCCGGATCTCGCCGCAGAAGTGCAGCATGAGCGTCTCGAGGGGCGGCGCGGGGTCGAAGTCGAAGCGCACGTCGTGCAGCTCCTGCTCCGTGGGCACCAGCTCGGGGCGGAAGCGCTTGAGGTATTCCATCAGCACCAGCGAGTGCTTCTGCTCCTCGAAGAACCAGATCGACATGAAGGCGGAGAAGTCGCTGTCGTGCCGGTTGTCGCGCAGGAACATCTCGGTGGCCGGCAGCGCGGCCCACTCGGTGATGGCGTTCATGCGCACCGTCTGCGCCTGCTCGTCGGAGAGCATGCCCGCATCGAAGGACTGCCACGGGATGTCCCGGTCCATGTCCCAGCGGACCGACTCGAGTTGCCTGAAGAGTTCCGGATACAGCATTGTCTTCCCCATAGAACGTCGATTTTAGTGGGCCGCCTCGCATGCGCTGGCGGCTTCCCGGCCAACGCGCGATGATGCAGGTACGCCATTTGCTGCCCGGCGGATGAGCCCCCAGCCGATCCAGGAGTATTCGCATGCGTGCCCTCTTCACCAGCCTCGCCCTCGCCGTGACTGCCGCGATGGGCCCTGCCCCTGCCGCCTTCGCACAGACGCCGCCTGCCAAGGCCGCGCCCCCGGCACCTGCCGATGCGGCCTGCCCGGCCATCCTGCAACACACCTTCGGACGGCTGCAGGATGAGAAACCCCAGTCCCTGTGCCAGTACACCGGCAAAGTGGTGCTGGTGGTCAATACCGCGAGCTTCTGCGGCTTCACGCCGCAATACAAGGGGCTGGAGGAACTGGACCGCAAATACCGCGACAAGGGCCTCGTGGTGCTGGGCTTCCCGTCCAACGACTTCGCCCAGGAATCGGGCAGCAACAAGGAGATCGCCGACTTCTGCGAAAGCACATTCGGCGTCAAGTTTCCGATGTTCGTGAAGTCCTCGGTGCGCGGCAGCGATGCCAACCCGCTCTTCAAGGAACTGGCCAAGCAGACCGGCACGACGCCGAAATGGAACTTCTACAAGTACCTGATCGCGCGCGACGGCAAGGTGGTCGACGCGTATTCCAGCATGACCTCCCCCGACGACAAGGCCTTCGTGCAGACCATCGAAAGTCAGCTCAGGACAAATTGAGACTGACCAGTTCACAAAACGACGGATAGGTATTAGCATGGACCCATGCGTCCAATCCCGGTTCGTCGACCGCTCACAATCGCTTACCAAACGTCGGGGAACCGTGGAAGTTCGCCTACGCTCCTAACGAGGACCGGGGCGCATCATCGCCCCACGGTTTTCATGCTGCGAAGCCTTTCGGGCCTGGTCCCGAATGGAATCCCGAGGCGACTCTTCTCCTCCTCCCTCCCTCCCTCCTTCGTTTCGGGGCGCTTCGCAGCATTTTTATTTTCAGGGGACGGGCGGCCGTGAACCGCGGCGCCTCCTTCCCGCGGGTGGCCGTCATCGGCGCCGGCATTTCCGGCCTCGCAGCCGCCCACGCGCTGCGCCATGAGGCCCGGGTCACCCTCTTCGAAGCCGAGCCCCGCCTCGGCGGCCACGCGAACACCGTCGACGTGACCCTGCCGGTGAACGGCACGCCGGTCACCCACGGTGTCGACACCGGCTTCCTGGTCTACAACGACCGCACCTACCCCCGGCTCATCGGCCTGCTGGCCGAACTGGGCGTGGACACCGCCGAATCGGACATGTCCTTTTCGGTGCAGGCGCCGCGGCCGGGCCGCTCGCCGCTGGAGTGGAGCGGAAGCAGCCTGGCGACGGTGTTCGCGCAGCCCTCCAACCTGCTGTCGCCGCGCTTCCTCGGCATGCTGGCCGACCTGCTGCGCTTCAACCGGCTCACGACCCGCATCGCCTTGAACGGAACCCGGGCCGAGCGCGCCGAACCGCTGGGGGCCTTCCTCGACCGCCATCGCTTCGGCACTGCCTTCCGCGAAGGCTACTTCCTGCCCATGGTCGGCTGCATCTGGAGCTGCCCGACGGCGCAGATGCTGCAGTTCCCGGTCGCCACGCTGATCCGCTTCTGCCACAACCACGGCCTGCTGCAGATCGCCGACCGGCCGCAGTGGCGCACGGTGCGCGGCGGTTCGCGCCAGTACGTGCAGCGCATCGCCGCGGCGCTCGAAGAGGCGGGCACCGAGATCCACGTCGACACCCCCGTGCGCCGCCTGCTGCGCACCGCCGATGGCGTGCGCGTGCACACCGACGCCGGCGTGCGCCGCTTCGACCACCTGGTGCTGGCGACGCATTCCGACCAGGCCCTGGCGCTGCTGGGCGGCGACGCGAGCGCCGACGAGCGCGCGGTGCTGGGCGCGATCCGCTACCACTGCAACCGCGCAGTGCTGCACACCGACGCTGCCATGCTGCCCACCCGCCGCGCCGCCTGGGCCGCCTGGAACTACGAACGCGCGGGCGACGCCGCGCAGGAGTCGGGCGCCGTGTGCCTGCACTACCTGCTCAACCGCCTGCAGCCGCTGCCCTGGTCGCAGCCGGTGATCGTGTCGCTGAATCCGGTGCGCCCGGTGGCGCGTACTGAGGTCATGGCCGAATTCGACTATGCCCACCCGGTGTTCGACCTCGCCGCGCTGCGTGCGCAGGCCGAGGTCCCGGCATTGCAGGGCCTGCGCAACACCTGGTTCGCCGGGGCCTGGATGGGCTACGGCTTCCACGAGGACGGGCTGAAGGCGGGCCTGGCCGCCGCCGAAGGGGTGCGCGAACGGATCGGCGCTGCATCGACGGCAGGCGTGGACCTGCTGCAGGCCGCATGAGCTCGCCGGTGGCCGGCATGGCGCCGGCGCGCGCCATCGCGCCGCAGGCATCCGCCGCGACCGTGCCGGCGCAGTTGCTGATCGGTTTCGGCGAGGTGCGCCATGCGCGGCTGCGCCCGAAGGCGAACGCCTTCGCCTATCCGACCTACTTCCTGATGCTGCCGATGCGCAGCCTGCGTGACGGCGCAATGCCCGCCGGCGCGCTGCCGCTCAACCGGCCCGGCTGGCTGTCCTTCCACGACCGCGACCACGGCGACGGCCGCGGCCCCGAGGCGGGCGGTGCGCTGGCCTGGCTCGACGAGTTGCTGGCGCAGCACGGCATCCGCGACGCCACCGGTGAAGTCTGGCTGCACTGCTATCCGCGCGTGATGGGCTACACCTTCAAGCCGGTGAGCTTCTGGTACTGCCATGCCGCCAACGGCGCGCTGCGCGCGATCGTGGTGGAGGTGAACAACACTTTCGGCGAACGCCACTGCTACCTGCTGGACCGCCCTGTCCACGGCATGGAGCTGCATGCCGCCA
This sequence comes from Comamonadaceae bacterium ALPHA2B, assembly GCA_005503065.1. Lineage (GTDB taxonomy): Bacteria > Pseudomonadota > Gammaproteobacteria > Burkholderiales > Burkholderiaceae_C > Xenophilus. The sequence continues at coordinate 19,220 of SCOE01000010.1, forward strand.
AGCGCTTCCATGTCTCGCCCTTCTGCCGCGTCGAGGGCAGCTACCGCTTCCGCTTCTTCGTCGACGAGCAGCGCACGCGCACCGTGACGCGCATCGACCACCACGACGACGAAGAGGGCCTGCTGCTGCAGACCAGCGTGAGCGGCCAGTTGGTGCCGCTGACGCGGGCCACGGTGCGTCAGGCCCTCTGGCGGCACCCGGCGATGACCTTCGGCGTCATCGCCCGCATCCACTGGCAGGCCGCGCGGCTGTGGCTCAAGCGCGTGCCCTTCTTCACCAAGCCTGCGCGGCCCGAGCACTTCGTGTCGCGCGACGCCGACGCCCCGCACTGACGCCCGTGCGCCCCACGCCATGACCCTGTCCACCACCGCCCCCCACTTCGCGCTGCCCCAGGACGCACCGCGCGCCGCCCGCACCGTGCTGGGCCTGCTGCAGCGCCTGGCGCACGGATCGCTCTCGGTGCAGCTGCCCGATGGCCAGGTGCAGCACTTCGGCGCCGCGCCCGGCGCCCGGCCGACGGCGTCGATGACGCTGCGCAACTGGACGGTCTGCGCCGCGGCGCTGAAGTCGGGCGACATCGGCTTCGCCGAAAGCTACATCGCCGGCGACTGGAGCACGCCCGACCTGCCGGCACTGCTGGAGCTGTTCATCGCCAACCGGCGGGCCGTCGAGGACGTGGTCTACGGCCGCTGGCTGGGCCGCCTGGCCTACCGCGTGCGCCACCTCCTGCAGCGCAACAGCAAGGCCGGCAGCGCCCGCAACATCCAGGCGCACTACGACCTGGGCAATGCCTTCTACCGCCTGTGGCTGGACGAGACGATGAACTACTCGTCGGCCCTGTTCGGCGGGGACCGCGGCCAGCCGATGGCGCAGGCGCAGAAGGCCAAGGTGCGGCGCACCCTGCAGCTGGCCGGCGTGCGCCCCGGCGACCGGGTGCTCGAGATCGGCTGCGGCTGGGGCGCCCTGGCCGAGATGGCGACGACCGAATTCGGCGCCAGCGTGACCGGCGTGACGCTCTCGCACGAGCAGCTCGCCTTCGCGCGCGACCGGCTCGCCGGCCTGGGTGTCGGCCCCGAGCGCGCCGACCTGCGGCTGCAGGACTACCGCGACATCACCCTGCCGGCGGGCGACGCCGGCTACGACGCGGTCTGCTCGATCGAGATGGTCGAGGCCGTCGGCCGCGAGTACTGGCCGACCTACTTCGGCGCCATCGCCCGCCTGCTCAAGCCGGGCGGGCGCGCCTGCGTCCAGAGCATCGTGATCGACGACGCGCTGTGGCCGCGCTACATCCGCTCGACCGACTTCATCCAGCAATACATCTTCCCGGGCGGCTGCCTGCCCTGCCCGTCGGAGCTCAGGCGGCAGGCCGAGGCGGCCGGGCTGGCGCTGGTGGACGAATTCGCCTTCGGTAGCGACTACGCCGAGACGCTGCGCCGCTGGCGCGACCGCTTCCTGGCCGAGCGCCAGGCCGTGCTGCAACTGGGTTTCGACGAAAGGTTCATGCGCCTATGGGAGTTCTACCTCGCCTACTGCGAAGCGGCCTTCACGCAGGCCAACATCGACGTGGTGCAGTACACGCTACAAAAACGATAGCGATCTGCGCAGAACTGGCGGGCGCTGCAGCCCTTTTTGGCTTGAATTCCCTGGTGCAGGCCTCGGCCCAGCCGGGACCTGCGCCGGCGGCGGCCCTGCCCGACGCCCGGCCGGCCGGCAGCACGCGGCTGCGCGTGTGGGGCCTGGACATCTACGACGCCAGCCTGTGGGTGGCACCGGGCTTTCGCGCCGACGCCTGGGCGCAGGGGCGCTTCGCGCTCGAGCTGCACTACCTGCGCAACTTCGATGGCGAGGACCTCGCGCGCCGCTCGCTCGACGAGATGCGGCGCCAGGGCCCGGTGAGCGACGCACAGGCGCAAGCCTGGCTGGCCGCCATGCGTGCCGCCTTCCCCGACGTGAAGAGGGGTGACAGGCTCACGGGCGTGTACGAGCCCGGCGTGGGCGTGCGCTTCTTCCACAACGGCGAGCCGCGCCCGCCGGCGCGCGACGCCGTGTTCGCGCAGCGCTTCTTCGCCATCTGGCTGGACGCTCGCACTTCGGAGCCGGCGCTGCGCGAGGCGCTGCTCGCGCCGGCACGCTGACCGTGGCGCCCGAGCTGCCGCCACCGGCGCGAACCTTCGGTCCCTCGCAGGGCCTGCGCTACGGGCTGCTCGGGCTGCCGCTGGCCTTCGTCGCGCTGCCGCTGTACGTGCAGTTGCCGCACCACTACGCCGCGAGCTTCGGCGTGCCGCTGGCGGCGCTGGGCGCAGTGCTGCTGGGTGCACGGCTGTTCGACGCGGTGGTCGACCCGCTGCTGGGGCGGCTGTGCGACGGGTGGTTCCGCCATTCGTCGCGGGCCGTGCTCGCCGGCGGCGCGGCGGCCGCGGCGATGCTGGCAGCGGGCTTTGCGGGGTTGTTCTTCCCGCAGGCGCTGGTCGACCCGGCACGCACCGGCGTGTTGCTCGGCGTGGCCGGCGCGCTGCTGACGCTGTCCTACCTCGGCTACAGCCTGCTGTCGATCGCGCACCAGTCCTGGGGCGCGCTGCTGGGCGGCGATGCGGCCATGCGCAGCCGCGTGGTCGGCTGGCGCGAGGGCCTGGGCCTGGTCGGCGTGGTGCTGGCCTCGGTGCTGCCGGGCCTGGCGGGGTTGCCGGCGATGGTGGGCTTCTTCGTGCTGGCCCTGGGCGCCGGCTGGCTGGCCTGGACGCGAGCGCCGCGCCCCGCCGCGGCCACGGAGGCCGGGAGCGTCGACGCCGCGATGCTCTGGCTGCCGCTGCGCCGCCCGGCCTTCCGGCGCCTGCTCGGCGTCTTCGTGCTCAACGGCATCGCCAGCGCCGTGCCGGCCACGCTGGTGCTGTTCTTCGTGCAGGACCGGCTGCAGGCGCCGCCCGCCATGGAGCCGGCCTTCCTCGGCAGCTACTTCGTTTGCGCTGCGGCCTCGATCCCGCTGTGGCTGCGCCTGGCGCCGCGCTGGGGCCTGGGGCGCACCTGGCTGGGCGGGATGGGGCTGTCGGTGGCCGTGTTCGCGTGGACCGCGGCGTTCGGCGCCGGCGACGCGGTTCCCTTCCTCGCCGTGTGCGTGCTGTCGGGCATCGCCCTGGGCACCGACCTCGTGCTGCCGGGCGCCCTGCTGGCCGGCCAGATCGCCGAGGCGGCCGACCAGCCGCGCGCCGGCGCGTACTTCGGCTGGTGGAACTTCGCCACCAAGCTCAATCTCGCCCTCGCCGCCGGGCTGGCGCTGCCGCTGCTCGGCGCCGCCGGCTACGTGCCCGGCACACGCGACGCCGAGGGCCTGCGCGCGCTCGGCTGGGCCTACGCGGTGCTGCCCTGCGTGCTCAAGCTGCTCGCCGCCGGCGCCCTGTGGGCGCTGGTGATCCGACCGGGCGCGGCTTCGCCTTCCTCACCTCTCGCCGATCCCCCATGACCCCATCGCCCTCCCGCCGCCGCCTGCTCGGGCTGGCCCTCGCCCTCGGCACCGTCGCCGCCGGCTGGCCGGCTGCGCCAGCCCCGCGCCGGCCGACTACGCCAACGAAAGGCCGGTGCTCTCGCTGCGCGATTACTTCAACGGCCGCGTCGAGGCCCACGGCATGTTCCAGGACCGCGCCGGCAAGGTCGTCAAGCGCTTCGAGGTGGTGATGGACTGCACCTGGAGCGGCGACGAGGGCGTGCTGGACGAACGCTTCACCTACAGCGATGGGAGCACGCAGCGCCGCGTCTGGACGCTGCGCGCACTGCCCGGCGGCCGCTTCACCGGCACCGCGCCCGACGTGGTGGGCACCGCGCAGGGCGAGCAGCGCGGCAACGTCTTCCAGTGGAACTACACGCTGCGCCAGCCGGTGGGCGAGCGCACCTTCGACGTGCAGATGGACGACTGGATGTACTTGATGAACGAGCGGGTGATGCTCAACCGCGCACGGATGAGCAAGTTCGGCGTCGAGGTCGGGCAGGTGACGCTCACCTTCATCAAGCGCTGATGCGAGCGCGCATGCCCTGGTTCGCTCCCCTCAACCCGCCGCTGGCCGACTGGCGCGGCAGGACGGCCTGGATCGTCGGTGCGTCCTCCGGCATCGGCCTGGCGGTGGCGGCGGCGCTCGCGGCGCGCGGTGCCCGCGTCGCCGTGTCGGCGCGCCATCGCGAGGCGCTCGACGCGCTGGCGGCGCGGCACCGCGCGGCGGAGGGCGAGCCGCCGCGCATCGTGGTCGCGCCGCTGGACGTGACCGACGCGCAGGCGGTGCAGACGGCACACGCCGGGCTGCGCGAGGCCTTCGCCGGCACGCCGGATTTCGTGCTCCTGTGTGCCGGCACCTACGCGCCGCTGCGCGCGGACGCCTTCGACCTCGGCATCATGGCGCGCCACCAGCAGGTGAACTACGTCGGTGCGCTGAACGTGCTGGCCGCCGTGCTGCCGGCGCAGCTCGCGCGCGGCAGCGGCCATGTGTCGCTGGTGGCCAGCGTGGCGGGCTTCCGCGGCCTGCCCAAGAGCCTGGCGTACGGCCCCACCAAGGCCGCACTCACCAACCTCGCCGAGGTGCTGTACGCCGACCTGCACGCGCGCGGCCTGGGCGTGAGCGTGGTGCAGCCGGGCTTCGTCGAGACGCCGCTGACCGCGCAGAACGACTTCGAGATGCCGGCGCTCGTGTCGCCCGCGCAGGCGGCCGACGCGATGCTGGCGGGCTGGGCGCGCGGCGCCTTCGAGATCGACTTCCCGCGCCGGTTCACGGCCTGGATGAAGCTGTTGCGCGTGCTGCCCTACCGCTGGTACTTCGCGGCGGTGCATCGCTTCACGGGGCTTTGATGCTACCGAATTGATAGCTGATGGCGCAGGGAGGACGGGCGCTGGAGGCCGATTGGGCTCACAAAATCCAGCTCACAAAAATGAAAGGCGCCCCAAGGCGCCTTGGCGGCGGGGCACGTTCGCCTCAGGCCGGCCGCGTGTCGGCGAAGCTCGGACGCTGCAGCAGTTTCTCGTGCAGACGGTCGAGGTTCGGGAATTCGCCGCGCCAGTCGAGTTCGGGGAAGCGGAAGCCGATCCAGCCCAGCGCGCAGCCGACGGCGATATCGGACAGGCTCAGGTGGATGCCACTGCAGAACGGCTTGTCGCCCAAGCCCTTGGCCATGGCGGCGATGCCCTGCTCGACCTTGGCGCGCTGGCGGTCCATCCAGGCCTGGCTGCGCTCGCCGTCGGCACGCTTGCGCCATGTGGCTTCCATGCGCCACAGCACGCCGGCGTCCATCACGCCGTCGGCCAGCGCTTCCCAGGTCTTGACCTCGGCGCGTTCGCGGCCCGAGGCGGGGATCAGCTTGCCGACGGGCGAGAGGGTGTCGAGGTATTCGACGATGACGCGCGAGTCGAACATCGCCTCGCTGCCGTCCATGATGAGGCAGGGCACCTTGCCCAGGGGGTTGGAGGTGGAGATGGTGGTCTCGTCGGACCACACGTCCTCCTGCACGAACTGGTAGTCCAGCCGCTTCTCGGCCATGACCACGCGCACCTTGCGCACGTAGGGGCTGGCGGTCGATCCGATCAGTTTCATTGCGGGCGGGTCCCTCGGAAATGGTTCTTGGCGCCCCGGGGTCGGGGCTCCAGCCCGCCCCCTGGGGTCAGGGCGAACGGCCGGACGCCGGATCGCCTTGGGAGTTGCGTTTCGATTCTAGGGTCTGGCGCCCGGCGGCCGCCGTGCCGCGCATCGTGCCGGCGACACCAGACGCCAGTGCGCGGCGAGGGCCGCCACCTACAATTCCGGCATGAGTTTCTCCCCCGTTTCCGCCCTTTCTCCCCTCGACGGCCGCTACGCCGGCAGGCTGGCCGCGCTGCGCCCGCTGATGAGCGAGCAGGGCTACATGCACCGCCGCGTGCAGGTCGAGGTGGCGTGGTTCATCGCGCTGTCCGACGCCGGCTTCGCCGAGTTCAAGCCGCTCACGCCGGGCGCGCGCAAGTACCTGATGGGGCTGGTCTCCAACTTCTCCGAGGCCGACGCGCTGGCCATCAAGGAGATCGAGAGGACCACCAACCACGACGTCAAGGCCGTGGAGTACTGGATCAAGTCGAAGTTCGAGGCGCGCCCCGAGCTGCAGAACGCCGCCGAGTTCGTGCACTTCGCCTGCACCAGCGAGGACATCAACAACACCAGCCATGCCCTGCAGATCCAGGGCGCGCGCGACCAGGTGCTGCTGCCCGCGCTGGACGGCATCATCGCCACGCTGAAGAAGATGGCGCACGGCTTCGCGGCCGTGCCCATGCTCAGCCGCACCCACGGCCAGACCGCCAGCCCCACCACCGTGGGCAAGGAGATCGCCAACGTGGCGGTGCGCCTGTCGCAGGCGCGCGAGCGCATCGCCGGCGTGCAGCTGCTGGGCAAGATGAACGGCGCGGTGGGCAACTACAACGCCCACCTCTCGGCCTGGCCCGACTTCGACTGGGAGGGCTTCAGCCGCAAGGTGATCGAGACGCCGGCGCCGCAGGGCCTGGGCCTGGTCTTCCAGCCCTACAGCATCCAGATCGAGCCGCACGACTACATGGCCGAGCTGTTCGACGCCGTGGCACGCGCCGACACCATCCTCATCGACTTCGCGCGCGACATCTGGGGCTACATCAGCCTGGGCTACTTCAAGCAGCGGCTGAAGGCCGGCGAGATCGGCAGCTCGACCATGCCGCACAAGGTCAACCCGATCGATTTCGAGAACGCCGAGGGCAACCTGGGCCTGGCCAATGCGCTGTTGCGCCACCTGTCCGAGAAGCTGCCCATCAGCCGCTGGCAGCGCGACCTGACCGACTCCACCGTGCTGCGCAACATCGGCGTCGCCTTCGGCTATGCGGTGCTGGCCTATGCGAGCCTGGCCACCGGCCTGGGCAAGCTCGAACTGAACGAGAAGGCGCTGGCCGAGGACCTCGACGCCAGCTGGGAAGTGCTGGCCGAGCCGATCCAGACCGTGATGCGCCGCTTCGGCGTGCAGGGCGCCTACGAGAAGCTCAAGGAAGTCACGCGCGGCCAGACGGTGACGGCCGAGGCGCTGCATGCGCTGATCCGCTCCCTGGAGATCCCCGAGGCCGAGAAGGAGCGCCTGCTGGCCATGACGCCTGGCAGCTACACCGGCAAGGCGGCCGAACTGGCGCGGCGCGTCTGACGCCTTTCTTTCAAGCGAAATCGGCCTGCAGCGCCCGTCCATCGGGCGCGACGCGCTACCAAAACAAGAGCAATCACCCGTGGCGCTCAAATCCACCATCTTCAAGGCCAACGTGGCCGTGGCCGACATCGACCACGGCTACTACGCCGACCACGCGCTGACCCTGGCGCGCCATCCCAGCGAGACCGACGAACGGATGATGATCCGGCTCGTGGCGCTGGCACTCAACGCCCACCAGCTGCAGGACACCTGCGGCGGCGACGGCACGCTGGCCTTCGGCGCGGGGCTGTCGGACCCCGACGAGCCCGACGTGTGGCTGCGCGACTTCACCGGCCGCGCGCGCCTGTGGATCGAGGTCGGCCAGCCCGAGGACAAGCCCGTCATCAAGGCCTGCGGCAAGGCCGACCAGGTCATCGTCTACGCCTTCGCCCACTCGGCCGACATCTGGTGGCGCGGCATCGAAACCAAGCTCGCCCGGCCGCAGAACCTGCAGGTCTGGCGCATCCCGACGGCCGCCTCGCAGCAGCTCGCCACGCTGGCCCAGCGCAGCATGCAGCTGCAGGCCACGGTGCAGGAAGGCGCGCTGATGCTCGGCGACGGCAGCACCACGGTCGACATCGAGCCGCTGCGCTGGAAGTAGGGCCGGCGCCCGGCCTCTCAGGCGCCGGGCATCGCCGCGCCGCACTGCCAGCAGCGCTCGAACCCACCTTCGACGAATTCGCCGCACGCGCAGTGCCACTGCCGCTGCCGCTGCGGCGGATGCTGCAGCGCATGCAGCAGGCGGCGCGCACGCTCGAACTGCGCGTCGTCGTCGATCCAGATCTCGGGCAGGCACTGGTCCGGGGGCAACTGGCCGGCCACGGCGCAGAGGAACTCGCGCTGCACCGACGCGCCCACGCCCTCGCTGCGCAGCACGTCGGCCCACAGCGTCGCGATCGCGAGGTTGGGGGCTTGGGCGAGGCGGCGCATGCGGGCAGCGCGTTGTCAGGCTGGAGGCGTTTCGGGATCGGCCTCGGGGCCGGCGTCGGCGCGCGCGGCGTCGGCCTCGCGGGCCCGCTCGGCGTAGCGGTTGAAGCGCCAGGCCGTGTCTTCCATCGTGATGCGGCGCCAGGTCTGGCGCTTTTCCGCGGGCGTCATGGCGGGCCAGTGTTGCACCTCGTCGAAGCTGCGTCCACAGCCCTTGCACTCGTCGTCGCCCTGGCTGGTGGAGCAGATGGCGATGCAGGGGGTGTCGGGCGTGGTCTCGTACCACGCGAGCCAGGCGGCCCAGGCCTTGGCGGGGAAGCCGACCTCGTCGACCTCGTCCTCGCGATAGAACACCATCAGCGCGTAGACCTCGGCCAGCGCCCGCACCTCGGGTGCGAGGGTGACGCCGTCGGGCGAGGGTTTCTTCTCGCGCCAGAAGTTGATGGCGGCCTCGATGTCGGTGATGTGGATGGCGGCCATGGCAAGCGTGTCTCTCGAAGGGCCGGGGATGATAGTGCGCAGCCCGCGAGGCGAATGTCGGACCAATGCCCCGCGGATGCCCAAGGGAATGGTTGCTATCAAAACAGTAGCTGTCTGCGCAATAACGGCGGGCATTTCGAGGCCTTTCCTCTTGAAAGACCGTGTTGCCGAGGTTGTCAGAACCGAAACGCGAATGCTCTAATCGCGGCCACGAAGGGGAGTAGCTCCCGCCCGCTGTCCACGCAGCGGGTATCGCCAGGTCGTCAATACGAAGCAGATAACACTTCCGGCCTGTCGGGCGACGCGCGTCGCAGAGACAGCAGCGCGCACGCCGAGCAAGACCTTCGATTTGAACCCCCAAGGTTCGGTCGAAGGCTTGAGACAGATCCTCCGGAACACCCGGCGCTTCAGTCCCACGTCGTTCCGACCGTCACCGGCCGGAATGAATCGAAACGCACTGGAGTGTTCTGCACATGGAACTGTTTTCTGCGCAGTGGCTGTCGGCCCTGCTTGCCATCATCCTGATCGACCTCGTCCTCGCGGGCGACAACGCGATCGTCATTGCGCTGGCCGCACGCGGCCTGCCCTCGCACCTGCAGAAGAAGGCCATCGTCTGGGGCACGGTGGGTGCCATCGTCGTGCGCTCGGTCATGACGATCGGCGTGGTGTGGCTGCTCAAGATCCCCGGCCTGATGCTGGTCGGCGGCCTGGGCCTGCTGTACATCGCCTGGAAGCTGCTGGCCGACACGCACTCGGACGAGGAAAGCCACGGCCCGGGCGCGACGACCTTCTGGGGTGCGATGAAGACCATCGTGATCGCCGATGCGCTGATGGGCATCGACAACGTGCTGGGCGTGGCCGGCGCCGCGCACGGCGACTTCACGCTGGTGGTGCTGGGCCTCCTGATCAGCGTGCCGATCGTGGTCTTCGGCAGCACCCTGGTGCTCAAGCTCGTGCAGCGCTTCCCGGTGATCATCCAGCTCGGTGCCGCGGTGCTCGCCTTCACGGCCGGCAAGATGATCGTCAACGAGAAGCTGCTGGCCCCGTGGTTCGCGGGCGACGCGCCGGCCAACCAGGCCGCCTACTGGGGCGTGTGCGTGCTGGCGATCGTCGGCGTGCTCACGGCCGGCTGGCTCACCAACCGCCGCAAGCCGGGCTCGGAGCGCATCGAGCAGGCGGAAGTGGCAGCGCGGGTGAACCCGATTGACTGATTCCGCATCCCACGTTTTCATCCACTGACGGAAGAAGGAGCGACCCATGGACAAGATCATTCTCTTTGTCGACGACGCCGCCTACGCGCGCGAGCACCTGCAGCGGCTCGCGCCGGCGGGGGACAGCACCGGGTCGCGGCACTGGGTGCTGGTGGCCTGCGCTCCGCGCATGACGCACCGCATCAGCAAGTGGGTCAGCCACAGCGCCCGCGAGAACTGGCGCGCCAAGTGGTTCGCCCGCGCCCAGGAGGCGCTGGTGCCGGCCCTGGCGCACGGCGGCGCCAAGGTGACCGCCGTGCTGGCCAAGGGCCCGCTGACCGAACTCACGCAACGCCTCCAGCTGGAGCACGGCACGGCCCAGGTGGTCGATGCGCGCCGGCCCAAGGTGGGCGTCGACCTGGAGCCGGTGGTGCAAGGCAGGACGCCGGCCGGCCAGTCGGGCTGGGCCCTGCCCGGCGCGGTCATGGGCATGGGCGCACTGCTGGTGCTGGCCAACGAGCTGGCCGAATGAGCCAGTGAAGCGCGCGCGCACTGGCGAGCGCTGAAGCCACACCCGCCGCAGGGCTCGCGCCCCGCGGCGTTTTTCTTTGTGCGCCGTCGTCCCCGCGGTGCCGGCACGGCGCTATGCTGGCGCCATGCGACTGATCCTCAAATGGCTCCTGAGCGCGCTGGCCCTGCTGGCGGTGTCGTACCTCTACGGCGGCGTGCAGGTCACCAGCTTCACCCATGCGCTGATCGCCGCGGCGGTGATCGGCCTGCTCAACATGGTGGTGCGGCCGGTGCTGGTGGTGCTGACGCTGCCTGTCACCATCGTCACGCTGGGGCTGTTCCTGTTCGTCATCAACGCGCTGCTCTTCTGGGCCGCCTCGGGGCTGTTGAGCGGCTTCCACGTCAACGGGTTCCTGGCGGCGCTGCTCGGCTCGCTCCTGTACTCGCTGCTGGGCGTGGTGATCGAATCGGCACTGGGCGGCCTGTTCGCCCGGCGCTGACACGCCGGCCCGGTCAGGCCGGCTGGGTGCTCTGCGGCCGCGCGATCTGGCGCATCGTCTCGAAGAGCAGGCGCCGCGGCGCCACGCGCCAGCCCAGGCGCTCCTCGATGGCCAGCACCGCGCGCATGGCCAGCAGCGAATGGCCGCCGAGGTCGAAGAAGTTGTCGCCCGGGCTCACGTCCTCCACCCCCAGCAGCTCGCGCCAGATGGCGGCGACAGCGGCCTCCTCCTCGGTGGCCGGTACCTCTGCCGTGCTGCTCTCGCCTTCGGCGGATGCGGGCGAGGGTGCCGGCAGCGAAGCGCGATCGATCTTGCCATTGGGCAGCAGCGGCAGCGCAGGCAGCGGCACGATGTGCTGCGGGACCATGTACTCCGGCAACCGCAGGCGCAGATGCTCGCGCAGCGCCGTGGCATCGGCCTGCGGCTGGTCGCGCAGCACGGCGTAGGCCACGAGGCGCACGTCGTCCTCGCGCTCGCAGCGCGTGACGACCACGCACTGCGCCACGGCAGCATGCTCCTGGAGCACCGACTCGATCTCGCCCAGCTCGATGCGAAAGCCCCGCACCTTCACCTGGTGGTCCATGCGTCCCAGGTGCTCAAGCTGACCGTCGTGGCGCCAGCGGCAGCGGTCGCCCGTTCGGTACAGCCGGGCGCCCGGCCGGCCGCTGAAGGGGTCCGGGACGAAGCGTTCGGCCGTGAGCGCATCGCGCCCGTGGTAGCCCAGCGCCACGCCCGCGCCCCCGATGAAGGCCTCGCCCGGCACGCCGATGGGACAGGGACGCCCCTGCGGGTCGAGCACATGCACCTGCGTGTTGGCAATCGGCCGGCCGACCGCGATGCCGGCGTGCGGATCACGGACCCGCCAGCAGGTGGACCACACCGTGGTCTCGGTCGGGCCGTACATGTTCCACAGTGCGCCGCAGCAGCCCAGCAGGCGCTCGGCCAGCGCGGCTGGCAGCGGTTCGCCGCCGACCAGCGCGCGGAAGGCCGGGCCGCCGGTCCAGCCGGTGTCCAGCAGCGCGCGCCAGGCCGACGGCGTGGCCTGCATGGCCGTGATTTCGTGGCGCTGGATCAAGAGGCCCAGCTGCCGAGGGTCCTGGACCTCCTCGCGGCTGGCGATCACCGCCTGCGCCCCCACGGCGAGCGGCAGCAGCAACTCCAGCACGGCGATGTCGAAGGACAGCGTGGTGACGGCCAGCAACCGGTCGCCGGCCTGCAGGCCCGGCGTGTTCGCCATGCTGGCGAGGAAGTTGACCACCGCCCGGTGCGGCACCGCCACCCCCTTGGGCCGGCCGGTGGAGCCGGAGGTGTAGATGAGGTAGGCCGCGTCGTCGGGCCCGGCGTCGAGCGCATCGTCCGGCGGCAGCGGCCCGGCGCCGCCCATGGCAAGGAACGACGGCGAAGCGATGTCGACCACCGGCACGCCCGGCGCCCAGCCGTGAGAGCCCGCGCCGGCGCCGGCCGTCACCAGCGCGGTGGGCTGGGCGCCCGCGACCATGTGGGCAAGGCGCTCGTGCGGGAAGGCCGGATCGAGCGGCACGTAGGCCGCACCGGCCTTGAGCACCCCGAGCATGGCGACCACCATATGCACGTCGCGCGGGCCGCAGAGCCCGACGCGGTGGCCGCGCGCGATACCGCGGTTGCGCAACAGTCGAGCCAGGGCGTTGGAGCGCGCCTCGAGTTCGCCGAAGCGCAGTTGCACGCCTCCTGCGTCGACCAGGGCGACCTCGTCGCGCCGGGCCCGGGCGCCGATTCCCAGTTGGGTATGGACCAGTGGCCGCGCCGGCAGCGGCGCGGCCGTGCCTTGCCAGCTACCGATCAGCGCCTGCTCCGCGGGCGAGAGGCCGTCGAGGGCCGAGATCGGCAGCGCGTCGCCGACCTGCAGCAGGCCCTGCAGCAGCGTCAGGTAGTTGTCGAGCCACCGCCGCGCGGTGGCCGGCAGGAACAGATCGGTGGCGTATTCGATGTGGATGCGATGCCCGAACTCGGTGTCGACGTGCAGCGAAAGATCGAATTGCGCCGCCGTGCGGTCGAGCTCGAATTCCTCGTAGCGGAAGGGCACGGCGGGCAGCGCGCCCAACGGCGCGTTGACGACGTTGAAGAGCACCCGCACCAGGCCGTCGGGCTGACGGGCGCGGCCGCGGTCCAGGGCCTCGACCAGCTCGTCGAAGGGCATGTCCTGATGGGCGAAGGCGCCGAGCGCAGTGCGACGCACTCGTTGCAGCAGCTCGCCCACCGTCGGATCTCCCGACAGGTCGGTGCGCAGCACCAGCGTGTTGACCATCGTCCCGACCAGCGATTCCGTGAGCAGCTCGTGGCGATTGGCGACCGGAACGCCGACCGCCACATCGAGCACCCCGGCCTGACGCGACAGCAGCAGCTGGAAGGCCGCGAGTAGCACCACGAAGGGTGTGGCCTGCGCCCGCACTGCCGCCGCCTGGACCGCCGCCCGCAGCTGCGGCGACAGCGGCACCGAGACCTTGCTGCCGCGGAAGCTGGGGCGCGCGGGCCGAGGAAAGTCGGTGGGCAGCAGCAGCGGCTGCAGGGCCGACAGGCGCGTCAGCCAGTAGTCCCGCTGCGCAGTGCGTCGTTCGACCTGCGCTGGCGCGTGCTGGTGCAGGGCGTGATCGGCATACTGCACGGGCAGGGCCGGCAACTGCGGCGTCCGGCCGGCGGCCCACGCGGCCTCGCACAGGAACAGCTCGCGCAGCAGCACCATCAACGACCAGTTGTCGGTGATGGCATGGTGCTGCGACCAAAGGAAGGCATGGTCGTCGTCGGCCAGGCGCGCCAGCGTGGCCCGGTGCAACGGCGCCTGCCGCAGGTCGAAGGGCATCGCCGCACGCGCGCTCAGCAGCGCACGCGCTGCCGCCTCGCGGGCACCCGGCGGCGTGGCGCCCAGGTCGATGCGCTCAAAATGCAATGGCGCGGACGGCTCGACGACCTGCATCACCCGCCCTTGCTGCAGCGTGAGCCGCGTGCGCAGCGCTTCGTGCCGCTGCACGAGCAACTCCAGCGCGCGCACGAGGCGCTGCGCGTCCAGCGGGCCACGCAGGCGCAGCGCCAAGGCCACGTTGTAGGCCACACTCTGCGGATCGAACTGCTGCACCAGCCACATGCGCCGCTGCGACAGCGATGCCGGCGATGGCGCCGTGCGGGAAGCCGCGGGCAGCGCACCGACATCGGGCGCCTCCTCCGGCAGGCGCTGGCGCAACTGCTGCGCAAGGCGCGCCACGGTGGGCTCGTCGAGCAGCACGTCCCAGGGCAGCTGCACGCCCCAGCGATGCTGGACGCGCGAGGCCACCTGCGTCAGCAGGAGCGACGTGCCTCCGAGCTCGATGAAATGGGTGTGGGTGTCGAAGCCTTCGCGCCCCAGCACCTCGGCCCAGATGTGCCAGAGCGCGCGCTCGATGGGGTCCGCGGGCGAGCAACCCTCTCCAGCCCTCTCGTGAAGCACGGCCAGCGGTGCCAGCGTGCCGTCGAGCCAGGCCTGCCGGCAGCGCCGGCGCTGGATCTTGCCGCTGGAGGTGCGCGGCAGCGCACCGCCGCGCATCAGCGCCACCGCGTTCACGGGCACCTCGTGCGTCTGTGCCACGGCGCGGCGGACGGCGTGCAGGATCGCGCTCTGTTCCTCGCTGGACGACGGCCGCCCGCGTGCTTCCACCAACACCACCGCCGCGTCGCCTTGCGGCGTGTCCACCGCGAAGGCGCAGGCGTAGCCGCCGGTGCGCAGCTGCGGGTGGGCCTGTTCGGCGGTCCACTCGATGTCCTGCGGGTAGAGGTTCTGGCCATGGACGATGAGCAGGTCCTTCAGCCGGCCCGTGACGAACAGCTCGCCGCCCTCCAGAAAACCGAGGTCGCCTGTGCGCAGGAAGGGGCCTTCGCCATCCGCGCGCCGGGCCTGGAAGGTGGCCGCGCTGTCTGCGGGGCGATTCCAGTAGCCAGCACCCACGGCCGCGGAGCGCACCCAGATTTCGCCGACGCGATTCGCGGGACATTCGAGGCCGGTGGCCGGGTCGACGACGCTCAGCGTCACGCCTTGCAGGGCCGGGCCGCAGCTCACGACGGAACGCACCGTCGCGGCGGGGGCGGAAGGTGAAGCCGCGACGACCTCGTGCCGGTGGAGGGCATTGGCGTCGAGCCTCAGCGATCGCGCCGGCACGTGGATCGGACACCAGGACACGCCGAGCACCGATTCGGCCAGCCCATAGGCCGGCGCGAACACGCTGGGATCCAATCCCGAAGCGCTGAAGGCCTCCAGCAGTCGTCCAGCGGTGCTGGCGCGGATCGGCTCCGCCCCGCAGTGGAGCGAGACCAGGCTGTCGAGGCGCCCGGACCATGCCGTGTCGGCGTGCTGGCGCAGGCAGGCGGCGTACGCCGACTCCGGCGCGCCCGTGTGGGTGATGGCGAACGCGCCGACCGCATCCAGCCAGCGCAGTGGCCGGCGGAGGAAGGTCAAGGGCGACATCAGCCAGGTCGGCACGCCGTGAGCGAAAGGCAGCAGGATGCCCGACACCAAGCCGTAGTCGTGGAAGTGGGGCATCCAGTTGAGGAAACGGGAGTCAGGCTGTACCCCGAAAGCCGCGCCGAGCATGTCGAGGTTGGCCAGCACGTGGGAATGGCTGAGGCACACGCCGCGCGGCTCGGTGGTGGAGCCCGAGGTGTACTGCAGGTACGCCAGCGCGCCTGCGCCCACCGTTGGCAGCGCAGCGGTGGACGCGGCGCTTGCCAGCGTCTGCGGTGTCTCCCATCGCGTCCCCGCAGTGCCGAAGGCGTGCTGCATCGCGGACAGGGCCGTGGCGTCGCACAGGCCCAGCGCGGCCGCCGCATCCCGGGCAATGCCCTGCAGCCGGGGCAACCCGCGCTGCAGACGCGCCGCGTCGAGCGCGGGAACCGGCACGGCCACCCGGCCCGCGAGCAGGCAGGCCCAGAAGGCACGCACGAAATCCAGGCCGGGACGCAGCGCCACCAGCACGCGCTCGCCAGGCTGCCCGCATGCCGCCAGGCGCTGCGCCAGCACGACCGACTGCTGGTGCAGCGCCGCGAAGCTGAGTTGATCGGTGATCGACAGGTCGTCGGCCACCCAGCTGACAGCCGGCGCGGCGCCGTCCCCGGCGCATCGCGCATGGAAAAGATCGACCAGGGTGGCAACAGGGCGGACGGCGGTCGGATCCGACCGCGGCACAACGGCGGAAGGGGGCACGGTCAAATGAGGAAGTTGTAAGGCCCGATGGGCGGGCCCCTCCCTGCACGTGATCGAGAGCGGATGGAACATTCGCGGCTGCTCTCGAACCGGGCGAATGGGCAGATGTTAATGCCTAAGTTCTAGTTTTTTGTCGGATGCGGCGCTGCGGGGGCGTGAGATATGGCATGAACCCGGCCGCGAGGTGCAGGGGCGAGCGCCTACTCTGCGCTCAGAGCGGCTTCTCGTTCATCTGCTCGCGCGCCTTGACGTCCACTTCGCGCGCGCGGGTGTCGATGATCGACGCCTCGTAGTGATCGATGCGCAGCGGCCCCCGGCCGTCCGCGTTGGCGCGCACCAGGTCCTGCGCCGCCCTGAAGCGGTCGCGCGCCGCCACGTAGTCGAGGATGGCGACGTTGGCTTCGGCATCGGCGCGGATGGCGCGCAAGGTGTCGCCCTGCGCGTTGTAAAGCGCCGACAGGGTGCGCCAGGCACCGCTGTCGCGCGGATGCCCGGCGACCCAGTCGCGCAGGGGTGCGGTCATCGGACCGGGGTTGCGGGTGGCGATGGCGGCCTGGGCCGCCAGCATCATCTCGGCGCGGTCCTTGGCCTTGACGTCGAGCAGCGCCGCCGCGGCCGGGCCGTTGCCGGCCGCGAGTTCGATCTCGGCCGAGAGCAGCCGCGCCAGACGCGACGCGGCCGCATCGCCGCGGGTGCGCGCCACCAGGCGCTCGGCCATGGCTCGGGCCGTGCGCGCGTCGCGCAGCTCCGATGCGCCGTAGGCTGCGGCGTAGAGCGTGCCGGCCTGCTGGGCCGGCGAGCTCTTGGCGAATTCGCTGCTGTCGGCCGCCTCGACCCACTGCCGCAGCACGTCGACGCCCGGACGCGTGATCACGCGGGCGCGGGCACTGACCATGGCATGGTCCATCACCAGCGGCAGCGGGGGCACGGCCTCGGCACGAAACTGGAAGCGGGCCTGCATCTCGGTGATGCGCTCGCTGGTCAGCGGGTGGCTGCGCAGGTAGGGGTAGGCGCCGTTGTCGTTCAGGCGCGAGGCGTATTGCAGCCGCTCGAACATGCTGGCCGCGCCGCGCGGCGAGTAGCCGGCCTGGGTCATGACGCCGTAGCCGATGCGGTCGGCCTCGCGCTCCATGTCGCGCGAGAAGTCGAGCTGCTTCTGCTGCGCGAAGGCCGAACCGCCGGTCATCATGGCGGCGCCCAGGTCGCCGCCGCTGCGGCTCTTCGACGCCGCGACCGCGCCGAGGATCATGGCCGCGATGAGCCACGGCGCCTGCCGGCTCTGCTGCGTCAGCATCCGCGAGATGTGGCGCTGGGTGACGTGCGACAGCTCGTGGCCGAGCACGGCAGCCAGCTCGTCGCGGCTGCCGACCACGGCAATGAGCCCCATGTTCAAACCGAGGTAGCCGCCGGGCAGTGCGAAGGCGTTGATCGTGCGGTCGTGGCCGAGCAGCACGGTCCAGGCGTAGCGCTCGTCGAGCTCGGGCGTGAGCTCGCCGCGGGTGCGGGCGGCGGCCAGCAGGCGCTGCCAGATGTCCTGGACGTAGTCGACGATCACGGGGTCGTCGACATAGTCCGGGTCGCGGTACAGCTCGCGTGCGATGCGGTCGCCGAGCTGGCGCTCGGCGGTGGCGGTCATCTCTGCGCCGTCGCTCATGCCCGGCAGCACCTGGGCGCGTGCAGCGGGCATGACCAGCAGCTGCGACGCTATCAAAACAATAGCTGTAAGCGCCCGCCAGCCGGGCGCTGCAGGCCGATTTCGCTTGGAAACTCGAAGGAGGGAAGAGGGCGGGCGGTGGGTCAAGCAGCGGTCCTTGTCGAACGTCCGGACCCGTATGATGCGCTCCCGCCCGCTTCGTTCACGCATGCCGACTTCCCCGCTCACCCACTTCGACGCCCAGGGCCAGGCCCACATGGTGGATGTGGCCGCCAAGCCCGCCACCCACCGCGTGGCCGTCGCCACCGGCGCCATCGAGATGCGCGCCGAGACGCTGGCGCTGATCGAGTCGGGCAACGCGAAGAAGGGCGACGTGCTGGGCGTGGCACGCATCGCCGGCATCCAGGCCGCCAAAAAGACCAGCGACCTGATTCCGCTGTGCCACCCGCTGGCTCTCACCCGCGTGGCCGTGGCCTTCGAGACCGCTGGCACGCCCGTGCCGCAGGTGCGCTGCACCGCCACCGTCGAAACCGTCGGCCCGACCGGTGTCGAGATGGAGGCATTGACCGCGGTGCAGGTGGCGCTGCTCACCGTCTACGACATGTGCAAGGCGGCCGACCGGGGCATGACGATCACCGGGGTGCACGTGATGGAGAAGCACGGGGGGAAGTCGGGGAGCTGGGTGGCGGGGTCATGAGCGCCGGCAGTCGAAGGCTTCGTATTATTCGCCTTCCTTCCCATCGAGCGCTCCGAGGTTCCATGCTCAAGTTTCGCGTCGTTGCCGCCCTGTCCTGCGCGTGCATTTTTCTCGGCAGCTCAGTCCACGCTGCACCCTTGAACGATCAGGTGCAGGGCATGCGCGAGAGCGCCAGGAGCAAGTTCCTGGGCATGCTGGTGCGCCAGAGCGGCGCGGAATGCAAGCAGGTCCAGCGCACCTTCTTCCAGGGCCAGGCGGACAAGGCGGCGCTGTGGAATGTCCGCTGCAGCGGCGGCAAGGGCGGCGACTTCGGGGTCGTCATGCTCGACGACGCGGCGAACACCGTGCGGGTGTTGCCCTGCGACCAACTCAAGGAATTCGGCGCCAGCGCGTGCTTTCGCAAGCTTTGAGGCGGCGTCGGACGACGCACATCACCGCGCACCGCCCGCCCCGCCGCCGAGGCTGACACCCGAAGCGCTATAGACCACCGCGACGCGCATGCGGGCCGCCGTAGGCCGTCCGTCGCGCAGACCCGGCGAGAAGCGCGTGCGAAGAAAAGCCTCCGTGGCAGAGGCCTCGAACCACCCCGGCAGCGTCGCGCTCACCACGGTGACGTTTCGCACCAGGCCCATGGCATCGATGGAGAGGTCAAGCACGACCTCCCCAGAACGGATGCCGGCCGCGGGCGGATACACAGGTGCGACCTCCGACAGCGGGCGCGGCGGAACGTCGAGGTCGGTCGCGTCGGGGTCGACTGCTGCCGAGCCGGCCGGTGGCGGGTTCACAGCGCCCACGGTCGTGCCTTGCGACGCGGCGGGCGCCGCTGTTCGTTGGGCGGCTGCCCGCGTCTGGCGGTCGTGCGGCTCGGCGGGCGCCGACGGAGCGGGGGCCGTGCCCGCAGGAGGCGCCGGCGGTGGTGGCGGCGGCTCGGCCGGCGCCGACATCGACGTCGACACGGACCGCGTCGAGCGAGCCGCTCGTGGCACAGCCGATGCGTCAGCGGGCGCAGTCGGGGGGTGTGGCTCCGCCGCTGGCGCGGATCGCCTGGCGGCCGGCGCGGGCGTCGGCTGCACGGCAGCGGCGGCCGCCGGGCTGGCGCCACGCGGCGCAGAACGGTCCGCTGCCTCCAGCGCGGGAGCGGCATCCCGAGCGGCAATGAACCTCGCCTCCAGCACGCGCGGCGCCAAGGCAGGCCCGTCGATCCGACGCGGCCCAGCCAACAGCATCCAGAGCGCCGCGTGCAGCAGGATCGACAGGCACACGGCGGCCAGCAAGGCAGGGCGCCGTATGCTCATCGGCCGGCGACTCCGGGCGTGCACACCATCGGTGGTGTGCCCTCCGGACTCAACGGACGATCTCGCGCCAGCTGATGCGCTTGCCCTGGGGCGGGGGACTGCCCACCGGCACCGGCAGCGACTTGGTGGCACCGGTCGCATCGCGGCCCAGCGCGCGGAAGGTTCCGTCCGGCAGCGCCACGATGCCCAGGCCCACCACCACCGAGTTGGTGAAGAACTTGACCGAGGTCACTTTGTCGGTGCTCGACGCCACCGGCTCGCCGGTGATCAAGTCGACGTAGTTGAGCCAGCTGTAGCCGCCGCCGGCGCACATCGTGTTGCTGGGCACGTTGGTCGCGAACACCAGCGTCCCGAGCACCGACTGCATGTCGACGTTCACCCGTTCGCCGTCGTCGGGCAGATCGATGTACCAGCCCACCGTCTTGCTGCAGTCCGACGCCTCGTTGCTCGCACACACGACGGTGCGCGTGGCCGTGGCGCCGGACCCGGTGGTCGTCATCTTCAGCGGCTTGAGCTGCGTGCGCAGGTTGCTGTAGAGCGGATTGTCACTGGACAGCGGGTCCTCGAAGCCATACACCGTCTGCGGACTCGGGTCGGTCAGGTCACTGGTGGACAGCATCTTGCCGGTACCCACCAGCACCATGGTCTTGCCGTTGACCTCGGCCAGTTCGGGCCGCGTGGTGATCGGCTGCGCGTTGCCCGCAGCGTCCTTGGCGGTCGCCAGGCGAGTCGCCTCGAAGCCCGTCGGCGGAATCACATCGTTGATGTCGAAACGCCAGATATTGCCCAGCAGGTCGCCGCCATAGACGCGTTGCGCCGTGTTGTCGTAGACGAAGTTGTTGACGAAGGTGTTGATCTCGCGCAGCCCGCTCGGCGTGGTCGTGCTGCCCACACCGGTACCGATGCGCTGGATGATCTGGCCGTTGGCGGCGTTGAGCACGTAGAGAAAGCCCTCTCCCGTGCCACTGCTGCGAGTCGTGCCGGGCACGTTGTTGTAGCCGGACGTCACCAGCACCACCCATTGTCCGTTGCGCAACTTGGTGATGATCGGGCGCCCGAAGGTCAGGCCCACGTTGCAATCCGACGTGGCGCCGACCACCGTCGACGGACACACGCTCGAGAAATTGAACTCCCACATGGCCTTCGGTGCCGTCGGGTCCGTGATGTCGAGCGCGTAATAACCGGCGCCACCGCCACCGAGCCCTCCGACCAGCATCGTCTTCCATGCGCCGCCGACATAAGCATCCCCCGTAATGGGTGTGCCGTCCACGAAGAACTGATGGCGGTCGGTGTAGTTGGTGTCGGCCAACTTGTAGAGATTGGCCATGACGGCCTGGGGCACGAAGGCCCAGGCTTCCTGGCCGGCCTTGGCGTAGTTGGTGTCCGTCGTCTTGGCGGGAGCGTAGAAGGCATGCAACATGCCGTCGTTGGCACCGACGTACACCATCGGTGTGCGGTCCTTGTTGTTTTCCTTGAAGGTACCGTATCCCGTGTCCTGGAAAAACTGGCTGGGCGCCTTCACATAGGCGGGCTGCGAATTCACGATGTCGCCCAGCACATGCGCGCGCTGCCGATAGAGCTTCTGCGTGTTGGCCGCAAAGCCCTCCCGGCCGCGCTGGCCGCGCAGGTAGTTGACGAGGTTCGCACCGACCACCGCGCTGCGCTGGTCCACGGTGCCGCTCGAGCCGTCGGTCATGTACGGATACTGGCTCAGGCCGCCGGTGACTGTCGAACCCTGGAAAAACGCCTTCATCGTCGAAGTCAGCCCCGTCATGGACGAGCCGCTGGGAACGCCGGACGTACCGCACGTCTGCGTGTTCCAGGTGAAGCCCACGAGGCTGTTCGAATCGGGATCGCGTGTGTAGATGTTGCGGTTGTCGCAAGCGTCGCCGACCTTGGCGTCGAGCAGAGCCTGAGCCGACCACTTGACGGTTGACGACAAGTCGCCGGTTGCGGTGTCCAGTTCCTGCGCCTGGACCTCGCCCGTCCAGTCCTGCGTGGTAAAGCTCGCCGTATACGCGATGTTGTCGCCGGCCGTCGGCGTGAGGCTCGAGGTGGATGCCCCGGCACCGGCGCCCGCCTGGGCCTTGATGCCCGCCAACGCTTCCTTCAAGCCGTCGACCACCGACTGGGGGTCACGCGCACTGAAGTACTTGCCGCGGCCGTTCACGGCGGTGTGCCAGAAGTCGTCAATCGAGCGCGGATCGTTGTAGTCGGCGGAAGACAGGTTGCTGCCATTCGGCCAGATCGGCCAGTTCACCGGCGGGGTGTTCTCGTAGCTGCGAATGTTGGCGAAGTCGCCGGTGGTCGCGCTCTTGTAATCCTCGCGGTAGTTGACCGTGCCGGACACACCCAGGCCGACCACGAACGTGGTCATGTGCTGCCAGGGTGCCCTGTCGTCCTCGATGCCTGCACCCATGCGGGGGATGTCATCCGGCTGCGAAGGGCGCAGGTCGGTCACGTAGTAGTACTGGGCCACGTCGGCCAGGGAATCCGAACTCCCCTTGACCCCACTGCCACTGACCGTTCCCTTCACGGTGACAGGCGTGCTCCAGTTGCCGGACACATCGACCGGTGGCGGTGCGGCCGGGGTCGCGTAACAGATGCTCGAGTCGGCCCAGTCGGTGCTCGAGTCAGTCTGGTTCTTCGCCGTCGACTCGATGGCCGTATCGCCGCTCACGTCGTAGGTGACCGTGGTCGTGCGGGTACGGCTCTGGATCTTGGTGCCGGGTACGGCGACACAGGTGGTGCCCTTCCAGCCATTGCCCGCGCTGGCCGCCACGGGCGTACAACTGCTGACCCGATCCGGCCCTGTGATTTCGGGCGCGCAGGTGGTTGTCAGGAAATTGCCATCGGTACCGGCAGAGCAGGACGCCACCGGCGTCGGCGGCGTGGTGACCGTGTTGCACGTGACGACCGGCAGGACGCCGGGCGGCGAAGGCACGCAGGTCCCTGCTGCCACACCGACCGTGCTGTCGGACGCCGTGCAGGTCGTGCGCGTGTAGTTGTTGCTGCTGCTCGGCGCCTCGCTGTTGCAGGTCGTGCCGGGCGCCAGTTGGATGGGTGCGGACGTGTTGTAGCTGCAGGTGGTGGACTTGAAGTTGGCGTCCACGCCTTCCGTGCAGGATGCGACCAGGGTCGGGCCGGTGTTGACCGTGTTGCACGAGGTGATCGTGAAATTCGCGCTGGTGCCCGCAGAGCAGGTGCCGGCTGCCACGAAGGTCGGGCCCGTATTCACGGTCGCGCAGGTGATGCGCTTGTAGCCGTTTGCCGCACTCGGGGACTCGGCGACGCAACTGCCCTGGGCCACGCCGACCGTGCTGGAGGACGGCGTGCAGCTGATGGTGGTCCAACCGTTGGACGCGCTGGCCGTCTGGCTGGTGCACGAGCCCGGCGTCACGTTGGTGGACGGGCTCGTGTTGGGCCCGGCCGAGCAGGTGGTGACCGTGAAGTTGGCGCTGGTGCCCGAGGTGCAGGTCGCCACCGGCGCCGGCGTCGTGGGGCCGTTCATGGCGCAGGTCGTGGCCGTCCAGGCGTTTGCCGACGAAGCGGCAACGGGCGAGCAGCTCCCCAGAGGCACCCCCGTCGGGCCGGTCGTCACGGCGGCCGGACACTTGATGGTGACGTAGTTGTTGCTGCCGTTGCCGGTTTGGGGTGTGCAGGACCCCGGAGGGGTGGGCACCGTCTCGGAATGGAAGTTGCAGTAGGTGCCCACGTTGCCGTTGCCGGGCCCGGCGTTTTGCGGCGTGCACGATCCGACGTTGGTTTCAGGCGAATCGGTGGTCGAGCATGTGGTGAACACATAGTTGGTCGACGCATCGCCACCGGGCGTGCAGGACGCGACAAGCGTGGGACCCGTCGTGACCTGGCGGCAAGTGACGTAGCTCGGGCCTGCGGTGTTGGGGACGCAGGAGGCCACCGGGACGTCTGTGAAGGTCCGCTGCTGGCACGCGGTACGAACGCCGTTGGTCGTGCCGGCGGTGCACTGGTTCGGCTGCACGGGCGACGGGCCCGAGGTCACCACTTCCTGACATTGGCGCTCGAGGAAGTTGTTGCTGGACGTCGGGGCCTGCGCCGTGCAGCTCGACACATTGGACCAATTCCCGAAGTTTGCGCCACCGCAAGTGGTGGTGATGAAGTCGTTGGACGAACTCGCAGCCGACGCCGTGCAGCTGGCGACGTTGGTCGTGTTCATGATCACTTCTGTCGTGCAGATCGTGGCGATGTAGTTTGGCGAACTTCCCGTTCCGGCAGTGCACGAGGCGACCCTGGTCGGTCCGCTCAGGGTTGCCTTGCTGCAGGTCGTGGTGGTGTAGTTGTTGCCCGAGCTTGCCGAGGCTGCGGTGCAGTTGGCAGCAGGCACGAAACTCGTGTTGTTGACCGTGTTGCAAGTGGTCGCGGTGTAGTTATTGCTCGAGCTTGCTCCCTGCGCGGAACAGGAGTTCACGCCGGTCGGGCCGGTGGTTGCCGTGTTGCAGGTCGTGACGACCTGGGTGGAGGAGTTGGTGCCGGGCGTACACGAGGCGACCGGGTTGGTACTGGTGCTTGTGTTGCACGTCGTGGTGACGTAACTGGCGTTCGTTCCCGGGGTGCAGGACGTGACCGCGGTGGGGCCTGACGTATTGGCGCTGCAGGTCACCGTGGCGTAGCCGTTGCTCGCGCTCGGTCCCGCGGGGGTGCAGCTCGCAGCGGGCGTGGGCCCGTTGGTCACCGTCGCGCAGGTCGTGGTCGTGTAGTTGTTGTTGCTGCTCGGGCTTTGCGCAGAGCACGACGCGACTGCGGTGGGGCCGGTGGTCACCGGTGTGTCGCAGGTGCGGGTGAGGTAGTTGTTGCTGGCCGAAGCCGTCTGCGGTGTGCAGGAAGCGACCGGCGTCGGGCCGGTGGTCAGTGTCATGCAGGTGATGGTCGCGGTGTTGGTGCACGACGCAACCGGCGTGGACCGCTCCGTGGCACCGTCGTAGGCCAGCAGTTGCGAAGTCCGCTCGAACTCGCGACGCGTGGACTGCATCTGGTAGGTGCGCGTCACCAGCGGCTGGTTTGTTGAGCGTGTGGTGAGCGTGTCAGTGCGACGCAGCTGGCTGGTGGACTGCGTGAGCTGGGAGGTCGACTTGGTGGTTTGTTCCGTGGTCTGGGAGACACGCGTTTGCCGCATCGTCTGCGTGCGCGTACGCGTCTGCAGCTGGTAGACGGTCTTCTCCATGTAAGTCGTCGTCTGCAGGTTCTGCGTGGTGCTGGCGTAGACCCTGCGCGAGCCGCTGCCCCACCACTCGCGCGTGATGAGCTCCTGCCGGGTGGACAAGGTCTGCTGCTGGGTGCTGGCAAGCGTCTGCGTGGCCGCGCGCAACTCGGTCTGCGTGGTCTTCCTGTCCTGCGTCGTCGACCGGCTGGTC
Organism: Comamonadaceae bacterium ALPHA2B; assembly: GCA_005503065.1. Taxonomy (GTDB): domain Bacteria; phylum Pseudomonadota; class Gammaproteobacteria; order Burkholderiales; family Burkholderiaceae_C; genus Xenophilus. Next base: position 44,263 of record SCOE01000010.1, read on the forward strand.
TGCGACGTCGACGCCGACACTTGTTCGGTCGTCCGAGTCAGCGATTGCGTGCGCCGCGTGGGCTGAGACGTGGACTGGAACACCACCGAGGTGGTCCTGTAGAACTCGCCCGTATCGCACGTGGCGTAGCGGTTCATCGTCGACGTGCTGCTGTCGGTACGACTGCCCGAGGTCGTGCCGTCCCACATGGGCCGATGGCTGTACAGACGGGGATCGGTGCGGTCCAGAGAGGTCTTCGGCGTGAGAAGGCCGTCTTGATTTCCGACACGGGTGCTGCCGTCGAGCTGGACCGGGCCCACGGTTTCCTGTGCCGTGTTCCAGTAACCATCCGTTGTCATGATGGTGAAGTTCTGGCGGCAGCTGTAGTTTTCCGGATTGGGATCCGGCGTCATGCCCGTATTAATGCCGTCCATTCGACCTGCAAAGTGTCGGCCTACGCGAGCCAGGCCTTCGCGCGCCGGGGAAGAGCCATCGGGCGTCTGACTGAAAAGCTTGGCGTACCAGGCGTTCTTCTGTGTTTGATCGAAATCGGCAATCGCCAGGTAGCGGGCGGAATTGACGCCGCTCGTGGCATTGCTGGCCGAGCCAGTCGCGTTCAGCGGATTCATGCTGATCAGGCCGACTCGGAATGTCTCGGTGATGGGGTTGAAAGCCAGGCTGATGCTGCTCTTGACCATCGCCATCCGGGTTCGGTAGTAGGTGTACCAAATGGCAAAGTTGCGCCGCTCATCCGGGCCGGCGGCGCCGGTTCCGGAACTGCTCGTGACCAGCTTGCGGACCCATTGGCCTCCCGTTGTCGACGCGCTGACCGATGATTGGGTCAGATCCCGCGTTGCGAAGAGGTTGCTTTCCATGTCCGTGCATGGCGCGGTGTTGTAAGCCAAGGCTGCCGTGCCTTGATAGACGTAGTAGTACGCGGGCTGGGCCCTGTCCTCTGCTGTGTTGGCAATCGAGATCTGCCGGGTGTTCCGGTCGTAGGCGCGGAAGGCCGTAGACAGGTCCACGGTCGTAACGTCGCTCGAAGAGTAGAAGTCGTAGCGCGCCGAGCTGAAATTCACGCTCGCCATGGTCTGCTGCAGGTTGCCGGCAGCATCGCGCGGGATCTCGTAGACCTTGGCCGGGTTGTAGTACAGCGCGTTGCACTGCGCGCTGCGATAGCCGATCGGCATTTCATAGGCCGCGCTACCGCCTGGAAACTCCAATTCGTCAGGCATGTGGGTGAAGGCCATGGACCGCGACGTGTCCATAAGCAGCATCACGTTGGGCTTCGGCACCGCCTGACCGGTGCCCGCAACCGGTACGTTCGAGAGTTCGGTGACTGCGGCGCGCGCGGCATTCGGGAGCACAGCGGCGCCAGACAGCAGCAAGGCGCCGAGGATCGCCGACAGGATTCGTCCATCGAGTCGTTTCATCTTCTGCCCCCTCAAAGCATGATCATTTGTGTGTAGCTCACCGTGCCGCGCACCCCATCCACGCGCGCCGTGATCCGGTAGTAGGGTTGGCCCACGAGTGATGAGAAGCCACCGCCGCCACCGCCGCCACCGCCCGTCCCCAGGCTGGCGCCTGCCGCCTGCGGAATCGCGCAACGCTGACCCGGGTCGGTGGGCGGGCCGGCCGACGCGCAGAGCCGGTGGATCACATAACGCACGCGATTGCCCGTGCCATCATCGGCCGCGGCCTCCTTCGCCTTGGTCCAGTCGAAGGTGATGGGATTGAAGGTCTCGTCCCAGGTCGCGAAATACGCGGCGGCAGCGTTGTCGGCATTCAGCACATTCGGCGCCGACCTCTGGGCGTACACCCAAGCGAAGCCGGCTTCGGTGCCGAGGTCACCGAGCGAAGTGGCGTTCTGCTTGAAGCCGACGTTGCCGGCAATCTCCACGCCTGTACCGCCTGCGCGGAAGATCAACAGACCCGCGACCGTCATCACAGCCAGGACGACCAGCGCCACGATGAGGACAATGCCGCGTTGGGAGCGTGCCCTGCCAAGCCGAGGCTTCGAAGTGCGGTGCTGCGGCTTCATGGCGATGTTCCCCAGATCATGTTTCTCAGCGGCACGACCATGTCGTAGACGCGGTAGCGGTAGTTGCGCCAGTTGTTGGCGGCCTGCGGCCCGTTCAGGGCGACCGCCGAGTCGCCGGCGTCCGAGGAGGTGTCGACGTTGGCCATCGGGAACGCCTTGGTGCCGGAGGCCCAGCGGGGCGCGGCCGTCGTGACGGCCTTCGGCGTGCCGGTCTCCATGTTCGGGCGCTCGAATTGACGGCTGCGCATCAGCAGCCCGACCCGTACTGCCAGCACGCGCGTCCAGTCGGCACCCACCGGAAGGGTGTCGTACCACTCGGTCGTGCCCAGTTGGCCATCTCCGGAGGTGTCGTAGCCGTATTGCGCCTGGAGTGTGACCACATCGCTCACCACGTCCTCCGCGGCCGTGCTGTCCTGTGCCAGGCGGTTGTAGCGGGTCAGGGTGTGCCGGGTCTTGTTCACGGCCCACACGGTCTGCGTCGGAGCCGGGCCCAGGTTGAAGATGCGGCCGGTGGTGATGTCCGTGCCGGTGCCCCCGGCGATGTTCATCGTGGCCGTCTTGTTCTGGCCGCCGGCCGTGGTGTACGTCGCACCCGCCACGTGCTCGATGCTGTTGGCGTTGGTCAACGAGAGGCCGGTAATCTCGATGAGCTGGCAGTTGGAAGGCGCCGCACTGTTGGCGACGATGGCGGCATCGCCGACGCGAAAGCCTTCGCGCGACTTAAGTTCCTTGGATTCGCTGGTCGAGGAAAGGATCGGTTGGCTCGAGACAAAATACGATGAGTTTCCATACAGCACCCAGATCGCATCGGGTTCGCCGTCGGTCTTGACGATCTGGACAGGAGCGAGCATGAAGCTGCCGATCGGCGGCGAGACGCCATCCCTTTGCGCCTTGACCGTGCATCCCATGGTCGTCGCGTCGGCCATGCCGAAGCCGAACCCGCCCAGGCGGATGTCGCGGTCCAGTGCGAAGGCGCCGAGGGTCCCGCTCACCTGCGCATCGTTGCCCGCAGCCACGGTCCGCTTGCGGGCCTCCCAGAGCGTGAGTACCTGGACAATGATGAGGACGCAGATCAGGCCGACCACCAGCCCGACCATGAGTTCGAGCAGGGAGAGGCCTCGCTGGCGCCGAGCGCGAACGACGGCAGCAGTACGGGGGAAGATGGGCTTCGCGCGCATATCAGTTGATGAGCGTGGCGAAGACATGGCGACGCACCGCCTGGTCGGCAGGCGCTTTCCAGCAGACGGTGATCGTCATCTTGTTGTGACCGTCGGCGGTCGTGTCCACGCGCACCTGTTGCATGTTGCCCGTGCCGGGCAACCCGCCGTGCTGCGCATCCTGAACAGCCGCTATCCAGTTGGTGACCACCGAATTCGTGGAAGTGGCACCGCCGAAGGCTCCGCAATCGTCTCCATCGGGCTTGTGCTGAAAGGTATTCAACGAGTTTGCGACATTCGCCGCGCGGGTGGCCCGGTCCGCGCCAGACACCCGGTCGACGTTCACCCAAGCCTGTTGAGCCAGTTGGCTCGCCCACTGCGCAGCCAACGTCCGGTACTCGGCATCGGATTGCGTCGACACCGCCTGCGCACTCAGCCCCACCATGCCCAGAACGCCCAGCATGAAGAGCAGCAAGGCGACCACGGCCTCGATGAGGAACATGCCGCGCTGGTGGGCAGCGCCGCAACGTGCCCGACCGCGGATGTGAATCAGACCGGGCATGTGCGTGAATCTCCAGAGCCATTGGCAGCGGGGTCGCACAAGCTCACCTGGCCGCCCGGCATCGCAACCACACGCAGGCACCGCGCCGGGCCAGCGGGCGCGCACGAGGCGCCCGACTGTGTGAAGTCGACGTCGACTCTGCCACCCACCAACGCGCCACTCGCGTTGAACCGGATCGAGGTGGCCCCGGCGCTGATGACGACGGAGCTGTTCCCGACCGCCCGACCGCTTCCCTCCGCCCCGGACTTGCCCTCGATGAACGTGTGGGCAGTGGAAGGCGGTGAATCGCTCAATTGCCGCACGATCCAGTTCGGCCCGTTGGCGGTCAGGCCGTTGGTGTCGACGCTCGTCGGCACCGGCGGCTGATCGGTCAACACCAGTTCGACCGGGACGTTGCGGCGGATCGCCTCGGCACGAGCCTGCTGCACTGATGAGTAGAACGACTCCGCCTGCGCGAGCGTCTTCATGTTCTCGGAGTACTGCATCAGCGAAGGCGCGGCCATCGCTGCCAGGATGGCGAAGACGACCATCGTCACGAGCAACTCGATCAGCGAGAAGCCGCGATCGTGCAGGTTCAGCATGTGCCGCCCTTGCTGGTGATCCAGCAGTTCGAGGGAAATCCGGTCCAACCGGCGCCGAGCGACGTCGTCTTGCGTGTGTTGTTCTGGTCGAGCGTATAGACGAAATCCACGGTCATCGCCTTGCCGGTGGCCGTGATGGTGTACCCCGTAGCGCTCAGGTCCGTGCAGGAAAAATCAAAGCCTTTGGTGCTGGCCGGAAGGGGGGCAACGGTGCCTGTAGCGCACGCACCTGCATACGTCCGGTTGTCCTGGAAGAACTGTTCCATCCGAGGGCGCATCCCAGCCATCGTGCCGAGGGCCTCCGAGACATAGCCGCGCCGGACGTAGTCGGTGTATTGCGGAATGGCGATGGCCGCCAGGATGGCGATGATCGCAACGGTGATCATCACCTCGATCAAGGTGAAACCATTCGATGGGCGCGGGGTGCGTTGCACAGGCATGTCGGTTCCGCAAACTGCGAGGGAGGGACGGTCAAAGTTAACAATAGGTTACCCATGTTAACTACCGTGTACGCGCCGCTTGTCGCAGTGTTCGGGCCGCCGGTCGGCCTTTTCGTCAATGCTGGCTGCCGCCAAGGGGAGTTGGCGAAGGACGAGTGTTCGAAAGTGCAGACGTCGCGGCCATGGGTGGGTCAACCACCCTTCGGGCCGATGGCCCCGGGTGCGTCCGTCAGATTGCCAAGACGGCGCCGACGGCCAGCCAGCGGATGTCATGCCGAGTCGACAACGCGGCCTGCCCCCCGCAGCGCCCCGTGGCCGCCAACGCGTCGATCTGGCTCATGATCTCGGCCGTTTCCGCAGGCTTGGTGTGCGTGATGTAGATGGGGAACGGGTCGCCGTGCGCCAACTGCTCGAGTTCATGCGCCAGCGTCGCAGGTGAAAGATGCAGGCTCCTGCGCGCCAAAGCGGCCTCTTGGTCGCTGAACGCCGTTTCGATGACCAGGGCAGCCACGTCCAGCGCGTTGACGCGCTCCCAAAACGGCTTGTTGCGTTCCGTGTCGCCGCTGAAGACCCAGTGCGGGCCCCCGGTCTCCGGCCGGATGGCGAAGCCGCACGCCGGCACGGTGTGGACGGCCGGGAGCACCTCGACGACCTTGGGAGCACGAGTGCCTATGCGCAGCGTCTCGCCCACGGCAAAGTCGTGGAAGCTGACGAAGGGCGCATCCTGGCTGGGGATGTTCGCGAAGTCGGGCCAGATGACGTTGTTGAAGACATGGGCCCGCAGCGCCTCGATGGTGGCCCGCAGCGCATGCACCCGCAGCGGTGCGCCGCGCTGGCTGGCCACGGCGTCGATCATGAGGGGAAGCGCAGCGACATGGTCGAGGTGCGAATGGGTAAGCACGACGTCGTCGATGGCTGCCATCTCGTCCAGCGTCAGGTCGCCGACGCCCGTCCCGGCGTCGACCAGCAGGTCGTCGTCGACCAGGAAAGACGTGGTGCGGCAGTCCCTGGCGATGGCGCCCGAACAACCCAGCACACGCACCTGCATCGGATCAATCCTTCCAGAAAGCAATCACTTGCGCTCGAATTGAATGGCACCGTCCCAATCGGTGTCGGGGGGCTGCATGCGGATGGAGGCTAAGCGCTGGGCGTAAACCCGGTAAAGGACTTTTTTCTCATGCCCGCAGCGCAACGCATCGAGAAGCAGTTCCGTGGCATGCCAACGGCGGGCGCGGTAGGCCTCCAGCACGGCCTGCCATTGTGATAGCTCTTCGAGCTGCTGCGGCGTGGCGTTTGCGCGCAAGCCACAGGGGGTGAAGACGGTGACTTCCTGCAGCTTGCCCTTGACCCGGACGCGGTCCACCTCCTGCCACAGGTGGGCGTCGCACTGCAGGCGGGTGGCTTCGCTGGCCACGATGTCGATGCCATAGTGCTCGCCCAGACCTTCCAGCCGCGCGGCAAGGTTGACGGCGTCGCCGATGACGGTATAGCTGCGGCGGTGCGTGGAGCCCATGTCGCCCACGCTCATGGCGCCGGTATTCAGGCCGATGCCGACACTGAGGGGCGGCAGGCCGCGAAGCCGGTGGGTGGCGTTGATGTCGTCCACTGCCGCGCTCATCTCCATCGCGGCCCGCACGGCCAGGCTGGCATGCTCGGGCGTGTCCACCGGTGCGCCCCAGAAGGCCATGACGCAATCGCCCATGTACTTGTCGACGGTCCCGCGATGCGCACTGATGATGTCCGTCAGGCGGCTGAACACCTCGTTGAGAAAGGTCTGCAGGTCCTCGGGCGCCATCTGCTCCGACAGGCGGGTGAAACCACGCATGTCGCAGAACATGACGGTCAATTCCTTGCTTTCGGCCCGCATGCTGTAGCGGTTCGGGTCGAGCACCATCTCGCTCACCAGTTGTGGGGGCACGTAGGTACCGAAGAGCTTGGCCAGTCCGCGGCGCGTGCGCGCCTCGACGAAATAGCCCCAGCCCATGTTGAGCGCAAAGGCCGCCGCCACCATCAACACGCTCGCCGCCTGCGGCATCACCAGGCCGCTGCGATGGAAGAGCAGGTGGTTGATGCCCAGCGGCGCCAGCATGCAAGCCAGAGCCAGGAGCACGGCACGCACCGGGCCGAGCAGCGAAAGGCCGATCGCCAGGATGCCGCCAAGCAACAGGATCATGGCGAAGTCGTAGCCTGCAGCGTAGTCCGGCACGGCCAGGAAGCGGCGGTCGAGCAGGCTCGAGATCACGCTCGCGTGGACCTCGACGCCAGGATAGGCGGCACTCACCGGGGTGGCGCGCAGGTCCTGCAGGCCCGGCGCGCTCGCGCCGACGAGTACGATCTTCCCGCTCAATTCGCCCGCTGCCAGTCGACCATCCAGCACGTCGATGGCCGAGATGTAGCGGAAAGATCCGCCCTGTGCCCCGCCCGGCCCGCGGTAGGGCACGAGCGCGCTGGCCTGCTGATCGACCGGCACGGCCAGCGGTCCACCGGGCTGGCCCATCACCAGCGCCTCCAGGATCGGGGCCGCGCCGCCCACTTCGCGAGCAAGGCGTGGATAGGGCGCCGAGGCGCCCGTGGCCCGCCGATAGACGGCCAAGCTCAAGGATTCGTAATAGCCGGCCAAGGACCGGTCGGCGCCCTGGACCGGCTCGTAGCGCGCGATGAGCGGCACCGCGCGGACCACGCCATCGGCACGGGGGTCAATGAGCACATTGAGAAATCCCGCAGGCGCCACGGCGGCCAAGACCGGGATGCTGGCGCCGTAGCTGTTCCAAGCCGTGGCGTAGTCGCGCGTGTTCGGCATGGCATCGGGCGGTAGAACGGGTGGTGGCAACCCGCCTTTGGCGCGTGGCTGGGGGCTTTGCGTGAAATAGAACCCCAGCACCACGTTCTGGCCTGCAAGGGAGTGGGCAAACGCTGCGTCATGGTCCGGCGCGGCGGCCAGCGACCGCATCGCCACGCCGTGTCCCGAGCCGTTGCTCGGGCGCTCGTCAGCCAGCGCCGTCTGGCCCGAGTGACGGTCGGCTTCGGCAAACATCACGTCGAAGCCGAGGACCGAGGCCTGCTGGCGTCCGAGGAGCTCGCTGGTCAGCCGCGCCAGCCGATCGCGGCTCCAGGGCCATTGGCCGACTTCCTGCAAGCTGGTGTCATCGATGTCGACGATGACGATGCGAGGGTCGAGCGTGCCCGGCATCGTTGCGCGCAGCCGGGCGTCGTAGATCAGCGCGTCGAAACGGTCGAGGAAAGGAATGCGCCAGATGCCAGCCGCATGCCCCAGCGCCAGCAACACGGGCAGCAGCGTGACGGCGACACGCAGCCAGTGCCGCCGCAGCGGCCGTATCAGCCGCTGCACTGCAGCAAGGGCCGGTCAGCCGTTGACGAACTGCATGCGCGTGCCGCCAAGCTCGAGCACATCGCCGTCCTGCAGCGCGACCGCCTCGGCCCCCAGAGGCTCGCCGTTGAGCGTGGTCCCCCCGTCGATCGGTGCCACCACGTAGCCCTGCAGGCGACGGGTGACGGCCGCCACGGCCACGCCGGGTTTCCCGATGGTGGTGACCACTTTCTGCAGCGACACCTCGCGGCCCGCGCCGCTCCCGCTGAGCACGCGGATGACGGCCGATGCGCCTCCGCCCAGAGGAACGGGTGCCGTGACCCCGGCCGACAGGGGAACCGGAGCGGACGCGGGCGCGAGGCCCGCAGCCGCCGGCCGAGGCGCAGGCATGTCGACGGCCGGGCCGTTGACTGCCAGGTAGCGGATCTTGTACTTGCCGACTTCGATGACGTCGTTGTGCTCGAGCGCCTGCTTGCGGATGGCACGGGCGTTGACGTAGGTGCCGTTGGTGCTGTTGAGGTCTTCAAGGTAGACATCGGAGCCGATCATGTGCAGCACGGCATGCTCGCCGCTCACGGCAAGATTGTCGATCACGATGTCGTTGTAGGGGCGGCGGCCCAGCGTGGTGCGCTCCTTGGCAAGCGACACCTCCTTGAGGACGACTCCATCGATAGCAACCACCAACTTCGGCATGGCCGACTCTCCTGAAGAACGCGTGATGTGGGTTTGTCAGCAGGACCTGGGGAAACGGCCTTCCCGGTCTGTCAATAGGAAGCGGAGGCCGGTCCGGCCAGCGCCAGCACCACCGAAATGTTGTCCCGGCCTCCATTCTCGTTCGCAGCTGCAACCAAAAGTGTTGCTTTTTCTGGAAGACTGTTATCTTGTAACAAAAGTGTGAAAATCTGCGCGTCGCTCACCATTTCGCTGAGACCGTCCGAGCACAGCAGGAAAAGATCCCCAGGTTCCGCCACATGCTCGTTGACCTCGAGCTCCACCTGCCGCTCGATGCCCAACGCGCGAGTGACGAGGTTGCGATGAGGAGATACGGCAGCCTCTTCCGGCGTGATGGCACCGGCGTCGAGTTGCTCCTGCAGCAAGGAATGGTCACGGGTCAGCAACTCGAACTGGGTGCCTCGGCGGAGTCGATAGCAGCGCGAATCGCCGATGTGCCCGACCAGCACCCGCGGACCTCCGAAGGCCGCGACGACCAACGTGGTGCCCATGCCGCGCAACTGGTCGTTGGCCGCACTGGCTTCGAAGATGGCACGATTGGCCTCGTCCGTGCTGCTCTGCATGGCGCGCCGCATGGCGCGAGACGGTGCGGCAGGCCCCGCGTGCGCCAACCACCGACCGAAGCTGGCCTGCACGAGCGCGATCGCCATGCCGCTGGCCACTTCGCCTCCGTTGTAGCCTCCCATTCCGTCAGCCAGCACGGCGACGCCGAGGCTGGGATCGAATGCGATCGCGTCCTCATTGTTGCCTCGGACCTTGCCCGCATCGGTGAGCGCGGCGAATTCCCAAGGCAGCGGCAGCACCGACGTCGTAGCGGGAACAGGTGCAGCGTTGGGCATGGACTCGGTTTCGGTTTTCAGGTTGCGGCCGCAGCGCCGCGCCGGCTCAGCCACTTGCCGACGGCGATCACCAGCACGGCCCCCGCAGCGGCGGCGGCATGCAGCAGCCACGGGTTGGCGGCCATGACGCCGCGCAGCGACACGTCGCTGGCGATGGTTTCGCCACCCACCCAGCCGATGAGGGCGGCGCCCAGCATGACGATGATCGGGAAGCGCTCCATCAGCTTGATCATCAGCGTGCTGCCGAAGATCACGAGCGGGATGCTGATGGCCAGGCCCAGCACCAGCAGGACCATGCTGCCCTGGGCGGCCGCCGCCACGGCGATCACGTTGTCCAGGCTCATGACCAGGTCGGCGATGAGGATGGTGCGCACGGCCGCCATCATGCTGCCGTACTCCTTGCCCTCGCCTTCATCCTCGTCCTCGTCGCCCAGCAGCTGCACGCCGATCCACAGCAGCAGCAGGCCGCCGATGATCTGCAGGTAGGGCAGTGCGAGCAGCTTGGCTGCAACTACCGTCAGCACGATGCGCAGCACGACCGCGGCGCCGGAGCCGAAGAGGATCGCCTTCTTCTGCTGTGCGGGCGGCAGCGAACGGGCGGCCAGCGCGATCACGACCGCGTTGTCGCCCGAGAGGATGATGTTGATCCAGATGATCTTGACCAGACCGATCCAGAAGTCAGCGCTTTGCAGGATTTCCATTGATGACGTCTCCACGATGTTATGTGTGGAAAGGGCGCTCGCAACCTGAATTGCGAGCGCCCTCTCGTTTGTGTGGCGCGAAAGCGATCTGCCCAGGCGGCAGGATCAGAGCAGGCCCTTGAGCAGCTTGCCCATCTCGGAGGGGTTGCGGGTGATAGTGAAGCCGCACTCTTCCATGATGGCGAGCTTGGCATCGGCCGTGTCGGCACCGCCCGAGATCAGCGCGCCGGCATGACCCATGCGCTTGCCGGGAGGCGCGGTGACGCCAGCGATGAAGCCGACGATCGGCTTCTTCATGTGGTCCTTGCACCAGCGGGCGGCTTCGGCCTCGTCGGGGCCGCCGATCTCGCCGATCATGATCACGGCATCCGTGTCGGGGTCGTCGTTGAAGGCCTTCATCACGTCGATGTGCTTGAGCCCGTTGATCGGGTCGCCGCCGATGCCCACGGCGCTCGACTGGCCGATGCCCAGTTCGGTGAGCTGCGCCACGGCTTCATAGGTCAGCGTGCCGGAGCGGCTGACCACGCCGACGCGGCCCTTCTTGTGGATGTGCCCGGGCATGATGCCGATCTTGATCTCGTCGGGCGTGATCAGGCCAGGGCAGTTGGGGCCCAGCAGCAGCGTCTTCTTGCCGCCCTTGGCTTCCTTGGCCTTCATCTTGTTGCGCACTTCGAGCATGTCCTTGACCGGAATGCCCTCGGTGATGCAGATCGCCAGGTCCAGGTCGGCCTCGACGGCTTCCCAGATTGCTGCGGCCGCGCCGGCCGGCGGCACGTAGATCACCGACACGGTGGCGCCGGTCTGCGTGGCGGCTTCCTTCACCGAGGCGTAGATCGGGATGTTGAAGATCGACTCGCCGGCCTTCTTCGGATTCACGCCGGCCACGAAGCAGTTCTTGCCGTTCGCGTATTCCTGGCACTTCTCGGTGTGGAACTGCCCGGTCTTGCCCGTGATGCCCTGGGTGATGACCTTGGTGTCCTTGTTGATGTAGATCGACATGGCGAATGTTCCTTACTTGACGGCTGCAACCACTTTTTGGGCCGCTTCGGCCATCGTGTCGGCGCTGATGATGGGAAGGCCCGATTCGGCCAGCATCTTCTTGCCCAGCTCCTCGTTCGTGCCCTTCATGCGCACGACCAGCGGCACCTGCAGGTTCACGGCCTTGCAGGCGGTGATCACGCCGGTGGCGATGGTGTCGCACTTCATGATGCCGCCGAAGATGTTGACCAGGATGGCCTTGACCTTGGGGTTCTTGAGCATGATCTTGAAGGCCTCGGTCACCTTCTCGGGGGTGGCGCCGCCGCCCACGTCGAGGAAGTTCGCCGGCTCGGCGCCGAAGAGCTTGATGGTGTCCATGGTGGCCATGGCCAGGCCGGCACCGTTCACCAGGCAGCCGATGTTGCCGTCCAGGCTGATGTAGGCGAGGTCGAACTTGCTGGCCTCGATCTCGGCCGGGTCTTCCTCGTCCAGGTCGCGCAGCGCGACGATCTCGGGGTGGCGGAAGAGGGCATTGGAGTCGAAGTTGAACTTGGCGTCCAGCGCGACCAGGTTGCCCTTGGAGTCGCAGTTCAGCGGGTTGATTTCCACCAGCGACGCGTCGGTGTCCATGTAGCACTGGTAGAGCTTGGCGAACAGGTCGACGGCCTGTTCGACCGAGCCGCCCGTCAGGCCGATGGCCGCGGCGATCTTCTTGCTCTGCTCGGGGGTGATGCCGGTCAGCGGGTCGATGTACTCGGTGACGATCTTCTCGGGCGTGGAATGCGCCACTTCCTCGATGTCCATGCCGCCTTCGCTCGACGCGATGAAGGCGACCTTCTGCGTGGCACGGTCGGTGACCAGCGACACGTAGAGTTCGTTCTTGATGTCGGCGCCGTCCTCGATATAGAGGCGGCGGACCTTCTGGCCTTCGGGGCCGGTCTGGTGCGTCTTGAGCTGCATGCCCAGGATCTCCCCGGCCAGCTTCTTCACGTCGTCGATGGTCTTCGCGACCTTCACGCCGCCGCCCTTGCCGCGGCCGCCCGCGTGGATCTGGGCCTTGACCACCCACACCGGGCCGCCGAGCTTCTGCGCGGCCTCGACCGCCTCTTGGACCGTGAACGCCGGGATGCCGCGGGGCACAGGCACGCCGAACTTGGCAAGAATTTCCTTGCCCTGGTACTCGTGAATCTTCATGAGGAGTCTCTCGGAACGGAGTTGGATGGTGCTGTTGTCCGCGGGCCACGCGCACCGGCTGGCTGGGCAGGCGGGGGCGGCGGAGCAGCCGTCGACTGTATCATGGTGCGTTGCACCACACGGCCGGACCGCTCATGTGGTCAATACGTAGTTTCCGCGTGAGCGGAAGCGCTCCCCGCAGCTCGAGTCAGAGGAGGCATCGCATGCCCAGGATCTTCATCGACGGCGAAGCCGGCACCACCGGCCTGCAGATCCGCGAGCGACTCGCCCGCATGCCCCAGGTCGAACTGGTCAGCATCGCACCGGAACTGCGCAAGGACACCTCCGCCAAGCGTGATCTGATGGCCGGGGTCGATCTGGTAATCCTCTGCCTGCACGACGACGCGGCGCGCGAGTCGGTCGCCCTGATCGACGGCCTGGGCAGCCGCAAGCCCCGCATCGTCGACGCCTCGACCGCGCACCGCGTGGCGCCCGACTGGGTCTACGGCTTTCCCGAACTGGCGCCGGGCCAGGCCGACGCGGTGGCGAAGGCCGAGCGCGTCGCCAATCCCGGCTGCTACGCCACCGGCGCCATCGCGCTGGTGCGGCCGCTGGTCGATGCCGGGCTGCTGCCGGCCGATTTCCCGATCGCGCTGCCTTCGGTGAGCGGCTACTCCGGCGGCGGCCGCACCATGATCGAGGCCTACGAGGCCGGCACCGCCCCGCTGTTCGAGACCTATGCACTGGGCCTGAAGCACAAGCACATCCCCGAGATCATGAAGTACACCGGCCTCACGGCGCGGCCCGTCTTCATCCCTTCGGTGGGCAACTTCAAACAGGGCATGCTGGTGCAATTGCCGCTGCACCTCGACCAGCTGCCGGGCAAGCCCAAGGCAGGCGACCTGCAGGCCGCGTACGCCTCGCATTACGCGAAGAGCAACACGCCCGAGCAGTTCGTCAAGGTGCTGCCGCCGACCGAGGACGGCAAGCTCGACGCGCTGGCGCTCAACGACACGAACGTGCTGGAAATCCGCGTCTTCCCGAACGAGGACCACCGCCACGCCGTCGCCATCGCACGGCTGGACAACCTGGGCAAGGGCGCCAGCGGCGCCGCGGTGCAGAACCTGTCGCTGATGCTGGGCCTCTGACGCTATCGTTTCGATAGCTGTCAGCGCCCAACCCGCGGGCACTACAGGGCTTTTTGCCACCCAAGCCAGCGTGAGAGCCGGACGCTCAGCCATTCACCACGGCGCGCGCCAGCGCCACCAATGCGGCCGCCATCAGCAGCGCGCCGCCCGCCTGCAGCAACCCTCCCACCCAGCGGCCGGAGCGCGCGGTGTGCAGGCGCTCGGCAACGGCATTTCCCCAGCGGGTCTGCAGCGCATCGGCCAGATGCACCCGGCCCGCACGCGAGGGCCCGGTCAGGCGAAGTCCCCAGCAGGCCAGTTGCCAGCCGGCCGCCGCGGCGAGCAGACAGCCGCCGATGCCCTGGCTGCGCAATGCGCCATAGAGACCCTGCGCCCAACCGATCAGCAGGAAGTCGCGGAGGTCCATGGCCAAGGGCTGCTGCTGCACCGGGCGCATGGCCCGGGGTGCTGACGGTGATCGAGTGGCGGCCGCGCTGGCCTGTCAGCGGCTGGCCGCCAAGGGCGCAGCCGCATGCACGGGCCGTTGCGGCCCCTGAATGACTTCATTTCTCCCTGCCTGTTCTTCTGCGAAAACGATGCGAAGCACGGAAATTGTGTTTCGCCCATGACCCAAAGTCAATTTTCACCGACTGACTTTCAGTGGCCGGATCGGAACCATCCCCGCGATGAGTTTCACCCAGGATCGCGACGCATTCAGCCAGAGGCTGCGCCTTTCGCTCGACCGCGCGGGCTGGAAGGCAATCGGCGCGACCGGCCTGGCGCGCGAATTCAATCGTCGCAGCAGCAGCCACCCGGTCACCGCCCATGCGACCCGGAAGTGGCTGCAGGGCGAGGCGATCCCGGCGCAGGGCCGGCTGCAGGAACTGGCCCGCTGGCTGGAAGTGCCGCCGCAGTGGCTGCGCTTTGGCGACGAGCCGTCGCCCGCGGCGGCACGCCGACCGCTCGGCGTGTCGGAGTCGTCACCGGCGCCCTATGTGCCGGAGCTCGCGGCCAAGCTGGCCGCGGACCTGGCTCGGCTCAGCCCCGAGCAGCTGCGGGTGATCGAAGCGCTGGTCGGCCTCTTGCTGAGCGAGCAGCCTCGGCCCCAGCGGGCCTAACCACGGCCGACGGGGCGTACGGGCGGCGCCGCCTCGAGCAGGTCGCGCAGCGTGCGCAGGTCGCGTGCGATCCAGCGCGCATCGCGCTCGAAGGCCGCGTCGTCCATGGACGGCTGGCGCAGCAGCGTGAACTGGAATTCGCACACGTCCTCGCCCAGGCCGATGACGCGAAAGGGCAGGTAGATCTCGGCCGCGCCCTCGGGCGCCTCGGGCGTCACCCAGTGGTCGAGAACCCCGAAGTCGTTGGCAGGCGCGAAGCGCACGCGGGCGCGGCTGCCCTCTGCGGTCTCGAAGCGCCAGTGCGCACCCTCGCGCGTGAAGTGACCGCTGGACAGGCCACTGGCCCATTCGGGCATCCGCAGCGGGTCGGCGGCCAGCGCCCAGGCACGCCGCCAGTCGCAGGCCACGCGCTCGGTGATCACGCGCGTCATGGTGGGAAGAACCTCAGTCATCGTCACCTCCGGTACGCAGGACTTTCGCCACCGTGGCGCCCGCAAAGCCGCGCGCCAGGAGGAAGCGAGCCTGGCGGGCGCGCTCCTTCGCGTCCGACGGCGGCGCGTCGAAGCGGCGCTGCCACAGCGCGCGGGCCCGCTCCAGCTCGGTGGCCTGCAGGCCGGACACCGCCTGGGCCACGGCGTCGGGCGCGATGCCCTTGGCCTGCAGTTCCTGCCGCAGCCGGGCGGCACCCAACCGCGGGGCGCGCTGGTGCAGCACCGACTGCACGACCCGCGCTTCGCTGATGAAGTCCTTGGCGGCCAGTTCGTCCAGCGCCCGCGCCAGGCTGCCGGGCTCCTCTTCGTGACGGGCGAGCTTGCGCTCCAGCTCGGCACGCGAATGCTCGCGCTGGCTCAGCAGGCGCAGCGCGCGGCCCTTGAGCGAAGGAGCGGAAAAGGCCATTTGCTATGAATTCGATAGCTGCTCGTGCCCGCAGGATGGGCGCTGGAAGGCAATTCGGCTTGGAATCATGGAACTGCCGACGCGAAGGACGCGAAAGAGAAAACCAGTTTTTGGCCTCTCTTTTCTGCGCCCTCTGCGGATCCTCCGCGCCCTCTGCGTTCGGCTGTCCGACCCCGCTTTGTCAGTCGGCCTCGCCTGCCGCCCCCGTGGGCAGCAGCGAGATGCCCAGGGACTCCCGCACCTTGTTCTCGATCTCCACGGCCAGGTCGGGGTTCTCACGCAGGAACTCGCGGGCGTTGTCGCGGCCCTGGCCGATCTTCTCGCCGCCGTAGGCGTACCAGGCGCCGGACTTCTCGACGATGCGGGCATTGACGCCCATGTCGATGATCTCGCCCTCGCGGCTGATGCCCTCGCCGAAGAGGATGTCGAACTCGGCCGTCTTGAACGGCGGCGAGACCTTGTTCTTGACCACCTTGACCTTGGTCTCGTTGCCGATCGCCTCGTCGCCCTTCTTGATGGTGCCGATGCGGCGGATGTCCAGGCGCACCGAGGCGTAGAACTTCAGCGCGTTGCCGCCGGTGGTGGTTTCGGGCGAGCCGAACATCACGCCGATCTTCATGCGGATCTGGTTGATGAAGATGACCATGCAGTTGGTCTTCTTGATCGTGGCGGTGAGCTTGCGCAGCGCCTGGCTCATGAGGCGGGCCTGCAGGCCGGGCAGCGAATCGCCCATCTCGCCCTCGATTTCTGCCTTGGGCGTGAGCGCAGCCACCGAGTCGACGACGATCAGGTCGACGGCACCGGAGCGCACCAGGCTGTCCACGATTTCCAGCGCCTGCTCGCCGGTGTCGGGCTGGCTGATGAGCAGTTCCTGCAGGTTCACGCCGAGCTTCTGGGCGTACTGGGTGTCCAGCGCGTGCTCGGCGTCGACGAAGGCGCAGGTGCCGCCCTGCTTCTGCATGTTGGCGATCACTTGCAGCGTGAGCGTGGTCTTGCCGGACGATTCCGGACCGTAGATCTCGACCACGCGGCCGCGAGGCAGGCCGCCGACGCCCAGCGCCACGTCCAGGCCCAGCGAGCCGGTGGAGACGACCTGGATGTCCGCGATGGCCTCGCCCTCGCCCAGGCGCATGATCGTGCCCTTGCCGAACTGCTTCTCGATCTGGGCCAGCGCGGCTTGCAGCGCCTTGGCCTTTTCGCTGTCGGCGCCCGTGTTGCCACCGGCGACCTTTGCTCCCTTGACGACTGCGTCCATCTCGAAACTCCTTGAAAAACAACGGGTTGGGCTTGATCGAATCCAGCTGCGATTAACGACAGGCTGGATGTATGACCAGTAATGTAGCGGCTCATACTTTTCTTGGAAGCGTATTTTTAGTCAGTTTGCCTGACTAAAATACGGCATGACGCCTCCCCCCGACGACGCCTGGCGCCAGACCCACCTGGGCCGCCTGCTGGGCCATGCGATGCGCCGTTTCGACGCCCGCGTGTTCGAACTCATGGCGCACGACGTCGAGGTCCCGCTGGCGCTGTCGAACCTGGCGGCCCGCCAGCAGGTGACGGCGGCGCACATCCACATCACGCGCCACCTGGCGCGCGCCGGCTCGCGCCTGACCGACCTGGCCGAGAGCGCGGGCATGAGCAAGCAGGCGATGGCCGCCCTGGTCGACCAATGCGCCGCCTGGGGCCTGGTCACGCGCGAGGCCGACCCGCACGATGCCCGCGCCCGCCGCGTCGTCTTCACGGCCGATGGGCTGGCCTGGCTGGACGCCTTCCGCCGCTCGGTCGCGCAGGCCGAGGCCGAATTCCGCGCCAGCGTGGGCGAGGAGGTGGCGACCGTGGTGGCGCTGGGGCTGGAGGCGTACGCGGGGTCTTGAGGGCGGGATCGGACAGCCGAACGCAGAGGACGCAAAGGATTCGCAGAGGCCGCAGAGGAAACTTCCAAAGATTTCTTCTGGCTTTTCTGCGTTCTCTGCGTCATCTTTGCGCCCTCTGCGTTCGGAAGTCCGCGTTCCACGCCTTCCTAGAATCCCGCACCCCTCGGAGACACCCCATGCGCATCCTCATTGCCGAAGACGACCAGGTCCTGGCCGACGCGCTGCTGCGCAGCCTGCGCACCTCGGGGGCCGCGGTGGACCACGTGGCCAACGGCTCGCAGGCCGATGCGGCGCTGATGACGAATTCCGAGTTCGACCTGCTGATCCTCGACCTCGGGCTGCCCCAGATGCACGGGCTGGAGATCCTCAAGCGCCTGCGCGCACGCGGCTCGCAGATGCCGGTGCTGGTGCTGACGGCGGCCGACTCGGTGGAAGAGCGCGTCAAGGGCTTGGACCACGGCGCCGACGACTACATGGCCAAGCCCTTCTCGCTGCAGGAGCTGGAGGCGCGCGTGCGCGCCCTCACCCGTCGCGGCATGGGCGCCACCAGCAATGCCATCAAGCACGGCCCGCTGCTGTACGACCAGGCCGGGCGTGTCGCCACCATCGACGGCAAGATGGTCGAACTGTCGGCGCGCGAGCTGGGCCTGCTGGAGGTGCTGCTGCAGCGCGCCGGCCGCCTGGTGAGCAAGGACCAGCTGGTCGAACGCCTGTGCGAATGGGGCGAGGAAGTCAGCCTCAACGCGATCGAGGTCTACATCCACCGCCTGCGCAAGAAGATCGAGAAGGGGCCGATCCGCATCGCCACCGTGCGGGGGCTGGGGTACTGCCTGGAAAAAATTCCGGGGTGAGCGACGCAAGGCGGACCGCCGTACGCGAAAGGCGCGAAGGTCACGCGAAGGACGCAAAAAAGAAAATTGTTGGATGTCCTTTCGCGACCTTCGCGTAACTTTTGCGTCCTTCGCGTATGGCGGTCCGTGTTCGTTGCCCCAGTCGCTACGAATTTGATAGCTGCTCGCGCCCGCGCCACCTGCCCTTCAGCCCGATTTGACCCATGAAAATCTTCCAGCGCGCCCAGCGTTCGCTGTTCGGGGAAATCCTGGACTGGATGCTCACGCCGCTGCTGCTGCTGGTGCCGGTGAGCATCGGCGTGACCTGGCTGGTGGCCCAGGGCATCGCCAACTCGCCCTATGACCGCGCGCTGGAGCACAACGTGCGCACGCTGGCCCGCCTGCTGCAGCGCGAGCCACCCGGCACGCCGTTCGTGCCGCCGGTGGCGCTGCGCGAGCTGCTGCGCGGCGACGACGCCGACCACGTCTACTTCCAGATCCTCGACAGCGCCGGCGACGCCATCGCGGGCGACAGCGACCTGCCCGCGCCCAGCACGGAAGAACGGCCCGTGCCCGGCGTCGCCTACCTGCGCGATGCCCACATGCGCGGCCAGCCGGTGCGCGTGGCCTACCTGTGGCTCGAGCTGGGCGACCACGCCTCCGAAGCGGCACGCGCGCCTGCCGCCGGCGCGGGTGCAGGAGCCGCCTTCGCCCTGCAGCAGGTCGACGGCGACGCCACCGGCGCGCTGGCCGACCTCGCAGGCGCGGCACCGCGCCCGCGCGGGCTGGTGCTGGTGCAGGTGGCCGAGACGCGGGAAAAGCAGTCCGTGCTGGCCACCGAGATCATCAAGGGCGTGCTGCTGCCGCAGTTCGCCATCCTGCCGCTGGCGGTGCTGCTGATCTGGCTGGCGCTGGTGCGCGGCATCAAGCCGCTGTCGGCGGTGGAGGCGCGCATCCGCGAACGCCGGCCTGACGACCTGCGACCGCTGGACGAATCCGCGGTCCCGCTGGAGGTCGTGCCGCTGGTGTCCTCGGTCAACGAGTTGCTGGGCAAGTTGAACGACTCGATGGCCACGCAGAAGCGCTTCCTGGCCGACGCCGCCCACCAGCTCAAGACCCCGCTGGCCGGCCTGCGCATGCAGGCCGACCTGGCGCAACGCGACAACGCCGATGCCGAGGAACTCAAGAAATCGCTCAAGCAGATCGGGCGCGCGAGCATCCGTGCCACGCACACCGTCAACCAGCTGCTGGCCCTGGCGCGGGCCGAGGGCGGCGTCGGCACGCTCACGCGCCAGCCCTGCGACCTCGCGCGGCTGACCATCGAGGTGGTGCGCGAAATGCTGCCTCGGGCGATGGAACGGTCTCTCGACCTGGGCTACGACGGCGCACAGCCCGGCGCCCGCGGCGTGGAGCTGCAGGGCAACGCCACGCTGCTGCGCGAGCTGATCCGCAATTTGCTGGACAACGCGATCAACTACACGCCTTCGTCGCCCGACAAGCCTGGCGTGATCACCGCCCACGTGCTCGCCGACCCCTTCGGCCACGTGCTGCTGCTGCAGGTGGAGGATTCGGGCCCGGGCATCGCCGAGGCCGACCGCGAACTGGTCTTCGAGCCCTTCTACCGCGTGCTGGGCAACGAGGCCGACGGCTCCGGCCTGGGCCTGCCGATCGTGCGCGAGATCGCGGGCCAGCACCGCGCGCGGGTCGAGCTGGAGGATGCGCACCCCGGGCAGCACCCGCCGGGCACGCGGGTCACGGTGCGCTTCGACACCGCGCCGGACTGAGCCGGCGGCTCAGGGCGTCGGGGCAGACGGGGCGGGGGCTGGCGTCGCGGACCCGGCGGCAGGGGCCGGCGATGCCGCCGCGGACGGCGTGCGCCGCAGCTCCAGCAACTCCGGCCGGATCTGCTGAGTGAGCCGCTGCGGCTCGCGGTCGGCCGATTCGGTCGACGCGCCGCGCGACCACAGCCAATAGCCGATGTTGGCGACGACGAGGGCGGCGAGCAGCAGGCGCAGGACCATGGCGGGGATTGTGCAGCGGGCGCTTCAGGGCAGCGTCATGTCGCGGGGCCTGACGCTGACCTCCGAGCTATGAATCGCTTGCAGCCCGGCCGGCGTGCGCACATGCAACTCGCCGCCCGGGCCGACACCCTCGCACAAACCGGCTTGACCATCGCTGAGCACCACCTCCCGCCCGAGCAATGCATCGCGCGCGGCGAAGCGCGGCAGCACCGGCGCGAAGCCCTGCGCCGGGAAGCGCAGCACCTCGGCCAGCAGCGGCGGCGCCAGCACCGCCAAGGCCAGCGGCGGCGTCGCGTCGGGCTGCCACTGCCGCAACCAGGCCGGCGGCGTTCGCATGGCATCGCCCTCGCGCGCGCCGACATTCAGGCCGATGCCGATCACCACCTGGCGGGTGTTGGCGGCGGCGCCCGGCAGCGAAGCGGTCTCTATCAGGATGCCGGCGAGCTTGCGATCCTGCACCCACAGGTCGTTGGGCCACTTGAGCTTCACGCCGGCCGTGCCTTCGGGGTCGAGCGATTCGGCCACACTCACGCCCACGGCCAGCGACAGGCCCGACCAGTCCCGCGGCGCCAGGGGCAACGCCAGCGAGAAGGTCAACGACGCGGCCGGATCGGTCGCGGCCTGGGCGCTCTGCCAGTCGCGTCCCAGGCGGCCGCGCCCCGCGGTCTGGCGTTCAGTCACGAGCAGCACGGGCCGGGCGTCGCCTGCGCGGGCACGACGCATGAGCTCGGTGTTGGTCGAATCGATGGCGTCGACGGCTTCGACGGCGATCGCGGGCTCGTGCACGGCGAGCGCGCGCCGCAGTGCATCGACCAGGGCAGGCGTCCAGGTGCTCAATCAGCCGCCCTTGCCTTTCCCGCCCTTCTTTTTCTTCTTCTTGTCCTTGCCCTTCTTGCCGGCCTTCGCGTCCTTGACCTTGCTCTTGTTTTTCTTTTTCTTCTTCTTGCCCGGCACGTCGTCGTCCTTGGGCGAGAGCAGCGTGCCGCGGCAATTCGCCGAGCCGCACCAGCACGGGAAATCCGCCAGCAGCTGCGGCGTGTAGGGCTCGTCGATGACGAGGCCGTAGTCGTAGTTCAGCTCTTCGCCGGCCGCGATGTCGCGCAGCGCCTTGATGAAGATGCGGCCGCCCTCTTCGTCGGCCTCGCAGTTGGGGTCGCAGGAGTGGTTGATCCAGCGCGCGGCGTTGCCCTTCACGCCGCCGTCGATCACGCGCTCGTCATCGATGTGGAAGTAGAAGGTGTGGTTGGGCTGCGCCGGGTCGTGCGGGTGGCGGCGCAGCGCCTCCTCCCAGTCGATCACCTCGCCCTTGTATTCGATGAGCCGCTCGCCCCGGGGGATGTCCTGCACGGCGAACACCCCGTTGCCGTGGACCCCCGAGCGCCGCGTCTGGATGCGGCGTCCGCCCGCGGGCGGCGAAGTCGATGGCGAGGAAGGGGATTTGGAAGGCATCGCCGAGTTCTGATAGTTTGAATATGCACACATGCGCGCGTGTACACACGTACGTACGTGCGTGTGCACGCGCGAGAGGCGCAGAGTATAGAGAGCACCCCGGAGCCCTGCCGGCGACGCCCGCCCCCATGAGGGGCCGGCCCCCTCAGGCCGGGGCGAACCCTTGAGAGACCCCAGATGACGAAGACTTTGGTGATTGCGGAGAAGCCCTCGGTGGCCCAGGACATCGTGCGCGCGCTCACGCCGGTGGCCGGCAAGTTCGACAAGCACGACGAGCATTTCGAGAACGAGCAGTACGTGGTGACCAGCGCCGTGGGCCACCTGGTGGAGATCCAGGCCCCTGAGCAGTACGACGTCAAGCGCGGCAAGTGGAGCTTCGCGCACCTGCCGGTGATCCCGCCGCACTTCGACCTCAAGCCGGTGGACAAGACCAAGACGCGCCTGAATGCCGTCGTCAAGCAGGCCAAGCGCAAGGACGTGACGCAATTGGTCAATGCCTGCGACGCGGGCCGCGAGGGCGAGCTGATCTTCCGCCTGATCGAGCAGTACGCCGGCGGCGCCAAGCCGTTGGGCAAGCCGGTCAAGCGGCTGTGGCTGCAGTCGATGACGCCGCAGGCGATCCGCGACGGCTTCGAGTCGCTGCGCACGGAGCAGCAGATGCAGGGCCTGGCCGACGCCGCGCGATCGCGCTCCGAGGCCGACTGGCTGGTCGGCATCAACGGCACGCGGGCCATGACGGCCTTCAACTCGCGCGACGGCGGCTTCTTTCTGACCACGGTGGGTCGGGTGCAGACCCCCACGCTGTCGGTGGTGGTGGAACGCGAAGAACAGATCCGCAAGTTCGTGAGCCGCGACTACTGGGAGATCCACGGCATCTTCGGCGCCGAGGCCGGCCAGTACCCGGGCAAGTACTTCGATCCGGCCTGGAAGAAGGCCAGCGCGCCGCTGCTGCCCAACGGCGAGCCCGACCCCGAGCAGCGCGCCGACCGCGTGTGGAGCGAAGCCGAGGCGCGTGCGATTGCCGACGCCGCCCGCGGCCAGCCCGCGACGGTGACGGAGGAAAGCAAGCCGACGACCCAGGCGTCGCCGCTGCTGTTCGACCTCACCTCCCTGCAACGGGAGGCCAACAGCCGCTTCGGCTTCTCGGCCAAGACCACGCTGGCACTGGCGCAGTCGCTGTACGAACGCCACAAGGCGCTGACCTACCCCCGGACCGACTCGCGCGCGCTGCCCGAGGACTACCTGCCCGTGGTCAAGCAGACGATGGGCATGCTGGCCACGAGCGGCATGAAGCATCTGGCGCCCTTCGCGCAGCAGGCCATCGACGGCAACTACGTCAAGCCGAGCAAGCGCATCTTCGACAACGCGAAGGTGTCGGACCACTTCGCCATCATCCCCACCCTCCAGGCGCCCAGCGGCCTGTCGGATGCGGAACAGCGCCTGTACGACTTCGTGGTGCGGCGCTTCCTGTCGGTGTTCTTCCCCAGCGCCGAATTCCAGGTCACGACGCGCATCAGCACCGTGGAACGCGATGCGAAGAAGTATGCCTTCCGCTCCGATGGCAAGGTGCTGGTCAAGCCGGGCTGGATGGCCATCTACGGCAAGGAAGCCGTGAGCGAGGACGACGAGAAGGACGGCAAGAACCTGGTGCCCGTGAAGCCGGGCGAGCGGGTGAAGGTCGATTCGGTGGAACCCAAGGGCCTGAAGACGCGCCCGCCGGCCCGCTATTCCGAAGCGACGCTGCTGGGCGCCATGGAAGGTGCCGGCAAGACCATCGACGACGACGAACTGCGCGAAGCCATGCAGGAGAAGGGCCTGGGCACGCCGGCGACGCGCGCGGCGATCATCGAAGGGTTGCTCAACGAGAAGTACATGCTGCGCGAAGGCCGCGAGCTGATCCCCACCGCCAAGGCCTTCCAGCTGATGACGCTGCTGCGCGGCCTGGGCGTGGAGGAACTGTCCAAGGCCGAGCTGACGGGCGAGTGGGAATACAAGCTCGCCCAGATGGAGAAGGGCCAGCTCAGCCGCGACGCCTTCATGCGCGAGATCGCGGCCATGACCGAGCACATCGTCAAGAAGGCCAAGGAGTACGACCGCGACACGGTGCCGGGCGATTACGCGACGCTCGAGGCCCCCTGCCCCAACTGCGGCGGCATCGTGCGCGAGAACTACCGGCGCTATGCCTGCACCGGCAAGAGCGGCAGCGGCACCGACGCCTGCGGCTTCTCCTTCACCAAGTCGCCGGCGGGCCGCACCTTCGAGATCGCCGAAGCCGAACAGCTCGTGCGCGACAAGCACATCGGGCCGCTGGAAGGCTTCCGCTCCAAGGCCGGTTGGCCCTTCGTGGCCGAGATCCGCCTGGCCTTCAGCGACGAAGACCAGAACTGGAAGCTGGAGTTCGACTTCGGCGACGACGGCAAGGACCCGGCCGAGACCGGCGAGATCGTCGACTTCAGCGGCCAGGAAAGCCTCGGGCCCTGCCCCAAGTGCAAGGGCCGCGTGTTCGAGTTCGGCGCCAACTACATCTGCGAGCACTCGGTGCCGACGCCGCAGCAGGCCGTGCCCAGCTGCGACTTCAAGACCGGCAAGGTGATCCTGCAGCAGCCGGTGGAGCCCGAGCAGGTGCGCAAGCTGCTGGCAGAGGGCAAGACCGACCTGCTCGACAAGTTCGTCAGCATGCGCACGCGCCGCACCTTCAAGGCCTTCCTGGTGTGGAATGCCGAGGAAGGCAAGGTGACCTTCGAGTTCGAGCCGCGTACCAGCAAGTTCCCCCCGCGCAAGACCTTCGCGGCCAAGGCGGCGCCGGCGAAGAAGACCGCGGCAGCCAGGAAGGCGCCGGCGGCCAAGAGCGCACCGGCCGCCAAGAAAGCGGCGGCCCCCAAGGCGCCCCGCAAGGCCGCGGCCGGCACGGGCCTCACGCCCAGCGCCGAACTCGCGGCCGTGATCGGCACCGAGCCGGTGCTGCGCACCGAGGCGACCAAGAAGCTGTGGGACTACATCAAGGCCCAGGGCCTGCAGGACCCGGCGGACAAGCGCAGCATCCGCGCCGACGCCAAGCTGCAGGCCGTGTTCGGCAAGCCCAGCGCGACCATGTTCGAGCTGGCCGGCCTGCTGGGCAAGCACCTGGCCAAGTGAACGCGCGCGGCGCGCGCCGGCCTCGAATCAGTGGACGGCCGGCCGGCGCGGCGGCGGCGGGGTGCGGTCCGTCACCTCGATCCAGCACGCGAAGAGCGGGTGCCCGTCGACGATCACCGGCGGCGCGGCGCGGTGGGCCCTGAAGCCCTCGCGCCGCAGCAGGCGTTCGATGCCCAGTGGCGAGACGGTGATCATGCGCTGCACACCGTGGGCGCGGGCCACCGTGATGGCCTCCTCGAGCAGCCCCACCGCCACGGGGGAGGAGAACTGCCCCATCGCGCCCTGGCCCGTGGCCGTGAAGTCGACGGCGGCAAAACGCGACAGCTCCCACACCAGCGGATCGCGCGGCGGCGTCGCGCCCCCTAGCAGCTGAGGGAAGACCTCGCTCAGGAGGTACGGGCTGGTGGTGGGCAGCAGGCGTGCGGTGCCGACGATCTCCTGCTTCGCATCCCGGGCTGCGAGGTACAGCGTGCCGGCATGGTCGAACTGGTCGCGCTCGCGCCCCGGGGGCGTGTCGAGCTCCCAGCCCAGCATCTCGACGAAGACCTTGTAGCGGTACTGCTCGACGCTCTGGAGCAGTTGGGCACCGAGTTCATGGGGGCGGCCGGAGAGTACGTCCATCTGATTAATCCCGAGGTTGTATCGGGACATTTCAGCGCCCGGCCGAGCGCAGCGGAACTATCAGTTCTTGTAGGTCATGCCGCCACGGACGCGTTGCAGGCGGCCTGCCAG
Source organism: Comamonadaceae bacterium ALPHA2B (assembly GCA_005503065.1). Lineage (GTDB taxonomy): Bacteria > Pseudomonadota > Gammaproteobacteria > Burkholderiales > Burkholderiaceae_C > Xenophilus. The sequence goes on from SCOE01000010.1 coordinate 69,957, forward strand.
GCGGGCCGTTGCCAGTCGATGGCATCGATGAAGCGAGCCAGCATCTCGAGGCTCTCCTCCAGGGGCAACGGCTCCTGGGTGTCCGACACGAGGAGCAGGTTGGTGCGCGGCAGGCCCTGGCGCACGATCCCGCCGCCCGCCGGCGTGGCCTGCCACGCCCAGTCCCATCCGATGCTCAGCGCCGGTTCGACCGGGCTGACCCACTCGGTGTAGCCCGACAGCGTGGTGGCCGCGCCGCAATGCGGGTCCGCGGGGGTGGGCTCGTCGTCCATCCCCGACAGGAGGTGCTGCAGAGGCATGCGCTCGAGCCTCCGGCGAGGCAGGTGCAGGTAGCCGTCGGACGAGAAAACTGGCATGGAAAACTCCTTGGACAGAGGGTGCGGACACGGGGCACCTCCACCGCCCAGCTTGGGGGGCATGGAAGCGCAGATCAACCCCAGCCGGAGGCATCAGTCGACGCAAGCGCGCCAAAAAGCACATCGGCGCGGCGGAACGCAACGTCGTCGGCGTGCTCCCATCTCCGACAGAACATCCGCGCCGTTTCATGTAAATTGAGGTTTCAGGGGGCAACAGTCGCTGCTTCTGCGGCGAACCATCCGGATCGATTCATGCCCAGCCTTCAGGCCTCGGCCATGTTTTCTTGCGAGTGGGTGCCACGTGCCGCCGTCCACTGACCACCTGCTCACCATGCTGGATCGCGCCACCAGCGAGCAGGCGGTGTTCGACGCCCTGCGCGCCGAAACGCAGCGGCTGGGCTTCGAGCATTGCGCCTACGGCCTGCGACTGGCCGTACCGGTGTCCAACCCGAAGGTGATCACCCTCAACGACTACCCGAGCTCGTGGCAGGCGCGCTACCTCGAGGCGGGCTATCTGCACATCGATCCGAGCGTGCGGCATGGCCGGCAGAGCCAGAGCCCGCTCGTCTGGACCGACACCATGTTCGCGTCCGCGCGGCAGATGTGGGACGAGGCCAGGGACCATGGATTGCGCGTGGGATGGGCGCAGTCCAGCCTCGATGGTTTCGGCGTGGGCGGCATGCTCACGCTGTCGCGCTCGCATGAGCCGCTGACCGCGCGCGAACTGCTCGACAAGGAGAGCGCCATGCGCTGGCTCGTGCAGGCCGCCCACCTGTCGCTCTCGCGGCTCATGAAGCCGCGCTATGCGGTCCAGCCCGAAACGCCGCTCACGCCCCGCGAACTGGAGGTGCTCAAGTGGACGGCCGATGGCAAGACGGCACCGGACATCGGCGACATCCTGGGCATTTCGGTGCCTACGGTGAACTTTCACATCAAGAACGTGGTGCACAAGATGAAGGCCGCCAACAAGACCGCGGCCGTGGTCCAGGCCCTGATGTCGGGCCTGCTCAACTGAGCCTCGGCCCCTCCGGCCGGCAACCCGGAGCTTGCCTCGGGCGCCGATGGCGGGAACCTATCAATTCTGGGAGCTTCCAGCCGCGCGGAATTTCGATCCAATCCCCGCATGGGAATGTCCATGCTCCTGAACAGTGCCGAACTCCGCGTCCACCTGGCGCCCGGAGCCCTGCTCGCCTGCGAGATCCGCCGCAGCTGGGGGCGCCCGCGGGTCACGCGCAAGGCCAGCTTCCAGTGCTTTCCGGGCGAGCGGCCGGCGGCGATGCAGGCGCTTCGCGACTGGATCGAGGAGGGGCCGGAACGCCGCAGCCTGGTCTGGATCGTCGGCCCGACCGAAGCCCAGTACTTCGTGCTGCCCTGGTCGCCCGAGTGGGTCGACCCGCACACCCGCGATGCCTACGCGCGCGCGCGCTACGAGCAGCTCTATGGCCGCCAGGCGGAAGCCGCGTCCTTCTGCTTCGCCGACCCCTCGCCCGACGGCGAGCAGCTGGTGTCGTGCATCTCGGCCACGCTGCATGCCGAACTGGAAGGCTTCGCGCAGGCGTGCGGATGCGAACTGGAAGGCATCCAGCCCTCGGTCGCTGCGGTGTGGGAGCGTTTCCGAGAAGTGCTCGAGACGGAGCAAGGCACGCTGTGCATCGTCGAAGGGGATCGCCAGGCGCTGGTACGCCACGACCGCACGCGCATCGAGGGCATCGTGGTGCGTCCCCGAAGCGCCCAGGAGCCGATCGACGCCGGCGGGTCGGGGGTCTACCGCCGCTTCTGCGCCACCCCCGAACGCGCGCCCGGCGTCGGTGCGGCGGAGTTGCGGCTGCCGGCGCAGGCCGGCTTCGACAACTCGGGCGACGCCGCCTACGCGGTGGCGCTCTGCGGCGCGCTCTGAACCGGCTCAGAGATCGAGTTCACGCGACAGCCATGGCGGCGCATCGTCCAGGTCGCGAAGGAAGTAATGCCTCACCTGCGGCTCGTGGTCGAACAGCTTGGGGCGGTCGGCCGGGTCGATCGTCGGCGCCGCGGATTGGCTGCCGGTGAAGGTCTCGATGCTGGCCATCGAGTCCCAGATGGACATCACCACCACTTCGGTGGTGCCGTCGCCGATGTCGCGGAACAACGCGCTCGCCCGCAGGTTGCCCGGCTGGGCGGCCAGCTGCGGCAGTTTCGTCGCTTCGAGGTGCGCGCGGCACTCCTCGCGCAGACCGGCGCGGATCCAGAAGGTCCAGGTGCGAAGGATTGGGTCCATCGAGGGCAGAAGGCGGCCGGAGGGAACGCTCACGCAGGCGGAAAGCCCGCGTCGACGTCATCATGCCTCTCCGCGCGCCGTTGCCAAGCTGGAATGACAGCGGCGGGTGCGGTCTTGTTGACAGGTGTGGCGTGTTCTCCACCTCCCTGATGAAGCAAAGGCCCGTTTGAACGGCGTCGACCCGTTGAAACGAAGCATTTCGTAGCACACTGCACCCTTCGAAAGGCAGTGGACATGACAAAGGGCAAGGACGTCGACGCGCTGAGCGACAGTGCGCTGGCTCGGATGGCATGGGAAAGGCGGCGCGAGGCATTGCATGGCGATCGGCACGCCCTGCGCGCCGCGCGCGAACTCGACAAGGAACTGGGCCGCCGCGACGCGATCTACGCCAGCGGCTTCGGCGCGCTGCGGCCCGCGCGGGCGACGGCGCGGGCCTGGTGGAAGTTCTGGCACTGAGCTCCGCCCGACCGCCCTAGAGCGCCCGCGAGATCACTTCCTTCATGATCTCGCTGGTGCCGCCGTAGATGCGTTGCACCCGGGCATCGGCGTACATGCGCGTGACCATGTACTCGTTCATGAAGCCGTAGCCACCATGCAGCTGGACCAGCTCGTCGAGCACGCGGCCTTGCGCCTCCGAGCCCCACAGCTTGGCCATCGACGCCGTGGCGGTGTCCAGCGTGCCGGCCACCAGCTGCTCCACGCAACGGTCGATGAAAGCCCGCCCCACCATGATCTGTGTCGCCACCTCGGCCAGCTTGAAGCGGGTGTTCTGCATCTCGGCGATCGGCTTGCCGAAAGCCTGGCGCTCGCGCACATAGGCCAGCGTGGCCTCGTAGGCGCCCTCCATGCAGGCCAGCGCACTGAGACCGATGATGAGCCGCTCGTAGGGCAGGTCGCTCATGAGCTGGAAGAAGCCCTGGCCCTCCTGGCCGCCGAGCAGGCTGTCTTGCGGGACGCGCACCGCGTCGAAGAACAGTTCCGAAGTGTCCTGCGCCTTCATGCCCATCTTGTCGAGCACGCGGCCCACCTTGAAGCCCGCGCGGCCCTCCGTCTCCACAATAAGAATCGACGTTCCGCGCGCGCCCTGCGCCGGGTCGGTCTTGCACACCACCAGGATCACGCCCGCGAGGTAGCCGTTGGTGATGAAGGTCTTGCTGCCGTCGACCACGTAGGCATCGCGATCGCGGACGGCGCGCGTACGGATGCCCTGCAGGTCCGAACCCGCGCCGGGCTCGGTCATCGCGATCGCTCCGACGAGCTCGCCCCGTGCCATGGCCGGCAGGTACTTCTGCTTCTGTGCCTCGGTGCCGTGGTTGAGGAAGTAATGCGCCACGATCGAATGCACCGAGTTGCTCATGCCGGTGAGCCCGCGGCGCGCCATCTCCTCGTGGATGACGGCCTCGTGGCGGAAGTCGCCCCCGCCGCCGCCGTAGGCCTCGGGGATGTCGGTGCACAGCAGGCCCAGTTCACCGGCACGGCGCCAGATCGCATGGCCCACGTGGCCGCGGCGCCGCGCCTCTTCGTCCTGCGGCGCCATCTCGGCGTCGATGAAGCGCGCCGCGGTGTCGCGCAGGCTGTCGAGTTCCTCGTTGGCCCAGGAACGCTTGAACTGCAATGGCATGAAGGTCCTCGTGAATGTCAGGGCTGGGCGCCCCAGGCGGCGAGCGCCTCGTCCAGCGCCAAGGCGCGCGGCGGCACCGGCTCTGCCGGCACGGTCTGCGAGAAGCGCGGCGCCGGCGCCGGCTGCATCACGCCGCCGGCTTCGACGAAGGTGCGCCGTGCGCGGTTGTGCGCATGGGCCGGTGCTTCGTCCCAGTCGAGCACGGGCGCAAAGCAGGCATCGCTGCCTTCCAGCAACGCACACCACTCGTCGCGCGTGCGCGTGCGGAAGATGTCGGCCAGCCGCAGCTTGAGCAGCGGCCAGCGTGCCGGGTCCATCTGCCCGTCGAAGAGCGGGTCCTCGATGCCGCAGCGCTGGCGCAGTTCGGCGTAGAACTGCGGCTCGATGGCGCCGATGGCGACGTACTTGCCGTCGGCGCAGGCGTACGTGTCGTAGAAGTGGGCACCGCCGTCCAGCAGGTTCTCGCCGCGCAGGTTGCTCCATTGCCCCTGTGCCTTGAAGCCGTACATGAAGGCCGACAGAAGCGCGCTGCCATCGGTCATGGCCGCATCCACCACCTGTCCGCGGCCGCTGCGCTGCGCCGCGTGCAGCGCGGCCAGCAGGCCCACGGCCAGCAACATGCCGCCGCCGCCGAAGTCGCCCACGTAGTTGAGCGGCGGCACCGGCGCCTCGCCGGCGCGGCCGATGGCGTGCAGCGCGCCACTGATGGCGATGTAGTTGATGTCGTGGCCCGCGGCCTGGGCCAGCGGGCCGTGCTGCCCCCAGCCGGTCATGCGACCGTAGACCAGCCGCGGGTTGCGGGCCAGGCAGGCATCGGGCCCGAGGCCCAGGCGCTCCATCACGCCGGGGCGGAAGCCCTCGATGAGCAGGTCGGCGCGCGCCACCAGCGCCATCGCCGCGGCAGCGCCTTCAGGCGTGCGCAGGTCGATGCCGACCTGGGCCCGGCTGCGCGTGGTGATGTCGCGCGGCTCGACCGGCGCGCCGGGCCGCGCGATGCGCAGCGCCTCGGCGCCGAGGTCGGCCAGCACCATGGCGCAGAAGGGGCCGGGGCCGAGCCCGGCGAACTCCACCACGCGGACGCCTTCGAGCGGGCCTGCCATGCCGTGTTCCTCGTGGTCTCAGGCGCCCGGCAACACGTGGTCGCGGTACTGCTCGCGCAGCTTGGTCTTCAGCAGCTTGCCGGTGGCGGTGTGCGGCAGCTCCTTCACGAAGACCACGTCGTCGGGCAGCCACCATTTCGCGATGCGTGTGGAGAGGAAGTCCAGCACCGAGGCCTTGTCCACCGCCTGCCCCTCGCGTGCCACGACGATGAGCAGCGGCCGCTCCTGCCACTTCGGATGCGCCACGCCGATGATGGCGGCCTCCGCCACGCCGGGGTGGCCCATGGCGGCGTTCTCGACGTCGATGGACGAAATCCACTCGCCGCCCGACTTGATGACGTCCTTGGCGCGATCGACGAGCTGCAGGTAGCCGTCGGCGTCGATGGTGGCCACGTCGCCCGTGCTGAAGAAGCCTTCCTCGTCGATCGGCGAGCCGCCCTCGCCCTTGAAATACCCGGACGCGATCCACGGGCCGCGCACGCGCAGGTGGCCGCGCGACACGCCGTCCCAGGGCTGCACCTCGCCCGCATCGTCGACCAGTTTCAGGTCCACACCCCAGACGCCCCGGCCCTGCTTGAGCTTGACCTGGGTGAGCGCTTCGCCGTCCAGGCCCTCATGGCGCGGCAGCAGCTTGCTGATGACGCCGATGGGGCTGGTCTCGGTCATGCCCCAGCCCTGGGTCACCTCGACCCCGAACTGCCGCTCGAAGCGCTCGAGCATCGCGCGCGACACCGCTGCGCCGCCGATGCCCACCCGCTTGAGCCCGAGCGCCTTCGGCTCGAGCTCGGGATGCGCATCGATGTGCTGGAAGAGCATGAGCCACACCGTGGGCACGCCCTGCGAGAAGGTGACCCTTTCCTGCGCCATGAGCTCGTAGACGCTTTGGCCGTCCAGGTGCGGCCCCGGCAGCACGAGCCGCGTGCCCACCATCGCCGCAGCATAGGGCGTGCCCCAGGCGTTGGCATGGAACATCGGCACGATGAGCATGACCGTCTCGGACGAGTTCAGGCCGAAGGTGTCGGGAGCCAGCTCCATGAGGCTGTGCAGCACCGTGGAGCGGTGCGAATACAGCACGCCCTTGGGGTTGCCCGTGGTGCCGGAGGTGTAGCACAGCGACGACGCGAGCCGCTCGTCGAACTCGGGCCAGACGAACGCGTCGGGCTGCGCGTCGAGCAGTTCGTCCCAGCACAGAAGCTGCGGCACGTCGATGCGCGGCATGTGCTCGCGCGAGGTCATCGCGACGTAGGCGCGCACCGTCTTGAGCTTTGGCGCCAGCTTCTCGACCAGCGGCGCGAAGGTCACGTCGAAGAAGAGCACCTGGTCTTCGGCGTGGTTCACGATGTACTCGATCTGCTCGGGAAAGAGCCGCGGGTTGACGGTGTGCAGCACCGAGCCCGCGCCCGACACGCCGAAGTACATCGACAGGTGGCGATAACTGTTCCAGGCCAGCGTGCCGACGCGATCGCCCTGGCCCACGCCGAGCTGCTTCAGGGCATGGGCGACGCGGCAGGCGTCGCGCCGGATGCCGGCCCAGGTCGTGCGGTAGGTGCCGCCCTCGGGCAGGCGCGAGACGATGTCGACGTCGGGATGGAAGCGCGCTGCATGCTCGATGAGCGACGAGATGAGCAGCGGACGGTCCTGCATGAGGCCGTACAGGGGCATGGGTGGTCTCCTTCTGTCCCGTTCTCTCGGACGCCAATGCCTGAGGCGTGGCGGGCTGCCGCGTCAGGGCACCCGCGGAACTGGCTCTGCCAGGCCGCCGGGTGCGCCCCCTTCGCGAAGCAGAAGGGGGAGCGGCGAAGCGGCTTGGGGGATGCTTAGAGTTTCTCGACGATGGTCACGTTGGCCATTCCGCCGCCTTCGCACATGGTCTGCAGGCCGTAGCGCCCGCCGCGGTCGTGCAGCGCATGGACCAGCGTGGTCATCAGCTTGGTGCCCGAGGCGCCGAGCGGGTGGCCCAGCGCGATGGCGCCGCCGTTGACGTTCAGCCGCGCCGGATCGGCGCCGGTCACCTGCAGCCAGGCGAGCGGGACGGGTGCGAAGGCCTCGTTGACTTCGAAGAGGTCGATGTCGTCGACCGTGAGGCCGGCCTTCTTCAGCGCGCGCTGCGTGGCGGGGATGGGCGCCTCGAGCATGATGACCGGGTCGTGGCCGATCATGGTCATGTGGTGGATGCGCGCGAGCGGCTTCACGCCCAGGGCCTTGAGGCCACGCTCGTTGACCACCATCACGCCGGTGGCGCCGTCGGCGATCTGGCTGGCCGTGGCGGCCGTGCAGCGGCCACCTTCCTGGATGAGCTTGACGCCGGCGATGGCATCGAGTGTGGCGTTGAAGCGGATGCCCTCGTCGACGGCGTGCGGCTGGCCTTCGCCTTCCGCTGCGCCATCGGCGCTGCGCACGGCCACCGGCAAGATCTCCTTGGCGAAGCGGCCTTCCTTCGTGGCGGCGGCGGCGCGCAGGTGGCTCTGCAAGGCATAGGCGTCGAGCTGCTCCTTCGAGAGCGCGTACTTCTTCGCCATCATCTCGGCGCCGATGAACTGGCTGAACTCGATGCGTGGGTAGCGCTTCTGCATCGCCGGGCTCATGTAGTAGCCCATGCCGGCCTGGCGCGGCATCTCGCTGGTGCTGAACATGGGCACGCGCGTCATGCTCTCCACACCGGCCGCGATGACGACGTCCATGCTGCCGCTCATCACCGCCTGCGCCGCGAAGTGCAGCGCCTGCTGCGAGGAACCGCACTGCCGGTCGACCGAGGTGCCGGGCACCGACTCGGGCAGCGACGAGGCCAGCACCGCGTTGCGCGCGACGTTGATGCCCTGCTCGGCGGTCTGGCTGACGCAGCCCATGATGACGTCCTCGACCAGCGCCGGATCGGCGTCGGCGCGCCGCACCAGTTCGTCGATGACCTGTGCCGCGAGGTCGACCGGGTGCCAGCCCGAGAGCTTGCCCTTGCGTTTGCCGGCCGCGGTGCGGGTGGCGGCGACGATGAATGCTTCTGCCATGGTGTGTGTCTCCTGTGCGCGGGCGTCTTCGGATTGTGGGCCGGGGCTTCCGGTGGGTCGGTCGTCGGAACGGACGATTTTGGTCGCTGGCTGCGTTGCGGGGGATCGTCACGTTTGTGACGGGTTTGGCTGAAACGCCCGGCTGGCTTGCGCTGGCGGGCGATTGCACTTTCGCTTTTCTGTGGATTTCTTCAGACGGTTTCGGCGCAGTGGGCCTGGACCGGGCGCGCGATCGGCCGGCAATGCGCGGGCGCGTTCGGTTTGGTCGCTGCTCCCCCGACCCCTACCCGCGTTGGGTCCTCCAACAACCGTTCGGGTTGAGCTTGTCGAAACCCTGCGCAGCGCTTCGACAAGCTCAGCGCGAACGGGGATGGGGCGTTCAAAGAGGGAAGGAAGAAAGTGAAGCGCAGCGGTTCAGGGCGGTGGTCGTGGGCCTGCGGGCGCAGGCGCCATTCGCGGCGCCGTGCAGTCCCTCAAGCACGTCGATGGACAGCGAGCACACAGCACGCACAGCAAGCCGGTCAGCGCGAGCCAGCGCCGGAGAACGCAGGCCCGCGGCCGCCGCCGGCGCCCCCGCCCGTCGTGCCGGCCGATCAACGCCGACGACGGATCAAGCCCCATCAAGCCGTCCAAAACCCGCCAACACAAGAAAGTAACGAACGTGACGATGTCGGCCATAACGCAGACACAGCAAGCGCCACAGCCCGATTGCACTTCGACCGAAGGCGACAGACAGCCTCAACGCGGCGCCATCCGTATCGCCCCATCCAGCCGTACGCTCTCGCCGTTGAAGTAGCCCAGCCGGATCATCGTCTCCGCCAGTTCGGCGTACTCGTCCGGCTGCCCCAGCCGCTTGGGGAAAGGCACCGACGCGGCCAGCGCCGCCTTCACGTTCTCGGGCGCACCTTGCAACAGCGGCGTGTCGAAGATGCCCGGCAGGATGGTGTTGATGCGGATGCCCTCGGCCATCAGGTCGCGGGCAATCGGCAGCGTCATGCCCACCACGCCCGCCTTGGACGCCGAATACGCCGCCTGCCCCATCTGCCCGTCCTGGGCGGCCACCGACGCGGTGCACACGATCGCGCCGCGTTCGTTCGAATGGAAAGCGTCGTCCAGCGGATCGAGCGTCAGCATCCCGGCCGCCGAACGGGCGATGCAGCGGAACGTGCCTACCAGATTGATCTGGATGATGCGGTCGAAATTGGTCAGCGGAAAGTGCCGGATCTCGCCCGTCGCCTTGTCGCGGCTGGCCGTCTTCACCGCGTTGCCGGTGCCCGCGCAGTTGACCAGCACACGCTCCTGGCCGTGCGCCGCACGGGCCCGCGCGAAGCCCGCCTCCACCTGCGCGTCCGAGGTCACATCGACCGGGCAGAACACCCCGCCGATCTCGCGCGCCAGCGCCTCGCCGGCCGCTTCACTGAGGTCGAACAGCGCCACCTTCACCCCGTGGCGCGCGAGCCGCCGCGCCGTGGCCGCGCCCAGGCCGGACGCACCGCCGGTGATGACGGCGGCAATGGAGGCATCGAGTTGCATGCGAGAGTTCCTGTGATGTGAGCGACAGAAAGTCCGGGCGACTCTAGGCATCGCCCCGGCTTGTCGCCATCGTCCAAAGCGACGAAAGTGCCGGGCTGCCTGCCCCGGCGTCCGGCGCGCGACTGCGCCGCTGCCACCCGGCCTGCACAGTGCTTCTTCTGCATGACCTCGCCCACCGTCGACCTCCCGCCGCGCCGCGCCGCCGTGCTGCCCGCCAAGCTCGCCCCGCCCGGCGCCGAGCCCGCGCAGGTGCCGCGCGACGCCATCGCCCGGCAGCTCGACGCCGCCGCGCATGCCCGCCTGGTGCTGGTGCGCGCGCCGGCCGGCTTCGGCAAGACCACGGCCATGCGGCAGATGCACGCGCGCTGCGCGCAGGCCGGCCGCGCCACCGCGTGGCTCACGCTCGATGCCGCCGACAACGATGTGCCGCGCTTTCTCCACTGCCTGGCCGCCGCGGTGCACGCCCTCGAAGCCGCAGGCCCGGCCGGCCCGGGGACTGGCGTTGACGCCATCGAGGCCCTCGCGCGCGAGGACCGGCCCTTCACCCTCTTCCTCGACGACTTCGAGATGCTCCAGAGCCCCGCCGTGCTGGGCCTGGTGCGCCAGCTGGTCGAACAGCTGCCGGCGCGCGCGCAGCTCGTCGTCGGCTCGCGCAGCCTGCCCGAACTGGGCCTGGGACGCCTGCGCGCGCGTGGCCAGCTGGTCGAGATCGACGCGGGCCAGCTGCGTTTCTCCGACGCCGAGGCCGAGCGCTTCTTCCGCCTGCGCGGCATCGCCCTGCCACGCGAGCCGCTGGCGCAGCTCATGCGCAAGACCGAGGGCTGGATCGGCGCGCTGTGGCTGGTCGCGCTGGCCCTCGAGAGGCACGGGCCCGAGAGCGACTTCGTGCAGCGCTTCTCCGGCTCCGACCGCGCCGTCGCCGACTACCTCGCCGAGGACGTGCTGGAGCACCAGCCGCCCGAGGTGCGCGACTTCCTGCTGCGCACCAGCATCCTGCGCACGCTCGATGCGGCCGTGTGCCAGGCCCTCGTTCCGCGCACGGACTGCGCGCGGATGTTGCGGCACCTCGACGCGGAGCACCTGTTCCTCACGCCGCTGGACGCCGACGGCCAGGGCTACCGCTACCACAGCCTCTTCGCCGACTTCCTGCGCGGCCAGCTGGCACGCGAGCAGCCTGACGCGCTGGCGCGGCTGCATCTGGCCGCTTCCGGCTGGTATGAAGCCGCCGGCCGGCCCGTGCCCGCGATCGACCACGCCATCGAAGGCGGTGACCACCCGCACGCGCTGCAGTTGCTGGGGCGGCATGCGGAGTCGTTCCTGGAGGACGGCCGCATGCGGCTGCTGACGCGCTGGTTCGGCAGCCTGCCGGCGGACCGGCTCGCGACGCAGCCGCGGCTGCAGGTGGTCGCCGTGTGGGCCGAGTGCTTCACCCATGGGCCGTGGCGGGCGCTCCAGCGGCTGGAAGCCAGCGGCTGCATCGGCAGCACCGACCCGGTCGTGCAGGCGCACGTCAACGCGCTGCAGCCACTGCTCGAAGCCATGATGGACCGCGCCGAAAGCGCCTGTGCCATCGGCCGCGAGAGCCTGGCGCGGCTGCCCAGCGAACGCGCCTTCGCCGACAGCGCGCTGGCCAACGCCATGGCGCACATCGTCTCGGTGATGGGCGAGCCGCACGAAGCGCACCGCCTGCTCGACGCGGCGCGCCGCACCCAGGCCGGCAGCATCTTCAACCGCATGTACACCGAGTCGCTCGAAGGCATGCTGGACCTGTCCGAAGGGCGGCTGCGCCACGCCGCGGCGCGCTTTCGCATGGCCGTGAGCGCCACGCCGCGCGCCGCCAGCTACCTGCCGACGCACGGCAACGCCTGGGCCGGCGTGCTGCACGCGGGCGTGGTCTACGAGCAGAACGACCTCGACGCTGCCGACCAACTGCTCAACGTCTACCTGCCGCTGGCGCGCGACGTGGGCCTGCCCGACCACGTGATCGCCAGCCATTGCATGCGCAGCCGCATCGCCTGGCTGCGCGGCGACGTCGATGCCGCGTCGTTGCTATTGACCGAACTCGAGTACCTCGGCCACGACCGCCAGCTGCCGCGGGTGGTGTGCAGCGCGCGGCTGGAGATGGCGCGCCTGCTGGTGCTGCAGGGCCACGGCCGGGCCGCGCAGGAAATGCTGGCGCGCGCCGACGACGGCGCGGTGTGGGCGCGCGTGCAGCGCCTGCGCCTGCCGGCCCACGAGGTGGACGATCTCGCGATCGGGCGCTGGCGCTGGGCCCTGCATTTCGGCGACGCGGCCGCCACCATCGACGCGTTGAACGACGCCGCCCATGCTGCGGAGGCCGCGGCGCGCCGGCATCGCGCGCTGAAGCTGCGCACCCTCCTGGCCCTCGCGCAATGGCGTGCCGGCCGGCGGGCTCTGGCGGCCGACACCCTCGCCGAGGTGCTCCGAACGACGGCGCAGGAAGGATTCATGCGGCTGCTGCTGGACGAAGGGCCGCTGCTGGCGCCGCTGCTGCGCCTGCTGCAAGGCGAGCGCCGGCGGGTGGACGAGGCCGGCCCGCTGTTCGCTGACCATCTGGCGCAGTTGCTGGCGCAGATCGGCGAGGCGGCCGCGGACACCGATCCCGACGATGCGCCCTCGGCCGGCCCCGCCTCCACCGTCGCCGGCCTGCCGACCGAGGCGCTCACGCGCAAGGAGCTGCGCGTGCTGCAACTGCTGGCCGAGGGCTACTCCAACTCGGCCATGGCCGAGAAGCTCTTCGTGTCGGACAGCACGGTGCGCACCCACCTGCGCAACATCAACCTCAAGCTCGGCGCCCGCAGCCGCACCCAGGCCGTGGCGCTGGCGCGTCGGCTCGGGCTCATGCGTTGAGGAGCGGCGGTCGTGCGGCGGAAGAAGGCCCATCGTTCCAGCGCGCGATGCGCGACGAAGGGTTTTGTCACAGCGTCCGGACGGCGCCCCGGCCTATAGTGCAGCGATGACCTTCCTTCATTCGAACGCTTGGCGGCGCCTGGCGGCGCTGGCCGCCAGTGCGGCCGTCCTGTTGATCACCGGCTGCGCCAGCGGCGGGGCCGCGCCCGATGGCGCTGCGGCCGGCGCCAGCCGCGGCAGCGTCGAGGTGTTCGGCGTCATCGACGCCGGCGTGAGCCACGTCACCAACAAGTCCGACCGGCACTGAAGCGCGCCGCGCTCAGCGCCGCAGCAGCGCCTGGCGCAGCATGCGCGCGGCGCGGTCGCGAATGCGGCCCGGCATGTTGCGATGCGCGCGCCGCGGCTGCACCTTGGCCGTGGCGCAGGCCCACAGGAAGTCGTGCAGGATCGGCGTGTCGTTGATCGTCTCGGTGCTGCCGTACTTGTGGAATTCCGGGTGCCACTGCGTGGCCGCGATGTAGCCGCGCCCGCCGCGGTCGGGCTGTCGGCGGATCGCTTCGGGCACGCGGTCGGGCAGGCTCCAGGCCTCGACCTCGAAGCCCGGTGCCAGCCCCTTGATGCCCTGATGGTGGATGCTGTTGACGCGCGCGGTCTGCACGTCGGGATACAGCCTGGCCAGGCGCGTGCCCGGCACGATCTCGATGGCGTGGAAATTCTGGTCGTAGGTCACCGGGTCACGGTGGCGCAGCGTCTCGGGGTGGCCGTGCTGCTCCTCGATGTCCTGGTAGAGCGTGCCGCCGAAGGCCACGTTGATGAGCTGCAGGCCGCGGCACACGCCGAAGATGGGCTTGCCGGCCTGCTCGAAGGCCTCGACCAGGGCCAGGTCGTACAGGTCGCGGATGCGGTCGCCGATCCAGGCGTCCTTGAGCGGTTCCTCGCCATAGCTGCCGGGCCAGACGTCGGCGCCGCCGTGCATGACCACGCCGTCGAGCCACTCGGCGTAGTGGCCCAGCGTGGTGTCGCCGCGCGCCGTGTCGCCGGTGGGGCAGGGCACCATGACCACCATCGCGCCGGCCGACATCAGCCAGTGCGCGATCGACTGCTCGACGTACTGCAGCGTCTTGTTGGTGAAGAGCGAGCGCGCCGGATCAGCGTGGGAGAAGCAGGCCGAGAGGCCGATCTTGAGGCGTGCTGCGACGGGCTGCGACATGGGGATGAGGTCTGGCGCGGAATGCAAAGTTCATTCTGCGCCGCACGGCCGGGGCAGCCTGTCGGCCAAGCCCCCGACGTGTGGAATGCGCCACAGCCGATTCGGCGGACCCCAGGCGGCGGGCCGGTTTCGGCAAGGACCGTGCCAAGCGGTTACAATCCCGGGTCTTTCGTTCGCACGCCGCCCGAGCCACGCCGGGTCCGGCGCACGCACCGCCGATGCTTCGGTGCGTCCACCGCCCCCCCCCTCTCTGCGTGCGGCGAAGGCTGCCCCGGGGCGCAGCATCGCGGTTCGCGCCGCGCCACCGGGCACCGATCGTTCACCGGGTGAGCCACAGAAGCGGGCCGCCCCGGCGGCCGGCCACCGTGAGGCCAGGCGCCATCCGTTTTTGAAGGATACACATGGCCAAGGAAGAACTCATCGAGATGCAGGGCGCCGTCACCGAAGTGCTGCCCGACTCCCGCTACCGCGTGACGCTGGAGAACGGCCACGAGGTCATCGCCTACAGCGGCGGCAAGGTGCGCAAGAACCACATCCGCATCATTCTGGGCGACAAGGTCTCGCTCGAGATGTCGCCCTACGACCTGACCAAGGGCCGCATCACCTTCCGCCACCTCGAGCGCCGCGGCCCGCCGCCGACCGGCTCGCGCTGAGCGCACGACACCACGCAAAAGGGCCTCCTCGGAGGCCCTTTTCCTTGGCTGCGCGGTCCGGCTCAGGCCGCCTGCAACCGCTGCGCCGCCCTGTGTGCGGAACGCCCGGCCGCATGCGTGGCGATCGCGTCGCCCAGGAAGGCGGCGTCGCGCGCGATGCCCGAGAAGCGCCCCGAACCCCAGGTGTGCAGCCAGGGCAGGCCGAGGAAGTACAGCCCCGGTTCGCGCGTCACGCCGCGCAGGTGCACCGGATGGCCGCGGCCGTTGAAGACCGGCGCATCCACCCAGGCGAAGTCCGGCGCGAAGCCGATGCACCACACCACGCTGGTGATGCCCGCCGCCGCGAGGTCGAGCCGGGTGCGTTCCTCGCCCGGCGTCCACACGGGCTCGTACATAGAGGGCGGCGGCGCCTCGATGCCCTTCGCGGCGATGTGCTTGTCGATCGAGGCGTTGATGCCGTTGTAGATGCGGTCGGCATGGTCCAGGTTGTCGCGCAGGTTGGGCAGGAACTGCAGCGCGCCGTCGTCGAAGCCCTCGAGCTGGCCGTACAGCTGCATGCCCTCGCGCGCGAAGCGGCGCAGGTCGATGTCGCGCCCGCCGTCGCGGCCGGTGACATAGTGGTTGGTGTTGTCGCGCACGCCCTCGCGCAGCGGGTGCTGCGTGACCGGCATGTCGTAGTAGCCCATGTCGGCCAGCCAGTCGACCACCTCCTTGCCGCGGTAGAAGCGCGCGCAGCGCGGGGCGTTGCCGGTGGCCAGCACGACCTGCCGGCCCGCCAGGTGCAGGTCCTCGGCGATCTGCGCGCCCGACTGGCCGCAGCCCACCACCAGCACCGCGCCCTCGGGCAGCTGCGCGGGGTTGCGGTACTGCGCCGAGTGGTACTGCACGACCGAGGCGGGCAGCTTCTCGGCCATGCGCGGCACCACGGGCTTGTGGTAGCCGCCCGAGGCCACCACCACCTGGTCGGCGGTGTAGAGGCCCTCGCTGGTCTGCACCTGCCAGCGCTCGTGCTCGCCGGCGCGCGACACCTTCTCCACCGACACGCCCTCGATCGCGGGTGCCTTCACCTGCGCGACGAAGCCGGCGAGCCAGTCGTTGATCTGGTCCTTGACCATGAAGCCGTGCGGATCGTCGCCCCGGTACGGCCAGCCGGGCAGATGGCACTGCCAGTTCGGCGTGACGAGGCAGAAGGTGTCCCAGCGCTGCGTGCGCCAGCTGTGCACGAGGCTGCGCTTCTCGATGACGAGGTGGTCGATGCCGCGCTGCTGGAGTTCATGGCTGAGCGACAGGCCGGCCTGGCCGCCGCCGACGATGACGACGCTGTAGTGGCTGCGTCCGCCGTAGGGATGGGACATGGGAGTTCCTTGGAAGGGTTCGGTCGTTGTCAGTCGAAGGCCAGCACCGCGACCTCGGCGTCCGGCTGGTGGGCGAAGCGCCCGGCGATCTCCTCGATCTGCGCGAGCTGGTCCATGGCCTGCGAGCAGGCGAAGCCGTACTTGGCACGCACCCGCTCCGACGCGATGCCCAGCGCCTCACGCGTGCGCGCCAGGAAATCGGGCAGCGGGTAACGCACGCCCGGCTGCAGGAAGTCCTGAACCACCAGCGAGGGCGAGTAGCAGCGCGTCTCGCTGGCGTCGGGCCAGCGGACGTGGAAATGCATGACGGGCATCGAAAGGTCCTTTCAGGCGGCCTGCGCCAGGGCAGGCGCCGCGTGCGCCAGGCCGGCGCGGTAGAGCTGCACATGCCGCGCCGCGCTGGCAGGCCAGCTGAAGCGACGGGCGAGGCGCGCGGCGCTGGCCGCCGTGCGCTGCGCGTCACCCGTGTTGAGTGCCCGCACGAGCGCGTCGGCGATCGACGGTGCCGACAGGGGGTCGGCCCACGACACGTCCGCGTCGGTGAGGTGGTCGGTGAAGGGCGCGATGCGCGACGCGACCACCGGCACGCCGCTGGCCAGCGCCTCGAGCACGACGAGGCCGAAGCCCTCGCGCGTGGAGGGCATCGCCACCACGTCGGCCAGGCGGTACAGCCGCGGCATGTCGGCATCGGCGATGGCGCCGAGCAGCTGCACCGGCTGCCCCGGGCCCACGCGCCAGCCCAGCGCGGCCAGCGTTTCGTCGAAGCGGCGTGCGTAGGCGGCATGGTCCAGCAGGCTCGCGCCGCCGGCGATGAGCAGACGCGCCCCGGGCCGTGCCGCGTGCAATCGCGTGAAGGCCTGCAGCAGGCGCACCGTGTTCTTGCGCTCCTCGACGCCGCCCATCGCCAGCACGATGGGGCCGCCGGCTTCGATGCCGAGCCGCTGCACCAGCGCCACGTCCTCGGGCTGCGCGACCGGCGAGAAGCGCGCCATGTCGATGCCGTTGTCGACCTGCATCGCCTCGACACCGTGCGCTTCGGCCAGGTGCTCGCGCCACAGCCGGCTCACGGCGAAGACCTGCGTCGCGGCCTCGAAGGCGCGCTGCTGCCACTGCATGAGTTGCGGCTCGTCGAAGTGGTCGAGGTGATGCACCGTGCGCACGAAACCGCCGATGCGCCCGCCGGCCTGCAGGTCGGCCAGCGCATTGCCCCCGATCGAATCGTGCGTGTGCCAGACGTCGAAGTGCTCGCCGCGCGCGAGCAGGCCCCCGAGGTGCCGCGTGAAGGCGTCGATGCGGCTGCGCACCATGGCGACCATGTCGCGCGGCGTGCCGGCCACGGGCACCAGCGACACGCGGCACGCCGGCTCGCGGAACAGGCGCTGGCCCGGCGCCGCCGGCGCGAACACGGTGACCGCGTGGCCGGCCGCGTGCAGCGCATTCGCCAGCTCCAGCGTGTGCACCACGCCGCCGCGCGGGTTGACCGAATGCGTGAGCAGCGCGATGCGCAGAGATGCGTCTTCAGGCATGGACTGGCTCCCGGGCGGGCAGCGACGACGGCGGCTGGATGAAGGGCGCCGCGTCCAGGTCCCACAGCAGCGCATCCTCGCCGCCGGCGCGCACCTGCACGCGGCGCGAGGCGTCGACCTCGCCGACCACCGCGCAGGCGATGTCGCGCGCCGCGAAGCGCGCCAGCACCGTCGCCGCATGGGCCGGCGGCACGCTCAGCACGAAGCCGTAGCTCGGGAAGGACGCCAGCCAGCGCATCAGCGGCACGCCGGGCGGCCTCGGCAGCGCGTCGATGTGGATGCGCGCCCCCACGCCGGAGCATTCCAGCAGCATCAGTGCTGTGCCCACGGCACCGGCCATGCTGATGTCCTTGGCGGCGGCGCACAGGCCCTCCTCGGCCAGCGCGGGCAGCAGCTCCAGGTCGGCGCGCAGGCGCGCCGCCGGCGCCTTCGTCGAGGCGTTCCAGTACGGGAAGGGCTCCTCGTAGCCGCCGCGCAGGTCCACCGCCATCAGCAGCAGGTCGCCCGGCCGTGCATCGAAGCTGGTCAGCAGGCGCCGCGCGTGGCCGAGGATGGCCACGGCCAGCTGCGGCCGCTCGCTGCGGTTGTTGCTGTGGCCGCCGACCACCGGCACGCCGTAACGCGCCGCCGCCTCGGCCAGGCCGCGCAGCACCTCGTCGCCGGGACTGCTGCCGGTGCTCCACAGCGCGTCGACCACGGCCGTGGGCCGGCCGCCCATGGCGTAGATGTCGCTCACGTTGACCATCACGCCGCAGTAGCCGGCGAACCAGGGCATGCGGACGATGAAGTCCTCGACCAGCCCCTCGATGGCGAAGAGCAGGTAGCCGCCATGCCCGTCGGGGATGGCCGCGCAGTCGTCGCCCACCGGCACCGCCTGGGCCAGGGCCGCCGCGCCGCCGGGCAGTGCGCGGCCGAGCGTGGCCATCACCTCGCTGATGTCGCGCTTGTGCGCGAAGCCGCGTGTGGCGCGCAGGGCCTCGGCGATCTCCTGCGCGGTCATGGCGCCACCCTCGCGCGCGTGACGTAGCCGCTCACCGGGTCGTGGCACGGCGGGTAGACGTCCAGGTCGGCCTGCATCCGCGCATGCGGCCGGCCGTGGAGGGCCGTCTCCCCGAGCACGCGCCAGCCCAGCTTGGCGAAGAGCGGCACGTTCTGCCGCTGCACCTGGGCCAGGAAGGTGGTGCAGCCCAGCGCGTGGGCGCGCGAGACGGCCAGGCGGATCAGCGTCGCGCCCAGGTGCCCCTGGCTGCGGAAGGCCGGGTGCACCGCCAGGCGCGAGCCCCACCACTCGCTTGCTGCCTCGCCGCGGTGGATGCGCACCGTGCCCACCACCTGCTCGGGCATGCCGGCGGTGCAGGACATGGCCACCAGCAACTGCGCGTCGTCGTCGATCGCGTCGCGGTCGTCGCGCGCGAAGATGCCCTGCTCGATGCAGAACACCGCGCGGCGCAGGGCCATGGCCTCGTCGCGTTCCCAGGGCTGCTGGGCCTCGCGCACCAGGTACTCGACCGGGGTGTAGACGAGCGCCAGTTCGCTCAGGTCGTCGGCGTGCAGCATGGGCGTGCCTCAGCTTTCGTACACCGACAGCGACGAACAGGCGCCGCACTTGCCGCAGCCGGCCTTGATGTCGCCCGAGCGCAGGCCCGCCGCCGCCACGCGCGCGCCCAACGGCTCGAGGATGCCGCGCATGAACTCGGGCGAGGGGGCCGGATGGTCTTCCAGCGGCGTGCCGCTGATCGGCACGAAGGGCACGACGAAGGGGTACACGCCCAGCGCCAGCAGCTTGTCGCTGATGTCCAGGATGGCCTCGCGCGAATCGCCCAGGCCGGCCAGGATGTAGGTGCTGACCTGGCCGCGGCCGAAGACGCGCACCGCGGCCTCGAAGGCGCCGAGGTAGCGCTCGACCGGCACGCTGGCCTTGCCGGGCATGATCTTCTCGCGCACCTCGGGCGTCACCACCTCCAGGTGCATGCCCAGCGTGTCGATGCCGGCGGCGTGCATGCGCGCGAACCAGCGGTCGTCGTCGGGCGGCTCGCACTGGCCCTGGATGGGAATGTCGACCGCCGCCTTGATCGCGAAGGCGCTCTCGCACAGGATGGCGGCGCCGCGGTCGGTGGCGTTGGGCGTTCCGGTGGTCAGCACCATGTGCTTCACGCCGTCGAGCAGCACGGCAGCGCGGGCCACCTCGGCGAGCTGCTCGGGCGTCTTGCGCGCCACGGTGCGCCCGGCCGCCAGCGACTGGCCGATCGCGCAGAACTTGCAGGTCTTCCTGCGGCTCTCGTAGCGGATGCAGGTCTGCAGCACGGTGGTGGCGAGCACGTCGCTGCCGTGCAGCGTGGCGATGTGCGAGTAGGGCACGCCGTCGAAGGTCTGCATCGCGTAGAAGCGCGGCTGCTTCGGGAAGCTGATGCTGGCGATCGGGATGCTGCCGCGCATCACCCGGCTCACGCCGCGCGCATCGGGCGCCTCGGCGGTGAAGGGCGAGTGCCAGGCCGTGGAGGTGTGCACCGGCACCATGATCGTGTGGCCGTCGACGGTGACGGCCTTGTGGTCCGACGGGCCCGCGCCGCCGCGGCGGCTGGAGGCGCCCGCCGCCGGGTCAGCCAGCCGCAACCCGAAGGACTGGAGCTGGGTCATCAACTGGCGGCTGGACAGCGTGTCGCTCGTTTCGGGGGGCGTGTTCATGGTCGGGGCTCCAGGCAACGGAAGGGGTGGAGGACATCGGCACCACGGGCGTGGCGGGCCGGTCGTTGAGGGCGAGCGACAGCAGTTCGGGCCGCGCGTAGTGGCCCACCGAATCCATCATTCGCTTGCGCTTGGCGATGAGCGCCATGTCGAGGTCGGCGATCACCATGCCCTCGCCCTCGGTCAGGGGCGGCGCCAGGTGCTTGCCCTCGGGCGAGACGATCGCCGTGTGGCAGCCGCCGCGCAGCGCCTTCTGCAGGCCGGCATCGGGGGTGACCGAGCGGATCTGCTCGTCGGTGAGCCAGCCGGTGGCGTTGACCACGAAGCAGCCCGACTCCAGCGCGTGGTGGCGGATGGTCACTTCCATCTGCTCGGCGAAGATCGGGCCCACCAGCGAGCCGGGGAACTGCGCGCAGTGGATCTCCTCGTGCTGCGCCATCAGGCTGTAGCGCGCGAGCGGGTTGTAGTGCTCCCAGCAGGCCAGCGCGCCGACCCGGCCGACGGCCGTGTCGGCCACCTTCAGGCCCGCGCCGTCGCCCTGCCCCCACACCATGCGCTCGTGGTAGGTGGGCGTGATCTTGCGGCGCTTGAGGACCAGCGCGCCGTCGGCATCGAACACCAGCTGCGTGTTGTAGAGGCTGCCGTGGTCGCGCTCGTTGACGCCCAGCACCACCACCACGCCGTGCGCCCGCGCGCTCTGCGCCACCGCCTGCGTGACCGGCCCGGGCACGACCACGGCCCGCTCCATCAGCTTCAGGTGAGGCGCGCCCTGCTGCACGGGCGGCAGCACGAAGCTGAAGTACGGGTAGTAGGGCACGAAGGTCTCGGGAAAGACCGCGAGCTGCGCGCCCTGCTTCGCCGCGCCCTCGATGGCCTCGCACACGCGCTCGAGCGTGCCCTCGGGCCGATCGAAGTCCGGCGCGATCTGGACCGCGGCGGCACGAACGATGCGCGAGCCCATGATCAACGCCGCCCGGCCGCCCGAAGGCACTGAGCGCCCCCTGCGGGGGGCAGCGATACACGCAATGATGAGCGTGGGGGCTTCATCACAGCGTCCAGGTGTCGATGATCACGGCGCCGGCCTTCTTGTGCAGCAGCACCAGGTCCAGCACGTCGAGCGGGTTGATCGGCTTGATGCCCTCGATCAGCGCGCCTTCGCCGTGGCCGTACAGCGCCTGCAGCGCGAAGCGGCACGCATACACCTTGCCGCCTTCCTCGATGAACTTGGCGATCTGCTTGTTGAAGTTCTGGTGGCCGGGGAAGGCCTCGTCGCCGAGCGTGGGAAAGCCGCGCTGCACGCCCAGGGTGACGCCAGGGCCGTACAGCAGCACCGAGGTGTCATACCCCTTGCGCTTCAGGCGCGTGGCCTGCAGCAGGTTGACGAAGCCGATCGAGCCTTCGAAGGCCACGGTGTGGAAGGTCACCAGGGCCTTCTCGCCGGGTTCGGCCTTGACGTCCTCGAACACCTTCTCTTCGTAGTCGACGAGGAATTCGCCTTTCTCGTTGCGGGGGCGGGTCACGGTGGGCATGGGGTACTCCGTTGGGATTGAACAAAGAGGGGTTGCGTGCCGGGCCGAAGCCACGTCGCCGCGCTGTTCTCTTCGCATTCGATGTGCCAGCCGCGCAGCGCCGCCGTGCGATCAAGCTGCGATCAACACGCAGCCGTGCGGCACGGCGCGCCGAAAAAAATCTTGGGGCCCCTCGAAGGGCCGGCCTGCGGCCCTCGCGCGGCGGTCCCGGTGCACCGATCCGACGCGCCGTGCATGCGATCAATGCACCCGATCAAGGGGGTTGATCGCACCCGATCGATGCGCTTCTCTCCCCTGGCGCGGGCACGCTTTCTGCACGTTGATCGGTGTGTGCATGCAATCAATGGATGCAATCAAGTGACTACCCCGTCGATCACCACCCACTGGCGCCGGCAGCTGCGCGCCAGCGCCAAGCCGGCGTACCTGCTGCTGGCGGACCTGATCGCCGACGACATCCGCACCGGGCGCCTGGGCGTGCGCGACCGCCTGCCCACGCTGCGCGAGCTCGCCGCCGATCTGGCGCTCAACTACACGACGGTGGCGCGCGGCTATGCCGAAGCGCGCAAGCGCGGCCTGATCGACTCGCGCGCCGGCACCGGCACCTTCATCCGCTCCGGCTCGCCGAGCCTGCGCCTGCGCGGCGGCAGCGGGGCCGAGATGACGATGAACATGCCGCCCGAGCCGGCCGACGAGCACCTGCTCGCGCGCCTGCACGAGGGCATGGCACGCGCCTGCACGCAGGCCGACTTCTACGGCCTGATGCGCTACCAGGACTTCGGCGGTGCCGCGCAGGACCGCGAGGCCGCGATGCATTGGCTGCGTCCGCACGTGCCGGATGCAGGCATCGACCGCATCCTGGTGTGCCCCGGCATCCACAGCGTGCTGACGGCGCTGTTCTCGCTGCTGGCGCGGCCGGGCGAGCTGATCTGCGTCGAGTCGCTCACCTACCCGGGCGTGAAGGCCATCGCGGCGCAGCTGGGCGTGCAGCTGCATGCGCTTCAGCTGGACGACGACGGCCCGATCGCCGACGCCTTCGAGCACGCCTGCAAGACGCTCAAGCCCAAGGCGCTGTACTGCAACCCGACGCTGCTGAACCCGACCACCATGACCGTCTCGCGCGCGCGGCGAGAGGCGCTGGCCGATGTGGCGCTGCGCTACGCGGTGCCGATCATCGAGGACGACGCCTACGGCATGCTGCCGCGCCAGATCCCGCCCGCCCTGGCCACGCTGGCACCGGCGCTGACCTACTACGTGACCGGCTTCGCCAAGTGCTTCGGTGCCGGCCTGCGCACCGCCTACGTGTGCGCGCCGACGGCGCGGCTGGCGCAGCGGCTGGCCGGCGCCATGCGGGCGACGACCGTGATGGCCTCGCCCGTGACCAACGCGCTGACGACGATGTGGGTGGAGGACGGCACCGCCGACGCCATGCTGCAGGCGGTGCGCGCCGAATCGGTGGCGCGGCAGGCGCTGGCGGCGCGCCACCTGGGCGAGCACGGCCTGCAGGCGCATCCGGAGGGTTTCCACGCCTGGTTGCCGCTGACGCCCGGGTGGAGTCCGGTGGAGTTCGCCTCCTACCTGCGCACGCAGAACGTCGGCGTGGTGGCGAGCGCCGCCTTCTCGACCGACGGCGACCCACCCGACGCCGTGCGCATCTGCCTGGGCGGGCCGATGGGGCGCGAGGACTGCGACGAGGCGCTGCGGCTCATTGCCGACACGCTGACGCACCCGCAGCATCCGCACGCGACGCTGGGCTGAGTGCGGGATGCCTCGTTGCTACTGATTTGATCGCTGCCTGCGGCCTGTCCACGGGCGCCGCGGGCCGATTCGACTTGGAAACCGAGCGCTCAGTGGCGCAGCGGCGGCAGGATCTGGTGGCGGTCCACCCAGCGCGCGGCCTCGTGCTCGGCGAGCCGCAGCGCCTCCTCGGCCGACGTGCACGGCACGGCATCGAGCGCGATGGCGATGCCGGCACTGGGCCCGGCGTCGGCCTGGTACAGCACCCGCGGCGCAAACAGGCCGGATGCCAGTTCGTCGGCCATGCACACAAAGGTACAGCCGCGGTATTCGTAGGCCTGCCCCGCCGGCGGCGGCACGCGTGTGGCGGCACCCGCGGCGGCCAGCGCCTGCGCCGCGCGGCGCCAGGGCCATCGGTCGACGTGTGCGTCCATCGGCAGTCGCAGGGAGGCTTCGGCGGCAGGCATCAGGTCCATGGCGGCGAGTCTCTTCCCGCCATGCCAGGCCGCGTTTGTGGACAAGTGCCCGCCGCCGCGAAAGCGCCAGTCCCGAAGCCGTGCAGGACAACATCCCGACCCGCGTGCGACCCTGCGCAACGGCCTTGTGCGGTGGCATCCTCACGCATCGGTCGGCAAGCCCCTGCATGCCGGCATTTCTTCAAGCAACCACCAAGAGCTGTTCCAGAGGTACACGCACATGATCAAGATCGGAATCGTCGACGACCACGCCGTGGTGCGCGCAGGCCTGCGCGACTTCTTCGCCACCCATGTGGACCTGAGGGTCGCGGGCGAGGCATCCTCCGGCCGCGAGGCCATCGACTTGGTGCGCAACACCGAGATCGACGTGCTGGTGATGGACCTGTCGATGCCCGGGCAGAGCGGCATCGACGCACTGGCGATGATCCGCGCCAAGGCGCCCGACGTCGGCATCCTCATCCTCAGCGGCTATCCCGAAGAGCACTACGCGATGAACCTCATCCGCCAGGGCGCCTCGGGCTACCTGAACAAGGACTGCGAGCCCGATGAGATCGTCAAGGCCGTGCGCACCATCGCGCTGGGCCGCCGCTACATCACGCCGGCCGTGGCCGACCTGCTGGCCAACCAGCTGGGCAAGAAGGAGAACACCGCGCCGCACGAACAGCTGTCCGAGCGCGAGTTCCAGGTCTTCCTCAAGCTGGCCAAGGGCGAGACGGTGGGCAAGATCGGCGACGACCTGTCGCTGTCGGTCAAGACCATCAGCACCTACCGCACGCGCCTGATGGAAAAGCTCAACCTGCAGACCAACAGCGACCTCACCTACTACGCGATGAAGTCGCAGCTCATCGATTGATCTCGCCACGGGGCACCGCCCACGGGGGGTCCCGAGCCGCGACACTCGCGGCATGACCGATGCCTACGCCGGCGACGAATCGCAGATCCAGCCGCCGCCTTCCTTCCTCGCCCTCTACACCGACGCGCGGCACCAGCGGCTGAGCCTGCCGCTGGCCGAAGTGCGGGCCCGCTACGAGCTCTGCGAAGACCTGGCCCAGGCGCTGACGGAGCATGCCCGCACGCTCTCGCAAGGCGGCAGCGTCTCGGACGACGAGGTCCTGCACCGCTGCCACGCGGGCCTGGCGACGCCCGAATCCGGCCTGTCGCCGGCCGAAGCCGAGTGGGTGGTGCGGCGCCTGGCCGAACTGCTGGATTGGTCACAACCCGAGGCTTTCTTGCCGCCCGCTTGAGGCCGGGTGCGCTGGGCGACCCCCACCCGGTGCGATGATTTCTCCCATACGACGAAATGCCTGCATTTCGCAGACGTTGCAGGGAGGAATCAGGGTGGACAAGCTGCAGGCCTACATCGGGGCCCTCGAACTCGCGATCCGCGCACTCGACAGCACTTTCGTGCGCGCCAATGCCGCAGAAGTGGTGCGGCCTCGCCAGTCGCTGTCGACGCGCTGGCGCATGTCGCCCTCGGAGCGCGCGCTGGCCGAGCGGGCCGAGACCGCCGCTTACGACGCGGCGCCCGACCACTGGGGCTCGCGGCTCGCGCTCATGTCGGCCTTCGAGGCGCTGCATGCCTCGCTGCGCGTGATCGCCTCGGCTTCGGCCCACAGCAATCCGGCCTCCAACGCCTGGCGCGACGCGGCGGCCCGGGCAAGGGAAGCGGCACGGCTCGCGCTGGAGGCGGCTGCCGTGTTCGAGGACCCCGGGCTGCCCCCGACGGGGCACGCGCAGGCGGCCGCCGACACCGACGACGCGGCCGCAACAGGTTCGGCGCCTGACGGTTTGCTATCGATTCGATAGCTGTTACCACAGACTGGGCGGGCATCGCAGGCCGATTCGGCCCTGCACCTCCCAGGTGTGTCGGCTGCGGCTCAGCGTGTGGTCCTGTGGCGCGGTAGGCTCGGCGGCAGAGACAAGACGCCCGACCCGCAGACCCGACCATGAGCCTTCGCGCCCCTTCGGAAAGCGCCGCCCCCGCGCCCCCTTCCGCACCATCCACCGCAACGCCTGCCGCCACCGTCGTGCGCAGCCCTTGGGGCATGCTGCTGGTGCTGAGCACGGCCTTCATGCTGAGCCAGGCCTTCCGCACCATCGCCGCCATCATGGCCGCGCCGCTGGCGGCCGACTTCGGCCTTTCGGCGCAGGCGCTGGGCCTGTTCGCCGGCGCCTTCCATTTCGCCTTCGGGGCGCTGCAGCTGTTCATGGGCATCGGCATCGACATGAAGGGGCTGCGGCGCACGGTCGTGGTGGCCTTTCCGCTGGCGATCGTCGGCGCCGTGGTGTCGGCGCTGGCGCCGAGCTTTGCGGTGCTGGTCGTGGGGCAGGTGCTGATCGGGGTGGGCTGCGCACCGGCCTTCCTGGTGTGCACGGTGTTCATCGCCCGGCATTTCGCGCCCCAACGCTTCGCAGCGGTATCGGGCGCCATCCTGGGCCTGGGCAGCATGGGCATGCTGCTCACCGGCACGCCGCTGGCGTGGCTGATCGAGGCCAGTTCGTGGCGCATGGGCTTCTGGGTGCTGGCCGGCTGCTCCGCCCTGGCCTGGCTCGCCATCGCGGCGGTGGTGCGCGAACCCGAGCTGCCCGCCACGGGCCCGCGCGAGTCGCTGGGCCAGGCGGTGCGCACCTTCGGCACGCTGTTCGCGCTGCCGCACACGGCCGGCATCGTGGCGCTGGCGCTGGTCACCTACGCCTCCTTCGTCGCGCTGCGCGGCCTGTGGCTCGGGCCGATGCTGATGCAGCGCCACGGCTATTCGCTGGTGGAGAGCGGCAACGTGGCCGTGCTGATGACGGTGATCGCGCTGGTGGGCCCGCCCCTGTTCGGCCGGCTCGACCCCGGTCCGGCGCGGCGGCGGCGCTGGATCGTCGGCTTCACCCTCGCGGCGGCGGCGCTGTTCGGCGTGCTGGCGGTGGACACGCATGCGGCGGTCGACGTCGGCCTGGTGCTGGCCATCGGGCTGCTGTCGGGCTACATGGTGCTGCAGTACCCGGACGTGAAGGGCGCCTACGCGCCGGCCGTCACGGGCCGCGCGATGGCCCTGTTCACCATGGCGATGTTCCTGGGCGTGGCCTTGATGCAGTGGATCACCGGCACCATCGCGTCGGCCGCGCAGGCGCACGGCGTCGAGCCCTTCCTGGCGGTATACGCCAGCATCGCGGCCATGCTGGTGGCGGGCGTGCTGGCCTACGTGTGGCTGCCGCAACCGCCCGTGCCCGGGTTGGCCCCGCGGAGCCCCGCGGGGCGCTGACCGACGCTCCTCAGTCGCCGGCCTTCCTTCCCCTCCAGAAGGGCACGGCCTTCCTGGGCAGCCGGCGCAGGACGCGTCGCACGTCGCGGCCCGAGGCCTCGTGCCGGGCCTGCAGCCAGCCGACCGCGAACCAGGCCCGCGCATCGTGGGCCGTGCGCGCGCGGTACAGCGCCAGCGCCACGGCCTCATCGTTGAAGCGGCCGAGGCTGTCCTGGGCCGGCCGCAACCGGGCGAGGTAGCGCGCCGCCGCCTTCGGCCGGAACAGGGGCGCAGCGAACTCCGCGAGATAGCGCAGGCGCTTCATGCGCTTGCGCACGCGGTGCTGGGCGTCGGCGTCGAGCGTGTCGAAGCGCTCGCCATCACGCAGCACCTGGCGGTGCAGCCTGCGCAGGCGATCGCGCAGGTGCCGGCGTGCATCCGTGGCGTCCAGGCCGGGCGTTGTGGCAGGGTCGGGCGGCGCCGCGCCATGCCCGATCAACGCCACCAGAACGGCCTGGAAGGCAGGTGCCCGCACCGCGGCGCCGGGGTCGTCCGACGTGTTGGCGTCGTCGCCCATGTCGACGGGTGGCGCGCCCGCGGTCTCGAGTGCGGCCTGCGCCTGCGCGAGCACCAGCGCGCGGTCGCGCCGCACACCGAGCATGCGGAACACCTCGACCAGCGGCGCCTCCCAGGCCGGGTCGAGCCCGGGCGCCAGTGCATCGAGCTCGCGCAGCGCCGTACGCAGGCGGCGCAGGCCGATGCGCAGCTGGTGCACCTGCTCGTCGTCGCTGCTGCCGGCCGCGACTTCGCTGGCGTTGGGCAGCATCTGAGCCAAGCAATGCGCGATCGCGGCCTGCTGCAGGGCATGGCCGTCCAGGCCCGCGAACGAGGGCGGCACAGGCGCCGCCTTCGCCGCCGGCACCGCGACGGCACCGTGCAGCAGGCGTTCGCCGCGCTCGGCCTTGGAGACGGTGCTGAACCACAGCCCGTGGCGCTGCGACCAGGCCTGCGCCAGCGCGACCAGGCCGCGCACGTCGCCGCGAAGCAATTCCAGTTCGAGCTCGCACACCTGCGCCTCGCGCAGCGCACCGTCGGCACCGTGCGCGCGGATGCGGCCGATGTCGAGCGCGAGCTCGACGCTCGCGCCACCGCTGCGCATTTCGCGCGTCAGCCGCTCGATGTCGGTGGCGTAGCTCTCACGCAGCGGCCCGTCCGCATCGCGCAGCACGGCCAGCAATCGGTCGCCAACCGGCGTGCCGGCATGCTGCTGCGGATCGGCCACCGGCGCGTCGCCGCCCGCCTGCGGGCCGAGGTCGACGTTGTGCTCCCAGCGCTGCAGCGGGCCATCGCCGGCGGCCTTGACCGTCTGCACCCAGCGCGGCCCTTCCAGGCGCAGGCGCAGCACCATGCCCGCGGCGGCAAGCGCGCCGCCCGGCGTGTCGACGTAGTGCGCCTGCAGGCGCGTGCGACGCACGGCGCCACGGCGCATCGCCGCCTCGACGGCCTGGAGCCGCTCGGGCGGGATGCAGAACTTGAACTCGATTTCCATGGACAGGCCGAAGCCACGGGCGATGCGGATCACGCGATGCTCGCACAGCCTCGCGGACGCGAGCTTGACCGGGATCGACCTGCGCGGCATCCGCCCATGCAGGCGCGCGGCATCCGCCGACGCCGCGCACGCAGGCCGCACGCCACACTGCCGCGCCCCCTCGAAATCCCACCACCGCCATGCGCCTCAAAGCCACCAACCTGCTGCGCGTCAGCAACGAACAGCCCTGCCCCGTCGTCGCCATGCTCCGCCCGCGCAGCGGCCTGGCGCAATGGATGGTCAGCGAGCGCTACGAACTCAAGCCCTGGGTGCCGACCATCGAGTACACCGATCCCTCGGGCAACCTGTGCCAGCGCTTCACCGTGCCGGCCGGCGGCATGTGCATCGAGGTCGAGGTGGTGATGGAGACCGAAGATGCGCTGGCCGTCGCGCCCGATGCGGCGCCCACGCCGGTGGAACAGCTTCCCGACCATGCCCTCATGTACCTGCTGCAGAGCCGCTACTGCCCGTCGGACAGGATGGAGGATCGCGCGCGCGAGATCGTGAAGGGGATGCAGCCGGGCTATGCGCAGGTCGAGGGCATCCGCCGCTGGATCCACGAGAACCTGAAGTACGAATACGGCGTGAGCGACGCCAGCACCGACGCGCTGGGCACGCTGGAGAACGGCGCCGGCGTGTGCCGCGACTTCTCCCACGTGGGCATCGCGCTCACGCGCGCGCTGCACATTCCGGCGCGCCAGGTGGTGGGCTATCTGTACGAGCTCGATCCGATGGACATGCACGCCTGGTTCGAGGCTTTTCTCGATGGCCGCTGGTACACCTTCGATGCCACGCAGAGCGAACCGCGCGGCGGCCGCATCGTGGTGGGCTACGGCCGCGACGCGGCCGACGTGGCGTTCATCTCCAACTACGGGCCGCTGGAGATCGACGAGATGCAGGTGCAGGTGACGCGCGTCGACAGCCAGGATTGAGAAAGGGCGCCGCACGCGCCGCGCCCGGAGCCACTGGAACGCTCAGTTCCAGCCGCGGTGCCAGCCGTAGCGCGGGTGGTACCAGCCCCAGCCGTAACGCGGGTGGTAGCGCCACGCATAGCCCGGCGCGGGCATGGCGTAGTTCGGCTCGACGTACACCACGCCCGGGGGCGGGGCGTAGCGCTCGATGACGACCGGAGGCGCGGGCTCGACCACGACCGGCGGCGGCGGCCGGTGGTGAACCGGTGGCGGCGGGGGCGGCGGCGCCACCACGCAACCGCCGAGCACCAGTGCCAGGAGGCCTGAGGCGGCCAGCGCCGAACGGGATCTGTGTGTTGTTGTGGGTTTCATGGCTGCATGGAGTTGAAGGCAAGCCGACCGCGCAGCGTCGAGGCGACGCGCTTTCGAACCGGCCGGCCGTCGTTCAACGCCCACTGCACAGGGCCGATGACAGCGCATGTGTCAACGTTGGTATCGGGTTGTTGTCGGCGTGCAGCGCGACATGTCCGCTGCAGGGCCGGTGGTCATGCAGCGGTCAGCTTGTCAGGGGCGCACGGCTTTGCGATGCATGCGTCGCGAAGCGCGCACGGCTTTTCTCTGGCGCTTCTGCCAGCCCGACACCACCGCACTCGCGACCGTCGCGGCACCCAGCCACAGCAGCTGCTTCATCAGTCCTTCGGTCGCACGCTGCACCCGTGCATCGATCTCGGCCTGCGCTGCCGCCGTGCGCGCCAGCGCGGCATGGTCGGGCACGTCGGTGACGACCGGCGCCGCGCCGGCGGCGGATGCGACCTCCGCAGGCGCCGCGTCGGTGCCCGCCTGGGCCACCGCCGCGGCGGCTTCGGTCGCGGCCACGGCCTGCGCGCCAGCCACCGAGCCGTGCGCGTGGGCATACACCTTGGTGAACTCTGCGCCCAAGAGGAAGATCTGTGCGGCGTAATAGACCCACGCCAGCAGCACCACCAGCGAACCGGCCGCCGCGTAGGACTCGTTCATCCCGCTCTTGCCCAGGTACAGGCCGATCACGAACTTGCCCACCTCGAACAGCACCGCGGTCACGGCGGCGCCGATCCACACGTCGTGCCAGGCGATGGGCGCGGTGGGCATGAACTTGAAGATCATCGCGAAGAGCAGCGTGGTGATGCCGATGGAGACCGCGATGTTGAGCACCTGCAGCAGCACCGCCCAGCCCGGCAGGTAGCCGCCGGCCCAGGTGCCGAAGGCGGCCACGATGGTGCTCACCAGCAGCGACACCATCAGCAGGAAGGCCAGCGCCAGGATGAGCCCGAAGGACAGCACCCGGGCCCGCAACAGCGACCACACGCCGCTGGGCTTGGCGGCGGCGGGCACATGCCAGATGCGGTCCAGCGCGCTCTGCAGCTCGGCGAACACCGTGGTCGCACCGACCAGCAGCACGCCCACGCTCAGCAGCCCCGCCAGCAGGCCCTTGGACGGCTCGCTCGCGCTCTTGACCAGGCCCTGCACCGCCAGCGCGCCGTCGCGCCCGATGAAGCCCGAGAGCTGCGCCACGATCTCCCCCTGAACCGCTTCGCGCCCGAACAGGGCACCGGCCACGGCGATCACGATCACCAGCAGCGGCGCAAGCGAGAACACGGTGTAGTAGCTGATCGCGGCGCCCATGCTGGGCGCGAAGTCGTCGGACCAGGCGGTGACCGCCTTCTTGCCGAGGTCGAGGAACTGCTTGGGCTGCATGGCGGCGGCGTGGTGGGCGTTGATCGCCGATCATGGGTCCACGCGGCGCCCTGCACGATCCGCCGGACGCGATGGCGCGGGTAGGCCAAGAGGCTGCCCGCGGCATCGCCCCGCGCGGACAGGGCGCGCCGGATGCGCCGAGAATGCGCGACCGATCCCCGATCCCTTTCCAGCATCCGCTCGTCATGACCATCACCAAGGACACCGTCGTCACCCTCCGCTACAAGGTTTCCGACCCCAAGACCGGCCAGCTCATCGAAGCGGCCAAGGAGCCCATGGCCTACCTGCATGGCGGCTACGACAACACGCTGCCCAAGATCGAGGAAGCCCTCGAGGGCAAGGACGCCGGCTTCCAGACCACGCTGACGCTGGCGCCCGCCGACGCCTTCGGCGAGCGCGACGAGTCGCTGGTGCGCACCATCCCCAAGAGCGAGTTCCCGCCCGGCGTGAAGGTCGGCGGGCAGTTGCAGGGCCAGCTCGATGACGGCACGCAGCGCGTGTTCAACGTCGTCAAGATCAAGGGCCCGCAGGTGCTGCTCGACGGCAACCACCCCTGGGCCGGCCGCACGCTGAAGTTCGGCCTCACCGTCGTCGGCGTGCGGCCGGCCACCGAGGAAGAGATCGCCCACCGGCATGTGCACGGGGCGGGCGGGCATCACCACTGAGGGCGCCGGCTGGTATGGCCCGCGATGAAGAGATCGCTTCGGGACCTCGCCGCTGGCTGGAGCCGATCCCTGCGCTGCTCGGAGGGCTACTTACGGCGACTTCCGCCGTTGGCATCGTGCTGGCCTTGCTGGGCTATGGCGTTGCGCTTGCCGTGCAAAGCCGCTTCGCCCTCCCAAGTTCGATGGCGTTCACATCGACGCTTGACCTGTTCGGCCTTGGCGGATGGGCGGTGCTTCGCGTCCTCGCCGCAGCGTCGCAATGGAAGAGTTGGGAGTTCTACGCCGAACTCGGAAAGCAGATTTGGGACTACTCGCTTCGGGTGTACGGCTACGCGCTGGCGATGGGCTCCATCTATCTGGTATTTGCGATGTTGCGTCTCGCGGTGCGCCGTTGGCTGGCGCCGGGCGTCAGGTCGCAAAGAGTCTCCGATGTGCGAGCATTCATCCGAGGCAGGTCCTGGCTCCTGAACGCGGTTGCAGGCACGGTCAGTGTTGCGTTCACGCTCGCCTCGCTGCCGCTCGCCCTTCTGGCCGGCCTGGTGATCCTGGTCATCGTCTGCTTTGCGCTCGCGGCAATTCCGACCATGGGCCTTTCAGCGGGCGAGGCGTACATCGACGAGTGGGTTATCAGGCCGACAGAGTGCCTTCCGGTGAAATCCAGGGAAGCTCGCCTGCAAGTTACTAAGACGCTCCCGACGTCATCAGTGCCGAAGAAATACGGCGTGCCGTGCATCGCTGTCGTACAGCGTGATGGGCCGGTTGAGAAAGGCCGCCTAGTATTCGGTACCGCGAATGCCGTCATCCTCTACGACCCGGCGAGTGGCGTCGCAAAACGTGTCAGCTTGGACAACAGCAAGGTCGAGGTGATCGCACAGCTCTAAGCGGCAGAAGCGCGGTCGGTCAGGATCGCGTGCTTTCATCGTCCTGACCCGTGGCCCGTGGGTGATGCGCCAAAGCCAACAGGAACACGAAGCCCACTCCGCTAAGCACCGCGATGGCCGTGAGCCAATCGAGCGTGGTGTCGATGTCCATGGCAGCGGCTCAGCGGGTGAAGGTGTTGGCCACGCGGCGCGAGGCGATGAAGTAGGGCACGCCCACGGCGCACAGCAGCGCCAGGGGCACGGCGGCGCGCCAGGGGTTGGTCACGGCGCCCCAGGCCACGGGCAGCTGACCGGCCCACAGGGCGCCGATGCCCTGCAGTCCCAGGGCCAGGCCGAAGAAGGCGATGACGCGGCCCGGCGCGCTGGCGCGGCGGCGGAAGAAGGCCACGGCGGCCCACACGCCGACCACGAAACCGACGATGCCTGCGAGGATCTCGAAGTGCAGCAGCGAAGGCAGCAGCGGGTGGTAGCCCGCGGCAGCCGGCGAGGCCA
The DNA here is from genome assembly GCA_005503065.1 of Comamonadaceae bacterium ALPHA2B. Taxonomy (GTDB): domain Bacteria; phylum Pseudomonadota; class Gammaproteobacteria; order Burkholderiales; family Burkholderiaceae_C; genus Xenophilus. The sequence goes on from SCOE01000010.1 coordinate 103,363, forward strand.
GCTGCTCCCAGGCGCCGGGCTGCAGCAATTGATGGACCGTGCGCAGCGCATCCGCCAGCAGGTACAGCGGCGCGGCCAGCAGCGCCAGGGCCGGCAGGAGCAGCCAGCCGGCCAGGCCTTCGGGACCGGGTCCCGGTGCGGCCAGCGGGGCACGCGCCGGCGGTGGGAACGAGGAGGAGGACAACAGCATCGCGGCAACTCCACGGTGACGGACGGCCCCAGCGTAGCGCGGGCCGCCATGTCCCTGCACGGGCATTGGGCATAGAACCCCTCCGCCATTGGTTCGACGGGAAAACCCCGGCGCTTCCCGGTGCGCGGGCCGCGGCCCAGGGCTGGCGCGCTTCAGTGCAGCGAGAGGTTGCCGCAGTAGGCGAGGAATTCCTCGAGCTCGCTGGACTTGTCGAAGACGGCGTTGGCGCCCAGCTCGGCGCAGCGCTCGCGCATGGCCGGCGTGGCGTAATTGCTCAGCACCACCACGCGCTGGTCGGGCCGGCGCCGCTTGCAGGCCTCGACCACGCCGAGGCCCGATCCGTCCTTGAGGAAGAGATCGATCACCGCCAGCCGCCAGTCGGCCGCATGGTCGCGGGTGAGCCAGGCGATCGCGTCCTCCTGCCCCTCGGCAATGCCGACGACCTGCGTGTCGCCCAGTTCCTCCATGGTGGGGATGAGGCTGTGGCGGATGAGGGCGTTGTCTTCGACGAGAAAGGCGGGAGCGGGCATGCGGGACCCAGTGATGTGTTGTGCTGCTGAGTGGAACTTAAGGCCGCGCGTGCCGTTGTCAGTGGGTGCGAGGCCGGCTGCCCGCGCAGGACCAGACCTACGCCGCGGTGCAACACGCTTCGGTATGCTCCTGAATTCATAGCATCTTGCGCAGACTGGACGGGCGCTTTGGGCCTATTCGACCTGAGGATTTGAGGCGACCGCCGGTACAATGCACGCTGGGTGTCCGGCGCTTCCTGCCGGGCAGGTTCATGCGCAGGTCGGGCCGCCGCGCGGTTGGACTTCGCATGCACACCCTGTCGTCTCCCACGGCCGTCCAGGTCGTCGCCGCCGCGCTTTTCGCGCTGGCCCTCATCCACACCTTCGCTGCGCGCCAGTTCGAGCGCCTGGCGCACCGCTACCCGCGCCACGGCGGGCTGTTCCACCTGCTGGGCGAGGTCGAAGTCGTGTTCGGCGCCTGGGCCATCGTGCTGGTGGCCGCGATGGCGCTGCTGCAGGGCGGCGCGCAGGCGCTGGCGTATGCCGAGTCGCGCCAGTACACGGAGCCGCTCTTCGTCTTCGCGGTGATGGTGGTGGCCGCCTCGCGCCCGATCCTGGTCGCGGTGCAGGCGGGCGTCGATGCGCTGGCCCGCGTGCTGCCACTGCCCACACCGCTCGTGCGCGCCTGGCTGGGGCTGGCGGGCGTGCCGCTGCTGGGCTCGCTCATCACCGAACCGGCGGCGATGACGCTGGCGGCCCTGATGCTTGCGCCGCAGGTCTTCCACGCCGGCGTGCCGCAGCGGCTGAAGTACTTCGCGCTGGGCGTGCTGTTCGTCAACGTGTCCATCGGCGGGACGCTGAGTGCCTTCGCAGCGCCACCGGTGCTGATGGTGGCGGCGGCCTGGGGCTGGGACTCGCTGTTCATGCTGCAGACCTTCGGCTGGAAGGCGGCGATCGCGGTCGTGGCCAACGCCACGCTGGCCACTTTCGCGCTGCGGCGGCACCTGCTTGCGCAGCCCGCGCCGGCCGGCCTGGCCGCGCCCGGCATGCCGCCGCTGGCGGTGGTGCTCGCGCACTTCGGCTTCCTGGCCGGCGTGGTGCTGCTGGCGCACCACCCGGTGGCCTTCCTCGGCCTGTTCCTGATGTTCGTGGGCTACACCGCGGCGTACCCGAGGCACCAGAGCCCCTTGATCATCAAGGAAGCGCTGCTGGTGGCCTTCTTTCTCGCGGGCCTGGTGGTGCTGGGCGGCCTGCAGCAGTGGTGGCTGCAGCCCATCGTGTCGGGGCTGTCGTCGGGCACGCTCTTCGTGGGTGCCGCGGCGCTCACGGCCATCACCGACAACGCGGCGCTGACCTACCTGGGCTCGCTGATCGAGGGCATGAGCGAATCGGCGCGCTACAGCCTGGTGGCCGGCGCGGTGGCGGGCGGCGGGCTGACGGTGATCGCCAACGCGCCCAACCCGGCCGGCGTGGCGCTGCTCAAGGCCGGCTTCGACGACGGCGCGGTGGGCGCGGGCGGCCTGCTGCTGGGCGCCCTGCTGCCCACCGCCATCGCGCTGGCGGCGCTGTGGTGGCTGTGAGGCAGGCGCCGCCTCAGGGCTGCGGATCGACCGGCATCGGCGGCACGCCGCGCGCCTCGATGGCCTCGCCGGCCTCGAGCAGCAGGTCTTCGCGGAAACGCGTGGCCGTGAGCTGCACGCCGACCGGCGCGATGCCGTGCGGCCCCTCGGCCAGGCCGGTGCTCACGACCAGCCCCGGCAGGCCGACGAAGGGCAGCGCGATCATGGTTGTCTGCGCGGCCCAGACGCGGGCATAGCGCTGCGGGCCCTGCAGGTCGGCATCGACCTCGAAGGGCAGTTCGCCCGAGGCGGGCAGCAGCACCAGCGGGTAGCGTTCGGCCAGGAAGCGCTGCCAGGCGCGCGCCACGGTGGCGCGGCGCGACAGCACGGCCAGCACCTGCTCGGCCTTGACCTCCCCGACCAGCTCGAACTGCCCGCGCAACGCGGCCAGCGCACCGGTGTCGCCCTCGCGCTCGGCGGTGGCCAGCTGGGTGGCGTAGCCGTCACCCATCCACAGCGTGACCTGGTCGGCCACGGCGGCCTTCAGCGGCGGCAGCGCATCGACCTCGTCGACCGTCCAGCCGGCGTCGCGCAGGCGCGCGGCGGCTTCGTGCAGGGCGGACTCGACCTCGGGCACGGTGTCCATGCCGTCCGGCCGCACGCACAGCGCCGCCAGGCGCGGCACCGGCGCGCCCACCAGCGGCACGGGCATGTGCCACGCGTCGCGCGGGTCGGGCTGCGCCATCGCGGCCAGGCCCAGGCGCAGGTCGCCCACCTGGCGCGCGATCGGGCCGGAGACGGCGGTGATCTGCGGCCCGATGGCGCGCTCCGGCCCCGAGGCGTTCCACGCCGGCACGCGCCCGAGGCTGGGCCGCAGGCCATGCACGCCGCAGGCGTAGGCCGGATAGCGGATCGAGCCGGCGATGTCGGTGCCGTGCGCCAGCGCACCGATGCCCGCGGCCACCGCCGAGGCCGCGCCGCCCGACGAACCGCCGGGCGTGAGGGCAGCGTTGCGGGGATTGCGCGTGCGCCCGTGCAGCCGGTTGTCGGTGAACCAGCGGTAGCTGAAGGCCGGCGTGTTGGTGCGGCCCAGCAGCACGGCGCCGGCGCGCAGCAGGTTGTCGGCCACCGGGCTGTTCGTTTGCGCGACCAGGTCCTTCTGCAGGGTGACGCCGTTGGTCGTGGCGAAGCCGGCCTGGTCCGTGTTGACCTTGACGGTGACCGGCACGCCGGCGAGCGGGCCGACCGCCTCGCCACGCGCCAGTGCGGCATCGACCTCGGCGGCCCGCTGCAGCACGGCGTCGGGCCGGTGCTCGACGACGGCGTTGAGCCGCGGATTGACGGCATCGAGCCGCGCGAGCGCATCGCGCGCAACCTCGGTGGCGGAGAGCTTGCGCTGGGCGATCAGCGCGGCGAGGCGGGTGGCGGACAGGCGCCAGAGTTCGTCGGAAGAAGGCATGGCGCGGGTGTAGCGGCTGGGCAAGCCGCTGTCCAGCCCGGGCACCGAACGATCGGTCCCGCAGCGATCGTCACGAATGTGACGAATTCGGCCGCAACGCCCGGCTGGCGTGGGCTGCAGGCCGATTGCACTTTGGCATTCTTGCTAGAAGTTCCAGCGCGCCGACACGCGCACGCTGCGCGGCTCCATCGGGTGCACATGGCGGTCGTCGATGCCGCCGCCGCACGCGCCGCTGGCGACTTCGCGCGCCGAGCAGGAGGCATACCAGTACTCGATGTCGTTGCCCTTGCGGCCCGCGAGGTTGAACACCTGCAACCCGAGCGTGAGCTGCCGGTTCACCGCGTAGGTGGTGCCGAGGTTCAGCACCGTGAGCGGGCGCGAGCGCACCGTGTTCGTCGTGTCCAGCGCCCGCGCGCCCATGTAGCGCAGGCGAAGCGAGCTGGTCCACGGCCCCTGCTGCCACACCACGCCGGCGGCGACCACGCGCTCGACGGCGTTGTCGATGAAGTTGCCCTCACCCTCGGGCGCCGGGCCGCGCAAGCGCGCGCGGGAGAAGGCAGCATCGGCCTCCACGCGCCAGTGCGGGTCGATCTGCCAGCGCAGCGTCGCCTCGATGCCACGGCGCCTGCTGGCGCGGCCGGGCTCGGTGGTGCCGGCATCGCCCACGTAGACCAGCTCCGAATCGAGCCGCAGCTGCCACAGCGCGGCCGTCAGCGTGAGCGCCTGGCTCGGCTGGAAGCGCCATCCGACTTCGGCTCCCCTGCCCTGGACCAGCGCCGGCACGCGCTCGGCGGCCTCGCCGGTCTGCGGGTCGAGCGCGATGGTGGCACCGCGCACGTCGTTGCTGTGCAAGCCCACGCCGGCGTTGAGGTACAGCTCGTGCGATGGCGCCACGGTCCAGGCGAGACCGGCCTTGGGGCTGAACTGCCCGTCGTGCCCGCGCCCGCTGTTGAGGGCGCCGTACACCGGCTCGCGGCCGCGCACGTCGTAGCGCAGCCAGTCGCCGCGCAGGCCCAGGTAGCCGCGGAAGGCGTCGGTGAAGTTCACGAGCTGCTGGCCATAGAGCGACACGAGGTCCTGCGAGACCTGGTCGTCGCGGACGGTGCCGGTGCGCTGGCGCGCCACGGTCGGGTAGAGCCCCACCTCGCCGATGCGGTCGCCGCGCCACTGGGCGCCGAAGCTCAGCACGCCGTCGAGCGTGCCCAGCTTCACCGGGCGCACGTGCGCGGCCTGCGCGCCGAAGACGCGGCGCCGGTCGGTCTGCTCGAACTGGTCGCCCTGCTCGGGGTGGTTCAGGAAGTAAGTGAAGTCCGAGAAGAGGTCGAAGCGGTAGTCGATCGCATAGGCGCTCAGCGTCGTCTCCCCCTCGGGACCCTTGTCGAACCACTGGCCCGACACCGACAGCCGGCGCGTGCGGCCGCCATCGGTGGCGTTCATGCTGCCGAAGCGCGAGAGTTCACCGCTGTCGATCAGCCGCTGGGGCACCTGGTCGGTCGACTTCCAGCGGCTCTGGTAGGCCATGCCGGTGAGGCTGAAGCCGCGCGCGGGCGTGCCCTGCGCATAGCGCAGCACCGCGTTCGCCTTGCGCAGGCGCTCGGGCACCTGCCACGGGCCGTCGTTGCCTTCGAGCTCGACGGCGCCGAGCCAGGTCTGGTCCTGCACGGTGCGCGAGCCGGCGGCCAGCAGGCGGCGGAAGGCGTGCGCGCCCAGCGTGATCTCTGCGAAGGGCCGTTCCAGCGCGCTGACGTAGTCCAGGCCGGCGCTGCCTGCAAGCGAGAAGTCGCCGCCGTCGGCGAAGTAGGGGCCCTTGCGGTAGCGCACGCCCGACACGAGCTCGGGGATGAGGAAGTTCAGGTCCGCGAAGCCCTGGCCATGGCCGTGCGTGGGCATGTTGACGGGCATGCCGTCGACGGTGACGGCGAAGTCGGTGCCGTGGTCGAGGTTGAAGCCACGCAGGAAGTACTGGTTGGCCTTGCCGTCGCCCGAGTGCTGCGTTGCGACCACGCCGGGCACGGCCTCGACGATGTCGCCCGGCCGCAGCTTGGGCCGCGACTGGAAGGACGCCTTCTCGGCCGCGCCCTCGCTGGCACTGTCGGCGCTGCCGATGGCCGCATCGCGCGGGCCCTGGACCTGCACCTCGGGCAGGTGTGCAACGGCCGAAGTGGGTTGGGCGAGCGCCGTGCCCGTGGCGCCGGCGGCCCCGGCCAGCACGATGCCCAGGCGCCGCACGATGCGCTGTGCGCAAGTCATCTTCCTTGCTTCTCCTCGTTGTATGAGTAAATTGATATTCTTCATACATTGTGGAGATGCAGCCATACGCCATCCGGCGAACGCGCTGCATTCGCGGGACAACGTTCAGGCCGCGGCCCGCGACGCCCGCGCGTAGGCCGTCGGCGTCTGGCCGATGTGCCGCGCGAAGGCGACGCTGAAGGCACTGCCCGAGCCGTAGCCCACGCGCTCGGCGATTTCCGCCGCCTTCAGCCGGCCCTCTCGCAGCAGCTCCCTGGCGATCTCCATGCGCCAGGCCAGGAGGTATTCCATCGGCGCAAGGCCCACCGCGCGCGTGAAGCGTTCGTAGAAGCTCGAACGCGAGAGCGCCGCCGCCCGCGCCAGGCGCTCGACGGTCCAGGGCTGGTCGACACCGGCATGCATCTGCTCCAGCGCAACGGCCAGGCGCGAGTCGCCCAGGCCGCGCAGCAGGCCGGGCGGCGCCTGCTCCGGCGGCGTGGCGCGCATCGCCTCGACGAGCAGCAGTTCGACCAGGCGCGCGCGCACGAAGTCGCCGCCCGGGCGTGGGTCGGCGCTTTCCTCGGCCACCATGCGCACCAGCGCCGACAGCCGCGACGAACCCCGCACGCACACGACGCCGGGCAGCAGCGCGACGAGCAGGGCCGGGTCCGCGCGGTCGAAGACGAAGGCGCCGCCCAGGGAGCGCATGTCCGGCGGGCCGGAGGCTGCGCCGTAGCGCAGCGCGCGGCCACCGGTGGGCAGCGCGTGCGGGTCCATGGCCACGGGCGCCGCCGCATCGCTGCTGGCGAGCGTGAAGGCCGGCGTGCGCGGCAGCAGCACGAAGTCGCCTGCGCCGACCTCGATCGGTTCATGCCCGTCGACGGCGAGGTGGCAGGTGCCCTCCAGAAAGATACAGAAGGAGGGCCGGCCGTAGGCGGCGAAGCGCACGGCCCAGTCGCCCTTGCCGCTGATGGCATTGGCGAACACCGCGCGGGGGTGCAGGAGCGCCACCACCTGCGAGAGCGCGTCGGGAGGGTCCGGACGATCGCTAAACAATCGCGGACTCTGTCATATCGAACATCCGGCCATGCTGGCCTACGCTGCAGCCTTCGTCAACCCACACCTGCGAAGGACCCCCCCATGAAAACCGCCCTCGTCACCGGCTGCTCGTCCGGCTACGGCCTCGAGATCGCCCGCCACTTCCACGCCATGGGCTGGCGTGTCGTCGCCACCATGCGCCAGCCCCGGCCGGCACTGCTGCCGGTCTCCGACACCCTTGCCGTCCTGCCGCTGGACGTGAAGGATGCACAGAGCATCGCGCGTCTGGTCGCCGCGGCCGGGCCGGTCGACGTGCTGGTCAACAACGCCGGACTCGGCCTCTTCGGCGCCTTCGAGGCCACGCCATTGGCGACCGTGCGCGAGATCTTCGAGACCAACACCTTCGGCACGATGGCCATGTGCCAGGCCTTCATCCCGCAGTGGCGCGAACGCCGTTCGGGCATGGTGGTCAACGTGACGTCGAGCGCGACGCTGGCGCCCTTCCCGCTCGTGGCCGCCTACACGGCCAGCAAGTCGGCCATCGAGGGCTTCACCGAATCGCTGGCGCTCGAGCTGGCCGCCTTCGGCGTGCGTGCACGGCTGGTCGAACCGGGCTACTGCCCCGACACGCGCTTCGCCGCCAACGGCTCGGAAAGGATGCAGGGGCTGATCCCCGAGGCCTATGGCCGCTATGCACAAGGCGTCTTCGAGCAGCTTGCCGGCGTCGGCGAAACGACGCGGCCCACCGACGTGGCGCAGGCGGTGTGGCAGGCCGCGAACGACCCGTCGGATCGCCTGCGCTTCGCGGCGGGCGCGGACGCGGTGGCCCTGGTGCGGGCGGGAAGCGGCGTCAGTGCCGATGCGTGCGCGGCCTGAGGCGGCCCCGCGGGCCGTCGCTCATTCAGTGCTGCCCAGCCGCTCCAGCGCGGCCCGGCGGCTCAGTTGCTTGAGGGCGCCGAGCTGGCGCACCTGTTCGGGCCTCGGGCGCACCTGGCCCTGCTCCCAGAGGTAGACGCTCGCGCCGCTCATGCCCACCAGCCGGCCGTAGTCGGCCGCGGAGAGGCCGAGCTTCTTGCGGTGCGCCGCCAACCGGGTCGCGCTGAAACGGTACTGCCGGTCCTCGGCGGGTTGTGCCTTCACTTCGGCCGAGCGGGCGCGGCCGGCCTGACGCAGTTCCTTCTGCAATGCGGCGACCTCGCGCCGCAGGGCCGCGATGGCACTGCGCTGCTGGACGCTGGCCTTCTTGAGGCTCTCGATTTCCGACCGGACTTCCTTGCGCGCGACGCGCGCAATCTCCGCCTTGAGGATGGATGCGATGTTGGCCATGGGGCGGGATTGTCTCAGGCCCCAGCGGCCGGGCCGCCGCGCTCAGTTCAGCGGCCTGAAATGCGTGTGCGCGTGGCCGCCGTGCGCATGCGCGCGGCCGGCCGCGCCCAGCGGCACCAGGTGGATGTTCCCGTGCCGCACGCCGCGCAGCGCGATGAGCTGCTGCGCGCAGGCCTGCACCGCGGGCGTCGGGCCGCGCAGGACCACGGTCTCCAGGCAGTGGTCGTGGTCGAGGTGGGTGTGCAGGCTGGTGATGACGAGGTCGTGGTGGTCGTGCTGCAGGTCGAGCACGCGGGCCGTCACGGTCTGTTCGTGGTGGTCATACACGTAGCTCACGCTGGCCACGCACCATGGCGCCTCGCCGCGCGCCCTGCGCGCGCCGGCGGCCTTCGCAGGCCCGTCGGCGGGGCCGAGCGATGCGCTTCCCAGGCGCGACCGGATCAGGTCCCGGACGGCTTCCGAGCGGTTGTCGTAACCCTGCTCGGCGATGAAGGCATCGAACTGCTGGGCGAGCGCATCGTCGAGGGAGATGGTGAAGCGTTGCATGGCGGACTCGTCGCGCGGCGGGATGCCGGCGCGCCATGTTAGGGGGTTGCCGCAGGCGCCGCGGCGTGCTGCCGCGCGATCCGCCCACGCACGTCGCTCAGGCAGCCCCGGGCGCCGCCATGCGGTTGCAGTAGTCGATGAACGCCTCGAGCTCGTTGGACTTGTCGAACACCGCGTCGGCCCCGGCCTCGCGGCAGCGGCGCCGCATGTCGGCCGTGGCGTAGTTGCTCAGGACCACTGCCCGTTGCGCGGGGCTGCGCGCACGCAGGTGGCGCAGCACGCCCAGGCCGGAACCCTGGGCGAGGAACAGGTCGACCACGGCCAGGTCCCAGCCACCAGCGTGCGCCGCCAGCCACCGCGCGGAGTCATCCTCGCCCGCCGCGTCGGCCACCACCTGTGCGGCGGCCAGTTCTTCGAGGGTGGGGATGAGGCTGTCGCGGATGGTGGCGTTGTCTTCGACGAGAAAAATGCGGAGGGGGGGCATGGACGAGGGAACGAGAGTGGACGTTAACCTCGTTGTCCACCGCGGCGTGGGCGCCGCGCGCGCTGGCTGGAGTCGGACGCCGCCTACGACGGACGGCAGGGGCGCGGTCCCTCAGCCCTTCTTCGCAGGCGGGGCGCCGCCGGCACTCTGCCCCAGTTCGTCGTGCACCTGCTGCAGCCGATCGACCGATTCGCTGAGCTGCTTCTCGACTTCCACGCTCTGGTCCAGCGCCTGGGCGACTTCGCCGACCTGCACATGGTCTGGCAGCTTTTCCTCCAGCACCGTGTTGACCACGGCCAGGTTGTCCGCCGCCTGGCGGATCTCGGCCGCCACTTCCTTGGCTTTGTCGATCGTCTGTTCCAGCGAGGCCTGCGCGTCGGCGGCCTCCTTCTTCTCAGGGCTCATGCATGCTCCTGCAGCGGCGTGGCGCCGTGCGAAGAGGCGATGGTAGCGCTGCGCCCGCACGCGGGATACCTCAAAAGACGCAACGGCGCCGCAACCCCGCGGCCGCCCGGCGGCGCGATCGTTCCATGGGTGGACCGGCCCGTCCTGCCTGCGGGGCTTCCACAATCGGCACCGAGGCCCCATCTTCGGGGCATGGCGCGGCAGTCCGGCTGCGCAGTCCCGTCTCCAGGATCATTGCCATGTCCAGTTCCCCCGTCCTCCAAGTGCGCCCGCTCGGCTTTCCGTGGGCCACCGTCGACCCTTTCCTCTTCTGCGCCTACCACGACGACGCCTACCCGCGCGCCGATGCGCAGATGCGCCCGGACGCGCCGCTCGAAGGCCGCGAGATCGGCGCCGACTTCAGCCGCAAGGACGGCTGGAGCATGTACCACGGCGAGGCGGTGCCCGGCTTTCCCGGCCACCCGCACCGCGGCTTCGAGACCGTGACCATCGTGCGCCGCGGGCTGATCGACCATGCCGACTCGCTCGGCGCGGCGGCGCGCTTCGGCCGCGGCGACGTGCAGTGGCTCACCGCCGGCCGCGGCATCCAGCATTCGGAGATGTTCCCGCTGCTCAACCAGGACCAGGACAACCCGCTGGAGCTGTTCCAGATCTGGCTGAACCTGCCGGCGCGCAACAAGATGGTCGAGCCGCACTTCACCATGTTCTGGGCCGACCGCATCCCGCGCCTGACGGCCACCGACGCCGCGGGCCGCCACACCGACGTGAGCGTGATCGCCGGCCGCCTGCAGCCCGAGGCCGACGGCGCCGCGCCGATCGATCCGCTGGCGCCGCCGCCCGATTCGTGGGCCGCGCAGGCGGATTCGGACGTGGCCATCTGGACGCTGCGCATGGACCCCGGCGCGCGCTGGACGCTGCCGGCCGCGGCGGGCGACGGCACGCGCCGCACGCTGTACTTCTTCAAGGGCGAGCAGGTGACGATCGGCGGCCAGGCGGTGCAGGGGCCGGCGGCCATCGCGCTGCAGGCCGACGTGCCGGTGGAGCTGGTCAACGGCGATGCGGCGCAGGGCGAGTTCCTGCTGCTGCAGGGCCGCCCGATCGGCGAGCCGGTGGCGCAGTACGGTCCCTTCGTGATGAACACGCAGGCCGAGATCATGCAGGCCATGAACGACTACCGCCGCACCCAGTTCGGCGGCTGGCCCTGGCCGGACCACGCGCCGGTGCACGGGCGCGACCCGGCGCGCTTCGCCCGCCATCCGGACGGGCGGCGCGAGGAAGCGGCGGCCTGAGGCATCGCGGCGGCGACCGAGCCGCTGCGATGCTCCTGATTTCATAGCTGCTTGCCCAGGCGGGACGGGCGCTTCGGGCCAATTCGGCGACCCGGCGCCATTCGCCTGCATTTTTCGCTTGACCTGGAGTGCACTCCAACTCCTAGCATGGGGGCATGACCTCTTCCCTCGCCCCCTGCCAAGCTTCCGCCACCCCTGTCGGCGCCTCGCCGCCGGGTGACGTCAATCCTTCCCCGCTGCTGCACATGACCATCGGCCAGGTGTCGCGCGCAACCGGGATGTCGGCCGACACGCTGCGCTACTACGAGCGCATGGCCCTGCTGGCGCCGCCGCGCGACGCGGGCCGCCGGCGCCACTATGGCCCGCAGGACCTGCTCACACTGAGCTTCGTCGCCCGCATGCGCGCCACCGACATGCCGCTGGCCGAGATCCGGACCTACCTGGCGCTGGCGGCGCAGGGCGACGCGACCGCCGAGGCGCGCCGGGCCCTGCTCGAGGCGCATCGCATGCGCGTGCAGGCCCAGCTCAAGGCCTCGGCCGAAGCGCTGGAGGTGATCGACTTCAAGCTCCAGCACTTCGACGAACTCTCGCGCAAGATCAAGCTGGCCACGGCCGATGCGCAGCCCGGCGCCTTCACCCTGCCTGCCTCGCGCAGTTCGCGCGGCGAGGCGGCGGCGGCCTGAGAAGGTGTGAAAGCTCGCGCGCCGGCGCCTGCAACTGGCGGTGCGCGCTGACGCCCGCCAGGCCTGCCAGTCGCCACAATCGGGGGCGATGTCCCCCTCCCTCTACGCCACCCTCGACCCGCTGCGTGCAGCGCTCCAGCGCGAGGGCCTGGCCGGGGGCCTGCGCTTCCTCAACGCGCGCGTGCCGCACCGCTACACGGCCGCCTACCGGGTGCAGCAGGACACGCTGGTCAACCTCGACCTGTTCGACAAGGCCGGCGAGGTGCGCCCCGAGTTCCTCGCCTCGGTGCCCTTCGAGGACAGCTTCTGCCAGTTCGTGCTGCGCGACGGGCAATTCCGCACCGAATGCACGGCGGAGGATGGCCGCCTGGACGGCCACCGCTACCAGGGCGTGATGGGCGCCTACCACGGCGTGCCGCTGGTGGACGACCACGGCGGCCTGTTCGGCACGCTGTGCCATTTCGACACGGCCGACCGCACGCTGCCCGACGAGGAGTTCGCCTTCCTGCAGAAGGCCGCGCGCCTGATGTCGGCAGTGGTGACGCGCCAGGCGGCGCGCTAGAAGCCGGCCAGCACCGAGGCGACCAGCCACACGTTGGCGGCGCCGATGGTCCCGAACAGCCCCCAGGCCACCGCGCGCAGCACCGGGCCGTTGGCGAAATCGCCCATCAGCGCCCGGTCGCTGGTGAAGCGGATCAGCGGCCAGATCGCGAAGGGGAGCTGGAAGCTCAGCACCACCTGGCTGAGCACCAGCATCTTGCCCACGCCGCCGTCGCCGAACCACCACACGCCCACGAAGGCCGGCACCAGCGCCAGCGCACGGGTGATGAGGCGGCGCTGCCAGCAGGGGATCTTCAGGTCGAGAAAACCTTCCATGATGATCTGGCCCGCGATGGTGCCGGTGAAGGTGGAGCTCTGCCCGGAGGCCAGCAGCGCAATGCCGAACAGCGTGGCCGCCAGCGCGCTGCCGACGATGGGTTCGATGAGGCGGTAGGCATCCTCGATCTCGGCCACCTCGCGGTGGCCGCTGCCGTGGAAGGCACTGGCGGCCAGGATCAGGATCGCGGCGTTGACGAACAGGGCCAGCGTGAGCGAGATGACCGCGTCGAGCGTGCCCAGCGTGACGGCCTCGCGCCTGGCGGCCTCGGTCTTCGCGACCAGCCGCGTCTGCACGATGGACGAATGCAGGTACAGGTTGTGCGGCATCACCGTGGCACCGACGATGCCGATGGCCAGGTACAGCGCGCCGGGCTGCTGCAGCCGCTCCAGGCTGGGGCCGAAGCCCATGGCCACGCCGAACCAGTTGGGCTGCGACATCGCCAGCTCGACCACGAAGCAGCCGGCGATGGTCGTGACCAGGCCGAGCACGATCGCCTCGACGCGGCGAAAGCCCGCGCCCTGCAGGCCGAGCACGAGCAGCGTGTCGAAGGCCGTGATGGCGATGCCCACCGGAATCGACACGCCGAACAGCAGATGCAGCGCCAGCGCGCTGCCCAGCACCTCGGCCAGGTCGCAGGCCACGATGGCCAGTTCGGCGCCGAGCCAGAGGAAGCGGTTGGTGCGCGGGCCGTAGTGGTCGCGGCAGGCCCGCGCGAGGTCCTTGCCGGCGACCAGGCCCAGGCGCACGCACAGGGTCTGCAGCAGCATCGCGGCCAGGCTGGCCAGCAGCACGACGAAGAGCAGGCCGTAGCCGAAGCGCGAGCCGGCCTCGATGTCGGTGGCCCAGTTGCCCGGGTCCATGTAGCCCACCGACACCAGCAGGCCCGGCCCGGCGAAGCGCAGCAGCTTCTTCCACAGCGGCAGCCCCGGATCGACCGCCACGCTGCCTTTGACTTCGGACGGGCAGAACGGGGCGGTGGCGGTGCGGGGCAGGCGGTACATCGGCGCCGATGATAGGAGCGGACGCGGCGGCCATGGCTTGGCAATCGCTATGGTTTCGATAGCTGATGGCGCCCATCCCGCGGGCGCTGCAGGCCGATTTGGTCTGAAATTGCTCAGCGCGCCCGGCGCGCGGCCGCCGGGAAGGGCCGGCTCAGGAAGCGCGAGCCCTGCTCGCCGAAGCGCCACGGGATCTCGACCGCCTTGCTGATGCCGATGCGCGGGCCCGCCTGCACGAGCACCAGGGGGGCGGCATCGGCGGCCAGCAGTTCGAAGGGCGGCGCGTCGAGCCGGTGGCCGTTGAAGCTCGCGTCCACGCCCAGGGCCTGCCCCACGCGGCCCGGGCCGGCGGCCAGCAGGCGCTCGTCCTCCACACCGCGGCGGCGGCGCATCGTGGCGAGACCGTGCGTCGGTTGCAGCGCGCGGATCAGCACGCCGGCGCCGTGACCCTCCTCGCGGCAGACGAAGTTGAGGCACCAGTGGATGCCGTAGGAGCGGTACACGTACGCCCGCCCCGGCGGCCCGAACATGGCGGCGTTGCGCACCGTCGGCCCGCCGTAGGTATGCGAGGCCGGGTCGTCGCGGTCGTAGGCCTCGGTCTCGACGATGCGGCCGCCCACACCCTCGACCAGCACCGTGACGCCGATGAGGGCACGGGCGACTTCTTCGGACGGACGGGCGAAGTCCAGGCCGGCCAGGCGGTGCCCGCTCATGCGTCGCCCGCCCCGGTCGAGACGCGCCGCCATGCGGGCTGCCGGGGTGGCGCGGCGCGTGCGAATTCGGCTAGATTGCCGGCCTTGGCAACCACAGGGAAGGCAGCACGATGAAGCAGGTCCGGGTCTGCCGCGGTGCCCGCGTGAAGCACTTCCACCAGGATGTGCTGCTGTACGGCGAATGGATCGAGGCGACGGCCGAGGCCGTCGAAGACTGCGGCTCCATCGAGGCACTGGGCAACGAGCTCTTCGGCCCCGGCAGCCACTGGGTCGAGCACCGCGAGATCGACCCCGAACGGGTGCTGCCCGAGCAGGCGGTGCTGCGGGTGATCGACGAGAGCCTGCGGGCGTGGCTCGACGACCGCATGGACCTGCACATGCGCTACTTCACCTCCGGGGCGACGCTCGTCACACCGCTGGGGGGCTGCCACCGCGGCCACGCCGACGTGCGCGCCGCCTTCACGCGCGAGCGCGCGGCCATGCCCGGGCTGCGCATGGCGGTGCAGGAACGGCAGCTCAGCCACCCGGCACCGGGAACCTGCATCGTGATGATGGAGGGCTCGATCTTCCATTCGGGCATGCCGCATCCCGAACGCTGGGCCAGCACGCAGACGCTGGTGCTCGAGGCCGACGGGCAATGGCGCATCGCCTCGCACCAGGTCCATCACGTGCGCCGGGAAGTGGGCGCCATCGCGTAGCGAGGCCCTCACGCCAGCGGCGCCATCTGCGAGGGCCGGTCCTGGCTGCAGTAGTCGAAGAAGGCGTCGAGCTCGTTCGACTTGTCGAACACCGCGTCGGCGCCCAGTGCGAGGCAGCGCGCGCGGATGTCGGGCGTGGCGTAGTTGGTCAGCACCACCACGCGCTGGTGCGGGCGGCGCGGCGTGCAGGCATTCAGCACGCCCAGGCCCGAACCCTCGCGCAGGAAGAGGTCGATCACCGCGAGGTGCCACAGGCCGGCATGCTCGCGCAGCCACGCGGTGGCCTGGGCCTCGGTTTCGGCCACGCCCACCACGGGCGCGTCGGCGAGGTCGGACAACGTCGGGATGAGGTTGTCCCGGATGGTCGGGTTGTCTTCGACGAGAAAGGTCAGCAGGGCCATGCAAGGTACCGGGCGGCTGTGCGCGGCAGTGTACGCATCGGGCGGGACGGCGCCCAAGGCCCGCCCGGCAGACCCCAGAATCGCCGGGTGCACCGTCGCCCATCGGGCCGCCCCCGCGCAACCAGGAGATTGCGATGACAGCCGCCATGCCAACCGAGGACCCCGCCGCCCTGCTCGACCAAGGCGCCCGCGCCTGCGCGCGCGCCATGGCCGAGGGCCACACCACCGCCGCGGCGCTGTGCGAGACGGCCATCGCCCGCATCGAGGCGCGCGACGGCACGCTCAACGCCGTGGTGCTGCGCGACTTCGCCCGTGCCCGCGAGCAGGCGCGCGAGGCCGACGCGCGGCGCGCCCGCGGCGAGCGCCCGCCGCTGCTGGGCGTGCCGATGACGGTGAAGGAGTCCTTCAACATCGCGGGCCTGCCGACGAGCTGGGGATTGCCGCCCTTTCGCGGCTTCATGCCCTCCGCCGACGCAGCCGCGGTGCAGCGGCTCAAGGCCGCCGGCGCGGTGATCCTCGGCAAGACCAACGTGCCGCCTGCGCTGGCCGACTGGCAGAGCGCCAACCCGATCCACGGCCGCACGCTGCATCCGCTGGACGCTTCGCGCACGCCGGGCGGCTCGTCCGGCGGCAGCGCCGCGGCGCTGGCGGCCGGGCTGGTCGCCCTGGAACTCGGTTCGGACCTGATGGGCTCGCTGCGCATCCCGGCGCATTTCTGCGGCGTATGGGCGCACAAGCCGAGCGTGGGCGTGCTGCCGATGCGCGGCCACGCCTTCCCCGGCACGCCGGACACGCTGGGGCCGCCACCCGACCTGCCCACCGTGATCGGTCCCCTGGCGCGCCATGCACACGACCTGCGCCTGGCGATGCAGGTGCTGGCCGGCCCCGACATGCCGATGGCGCAGGCCTGGCAGTTGCGATTGCCGCCATCGAGAAGCACCGATCCCGCGCAGTGGCAGGTGCTGGTGCTGGACCGCCATCCGCTGGCCTCGGCCTCGCAGGCGGTGCTCGGCGCGCTGGACGAAGCGGCAGCGCGCCTGGGCCGCCAGGGCAGCACCATCACAAGGGTGGCCGATCTGCCCGCCGGCGCGCTGCCCGATCTCGCTCGCTTGCACCGGACCTACCTGCGCCACGTGCAGACCGTGCTGGGCGCCTTCGAGCCCGGCGCCTCGTGCGACATGACGGCGCACGAATGGATCCGTCTCTCTGCCGAGCGCGGTCAACTGAGAGGGCAGTGCTTCGCGTTGCTGGAGCGCTTCGACGCGGTCATCGCGCCGGCCTTCGGGAGCGCGGCTTTCCCCCACGTCGACGAGCCGGACTGGGAACGGCGCACCTTGCTGATCGATGGGGTGGCCACGCCCTATGGCGTACAAGGTGCGTGGTCGAGCCTCGCGTCGCTGGCCGGGCTGCCCGCGACCGTGGTGCCGGTCATGCGGGACGCGCAGGGCCTGCCACTGGGTGTGCAGGTGATCGGCCCCTGGCTGCACGACCTGGGCGCGATCGAGGTGGCGGCGCGCATCGGCGAGGAAGGCGCGCCGCCCCCGGCGTGATCAATACACGCCGAAGAGCTTGAGCAGGATGATGACGCTGATGGGCACGCCGAGCAGCCAGAGGACGATGGATTTCATGCAGGTCTCCGTGTGAAAACAGTGAGATGCATGATCCGCAGCACCGGCTGCGTGGGCGTGCCGGCGCGCACAGGCGCGCCCCGTAGGAGCGCCCGCCGCCTCGATGCGGGTGAGCACCTCTGCTACCAAAAAGATAGCTGCCCGCGCAGGTGGGACGGGCGCTGCAGGCCAAAATGACCTGCAAACACGCTGTCGCTGCAGTCCACCGCCGGGAGCGCGCAGCCCAAAGAAAACGCGCCCGAAGGCGCGTTCCTGATCAGCGAGTGCCGCTCGTTACTTGGCCACCACGCGTGCCATTTCGAGGCACTTGTTGGAGTAGCCCCACTCGTTGTCGTACCAGGACACGAGCTTGACGAAGGTGCCGTCCAGCGCGATGCCGGCTTCGGCGTCGAAGATGGAGGTGCGGGCATCGCCGCGGAAGTCGGTGGCGACGACCTTGTCCTCGGTGTAGCCCAGCACGCCCTTGAGCGCGCCTTCCGACTGCGCCTTCATCTCGGCGCAGATTTCCTTGTAGGTCGCGTCCTTGTTGAGCTCGACCGTGAGGTCGACCACCGACACGTCGGAGGTCGGCACGCGGAAGCTCATGCCGGTGAGCTTCTTGTTGAGCTCGGGGATGACCACGCCGACGGCCTTCGCGGCGCCGGTGCTGCTGGGGATGATGTTCTCCAGGATGCCGCGGCCGCCGCGCCAGTCCTTGTTGCTCGGGCCGTCGACGGTCTTCTGCGTGGCGGTGGCGGCATGCACGGTGGTCATCAAGCCCCTTTTGATGCCCCACTTGTCGTTGAGCACCTTGGCCAGCGGGGCCAGGCAGTTGGTGGTGCAGCTGGCGTTGGAGATGATCGCTTCGCCCTTGTAGGTCTTGTCGTTGACGCCGAAGACGAACATCGGCGTGTCGTCCTTCGAGGGGGCGGACATGATGACCTTCCTGGCACCGGCGTCGATGTGCTTCTGCGCCGTTTCCTTGGTCAGGAACAGGCCCGTGGACTCGAGCACCACGTCGGCGCCCACCTCGTTCCACTTGAGCGCGGCGGGGTCGCGTTCCTGCGTCAGGCGGATCTTCTTGCCGTTGACGATCAGCGTGTTGCCGTCGACCGAGACCTCGCCCTTGAAGCGGCCGTGCACCGAGTCGTACTGCAGCATGTACGCCAGGTAGTCGGGCTCCAGCAGGTCGTTGATGCCCACGATCTCGATGTCGGGGAAGTTCTGCACGGCGGCGCGCAGCACGTTGCGGCCGATGCGGCCGAAGCCGTTGATACCGAGTTTGATCGTCATGGGAATGCTCCTAAGTTGAAAACGTTGAATTCGGGAGCGGGCAGCCGAACGCAGAGGTCGCAGAGATCACGCAGAGGGCGCAGAAGAACAGCCAAAATTTGGTTTTTCCTTCTGCGCCCTCTGCGAGTCCTTTGCGTCCTCTGCGTTCGGCTGTCCGTATTCGGATGTCAAGCCAGCACCGCTTCCACGGTCGCCGCGACGTTCTCGGGCGTGAAGCCGAAGTGCTTGAACAGCACGGGCGCGGGCGCCGATTCGCCGTACGTGTCGATGCCGACCACGGCCGACACGCCGTACTTCCACCAGCCGCCGGTGCAGCCCATCTCGACGGCGATGCGCGGGATCTTCTTGGGCAATACGGCCTTCTTGTAGCCGACGTCCTGGCGGTCGAAGGTGGTGGTCGAGGGCATCGACACCACGCGCACGGCGATCTTCTTGGCTGCCAGCAGCTTCTGCGCGGCCAGGGCCAGCGGCACTTCCGAGCCGGTGGCGATGATGATGGCGGCGGTCTTCTTGCTCTTGAGGCCGACGGCCTCGGGCTCGGCCAGCACGTAGGCGCCCTTGGCGATGTCGCTCAGGTCGCTCTTGGGCGAATAGGCGATGTTCTGGCGCGAGAGCAGCAGCGCGGTGGGGCGCGCCTGGTTCTGCAGCGCCACGGCCCAGGCCACGGCGGTCTCGGCCGTGTCCGACGGACGCCAGACGTCGAGGTTGGGGATCAGGCGCAGCGAGGCGGCATGCTCGATCGACTGGTGCGTCGGGCCGTCCTCGCCCAGGCCGATGGAGTCGTGCGTGAAAACGTGGATGACGCGGCGCTTCATCAGCGCGGCCATGCGGATGGCGTTGCGGCTGTAGTCGCTGAAGGTCAGGAACGTGCCGCCGTAGGGGATGTAGCCGCCATGCAGCGCGATGCCGTTCATGATGGCGGCCATGCCGAACTCGCGCACGCCATAGTTGATGTGGCGGCCGATGACGCCCTGCGGCGTGGCGGCGGCCGCATCGGGCTTGGACTCGTCCTCGGCGCCGTGCTTGGCCTCCACCGCCGGCACGTTCATGACCACGGCACCGGTCCTGGCGTCGAAGCGCAGGGCGGCGGTGCTCTTGGTGTTGGTGAGGTTGGAGCCGGTGAGGTCGGCGCTGCCGCCGAGCATCTCGGGCAGGGCGGCGGTGAAGGCCTCGAGCGCGAGCTGGCTGGCCTTGCGGCTGGCGACGGTCTCGCCCTTGCTGTGGGCCGCCACGATGGTGTCGAAGGCCACTTGATGGAAGTCGGCGGGCAGCTCGCCCTTCATGCGGCGCGTGAACTCGTCGGCCAGCTTCGGATAGGCGGCGATGTAGGCGGCGAAACGGTCGTCCCAGTCGGCCTCGACCTTCGCACCCGCGGCACGGTGGTTCCAGTCGTCGTAGACGGCCTGCGGAATCACGAACGGCGGCTCGGTCCAGCCCAGGGCTTCGCGCGTGAGCTTGATCTCGTCGGGGCCCAGCGCTTCGCCGTGGGCCTTGGCGGTGCCGGCGCGGTTGGGGCTGCCCTTGCCGATCGTGGTCTTGCAGATGATCAGCGTCGGCTTGTCTTCGGACTTCTTCGCCTTGGCGATGGCGTCGGAGACGGCCTTGACGCTGTTGCCGTCGATCGGGCCGATCACGTTCCACTCGTAGGCCTTGAAGCGCTCGGCGGTGTGGTCGACGAACCAGGGCTTGACTTGGCCGTCGATGCTGATGCCGTTGTCGTCGTACAGCGCGATGAGCTTGTTGAGCTTCCAGGCGCCGGCCAGGGCGCAGGCCTCGTGGCTGATGCCTTCCATCAGGCAGCCGTCGCCCAGGAAGGCGTAGGTGTGGTGGTCGACGATGGCGTGGCCCGGGCGGTTGAACTCGGCGGCCAGCAGCTTCTCGGCCAGGGCGAAGCCGACGGCGTTGGTGATGCCCTGGCCCAGCGGGCCGGTGGTGGTTTCCACGCCGGGGGTGACGTCCACTTCCGGATGGCCGGCCGTCTTGCTGTGCAGCTGGCGGAAGTTCTTGATCTCTTCGATGGGCAGGTCGTAGCCCGTGAGGTGCAGCACGGCGTACTGCAGCATGGACGCGTGGCCGTTCGACAGGATAAAGCGGTCGCGGTCGAACCAGTGCGGGTTGGCCGGGTTGTAGCGCAGGTGCTCGCCCCACAGTGCGACGGCCATCTCGGCCATACCCATCGGCGCGCCGGGGTGGCCGGAGTTGGCTTGTTGAACGGCGTCCATTGCCAACGCGCGGATCGCGTTGGCCATCAAGGCTTGGTTGGCCATCGGGGGCTTTCGGGGGAGAGGGAAAGGAGGAGAGCCCTCAATTTTAGCGAGCGGGGTGACCGGCATCCTGCAAAGCCTCCCGGACCCTGCGCGGGCGTCGCGTATTGCAGTGAGCGCCGCGCGCGTCCGGGCCCGGGCGACGACGGGCTGCTAGAGTCCGCGCCATGCAGGGCCTGCACCTCACCGCCGACCTCCACGACTGCCAGTGCGCACCGCGCTGGCTGGTCGACGCCGAGGCGCTGGGCGCCCACTGTGCAGCCGCCGTCCGGAGCGCCGGCCTGCAGCCGGTGGGCCAGCTCTTCCATCGCTTTCCCGACACGGCCGAAGGCCCTGGCGGCGTGACGGCGACGGTGCTGCTGGCCGAATCGCACCTGTGCGTGCACACCTGGCCGGAGCGGTGCGCCGTGACGCTGGACGTCTACGTGTGCAATTTCGGCGGCGACCATTCGGCCAAGGCGCGGCAGCTGCTCGAGGCGCTGGTGGCGCTGTTCGCCCCGCGCGAAACGGTACGCCAGTCCCTGCAACGCGGAAGGGTTCCGGTGCATGCCGACTGAGGGCGTGCTTGCCAGCGCCATGCTGCTCGCCGCCGGCCGCGGCGAGCGCATGCGGCCGCTGACCGACCACACGCCCAAGCCGCTGCTGCCGGTGCGCGGCAAGCCGCTGATGCAATGGCCCATGGAGGCACTGGCCGCGGGCGGCGTCACCCGCCTGGTGGTCAACACCGCTTGGCTGGGCGAGCACATTTCAAGCCATTTCGGCCCGCAGGCCGCATGGGACGGGCGCGGGGCGCTATCGATTTCATACTCCGACGAGGGCCGCGACTTCGGCGGCGCCCTGGAGACCGCCGGCGGCATCGTGCGCGCCCTGCCCCTGCTCGACGAGGTGTTCTGGGTCGCGGCGGGCGATGTGTTCGCGCCGGATTTCCGCTTCTCGCCCGAGGCGCTGGCGCGCTTTCGCGCCGGCGACGCGCTGGCCCACCTCTGGCTGGTGCCCAATCCTGCCCACAACCCGAAGGGCGACTTCGGCCTGGACGAGGATGGCCGCGCGCGCAACGTGCCGGCCGATGCCGGCGTGCCGCGCTACACCTTCTCGACCATCGGCCTGTACCGCGCTGCCCTGTTCGCGCCGCCCTACTGCAGCATCCCGCCGGGCAACCCGGACGGTGCCAAGGCGGCACTGGCGCCGATCCTGCGGGCCGCCATGGACGACGGCCGCGTCAGCGCCGAGCTGTACGCCGGACGCTGGACCGACGTCGGCACGCCGGAGCGGCTCGCGCAGCTGCAGCGCTGACGCCGCACCGGCCGCCGCGCCGGCTCAGGGGATGTTGGCCGATGTGACCTGGAATGCGCCGCCGGGCAGGGCGAAGTCGCCGCCGTACTCGAACGGGTCGCCGTTGCCGCTGCCCATCCCGCAGCCATTGGGCGCACCGCAGGCGCTGCCGCCGTAGTTGTGCATGATCACCGGCCCATAGCGGTAGTTGCGCAGCGCGCGTCCGCCGTAGTCGGCCACCGAGACCACGTACGACTCCGTCCCGTGGTTGTCCGTGTCCTCCGCCGCGATCGGGTCCACCAGCCGCGTGTCCTTGAGCGTGCGCACCACCGAGCCGCTGTTGCCGTCGCCGGCAAAGCGCACCCACTGCAGCTGGCGGTCTCCGCGCGAGGTCACGATCACCTCTCGGGTGATGTCCGGGTACACCGCATTGCCCGCCTTCTCCTTGACCAGCGCGATGCCCGTGGGGTTGCGTCCCACCGCCACCGCGCCGACCTCCACGATGCTCGCGGCCGAGCCGTTGCCCGCCGTGGGGTAGTCGCCCAGGTTGAAGATGTGCAGCTGCCCGTCCTGCGTGGCCACCCAGGCGCGTCGGTTGGCGCCCCACGCGTAGGTCTTCACCGCCGTGGGCCGGTTGGCCATCGACACCGTCTTGATGACCGTGGGCGTCTGAGCGGGGGCGCCGGCGAAGGTGCGCGGCCACTGCGAGTCGGCCGGGCCCACCGAGGTCGTGACGCTGTAGTCCGCGTCGCTGCCGAAGTACATGCTCTGGTAGTACGCGAACAGCGGCCGCAGGTCCAGGAAGGCCACCTTCTGCTCGGACTTGGAGACCACCACCGCAACGCCACCCTTGGCGTAGGTGTTGAAGTTGCGCCCCCCGGTCCGGAAGGTCGCTCGGTTGGCCGCGTTGCTCAGCGGCAGTGAAAAGGCCTGCTCGCGGGTGCCCTCGCTGAGATAGACGTTGCGGTCGACGCCCGTGGTGACCGAGATGTCGGTCGGCGCCTTCATGTCCGCAGGCAGCGGCACGTAGCCCAGCACCTTCATGTAGCCGGTGTTGCCGAGGTTGGGCAGGCCCGGGTACAGGCCATTCCATTCACCCCAGTAGTTCGATCCGCTGGGATTGTTCGGCGTGCAGCCTTCGCACAGGCCGGCCAGCGCCACCACGGCGACCTCGCCGCGCAGGTTGGTCGTGTCCCACACGGAGATCAGCGCGAATTCGTTGCTGTTGGTCACGGCCACCGCCGTGGGCACCTTGCCCGGCGCCAGCTGGGCGCTGGCCTTGTTGGTCGAGGTGTTGGTCTGCGCAGAGCCGATGAAGCCGCTGTCGAACACCATCAGGCTGTTCATGCACCAGCCGGGCCGACCCAGGCATCGCGCCACGCCGACCGGATTGCCGACGGCGCCGCCGGCCTGCCGGTACGACGCGCCGTTGATCTCGTCGAGACCGGCGCCGTAGTACACCCACTTGAGCTCGGGCCGCTGCGAGAAGACCGCGTTGCTGACCGAGCTGATGGCCAGGTCGGCCACGCCCACGCGCTGCGCCGGCACATCGGGGATGAAGGCGACATGGCCGCTGTTCGACGAGAAATCGCCGACCGTGTTGCTCCATGCGCCGACCTGCCACGTGCCGCAGGCGAGCTGCGGATCGCAGGGACGCTGCCCGCCGTTGCGGTCGGACACGAAGGCGTTGTCGTTGCGTTTGAACCAGGTGGGCACGCCGCTGTTGCCGGTGGTGCCGTAGGCCGAGGGCGCGGGTCCGTAGCGGTAGTCGACCCCCCCGGCCTTGCCCATGGCTGCCGCCACCGTGCGGTAGCTGGCCGCGTCGACCGTGGTCGTGCCGCCCGTCACGGGGTCCGGACCGCCGGGCGCAGGCGCCGCGGCACCGCCCGCCGAACCGGAACCGGAACCGGAACCGGAACCCGTTCCAGTGGCTGACGGGTTGGCCGCAGCGCCAGCCGCCGAAGGTGCGCTGCCGGCACCAGCCAGTGCCGCCAGGCCGATCCCTCCGCCTCCGCCGCCACCGCCACCACCTCCCCCACAGGCCGTCAGGACCATGCCTGCGACGACGAGGGCTCCTCCAAGCTTTATTACTTTCATCCTATTAACTAAAGTTCCAAATAACTATTTGTACATTGGCTCCCGTCCTACAGGCAAACATCCTTGCAAATCTTTTCCGAGTCGTTGTGGAAATGCGGTCGAGTTGTTACGTACGTATAGTGGGCCCATGAGCAGCGCCCCCTACGCACAACGCCGCGCCCGTCTGGCGGCGCAACTCGGCAAAGACGGCATCGCGATCGTGCCGACGGCGCCCGAGCAGCCGCGCAACCGCGACACGGACTTCCTGTACCGGCACGACAGCTACTTCTATTACCTGACCGGATTCACCGAGCCCAACGCCTGGCTGGTGCTGGCCGGCGACGGTCGCTCCACGCTGTTCTGCGCGCCGAAGGACCTCGAACGCGAGATCTGGGATGGCTACCGCCTCGGGCCCGAGGCGGCACCGGGCGTGCTCGGCCTCGACGAGGCCTTCTCCGTCGCCACGCTCGACACCGCCCTGCCGCGCCTGCTGGAGAACCGCGGCACCGTGTGGTACCCCTTCGCCACGCACCCGGGGCTCGAATCGCGCGTCGACGGCTGGCTGCAGAAGGTGCGTGCCCGCGTGCGCTTCGGTGCGCTGTGCCCCGAGCAGCAGCGCGACCTGTGCGGCCCGCTCGACGAGATGCGGCTGGTCAAGGACGCGCACGAGCAGGACATCATGCGCCGCGCGGCCGACATCAGCGCGCGAGCCCACATCCGCGCGATGCAGACCTCGGCCCGCATGCTGCGCGCCGGCCAGGAGGTGCGCGAATACCACCTCGACGCCGAGCTGCTGCACGAATTCCGCCTCGGTGGCTCGCAGTACCCGGCCTATGGCTCGATCGTGGCCGCCGGCGCCAATGCCTGCGTGCTGCACTACCGCGCCGACGCGGCCCCGGTGCGTGCCGGCGAGCTGGTGCTGATCGACGCCGGATGCGAACTCGACAGCTACGCGAGCGACATCACCCGCACCTTCCCGGCCGACGGCAGGTTCACCGGACCGCAGCGCGCCCTGTACGACCTGGTACTGGCGAGCCAGGACGCTGCGGTGGCGGCGACACGTGCGGGCCAGCGCTTCAACGACCCGCACGAGGCGACCGTGAAGGTGCTGGCGCAGGGCCTGCTCGACCTCGGGCTGCTCGACGCCAACAAGGTGGGCTCGGTGCAGGACGTCATCGACAACCGCAGCTACTTCCAGTTCTACATGCACCGCACCGGCCACTGGCTGGGCATGGACGTGCACGATTGCGGCAGCTATGTGGAGCCCACGCAGGTGGGTGAAGTCAGCGAGCGCAAGGACCCGCTGTCGGGCGAGCTCATCAAGAACCGCCCGAGCCGCATCCTGCAGCCGGGCATGGTGCTGACCATCGAGCCGGGCCTGTACGTGCGGCCCGCCGAAGGCGTGCCCGAGCAGTTCCACAACATCGGCATCCGCATCGAGGACGACGCCATCGTGACGGAGAACGGCTGCGAACTGATCACGCGGGGCGTGCCGGTGCACGCCGATGAGATCGAGGCGCTGATGCGCGGCTGAGGCCGGGGGATGGGGCCGCCCCCACCGCCATGCAACGCCGGCGCCTCGCGCGCACTCTTCTTCTCAGGGGATGTTGGCCGATGTGACCTGGAATGCGCCGCCGGGCAGGGCGAAGTCGCCGCCGTACTCGAACGGGTCGCCGTTGCCGCTGCCCATCCCGCAGCCATTGGGCGCACCGCAGGCGCTGCCGCCGTAGTTGTGCATGATCACCGGCCCATAGCGGTAGTTGCGCAGCGCGCGTCCGCCGTAGTCGGCCACCGAGACCACGTACGACTCCGTCCCGTGGTTGTCCGTGTCCTCCGCCGCGATCGGGTCCACCAGCCGCGTGTCCTTGAGCGTGCGCACCACCGAGCCGCTGTTGCCGTCGCCGGCAAAGCGCACCCACTGCAGCTGGCGGTCTCCGCGCGAGGTCACGATCACCTCTCGGGTGATGTCCGGGTACACCGCATTGCCCGCCTTCTCCTTGACCAGCGCGATGCCCGTGGGGTTGCGTCCCACCGCCACCGCGCCGACCTCCACGATGCTCGCGGCCGAGCCGTTGCCCGCCGTGGGGTAGTCGCCCAGGTTGAAGATGTGCAGCTGCCCGTCCTGCGTGGCCACCCAGGCGCGTCGGTTGGCGCCCCACGCGTAGGTCTTCACCGCCGTGGGCCGGTTGGCCATCGACACCGTCTTGATGACCGTGGGCGTCTGAGCGGGGGCGCCGGCGAAGGTGCGCGGCCACTGCGAGTCGGCCGGGCCCACCGAGGTCGTGACGCTGTAGTCCGCGTCGCTGCCGAAGTACATGCTCTGGTAGTACGCGAACAGCGGCCGCAGGTCCAGGAAGGCCACCTTCTGCTCGGACTTGGAGACCACCACCGCAACACCACCCTTGGCGTAGGTGTTGAAGTTGCGCCCCCCGGCCCGGAAGGTCGCTCGGTTGCCCGCCTTGTTCAGGGGCAGGTCGAAGGTGGATTCCCTGCCCGGAACGCCGGCAGGCAGGTACGCCGTGCGATTCACGCCCGTGGTGACCGAAATGCCCGTCGGCGCCTTCATGTCCGCAGGCAGCGGGACGTAGCCCAGCACCTTCATGTACGCCGTGTTGCCGAGGTTGGGCAGGCCGGGGTGGAGCCCTTGCCACTCTCCCCACCATGAAGCGGGCGAAGCCGGCTTGGCGGGCGTGCAGCCCTCGCACAGGCCGGCCAGCGCCACCACGGCGACCTCGCCGCGCAGGTTGACCGTGTCCCACACGGTGATCAGCGCGAACTCGTTGCTGTTGGTCACCGCCGCCGCCGTGGGCACCTTGCCCGGCGCCAGCCGGGCGCTGGCCTTGTTGGTCGAGGTGTTGGACTGCGCGAAGCCGATGAAGCCGTTGTCGAACACCATCAGGCTGTTCATGCACCAGCCGGGCCGGCCCTCGCATCGCGCCACGCCGACCGGGTTGCCGATCGGCGCACCGGCCCGGCGGTACGCGAGGGCGCTGATCTCGTCGAGGCCGCCACCGTAGTAGACCCACATCAGCTCGGGCCGCTGCGAGAACACCTCGTTGCTGCTCGAGCTGATTCCCAGGCCAGCCACGCCCAGGCGCTGCGACGGCGAATCCGGGATGTAGGCGACGTGGCCGACGTTGGAGGCGAAATCCCCGACCTCGTTGCTCCATGTGCCGACCTGCCAGGTGCCGCAGAAGGCCGGATCGCAACCACGCTTGCCGCCCTGGCGATCGGACACGAAGCCATGGTCGGCGCGCTTCGACCAGGTCGGCAGGCCGCCGTTGCCGGTGGTGCCGTAGGCCGCCGGTCCGGGGCCGTACCGGTACTCGATGCCGGCAGCCTTGCCGATGTCGGCGGCCATGGCCCGGTAGGAAGCCGCATCGTCGCCGGCCGACGGACGCGGCGCGCCGGGATCGGCCAGCGCCGTGCCCCCGGTGACTCGCGCCGCCGGGGCCTGGGCGATGGTCGCCGAGCGCATCTCGGCGGCCTGCGCCATGGCCGTGCGTGGCGCCATGCCGGCATCGCCGGCCCCATACGCCGCCAGTGCGACGCCCGCCACCACCAGCGCCTTGCCCATGCTCATTGCTTGCATGGTGAAAGTGTCCTGTCGACGGTGCGGATCGTCCAGCAAAGCCCCGACGGATGGACGGCCGGGCGGCCTGCCGCACCGCCGGACGACCGGCACGCACACGTGCGACGGACGGCGGCCGCGTCTGTGGCGTGAGCCGGCCGGCCCGAGAAGCCCTGCGGCACCGGCGGGGTTTGGCGCCGCGCCTCGGCGGGCATGGGGCAAGAATGCCGCCATGAGCACACGCACCTCTTCCCGATCGATCGCCCTCGCCGCCGCACCGGCCCGCCAGGCCGCCCTGCGCCGCCGCATGGCGCTGTCCGCCCTGGCCGGCGCGCTGCTGTGCGTTGCGGGCTGGCTGGCCGCGCCGCGCGCCGAGGCGGCCGAACCCGCCGTTCTTGCGGCCGTTGCCGCACGCGCCACCCTGCCGCTGGCCGAGGCCATCGCCGGCGTGGAAAAGAGCGCTGCGGGTCGCCTGCTCGAGGTCGAGCTGGAAGACGAGCGCACCGATGCGCAGGGCGCGCCGCTGTACGAGATGACGCTGGCCACGCCGCAGGGCCAGCGCGAGGACCTGATGGTCAGCGCCGCCACGGGCCAGGTCGTGAGCCGCAAGGCGGACGGCGCGCTCAAGCGCAAGGAGGCCGACCGGATGAAGGCCGCCACGCTGGCGATGCCGCAGGCCGTGCGCACGGCGCTGGAGCGCCAGGGCGGCCGCGCAGTCAAGGCCGAGCTGGACAGCCACTTCGGCACCGTCGTCTACGAGGTGGAGATCCTCACGCCGCAGGGCACCCTCGCCGAAGTGAAGGTGCATGCCGGCAACGGGCAGATCGTGAGCGTGGCCAGCAAGTAGCGGCTGGCGGATTGCTCCTTTTTCCATAGCTGCTCACGCCCGTCGGACGGGCGCCAACGGCCGATTCGACTCGCAACGCTTCTCAGGCGGCCGAGCCCGCCAGATGCCCGCGCGTGAAGGCCTCTTCGAAGATGGAGTAGCCGGCCCAGTCGGCATGCGCGAAGGTCAGCCGACCGGCGACGGGCGTCGGTTGCTCCTCTTTCGATAGCTGCCCGCGCCCGTGCGACGGGCGCAAATGGCCGATTTGGCTCAAAAGTCCGGGGACGGGAACCGCCATCGCATGGCCATAGCGCGTGATGTCGATGCGCGTGGCGAGCCGCGGCAGGTCGGGGTGCGGCACCGACAGCTCGGCGAGCAGTTCGTCGCGCCAGGCGCTCCAGGGTGCGTCGAGCAGCCGACGACGCCCCTCGGCCGCGGTGGCACCGTCGAAGCCGCTCGGACCGAGCGGCCGGTACCAGCTCAGGACGGTGGCGCGCGGCGTCGGGTCCAGCGTCTGGTGACGCGCATCGACGTACCCCAGGCCGCGCGTGCCGTAGACGACGTTGTCCCAGCTCGGCGCGGCGCCGGGCCGGTCCTGCAGCGGCGCGCGCAGGTGCACGTTGGCCACCAGCCAAGGCGCGTACTGCAAGCGGGCGGCGGCCTGCCGCAGGAAGTCCGGCGCCTGCTCCACCACGCGGGCGGCGATGAAGGCAGGCAGCGCGACGATGCAGCGCTCGGCCTGCCAGCGCACGACGCGCCCCGTGGCGGCGTCCCGGGCGTCGACCTCGACGCCGTGCCGCGTGTCGGCGATGCGCAGCACGGCGTGGCCGGTGCGCAGGCGTTCGCCCAGCGGCGCCGCCAGGCGCTGGGTGAGCCAGCCGTTGCCCTCGGGCCACGTGAGGACGGCATCGCGCTCGGCGCCGTCGGCGCCCGGGTCGCCGGGCGGATGGAAGCCGTGCCGGCTGGCGAAGTAGTGGATGCCGGCCCAGGCCGACACGTGCGCGATGCCGGCGCCGTAGTCGTCGCGGCAGCAGTAGTCGAGGTACCAGCGCAGCTGGGGATCGGTCAGCCCTTCGCGGTCGAGCCAGGCGGCGAAGGGTTCGGCATCCAGCGCCAGCGCGACGGCCAGCGCGTCGGCCGTGGCGGACGCGCGGAACGCAGGGATGGTGAAGTGCGCCTCGCGCTGCAGCGCGTCGACGCGGCGGCCGAAACGCTGGTACTGGTCCAGCGTGGCGGCGCCCACGCCCTGCAACGGCAGCAGGCCATCCTGCCACTCGCCGTGGAAGAACAGGCGTTCCTGCGGGCTGTGGCACAGGTGGCGCTCGTCGTATTCCCAGCGGCCGGCGACGCGGCGGCGCAGGCCCAGTTCCTCGAGCAGGTCCTGCACCTCGTGGGCAGGGTCGCCGGGTGTCGGCAGGTAATGCGCGCCCAGCGGGCAGGCGATGCCGTGCACGCGGCCGCCGCGGGCGTTGCCGCCGGCGCCGTCTTCCAGCTCGAGCAGCACGAAGTCCTCGGTGCCGGCCAGGCGCAGGCCCCGTGCCGCGGCGAGCCCGGCCACGCCGCCGCCGGCGACGATCACGCGCGTGCGGCGCGTTTCGGCCGGCGCGGCACCGCGGCCCGCGCCGTCGCGCCAAGCATGGCCGCGCCCGACGTCGATGCCGGTGAAGCCGCCGTCGATGGGCGGGCCCGACTCGCAGCCGGCCAGCGCCAGGACGCCGGCGGAGGCGCCGATGAAATCGCGGCGGCGCAATGTCATGGGGCGCTCAATGGGTGACCCCGACCTTGCCCCACTCCTGCTCGTAGGTCGTGACCAGCACCTGGTTCGACAGCCGGTTGACCTCGGCCGGCACGCGGGCCATGTCCCTGGGGAAGTCGAAGAGCAGCGGCAAGGTGTCGGCCGAGAGAAAGCGCAGGCCGGCGGGCAGCGCCTCGGGCCGTCGCCAGGGCCGGTGGCTGGCGATGACGTAGCCCCACTCGCCGAAGCTCGGCACATGCGCGTGGTAGGGCGTGGCCACGAGGCCGACGGACTCGATGGTCTGCGCCACGGTCCAGAAGCTCTTGCGCGCGACCAGCGGCGACGTGGTCTGGATCACCGCATAGCCGCTGGCGGCCAGGCGGCGGTCGAGCAGCGCGTAGAAGCTGTTGGTATAGAGCTTGCCGATGGCGAAGTTGGTCGGGTCGGGGAAGTCGACCACGATCACATCGAACACGTCGTCACCGTCCTGCAGCCACTTGAACGCGTCGGTGTTGACGATCTTGACCTTGGGCGACGAGAGCGAATGCCCGTTGAGCGCGGCCAGCGTCTCGTGCCCGGTGAAGAGCCTCGTCATGTTCGGATCGAGCTCGACCAGCGTGACCGACTCGACCGAGGGGTACTTCAGGATCTCGCGCACCGCCATGCCGTCGCCGCCGCCGAGCACGGCCACCTTCTTCGGTGCGCCGTGCGCGGCCATGACGGGGTGCACCAGCGCCTCGTGGTAGCGGTACTCGTCGCGCTCGGCGAACTGCAGGTTGCCGTTGAGGAACAGCCGGTGCCCGGCACTGCCGCGCGTGACGACGATGCGCTGGTAGGGCGAGGTGGCGGCGAAGACGATGCGGTCCTGGTAGAACCTGTCTTCCGCCAGGGTCGTGATGCGGTCCGAGAACGCAAAGGCGGCCGCCAGTGCCGCCAGCGTGAGCACGCAGGCCAGCGCATGCGCGCCGAGGCGCCGCAGCTCGTGACGGAACAGCCACAGCGCCCAGGCGCCCACGGCCGCGTTCATCAGGCCGAAGAGCAGCCCGGTGCGGATCATGCCCAGCTGCGGCACGAGCAGGAGCGGGAAGGCCACCGACACCGCCAGCGCGCCGAGGTAGTCGAAGGTCAGCACCTGCGAGACCAGGTCCTTGAGCACGATGTCGCGCTTGAGGATGCGCATGACCAGCGGGATCTCCAGCCCCACCAGCGTGCCGACCGCCACCACCAGCCCGTACAGCAGCAGACGGAAGGCGCCCGGCACGTAGGCGTTGGCGACGAACAGCAGCGCCGGCAGGAAGCCGCCGACGAGCGCGACCATCAGCTCGATGCGCAGGAAGTGCGCGGGCAGCTGGCGCTCGAAGTAGCGAGACAGCCACGAGCCCACGCCCATGGCGAAGAGGTAGGTGCCGATGATGGTGCTGAACTGCAGCACCGAGTCGCCGAGCAGGTAGGAGCTCAGCGCGGCTGCGCTCAGTTCGTAGACCAGCCCGCAGGCGGCGACGACGAAGACGCTGGCGAGCAGCGCGATGGCGACGGGGGAGGGACCGGTGCGGTGGGCGGGTGCGGCAGCAAGCGCTGCCGCATCGACGGGCGGCGCGGGGGGTGCGTTCATGGCAAGGGCCTCAACCGTTCGGGCCGAGCCTGTCGAAGCCCAGGTGCGGCGCTTCGTCAGGCTCAGCGTGAACGGTGGTGGGGCAACAGGCGCGGCCCGCCGTCAATGGATCGCTGCGGCAACGATGATGCTGATGCCCAGGCACATGGCAGCCACCACCATGGCCAGCGCCTTGTTGTGCTTCTCGACGATCTCGCCCCACAGGTCATACGGGGTGATCTTGTCGATGACGATGAAGGCGATCCAGAAGATCGCCACGCCGATCAGGGCATACAGCAAGGTGCCCAGGATCGCCATCGGCTGGAGCCATTCGATTTTCGGCATGCGGTCTCTCCGGTAGGTGGTTGGGGTGTGCGCGGGGCGCTACTTGTGGCCGCCGCCGCTCGAGTAGCCGCCGTAGGAGCCGCCCGAGCTGCGGTAGCCGCTGCCCGAGGAGCTCGAGCAGGTGGACAGGATGATCAGCAGGATGATGATCACCACGACGATGAGGATGATCGTGCCGCAGCCCAGGCTGGACGCGGCGCTCACGGGCAGCGCATCGGTGCGCTTGAACATGTCCTTCTTCGCATCGAGCTTGAAGGCCGACGCCACGGCGTTGCTGTCGATGCGGCTGCCGTAGGACCAGGTCAGCTCGTTGGCGCTGCGCTCCATCGAGAGCAGGCCGCCCTTGGGTTCGCTGTAGTCGCGGTTCTGCGTCTTCTGGCCACGCTGCACCTGCCAGTAGAACTCGCCGGCGACGTAGGTGGTCTCGGCCTCGTAGGCGTACTGCTGCCTGTAGACACGGCCGAGGTAGCGCGCGGTCTGCCCGCCGTCGGACACCACCGGCGCGCCGGTCGCGGGCTTGACCATGCTCCAGCCGTCGCTCGCGTCGACCAGGAAGCTGAAGCCGCGTTTCCTGTTGTAGAGCAGGTACTCGTCCCAGCCGAAGTGCTCGTCGTCGCCGGGCTCCACGCCCATGCGGTGCTGGAAACCCACCACCTGCCACTGCGCGCCCTGGAGCGTGCCGACCGTGCCCAGCGCGATGAGCGGCTGCACCGGCTCGTTCTGCGTGGCGTACTTCAGCTCGCCACCGATGCCGCTGCTGGTGTCGATGATGCTCTTGCACGACGGACAGGTGATGCTCTTGCTGTCGGCCAAGTTGAGCGTGACCGGCGAGCCGCAGTGGGGGCAGGCGAAGCTGCGGCCTTTCTCCTCCTTGGCAGATTCGTCGCGCAGGCCGGCCATCTTGAGGTCGTCCAGCTCGACGGAGCGGCCCAGGTACGCCGTGGGCGGCGCCGAGTCGTAGTCCAGGCTCAGGACCAGGCCCTTCTCGTTGCGCAGCTCGACGACGCGAAACGGCCTGCCGAGCTCGGGCAGGCGCGGGAGTTCGCCCTGCGCCGACACCAGCTTCACTTCCTCGTTGGACGCGACGGTGTAGCCCTGCCCGTTGAAGGTGTGGGCGGCGCCCACGCGCAGCTGGTCGGCGGCCGGCGCGGGCTGCTGCAGCGCATAGGGCAACGAGAAGACGTAGGCGCCGTTGTCCTCGCTCAGGACGCCGGTGCGATCGTCGGTGCCGTCGATCTGGGCGATCCATTCGGTCCAGCGCCCGCCCTCGTAGGCGTACTGCAGGCGGCCGACGAGGGTGAAGGCCTTGTCCTGGATGCGGCCGGTGGCGAAGAGCTGCAGCGGGCTGAAGTCGTCGAAGAGTTCCGCCATCTTGCCGATGCGCGCGAGCTGCTCGCCCTGGCGCACGACGGTGCTCTGGCAGTACGGACAGACGGCGAAGGCCGACTGCGCCGAACGGAACTCGACCGGCGCGCCGCAGCCCGGGCAGGGTGCGCGGTAGGCGCGTTGCGTGCCGCCCGGCTCAGCCATGGCGCGGGCACGGCGCGGCGTGCCGGGATCTCAAGCGTTTTATGGCCGCAGCCCCCGTCCAGCGGGCGCTGGCCGCTATCGAAACCATAGCAAACGGTGACTCAGACGAGCTTCTTGAGCAGCTCGGCCTTCTTGGCGTCGAACTCTTCCTGCGTCAGGATGCCCTTGGTCTTGAGCTCGCCGAGCTTCTCCAGCGTGGCCATGACCTCGTTCGGGCTCACGGTGGCCGCCGGCGCCGTGGCGGCGACGGCGGCCTGCGCGGCGGCGTTGGGATTCAGGCCCTGCTGGAGATTCTGCGCCAGCACCTGGCCCAGCGCCACGCCGGCGCCCAGGCCCATCGCATCGCCCGCGATGCCGCTGCCGCTGCCCGAGGCCTCGGCGAACTTCGGAATCGCCTGCGCCGTCTGGTACTGCATGAACTTGCCCATGTCGTTGCCGACCATGCCCATGCCGATCTTCTGGTCGAGGATCTTCTGCAGCTCCTCGGGCAGCGAGACGTTCTGGACGGTGATGGTCTCGAGCTTGATGCCCAGCTTGCCGAACTCGGGGTCCAGCTGCGCCGCCAGCGCCTTGGCGAACTCGATCTGGTTGGCCGCCAGGTCGAGGAAGGGCACGCCGCTGGCCGCGATGGCGGTGCTGATGTTCTGCAGCACCAGGCCGCGCAGCTGGCCGTCCAAATCGGCCACGGTGTAGGTGTCGCGCGTGCCCGAGATCTCGGTGTGGAAGAGCTTGGGGTCGGCGATGCGGAAGGCGTAGTTGCCGAAGGCGCGCAGCCGCACGGCGCCGAAGTCCTTGTCGCGGATGGTGATGGGCTGCGGCGTGCCCCACTTCTGGTCGACCTGCTGGCGCGTGCTGAAGAAGTAGACGTCGCTCTTGAAGGGCGACTCGAACAGCTTGTCCCAGTTCTTGAGGTACGTGAGGACGGGCAGGGTCTGCGTCGTCAGCTTGTACATGCCGGGGCCGAAGACGTCGGCCACCTGCCCCTCGTTGACGAAGACGGCCATCTGCGACTCGCGCACGGTGAGCGAGGCGCCGTTCTGGATCTCCATCTCCTGCATGGGGAAGCGCCAGGCGAGCGTGCCGTCGCCGGTTTCCGTCCACTGGATGATGTCGATGAACTGCTTCTTGATGAAATCCATCAGGGCCATGTCCACTCTCCTCGTCGGTCGGGTTGTCGAGCGCGGGATATTGCCATACCGCGGCCGCGCCGCCTCGCGCCGAAGCGGTGGCGTGCATCGGCCATGCGAACTATGCCGCCCAAGTCGCTTTCGCGACCGAGGTCTAGAATCGGCGCCCCTCTAAAACAGCGCCCTGGGCGGGCCCGCGGCGGGCCACGCACCATCGGTTTCAGGAGCCAGTTCCATGTCCGAGACACAAATCTTGAGCGCCGAAGACAAACGCGCCCAGCTTCGCCGCGCGGCGCTCGAGTACCACGAGTTCCCGGTGCCGGGCAAGGTGGCCATCACCGCCACCAAGCAGATGACCAACCAGCGCGACCTGTCGCTGGCCTACTCGCCGGGCGTGGCCGCACCGTGCGAGGAGATCGTCAAGGACCCGCTCAACGCCTTCAAGTACACCTCGCGAGGGAACCTGGTCGGCGTCATCAGCAACGGCACGGCCGTGCTGGGACTGGGCGACATCGGGGCGCTGGCGTCCAAGCCGGTGATGGAAGGCAAGGGCGTGCTGTTCAAGAAGTTCGCCGGCGTGGACGTGTTCGACATCGAGATCGACGAGAAGGACCCGGCCAAGCTGGTCGAGGTGATCGCCGCGCTGGAGCCGACCTTCGGCGCCATCAACCTCGAGGACATCAAGGCGCCGGACTGCTTCTACGTCGAGCGCGAACTGCGCAAGCGCATGAAGATCCCCGTGTTCCACGACGACCAGCACGGTACGGCGATCACGGTGGCTGCGGCCATGGTCAACGGTCTGAAGGTCGCGGGCAAGAAGATCGAAGACGTGAAGCTGGTCGCCTCGGGTGCGGGGGCCGCGGCGCTGGCCTGCCTGAACCTGCTGCTGAAGGTGGGGCTCAAGCGCGAGAACGTCTACGTCACCGATTTGGCGGGTGTCGTCTATGAAGGCCGCACCGAGCTGATGGACCCGGACAAGGCGCTGTTCGCACAGAAGACCGCCGCACGCACGCTGAGCGAGGTGATCGAGGGCGCGGACGTGTTCCTGGGACTGTCGGCCGGCGGCGTGCTCAAGCCGGCGATGGTGGCGAAGATGGCCAAGCGCCCCGTGATCTTCGCGCTGGCCAACCCCAACCCCGAGATCGCTCCCGAGGACGCGCATGCCGTGCGTGACGACGTGATCATGGCCACGGGCCGCACAGACTACCCGAACCAGGTCAACAACGTCCTGTGCTTCCCCTACATCTTCCGCGGCGCGCTGGATTGCGGCGCGACGACCATCACCGACGAGATGGAGATCGCCGCGGTGCACGCCATCGCCGAACTGGCGCAGGCCGAGCAGAGCGAACGTGTGGCCGCCGCCTACGTGGGCGAGAAGCTGAGCTTCGGCCCCGAGTACCTGATCCCCAAGCCCTTCGATCCGCGGCTGATGATGAAGATCGCGCCGGCCGTGGCCAAGGCGGCCGAGGACAGCGGCGTGGCGGCGCGTCCGATCAAGGACTTGGACGCCTACCGCGACAAGCTGCAGAGCTTCGTCTACGCCTCGGGCACGACGATGAAGCCGATCTTCGACGCGGCCAAGCGCGCGGCCAAGAAGCGCGTGGCCTACTCCGAGGGCGAAGAGGAACGCGTGCTGCGCGCCGCGCAGATCGTGGTCGACGAAGGCATTGCCCGCCCGACGCTGATCGGCCGGCCGGGCATCATCGCCCAGCGCATCGAGAAGTTCGGCCTGCGCCTGAAGGAGGAGCTGGATTACGACGTCGTGAACGTCGAGCAGGACCACCGCTACCGCGACTTCTGGCAGACCTACCACCGCATGGCCGAGCGCAAGGGCGTGACGGTGCAGGTGGCCAAGATCGAGATGCGCCGGCGGCTGACGCTCATCGGCTCGATGCTGCTGCACAAGGGCGAGGTCGACGGGCTCATCTGCGGCACCTGGGGCACCACCGCCAACCACCTGCACTACATCGACCAGGTGATCGGCAAGCGCCCGGGCGGCTGTGCGAGCACGCCGCAGGACGTGCCGGTGTACGCCTGCATGAACGCGCTGCTGCTGCCGGATCGCCAGATCTTCCTGGTCGACACGCACGTCAACTACGACCCGACGCCCGCCGAACTGGCCGAGATCACGACCATGGCCGCCGAGGAGATGATGCGCTTCGGCCTCAAGCCCAAGGCGGCCCTGCTGTCGCATTCCAACTTCGGCACCAGCAACCACCCCAGCGCCCACAAGATGCGCCAGACCCTGGAGCTGCTGCGCGCCCAGGCGCCCTGGCTGGAGGTGGACGGCGAGATGCACGGCGACGTGGCGCTGGACGGCAAGCAGCGCGCCGCGGTGATGCCGCACAGCGCCCTGGCGGGCGATGCCAACCTGCTGGTGTTCCCTACCATCGATGCCGCCAACATCTCCTACAACCTGCTCAAGACCGCGGCGGGCGGCAACATCGCCATCGGCCCGGTGCTGCTCGGCGCGGCCAAACCTGTGCACGTTCTCACGGCGAGCGCGACTGTTCGGCGCATCGTGAACATGACGGCACTCACGGTGGCCGACGCGAACGCAGATCGTTGATGGCTTTTTCTGATAGCGTGCGCTGACTTAGCGCAATCTGACACCCTTGCGGCGCCTGCTCAAATCTTGGGCAGGCGCTTGCTTTTTGGGCATGCCTCGGGCACACTGGCGGGCTTGAATTTGCGGGTTAACCCGCAGTTCTGGTCCCCGCGTCCACAGCATTCGGTGCCTTCATGGCGTTTGCCGCCTCGATCTCGTCCAAAGTCTCCAAGTTTGCGCTCACTGGCGTGCTCATGGTGGCCCTCGGCGGGGTTCTGGCGCCGAGCCAGTCCGTCCAAGCCAGGGAATTCCCGGCCCAGGACGAGACGATCGCGCTGTCGCAATTGCCTCTCCAGGGTCAGACAACGTACCGCGCGATCTTCGACGGCGGCCCGTTCCGGCATGACAAGGACGGCACCGTGTTCGGCAACCGGGAGCGTCTGCTTCCGCGCGAGCGGCGCGGGCACTACCGTGAATACACCGTGGACACGCCCGGTGCACGCACGCGTGGCGCCCGTCGCATCGTGTGCGGCGGCCCGCCGACGACGCCGCAGGCATGCTGGTATACGGCGGACCATTACGCAAGTTTCAGGAAGATCGTGCCGTGACGGACGATCGCACAGGCAGGGGTGACGCACCCACGCGTTCGGGAGAAGTTTTGATCACCATGGAAAGAACAGCGGAGATGAATCAGTCCCTTCGTGGCGTTCGGCCCAACATCGTTCAGTCGATCCGGGCCTTTCGCGTCAGCGATCTTCAGGAGGCAGCCCATGCGTCGGGCCAGCACTTCCTCTATGCCAACCTGGCGAATGCCCAGAGCAAGCAGGACGTGCTCGACCTGATCGCGCAGCAATTCACCTTCCCGGCGCATTTCGGCAAGAATTTCGACGCGCTGTACGACTGCATGACCGATCCCTTGCACAAATCGGGCCCGCAGCCGGGCTTCGTCGTGGTGCTGGAGCAGATCCCGGCCAACGCCAAGTTCGACAAGGAAGCGCGAGAGCAGCTCCTGGACATCTTCCGCGACGCCTCGGACTACTGGGGCGACCGCAAGGTGCCGTTCCGGTGCTTCTATTCTTTTCTGTAGCCCGTTCTGCACAAGCCGGCCAAGCAGAACGGGCCAACGAGGCCCAGATCCAGGGTGCCCACAGCGCGGAACCCGCGCCCCTGGATGGCATCGACCTGAACGCGGATCCCGCGGCGGAGAAGATGCCGACCGACAAGCTGGTGGACGTGTCCCCGCTGGCGCTGCGCATGAGTAGCCCCTTCAACAGCACCTACTGGCTGGCCGCCGCCTGAGCACGGCGCGGCCGCTGAAAAAAGCCCGTCGATGACGGGCTTTTTTTCGCCTGCGAGAAGGCGGCTGTTCAGCCGGCCGTGGCCTGGGCCAGCGCGATGTACTCCGACACCGGCACTTCCTCGGCGCGGCGCTGGGTGTCGAAGCTGCCGGCGAAGTGCCGCGCCTCGAGCCAGCGGCCCAGCGTGTGGCGCAGCAGCTTGCGGCGCTGGCTGAAGGCGAGCTGTACGAGCGACTCGAGGTGCGCGACATCGACCGCCGCGGGTGCAGCGCGCGGCACCATGCGCACGACGGCGCTGTCCACGCGCGGCGGCGGCTCGAAGCTGCCCGGCGGCACGAACAGGATGTTCTCCATCGCGTAGCGCCACTGCAGCATCACCGACAGCCGGCCGTAGTCCGCGGTACCGGGAGCCGCCACCATGCGGTCGATCACTTCCTTCTGCAGCATGAAGTGCTGGTCGGCCACGCGGTCCGCCCAGCGCAAAAGGTGGAAAAGGATGGGCGTCGAGATGTTGTAGGGCAGGTTGCCCACGACGCGCAGCGCCTTGCTGCCTGCGCCTGCAAGCCGGTCGGCCAGGGCGCCGAAGTCGACCTTCAGCACGTCGGACTCCACCACGTCGAGCTGCGCATGGCCGCGCAGGCGGGCGGCGAGGTCGCGGTCGAGTTCGATCACGGTGAGCCTGCCCAGGCGCTCGACCAGCGGCTGCGTGAGTGCGGCCAGGCCCGGTCCGATCTCGGCCATCGGCTCGCCCGCCCTGGGCGCGATCTCGCGCACGATCGCATCGATGATCGCGCCGTCGGACAGGAAGTGCTGGCCGAAGCGCTTGCGCGGCGCGTGCGCCTTCATGTGTGCGATCAGGACTGCGGAGGCTCGCGCAGCTCGACGTAGGCGCGGTTGCGCACTTCCTGCGCCCAGGCCTCGTACGCGTCGTCCATCTTCTTGTCGCGCAGTGCATTGCGGGCAGCGGCGCGCAGTTCCTCGGGGTTGAGCTTGGCCTGGCGGCGCCCTTCCACCTGGATCAGGTGCACGCCGAATCGCGTGCTGATCGGGTCGCTGATCTGGCCCGGCTGAAGGCGGGTCATCGCGTCCTCGAATTCGGGCACGAAGGTGCCCGGCACCGTCCAACCCAGCTCACCGCCGTTGCGGGCGCTGCCGTTGTCCTGCGACTGGTCGCGCGCCAGCGTGGCGAAGTCGGCGGTGCCGCTCTGGATGCGGCGCTTGAAGTCGTTGAGCAGGGCCACGACCTGTTCGGGCGTGCGGTTGCCGTCCGGACGGATGAGGATGTGGCGCACCTGGGTCTGCGTCACCATGCCGTCGGCACCGGCGTTCGCGCGCTCGCGTGCCAGCACCTTGATCACGTGGAAGCCGGCGCCCGAACGCACCGGGCCCGCGATGCCGCCCACCGGTGTCGACTGCGTGGTCTCGACGAACAGGGGCGGGTAGCGGTCGGCGTTGCGCAAACCCAGGGCACCGCCGTTGTTGCGCGCGTCGGGAGCGTCCGACGCCTCGGCCGCGAGCCTGGCGAAGTCTTCGCCGGCCCGCGCTCGGCGGGCGATGTCCTGCGCGCGCTTCTGCAGCGCCTCCACCTGCGAGGCGCTGGCGTTCTCGGGCACGGCCACCAGCACCTGGGCCAGGTTGATGTCCTGCGCACCGGGTGCGTTCACCCCGCCGCGCTGGTCACGCAGGAACTGGTCGACCTCGGCATCCGTGACCTTGACCTTGGGTTCGAGCTCGCGCTCGCGCAGGCGCGTGAGCAGAATCTGGTTGCGCACGTTGTTGCGGAACTCCTCCCTGGACATCCCCGCCTGCGTGATTCGCTGCTGCAGCTCGCCGACGCTGATGTCGTTTTGGCGCGCCACCATCGCGATGCCCTGATCGACGGCGGTGTCGTCCGCACGCACACCCAGCTCCTTGGCGAGCTGCAACTGGGCACGCTCGCCGATGAGCTGCTCGAGCACCTGCTGCGCCAGTTGCGCGCGTGGCAGGCGCTCGATCTCGGGTGCGCGATCCTGCAGGATGCGGTCGATGCGTTTTTGCACCTCGGTGTTGGTGATCGGCTCCGAGTTCACCAGTGCCACGATGTACTCGGCCGCACGCTGGCCCTGGGGAGCAGCCGGCGGGCGCGCATTGGCAGGGGGAACCGCGACAACCGGCCCGGCGCGCATGATGTCGGTGATGCCCATCGGGCGCTGTGTGCGCTGCTGCTGCTGCGCGCGCTGGGTCTGGGCCACGGCGGTGGTCGCCAGCGCGGCCGCACAGGCCAGCGCGAGGGTGGAACGCAGGAAGTTCATGGCGATGTCCTTGCTCGGGCGAACTCAGTCGTAGTTGGTGAAGCGGCTCGGTGCCGGGATCGGCGAGCGCAGCGGCTGATAGCGCGGCACGTTGAGCTGCAGGGTCTGCATGGGGCTGGAGCCCAGGCTGGAGAAGCCGAGGAATTCCAGCTGGAACATGATCCGCTTGGTCGACGTCGCCAGGCCGGTGCTGGTCTTCTCCAGCACGATGCGGCCGATGTAGCAGCAGCCGTCGTACTCGAAGCCGATGATCGCGTCGGTCACCCCCGGCCGGTCGCCGGCGCTGGCGTACAGCGGGCGCCCCAGGGCGTTGAACGACGAGGGCTTGTCGCGCAGGCTGTAGTTGAGCCGGCCCACGGCGTACCAGCGGCCGCCGCCCTGCCCGCGGCCTGGGCCGAGGTCCTGACCCTTGTCGCCCCACAGGTCGTTCAGCGGCCACTGCCAGCCGAAGTCGATCGACTCGTTGCCCGCGCCGTTGGGAGAGATGCGGTCGGCCTGGTAGCGGTACGAGACGCTCAGCGTGCGGTAGGGCCCGGGCGTGTAGCGCGCCGTGATCGTGCTGCGGTTGGAGCGGCGGTCGTCGGGGTTGTACTGGAGCGTCGTGTCCAGGCTCCACTTGGGGCTGAGATTGATCTGCGCGCCCAGCATCAGGTCGCTGGAGCGGTCGGTCACGGGCAAGGTGCCCGGCGTGGTGAGGGTCGTGCCGTCGACCACGTTGGTCATCGTCGGCATGGTCACTCGCTGGTCGGAGAAGCGCCGGCGCTGCGCGATGCCGAAGCGTGCCAGCTCCGCGCCGCTGCCGGGATCGAGCAGGCGCGAGGTCAGGCCGAGCGTCAGGGCGTTGGTCGACGAGATCCGGTCGTTGCCGGAGAACTCGTTCTCGGTGAACAGCGTGGCGAAGCTGAAATCGTTGGCGGCCGTGTCGTACACCGGCAGCCGGCTCTGGT
The DNA here is from genome assembly GCA_005503065.1 of Comamonadaceae bacterium ALPHA2B. GTDB lineage: Bacteria > Pseudomonadota > Gammaproteobacteria > Burkholderiales > Burkholderiaceae_C > Xenophilus. The sequence goes on from SCOE01000010.1 coordinate 145,091, forward strand.
CGCGGTAGGGCGTGTAGACGTAGAAGGCGCGCGGCTCCAGCGTCTGGCGGAAAGCCTTGCCGAACAGGTTCACGTCGCGCTCGAAGGTCATGCCGCTGTCGAGGCTGAAGGTCGGCACCGTGCGGGTGGCCGAGGTGCGGCCGTCGGACATCGGACCGTCCAGCTGGTAGCTCGAGGCATGCAGCTGCACCTTGGGCGTGACGTACGCGCCCGGCGTCATGAAGGGCCGGCTCAGGCTCGCCAGCGCGTAGGCGCGGTCGCCGTTGGGCTGGCCCTGCTCCGCCGTGCGGGCGCGAAAGCGCGTGAAGTCGGTGTTGAGCGAGAAGTCGAAACCGTTCCAGTCGTACTTCGCGTAGTTGGCCGTGAGCTGCGGCAGCCGGTCGTAGGGCGGGACGATCGGCGACGCCGAATACTGCAGCGTCTGGTATGACAGCGCGCGCGCCTGGCCGCTCCAGTCGCCCTTGCTCCAGTTCAGCGAGCCGTCGATCGGCAGCAGGCGGGTGATCAGCGAGGGCGTGCGGGTGAAGTCGCGCCAGTAGTCGTCGTCGCTGACGCGGTTGGCGTCGAGGTTGAGGTTCAGCGAATCGAGCCCGATGGCCGGGGCGTCGAACTTCTGCCGGTACTTGCCCCACAGGCCCCAGCGGTCGCGGTTGCGCAGCCGGTCGTCGGGCATGTAGTCCAGGCGCACCTCGCCGCTGTAGTCCTTCTCGAGGAAGCGGAACTCGTTGGCCACGTTGACGCCGCGCTTGCTCATCACGGTGGGCGTGAAGGTCGCGTCCCGGTTGGGTGCGATGTTCCAGTAGTAGGGCAGCGCGAGTTCCAGGCCGTTCACGCTGTCCATGCCGATCGTGGGCGGCAGGAAGCCGCTCTTGCGCTCGTTGTTCAACGGAAAGCTCACGCTCGGGATCGGCGGCGTGCTCACGCCCATGAAGGTGAGCTTCACGTTCTCGGCCGTACCGACGTTCTCTTCGTTGTCGGTGCGCAGGTTTGCGGCGCTGAGGAACCACGCCGGCATCCAGCCCGGGTAATCCTCGCGGCGGCAGGTGGTGTAGGTGGCGCGGCGTGCGATGGCGCGGTCGGCATCGACGAAGTCGACGCGCTCGGCCTCGCCATGGGCACCGGTGGCCAGCAGCTTGTAGCGCACGTTGTTGAAGAAGCCCTCGAAGGTCTCGACCTTGAGTTCGAGCTGCGGGCCCTCGTACACGTTCCCGGCCTGGTTCACGCGCACGTTGCCGCTCGCCTTGGCCAGGTCATCGGGCTGGTAGTACTCCAGCCGGTCGGCATGGATCACCGTGTCGCCGCGGCGCAGCGAGGCGTTGCCTTCGACGATGGTCTCGAGGTCGGGCCGGCCCGACACGCGGTCGCCCTCGACAATGCTGGGGCGCTGGCCGCGCTCGGTCGGCGGAATGGTCTCGGCCAGCATCGGCGTGCGCTTGAGCACCAGCGGCGCATCCGGCTCGCCGCCCGCCTGGGCCCAGGCGCCGTGCGCATGCAGCAGGGCGAGCGTCAGCAGCGCCAGAGGCAGCGGCGGCAGGCACCGCGGCCGGGGCGCTCGGTTCGGATCAGGCATCGGTACGGAACGGCAATCTTGGGTCGAATGGGCCACGCGGGCCGGCCCTGCACGACGCGCAGCGTCCGGGGCCGGGCACTGCGGGCTCCGCCAGCGGCCGCAAGCCTGCAGCGCAGGGCGGATTTGTAGAATCGAGATTATCCATGACAGCCCCTTTGCCCCCGGCCGCCGGCCCGGAACGACCGAGCCAGCCGGGTGTGCCGCCGGCTACCCTTTCCTCCGCGTCCGTCGCCTGGGCCGATCCGGACCGCGCCGAAGCCTTTGCCCGCTGGATCGCCGCGATCGCGCCTGCCCAGGGGCTGCGGCCCGACACCGTGCGGCTGGCCTCGGCCGATGCCAGCTTCCGCCGCTACCTGCGCGTGGACACCGCCACCCCGGGCCTTTCGCGCATCGTGATGGACGCCCCGCCCGACAAGGAGGACAGCCGCCCCTTCGTGAAGGTGGCGGCGCTGATGCGCGAGGCCGGTGTGACCGCGCCCGAGGTGCTCGCCTGGGACGAACCGCAGGGCTTCATGCTGCTGGACGACCTGGGCCGGCAGACCATGCTGGACCGCATCGACCGCGACCACGCCGAGGCCAACCGCCCGCGCTACGAACAGGCCATCGACGCACTGATCCGCTGGCAGCTCGCGTCGAAGGCCGGTGTGCTGCCGCCCTACGACGCCGCGCTGCTGCAGCGCGAGCTGCAGCTCTTCCCCGACTGGTACCTCGCGAAGCACCGCGGCGTCGCGGTCGAAGGCAAGCTCAAGGAGACGCTGGACAAGACCTTCGCGCTGATCGTGCAGGAGAACCTACGCGCCGCGCCGGTGTACGTGCACCGCGACTTCATGCCGCGCAACCTGATGGTCAGGGGCGACAGCGAGACGTCCCTCGGTGTGTTGGACTTCCAGGACGCGGTCTACGGCCCCATCACCTACGACATCGCCAGCCTGATGCGCGATGCCTTCCTGAGCTGGGACGAGGACTTCGTCATCGACATCACCGTGCGCTACTGGCAGGCGGCGCGCAAGGCCGGGCTGCCGGTCGACGAGGACTTCGGTGACTTCTACCGCGCCGTGGAGTGGATGGGCCTGCAGCGGCACCTCAAGGTCGCGGGCATCTTCGCCCGCCTCACGCTGCGCGACGGCAAGCCCAAGTACCTGGCCGATACGCCGCGCTTCATCGCGTACATCCGCGCGACGGCCGGCCGCTACCGCGAGCTGACGCCGCTGCTGCGCCTGATCGACCAGGTCGAGGGCACCCAGGCCGCGACGGGCTACGCCTTCGGCCGGATGTGAACTTGCAAGCCAAATCGGCCTGCATCGCCCGTCCCGCTTGCGCAGATAGCTATTGATTTCATAGCACTCATGCCGCGCATCCATTGCCCCGACGCCTTGAGCCCCGGCCAGTCTCTGGCCCTGCCGGCCGGTGCCGCCCGCCATGTGCAGGTGCTGCGTCTGCAACCCGGCGACGCCTTGACGCTCTTCGACGGCCGCGGCGGCGAGTACGCCGCGACGGTGGAGCGCATGGGCCGCAGCGACGTGCTGGTGCAGGTCAGCGCCCACGACCCGGTGGAGCGCGAGGCGCCGAAGGCCGTGCACCTCGCGGTCGGCATGCCGGCCAACGAACGCATGGACTGGCTGGTCGAGAAGGCCGCCGAGCTGGGCGTGGCCAGCATCCAGCCCCTGGTGACGGCCCATGGCGTGCTGCGCCTGGCCGGCGAGCGGGCCGAGAAGAAACGTGCCCACTGGCAGGCGGTGGCCATCGCCGCCTGCGAACAGTGCGGCCGCAACCGCGTGCCGCCGGTGCATGCGCCCCTGGGGTTCGACGCGTGGATGGCCGCGCTGCCGGACGCGGACGGCGCACGCCTGCTGCTGGCCTTTGCGCCGGATGCCAGGCCGCTGCCCGACAGCGCGGCCGTGGGCGCCGCCGACATCACCGTGCTGAGCGGCCCCGAAGGCGGGCTCAACGCCCAAGAAGAGGCGGCCGCACGCGCGCGCGGCTTTCAGGCCGTGACGCTGGGGCCCCGCGTCCTGCGTGCCGAGACGGCTGCCCTCGCGGCGCTCGTGGGGCTGCTGGCGCTGCCCGCCTGATCGGCCGCGGCCGACGCCGCCAGCCAAGCCGCAAAAGCCTCCACCAGCGCATCGCCGACCTTGTGGGGCGCCACGAACACGCTGTAGCCGCGGGCACTGCGGCCTTCGCGGGGGTGCGCCTGCACCAGCTCGCCGGCGCGCAGCTCGCGCTCGATGCAGTAGCGCGGCACCAGCCCCACACCCAGATCCGCACGCACCGCCTCGACCAGCATCGAGAACAGGTCGAAGCGGTGCCCGCTCGCGGCGTGCATCGGCCGGCGCGCGATGCCTGCCCCGTCGAACCAGGCCTCCCAGGCACCCAGCCGGGAGCTCAATTGCAGCAGCGGCACGTCGCGGAAGTCGCCGCGCGCCACCGCGCGCTGCCAGCGCGAGCCCGGCGCGCTCACCACCACGCAGGTCTCGGGCGTCAGCGGCCGCGCCTGCGCACCCGCCCACGCTGCGTCGTCGTACTGCACCGCCACGTCGAAGGCCGGCTCCTCCATGTAGATCTGGGTCGGGAAGACCTGCAGGTGCAAGCTGCAGGCGGGCTGCAGCGCGGCGAAGGCCGGCAGGCGGGGCACCAGCCAGCGCTCGGCGAACACCGGCACCGCACCCACCAGCAGGCGCGTGCCGTCGGGACGCTGCGCCATCGCCTCCAGCGTGTGGTTTTCCAGGCGCAGCAGGTCGCCCGCGATCTGCGCGTGGTAGCGGCGGCCCGCCTCGGTGAGCGCCGAGCCGCGTGCCGTGCGCTGCACCAGCCGCACGCCGAGCTGCGCCTCGAGCTGGCGCAGCTGCTGGCTCACGGCGCTGTGCGTGAGGCACAGCTCCTCGGCCGCCTTGCCCACGCCGTGGTGGCGGGCCACGGCATCGAGCACAAGCAGGGCGCGGGTGGTGGGGATGTGGCGGCGCATGTAAGAAAAACTGACGGCGCCGAAGATTAAAGCAGAGCATGCCGGCGCGGGCGGTCCAACAATGTGCGGCTGGCCCGTGCCAGCACGGTCGCCTGCACCGACAACCCTTTTCATCGCCGAGCCCGACATGCCCCAGTTGCCGCGTCCCCTCGTCTCCACTTTGGCCCTGGCGGTCGCCGTTCTTGCTGCCGGTGCCGTCCAGGCCCAGACCTTCAGCGCCGTCGCACCCACACCCGCGCAGGTGCGCCCGGCCGTGGACCAGGCCTACACGCAGCTGCTGTCGGCACCGCAAGTGCAGGCGCTGCTCGAGGCGGTGAAGGCCGACCACGAGCGCTCGGTCGAGGACCTCAGGATGCTCACCGAGATCGAGGCGCCCCCCTTCAAGGAGCAGAAACGCGCCGAGGCCTTTCTCGCCCGCATGAAGGCGCTGGGCCTGGCCGACGCGAGGATCGACGCCGAGGGCAACGTGGTCGGCCTGCGCAAGGGCACCGGCCACGGTCCGAAGCTGCTGATCTCGGCCCACCTGGACACGGTGTTCCCGGCCGGCACCGACGTGAAGGTGAAGGACCTGGGCAATGGCAGGCTCGCCGCGCCCGGCATCTCCGACGACACGCGCGGCCTGGCGGTGCTGCTGTCGTGGCTCAAGGTTTTGAACGACCACCACGTGCAGACCGTCGGCGACCTGCTCTTCGTCGGCAACGTGGGCGAAGAGGAACTGGGCAACCTGCGCGGCATGAAGCGCATCTTTGCCGACCACCTCGACATCGACGGCATGGTGGGCCTGGAACCCGCGCCCGACGGCAGCGTGCTCATCCTCGGCACCGGCAGCCACCGCTACGAAGTGACCTTCGAGGGGCCGGGCGGCCACAGCTACGGCGCCTTCGGCCAGGTGCCCAGCGCGATCCACGGCATGGGCCGCGCGATCGCCAAGATCGCCGACGTGAAGACGCCGAGCTTCCCCAAGACCACCTTCACCGTCGGCACCGTGAGCGGCGGCACCTCGGTCAACACCATCGCGCCGGAGGCGAAGATGGCGGTGGACATCCGCTCCGACCAGATGGAGCCGCTGCTGGAAACCGAGAAGAAGATCCTCGCCGCCATCGACGACGCGGTGGTGGAGGAAAACAAGCGATGGAACGTGAGCACGCTGAGCGTGAGCACCAGGCTGATCGGCGACCGCCCGGGCGGCAGGACGCCGCCGGATTCGGTGATCGTCGAGGCAGCCACGCGCGCGAATGCCTCCTTCGGCCACAAGACCCTGCTGTCGGGCGCCAGCACCGACGCCAACGTGCCGATGTCGCTCGGCATCCCGGCCATCATCATCGGCGGCGGCGGCAAGACCGGCGGGTTCCACGCGATGAGCGAATGGATCGACCTGACCGACGCCTGGAAGGGGGCGCAGAACTCGCTGGTCACCGTGCTGGGCCTGGTGGGCGTGCAGGGCGTGACGCCGCCGCTGCTGGAGAAACGGCCGCCCCGCGCCAAGTAATCCGCACGACCTCGTCGGACGGCGTGCCGCGCAAGGTTGAGCCGGCCGCGAGGCTGCTCAACAATGGCCGGCTCAGTCACACACAAGGAAAAGGCCATGGGTCTGCTCGATTCGGTTCTCGGTCAGGTGCTCGGCAGCGCCATCCAACAGCAGCAGCCCCAGGGTGCGCCGGGCGGGCCCGGTGGCCTGGGCGACTTGGGCAGCCTCGCCGGTGCGTTGGGCGGCCTGCTGGCCGACAACGGCGCCCAGGGCGGCCTCGGCGGCCTGGTGGGCAAGTTCGAACAGGCGGGCCTGGGCGACGTCATCGGCTCGTGGATCGGCCGCGGCGAGAACGCGCCGATCTCCGGCGGCCAGCTCGGCGACGTGCTCGGCAGCGACGTGGTGTCGGGCCTGGCACAGAAACTGGGCATGAACGCGCAGACGCTGCTGCCACTCCTCGCGGCGCTGCTGCCCCAGCTGGTCGACCACCTGACGCCGCAGGGCCAGGCGCCGGCCCAGGGCCTGGGCAACCACGACGACCTGCTCGCCTCGCTGAGCGGACTGCTACAAAAAGGATAGCTGCAGGCGCCCGGCTGACGGGCGCTGCAGGCCGATTCCATATCGGTTCGGCGGTGGCCTTCGCCCCGGCGCGGGGCGCAGCCGGTGCCGTCTGGGCGCACGGCTTCGCCGGCGTGTGGCTGGCGACCAGAGTGGCGGGCGACTACAGCGCCAGGGCACGCTGTGCCGCTTTGCCGCGGCCAAACTGGTGGCCCTGATCGGCGCGGCGAAGCGGGCGCGTCAGGCGGCCTCGGCGGCGGCCGTGGCGGGCAGCGCGGCGATCACCTCCGCCACCGCGGCGGTGAGCTTCTTGGCGTAGGGCACGTGCAGGAACTCGTTGGGCCCATGCGCGTTGCTCTTGGGGCCGAGCACGCCGCAGACCATCATCTGCGCCTTGGGGAAGCCTTCGCTGAGCATGTTCATGAGCGGGATCGTGCCGCCCTGGCCGATGTACCCGCAGGGGGCGCCGAAGTGCGCCTGGCTGGCGGCGTTCAACGCACGCTCGAACCACGGCACCATCGTCGGCGCATTCCACCCGGTGGCGCCGCCGCTGCCGTCGAAGGTGACCTTGGCCTGGTAGGGCGCGTTGTCCTCCAGCAGGGTCTTGAGTTCGGCCATGACCATCGCCGCATCCACCAGCGGCGGCAGGCGCAGCGAGAGCTTGAAGGCGGTGTACGGGCGCAGCACGTTGCCCGCGTCCTTGAGGGCCGGGAAGCCCTCGGCGCCCGTCACGCTCAGGGTGGGCTTCCAGGTGCGATTGATCAGTGCCTCCACCGGGTCGGTGGTGGTGGGCAGCGCGAAGGCGGTGGAGCCGCCGCAGTCCCAGTGCGCCCAAGGGAAGCGCTTGTAGACCTCGTCGCCCAGGATGGCGGCCGTGGCCTGCGCCTGCGCCAGCCGGTCGGGCGGCACCTCGCAGTGGAAGCTGGCGGGCAGCAGGCGGCCGGTCTGGCTGTCCTCGAGCCGGTCGAGCACCTGCCGCATGATGCGGAAGCTCGAGGGCACCAGGCCCGAGGCGTCGCCCGAATGCACGCCCTCGGTGAGGATCTCGACCTTCAGCGTGCCGCCGGCCAGGCCGCGCAGCGAGGTGGTGAGCCACAGCTGGTCGTAGTTGCCGGCGCCGGAGTCCAGGCAGATCACGAGCGCCACGTTGCCCAGCCGCGTGCGCAGCGCATCGACGTAGGGCAGCAGGTCGTAGGAGCCGGATTCCTCGCACGTCTCGATCAGGCCCACGATGCGCGGGTGCGCCGCCCCCTGCGCCTTGAGCGCCTGCACGGCCGCGATGCTGGCGTAGACCGCATAGCCATCGTCGGCACCGCCGCGGCCGTAGAGCAGGCCGTTTTCGTACTTGGGCGTCCAGGGGCCCAGGTCGTTGCGCCAGCCGGTGAACTCGGGCTGCTTGTCGAGGTGGCCGTACATGAGCACCGTGTCGGTCATCGACGTGCCCGTGGCCGGCACCTCGAAGTAGAGCACCGGCGTGCGGCCTTCGAGGCGCACGATCTCCAGCGTCAGGCCTTCGACCTTCTGGGCCTCGACCCACTGCGCGGCGTTGCGCAGCACCGTCTCCAGGTAGCCATGCTCGGCCCACTCCTTGTCGAAGCCGGGCGACTTGGCCGGGATGGCGATGTAGTCGGTGAGCTGGCGCACGATGTCGCCGTCCCACTTCGAGGAGACATCGGCCAGGGCGCGGTCCGCATCGAGCAGGCCGGCCGGGATTTCGCGGTGCAGGGGGGCGTTCATCGGGGGCAATCTCCACGGGGCAAAAGGCGATTCTGCGCCGGTTGGAATGGCCTTGAAAGCGGGCAGCCGAACGCTGGGAACGCCAAGGTCACGCAGAGGGCGCAGAAGCGAATACAAAAATTTCGGCTGTCTTCTTCTGCGACTTCTGCGTAACCTTTGCGGCCTCTGCGTTCGGGAGTCCGATTTCATGACAGCAAAGGCCCGCAAGGCGTCATCCCACCCCCCGCGCGTCGGCATCGGCGGATGGACCTACGAGCCGTGGCGCGACAACTTCTATCCGAAGGGGCTCGCGCAGACCAAGGAGCTGCAATACGCCAGCCGCCACCTCACGGCGATCGAGGTGAACGGCACCTACTACAGCACCTTCAAGCCGCCGACCTTTCGCAAGTGGGCCGACGAGACGCCCGATGGCTTCGTGTTCTCGCTCAAGGCGAACCGCTTCGCCACCAACCGCAAGCTGCTGGGTACGGCGAAGGAGTCGATCGCGCGCTTCGTCGACAGCGGCATCGCCGAACTGGGCGACAAGCTCGGGCCGATCGTCTGGCAGTTCATGCCGACCAAGGCCTTCGAGCCGGAGGACTTCGAGGCTTTCCTCGCGCTGCTGCCGAAGAAGGAGGGCAGCCGCGTGCTCCAGCACGTGATGGACGTGCGGCACCCGAGCTTCCTGCTGGAGGAGTACCGCGCGCTGGCGGCGCAGTACGGCGTGTCGACGGTGTTCACCGACGCCGACAAGTTCCCGTCCTTCGAGGAGCCCGAAGGCCCGGTGGCCTATGCGCGGCTGATGATGGCCGACGCCAAGCTCGCGGCCGGCTACGCGCCCAAGGCGCTCGACGCGTGGGCCGCGCGCGCGCAGGGCTGGGCGGCGCAACGGCCGACCTACGTGTTCTTCATCAACGGTGCGAAGGAAAAGGCGCCGGCTGCGGCCGGCGCCTTGCTCAAGCGGCTGGGCTGGGAGCCCGCCAAGGAGCCGCAGTAAGGCTGCGAATCAGGCGGCAGCCTGAAGCGGCGCGGGCTTGCTGTCGTTGCTGGCGCTGCTGCCGCCGGTGCCGACGCTGATCTCGCCCGAGAGCTGGCCGCCTTCCTCGATCACGATCTTGCCGTAGCGGATCTTGCCGGTGACCTTGCCGGTGGCGTGGATCACGAGCTTCTCGCGCGCGGTGAGGTCGCCGTCGAAGACGCCGCGGATCTCGGCGATGTCGATGGCCACCGACCCCTTGAAGGAGCCCTGCTCGGCGATCTGGATCACGCGCGAATCCATCGTCGCTTCGACGATGCCTTCGACCACGAGCGTGTCGCAGTCGGTGATCTCGACGCCCTTGAGCTTGATGTTGGGGCCGACGGTGAGCTTGCTGCCGCCTTCCTTGGCGGGCGCCGCAGCGGCGCTGGCAGCCGCATTGGTGGTGAGGGACGAGGGATTCACAGGCGAGCCCGACAGGTTGGTGCCGCCGCCGACGAGCGGTGCGGGGCGGGAGGTCAGGCTGTCGGTGTCGCGGTCACGCTTGCCGAAAAAGGGGGATTGCGATGCCAATGGGTGCTCCTCGGGAAAACGGCCATCGTAGGGGAGCACTCACGCTCGTTTCGCACTTCATTGGGAAAGATCGGTAACCAAATCCAAGTGGTCGCGGCGCACGTGTACTTTTGCCTGCGTGGCAATCCGCGGACGAACGGCGAAGGCCGATCAGCGCCATGCGGCGCGGCCCTGCGTGAGGTCGTCGATGCGCCTCATCAGCGGCGCAGCCCCGGCCTCGGCGATGTCGAAGCACAGCTCGACGAGCGTGCCGTGCGACACCTCGCCCAGGACGGCCTGCGCCGCAGCGAGCTCGCGCCGCACTGCGCCTTCGAAGGCATAGGGCACGGCGCAGCACAGCGGGCGCAGGCGCTGCAAGGGCACGACCTGCGCCTGCTGGAGGGCCTGGGCCACGCTGTCGGTGTAGGCCCGCACCAAGCCGCCCGCGCCGAGCTTGACGCCGCCGAAGTAACGCACGACCGTGGCCAGCACGCCCTCGAGGTCACGGTGGCGCAGCACCTCCAGCATCGGCCGGCCCGCGGTGCCGCTGGGCTCGCCATCGTCCACCGCGGCCGACTGGCCGCCCGCCATCAGCGCCCAGCACACGTGCGCGGCGCCCGGGTGCGCGGCCCGCAGCGCGGCGACGATGGCCTGGGCGGCGGGGCGATCGGGCACGGGCTGCACGCAGGCGATGAAGCGGCTCTTGCGCAGCAGCAGTTCGGCGGTCGCCGGCGCGGCGAGGGTGTGGGGCATGGACAGGCAGGCAGGCCGCGCGACGCGGAACAATGGCGTCGCCGCACCCGGTGTCGGGGCTTGCGGCCAGAAAGGTTCCGATGATGCCGCAGCCGCACGACTTGCTTCCCGCGCACGAGCGCCCCACCGACCACCCGGTCCATGCCGACGACATTCCCGGCATGTTCGACGATCGCGCCGCCGACGAGCGCTTCGGCAAGCCCGCGGGCGGCTGGCGGCGGCGGCTGTTCACGGTGATCTTCGAGTCGGAGACGCGGGCCGGCCGGGCCTTCGACCTGGTGCTGATCGCGGTGATCCTGGCCAGCGTGTCCGTGGTGATGCTCGACAGCGTGGCCGCGGCGCGCGAAGCGCATGGCGTGCTGCTGCACCGCGTCGAATGGGTGTTCACGGCGGCGTTCACGCTGGAGTACCTGGCGCGGCTGGTGTGCGTGCAGAGGCCATGGCGCTATGCGCGCAGCTTCTACGGTGTGATCGACCTGCTGGCGCTGCTGCCGACCTACCTGGTGGCGCTGGAGCCCTCGCTGGGCGCACTGATCGACGTGCGGGTGCTGCGGCTGCTGCGCGTGTTCCGCATCTTCAAGCTGTCGCGCTATGCGCACGAGTACCGCGCGCTGGCCATGGCGATGGTGGCGAGCCGGCGCAAGATCACGGTGTTCCTGGGCTTCGTGATGCTGATCGTGCTGGTGGCCGGCACGCTGATGTACGTGATCGAGGGGCCGGCGCACGGGTTCACCAGCATCCCGATCGCGATGTACTGGGCGGTGTCGACGATGACGACGGTGGGCTTCGGCGACATCGTGCCCAAGAGCGACCTGGGGCGGCTGATCGCGTCGGTGATGATGCTCTCGGGCTGGGGCGTGCTGGCGGTGCCGACGGGCATCGTGACGGCCGAGATGAGCGCGCAGCGGCGGCTGCAGGACCGCACGCTGCGGGTGGCGCGTGTGGTGGCCGAGCACACCGTGCCGGAGGCTTCGGCGCCATCCTCGTCGCGCGCGTGCGGCGACTGCGGCAGTGATGGGCATGCGGCGGATGCGCACTACTGCAGGCGGTGTGGGAACGAGCTCTGAGGGTGCTTTTGGTCGAAAGTGCAATCGGGCTATAGCGCTTGCCGGGTCTGCGTTGCGGCCGAAATCGTCACGTTCGTTACTTTCTTGGTCTGCTGCCTTCTGAGGCTTTGACTGGAGGCTTGTTCCGTGGTTGCGGTTGATCGGCCCGCACGACGGGCGGGGGCGCTGGCGGCGGCCGCGGGCCTGATGCGCTGCGCTGCGCTTTCTTCTTTCCCTCTTAGAGCGCCGCATCCCCGTTCGCGCTGAGCCTGTCGAAGCGCTGCGCAGGGCTTCGACAGGCTCAGCCCGAACGGGTGCGGGAGGACTCGAGGGCGGGGTCGAAAGGAGCAGCGACCAAACCGAACGCGCCCGCGGAGTGCCGGCCGATCGCGCGCCCGGTCCAGGCCGGTGGTGCCGGTGTGCGGGCGCAGGCGCCATTCGCGGCGCCGTGCAGTGCCGAAAGCGCGTCGATCCAAAGCGAGCACATCGGCAGCACCGCACGACAGTCAGCGCGAGCCAGCGCCGGAGAACGCATACCGGCGCCGCCGGCCGGGTTCAGGCCCACAGCGCTCGTCCCGACCAGCCGACCAGCCGACCAGCCGAAGAGCCGAAGAGCCGAAGAGCCGAAGAGCCCCAGCGAACCCACCCAGCAGCGCAAAAGCCTAAAGTGCAATTGCCCGCCAGCCCAAGCCAGCCGGGCGCCGCAGCCAAACTCGTCACAAACGTGACGATCGCTCGAAAGACCTCAGCGCCCCAGCCAGTCCCGCGCCCACCCCAGGCCCTCGCTCGTCCCGCCACGTGGGCGGTACTCGCAGCCGATGAAGCCCTCCCAGCCGCAGGCCGCCGCCACCTCGTCGATGACCTCGAACAGGTACGGGTGGTGCAGCTCGCCCACATCGGGCTCGTGCCGTTGAGGCACACCAGCGATCTGGAAATGGCCCACGCGGCCGGTGGGCAGGTATTCGCGGATCTTCATCGCCACATCGCCCTCGACGATCTGGCAGTGGTACAGGTCCATCTGCACCTTGAGGTTGGATGCGCCCACGGCTTGCACGATCGCGTGCGCCTCGTCCTGCCGGTTGAGGAAGAAGCCCGGCACGTCGCGTGGGTTGATCGGCTCGATCAGCACGTCGCGATTCGCCTTCATCGCCTCGTTCGCTGCCCATCGCAGGTTCTCCCGGTAGACCTCGGCCGCGCGCTCCCGTGATCCCGCGGCATCCAGCAGGCCGGCCATCAGGTGCACACGCGGACAGTCGAGTGCCGCCGCATAGTCCAGCGCGCGCAGCACGCCGTCGCGGAACTCCGCCTCGCGGCCCGGCACGCTTGCCGTGCCGCGCGAACCCTGGTCCCATGCGGCCGCGATCGATTCGGTCGTGGTGCCGCCGGGCGGGGTGTTGAACAGGACCTGCTCCAAGCCGTGCGCCTGCAGCCGCGCGGCGAGCTCCTGCGCGGGCCACGCGTAGGGGAAGAGGTACTCCACGGCGCGGAAGCCATCCTTTGCAGCCGCGGCGAAGCGGTCGAGGAAAGGCAGCTCGGCGTACATCATCGAAAGGTTGGCAGCGAAGCGGGGCATGACGTGAGGGAGTGAGAAGAGAAACCACGCGTGCGTGCCGCACGCCTTCAGGCCGCCCGCTCGAACTTGAAGACGGCGGTGCTCGCGCGCGCGTTGGGCAGCCAGCGCACCACGCGCCCGTCCTGCAGGCCGAAGGCATCGAGGATGCGCAGGCGGTTGCGCTGCGCCAGCACCTCGAAGTCCTTGTAGGTGCCGACGCGGATGTTGGGCGTGTCGTACCACTGGTAGGGCAGCCGGCGGGTGACCGGCATGCGCCCGCGCGCGATGCTCACGCGGTTGGGCCAGTGCGCGAAGTTGGGAAACGCCACGATGCCGATGCGGCCCACGCGCGCCGTCTCGCGCAGCATCACCTCGGCATTGCGCAGGTGCTGCAGCGTGTCGATCTGCAGCACGACGTCGAAGCTCGCGTCCTCGAACATCGACAGGCCCTCGTCGAGGTTGAGCTGGATCACGTCGACGCCGCGGCGCACGCACTGCAGCACGTTGCCGTCGGCGATCTCGACGCCGTAGCCCGAGCAGCCGCGCTCGCGCTGCAGGCGCTCGAGCAGCGCGCCGTCTCCGCAGCCGAGGTCGAGCACGCGCGCGCCCTCGGGCACGAGGCGGGCGATGGGGTCCTGCACGTCGGCGCCGGTCATCCTGCAACCTCCAGTTCGGCCGCGATGCGCTCGAACCACGAGCGCACCACGCCGAGGTAGCGCACGTCGTCGAGCAGGAAGGCGTCGTGGCCGTGCGGGGCGTCGATCTCGGCGTAGCTCACGCTGCGGCGGTTGTCGAGCAGCGCCTTGACGATCTCGCGGCTGCGCGCGGGCGAGAAGCGCCAGTCGGTGGTGAAGCTCACGAGCAGGAACTTGGCCGTGGCGCGCGCGAAGGCGGCACGCAGGTCGCCGGCGTGGGCACCGGCGGGGTCGAAGTAGTCCAGCGCGCGGGTGATGAGCAGATAGGTGTTGGCGTCGAAGTACTCGCTGAACTTGTCGCCCTGGTAGCGCAGGTAGCTCTCGATCTGGAACTCGATGTCCTGGGTCGAGTAGCGAAGGTCGTCGGCCTTGAGCTGCCTGCCGAACTTCTGGTTCATCACGTCGTCGCTCAGGTACGTGATGTGGCCGATCATGCGGGCGATGCGCAGGCCGCGCTTGGGCACGACGCCGTGCTCGTAGAAGTGGCCGCAGTGGAAGTCGGGGTCGGTCACGATGGCGCGGCGCGCGACCTCGTTGAAGGCGATGTTCTCGGCGTTGAGGTTGGGCGCGCTGGCGATCACCGCGGCGTGGCGCACGCGTTCGGGGTACTGCAAGGTCCACGACAGCGCCTGCATGCCGCCGAGGCTGCCGCCCATCACGGCCGCCAGCGTGTCGATGCCCAGTGCGTCGAGCAGGCGGGCCTGGGCATCGACCCAGTCCTCCACCGTGACGACCGGGAAGTCGGCGCCGTAGATGCGGCCCGTGTCGGGGTTCGTGTGCATCGGGCCGGTGGAGCCGAAGCAGGAGCCGAGGTTGTTGATGCCGATGACGAAGAAGCGGTCGGTGTCGAGCGACTTGCCCGGGCCGATCATGTTGTCCCACCAGCCCTCGGATTTCGGCTGGCCGGCGTAGACGCCCGCGACGTGGTGCGAGGCATTGAGCGCGTGGCACACGAGCACCGCGTTGCTCCTGTCGGCATTGAGCGTGCCGTAGGTCTCGTAGGCGAGCGAATAGTCGCGGATCGACGCCCCGCTGCGCAGCGGCAGCGGCGCTTCGAAATGCATCGACTGGGGAACGACCTCGAAGGACATCAGCGGCCGCCCGGCCGCCCGAAGGGCGCTGAGCGCCCCCACGGGGGGCAGTGAACGAAGTGAACGTCGGGGCACATGTGAAAAATGAAAAAACCCGGCCTCGCCAAAAACGAGCCGGGTTGTGTCCGCACCTGTCTTTAGCTGTATTTGTTGAGCGCCCGCAAGCTGAAGCAAATCGGCGCTGCTCCCCGAAGGGAGCGGGCAGTATATCGCCGGCCCGTTCGGCGGGCAGGACTTGCGCGGACCTATCCGAAGAGCGCCAGCAGGCCCAGGCCCAGGAAGATCACGGCCGAGATGGTGTGCACGAGCTTGATCGGCACCTTGCGCACGATGCGCTCGCCCAGGAAGACCACCGGCGCGTTGGCCAGCATCATGCCCAGCGTGGTGCCCACCACCACCCACAGGTAGTCGTGGGTGAAGCGCGCTGCCAGCATCACGGTGGCGATCTGCGTCTTGTCACCCATCTCGGCCAGGAAGAAGGCGACCAGCGTGGTGCCGAAGACGCCGAAGCGCGAGGTCTTGGGGGTGTCCTCGTCGTCGAGCTTGTCGGGGATCAGCATCCAGATCGCCATGGCGATGAAGGAGATGCCCAGGATCCAGCGCAGCACGTCGGGCCCGAGGGCGCGCGTGACCCACGCGCCCACGGCGCCCGCAAGCGCATGGTTGACGATGGTGGCAGCGAAGATGCCCAGCACGATGGGCCAGGGTTTGCGGAATCGTGCGGCGAGCACGAGGGAGAGAAGTTGGGTCTTGTCGCCCATTTCTGCCAGCGCGACGATGCCGGTGGCAACCAGAAATGCTTCCATGATGACGTGGGGTTCCTCGGCCGAAGGACGCAATTGACCACGCAACCCTTCGGCCATAGTCCCGAAGTTGCGCAGTCAATGGTCTCGCCAGGTGATTCACTGTGTACGCCATGCCTGCGTGGGGCGCAGGACAAGTCTGTTGACGCACACCCTTCTCGAGCGGAAGGCGGCTACTCCCCAATGACGGCGGCGATTCTAGCCTCGGGGTTTACCCATAGCCAGTTCGACGTAGGAAAGATTTGATGTAAGCGTGCGCTCGCTTTGGATAAATGCGCTTGCAGCGTTGTGCCGGGGCAAATTCCTAGTTGCGCCAGAAATAAATCACCCATAATGGTCGGGCCTCCGGTCGGAAATTGCCGGGGCGATTCGGTGATCGGTCAGTTTCGCCGGGCGTGCGCAACAAGGGCGCGCCTCGCTTTCGGGACTCCATCGCTTTTTCTCAGTGTTCATAGGAGTCCCGTGATGGGCAACAAACTGTACGTCGGCAACCTGCCTTATTCGGTGCGCGACGGCGATCTCGAACAGGCCTTCAGCCAATTCGGCGCGGTGAACAGCGCCAAGGTGATGATGGAACGTGAAACCGGCCGCTCCAAGGGCTTTGGTTTCGTCGAAATGGGCAGCGATGCCGAGGCGCAGGCCGCCATCCAGGGCATGAACGGCCAGCCGCTGGGCGGCCGCAGCGTCGTGGTGAACGAAGCCCGTCCGATGGAACCGCGTCCGCCCCGTAGCGGTGGCTATGGCGGCGGTGGCGGCGGCTACGGCGGCGGTGGTGGTGGCGGCTACGGTGGTGGCGGCGGCGGTGGCTACGGTGGTGGTGGCGGTGGCCGCAGCGGTGGTGGCGGCGGCTACGGCGGTGGCCGTGGCGCCAGCGGCGGCGGCAACGACGGCAGCTTCCGCAGCCCCTACGGCACCGGCCCGCGCGGCGGTGGCGGCGGCAATCGCGGCGGCGGCTACGGCGGCGGCAACAGCGGCTACTGATCGCCCCCGGTCGCAGACAGACGAAAGGCTCCCTCGGGAGCCTTTTTCTTTTCTTGTCCGCCTGCTGCTGCGCGGCGGACCGGGCGCTGCCGACCGGCTATTCGCCGCTGCGCTTCTTGCGCGCACGCCCCTGGACGGCGCGGTCGAAAAGGGCATTGGGCATCAGACGCATGATCTTGGCGACCACGCCCATCTGCCACGGAATCACCCGGTAGCTGGTGCCCGCCTCGATGGCGCGGAAGGCCTGTCCGGCGAAATCGTCCGCCTGCATCAGGAAGGGCATGCCGTAGCGGTTGCCCTGGGTGAGCGGCGTGTCGATGTAGCCGGGGCAGAGGGTGACCACCTTCACGCCCGTGGGCCGCAATTCGCCCCGCAGGCTTTCGCAGTAAGCGACGACGCCTGCCTTGCTCGCGCAGTACGCCCCATGGCCTGGCAGCCCGCGGATCGACGCCACGCTGCCAATGCCCACGAGCCGCCCGCTGCCGCGCTGCACCATGCCGGCGACGAAAGGGTGGAAGGTCGCGGCCAGGCCGATGTTGTTGATGGCGAAGGTCTGCGCCATCACGTCCAGGTCAGCGCGCACGGCGGTGTCGATGCCCACGCTGATGCCGGCATTGGCGATCACGACGTCGGGCAGGCCCTGCGCGGCCAGGCAGGCCGCGCCGGCAGCCACGATGCTGTCGATCGCGCCCACGTCGGCGCTATAGATTCGATAGCTGTCCGCGCCCATTCCACGTGCATTGGCCCAGGATTCGATCTCGGCCGTGCGGCGCGCCACGAGGGCCAGCCGATAGCCGGCATCGGCAAAGCGCCCGGCCAGCGCCTGGCCGATGCCGCTGGACGCACCGGTGATGAAGGCCAGCGGTGCGGTGCTCGTCATGGGCAGGGTCTTCCGGATCAGCGCTTGCCGCCCGGCACGGCGGCCGAGGGCATCAGCAGGCCGCGCACGCGGCCGTTGAGGTTGGCGACGCCGCTGAGGTTGTCGTAGTCCATCGAGTCGGCCGTGAAGCGGTCCGAGCCCCGGATGAGCGTCACCGGCTTGTTGGACTTCACGCGTTCGGTGTTGACGAAGGCATGCAGGAAGTCGCCGCGGAACTCCAGTCGCGGCATCGGGCGCCCATTGGCCAGGACTGCCGCATCGCGGATGACCACCGCGTTGCCGAAGAGCTGGATCTCGCTGCCGTCGCCGTTCGACAGGCCCCGGTCGGCGGTGGCATGCGTGACCAGGCCCTCGGGCGAGATCGAGCGCACGCGCACCTGATCGACCTCCAGCGTGTCGGTGTCCGGAAAGTGGCGCCCTTCCTTGCCCGACAGTTCGCTGCGCAGGCTGCCGTCGGGCAGGAAGTTCTTGACCGTGAACCCGCGCATGAAGAAGTCGGGTTCGTGCGTCGGCGCCTGTTTGGCGGTGGGCTGGGCAAGGCGCGGCGCATTGCGCACCAGCCAGTAGGTGCCCAGCGCGAGCGCGCCGGTGAGGATGATCGGCAGGTACAGGCTCGCGCGATCCAGGCCCCGGCGCAGCCGCGTCCAGCCGCTCGGGCGTTCGCGCCGAGCGTCGGCCCCGTCCGCTGGCGTCGCCGCGCTTCTTGGCGTGCCTTCGGCTTCGCCTGCGGCGCGAGCCTCCTTCGCAGCGTCCGGACGGGGGCTCATGCGACCACCCCCAGCGCCGCGTCGAGGAGGCGGCGGTAGTGGCCGCCGGCCATCAGCAGCAGGTCGCAGAACTCGCGCGCCGCGCCTTCGCCGCCGCGGGCCGTGGTCACGTGGTGCACGGCTGCCCGCACCTCGACGTGCCCGTTGGCCGGCGCAGCAGCGAAGCCCACCCGGCGCAGCACGGGCAGGTCGGGCCAGTCGTCGCCGATGGCGGCCGCCTGTGACCAATCCAGCCCCAACGCGTCGAGCATGGCCTGGGCGGCCGGCAGCTTGTCGGTGGTGCCGTAGCGCACCCGGTCGATGCCCAGCGCCTCCAGCCGCACGCGCAGCGGCTTCGAATCGCGGCCGGTGATGACGGCCGGCACGATGCCCGCGCGGCGCAGCATCTGCAGGCCGTAGCCGTCGAGGATGGAAAAGCGCTTGAGCGTCTCGCCCGCCTCGCTGAAATACACGCCGCCGTCGGTCAGCACGCCGTCGACGTCGAAGAAGGCGACTCGCACGCTCTGCGCGGCGAGCAGGGTCTCGGGCGCGAACCGCAGCGCGGGTACCAGAGAGGTGCCGGCCATCAGATGACCTTGGCCCGCATCAGGTCGGTGGTGTTGAGTGCGCCGGTCAGGCAGCCGTCGGCGTCGACCACGAACAGCCGCGTGATGCCGTGCTGCTCCATCAGCTCGGCCGCTTCGACCGCCAGCGCGTCGGCGCGCACGGTGCGCGGGTTGCGGTGCATGACGTCGGCCGCCGTGGGCGTGCGCAGGTCGGCGCCGGCCTCGATGAGGCGGCGCAGGTCGCCGTCGGTGAAGATGCCGGCCGCGCGGCCGGTCTCGTCCATCACCGCGGCGGCGCCGAAGCCCTGGTTGCTCATGGCGCGCATCAGCTCGGTGATGCCGGCCGTGGGCGGGACGCGCGGCACCGCGTCGCCCGAACGCATGACGTCGCTCACGTGCGTGAGCAGCTTGCGGCCCAGGGCGCCGCCGGGGTGCGAGCGCGCATAGTCCTCGGTGCCGAATCCGCGCGCATCGAGCAGCGCGACGGCCAGGGCATCGCCCATCGCCATCTGCGCGGTCGTGCTGGCGGTGGGCGCCAGGTTCAGCGGGCAGGCTTCCTTGTCGACGCCGGTGTCGATCACCAGGTCGGCATGTCGCGCCAGTGTGGACTTGAGCCCGCCGGTCATCGCGATCAGCGGCACGCCCTGGCGCTTGATGACGGGCAGGATGGCGGCCAGCTCGTCGCTCTCGCCGCTGTTGGAGATGCCGATGACGATGTCCACCGTCTTGATCATCCCGAGGTCGCCGTGGCTCGCCTCGGCAGGGTGGACGAACATGGCCGGCGTTCCGGTGGAGGCCAGCGTGGCGGCGATCTTGCGGCCGACGTGGCCGCTCTTGCCCATGCCCATCACGACCACGCGGCCCCGCACCTCGAGGATGCGGCGCACCGCGTCGACGAAGGGCTTCCCGAGCCGCGCCTTCAGGCCCAGCACGGCCGCAGCCTCGATGTCGAAAGTGGCGCGCGCCCGCGCCATGAGGGCGTCGGGATCGAGGGGCAGGGAACTCATGCGGGAATTTTATCGACCGGCCGGTGCCCCCACGGAAAGCGCACGGCGCTTGCTAGGATCGGCGCATGCCCATCCCCCACGCCCCGCGCCTGACCGCTCCTGATGCGGCGAGGCACCGGCCGCGTGGCGGGGCCGTGCATGGCCCGCGGAGCGCGGCTTGAGCTCCTTCGAACTCACGCTGCTGTACCTGCTGGCCGCGGTGCTCGGCGTGGTGGCCTGCCGCTCGCTGAAACTGCCGCCGATGCTGGGCTACCTGGTGGCCGGCGTGCTGATCGGCCCGCATGCACTCAAGCTCGCCGACAACGACGAAGGCATCAAGCACCTGGGCGAGTTCGGCGTCGTGTTTCTCATGTTCGTGATCGGGCTGGAGTTCAGCCTGCCGAAGCTGCGCGCCATGCGCAAGCACGTGTTCGGGCTCGGCCTGCTGCAGGTGCTGCTCACGATGGGCCTGGCCACCGTGGGCGCGCTCATCCTCGCGCGCTTCCTGCCGCCGCAGTGGCGCCTGGGCTGGCAGACGGCGCTGGCCCTGTCGGGGGCGTTGACCATGAGCAGCACCGCCATCGTGGTCAAGCTGATGGCCGAGCGGCTGGAACTCGAAAGCGAGCACGGCCGCCGCGTGATGGGCGTGCTGCTGTTCCAGGATCTGGCGGTGGTCCCGCTGCTGGTGCTGATTCCCGCGCTGGGGGCGCCGCCCGAGACGCTGATCACGGACCTCACGCTGGCCATGCTCAAGGCCACGGCGCTGGTCGGCCTGCTGCTCTACGGCGGCCCGCGCGTGATGCGCTGGTGGCTCACCCTGGTCGCGCGGCGCCGCAGCGAGGAGCTCTTCATGCTCAATCTGCTGCTGGTCACGCTGGGGCTGGCCTGGCTGACCGAGCTGGCCGGGCTGTCGCTTGCGCTGGGTGCGTTCATCGCCGGCATGCTGGTCTCGGAGACCGAATACAAGCATCAGGTCGAGACCGATATCCGCGCCTTCCACGACGTGCTGCTCGGCCTGTTCTTCATCACCATCGGCATGTCGCTCGACTGGCACGTGGTGGTGGACCACTGGGCCCTGGTGGCGGTGCTGCTGGTGCTGCCGCTGGGCTTCAAGCTGGCGCTGGTGACGGTGCTGGCGCGCGGGCTGGGCGCCACCGCAGGCGTCTCGCTGCGCACCGGCCTGTACCTGGCGCAGGCGGGCGAGTTCGGCTTCGTGCTGCTCACGCTGGCGCAGGAGCGCAGCCTGCTGCCGCCCTGGCTCGCCAACCCGGTGCTGGCCTCGATGATCCTGTCGATGCTGGCCACGCCCTTCATCGTGATGAACAGCAACGCCATCGTGCGCAAGCTGGTGGCCAGCGACTGGATGCAGCAGTCGCTGCAGATGACCAGCATCGCGCGCAAGACCATCAACACGGCCGAGCACGTGATCATCTGCGGCTACGGCCGCTGCGGGCAGAACCTGGCGCGCATCCTCGAGCGCGAAGGCATTCCCTACATGGCGCTGGACCTCGACCCGGACCGCGTGCGCCAGGCCGCCGCGGCGGGCGACTCGGTCGTCTTCGGCGACGCCGCGCGGCTGCAGGCGCTGATGGCCGCCGGCCTCGCGCGCGCGAGCGCCGTCGTCATCACCTACCTCGACGTGCCGGGCGCGCTCAAGGTGCTGGCCAACATCCGCGCGCATGCACCGCAGGTGCCGGTGATCGTGCGCACGCAGGACGACCACGACCTCGAGAAGCTGCAGGCCGCCGGCGCGACCGAAGTGGTGCCGGAGGCGATCGAGGGCTCGCTCATGCTGGCCAGCCATGCGCTGGCGCTGGTGGGCGTGCCGATGCGTCGCGTGATCCGCGTGGTGCAGGACCAGCGCGACGCACGCTACAACCTGCTGCGCGGGTACTTCCACGGCGCCGACGACGACACCGTGGACGAGATCGACCACGAGCGGCTCGACAGCTTCACGCTCACGCCCGGCGCCCGCGCCATCGGCCGGCCGCTGGCGCAACTGGCGCTGCAGGCCATGGGCGTGCGCGTGGCCGCCTTGCGGCGCCAGGGCGGGCAGGCGGCCGCACCCGGCGACGACACCGTGCTGGCGGACGGCGACACCCTGGTCCTCTCGGGCAAGCCCGGCGCACTGGCGTTGGCGATCGACAAGCTCCAGCGCGGCTGAAGCCCGAACTTTCCAAGCTATTTTGGCCCGCAGCGCCCGTGTGGCGGGCGCATGCCGCTATTAATTCGATAGCGCCGGCGTTTTCAGGGCGGCAAGGTGGAGCGCGGAGCCACGCCTGCCACGCGATCCAGCGATTCGCTCGTGAGCCACTGCGTGCCGCTGAGGAAGAAGTTGCGCCGCTGCACGAGCCGCCAACCCTCGGGCGTGACTTCCCAACGCGCGCCGCGCCAGCTCGGCAGCTCGGCGCTGAAGGCGGCCGCGACCTCCGGCATGCCCAGCCACGGCGCGGGCCCGTCCAGCGTCCACACCACCTCCGCCGCCACACCGGGGTAGGCCCGGCCGCGAAAGCGCATCGACTGGACGGTGCCAAGGTTGCGCACCGCCTCGAGCTTCACCGCCCGGGCGACGCACAGGTGGCGCGCACCGCTCCAGTCGGCCAGCGCGGGCCGCGGCGAGTACGTGCGGATGGGCTGCGACAGCAAGCCGCCCGGTTGCGCCTCCTCGCCCGGCCCGTACAGCCCGGCTGCCGCCAGCGCGTCCATCCAGGCCAGCGTGCCGGCGTTGCCCAGTTGCACGTTGACCGGCTGGCTGTCATAGGCCAGCCCGTTGGCGACGCAGATCGGGTCGCGTCCCGGGCCATCTCCCTGGGTGACGGTGGTGCGCACGGCGTCCTCAAGCGTGTTCGCGCTCACCTGCGGCGGGGCGGACGTCATCAGCCCCGAGGCGGCACCCGCGACAGCCATGCCCGCCAGCGATGCACCCAGCCACCACCACAGCCGGCGGCGCGGCACGGGCGCATCGCCATCGGCCAGCCCCGGCGGCGGGACCGGCGGCGCCTGCTGGTACACGGCCGCACCACAGGCGTCGCAGAAGCACGCCGTCTGCGGGACCTCGTTGGAGCAGGCAGCGCATCGCACGGTACAGGCTTTCGGGTGACTGGGACGCGGAATCAGCAAGGGGCGTTCAGTTCGCCAGCGTCGGGTTGCGCTTCTCTTCCTCCAGCCGCTGCTGCTGGCGCACGGCCTCGCACTGGGGATGGGAACGCTGGTCCGGCTTGGCGCATTCGGCGGCCAGGCACTGCGCCCGGGCGATGAAGTTGCGTCCCGCGCAGACGGCTTCGGGGGTCGGTGGCGGCGGGGGTGGCG
>SCOE01000011.1 GCA_005503065.1 Comamonadaceae bacterium ALPHA2B
CCCCAGGCCACCGCCGGCAAGCTGCCGCGCCGGCATTTCTCGATGATCCGGGAGTTCCACCTCGCCGACGTCTTCACGCTTGGCAATGCGGCCTGCGGCGTGGGCGTGGTCTTTCTCGCGATGGCCTTCATCGCCAGCGGCTCGATGGCGCAGTTCTACTGGGCCGCTGCGCTCGCGCCGGCCGCCTTCGTCTTCGACGTGTTCGACGGTCGCATCGCCCGCTGGCGCCAGACCCAGTCGGCCTTGGGCCGCGAGCTCGACTCGCTGGCCGACGTGATCTCCTTCGGCGTGGCGCCCGCGGCGCTCGGGTTCGCCGCCGGGCTGCGCGGCGGCTGGGACTGCCTGGTGCTCGCCTACTTCGTCTGCTGCGGCGTGAGCCGCCTGGCCCGCTACAACGTGACGGCCGAGCAGCTCTCGGAAGGCGGCGCCAAGGTCAAGTATTTCGAGGGCACGCCGATCCCGACCAGCGTGGTGCTGGTCGGCGTGCTGGCCTGGGCAGCGTCGCAGGGCCGCATCGGTGAGGCGCTGTGGGGCGGTGCCTGGCAGATCGGGCCTTGGACGCTGCACGGGCTGACGCTGCTCTTCGCGCTCTCGGGCACGCTGATGATCAGCAAGACGCTGCGCATTCCGAAGCTCTGAGCCTGTACAACCCGCGACCGACGGCCCGGGCGCGGCTGCGGGTTTCGAGCCAAAATGGCCCGCGGCGCCCGCCCACTGGGCGCGACCAGCTATCTTTTTCATAGCATCACGGCGTGCACGCCGCCGCGGACGGCGAGCGGGCGCTTGCCGGCATCATCACCCTGTCGGCCCTGCGGCGCGTCTCGCGCGGCAGGCCCGGCCAAAGCATCTAGGAGCCAGACGGAATGTCCCGAACCCCTTACGTCAACAACATGGCCGGCCAGACGCGCGGCGTGAAGGAACTGGTCGCCCTGGCGGGCGCGCACCCGCTCTCGCCGGATTGCGACCGCTTCTACTTCCTGCGCCACGGCCAGACGCCGCGCAATGCGTTGCGCATCTTCCAGGGCTACGACGAGCCGCTGTCCGAGCTGGGGCTGGAGCAGGCGGCGCTGGCGGCCACGGTGCTGGCGGGCGAGCCGATCCGCACCATCGTCACCAGCGATGCGCGACGGGCCTTCGACACCGCCCATGCGGTCGCGGCGCCGCACCGGCTGTCGCCCATTGCGCGCGAGGTGCTGCGCGAGCGCAACTTCGGCGGGCTGGTCGGCACCTCCTCGGCCGACCTCGACTGGACCTGCACGCCCGAGGGCGGCGAGACGCTGGAAACCTTCATCCTGCGCACCCGCTCGGCGCTGGCCGATGCCCTCGCCGAGCCGGCACCGGTGCTGGTGGTGGCGCACGGCGGCACGCTCTACGTGCTGGCGGCCCTGCTGGGCGTGCCCATCGACGTCGGCGTGCTCGGCAACGCCCAGCCCCTTCGTTTCTGGCGCCAGGACCCCATATGGCGGGTGGAGGCCTTGCAGGCCGCGGGCGATCCGGCGCAAGCTGCGATCGCCTGATCCCCCTCCCTTCCCCTCTTCTCCAGCACCATGGACTTCAAGGACTACTACAGCGCCCTGGGCGTGGAGCGCACGGCCTCCGAGGACGAGATCCGCAAGGCCTACCGCAAGCTCGCCCGCAAGTACCACCCCGACGTCAGCAAGGAAGCCGATGCCGAGACGCGCATGCGCGACGTCAACGAGGCCTGGGACGTGCTGGGCAACAAGGAAAAACGCGCCGCCTACGACGCGCTGGCCGAGCGGGTGCGCAGCGGCCGTGGCGCCGGGCCGGACTTCGGTGGCGGCACCGGCGCCGGTGGCGGATTCCAGCCTCCTCCGGGCTGGGACGAAGGCTTCGAGTTCCACCGCGGCGCCGGCCATGGCCCGGCCGACCACGCGGACTTCAGCGACTTCTTCTCGTCGGTGTTCGGTGCGGCCGAGCGGCGCAACGCGGCGCGCCAGAAGTACCGCGCCAAGGGCGACGACCACCATGCCGCGATCGAGGTGCCGCTGGAGTTCGCGCTCCAGGGCGGCGAGCGCGAGATCACCCTGCGCGCCATGGAGTTGAACGACCAGGGCGAGCCGGAGTTCGTCACCCGCACCCTGCGCGTGAACATCCCGCGCGCCGTGCGGCCGGGCCAGTACATCCGCCTCGCCGGCCAGGGCCTGCCCGGCCATGGCGGCGAGCCGGCCGGCGACCTGTACCTGGAGGTGCGCATCGCGCCGCATCCGCTGTACCGCGTGGAGGGGCAGGACCTGTCGATGGACCTGCCCGTCACACCCTCTGAAGCCGCGCTGGGCGCCGAGGTCGAGGTGCCGCTGCCGGGCGGCGGCACCGGCGCCGTGCGTGTGCCGCCCAACGCGCGCGCCGGCCTCAAGCTGCGCCTGAAGGGCCGAGGCCTCGGCGGCGACCTGTACCTGGTGCTGGCGATCGCCCTGCCGCCCGCCGACGGCGACGCCGCGCGCGCCGCGTATGAACAATTGGCCATGGCGACCGCCGGCTTCGACCCGCGCCGCCATCTTGCCGCCGCTGGAGCTTCCGCATGAGCACGCGAACCACCACCGTCACCATCACCCACTGCACGACCGTCGGCCCGGCCGACCCGCTGGCTGCGCTGCAGCTTGCGCACGCCTGCGGCGCGTCCATCGAGTGGGTGGCGGAACTGGCCGAGGCCGGCATCCTGCACCCGCAGACCTCGCGGCTCGAAGACTGGCGCTTCGACGGCAGCGACCTGCGCCGCGCCCTGGACGCGCGGCGGCTGCAGCGCGATTTCGACGTCGGGCTCGACGCCGCAGCGCTGATCCTCGACCTGCAGCAGGAGGTGCGCCGGCTCAAGGCCCTGCTGGGCTGAGGCGCACGGAGCAGCCTAGGCGCCGGACGGCCGGGGCGGCGCCGTCGGCACGGTGCCCGGGGGCGCCATCAGGGCCTGGATCTCGCGAGCCAGGCGGGCCGCTTCGACGCCGGCCCCGGGCTCGCCCTGCTGGAGCGCGGTGAGTTTGCGGGCGTAGGCATCGGTGAGTTCGGCCCACTGCGCGAAGCGCGGTCCGATGCCCGGCGTGCTCGTCTCTTGCATGGCTTGTCTCCTCGGTGGCCACCCGGGGCCGGCGTGTCGTACCGCCGGCATCTTCGCGAGCAGCAGGCCCCCTGCGAAGCACAGTCTCCCCCACCGGCGGCCTGACCCGTGTGCGGGAAGGTCCCGAAATCGCCCCGGGGTTTTTGCAATATTTCACATTTTCGACGCCCAGGGAAGGCGGGGAGCGCGCGGCCGGCCAAGGGTCAACCCGAGCCCCTTCAATCCTCGCGCATCCCGGTCGCCTTGACCACTGCGCCCAGGCGTGCCCGTTCCTCGTCCACGAACTTGGCGAAGGAGGCGCGGGTGCCGCCGACGGGCTCGATCCCCACCGCCTTCAGCCGCTCGATGGTCGCCGGGTCCTTCATGGCCTTGTCCACGGCCGCGGCCATCTTGTCGAGGATGGCCGGCGGCGTGCCGGCCGGGGCATGCACGCCCGCCCAATGCGCGATGCGGATGTCATCGAAGCCCTGCTCCACCGCAGTCGACAGCTGCGGGTAGGCCGAGATGCGCTGCGTCCAGGTCGTGGCCAGGGCCTTGAGCTTGCCGCTCTTGATGTACGGCAGCACCACGATGCTCGCTTCCGAGGTCGCGTCCACCTGGCTGCCGAGCACCGCGGTGATCGATTCGGAGCCGCTCTTGTACGGCACGACGTCGAGCCTGGCGCCGTGGTTCTTCTCGAGCAGACCCTCGACGAAATGCGGCGTGCTGCCCGTGCCGGCCGTCGCGAAATGCAGACCCTTGCCCTGCTTGGACGCAGCGACGAACTCCTTGAGGTCCTTGTAAGGCGCATTGGCTGGCGCCACCACCACCGAAGGCGCCAGACCGATCATGGCCACGGGCACCAGGTCGCTGTCCTTGTAGGGCACCTGCTTGCGGATCATGCTGTTCGACACCACGCCTGCGGCACTGACCAGGAAGGTGTAGCCGTCGGGCGCGCTCTTGGCGACGACGTCGGTGCCCAGCATGGCGCCCGCGCCGGGCTTGTTGTCGACCACCACCGGCTGGCCCAGCGCCTTGCCGGCTCCTTCGGCGGCGGCACGCGCCATGAGGTCGTTGGCGCCGCCCGCCGAGAACGGCACGACGAAGCGGATCGGCTTGGTGGGCCAGGCCGGCTGCGCCTGGACGGCGACGGTACCGAGTGTTCCGGCAAGGCCCAGCAGCACCGCGGGCATGGCAAGGCGGACGAAAGTCATTGGAAAGTCTCCTGTGTGTTGGATGAGGTGTTCAGGAACCGGCGGCGGCCGGCGGACCATGATGCCACCAGCCCACCCCGATGTCGGCGCCGCGCGAACTTCCTCACGAAAGCGCCGTTCGAATGGCCGCCCGCCGGCGCGCATGGGACGAAGCGCGCACTTGTGCCTGTGCCTCCTGCGCGGCACCTCCTACAGTGCCCGGCCGGCTTCCAATCCCTTCGCAGCGATCCCCATGTCCACACCACGCCGCCGTCCCCTCGCCTTGCCGATCGTCCTTTGCAGCACGCTGTGGGCGCTGCACGTCACCGCGCTCGCCGACCCGCCCGCGGACACCCATGCCGGCCTGCTCAAGACGGTGCGCGGCGAGGTGCTGCTGCAGGACGCGCAAGGCGCCAGCGCGCCGGCACGCGTGGGCGACGCGGTGAATGCGCAGCAGCGCATCGTGACCGGCGCGCAGTCGGGCGCCAGCGTGGTGCTGCGCGACGGCACGACGCTGGTCATCGGGCCGCAGTCGAGCTTCGACCTTCAGGCCTTCCGCTACGACTCGCGCACGCACGATGGCAGTGTGATCGGCCGGCTCGCGCGCGGCACCCTGCGCATGGTGACCGGGTTGATCGGCAAGGCCGCCCCGGAGGCGGTGCGAATCGACACGCCCACCACCACGATCGGCATCCGCGGCACGGACTTCATCGTCTCCGCCGACGAGACGCTCTGAACGCAGCAGCCAAACAGAAAACGCGCCCTCGGGCGCGTTTTTCGTTGGCAGGGCCGAACGGCGTTCACTGCAGGAAGCTCGGCTTGGCGTAGCCCTGGAACTTCGCGTTGACCACGGCCTTGAAATCGTTCGAGCGGTACGCCTCGACCAGGTCCTTCGCCCAGGGCGTGTCCTTGTCGGCGCGCTTGACGGCCACGACATTGAGGTAATGGTCGGGCGTCTTCTCCAGCGCCACGGCCTCGGTCAGCTTCAGGCCCGAGGAGATCGCGAAGTTGCCGTTGATGATGGCGTACTCCGTGTCGCCCAGCGAGCGCGGCAGCTGCGCCGCCTCGAGCGGGATGAACTTCAGCTTGCGCGGGTTGTCCGCCAGGTCCTTCTCGGTGGCGCGCAGCGGGTCGATGCCGGGCTTGAGCGTCACCAGCTTGTTCTGCTCCAGCAGCACCAGCGCACGCGCCAGGTTGCTCGGGTCGTTGGGCAGGGTCACACGGTCGCCCTCCTTCGCCTCGGCAAGCGACTTGCGGGTCTTCGAGTAGGCGCCCAGGGGCGCGATCGGGCCCTGGACCAGTTCGACGATGTCGAGCTTCTGGTCTGCCGCGAACTTCTTCAGGTACACGAGGTGCTGGAAGAAGTTCGCGTCGAGCGAACCCTGCGCCAGCGCCAGGTTGGGCTGCACGTAGTCGTTGAACTCGACCAGCTTGACCTTGTAGCCCTTCTTCTCGAGCAGCGGCACGATGCCGAACTTGAGCTGGTCATAGTTGGAGCCGGCGGTGGCACCGATCACGAGGTCCTTCTTGGCGGCCTGCGCCTCGGCCTGCAGAGGCAGCGCGGCAGCGACGGCCAGGGACAGCGAGAGGGCGATAGCGGAACGGCGAAGCATGGGAAATTTCCTGAGGAACGAGATGGAAAGGAGACGAAGCGGGATCAACGTTTGTCGAGGCGGCGCGCGAGGTGGTTGCCGACGAACTGGATGATCTGCACCAGCACCACGAGCAGCGCCACGGTGAGCACCATCACGTCGGTCTGGAAGCGGTAGTAGCCGTAGCGGATGGCCAGGTCGCCGATGCCGCCGCCGCCCACCACGCCGGCGATGGCCGAGTAGGACAGGAAGCTCACCGCCAGTACCGTGAGCGCCAGGATCAGGCCCGAGCGGGCCTCGCGCACCAGCACGCGCCAGACGATCTGCAGTTCCGACGCGCCCATCGCATGGGCCGCCTCGATCACGCCGCGCGGCACCTCGCGCAGGCACTGGTCGACCAGCCGCGCGAAATATGGAATCGCCGCGAAGGACAGCGGCACCGCGGCCGCCAGCGGCCCGATCGAGGTGCCCGCGATGACGCGCGTGAACGGCACCAGCGCGACCAGAAGGATGATGAAGGGGAAGGACCGGACGGTGTTCACGAGCCAGTTCAGCGTGACGAAGGCCGGCTTGTTCTCCAGCGACTGGCCCGGCCCGAGCAGGAAGAGCAGCACACCCAGGGGCCCGCCGATGACGATGGCGGCCGACAGGCCGATGCCCAGCATCAGGAAGGTCTGGCCCGTCGCGGTCCACAGCTCCGGGAGGATGGCGAGGATGTTCTCAGACATAGGCCAGCCCTCCGGTACCCACCGGGCGGGCGACAGCAGCGGGCTGCGCGCCGCGCGCGGCAGCAGCCGGCAGCGCGACGTCGAACAAGGCCTCGCGCTCGCGGCGGCGCAGCAGGGCGTCGAGTTCGCGGCCGAGCACGGAGGCGCGCTCCGCATCCTGCGTGCCGACGGCGAACTGCTCGATGAGCTGGCCCTGCTCCAGCACCGCGACGTGGCGGCACAGCAGCTCGACGACCGGCAGCTCGTGCGTGACGATCACGATCGTCACGCCGATCTTGCGGTTGATGTCGCGCAGCGTCTCGAGCAGCGAGCGCGTGGTTTCCGCATCGAGCGCGGAGGTAGGCTCGTCGCACAGCAGCACCCGGGGCCGCGGCGCCAGCGCACGGGCGATGGCCACGCGCTGCTTCTGCCCGCCGGACAGCTGTGCCGGGTAGCTGTCGATCTTCTCGTCCAGACCGACCAGGGCCAGGCATTCGCGCACACGCGCGTCGATCTCGGCCCGGCTGTGGCGGCCATGGATGCGCAGCGGGAAGGCCACGTTGTCGAACACGCTGGCGTTCTGCAGCAGGTTGAACTGCTGGAAGATCATGCCGATGTCCTGACGCGTTTCGCGCAGTTCGCGGCGCGACAGCGTGGTCAGGTCGCGCCCGCCGACGAACACGCGGCCCGCGTCGGGTCGCTCCAGCAGGTTGATGAGGCGCAGCAGCGTGGACTTGCCCGCGCCGCTCTTGCCGATCAGGCCGAACACATCGCCCTGGGCGATGTCGAGCGACACCGCGCGCACGGCATCGAAGCGCTGCCCGTCGGGCAGGCGGAAGGACTTGCGGACCGCCTCGAGCCGGATCACCGGCGGGGCGGCTGCAATCCCTGCAGTCTGTGAAGTCATTGGGAAGCGGGAGAAATGGGGCGGCGCTGCTTCGAAGCGCTTGAGAGCCGTCGCGCCGCAAGGGGCCGGAGTATCGATTCGACACGCCCGAAGACCAACGAACCATTCGTTGTCTGCTTATTCCGCATAAGCAAATGCGGCGATTCGATGCGCATGTCGATCCGACGATTGCTTCGTTGGCGCCTGCGCGGGCCGCTGGCACAGTCGCGCTCCCTGTTTTTCTCGTGCCAAGCACTGCGTTCCCGCCATGTTGTTCTCTTCGCCGATTCGACGCCGCGCCGTCGCCCCCCTGCTTGCCGCCCTGTTCGCCCTGGGCAGTGCCACCGGCCACGCCCAGGACAAGTCTTCCATCAAGGTCGGCATCTCCGTCGGCAACGCCGAGAAGATCTTCGAAGTCGTGAAGAATGTGGCGGCGCACGACGGACTCGACGTGCAGGTCATCGTCTTCAACGACTACCAGCAGCCCAATGCAGCGCTGGCGGCCGGGGACCTGGATGCCAACGCCTTCCAGCACAAGCCTTTCCTGGACAACCAGATCAAGGCGCGCGGCTTCGACATCGTGCCCGTGGGCCTGACGATCACCGCGCCGCTGGGCTTCTATTCGCGCAAGATCAAGACCGTGGGCGAACTGCCCGACGGCGCATCGGTCGGCATCCAGAACGACCCGTCGAACGGCAACCGCGCGCCGCTGCTGCTGGAGTCGGCCGGGCTGATCACGCTCAAGCCCGAGGCGGTGCGGAACAACACCGCCACGCCGCTGGACGTGGTGAGCAACCCCAAGAAGCTCAAGCTGGTGCCGCTCGATGCCGCGCAGCTGCCGCGCTCGCTGGACGACCTGACGATCGCCTCCATCAACAACGACTATGCCGAGAAGGCGGGCCTGTCGTTCTCGAAGGACAGCGTGATCAAGGAGTCGCCCCAGGGGCCGTATGCCAATCTGATCGCCGTGCGGCGCGTCGACAAGGAGAAGCCCTGGGTGAAGAAGCTGGTCGCGGCATACCAGTCGCCTGAAGTGAAGCAATTCGTCGAGAAGCAGTTCAACGGCTCGCTGATCCCGGCGTTCTGAATCGAGGGGCGGGCCGCCGGCCGCGCGGGGTGTCCCCGCCCCCTCCCCGCATTCGCGGCAGGCGCCCGATGCGCAGCGGCATCCCGGTCGGCTTCGAGATGGCCGACTTCATGGGGGGTCGTGGCGCCTGCTTAATGAAAAACAAAGGCACGCGGCAGACCATCCGGGGCATCCGTCTTCCGTCGCCCCATGAAACCCGCCCGAAAGCCCCGATTGGTCGCAGCCCTCCCACCGCGCCGCTGGCGGCAGGCTGCCGCGCGGTGCGCGGGGGTTGCCGTGGTCGTCGCGGTGGTCGTGGCGATGGTGGCGCTTCAGTGCGACGTCTACGGCGCCTTTGCCGAAGGCAGTCCGCTGAGTTTCGACGGGTCTGCGCTGCGCACGCTGCTGGCGTCCGTGGGCCTCGACGGTGCATCGGCCTCTCCCTAGGCCTCTGCGGCGCCGCGCGGCTCGGGCGCCCATTCCGGATGGCGCGAGAATCGCACCTGACCGCAAACTGACTTCGCTTCTGCGCCACACCCGCCTGCCCATGCGCCTGATGATTGTCGAAGACGACGCACTGCTCGGCGATGCGCTGGCGCAGGGGCTGCGCCAGCTCGGCCATGTGGTGGACTGGTTCCGAAACGGCGACCAGGCCGGCGCGGCCCTGGCCACCGCGCCCTTCGACGCCGTGGTGCTGGACCTCGGCCTGCCCGGCAACGACGGCATGGTGTGGCTGCACCGATGGCGGCGGGCAGGACTGAAGACCCCGCTGCTGGTCCTGACCGCGCGGGACGGCATCGAGCAGCGCGTGGCCGGCCTCGATGCCGGCGCCGACGACTACCTGGTCAAGCCGATCACCATCGACGAGCTGGCGGCACGCCTGCGTGCATTGGTACGTCGCACCGCCGGCCATGCGCAGTCCGTCTGGCAGCACGGCGCACTCGAGTACGACCCGGCCAGCAAGACCGTGCGCTGGCGCGGCTCGCCGGTCGAACTCACGGGCCGCGAGCTCGCGCTGCTCGAGGCCTTTCTGACCGAATCGCAGCGCGTGCTGTCGAAGGCCCACCTGCTGGAGAAGCTCTACGACTGGAGCGGCGCAGAGCCCGAGGGCAATTCGCTCGAAGTCCACATCCACCACCTGCGCCGCAAGATCGACCCGGCGATCGTGCGCACCGTGCGCGGCGTGGGCTACGCGCTGGGCTCCGACGAGGCGCTGCGATGAGCCTGCAGCGCAGGCTCCTTCTGTACCTGCTGATCTGCGCGCCGCTGGTGTGGGGCGTGGCGCTGTACTTCTCGATCCAGCGTGCCCGTCACGAGGTCAACGAGATGTTCGACACCCAGTTGATCCGGCTGGCGCGCCAGGTCTATGCCACGGCAGGGCACGGTGATCCGCAGGGCGGCTTCACGATGCTGCCGGCCGCGCCGAAGGAAGGCGCGGCCGACGCCGGTGAATCCGACGTGCGCGACCTCGCCGTGGCCGTGTGGGACGACAGGGGCGGCATGGCGATGTCCGACCGCGAAGGCGTCGACCTGCCCTACCGGCCCTCGGCCAGCGGCTTTGCCGACGAACAGGTCGCCGGGCGCCTCTGGCGCGTGTACTACCTGCAGACCACCGACGGCCGCTGGCTGGTCGCGGCGGGCCAGGGGGCCTACGAGCGGGACGAGCTGGTCTACGGACTCACCATCACCCAGGTGGTGCCCTGGCTGCTGGTGCTGCCCGTGCTGCTCGTCGTCATGACCTGGGCCGTTCGGCGCGCGCTGGCGCCCATGCGCCAGCTCACCGACGAACTGGCCGGGCGTGATGCGCAGGATCTGCAGCCCGTGCCGGACGCGCGCGCACCGGCGGAGCTCAAGCCGCTGCTGCGCGCCATGAACGGCCTGTTCACGCGCATCGAGCAGCTGCTGATGCGTGAGCGCCGTTTCACCGCGGATGCCGCGCACGAGCTGCGCACGCCCATCGCCGTGCTCCGCGCGCAGTGGGATGTGCTGCGCCGCACCGCAACGCCGGCCGAGCGGCAGGAGGCCGAAACCAGGCTCGGCGCCGGCCTGGACCGCATGGAACGTCTGGTGACGCAGATGCTGGCCCTGTCGCGCGTGGAATCCGGCGCGGCGGCACCGCTGCGGGTGGATGTCGAATGGCGCGCGATCGTCGAGGAGGCCATGAGCGACTGCCTTGCGCTGGCCGAGCGCCGCCGCATCGACCTGGCCTGCGAATGGCCCGCGCCCGGGGCGCATCCGCTGCCGCTGCTGGGCGACCCGCCGCTGCTCACGGTGATGCTGCGCAACCTGCTCGACAACGCGGTGCGCTACGCGCCGGAAGGCAGCAGCGTGGTGCTGCGCATCGACCGCGAGCATCTGGACATCGAGAACGACGGACCGCCGCTTTCGGCCGAACAGATCCAGCGCGCGGGAGAACGCTTCTACAGGCCCGACGGCCAGGCGGAAGTGGGCAGCGGCCTGGGCATCTCCATCGTCCGGCGCATCGCGCAGTTGCACGGGCTCGAACTCGTGCTCGGGCCGCGCGCCGACGGCCGCGGCGTGCGCGCCCTGCTGCAGTTCGACGCCGCACACCGCTGAGGATGCGGGATGCTGCGCGTCGTGCCGCGAGGGCTCAACGGCCCTTGATCTTCTCGAGCAGGGCGCGCGCCTCTTCCTTGCGGCCTGCATCGGCGATCTGCCGGCCCGGCCGGGGCGGTGCCTGCAGCGCCTTGTCGAGATAGGCGACGGCCTGGTCCGGCTGCTTGGTCTCGACCAGGTATTCGCCATAGAAGAAGTTGGGATCGATGCCCTTCGGATTGAGCGCCAGCGCCTTCTGCAGCAGCTCCTTGGCCTTGGTCTTGTCGCCGAAGCCCACGGGCCAGCCCGGCACCTTGTAGTAGAGGACCCCCAGGCTGTTGTACGCCGAGCCGTCGAGCACGTCGCCGTTGATCGCGATCGCCGATTCATACAGGGCCTTGGCCTGCTTCACCAGGCCGAGCGCACCGAGGCCGCCCTTCTCTCCGGCCACCGAACTCACGACGATGCCTTCCCACACCAACGGTTCGGCACGCCCGGGGAAGGACTCGGACACCTTGCGTGCCTTGGCGCTCAGCGCCTCGAAGCGCTTCTCGCGCTCGGCCGCCGGCGCCTGGTAGCGGATCACTTCCCAGTCGTGTTGCAGCTCGGCCACCGCGTCGTCGACGGGCGCGGCGCGGGCCGCGAGCGGCAGCGCGCCGGCCAGCAGCGCGAGGCCGGCGAAGGCGGCGATCCAGGTGCGCCGGGCCAGGGCCGGGGCAACGTGAGAGATGGGCGTGGAAGAGAAAGTCATGGGAGCAGCAGAAGGTGAAGGGCCTGCGGTCGGAAGAAGTTCACAGGCTGGGATTGCGCAACGAATGCGAGTCGGACACCGGTTCGCCCAGGCGCTCGGGAATCGTGAGCACCGGCTTGGGCGGCCGGCCGGCTGGCGCGAGGCTGCCGCGATGCGCCGCGAATGCACCGTCCAGCAGGCCCGGCGCGAGTCCGTTGATGCGCACCGCCAGTTTTTCGGGGAACCCGAGGAAGCGTTCGGCGGCGCCGCTCAGGATCAATTGCACGAGTGCCGACGCCACGGTGTCGGCCGAATCCATGGCGGTCCTGGTCGCCTGGTTGTAGCGCTGGACCGCCTCGCTGTTGAACTCGGTGCGGGTGCTGCGGGGCCCGAGGTACTGCACGCGCACGGTGCTGTCGGCCAATTCGCGGCGCAACGCCTCGGCGAAGCCGAGCAGGCCGAACTTGCTCGCGCTGTAGACGCTGAAGCCGGGCAGCCCCAGGCGTCCCAGCGCCGAGCCGATGCACACCACGCTCGCCCGGGGCTGCTCGCGCAGGTGCGGCAACAGAGCCTGCGTGAGCAGCATCGGCACGAACAGGTTCAGGTGCAGCACCTGCGCCATCGTGTCGGCGTCGAAGGACTCCAGGCGACCGAATCCCGGGGCGCCCGCACTGTGCACCACGACGTTGCAGCGCCAACCGGCTGCAACATCGGCCAGCGGGCCCAGGCTCGCGGTCTTGGTGAGGTCGGCGGCGTACCACTCGACGCGCTGGCGGTCGATGCCGTGCTCGCGCACCAGGGCGCGCGCCTGCTCGGCCAAGCGCGCGGGCGAACGGCCGGCCAGCATGACCGAGGCACCCGCCTTGACGAGCCGGACGGCGCACGCCGCGCCGATGCCTCCGCTCGCACCGGTCAGCAGCACGCGGCTGTCGGCGAGCTTCACGAGGCGGCCTCCTCGGTCGCCTGTGCCCGGGGCAGCGGCAGGCTTCGGAACACATCGCCATAGAGCCGGTAGAAGGCGCATGCGGCATGCACGATCGCGTCCTGGTCGCCGGGGTCCTCGACGCGGTCCATGAGCAGTTCGAAATGCGCCGTGTGCTCCCGGTCCAGCGTGCCATGCGACCGCAGGTAGCTGAAGGCGCTGTCGGGCAGGCCCAGCGGCTTCTGGATCTGGTCTGCGGCCATGAGCGCGAGCGAGACGCTGGTGCCCTCGAGCACGTGCACCATGCCGAAGAAGCCCAGCGGGTTGATGCGTGCGATCGTGTCGTAGGCGTAGGCCACCATCACCTCGGTGGCGTGCCCGGGCGGGCCGCGCCGCACGGCCTCGGCATCGCCCCCGCAGGCGCGGATGTCGTCGAGGATCCACTCGTCGTGGCCCTGTTCTTCCTCGATGTACTCGTCCAGAGGCTCAGCCAGCCAGCCGTTGCGCGGCGGCAGCGCGGCCTTGCAGGCGTGCAGCAGCGGCACCGTGTGGCGCACATGGTGGTAGGCCTCGCGCAGGAAGGCCAGGTAGCTGGGCAGCGAGACCTCCCCGCGAAGACAGCCCTGGATGATGGGCGTGCCCAGAAGGCCGCCGCGGGCGGCCGCGGTGTCGGCGAGAAGGCGTGCGTGAAAACTCATGGAAGGTCCGTTGAATGGAAGAAAAAAGGACGTTGGCGCTCAGGCGGCCTGCACCGCGGAAGACGGGAGGCCCAGCGCCTGCGCGTGCCGCTCGAGCACGGCACCGCGCTGCGGTCGCCCGTTTGCAGTGGCCATGCCGCCGTCGACGGTGAAGGGCGCGTGTGCACGCGTCCAGCGGCGCACCTGCGCGTAGTCGGGCAACGTGGCATTGGCGGCGTCGATGGCGGCCTGCAGCTGCGCATCGGTTGTCTCCGGCCGCAGCGGCCACAGCACGGCGCTCAGCGCCGGCTGTGCGTCGCCGAGCACCACGGCCTGGCCGATGGCGTTTTCGCTGCGCAATGCGGTCTCGACCCATTCCGGCGACACGTTGCGGCCGAACGAAGTGATCAGCACGTGCTTCTTGCGGCCATCGACGTGCACGAAGCCTTCGGCGTCGATGCGCCCCAGGTCGCCCGTGGGCCACCAGGCGCCGACAGGTGCGCCGTTGCCGAGGTAGCCGCTGAACAGGCTGCCGCGCACTTCGATCTCTCCATCGGCCGCAATGCGCAACTCGGCATGCGGCAGCGCCCGCCCTGCGCTGCCCGGGCGATCGGCACCGGGCAGGTTGAGCGCCTGCACCGATGCGCCTTCCGACAGGCCGTAGCCTTCATAGGCCGGGATGCCCAGGGCGCGTGCCATCTGCAGCAGGCGAACACCCACGGCCGCGCCACCCACGGCAACCAGCGCGAGCGACGCGGGCGGACGCCCGCCGCTCTGCGCAAGATGTCCCACCCACGCACGCAGCATCTGCGGCAGCAGGATCAGGCTGTGGGGCTGCTGCTGCGTCACGGCGTCGTGGAACCGTGCCGCGTCGAAGCTCGACGACCCCGTCAGGCCCAGGCTCTGCAGCGGCAGCGAGATGCACGTCGCGCCGCGGCGCAGCGGCGCCATCAGGCCGGCGACGTTCTCGAGCAGAACGGCGAAGGGCAAGGCACACAGATGGCGGCGGATGTCCAGGGGGGCCATCGCCTGCACCAGGCCATCGGCCACGCGGGCCATGGCGTCGTCCGACAAGCACACGCCCTTGGGCGCACCCGTGGTGCCGGAGGTGAATGTGATCTTCGCCGTGCCGGCGGGCATGTCGACCGGGCGGGCTGGCAGGCGCAGCATCGCGAGCGCCTCACCCCCGACTTCGCAGACTCTCGCGGGCGCCTGCGGCCAGCGCGCGGCCACGGTCGGCAGCGTGAGCACCGTGTCGACGCCCGCCGAGGCGATCGCATGGCCGATCTGCCCGGGCGTGAAGAACGCCGGCAGCGGCACATGGACCACCTTCGCCTGCACGGCGGCCGCATCGGCGATGACCCAGGCCGGGGAGTTGTCCATCAGCGTGGCGAGGACGCGCGTGCCCTGCTCGCGCAGGCGTTCGGCGAGTGCGGCGCTGCTCGACTGCAGCTCGCCGAAGCTCCAGTCGCGCTGGCCGTCGTGCAGGGCGATGGCGTTGAGCGCCATCGCGCCGCTCATCGCGCACCTCGCATCGCAGCGCGCATCTGGCGCACGTGGTGCTGGCGCAGCGCCCGCCGCAGGTGGATGGCCAGCACGATCGGCTGGTGCTCGTAGTAGCTGCCCCAGACATGGGCCGTTGCGCCCAGCAATGCCGGGTCCGCTGCGCCCAGCGTGAGCGGTGCCACGCCCAGTCGCACCAGCATCGCGCGCAGTTCCTGCGTGACGGTGCCCACGATCCAGTCGAATCCCTGCTGCGCCAGGTGCGGGCCCAGCAGCTGGATCAACCGACGGCCTTCGCCACCGCGCGAGGCGGCGAGGTGCCCGACTTCGACGATGCGATCGCGCTGGAGCACGGCGCCGGTCTGGCTGCCGATCAGCGTTTCGACCGGTGCAGGCAGGTAGCTTTCGAGGAAGAGCGGCCCCGTCGACGCGGCCCGGTAGCCCGCGGCTGCGAGCACCGACTCGCCCTCGCGCAAGGCGACGAGCATGGGCGCGAAGCCCGGGACGTGGGCCCCGTAGCGCTGGGCGTAGATGGCACGCACCGACTGCTCGACGGCTTCGCGCCGCGCGTCGGTCTGGGGGTGGAGGGTGAGGCCGCTGGTCGCGGCCGGAACGAAAGAGGCAGACAAATCCGAAAGGGTGGCGCAGGGAAGCGCCGGCAGGGGCAAGGGCATGCGGTCCTCGTCGGGCCGCGCGGGATGCACGACCTCTGGTTGGCAGCCGCATGCTCGTGGCCGGCCATTAACGGCACATTAAGCCCCTGCCGAAGGCGCGGACGGAGGCATGGCCTGCGGCGCACGCCCTTGCACCGCAGCCTCAGTTCGCGTCGCCGGCCCGCTTGCGCCCCAGTTGCAGCACGCCCTTGCGTTCGAGCCGCAGCAGGATCTGGGCGATCGTCGAAGGCGGCAGGTCCAGCCCCTGGCGCAGCAGTTCGGCCACCGCGGCAGAGGGCGTGCGGCTTTCCTCGGGCAGCAACGCCACGGCCTCCAGCACCCGTTGCTCGCGCATGCGAAGCGTCCGTGCACCGACGCGCATGCCGGCGGCTGGCGCCGCAGCGTTGGCGGGCGGGATGGAGCGTCGGATCGGTGCCATGGGCGTGCGGTTCGGCTGGGGGCCGCATGCTGTCATATCCCGCGGTGCGCGCGAGAAACAACAACGATTCCGTTTTTCATCGCGGGTGCATTCAGGGCCGCTTCAGGAGCGGCCGGCAATCTTGCACGCCCAACGCGCCCGAAACGCCCATGGGACGGGCGCCGACAGCTATGCTTTCCATAGCAAGCGCCGCGAGGCGTCGACCGTCAGCCCGCCTTCTGCACCAGCTTGATGACGCTGGAGAAATCGAGCGCGCCGTGCCCCGCGAGGCTGTGCGCCGCGTACAGGCTGCGCGCCATGCCGCCCAGCGGGGTGGCCGCCTTCACGGCCATCGCGTTCTCCTGCGCCAGCCCCAGGTCCTTGAGCATGAGGTCGGTGCCGAAGCCCCCGGCGTAGCCCTTGGACGCCGGCGCGTTCTCCATCACGCCGGGCAGCGGGTTGTACTTCTCCAGCGCCCAGTTGCCGCCCGAGCTGCGGCGCATGATCTCCGACAGCACCTTCGGGTCGAGCCCGTTGGCCACTCCCAGCGCGATGGCCTCGGAAGTACCGATCATGAGGATGCCCAGCAGCATGTTGTTGCAGATCTTGGCGGTCTGCCCAGCACCCGCCGCGCCGGCGTGGAAGATGTTGGCGCCCATCTTCTCCAGCACCGGCCGGGCGCGTTCGAGGTCCGCTTCACTGCCGCCCACCATGAAGGTCAGCGTGCCCGCGATGGCGCCGCCCGTGCCGCCCGACACCGGCGCGTCGATCACCGCGATGCCGCGCGCCGCGCCCGCCTCGGCCACCTTGCGCGAGGTCGCGGCGGCGATGGTGCTCGAATCGATGACCAGCGTGCCCGGCGCGATCTTCGCGAGCAGTCCCTGTTCGCCCAGGTAGAGCGATTCGACGTGTTGGCTGGCCGGCAGCATGCTGACGACGACGTCCGCGCCCTGCACCGCCTGGGCCGCCGACTCGGCGATCGCCACGCCCTGCGCGCGCAGCGTCTCGCAGGCGGCGGCGGACAGGTCGAAGGCCGCGACGGTGTGCCCGGCCTTGTGCAGGTTCAGGGCCATCGGGCCGCCCATGTTGCCCAGGCCGATGAATGCGATCTTCATGGTGTGTGTGTCTCCGGAAGGGTTGTTGGAAGACGGGAGCGGACAGCCGAGCGCAGAGGACGCCGAGGTTCCGCAAAGGGCGCAGAAGGAATACCCAATCGGTGTTCGAGTTCTTCTGCGACCTCTGCGTGACCTTTGCGCCCTCTGCGTTCGGCTGTCCGTATTCAGCAGCTCATCGAAGCGCGACCAGCTCCGGCGCCATCTCCCCGCGCTCACGCAGGTGGTCGTCCACGAAGGCCGGCGTGATCTCTTCGAGCGTCGCGGGCTGCCACTTCGGGTTGCGGTCCTTGTCGACCAGCACCGCGCGGATGCCTTCGGCGAAATCGCGGTGCGCGCAGAAGCCCAGCGAGGCCCAGTACTCGAGGCGGAACACCTCGGCCAGCGACATGCGCGGCACGCGCTGCCAGAGTTCCCAGGTGAGTGCGATCGAGCTCGGGGCGCCCTTGGCGAAGGCCTTCGCGGCGCCCTGCAGCCAGGCGTCGTCGCTCTGCAGCGCGCGCAGGCGCTTCGCGATGTCGAGCAGGTCCTCGCCGGCCATCAGCGACTCGATCGCGTCGTAGTGCTCCCGCAGCTTCGAGGCCGGCCGCTCGGCGCCTTCGGCCGCGGTCGCAAGGATGCGCGAGAGCAGCGCGCGGTCGGCGCGCTGCTCGCCGCTCCAGGCCGTGGCGCCGATGGCTTCGAGAACCTGCGCCTTGCGCGCATGCGGCACCAGCACGTCGGCCAGGCCGGCGAAGATCGCATCGCTGCCATTGACCTGCGCGGCCGTGAAGGCAAGGAACAGCCCGGTGCGGCCTGGCGCGCGGCGCAGGAACCAGCTGCCGCCCACGTCCGGGTACAGGCCGATGTTGATCTCCGGCATCGCGACACGGCTGCCTTCGGTGACGACGCGGTGCGACGCGCCCACCATGAGCCCCACACCCCCGCCCATCACGATGCCGTGGCCCCAGCACAGGAAGGGCTTGGGAAAGGTGTGGATGAGATGGTCGAGCTCGTACTCCTCGCCGAAGAAGCGCTCGGCGTATTCGTTGCGGCCTTCGCCGCAGTCCCGCAGCGTCTGGTAGAGCTGGCGCAGGTCGCCGCCGGCACAGAAGGCCTTCTCGCCCGCGGCCTGCAGCAGCACGCCCACGATCTGCGGGTCGCTCGCCCATTCGCGCAGCCGGGGCGTGAGCAGCCGCACCATGTCGACCGAGAGTGAATTGAGCGAGGCCGGCGCGTTGAGCGTGGCAACGCCGAAGCGCTTGCCGTTGGCGGTGGGAAGGGTATCGAAGAGGACGACGGGTTCGGTCATGGTCATGAGAGATTGAACGCGGGATCGGGCAGCCGAACGCAAAGGGCGCAGAGGCTTCGCAGAGGGCGCAGAAGAATCAATTCGAAATTCTGTCTTTCTTCTGCGCTCCTTGCGTAACCTTCGCGACCTCTGCGTTCGGCTGCCCGACTTTCATCGGATGTCCGCATCGCCCTCGAGCAGCTTGCGCGACACGATGACGCGCATGATCTCGTTGGTGCCTTCGAGGATCTGGTGCACGCGCGCATCGCGCACCAGCCGCTCGAGCGGAAATTCGCCCAGGTAGCCGTAGCCGCCGTGCAGTTGCAGCGCCTCGTTGCAGACGTTGAAGCCGGCGTCGGTGGCGAAGCGCTTCGCCATGGCGCAATAGGTGCTGGCATCGGGGTGCTGCGCGTCGAGCTTGCTGGCCGCCAGCCGCACCATCTGGCGCGCGGCCACCAGCTCGGTCGCCATGTCGGCCAGCTTGAACTGCAGGGCCTGGAAGCTCGCGAGCGGCTTGCCGAACTGGTGGCGCTCGTGCAGATAGCGGCGCGCCGCGTCGAGCGCGCCCTGCGCGGCGCCGACCGAGCAGGTGGCGATATTGATGCGGCCGCCATCGAGCCCCTTCATCGCGATGCGGAAGCCCTCGCCTTCCTGCCCCAGCAGATGGTTGGCAGGAATGCGCACGTTGTCGAAGGCGATGGTGCGGGTGGGCTGGCTGTTCCAGCCCATCTTGTGCTCCTTCTTGCCGTAGCTGATGCCAGGGGCATCGGCCGGTATCGCGAAGGCCGAGACGCCGCTGGCACCCGCACCGCCCGTGCGTGCCATGAGTACCAGCACGTCGGTCGACCCGGCGCCCGAGATGAAGGCCTTGCCGCCGTTGATGACGTATTCGGCGCCCCGGAGTTCGGCCCGGGTCTTGAGCGAGCCCGCGTCGGAGCCCGCGCCCGGTTCGGTGAGGCAGTACGACGCGAGCTTGCGGCCGCTGGTGAGGTCTTCGCCCCAGGTCGCGCAGACGGCGTCGCTGCCCCAGGTGCCGAGCATCCAGGTCGCCATGTTGTGGATGGTGATGAAGGCCGTGGTCGACGGATCGACCGCCGCCATTTCCTCGAACACCAGCGCCGCATCGAGCCGCGGCAGGGCCAGGCCGCCGATGCGCTCGGGCGCGTAGAGGCCGCAGAAGCCCAGCTCGCCGGCCTTCGCGATCGCCTCGCGCGGGAAGACGGCCTCGCGGTCCCACTGCGCCGCGTGAGGGGCGAACTCGCTGGCAGCGAACGCGCGGGCCGTGTCGGCGAAGGCGCGCTGGTCTTCGGTCAGTTCAAAGTCCATGGCTTGGTGTGCTGTTGGGTCCGATGTCCAGGGTGGCGCGGCAGGCGGTGGCCGGCACGGGCTCATGGTGGGGCGGTCGATGCTTCGCATCGACTCCGCTGCGATGCTCGGCCGGAGCGCGCGTCGCAGCACTCACTGCGCGAACTGCGTTCGCTCCGTTCAAACAGCTGCGACGAGTCAGATCACGAAGCACGCCTGTCCTTCGGCAGGCGTGCCGCGCCCCGGCCTGCGCTTCTCGCCGCCCCACACATCGCCCGAGCCGGCCACCACCTGCCGCGCAGACACGCCGCGCTTGATCCGTCCGCCGCGAACCGCCACGGGCCGTTCTGGCCCTGGCGTGGATGGGCACCGCGACGCGCGCCTGTGAGGCGCCGAGAAGCGCAGCGCGGACGGGCTGCGTGCCTGCCGAAGGACAGGCACGCTTCGTTGACTGACTCGGCGCAGCTGTCTGAGCGGAGCGCGCCTGTGGCGCGCGCAGCGAGTTCTGCGCCGGCCCGGCCGCGCGAGCATCGCAGGAAAGTCGGCGCACAGCGCCGACCGCCTCACCGAAGCGCGGCGCGGTGCCCATCCACGCCAGGGCCGGGGCGCAAGGCTTGCACACGCAAGGGGGAAGCGTCACTTCAGCGAAATGGTCGTGTTGACCCCATGCGCCACCGTGCTGTCGTCGAACCACCGCGCCGTCACCGTCTTGGTCTGCGTGTAGAACAACACCACCTGCTTGCCGTAAGGCCCCAGGTCGCCCAGCTTGGACCCGCGCGAGCCGGTGAAGGAAAACAGCGGCACCGGCACCGGGATCGGCACGTTGATGCCCACCTGGCCGACGTCGATCTCCTCCTGGAACTTCCGCGCCGCCGCGCCCGACTGCGTGAAGATCGCCGTGCCGTTGCCGTTGGGGTTGGCATTGATCATCTCGATCGCCTCGTCGATGTCGGCCGCACTGGCCACGCACAGCACCGGCCCGAAGATTTCCTGGTCGTAGATCGTCATGCCCGGCTTGACGCCCGAGAAGATCGTCGGGCCCACGAAATTGCCCTTCTCGTAGCCGGGCACCGTCGGCTTGCGGCCATCGAGCTCCAGCGTCGCGCCGTCCGCCGTGCCGCGCTCGATCAGCCCCGTCACGCGCTCGTAGGCGGCGCACGACACCAGCGGCCCCACGTCGACGCCCTTCTCGGTGCCGGCACCCACCTTCAGCGTCTTTGCCTTGGCCACCAGGTCCGGGATCCACTGCTGCGCCTCGCCCACCAGCACCGCCACCGACACCGCCATGC
Organism: Comamonadaceae bacterium ALPHA2B; assembly: GCA_005503065.1. Taxonomy (GTDB): domain Bacteria; phylum Pseudomonadota; class Gammaproteobacteria; order Burkholderiales; family Burkholderiaceae_C; genus Xenophilus. The sequence goes on from SCOE01000011.1 coordinate 20,929, forward strand.
AGCGCTGTCCCGCTGCACCGAAGGCCGCGCCGGCCAGCGCATTGAGCGTCTGCTCCTTGTTCGCGTCGGGCATCACGATGGCGTGGTTCTTCGCGCCCATCATGCATTGCACGCGCTTGCCGCTGGCGATGCCGCGGTGGTAGACATGTGTGCCGACCTTGGTCGAGCCCACGAAGCTGATCGCCTTGATGTCCTTGTGGTCGCAGATGGCATTGACCACCGCCTCGCCGCCATGCACCACGTTCAGCACGCCGGGCGGGATGCCGGCTTCCAGTGCGAGCTCGCACAGGCGCATGGTCACCATCGGGTCCTGCTCGCTGGGCTTGAGCACGAAGGTGTTGCCGGTGGCGATGGCCATCGGGAACATCCACAGCGGGATCATGGCAGGGAAGTTGAAGGGCGTGATGCCCGCACACACGCCCAGCGGCTGCAGCAGCGTGTAGGTGTCGACACCGCCGGCCACGTTGTTGGCCAGCTCGCCGAGCTGCAGCGTGCCGATGTTGGCCGCGTGCTCCACCACCTCCAGCCCGCGGAACACGTCGCCCTCGGCGTCGGGCAGTGTCTTGCCCTGCTCGGCCGTCAGCAGCGCGGCCAGCTCGCCCATGTGCTCGCGGATCAGTTGCTGCAGCTTGAGGAAGATGCGCGCCCGCGCGCCGATGGCGGTCTTCTTCCAGGTCTTGAAGGCCTGCTGCGCCGAAGCCACCGCGGCGTCCACTTCGGCCTGGGTGGCGAAGGGCACGCGGGCCAGTACCTCTTGCGTGGCCGGGTTGACGACGTCGCGCCACTCGGTGGTCTTGGATTCGACGAACTGGCCGCCGATGAGCAGCTTGACGGTCGCGACCTGGGTGGCCGGCGCGGTGGTGGCGTCCATGGAATGTCTCCTTGTGAATATCGGGCGAACCGGCAGATGCTAGCTTTGCAAAATTGCGTGCGCAATGGAGAAAAATGCGTTTCAGTTTTGCGGAAATGCAGAATTCGGGAACGGACTGCCGGACGCAGAACACGCGGAGATTCCGCAGAGGACGCAAAGACGGCCGCAAGAACGTTGTCCCTTCGCCTCTGCGTCCGGAAGCCCACATTCGCCCCCTTCGACCGACCATGGACTGGACCAACCTGCGCTACTTCCTCGAACTGTCGCGCGCCGGCACGCTGATGGCCGCTGCGCGTCGTCTGGCGGTGGACCACACCACCGTCGCGCGGCGCATCCAGGCGCTCGAGAAGGAGCTGGGCAGCCCGCTCTTCGCCCGTGAAGCCGGTGGTCATCGGCTCACCGAAGCGGGGCGCCGTCTCCAACCCCAGGTGGAGGCGATGGAACGCGCCTTCCGCGCGCTTGAAAAGAGCACCTCGCCGGCGCCGGAAGAAGGCCTGTCGGGCCTCGTACGCGTGGGCGCGACCGAAGGTTTCGGAACGGTGATCCTGGCGCCCGCCCTGGCCGCCTTCGCGCGCGAACATCCGAAGCTCGTGATCGACCTGCTGGCCATGCCACGCCTGGTGCACCTGTCGCGGCGCGAGGCGGACATCGTGATTTCGCTCGAACGCCCGGCGCGCGGCCCCGTGCTCGTGACCAAGCTGACCGATTACAGCCTGCACCTGTACGCCAGCCGGGCCTACCTGCGGGCGCACCCGCCCATCCGCCAGCGCGAGGACCTCAAGGGCCACACCTTCGTGAGCTACGTCGACGACCTGCTCTTCTCGAAGGAACTGCAGTACCTGGACGAGCTGTACCGGCCCGACGCCTTCTCGCTGCGCAGCACCAGCGTGCTGGCGCAGCACCGCGCCGTGGCGGCCGACGCCGGCATCGGTGTGCTGCCGGCCTTCGTGGCGGCAGGTGACGAACGCCTGCAGCGCGTGCTGCCGGCCGAAGCGGATTTCACGCGCACCTTCTGGATGTCCATGCCGGCCGAGGCCAAGCAGCTCGGCCGCATGCAGGCGGTGTGGAACTTCCTGCGCTCGGTGGCGGACAGCCGGCGCGATGCACTGCTGTCCGCGCCGGTCATGGGGCCTGGACAACCGCAGGATTCTTGAACGAAAAGTGCCCGCAGCGCCCGAATGGCGGGCATGGTCAGCTATCGAAAAGTGAGCACGGTCCGCTCCGGGCCCGGCCGACGGATGGCCGACCACCGCGAGCCTCCCGCAGGCAGGGTCGCGGACTGCGGCAGGCTGGCGGCATCAGCCCTTGGTGCCCAGGGCGGTGAGCACCGCCGTGGTCATGGCCTGCACGCCGATCTTGATCGACGGCTCGGGCACCGGCGCGAAGTACGGCGAGTGGTTGAAGGGCAGCGGCTTGCCGCCCTTCTTCATCGATTCGGCCACGTCCTTGGGGTCGGTCACGCCGACGAAGAAGAACATCGACGGAATGCCCGCGTCGGTGAAGACCGAGAAGTCCTCGCTGGCGGTGATGGGCTGCACCTGCACCACCTTCGGGTCGCCGAACTGCGCCTTGAGCGACGCCACCGTGCGCTGCACCACGGCCTCGTTGTTGTTCACGGCCGCGGTGCTGCTGTCGGCGCCCAGGCGCACGTCGGGCTCGGGGGCGCCGGCCATCGCGGCCGAGGCCAGCGCGGTGCGGCGGATGCCGTCGAGCAGCTTCGTGCGCACCTCCGGCTTGTAGCTGCGGATGGTGCCGCTGAGCTTCGCCGCGTCGGGGATGATGTTGCCCGCCGTGCCGGCCTGGAAGGCGCCGATGGTGACCACGCCGAACTCCGCCGGGTCCTTCTCGCGGCTGACCACGGTCTGCACGTCGCTCACGAAGTGCGCCCCGATGGCGATCGGGTCGATGGTGGCGTGCGGTGCCGAGCCGTGGCCGCCGCGGCCCTTGAAGGTGATCTCGAGGCTGTCCGACGCCGAGGTGACCGGCCCGGCGCGGTAGCCGACGAAGCCGAAGGGCGACGGGCTGGTGTGCAGCGCGAAGGCGTAGTCGGGCTTGGGGAAGCGCTTGAAGAGGCCATCGTCCACCATCGCCCTGGCGCCGGACACGGTCTCTTCCGAGGGCTGCGCGATGAACATCAGCGTGCCCTGCCACTGGTCCTTGAGCGCGAGCAGCGTGCGCGCCGTGCCGACCCAGCTCGCCATGTGGATGTCGTGGCCGCAGCTGTGGGCGACGAAGGTCTCGCGGCCGTTCCATTGCGCCTTGGCCTTGCTGGCGTAGGGCAGTCCGGTCTTCTCCTCCATCGGCAGCGCATCGAGCTCGGTGCGCACCATCACGGTGGGGCCAGCGCCGTTGCGGTACAGCGCGACCACGCCGGTGCGGCCCACGCCCTCGGTCACCTCGAAGCCCAGGGCGCGCAGCTCGGCGGCCAGCTTGGCCGCCGTGCGCGTCTCCTGAAACCCGAGTTCGGGATTCGCGTGGATGTCCTTGTAGATCGACTCCAGCTGCGGGTACATGCCATCGACCAGCGGCACGATGCGCGCCGACGGGACGGCCGACTGGCCCAGGACGGAGGAAGCGGCGCATGCGGCGAGCGCGGCCAGGGTGAGGGAGCGAAATGCGTTCATGGGCGTTGGAAGGGTGGGGTCGGACTCGGGTTCGGTCGGGATCGCGGCGCGCCTCGCGCCTGCGGCCCGAATCTAGGGACGACCGGCGCGCGCGTCCAATGCATTGTTCTATCCTCCCGGATGAGTTCGACTCATTGATTGACCACCATGACGCTGGTTCAGCTGCGGCACTTCCTGTCCATCGCCGAGACGGGCTCATTCACGCGCTCGGCACGCGCCTGCTTCCTCACCCAGTCCGCGCTCAGCCGCAGCCTGCGCGCCCTGGAGGACGAACTCGGCCAGCCGCTGTTCGACCGCATCGGGCGGCGCAGCGAACCGACGCCCTTCGGCCGCAGCCTGCTCGAGCGCGCACGCCAGCTCGTGCACGATGCCGACGCGCTCTCGGCCGCAGGCCTGCGCGCGACCGGTGCGGCACCGGAGCGCCTGCGCGTGGGCATGGGCTCGGGGCCTGGCGCCCTGCTCACGCCGGCGCTGCTGCAGCGTGCGGCGCGGCCCGACGCCGGCCTGCGCATCGACATCCAGCATGGCGACGTGCCCCGGCTGGTCGAGGCCTTGCGGCGGCGCGAACTCGATGCGCTGGTGGTCGAGGTGCGCTCCTTCCCGCCGCTGCCCGGCCTGCGCATCGAGCCGGTGGTGGCGCTGCGCGGCGCCTTCATGTGCCGCCGCGGCCATCCGCTGGCGCGGCGGCGCCGCCCGCTGCGCTTCGACGACCTGCTCGCCTACCCGATCGCGTCGACGCCGCTGGGCGACCACGTCGTGCGCGCACTGGTCGATACCTACGGCCCCGCCGCACACCCTGACCTGTGCCTGAGCCTGCGCTGCACCGAGCTGGCGCCGCTGGTCGAGGCCACGCGCCACAGCGACGCGGTGCTCATCGCCATACGCGCCGCGGCGCCCGACCTGGCGGAACTGCGCGTCGGGGCGAGTGGCACGGGCGGCGCCCATTTCGGGCTGGTCACGCTGGCCCGGCGCACCGAGCCCGCGGCCGTGGCGCAACTGCGCGAGGCGATCGCGCAGCACCTGCGCGAGGACGCTGCGCCTACTTCAGCTCGAAGCTCTGCGACTTGACGTTTTCCGAGTCGAGGCCGACCTGCACATTGAACTGGCCGGGCTCGGCCACGTGCTGGAGCTTCGCGTTGTAGAACCTGAGCTTGTCCTCGCCGATGGTGAAGCGCACCTCCTTCTTCTCGCCGGGCTGCAGCATCAGCTTGCGGAAGTCCTTGAGCTCCTTGACGGGCCGTACCACGGAGGCGGCCACGTCCTGGATGTAGAGCTGCACCACCGTCTCGCCCGCGCGGTCGCCGGTGTTGGCCACCGTGACCGTGGCTTCCACCTTGCCGCCACGCGCCAGCGTGGGGGCCGACAGCGTGACATCGGACACGCTGAAGTCGGTGTAGCTCAGGCCGTAGCCGAAGGGGTACAGCGCACCCTGCGGTTCGTCGAAGTACTGCGAGGTGTAGTTCCCGGGCTTGCCCGGCGTGAACGGCCGGCCCAGTCGCGGATGGTTGTAGTAGGTCGGAATCTGGCCCACCGAGCGCGGCAGCGAAATCGGCAGCTTGCCCGACGGGTTCGCGTCGCCGAAGAGCACGTCGGCAATCGCGTTGCCGCCCTCTGTGCCGGCGAACCAGGTCTCCAGGATCGCGTCGGCGTTGGCCTTCTCCCAGCCCAACGTGAGCGGGCGGCCGTTCATCAGCACCAGCACCAGCGGCTTGCCGGTCGCCTTGAGCGCCCTGAGCAGCGCCTGCTGGCTCTCGGGCAGGTCGAGCCGCGTGCGGCTCGACGACTCGTGCGACATGCCGCGCGACTCGCCCACCGCAGCCACCACCACGTCGGCCTGCTTCGCCGCGGCCACGGCCTCGTCGATCATCTCCTGCGGCGATCGCTTGTCCTGCACCACCTCGGGCTCGTCCCAGTTGAGGAAATTCAGGTATTCGACGATGGCCTTGTCCTCGCTCACGTTGGCGCCGCGCGCGTACACGAGCGAGCCCTTCTGGCCGGCCAGTGCCTGCTCCATGCCCTTGCGCAGCGTGACCGACTGCTTCCACACCGCCTGGGCCGACCACACGCCCATGATGTCGATCGGCGCATCGGCCAGCGGCCCGGTGAGCAGCACCTTGGCGCCCTTGGCGATGGGCAGCGTGCGGTTCCGGTTTTCCAGCAGCACCAGCGAACGCCGGGCCACGTCGCGCGCCGGGGCGCGGTGCAGCCGCGAATCGGCCTTGAGGTCCGGCGGATCGTCCTCGGCCTTGCCGATGCGCAGGAACGGGTCATGGAACAGGCCCAGGTCGTACTTGGCGCCCAGCACCTCGCGCACGGCGTTGTCAAGCGCCTTCATGGGCACCGCGCCGGACTTGACCAGCCCCGGCAGCTCCTTGAGGTAGACCTGGTCGGCCATGCTCATGTCGACGCCGGCGGTGATGGCCAGCTTGGCCGCCTCGCGCTCGTCGCGCGCCACGCCGTGGCGCATCAGTTCGGTGATGGCGCCGTGATCGGAAAAGGTCACGCCCTTGAAGCCCCAGTCCTTGCGCAGCAGGTCCTGCAGCAGCCAGGTGTTGGACGTGGCGGGCTGGCCGTTGACGGTGTTGAGCGCGATCATCACGCCGCCCGAGCCGGCATCGATCGCGGCCTTGTACGGCGGCAGGTAGTCGTTGTACATGCGCATCGGGCTCATGTCGACGATGTTGTAGTCGCGCCCGCCCTCCACCGCGCCGTACAGCGCGAAGTGCTTGACCGAGGCCATGATCGCGTCGCGCTTGAGCACGCTGCCCCGGCGCGCGAAGTTCTCGCCGTTCTGGAAGCCCTGCACCATGCTGCGCGCGATCTGCGAGACCAGGTACGGGTCTTCGCCGAAGCCTTCGGAGGTGCGGCCCCAGCGTGGGTCGCGCGAGATGTCGACGGTGGGCGCGAAGGTCACGTCCACGCCGTCGGCCGCGGCCTCGACGGCGGCGGTGCGCGCGGTGAGCCGGATCGCATCCATGTCCCAGCTCGACGCCAGGCCAAGGCCGATCGGGAACGAGGTGCGGTGCCCATGCAGCACGTCGTAGGCAAAGAGGATCGGGATCTTCAGCCGGCTCTGGCCCACCGCGGCTTCCTGCAGCGGGCGCTGTTCCTTGTGGTTGATCGAATTGAAGGTACCGCCCACGCGGCCGGCCGCCACCTCCTGCGCGAGCTGCGGCGCCGGCATCTCGGGGCCGATGCTGATCAGGCGCAGCTGGCCCACCTTCTCTTCCAGCGTCATCTGCCGCAGCAGGTCGGCCACGAAGGCGGGCTTGTTGTTCAGCAGCGCGGGCTTGGGCTGCGCGAAGGCCAGCGGTGCGGCCACGGCGGTGGTCGCGGCGACCAACACGGCAATGCGTTTCATCGGCAAGCGGATCCTCGGGTCGAAGAGCGAAGCCGGGCATCTTAAGCGGCTCACCCATCGGCGCGACCCGCATCGACCCCACGCACGACCCGCTCCTACAGCATGGCGGGCACGCACGATGCTAAGCTTGGCCGCGCTGTCTGCGCCGGTCCCGCCCATGCTGCGGGTCTGCACCGGTGTGCAGATGTTTCCATCCCACATCGACGACCTTCGCCACGGCCCATGATCGACAGGCTCGCCCACACCGTCCGTTCCTCCCTCCTCGTCGGCTGCATCAGCCTGCTCACGGCCTGCGCCGTGCCTCCCACGCAAAGCGCCCCGGCCGCCCCCGCCGCGAACGGCAAGGTGTTCTCGCTCGACGACGTGACGGCGCGTGCGCGCGAACTGGCCGCCCGCCCCTACGTGGCGCCCGCAAGCAACCTGCCGCCCTTCTTCGGCACCATGCAGTTCGCCGACTACATGCAGATCCAGCCGCGCTCGGATCGCTTCGAGTGGCGCGACCTGCCCACGCCCTTCCGCCTGAACTTCTACCACCAGGGGATGCAGTTCAACTTCCCGGTGAAGATCAACGAGATCACCGACGCCGGCGTGCGCGAGATCCGCTACGAGCCCGACCGCTTCGACTTCGGCAAGCTCAACTTCGACCGCGAGGCGACGCGCCAGCTCGGCTACGCCGGCTTTCGCGTGCTGTACCCGGTCAACCAGGCCGGCAAGTACGACGAGGTCATGAGCCTGCTGGGCGCAAGCTACTTCCGCGTGATCGGCAAGGGCCAGGTGTACGGGCTGTCGGGCCGCGGCCTGGCGATCGACACCACCTCCGTGGGCAAGGAGGAGTTCCCGAATTTCCGCGAGTACTGGATCCAGCGGCCCGGGCCGAACGACAAGCAGCTCGTCATCTACGCCCTGCTCGACTCGCCCAGCGCCACCGGCGCCTACCAGTTCATCCTGCAGCCCGGCAGCGATGCGGTGCTGGACGTGCAGGCCAACATCGTGATGCGCCAGGACGTGGCCGCGCTGGGCATCGCGCCGCTGACGAGCATGTTCCTCTACGGTCCCAACCAGCGCTGGCCGGAGTTCCTGCGCAACTTCCGCCCGGCCATCCACGACTCCAACGGCCTGGCGATCCACGCCGGCAACGACGACTGGATCTGGCGCCCGCTGAACAACCCCAAGGGCGCCGTCGCCGTGAGCAGCTTCCAGGTCGACAACCCGCGCGGCTTCGGGCTGCTGCAGCGCGGCCATGCCTTCCAGGACTTCCAGGACCTGAAGGACCGCTACGACCTGCGGCCCAGCGCCTGGATCGAGCCGCAGGGCAACTGGGGCAAGGGCAAGGTCACGCTGATGGAGATCCCCACGGCCGACGAGACCAACGACAACATCGTCGCCTTCTGGAACCCCGAAACGCCGGCGCGCAAGGGCCAGACGATGCAGTTCGCCTACCGCATGCACTGGACCATGGACGAGCCCGCCCTGCACGCACAGAACAACGCCTGGGTGCGCCAGACGTTCCAGACCGAAGGCGAGCGCTACCAGCCCAACCTGATCCGCCAGAGCGACGGCACCACGGCGCTGATGGTCGATTTCGTCGGCCCGGCCGTGGCCAACCTGCCCGCCGGCACCACGCTGGAGACGCAGCTGAGCGGCAACGCCAATGCCGAGATCCTCGAAAGCAACCTGCTGCGCAACGACGCGATCAAGGGCTGGCGCCTGTCGCTGCGCGTGAAGGTCAAGGACCCGGCGCAGGTCACCGAACTGCGCGCCGCGCTGACCCAGGGCGGCAAGCCGCTGAGCGAGACCTGGAGCTTCCAGATTCCGCCGGTGCCGGCGCCGCCGCCGCCCGCGGCTCCCGCAGCGCCCGCGTCTCAGCCGCAACCTGCAGCTTCCAAATAAAAAGGGGCGGAAACGCCCGCCCCTCCTGCGCCGCCCGCTATCAAAACGATAGCGGTCGCACGGCGGATCACTGCACCAGCGTCACGCCCGTCTTCGACTGCAGTTCGTCGAAGCTCACGCCGTCCGCCAGCTCGACGACCTTGAGCCCTTGGGGCGTCACGTCGAGCACGGCGAGGTCGGTGATGATGCGGTCGACCACGCCCACGCCGGTCAGCGGCAGCGTGCAGGCCGGCAGGATCTTCATGTCGGTCGTGCCGTCCTTCTTCTTGGCGACGTGCTCCATCAACACGATCACGCGCTTGACGCCGGCCACCAGGTCCATGGCGCCGCCCATGCCCTTGACCATCTTGCCGGGGATCATCCAGTTGGCCAGGTCGCCCTTCTCGCTCACCTGCATGGCGCCGAGGATCGACAGGTTGATCTTGCCGCCGCGGATCATCGCGAAGCTCTGGTCGCTGCCGAAGATCGCACTGCCCGGCAGGGTCGTCACGGTCTGCTTGCCGGCGTTGATCAGGTCGGCATCGACCTGGTCCTCGGTCGGGAAGGGGCCGATGCCGAGCATGCCGTTCTCGCTCTGCAGCCACACCTCCTTGGTGCCGGTGTGGTTGGCCACCAGCGTCGGGATGCCGATGCCGAGGTTCACATAGAAGCCGTCTTCCAGCTCCTGCGCCGCACGTGCGGCCATCTGGTCTTGGGTCCAGGGCATGTCGGGCTCCTTACTTGGCGTTGTTCTTGACGGTGGCAGGCACTTCGGCGCCGGCGGCGGCCTGGGCGATCACGGCCTGGGCCTCGACCTTGGCGGCCGCGGCATCGACCGGCGCGGCGGCGCTCACGGTGCGTTTCTCGATGCGCTTTTCGGGATTCGAATTGAGCACGATGCGGTGCACGTAGATGCCCGGCAGGTGGATGTCGTCCGGCGCCAGCTCGCCCACCTCGACGATCTTCTCGACCTCGACGATGCAGACCTTGCCGGCCGTCGCCGCGGCCGGGTTGAAGTTGCGCGCCGTGAGGTTGAAGCGCAGGTTGCCCGACTTGTCGGCCACGGCCGCCTTGACCAGGGCCACGTCGGGCACCAGCGCGCGTTCCATCACGTAGGTCTCGCCGTCGAATTCGCGCAGTTCCTTGCCCTCGGCCACCTGGGTGCCCACGCCGGTCTTGGTGAAGAAGGCCGGGATGCCGGCGCCACCGGCGCGCAGCTTCTCGGCCAGCGTGCCCTGCGGCGTGAACTCCAGCTCCAGTTCGCCTGCGAGGTACTGGCGCTCGAACTCCTTGTTCTCGCCCACGTAGCTGGCGATCATCTTCTTGATCTGCCGCGTCTCGAGCAGCTTGCCCAGGCCGAAGCCGTCGACACCCGCGTTGTTGGAAATGCAGGTCAGGTTCTTGACGCCGCTTTCCTTGAGGGCCTCGATCAGCGCCTCGGGGATGCCGCACAGGCCGAAGCCGCCCACGGCCAGCATCTGGTTGTCGGCCACCACGCCGGCCAGCGCCGACTTGGCGTCGGGATAGATCTTGTTCGCCATGCTTCCTCGCTCTGGAACTGTGAAAAGAAAAGGGGATGGTTGGGTGCGAAAGCGCTGCCAACGATACTACGTACAGCTATACGTAGTATTACGTCATGGAGACCCCCGAGCATCGCCGCGGTGCAAGCCGTACGCAAGCCAATTCCCCTGCTGCGACGCCCGCGCAGGCGATCGACTACCGCCTGGCCTTCGAGCACGCGCCCGTGGGCATGGTGCTCTCGCGCCAGCGCATGATGGTCGACTGCAACGTGCGCCTGTGCGAGATGTTCGGCGCCACCCGCGACGAGCTCGTGGGCCGGTCCTTCGCGCTGCTCTACCCCAGCGTGGCCGAATACGAGCGCATCGGGCAGCGCATGCTGCCCATCCTCAACGCCAGCGGGCGCTACGCAGACCACCGCATGATGCGGCGCGTCGGCGGCCTGCATGGCGCCCTGGCCGGCGAGACCTTCTGGTGCCACGTGACCGGCCGCGCGCTGAACCGCGAGGCACCGCACGAAGCCGGCATCTGGACCTTCGAGGACTTGGGCGCGCGACGCAGCACCGGCACCAAGGCGCATCTCACGCCGCGCGAGCGCGAGGTGGCGGCGCAGCTCATGCAGGGCCTCACCAGCAAGCAGATCGGCAAGCAGCTGGGCATCAGCCACCGCACCGTCGAGTTGCACCGTGCGCGGCTGATGCGCAAATACGCGTCGGCGACGACGGCGGAGCTGGTGCAGAAGTTGATGGCCGGCTAGGCGCCGGGCACGCCGCGCGCGACCGTTCGCCTTTCAGGCGAGCGCCGGCAAGTGCTCGCTGGCGAACTCCTCGGCGCTCGCCGAGTGCGAGAGCGTGTACAGGCCGCTGACGGCGCCATCGGCTGCACCCGCATGGCGCAAGGCTTCCTGCGAAAGGTCGGTATGGAGCAGGCGCTCGAGCACCTCGCCCGCGTAGCCGAGAACGACAAGGACCCGATCCGCGAACCGGTCGGCGGAATGGCGGATGCGCTGCTCGGTGGTTTCCGGCATGTCCGGCGTCTGGTGCCGCAGCAGGTGGGCGCCCACCAGCCCCGGACGTTGCGCAAGGTCTTCGCACAGCGTGCGAAGCGAGGCGAGCAGATCGTCGCCCCTGCCCGCCTGTGGCGAGAGCCGGAGCGTGAGCGCGTGCCGCGCGACCGCGCTACCCGCAGAGGCCAGCACGTGGCACTGGCTTCGGACCATGTTCCTGTGGTGCGGCATCATCTTCGTCGACCAGGGCGTCGGGCTGTTCAGGTGGTGCACATAAGCCTGCGACGAGAGCACGGCATGGGACGCCACGTCGTACATGACGAAGACCCCCTCGCCGCCGCCGGCACTCGTCCAGCGCGACGCCCGGCGGAACCCCGGCACGCCCAGCCGCTCGGGAAAGTGCTCGTGCGAATGCCAGTGCTCGAACTCGGGCTTCATGGCCGGTGCCATGTCCCACCACATGGCCAGCGCTGCGGTTCCGCGAAGCGGCATCTTGTCGATCTTTTCGTTGAAAACCGAACGTCTCAACCGGCGTCGAGCACCAGCGCCATCTGGGACACGCACTCCTCGACGTGCGTGACCAGAATCCGCTGCGCCTGCTCCCAATCGCGCGCAATGGCGCATTCCAGCAGCACGCGGTGTTCCGAGGCCGCGAGCTCGCCCCTGAACACGGCCGCGATCATCTGGTAGCGCAGGTATTTGTCGCAGATCGAGTTGTAGGTTTCCAGCAGCAACTCGGAGCCGCAGGCGGAGATCAGCGCGACGTGGAAGGCCCAGTCGTACTGGCGCCAGATCTCGGCGGGGTACGGATCGTTCGCGGCCATCTTCTTTTCCATCGTGGCCAGCTTGTGGTGGGCGGCGACCACGCGGCCTTCCCACTCCAGGTCGCCGCGCTGGAAGGACTCCTTGATCCCGTGGCCTTCCAGCAGCAGCCGCATCGACGCCACCTCGCGCAGGTTGGCCGAGGACACCTCGCTGACCTGGAAGCCGCGCGAGCCTTCGGCCACGAGCAGGCCTTCGGTGGCCAGCCGGTTGAACAGCTCGCGCAGCGTGCTGACGCTGGTGCCATAGGCCTCCTTCATGCGCTCGAGCGGCAGGCGGCGGCCGGGCGAGAGCCGGCCCAGGACGATGTCGGACCGGATTCGACGGTAGGCCACTTCCCCTGCGGTCGCCGAGTCCAGGGGCGCCTGGGAAATGTCGGTCACGGAGGGCTCAGGAATCACACCGGGTTTCATGGCTGGTTTCTACGACAAAACCTGAAAGGCTACCTAAGAGAATACCCCAATGCTCATATTTATTGAAAATCATCTGATGATTCCATAACATTCAGACGCCGATCGAGTTGTCGATCGCCAGGGCCGGACACATCGGCACCCACCAAGGAGACATTCATGGCATCGAAACTCTTCAAGCTCGCCGGTGCGCTGGCGCTGGTGGCGGCTGCGGCCGTCGCGCACGCGCAGGACATCCAGCAACGCACCATCCGCATCGGGCACCTGAACAACACCGACCATCCCACGAGCTGGGGCGTCAAGAAATTCGCCGAGATCGTGGCCGCCAAGAGCGGCGGCAAGATCACGGTGAAGGAATTCGCGAGCAGCCAGCTCGGCAACGAGCTGCAGCAGCAATCGGCCTTGCAGGGTGGCGTGCAGGAGATGCTGGTCGCCTCCACGACCTCGCTGACCGGCGTGGTCAAGGAGTTCGGCCTGTTCGACTTCCCCTTCCTCTTCAGCAACGGCCAGCAGGCCGACGCGATGGTCGACGGCCCGCTGGGCAAGATGCTGAGCGCCAAGCTGGCGGACAAGGGCATCGTGGTGCTGGGCTTCTTCGACCTGGGCTTCCGCAACGTCACGAACAGCAAGCGCCCGATCACCAAGGGTGAGGACCTGGACGGTCTGAAGCTGCGCGTCATCCCCAACCCGGTGTTCCTGGACACCTTCAAGACCTTCAAGGCCAACCCCCTGCCCATGCCCTTCGCCGAGCTCTACAACGCGCTCGAAAGCAAGGCGGTCGATGGGCAGGAGAACCCGTACTCGGTGATCCTGTCGAGCAAGTTCTACGAGGTGCAGAAGTACGTCAGCGGCACCAACCACGTGTACGCCACCAACCCGGTGCAGGTCAGCAAGCGCTTCTGGGAGAAGCTGTCGCCGACCGAACAGAAGCTGCTGCAGGAAGCGGCCATCGAGGCACAGAACTACCAGCGCACGGCGAGCCGCGACGCCGCCGGCAAGGCGCTGGTCGAGCTCCAGTCCAAGGGCATGGTCTACAACGCCGTCGCACCGGCCGAGGTGGCTCGCATGCGTGCAGAAGCCAAGCCCATCTACGACAAGTTCTCGGCTTCCTACGACCCTGCCGTGATGACCCTGTTCAAGACCGAGCTGGAACGCGTTTCCAAGCTCTGATCGAGCCCCGAAGAAGGAGCCCGGGCGCAGCTCGGGTTCACGCCTACACGCTTGGCCAAGGAATGGGCATGGTGAAACTTATCAACGGGTTCTGTCGCGCCGTCACGGTGCTGATGGCCGTGGCGCTCATGGTCATGGTCGTGCTGGTCTTCGGCAACGTGGTGCTGCGCTACGTCTTCAATTCGTCGATCACGCAGTCCGAAGAGATCTCGCGCTGGCTCTTCGTGTGGATCACGTTCATGGGCTGCGTGGTGGCACTGCGCGAGCACACCCATCTGGGCACCGATGCGCTGGTGTCGCGGCTGCCTCCCCTGGGCAAGAAGATCTGCCTGGTGCTGGGCCACCTGACCATGCTGTACGTGTGCTACCTCGTGTTTCGCGGCGCATGGGAGCAGACGCGCATCAACATGGACGTGCTGGCACCGTCCACGCAGTTGCCGATGGCCGTGCTGCATTCGGCCGGTGTGGCTTTCGCCGCTTGCGCAAGCGTCGTCCTGCTGCTGGACCTGTGGCTGCTCTTCACGGGGCACATGGGGGACGCGGACTTGGTGACCGTGCAGGAATCCGAAGACCTGGCCGCCCTGAAGCTGCCCGGCGGCGAGCCCGCAGGCGCCGCGAACGACAACAAGCACTGACACCGGCGATCCACCATGACCCTCACCATCTTCGTCGGATCGCTGCTGCTGGCGATGGCCATCGGCATCCCCATCTCGTTCGCGCTGCTGGTCAGCGGCGTCGCCCTGATGTGGCACCTGGACATGTTCGAAGCGCAGATCCTCGCGCAGAACCTGCTGGGCGGAGCGGACAACTATCCGCTCCTGGCCGTCCCGTTCTTCCTGCTGGCCGGCGAGATCATGAACGAGGGCGGCCTGTCCAAGCGCATCGTCGACTTCGCAATGGCGCTCGTCGGGCACATCCGCGGCGGCCTGGGCTACGTCACCATCGTGGCCTCGATCATGCTGTCGGCACTCTCGGGCAGCGCGGTGGCCGACGCTGCGGCGCTGACCACGATGCTGCTGCCGATGATGGTGGCCGCCGGCCATGCGCCGCACCGCGCTGCCGGCCTGATCGCCGCGTCCGGCGTCATCGCACCGGTGCTGCCGCCGTCCATCGGCCTGGTGATCTTCGGCGTGACGGCCAACGTGTCGATCTCCAAGCTCTTCATGGCCGGCATCACGCCCGGCCTGCTGATGGGGCTGGCCCTCTGGATCACCTGGGCCTACGTGGCCCGCAACGAAGGCGCGGTGCCGCCGCATCGCAAGCCGCTGAAGGAACTCCTGGTGACCTTGCGACGCTGCAGCTGGGCGTTGATGCTGCCGGTGATCATCCTGGTCGGCCTGCGCATGGGCGTCTTCACGCCGACCGAAGCGGGCGTCGTGGCCGCCGTGTACGCCCTCTTCGTCTCCACGGTCATCTACCGCGGGCTGAAGCTGTCGCAGCTGTACGGCATCTTCGAGAAGGCCGCCAAGACGACCGCGGTGGTGATGTTCCTCGTCGCCGCGGCCATGGTCTCGGCCTGGCTCATCACGGTGGCCGACCTGCCGGGCAAGGTGGTGGGCATGCTCGAGCCCTTCCTGGACAGCCCCATCCTGCTGATGATCGCGATCATGGTGCTGGTCATGATCGTCGGCACCGCGATGGACATGACGCCCACCATCCTCATCCTGACGCCGGTGCTGATGCCCGTCATCGTGGCGGCCAAGATCGACCCGGTGTACTTCGGCGTCCTGTTCATCATGAACAATGCGATCGGGCTGGTGACTCCGCCGGTGGGCGTGGTCCTCAACGTGGTGGCCGGCGTCGGCCGGATGTCGATGGACACCGTCACCAGGGGCGTGATGCCTTTCATGATCGCACAGTTCCTGATCATGTTCCTGATGGTCCTGTTTCCGTGGCTGGTCACCGGGCCCGCGAAGCTCTTCCACGGCGGGCCCTGATCAGCGCGTCCTTGCTTTTGAGACACATCCGATAACGAAGGCCAGCATGTCGCACATCCTGATCCTGAACGGCCCGAACCTCAACCTGCTCGGGGTGCGTGAGCCGCATATCTACGGCCACACGACGCTGGCCCAGATCGAGGCGCAGTGCCGTGAAGCGGGCCAGCGCCTCGGGCTGGAGGTGGACTTCAGGCAGTCCAACTCAGAAGGCCAGTTGGTCGACTGGATCCACGAGGCACGCACCACGATGGCGGGCATCGTCATCAACCCCGCCGCCTATTCGTTCACGTCGATGGCCATCCTCGACGCGTTGAAGGCTTCGCAACTGCCCATCGTCGAGGTCCACATCTCGAACATCCATCGACGCGAGGAGATGTACCACAAGAGCTACGTGTCGCTGGCTGCGACGGGCGTCATCTGCGGACTGGGGCCGCTGGGCTACGAGGCGGCCCTGCTGTTCCTTGCGAAGCTCCTGACGAAGTAGCCCCGGCTGCGCCGCGGCGCAGCGGCCGGCTCACGCCCCGAATGCGCCGTCGATCGTGTGCATCGCGCCCGTCACGAAGCCGGCTTCGGGCCCCGCCAGCCAGGCCACCATGCCGGCCACTTCTTCCGGCCGACCGTGGCGCTTGATCGCCATGAAGCTGTGCATCAGCTCCCGCATCGGGCCGTCTTCCGGGTTCGCGTCGGTGTCGACGGGGCCGGGCTGGACGACGTTGATCGTGATGCCCCGCGGGCCGAAATCGCGCGCCAGGCCGCGCGCCATGCCCTGCAGCGCCGATTTGCTGAGCGCATACGAGGCCATGCCCGGCACCGGCATGCGGTCGCCGTTCACCGAGCCGATCACGATGATCCGGCCGCCCGGCGGCATCCTGCGCGCCGCCTCGACCGAGGCGTGGTACGGCGACTGCACGTTGATGCGGAACAGCCGGTCGACCGCGTCCGGGTCCTGTTCCAGCGCATCGCCGAAGATCGCGATGCCCGCGTTCACCACCAGCACGTCGAGCGGGCCGCTGTCGCGCACCCGCGCGATGACTGCGTCGCGGTCGGAACTGTCGGTCTGCACCGCCGTGCTGCCGGTCTCCGCCGCCAGCGCCCGGGCCGCATCGGGCGAGCCCGAGTAGGTGAACGTGACCCGGGCGCCGTCGGCGACGAAGCGCCGGACGATGGCCGCGCCGATGCCCCGGCTGCCGCCGAGCACCAGAACGGACTTTCCTTCGAACATGGGCATGAGGACTCCTGGTTGAATTTGTAGCGCATCGTACATAATTGAGCCTACCCCTTGTCAAGAATTTTGTAGTGATGACTAAGGAAATCTCGCGCGGACGTGGACGTCCGCGCAATTTCGATGCAGACGAGGCCGTCGCTGTGGCCCAGCGGCTGTTCCACGCCAAGGGCTACGACGCCGTGAGCGTCGCCGACCTCACGAGAGCCCTGGGCATCAATCCGCCCAGTTTCTACGCGGCCTTCGGCAGCAAGGCGGCCCTGTATGCACGCATCCTCGACCGCTACGCGCTGACGGGTGCGGTGCCCCTGGACCAGCTCCTGCGTCCGGATCGCCCGGTGGCCGAATGCCTGGCCCGTGTGCTGGAAGAAGCTGCCCGGTCCTACGCCGCAGACGCGTGCGCGACGGGCTGCCTGGTGCTCGAGGGCACCCGCTGCAGTGACGAGCAGGCCCGCGCCGCGGCAGGCACCTTCCACGTCGCTGCCCAGCAGCGGATCCGCGACTTCATCGCGCAGCGCCATCCGCAGGAGGCGGACCGCCTGGCCGACTTCGTCAGCACGACGATGGCGGGGTTGTCGGCCAGCGCTCGCCACGGGCAGTCGCTGGACCGGCTCCTCGGCACGGCGCAGCTTGCCGGCCTTGCATGCGCGCAGGCAATTCCTGGCGAGAAGCTTCGGCAGCGGCCCGCGGGTCGGCCCACAGTGCCACAGCTCAAGCCGCGCAGCGAAGAGTCAGGTTGATCCTGCACGCCCCCATGAACGGGTGCTCGCCCTCGGCCAGGGGCATCACCCCATGGAAGCGCAGCCGCGCCGGCCCGCCCCACACCACGACGTCGCCATGCGCCAGGGGCACGCGACGGGTGCGGTCCCCGCGCTGCGCCCCACCCCACAGGAAGACCGCCGGCAGGCCGAGCGAGACCGACACGATGGGCTGGCCCAGCTGCCGCTCGTCGCGGTCCTGGTGCAGGGTCAGGCGCGCGCCGGGCACGTAGCGGTTGACGAGGCAGGCGTCGGGCGCGAAGCCCTCGAAGCCGGCGCGCGAGGCGGCCGACACGGCCAGCGCGCGAAAGCTCGCGGGCATCGCGGGCCACGGGCGGTCGCTCAGCGGATCGCGCCCGGTGTAGCGGTAGCCGCTGCGGTCGCTGACCCACCCGAGCGCGCCGCAGTTGGTCATCGCCACCGACATGGTCTTGCCGCCGGGCGTGACGAGGTGGCGCAGCGGCGCGGCGGCGAGCACCGCATCGAGGTCGCGGCGCAAGGCGTCCACCCGCGGCAGGGCGAAGCCGCGCAGCACCGACGCGCCCGGCTCCAGCCGCAGCGGTTCGGCAGCCGTGGGGTCGGCGCCGGCATCAAAGAGATCGAGGGTGCTCACGGGTTCACTGCGCGTCGTGGAAGATCAGCCCCAGCGTGTGGCGCCGGCCGCTGCGCACGCGGCTCACGCCGTGGCGCAGGTTCACACGGTACACGCCCCGCGTCCCCTGCACCGGACGATGGTGAACGGCGAACACGGCCCCATCGCCCTGGCGCAGCGGCAGCACCAGGGGGCGCGATTGCATGCGCGGGCGCTGCTCGGTCATGACGAACTCGCCGCCCTCGAAGTCGCGGCCGGGCTCGGACAGCAGCACCACCACCTGCAGCGGGAACACGTGTTCGCCGTACAGGTCCTGGTGCAGGCAATTGAAGTCGCCCTCGCCGTAGCGCAGCAGCAGAGGCGTCGGGCGCTGCTGGCCGGCGGCGTGGCAGCGGGCCAGGAATTCATCATGCCCGGGCGGAAAGCGCGCCGGCAGCCCCATCGATGCCTGCCAGCGGTTGGCGATGGGCACCAGGTGCGGGTAGAAGGCGCTGCGCAGGGCCGCGACGCCAGGCGGAAGCGGATAGGCGAAGTACTGGTACTCGCCGCGGCCGAAGCCGTGACGGGCCATCACGACCCGGCTGCGGAAGCGCGCGGGCTGGTCGTACAGCGCCGCGGCGGCCTCGCACTCCGAAGGCGTCAGCAGGCGGGGCAGCACGGCTGCGCCTTCGGCGTCGAGGGCTGTGCCGACCGCGGCCCAATCCAGCGCGTCGACGCGCACGGCGCAGTGCCGGGCCGCCGCGTCGAACGGATTCGCGCTCACGCGGCCGGGCCGGCGGACACCGGGGCGCCCTCGCGCACCAGCAGGCTGCGCTTGCGCTCCACGCCCCAGCGGTAGCCCGAGAGGCTGCCGTCGCGGCGCACCACGCGGTGGCAGGGAATGGCGACGGCCAGCGGGTTGGCGCCGCAGGCCTGCGCCACGGCACGCGTGGCGGCCGGCGCGCCGATGCGCTCGGCGATCT
The DNA here is from genome assembly GCA_005503065.1 of Comamonadaceae bacterium ALPHA2B. Lineage (GTDB taxonomy): Bacteria > Pseudomonadota > Gammaproteobacteria > Burkholderiales > Burkholderiaceae_C > Xenophilus. The sequence goes on from SCOE01000011.1 coordinate 40,051, forward strand.
CGGCATAGCTGGCCGTCGTTCCGGGCGGGATGGCGCGCAGCGCCTGCCACACGCGCTGCTGGAAGGCGGTGCCGCGCACGTCCAGCGGGAGCTCGGCGCCCTGCTCCGGCGCCTCGACGAGGCCGACCACCTGTGCGACCAGGCGCTCGAAGTCCGCATCGCCGCCGACCAGGCGCGCCCGCGGAAAGCGGTCCTGCAGCTCGCGCGCGAGCCGGTCGGGGTCGTCGCCCAGGCTGATGGCGCAGACGCCGCGCCCGCTTCGCGCCACCAGGATCGCGCCCAGCGAACACTGGCCGATGGCGAAGCGGATGTCGGTGTCGGCGCCGCCGGAACGCCACGCGGTGGGCGTCATGCCGAGCACCTCGTCCGCTTCCTCGTAGAAGCGGCTGGCCGCGCCATAGCCGGCGTCGTAGATGGCATCGGTCACGCGGGCGCCGGGCGCATCGAGCGCCGTGCGCAGGCGCTGCGCACGGTGTGCCGCGGCCCAGGCCCGCGGCGTGAGCCCGGTCACGGCCTTGAAGGTGCGGTGCAGGTGCGACACGCTCAGCCCGGCGCGTTCTGCCAATGCCTCGATCGATGGCGGCCCGTCGGCCGACGCGATGGCGCGGCACAGTTCCGCGACGAGCGCGGCCTGGCGCTGCGCCAGCGGCGGCGCCTCCGGCCGGCAGCGCTGGCAAGGACGAAAGCCTGCCCCCTCGGCCTCGGCCGGCGTGGCGTGGAAGGCGACGTTCTCGGGCCGGGCCGGCCGCGCACCGCAGGAGGGGCGGCAGTACACGCCGGTGGTCTTCACGGAATAGACGAAGTGGCCGTCGGCGGCGGCGTCGCGGGCCTGCACCGCGGCCCAGCGCGGGTCGGCGACGGTGGCGGCGGCGCGCAGCGCGCGGGCTTCGGTGCGGGTGCTCATGTTCATGGGGTCCTTCCTTTCGGTGCGGGTGCGAAGGACTGTAGGAAGCATGCCCCGAAGCGGCACCCCGCGTCCTGCTTTCGAATTCGCCCGCGTCGGCACTCGGCCGGAATGCTATGAAATCGATAGCTGCTCGCGCCCGCAGGACGGGCGCTGGAGGCCCAAAAGGCACCGAATGGACGGACTCCAGGCGGATATCCGCATCGCGCGTTCAGCGCCCATTGTTGGCGGTCAGGAAACACTCTTCTGGCCTGCCGAGCCTTGGTCGGCCCGGGCCCGGCGCTCAGACTCGGCCGGTCGCTGTTTCGGCAGCCTGCCCTTGCTTTTCCCTCGACAGGAACCCCATGTCCGCCACCTGCCCCACCTGTGACGACGCCCTGCTGGCCCCGGCCGGCCAGCCCGTCGCCGCCACCGCCACCGCCACCGCCTCCACCCCGGCGCCCGCCTCTGCCGCTGCAGCCTGGCCCGCTGTCGCCGCCGTCTCGGTCGGCACCTTCGTCATGGTGTCGACCGAGTTCATGCCCATCGGCCTGCTCACCGACATCGCGCGCGGCCTGCAAGTGACGGACGGCGTGGCCGGGCTGATGGTGACCATGCCCGGGGTTCTGGCGGCTCTTGCGGCGCCAGGGCTGGGCGTGGCGGCCGGACGGCTGGACCGGCGCACGGTGATGGTCGCGCTCACCGCACTGCTGCTGGTGTCCAACCTCATGGCCGCGCTGGCGCCCAACTTCGGCACCATGCTGGCGGCCCGCCTGCTGCTGGGCCTGTGCGTGGGCGGGTTCTGGACCTTCGCCCCCGGCGTGGCGACGCAGCTGGTGCCGCCCGAGGCGCAGGCGCGTGCGGTGTCGATGGTGCTGGCGGGCGTGTCGGTGAGCACGGTGTTCGGCGTGCCCGCCGGCTCGCTGCTGGGCAGCTTCGCGGGCTGGCGCTTCGCCTTCTTCGCCTCGGCCGCACTCACCGCCGTCGTGCTGATCGCGCAATGGCGGCTGCTGCCGGCGCTGCCGCCCTCGCGCCCCATCCGTGCGCGCGACCTGCTCATGCCGCTGACGCGCCGGCTCTCGCGCGCCGGGCTGATCGCGGTGGTGCTGATGGTGATGGGCCATTTCGCCGCCTACACCTACCTCAAGCCGCTGCTGCTGCAGGTCTTCGGCCTGTCGGCCACGCACGTGACGGTGCTGCTGCTGGCCTACGGCGCCGCGGGCTTCTTCGGCAACTTCCTGGTCGGCACGATCGTGGCGCGCAGCGCGCGCCTGGGCCTCGTGGCGACCACGGGCCTGCTGGCCGTGGCGCTGCTGATGTCGACCCTGGCGGGCGACGGGCTGGTCGCCGCGTCCGCCGTGGTGCTGGCCTGGGGCGTGGCCTTCGGCATGGTGCCGGGCGCGGCCACCAGCTGGATGCTGAACGCGCTGCCCGAGGCGCCCGAGGCCGGCCAGGCGATGCTGGTGACGGCCTTCCAGGTCGCCATCGCCAGCGGCGCGACGCTGGGCGGCCGCGTGGTCGACGGCAGCGGCATCACCAGCGCGATGCTGGTGAGCGCGGCGCTGGTGGCGGGCGCGATGCTCGCGGCGGCCACGCTGGGCCGGGGCAGCCGCAGCGCGCAGGGCGCGGTCAGCGCCCCTTGATCGCGATCAGTTCGACCTCGAAGTTGAGCGTGGCGTTGGGCGGGATCACGCCACCCGCGCCGCGCGCACCATAGGCGATGGCCGGCGGGCACACCAGCTTGGCCTTGCCGCCGACCTTCATCTTCTGCACGCCCTCGGTCCAGCAGGGGATGACGCGGTTGAGCGGGAATTCCGCCGGCTCGCCGCGCGAATAGGAGCTGTCGAACTCCTTGCCGCTGTCGGGGAAGGTGCCGCGGTAGTGCACGCGCACGGTGTCGGTGGCGGCCGGGCTGGCGCCGGTGCCTTCCTTCACGCTCTGGTAGACCAGGCCGCTGGGCAGCGTCTGCGCGGCAGCGGGGGCCTGGGCCTGCGCCAGGGAAGTCATGCACAGGGCGGCAAGCGCCACACAGGGGGAAAGTCGCACGGGAGAAGTCCTTCTTCGGATGGGAGGCGGCCATTATGGGCGGGCACGCCCATGCGCCCGGATGCTATCGAATCGATAGCTGCCGGCGCCCGTCCCACGGGCGCTGGAGGCCGATTCGGCACTCAACCAGTGGGAATCCCCTGGCACCGGTCTTGCTCGGGATGACAGGGACCCCGCGCCGGGGCCATCATCACCCAGGGAGCCACCGCCCATGTCGAGCCTCACCCCTTCGCCCCACACGCCCGCCCTCAAGAAGGTGCTCGGCCCGCTGCAGCTCTGGGGCATCGCCGTCGGGCTGGTGATCTCGGGCGAATACTTCGGCTGGAGCTACGGCTGGAACACCGCCGGCACGCTGGGCTTCCTGGTCGCCACGGTGCTGGTGGCGGCGATGTACACCACCTTCATCTTCAGCTTCACCGAGCTGTCCACCGCCATCCCGCACGCGGGCGGTCCCTTCGCGTACGCGCGGCGCGCCTTCGGGCCGACGGGCGGCTTCATCGCCGGCTTCGCGACCCTGATCGAGTTCGTGTTCGCGCCGCCGGCCATCGCGCTGGCCATCGGCGCCTACCTGAACGTGCAGTTCCCGGGCATCAACGCCAAGTACATCGCGCTCGGTGCCTACCTGGTGTTCATCGGGCTGAACTGGCTGGGCGTGGGCATCGCGGCGGCCTTCGAGCTCTTCGTCACGGTGCTGGCCATCGTGGAGCTGCTGGTCTTCATGGGCGTGGTGGCACCGGGCTGGTCGTGGGGCAACTTCGTCGCGCACGGCTGGGCGGGCGGCGACGTGCTCAACGGCACGGCGCTCTCGGGCATCTTCGCCTCCATCCCCTTCGCGATCTGGTTCTTCCTCGCCATCGAAGGCGCGGCGATGGCGGCCGAAGAGGCGCGCGACCCGCACCGCACGATTCCCGTGGCGTACATCGCCGGCATCCTGACCCTGGTGCTGCTGGCCTTCGGCGTGATGGTGTTCGCAGGCGGCGTGGGCGACTGGCGCCAGCTCGCCAACATCAACGACCCGCTGCCGCAGGCGATGAAGGCCGTGGTCGGCGCCAGCAGCGGCTGGCTGCACATGCTGGTGTGGATCGGGCTCTTCGGCCTGGTGGCGAGCTTCCACGGGATCATCATGGGCTACTCGCGGCAGATCTTCGCGCTGGCCCGCGCCGGCTACCTGCCGCGCTATTTCGCGGCGCTGAGCCCGCGCTTCGACACGCCGCACCGCGCGCTCATGGCCGGCGGCGTGATCGGCGTGCTGGCGATCTTCAGCGACGAGTGGGTGCAGTTCGGCGGCCAGACGCTGACGGCCAACATCGTGACGATGGCGGTGCTCGGGGCCATCGTGATGTACCTGGTGTCGATGGCCTCGCTGTTTCAACTGCGCCGCACCGAGCCCGGCTTGCCGCGCCCCTACCGTGCGCCCTTCTACCCGGTGTTCCCGGCCATCGCGCTGGGCCTGGGCCTGGTGTGCCTGGGCGCGATGGTGTGGTTCAACGGCATGCTGACGCTGCTGTTCGCGGTGCTGATGGCGCTGGCCTACGCGTATTTCCGAAGCACGGCCGCCCAGCGGGCCGCCGCCGCGCCCGACGATCTGCTGTCCACCCCCTCCTGAGCCAATGCGCTACCGCACCACCATCGACGGCCACGTCTTCGCGTTCGAGGACCTGAAGCAGGTCATGGCCTGCGCCAGCCCCGCGCGTTCGGGCGACTACCTGGCCGGCATCGGCGCCGCGACGGCGCAGCAGCGCATGGCGGCGCGCCACGTGCTGGCCGAGACGCCGCTCGCGCAGTTCCTCACCGAGGCGCTGGTGCCCTACGAGAGCGACAACATCACGCGGCTCGTGATCGACACGCACGATGCGCCGGCCTTCGTGCCGGTGGCGCACCTCACCGTGGGCGACTTCCGCAACTGGCTGCTGTCCGAGCGCGCGACGCCCGCCGTGCTGACGGCGCTGGCACCGGGCCTCACGCCCGAGATGGCGGCGGCGGTGTCGAAGCTGATGCGCAACCAGGACCTGATCGCGGTGGCGAAGAAGTGCCACGTGGTCTCGCGTTTTCGCGACACGCTGGGGCTGCCGGGGCACCTGGCGGTGCGGCTGCAGCCCAACCACCCGACGGACGACCTGCGCGGCATCGCCGCTTCGACGCTGGACGGCCTGCTCTACGGCGCCGGCGACGCGGTGATCGGCATCAACCCCGCGTCGGACAGCCTGCCCGTGCTGGACAGGCTGCTGCGCATGCTCGACGAACTGATCGCGCGCTTCGAGATCCCCACGCAGAGCTGCGTGCTCACGCACGTCACCAACACGCTGCGGCTGGCGCAGGAAGGCGCGCCGGTCGACCTGGTCTTCCAGTCCATCGGCGGGACCGAGAAGACGAACCGCTCCTTCGGCGTCACGCCCGAGCTGCTCGACGAGGCCCATGCCGCGGCGCAGGCCCTCGGGCGCGGCACCGTGGGCGACAACTGCATGTATTTCGAGACCGGCCAGGGCAGCGCCCTGTCGGCCGACGCGAACTTCGGCGTCGACCAGCAGACCTGCGAGGCGCGGGCCTATGGGCTGGCGCGGCGCTACCGCCCGCTGCTGGTCAACACCGTGGTCGGCTTCATCGGCCCGGAGTACCTGTTCGACGGCAAGCAGATCATCCGCGCCGGCCTGGAAGACCATTTCTGCGGCAAGCTGCTGGGCCTGCCGATGGGCTGCGACGTCTGCTACACCAACCATGCCGAGGCCGACCAGGACGACATGGACACGCTGCTGGTGCTGCTGGGCACCGCAGGCCTGAACTTCATCATGGGCGTGCCCGGCGCCGACGATGTGATGCTCAACTACCAGAGCACCTCCTTCCACGACGCGCTCTTCGTGCGCGAGACGCTGGGCCTGCAGCGCGCGCCCGAGTTCGAGGCCTGGCTCCAGCGCATGCGCATCACCGGGGGCGAAGGCCGGCTGCTGCCGCCCGCGGCGAACCGCTTGCTGACGGACATACGCGGCCTGTCGGCGCTGGCTGCACCATGAACGATGCCGACCCGCCCCTGGTGACGCCCAACCCCTGGCAGGACTGGCGCCAGGCCACGCCCGCGCGACTGGCGCTGGGCCGTGCCGGCGCCGGCATGCCCACCGACGAGACGCTGCGCTTCGGCTGGGCGCATGCCCTGGCGCGCGACGCCATCCACGCAGCGCTCGACGTCGACGCCCTCGCGGCGCAACTCGGCGACGACGGTTGGACGGTGGCACGCGCCCGCAGCCGGGCGACCGACCGCACCGCCTACCTGCGCCGCCCGGACCTCGGCCGGCAGCTCGATCCGCAGGATGCCGAGGCCCTGCGTGCCCTGCCGCGCAGCGCCGCCTGCGACCTGGCCGTGGTGGTGGGCGACGGCCTGTCCTCCCTGGCCGTCGAGCGTCAGGCGCGCCCGCTGCTGCAGGCGCTCAAGACCCTGCTGCCCGAGAACCTGGTGTTGGCGCCGCTCGTCATCGCCACGCAGGCACGCGTGGCGCTGGCCGACGAGGTGGGCGAGATCTTTGACGCGCGCCTGGCGGTGATCCTCATCGGCGAGCGGCCCGGCCTGAGCTCGCCCGACAGCCTGGGCATCTACCTCACGCACGCGCCCCGGCGCGGCCGGAACGACGCCGAGCGCAACTGCATCTCCAACGTGCGGCCCGAGGGCCTCGCACCCGCGCTCGCGGCCGCCAAGCTGGCCTGGCTGGTGCGAGAGGCCTTGAGGCGCGGGCTGAGCGGCGTGGAACTCAAGGACGAAAGCGATCGGGCTGTGCTCGACGACGACGGCGGCGCCGCCGCGTCACCGCGCATCAGTACTTGATCTGCACGCCGGCCTTGACGCCGTGCTTGTCCTTCCCGTCGGACTCGGCGCCGGCCGAGAACGACACATTGCCGCCCGTGCTGCCGCCGACCGAATAGGTCGGGCGCGTGCTGGAGGTGTCCATGCCGCCATAAAGGCTGCTGCCGTCCTTGCGCTGGACACCGACGGCAGCGCCGTGCGCTTCCACCGAGGTCTCGGTCGGCGACACCTTGGGGGCGATGTAGACGGAGCCCTTGTCGTCGCTGTCGATGGGGAGCTTGGGCTCCTCGGCGTTGGCCAGCACCGGCGCCAAGGCCAGCACCAGAAGGGCGAAGGTGAACGAAGGGAATGCGGAAGTTGGCATGGCGGACGGCGCCGGCAGGCTGGCGCCCGCGCAGCCGTGCATCGATGCCGTCGACTGTTGCAGAGCCTGGATGCCCCGGCTGTCGGACGGCATCCTGTCCGGCAGCGATGCCGTGACGCAGGGGCCTCCCTATGATGTGTCGATCCAACGATTCCAGGAGACAACCATGCCCGCCCGTTACCCGCTCGCCGAACTCCAGGACCTGCCCGAGGACATCCGCGCCAAGGTGCTGGAGGTCCAGGAAAAGGCCGGCTTCGTGCCCAACGTGTTCCTCGCCCTCGCCCGCCGGCCGGCCGAATGGCGTGCCTTCTTCGCCTACCACGATGCGCTGATGGAGCCCGAGAGCGTGGGCCGCACGAGCTCGCTCACCAAGGGCGACCGCGAGATGATCGTCACCACCACCAGCGCCGCCAACCAGTGCCTGTATTGCGTGGTGGCGCACGGCGCGCTGCTGCGCATCTACGAGAAGAAGCCGCTCGTGGCCGACCAGGTGGCGGTGAACTGGCGCAAGGCCGACATCACGCCGCGCCAGCGTGCGATGCTGGCCTTCGCGATGAAGGTCTGCGAACGCTCGCACGAGGTCGACGATGCCGATTTCGAGGCCCTGCATGCGCACGGCTTCGACGACGAGGACATCTGGGACATCGCCGCGATCACCGCCTTCTTCGGCCTGTCGAACCGCATGGCGAGCTTCAGCGGCATGCAGCCCAACCCGGAGTTCTTCCTGATGGGCCGGGTGCCGCGCGAGAAGAAGTGAAGGCTGCCCGCCAATTGCTATCTTTTCGATAGCTGCTTGCGCAGGCGCAGCGGGCGCTGCAGGCCGATTTGGCTTGGAATATCAGCCCGCCGCCGCGGCGCGGCAGCGCCCGAAGGCATCGAGCGCCGGCTTGTAGGTCGGCGTCTTCACATCCATCAGGCCGAGCACCGTCGGGTACAGGTTGTCGTGCGTCAGTTCGGCGTCCTTGCCGCTGCGCAGGCACGCATCGGTGATGCCCTCGCGCCGGCCGAGGCCGCCGTCGAGCCACGCCACGAAGGGCACGTGCTTCTGCACCTCGGGCGCCAGGTTGTAGGGCATGCCGTGCAGGTACAGCCCGTACTCGCCCAGCGATTCGCCGTGGTCGCTCATGTAGACCAGGCCGGTCTGGTAGCGGCCGGATTGCGACTTCAGCCAGTCGATGGTGCCGGCCAGGAAATGGTCGGTGTAGGCGATGGTGTTGTCGAAGGCGTTCATCAGCTCGGCATGGCTGCACTCCGACAGGGTGTTGGTGCGGCACTCGGGCTGGAAGCGCTTGAGCGCCTCGCTCGAGCGCTTGTAGTACGCCGGGCCGTGGCTGCCGAGCTGGTGCATCACCAGCACCACGCCCTTGGCGGTGCGCTCGGGCGGCAGTGCGGCGACGCGCTGGTCCAGGCCCTTGAGCATCACCTCGTCCAGGCACTCGTCGCCGCTGCACAGCGACGGGTAGGCCGCCTGCTGCTTCGCGTCGTTGGCCTGCACGTTGGGCACGCGCACGCACACGCCCTTGCAGCCGGCCTGGTTGTCGATCCACAGCACCGCCAGGCCGGCCGCCTGCAGCACGTCGAGCAGGTTCTCGTACTCGTTCTTGCGCGACTCGTAGCCCTGCTTGCCCAGGTGCGAGAACATGCACGGCACCGAGGCCAGCGTGTTGGTGCCGCAGGAGTGCACGTTGGCGAAGCTCACCACCTGGCGCGCGGCCAGCTCGGGATTGGTGTCGCGCGCATAGCCATTCAGCGAGAAGTGGTCGGCACGGGCCGTTTCGCCGACGACGAGCACGAGCATCGGCGGCTTGGCCTGGCCGGCGTAGCTCGCGCCCAGGGCCGTCCCGGCGGTGATGGGCACCAGCTTGTGGCTGCGCTGGAACATCGGCCGCGCCAGCGCCGCACCGGCCGAATACACGCTGGCCAGCGGGTTCATCATGTAGCGCACATGGGGCTCGTTGCGCATCAGCGGCGCCAGCGTGCGCGACATCGCCATGCCGCCTGCCACCACCGCCGCGATGGCAACGAGGAAAAGCACCGCGTTGCGCCACAGCCGCGACCACCAGCGCTCGGCGAAGACCGGCACGCGCCACAGCCATACCACGGCCGGCACGGACACCAGCAGCACGCTCCCGAGCATCGACAGGCTCAACAGGTCGCGCGCCTCGCCCGGATCGGTCTGCATCACGTTGGCCGCCATCGACGGGTCCATCACCATGCGGTAGGCGAACATGTAGTACTGCACCAGGGCTGCCACGACCACCAGCAGCATCCACAGCGGCTTCATCCAGCGCGACCAGGCGGTGAGCGCCAGCAGCGCCACCGTGCCGGCCAGCAGCAGCCAGGCCATGCCGACGATCGAGAACAGGTACACGCTCGGCGCGCGGCCAATGCGCGCCAGATCGAGCCACAGCGGCCAGTTGGCGGCCAGCAGCAGGTAGAGCGACAGGGTCAGCACGATGGCGCGGATCGACCTCGGGCGGGTCATCCAGCCATCGAGCGAGGCGATGAAAGATCGGAAATTCGTGGAGAAGGCGCCGGCATCGATGCGCGATGGCGGCAGGTGCACGGGAGGCAGGGCAGACATCCGACGAGCGTAGGCAGAGGCACTGAAACCTCCCTGAACACCTGCCTCAGGATTCGTTCAGGCGGACGCGCCAGCCCGTGCCACCGCCTCGGCACGGGCCGTGCGGCGATCCCTCCAGGCCCGGGCCAGCGCGTCGGTGGCGCCGCCCACCACCCAGCAGATCCACGCCGTCCAGAGGGTGTGGCTGAGGTAGTGCGCACCGCGCATCTGCTGCCCCAGGCCGAAGACCGCACCCGCCAGCAGCGTGAGCGCGAGCCAGATCGCGGCTGCGCGCGGTGCATGCCGCCGCAGCACGAACCAGCCGCCCAGGAAGGCGAAGGCGGCCGAGGCGTGGCCGGCCGGGAAGCATCCGCCCGGGCCGCCGTCGCGCGCGCTCCAGTCCCAGTGCGACACATAGGCCGCCACACCACCGAAGGCCTGGATGTCCCAGGGACAGCTGGTGTGGTTGGCATGCTTGAGCAGGGTGATCGCGCCCACCGACGCCAGCACGCCCAGCACGAGCTGCCAGCGCTCGCCGCGCGAGAGGCGACGCAGCACACCCACCGGCCACCACACCGTCAGCAGCAGGGCGATGACGAGGACCCAGCTGAGGTTCTTTCCGCCCTGGTGCACGACGCCGGCGAGCCACCAGTTCTGGCGCAGCGGAAAGCCGAAGGGCGTGCCGAAGAGACCGGCTGCCCAGAGGTCGGCGCCCGCCGCGTCCCAGGCGAGCAGCAGGACCAGGGCCACGAGCGTGACGGGGAGGAACGGGGAATTGCGAAAGCGCATCGAGAGCAGGAAAAGCGCGCGCGAGGCGCCGCCACCGAGGCGCCATCCGGCCTCGAGCAGCGACGATAGGCCCGGGCCATGAACCCAGCCTGAAAGCTCCCGCACCGACGTAGACTCGCGCCACCCCAGCCGCCAAGGACTCCACCCGTGCGCATCCTCCTCGTCGAAGACGACACCACGCTGTCCGATGCCGTGTGCAGCTACCTGCGCGCCAAGGCCTTCGTGGTCGATGCGGTGCCGAGCCTGGCGCAGGCCCGCGGATCGCTCCTCTCGGCTCAGTACGCGGCCATCCTGCTGGACCTGCACCTGGGCGACGGCGATGGCCTGCAGCTGCTGCCCGAGATCCGTGCGCTGCGCGAGAAGCCCATCGTCATCGTGCTCACCGCGCGCGACCAGGTGACCGATCGCATCCGCGGCCTGGATGCCGGCGCCGACGACTACCTCATCAAGCCCTACGACCCTGCGGAACTGCTGGCGCGACTGCGCGCCGTGGAGCGTCGCCGCAGCACCAGCCAGTCGGCCGTGGTCAAGCTCGGCGCGCTGGAGATCGACCTGAGCAACGACCTGGTGCGCAAGCGCGGCGCGTCGGTCCCCCTCACGCAGAAGGAATGGGCGCTGCTGCGCGTGATGGCGACGCGGCCCGAGCGCATCCACACCCGCGAGGCGCTGCAGGACGCGCTTTACGGCTACGACGACGAGACCGACAGCAACACGCTGGAGGTCTTCATCAGCCGGCTGCGCCGCAAGCTGGGCCGCGCGCACATCCAGACGCTGCGCGGGCTGGGCTACCGGCTCGCCTTCTCGGAAGCCGACGAGGAATGATGCGCATCGCGACTGCCTGCAGGACCGTGCGCTGATGGGCCTGCTCTCGCGCGCGCGTGCGCTGCCCGCCGCGGTCGACTCGCTGGCCGGCCGGCTGGCGCGCACGCTGATCCTGTCGGTGGGCAGTGTCTGGCTGGCGTGCGTGCTGGGCGTCGTCTGGTACATCGATCGCGAGATCAACTACAACTTCGACAACGAACTGGTGGAAGTGGCGCACCGCATGTTCGACATCGCGATCGAGCAATACGACGCCGTGTCCAAGGGCCGCGAGCCGACGCAGCCGCTGATCGCGCCGCCGCCGCTGTTCATCGAGGACGAGGTGATCTACCAGATCGTCAATGGCGGCACGCGCGTGCTGCAGCGCTCCTCGAATGCGCGGCCCGACATCTTCGACGTGCCGCTGGCCCCGGGGTTCGCCAACAACCGGCCCGACTGGCGGATCTACACCGTGCGCCATCCCACGCGCGACCTGTACATGCAGGTGGCCGACCCGATCGAGGAACGCCGCCACGCGGTGAACCGCACGCTGCTCGGCCTGATCGTGGCCATGGGCGCGGTGCTGCCGCTGCTGGCGCTGGTGCTTCGCCAGATCGCCCGGCGCGAGCTGCGCGTGCTGCAGCGGCTGGCCGGCGAGATCAGCGTGCGCAGCAGCGTCGACCTGCGGCCCATCACGCTGCCCGGCCTGCCGCACGAACTGCGCTCGGTGGCCGACGACGTGAACCGGCTGCTCGAACGCCTGTCGCACGCACTCGACGTGGAGCGCGCGCTGGCCGCCAACGCGGCGCATGAGCTTCGCACGCCGCTGGCGGCGGCACGGCTGCGCCTGCAGACCGCGCTGGAGCATGACCTGGCGCGCAGCGACGTCGAGGCGGCGCTGCACGCGCTGCAGACGCTGAGCCATCGCACCGAGAAGCTCCTGCAGCTCTCGCGGGCCGAATCCGGCGCTTCGCTCGCGCGCACGCCGGTCGACCTGGTGCGCCTGGCCGGCACCGTGGCCGAGGAGTTCTGGCACGACGCCCGCATCGCGAACCGGCTGCACCTGAACGTGCCCGACGAGGCCGTGCCGCCGGCGCGCGGCGACGTCGACGCGCTGGCCATCGCCCTGCGCAACCTGATCGAGAACGGGCTGCGCTACAGCCGGGACGGGAGGGTGGAGCTCGCGGTCGAACTGCCCTGCATGCTGGTCGTGCGCGACGACGGCCCCGGCGTCACGGCCGACCAGCTGCAGACGCTCAGGCAGCGCCACGTGCGGCACAGCGACGACCAGGCCGGCTACGGGCTGGGCATGTCCATCGTGTCGACCATCGTGCAGCAGCACGAGGCGACCCTGGAACTCAGTTCGCCGCCGCCCGGCGCGCAATCGGGCTTCGAGGCGAGGATCGTGCTGCAGCCGGCCTGACGAGGCCCCGATCAGGCCGACGGCACGGACACGATCTCACGCAGCCAGGCGGGCAGGTCCCTGGCCTTCTGCTTCGGGAAATCGACCCAGATCGTGGTCGCGCCGCCCGCGGCGCAGACCACGTCGGGCGCATCGCGCCGAGCCATCGTGGCCCAGCTCTCGAAGGTGGTGCGGCCCGGATCGCTGACGTACATCTTCAGCAGCACGTCGCCCGGGTATTCGATCTGCCGGTAGAAGTTGCAGAAGGCGTTGACGATCACCATGCCTTCGCCGCCCGGGTCGGGCTGGAAGCCGATCGAGTGCATCCAGTCGATGCGCGCGGTCTCCATGTAGCGGAAGTAGGTGCCATTGTTCAGGTGGCCCATCGCATCCATGTCGCCCCAGCGGATGGGGATGACCATCTCGTAGACCAGCTTCTTCGTCTCGGGGATCTCGATCTTCATGGGTGTGCGGACAAAGCGGCGAGCCTCTTGGAGTCGCGCCGGGGACGGGCCGCCCCCAGGGGGGTGCCGAATAGAATGCGCGAGGCCGCCGACGGGGCGGCCTGCGCCTGCCTCGAACCATTATCTCAGCGACACCCCCGATGACCCAAGACGAAATCCTCGCCCAGTTCGGTCCCCGCGAAGCCATGGAATACGACGTGGTGATCGTCGGTGCCGGCCCCGGCGGCCTGGCCACCGCGATCCGACTCAAGCAACTGGCCGAACAGGAAGGCAAGGAGATCTCTGTCGTCGTGCTCGAGAAGGGCTCCGAGCCCGGCGCGCACATCCTGTCGGGCGCCATCATGGACCCGCGTGCGCTCACCGAGCTCATTCCGGACTGGAAGGAAAAGGGGGCGCCGCTGAACCAGCCCGTCACCGCCGACACCTTCCTCTTCCTCACCGAGAACGGCGCCATCCGCACGCCCAACTTCATGCTGCCGGGCAACTTCCAGAACCACGGCAACCACATCATCAGCCTGGGCAACGTGGTGCGCTGGCTGGCGCAGCAGGCCGAGGCGCTGGGCGTGGAGATCTTCCCGGGCTTCCCGGCCGCCGAAGTGCTCTACAACGAGGACGGCTCCGTCAAGGGCGTGGCCACGGGCAACATGGGCGTCGGCAAGGACGGCGAGCCGACCGACAACTTCCAGCTGGGCATGGAGCTGCATGCCAAGTACACGATCTTCGCCGAGGGCGCGCGCGGCAACCTGGGCCGCCAGCTCATCAGCCGCTTCAAGCTCGACGCGAACAGCGACCCCGCCAGCTACGGCATCGGCATCAAGGAGCTGTGGGAGATCGACCCGGCCCGCCACGAGCCGGGCCTGGTGCTGCACGCGGCCGGCTGGCCGCTGGACCCGAACACCTACGGCGGCGCGTTCCTCTACCACGCCGAGAACAACCAGGTCATCGTCGGCTACGTGGTCGGCCTGGACTACCAGAACCCCTACATCAGCCCCTTCGAGGAGTTCCAGCGCTTCAAGACGCACCCGAACATCCGCTACTACTTCGAAGGCCAGGACAAGGGCCTGAAGCCCGCCAAGCGCCTGAGCTACGGCGCGCGCGCCATCAACGCCGGCGGCCTGCTGGCGCTGCCCAAGACCGTGTTCCCGGGCGGCGCGCTGGTCGGCTGCGACGCGGGCTACCTGAACGTCAGCCGCATCAAGGGCAGCCACGCCGCCATCAAGACCGGCATGCTGGCCGCCGAGGCGGCCTTCGACGCCGTGACCTCCGGCCGCCAGCACGACGAGCTGAGCGCCTACCCCGCTGCCTTCGAGAAGAGCTGGCTGCATGCCGAGCTCTACAAGGACCGCAACTTCAAGACCTGGTTCAAGAAGGGCCTCTACACGGCCACCGTGATGAACGGCATCGAACAGTTCCTGCTGCGCGGCCACATCCCGTGGACCATCCACCGCAAGGAGCCCGACTACGCGCGCCTGAAGCCGGCCGCGCAGTACAAGAAGATCGACTACCCCAAGCCCGACGGCAAGCTCACCTTCGACCGCCTCGGGTCGGTGTTCATCAGCAATACCAACCACGAAGAGAACCAGCCCGCGCACCTGACGCTCAAGGACCCCACGGTGCCGGTGCGCATCAACCTGCCCGAGTACGCCGGCCCCGAGTCGCGCTACTGCCCCGCGGGCGTCTACGAGTTCGTGCCCGACGAGGCCAACGCCGGCAAGGAGCGCCTGCAGATCAATGCCCAGAACTGCGTGCACTGCAAGACCTGCGACATCAAGGACCCGACGCAGAACATCGTGTGGGTCACGCCCGAGGGCGGCGGCGGGCCGAACTACGTCGGCATGTGAGCGAACTAAAAAAGGGCGCCTGCGGCGCCCTTTTTTTTCCTGCGTCCTTCAGGCGCGCGCCGGTTCGCCCGCCTGTTCGCCGCGCGGGTCGTGGCCCACGACCAGCACCAGCACGAAGCCAAGCACCGACAGAAGGGCGAGGAACATCACGGCATAGATGTCGTTGCCCATGCGGTCGCGCAACACGCCGAAGATGGTGGGGCCGATGTAGCCGCCGAGGTTGCCGATGGAGTTGATCCAGGCGATGCCCGCCGCTGCCGCGGTGCCGCTGAGAATGGCCGTGGGCAGCGTCCAGAACACCGGCAGCGCGCTGAAGATGCCGAAGGCGGCCAGCGTCACCGCCGCCATCTTGGGCACCGGCGCGCTGATCTCGGCGGCGGCCATCAGGCCCAAGAAGATGCAGGCCAGCGGCACCAGGAGGAAGCCCTTGCGTTCGCGCCGCGCGTCGGACCACCGCGTCCACAGAAGCATGGCGATCGCGCCAACGAGGTAGGGGAAGGCGTTGATGAAGCCGATCTCCACGTTGCCCAGGCCGCCGAAGCCCTTGATGATCTGCGGCAGGAAGAAGCCCAGGCCATACAGGGGCACCGTGATGCCCATGTAGATGAAACCCATCGCGATGACGCGCCAGTTGAGCAGCGACTGCTTCCAGGAGATGGCGTGCAGCGATTCGCGGTTGCGGCGCTCGGCCTGCAGCGTGCCCTGCAGCCACTGGCGTTCTTCGGCCGTCAGCCACTTCGCGTCATTCGGCCCGTCGGGCAGGTACAGCAGCACGAAGACGGTGAGCACTACCGCCGGAACGGCCTCGAGGATGAACAGCCACTGCCAGCCGTGGAGGCCGGCCAGGCCTTCCATGTTCAGGATGTAGCCGGAGATGGGCGAGCCGATCACGCTGGAGATGGGCACGGCGAACATGAACCAGCCGACGATGCGCGCGCGGTATGCCGCGGGGAACCACAGCGTGAGGTAGAAGATGACGCCGGGGAAGAAGCCCGCCTCGGCGGCGCCGAGCAGGAAGCGCACGACGTTGAAGCTGGTCGCCCCGGCCACCCAGGCCTGCGCTGCGGAGATCAGGCCCCAGCTGAGCATGATGCGGGCGATCCACCGGCGTGCGCCGAAGCGCTCCAGCGCCAGGTTGCTCGGCACCTCGAGCAGGAAGTAGGCGATGAAGAAGATGCCCGCCGCGTTGCCGAACACGGTGCTGGTGAAACCCAGGTCCTTGGACATCGCCGCGCCGGCAAAGCCGAGGTTGACGCGATCGAGGTAGGCGACGAAGTAGCTGACCATCAGAAGCGGCAGCAGCCGCCAGCTGATCTTGGACACGGTGCGTTGCGCGATGCCATCCATGCGGAGTCTCCTGTTGTGTTTACGACGGCCGCCTGTTCCGACGGCCGGGCGGCAAGTATGTGCCTTTGCACCGATTCGTGCAGGATCAGCCAGCGGTCAGCTTCACCGCTAGACTGAAGGCGAAGGAGACACCCATGCACATCGTCATCACCGGCGGCGCCGGCTTCGTCGGCGCACGGCTCGCGCGCACCTTGCTCCAGCGCGGCACGCTCTCGCCCGCAGGCGGGGCGGCGCAAGCCCTCACCCGCATCACCCTGGTCGATCGCGCAGCGGCGCCGGCCGACCTCGCAGCCGACCCGCGCGTGGTCGCCGCCACCGGCGACCTCAATGCGCAACTGGCAGACCCGGCCGCCGCCTTCTGGTCGCAAGCCGACGTGGTCTTCCACCTGGCAGCCGCCGTCAGCGGCGAGTGCGAGGCCGACTTCGACCTCGGCATGCGCAGCAACTTCGCCGCCACGCATGCGCTCCTGGAGCGGCTGCGTGCGGCAGACACCCGGCCCGTGGTGGTGTTCTCGAGTTCGCTGGCCGTGTTCGGCGACTCGCCCGCGCAGCCCCTGCCCCCCCTCATCGGCGACGACACGCTGCCGACGCCGCAGACGAGCTACGGCATCCAGAAGTTCATCGGCGAGCAGTTGGTGGCCGACTACACCCGCAAGGGCTTCGTGCGCGGGCGCAGCGTGCGGCTGATGACCGTGAGCGTGCGCCCGGGCCGTCCCAACGGCGCGGCATCGAGCTTCTTCAGCGGCATGGTGCGCGAGCCGCTCGCCGGCGTGCGTGCGCCCTGCCCCGTGCCCGACGACACGCCGGTCGCCCTGGCGTCTCCGGCGCGCACCGTCGAAGGCATCCTGCGTGCCGCCGAAGCGAGCGAGGCCGAATGGGGTCCGCGCACTGCGCTCAACCTGCCCTCGCTGTCCACCACCGTGGGCGAGATGGCCGCGTCGCTGGGCCGCGTGGCAGGGCCCGAGGCAACGGCCCTGCTCGACCGCACGCCCGACCCGGCCATCATGCGCATCGTCAAGACCTGGCCTGGCCGCTTCGAGACGCCCCGCGCCCGCGCACTGGGCCTGGGCAGCGACACGTCCTTCGACGACGTGATCCGCGACTACGTCCGTGAAAATCCCGACGCGGTGAAGCTCTCCGTGAAGGCATAGTCTGGCGCGCCTGACGCGTTCCTGACCCACCTTCCCCGGAGACACCATGAAACTCGGCCACATCGCCGCCGCCTGCCTGTCGCTCGCCATCGGCGCCAGCGCCTGGGCCCAGACCACCACCCTCAAGATCGGCTACGCGACTTCCAAGGAATCGCACTACGGCGTGGGCTCCACCGTCTTCTGCGACGAGGTCGAGAAGGGCACGCAGGGCCGCTACAAGTGCCAGCACTTCGCCAACTCGGCACTGGGCGGCGAACGCGAGCAGATCGAGGCGGTGCAGCTCGGCACTCAAGACCTGGTCAACACGTCCACCGGCCCGGTCGGCAATTTCGTGCCCGAGGTCAAGATCGTCGACATCCCCTTCCTCTTTCGCGATTACGACCATGCGCGCAAGGTGATGGACGGCCCGATCGGCCAGGACATCCTCACCAAGTTCCCGAGCAAGGGGATCATCGCGCTGGCCTGGACGGAGAACGGCTTTCGCCACATGACCAACTCCAAGCGCGACATCGTCAAGCCCGAGGACGCCAAGGGCCTGAAGATGCGCACGATGGAGAACAAGGTGCACATGGACGGCTACCGCACCTTCGGCATCCTGCCCACGCCCATGGCCTTCCCCGAGCTCTTCGGCGCGCTGCAGCAAGGCACCGTGGACGGCCAGGAGAACCCGATCCCCGTGATCCTGGCCTCCAAGTTCTCGCAGGTGCAGAAGCACCTGTCGCTCACCGGGCACGTCTACTCGCCGGCCCTGCTGCTGATGTCGCCCAAGGTGTGGAACAAGCTCTCCGATGCCGACAAGAAGGTCTTCGTCGAGGCGGCGAAGAAGGCGGCCGTGGCCCAGCGCAAGAAGGTCAACGACGACGAGGCGAACGGCATCGCCCAGCTCGAGAAGGACGGCATGAAGGTCGTCAGGAATGTCGATGGCGCTGCCTTCCGCGAGGCGCTCAAGCCCGCCTATGCCAACTACGCGAAGGAATTCGGCGCGGACAACCTCAAGAAGATCTCCGACGTCAAGTGAGCGGGCGCCGAGCGCCCTGATCCCGACGCGCCCGGCACGCCACAAGCGGCCGGGCGATTCGTTGTTGCCGCCACATCCGAGAACAACACGTGCAAGTCTTCGAGCGCTATTTCCTCGCCGCCAACCGCTGGGTGCTGATCCTGCTGCTGGCCGCCATGTCGGTCATCATCTTCACCAACGTGGTGCTGCGCTACACCACCAACGAATCGCTCGAATGGGCCGAGGAGGTGTCGCGCCACATGATGATCTGGCTGACCTTCATCGGGGCCGGGCCGGTGCTGCGCTACGGCGGCCACATCGCGGTGGAGAACCTGCAGGACGCGCTGCCCCGGGCCGGCGGCATCGCGCTGCGCGCCGTCGTCGCCGCCTTGCTCTTCGCCTTCTTCGGCTTCATGGTCTGGTACGGCTGGCTCTACATGCAGCGCACGATGTTCCAGCTCACGGCCGTGACGCAGATCCCCTTTGCCTACATCTACAGCGCGATGGCGATCGGCGGGGTGCTGCTGATCGTGCACTTCCTCCTGATCGTCAAGGGCTACGTGCTGCGCCGCGAGTTCGCGTCGGACGCGCATTTCGACGCCAACGCGTCGGCCTCGCTCTGAGACCGAGGCCGCACATGGACCCGAGCATCGTCCTCATCGTCTCCGCCTGCGTGTTCCTGGCCATCGGCGTGCCCGTGGCCTTCGCGCTGGGCCTGGCCACCGCCACCACGCTGGTCCTTGCGGAAAGCTATCCGCTGATGGTCCTGCTGAAGGAAACCTTCACCGGCATCGATTCCTTTCCGCTGATGGCGGTGCCCTTCTTCATCCTCGCCGCCGAACTGATGAGCGGCGGCTCGCTGACCGAGGTGCTGCTGCGCTTCGCAGGCCAGTTCGTGGGCCACAAGCGCGGCGGCCTGGGCTACACCAACGTGGTGTCGCTGACCTTCTTTTCGGGCATCTCGGGCTCGGCGCTGGCCGATGCGGCCGGCCCCGGTTCGATGCTGATCCGCATGATGGACAAGGCGGGCTACGACCGCTCCTATGCCGCGGCGCTCACCGCCTCCACCGCCATCGTCGGCCCGATCATCCCGCCCTCGATCATCATGATCATCTACGCCCTGCAGGACGAGACGGTCTCGGTGGGCACGCTCTTCGTCGCGGGCATCCTGCCCGGCATCCTGATCGCGGTGGCCATGTGCGCCGTCAACTTCCACGTCTCGAAGAAGCGCAACTACCGCGGCGACGGCCGGTTGCCGCCTCTGCGCGAGATCCTCGTCACGACCTGGAAGGCGATTCCCGCGATCCTGCTGCCGGTGGTGATCCTGGGCGGCATGCGCGCCGGCTGGTTCACGCCCACCGAGGCGTCGGTCGTGGCCGTGTTCTATGCGCTGGTGTGCGGCAAGTTCATCTATCGCACGCTCGAGTGGAAGGCGCTGCCCGACATCCTCTCTCGCTCGGCCCTGCTCTCGGCGTCGGTGCTCATCATCATCGGCCTGTCGGCGTCCTTCGCCTGGGTGCTGACCATCGAGGGCATCCCGCAGCAGATGGCCGAATGGCTGGTGTCGATGAACCTCTCGCCATGGATGTTCCTCGTCATCGTGAACATCTTCCTGCTGCTCTTCGGCATCTTCATCGAGCCGCTGCCGGGCGTCATGGTGCTCGCTCCCATCCTGGCGCCGGTGGCCGTGAAGCTCGGCGTGGACCCGGTCCACTTCGCGATGATCGTCATCTACAACCTCACCCTCGGCATGATCACGCCGCCGGTGGGCGGGCTGCTCTTCGTCACCTGCAACGTGTCGAAGGTGCCCATGACGCAGCTGGTGAAGGAACTGGTGCCCTTCCTGTGGGCGCACGGCGTCGTGCTGGTGCTGCTGACCTTCGTGCCGGCGCTCAGCACCTGGCTGCCGCACGCGCTGGGGTTCAAGTAGGCTGCGGCAGGTGCTAGAGTGCCCGGCCTGCACGCCCCCGCTTCTGCCTGCCATGCGCCTCGCTTCCGTGATCGCCGCCGCACTCGGCGCCCTCCTCGTCGCCCTCGTTCCTGCCCAGGCCGCGCAGGACGAACAGGCCGCGCGTTTCCAGCGCGACGACACCAACGGCGACGGCTTTTTGGACAGCAGCGAACGCGAGGCGGCCGTGCGACGCGACTTCGACGAAACGGACGTCGACCATGATGGCTTCCTCACCATCGCGGAGTACCAGCGCTGGATGGAACTCCACGTCCGCGGCGCCGGGGGCCGGCGCATCCCGTTGCCGCCCGCGGCCACCGCCTCGGTCGCGCGGTGCTATTTCCAGATGGTGGACAGCAGCGGCGATGGAAAGCTCTCGCTCGCGGAGCAGCAGGCGCACGCCGCGCGTACCTTCCGGGCCCTCGACCGCGACAGCGACGGCCGGCTCACCCTCGCCGAGTCCAAGGGCCTGCCCGATCCCAAGGTGATGGGCCCCTCACCAGTGTGCCGCTGACCGGCGCACGCCGCCGATCCACTACACTTCGCCGGGTCAGGAGAGAGCCTCACGCGCAGACCGCAGCGGGGCCGCCGAAGGCGCAGGATCACCGATTCCGAACGCTCAGGCAAAAGGACTGACGACACGCCGGCCCGTGCCGGCGTTCCCGGCTGGAGAGCGGGGCCCGACCGCGCGTCGACGGCCCCCACCGAAGGAGCAAACCCCGATCGCTGGGGCGAATCTCTCAGGTACCAGGGACAGCAGGGGTGGCCCGCGATTTGCGTCGCGGATGATGACTGCCCTGATTCCCGGAGACCTGCACCATGGCCTCTTCCGCCGATACCGCCGCCCCTGCAACCGAACTGCGCAAGACGCCGTTGCACGCCCTGCACATCGAACTGGGCGCACGCATGGTGCCCTTCGCCGGCTATTCGATGCCGGTGCAGTACCCTGCCGGCCTGATGGCCGAGCACCGCCACACGCGCACGGCCGCCGGCCTGTTCGACATCTCGCACATGGGCCAGCTGCGGCTGGTGGGGCCCGACGCCGCAGCCGCCTTCGAGACGCTGATGCCGGTCGATGTGATGGGCCTCGCGCCCGGAAAGCAGCGCTATGGCCTGCTGCTCAATGACGACGGCGGCATCGTCGACGACCTGATGTTCTTCAATGAAGGACACGATTCGCTTTTCGTCATCGTCAACGGCGCATGCAAGGACGGCGACCTCGCGCTCATCCAGCAGAAGATCGGCCACCGCTGCCAGGTCCAGCCCCTGCCCGACCACGCCCTGCTCGCGCTGCAGGGCCCGCAGGCCGCCGCCGTGCTGGCGCGGCTGTCGCCCGGCATCGAGCGCTTCGTGTTCATGACCGGTGGCGCGGTGAAGATCGGCGACGTGCCGGCCTTCGCCACGCGCAGCGGCTACACCGGCGAGGACGGCTTCGAGATCTCCGTCGCCGCGGCCGATGCCGAGCGCCTGGCGCGCCTCCTGCTCGCCCAGCCCGAGGTGCAGCCCATCGGCCTGGGCGCGCGCAACTCGCTGCGGCTCGAGGCCGGCCTGTGCCTGTACGGCAACGACCTCGACCCCACGACCACACCGGTCGAGGCCTCGCTCACCTGGGCCATCCAGAAGGTGCGGCGCGCCGGCGGGGCGCGCGAGGGCGGCTTCCCGGGCGCTACGAAAGTGATAGCGCAACTCGCCGCATCCACGGGCGCTGCAGGCCATTTCGATCATCAAACATTGGTGCGCAGGCGCGTGGGCCTCGTCGCCCTGGAGCGCGTGCCCGTGCGCGAAGGCACGGTGCTGCGCAACGCCGAGGGCACCGACATCGGCCTCGTCACCAGCGGCCTGCTCGGCCCTACGGTCGACCGCCCGATCGCCATGGCCTACGTCGCCACCGCCTATGCCGAGCCCGGCACGCGCGTCGACGCCATCGTGCGCGGCAAGGCGGTGCCGATGGAGGTCACCCAGACGCCTTTCGTACCGGCTCGCTACTTCCGCGGCTGAACCCTTTTCCCCTCATTTTTTTCATCCCATCCACGAGGAGTCTTCATGAGCAACGTCAAGTACACCAAGGACCACGAGTGGGTCCAGACCGACGACAACGCCAGTGCCACGGTCGGCATCACGGTGCATGCGCAGGACGCGCTGGGCGACGTGGTCTTCGTCGACCTGCCCGAGGTGGGCAAGGCCTTCACGCAGGGCGAAGTGGCCGGCGTGGTGGAGTCGGTCAAGGCCGCCGCCGACGTGTACATGCCCGTGACCGGCGAGATCACCGAGGTCAACGAGGCGCTGCGCGCCGACCCCTCGCTCGCCAACAGCGACCCCACCGGCGCCGGCTGGTTCTTCAAGGTGCGCCTGTCCGAGCCGGCGCAGCTCGACGCGCTGCTCGACGCCACGGCCTACGAGAAGTTCTCGGCCGAATCCTGACAAACCGGATCGGACAGCCGAACGCAGAGGGCGCGAAGGTTTCGCAGAGGTCGCAGAAGGACTTCCAGAAATCTTGGCAGTTGCTCTGCGCCTTCTGCGCGACCTTTGCGACCTCTGCGTTCCTGACTCCGTATTCGATCGACTCCAGCCATGACCTTCCCCGCCGAATTCCCGCCCCTCGCCGCCCTCGAACATGCCGACGCCTTCGCCAACCGCCACATCGGCCTCTCGGCCGAGGACGAGGCGGCGATGCTGCAGGCGGTGGAGGCGCGTTCGCGCACCGAGCTGATCGACGGCATCGTGCCGCCGGCCATCCGGCGCAGCCAGGCGATGAAGCTGCCCACGCCGGCCACCGAGGCCGAGGCGCTGGCGGAGCTCAGGGCCATCGCGTCGAAGAACAAGGTCGCGCGCAACTTCATCGGCCAGGGCTACTACGGCACGCACACGCCGGGCGTGATCCTGCGCAACGTCCTCGAGAACCCGGCCTGGTACACCGCCTACACGCCCTACCAGGCCGAGATCTCGCAGGGCCGCATGGAGGCGCTGGTCAACTTCCAGACGATGGTGACCGACCTCACCGGCATGGCGATCGCCAACGCCTCGATGCTCGACGAGGCCACCGCGGCGGCCGAGGCGATGACGCTGGCCAGGCGCAGCGTCAAGAGCAGGAGCAACGTGTTCCTGGTCGCTGGCGATTGCCATCCGCAGACCATCGAGGTGATCCGCACGCGCGCCGCGCCGCTGGGCATCGAGCTCAAGGTGAGCACGGCCACCGAGACGCTGCCGCACCTCATGGCCGGCGGCGACTTCTTCGGGGTGCTGGCGCAGTACCCCGGCACCACCGGGCAGGTGCACGACCTGCGTCCGCTCGTCGGTGTCGCGCATGAGAAGGGCGCCGCCTTCTGCGTCGCGGCCGACCTGCTGGCGCTGACGCTGCTGACGCCGCCCGGCGAATGGGATGCCGACATCGTCTGCGGCAGCACGCAACGCTTCGGCATGCCGATGGGCGCGGGCGGCCCGCATGCCGCGTACCTGGCCTGCCGCGATGCCTTCAAGCGCTCGCTGCCGGGCCGCCTGGTCGGCGTGAGCGTCGATGCACACGGGGCACCGGCCTACCGGCTCGCCCTGCAGACGCGCGAGCAGCACATCCGCCGCGAGAAGGCGACCTCCAACATCTGCACGGCCCAGGTGCTGCCGGCGGTGGTGGCGAGCATGTACGCGGTCTACCACGGCCCGCTGGGCCTGACGCGCATCGCCCAACGCGTGGCGCTGCTCACGGCCGTGCTGGCGCGCGGGCTCGAACAGATGGGCCGCGAGCTGGTGCACGACACGGCCTTCGACTCCATCACCGTCAGGACGGGCGACGACACCCCCGCCATCCTCGCGCGCGCCACGTCCGCGGGCATCAACCTGCGCTGCCGCCTGCAGCAGCACCTGGGCATCTCGCTGGACGAGACGCACACCCGCACCGACATCGAGGCGCTGTGGGCGCTGTTCGTGCCTGCGGGCACGCCGATGCCGCGCTTCGAGCAGCTCGCCGCCGACACCGCCCCGCGCCTGCCGGACGATCTGCGCCGCACCAGCGCCTTCCTCACGCACCCGGTGTTCAACACCCACCGCAGCGAGACGGCCATGCTGCGCTACATCCGCAGCCTGTCGGACAAGGACCTCGCGCTCGACCGCAGCATGATCCCCCTGGGCAGCTGCACGATGAAGCTGAACGCGACCAGCGAGATGATCCCCATCACCTGGCCCGAGTTCGCCAACGTGCACCCCTTCGCCCCGGCCGAGCAGCTCGCCGGCTACCGGCAGCTCGACGAGCAGCTGCGCGCGTGGCTGTGCGAGGCCACGGGCTACGCCGGCATCAGCCTGCAGCCCAACGCCGGCTCGCAGGGCGAGTACGCGGGCCTGCTGGCCATCCAGGCCTGGCATGCGAGCCGCGGCGAGGCGCATCGCAAGGTGTGTCTGATCCCTTCGTCGGCCCACGGCACCAACCCGGCCAGCGCGCAGATGGCGGGCATGCAGGTGGTGGTGACGGCCTGCGACAGCCAGGGCAACGTCGACATCGACGACCTCAAGCGCGCCTGCGAGCAGCACGCGGCCGACCTGGCCTGCGTGATGATCACTTACCCCAGCACGCACGGGGTGTTCGAGACGCGCGTCAAGGAGCTGTGCGAGATCGTGCATGCCCATGGCGGCCGCGTGTATGTCGACGGCGCCAACATGAATGCGCTGGTCGGCGTGGCCGCACCCGGCGAGTTCGGCGGCGACGTGAGCCACCTGAACCTGCACAAGACCTTCTGCATCCCCCACGGCGGCGGCGGCCCCGGCGTCGGCCCGGTGTGCGTGGTGGAAGACCTGGTGCCCTTCCTGCCCGGGCACGCGACGGCCGGCGAGCCTGCGACCGTGGGCGCCGTGTCCGCGGCACCGCTGGGCAACGCGGCCGTGCTGCCGATCAGCTGGATGTACATCCGCATGATGGGTGCCTCGGGCCTCACGGCGGCCACAGAGACGGCCATCCTCAGCGCGAACTACGTCAGCGCCCGCCTGTCATCGCACTACCCCACCCTGTACGCCAGCCCCAACGGGCACGTGGCGCACGAGTGCATTCTGGACCTGCGCCCGCTCAAGGACACGAGCGGCGTGACGGCCGAGGACGTGGCGAAGCGCCTCATCGACTACGGCTTCCATGCGCCCACGCTGAGCTTCCCCGTCGCCGGCACGCTGATGGTCGAGCCGACCGAGAGCGAACCGCTGGCCGAGCTGGACCGCTTCGTCGACGCCATGGTCGCCATCCGCGGCGAGATCCGCCGCATCGAGGAAGGCGTGTGGCCCAAGGACGACAACCCGCTCAAGAATGCGCCGCACACGGCCCCCACGCTCGCTGCGACCGAGTGGAAGCACCCCTACTCGCGCGAGATCGCCGCCTTCCCGCTGGCCGCCCTCCGGCACGCCAAGTACTGGTCGCCCGTGGGCCGTGTCGACAACGTGTACGGCGACCGCAACCTGTTCTGCAGCTGCGTGCCGTTGTCCGAATACGAGAAGGCCTGACGCCGCCCCCGGTGCCTAACGGGGGGAGCGAGCGCGGCGGCCCTCGCCCACGCACAGTCGATCGCCAAGAGCCGTTCGGGCTGAGCCTGTCGAAGCCTCGCGCCGGGCTTCGACAGGCTCAGCCCGAACGGTTCCGGTTCTCGGCGGCCGGATGTCACTTCAAATCGGCGTCAGCGGCCGATGGTGCGGTCCAGGAAGCCCACGATCCGCGCCGTCACCTCGTCGCGGTTGGTCTCGTTGAGGAGCTCGTGCCGTGCCTGCGGGTACAGCGTGAGTTCCACGTCGCGCACGCCGGCGTCGCGGTAGCGCTGAGCGACCACCTGCAGCGCCGCGCCGCCGCCCGCGATCGGATCGGCATCACCCGAGAGGATGAGGATCGGCAGGTCGGGACGGATGCCCGCCAGCACCGCAGGGTCGGCGGCGCGCGCCAGTGTCTCGATGCCCGTGAAGGGCTCGGGCACGAAGCCGCAGGCCGGGTCGGCGCAGTACGTGTCGACTTCCGCGGCGTCGCGGCTGAGCCATTCGAAGCCGGTGCGCTGCTCGAAGCCCTGGTTGAGCGTGCTCAGGTCCACCGGGCCCGGCGCCGTCATCATCGCCACGATGCCCGACACCTCGGTCGAGCCCAGCAGCACGGCGGCATCGACGTCGTTCGAATGATCGAGCAGGAACTGTTGCGTGGCGAACGAGCCCATGCTGTGGCCGACGAGGGCAAGCTTCAGGCCCGGGTGGTCCTGCCGGATGCGGTGGTTCAGCTGCACGAGGTCGTCCACCCAGCCCGGCCAGCCGTCGCGGCCCCAGTGCCCGTAGCGGCCCAGGGCCGTGCGGCCCGAGCCGCGGCCGTCGGGCGCATAGACCAGGTAGCCCGCGTCGGTCAGGGCTTCTCCGAAACGGCGGTAGCGCCCGCCGTGCTCGCCCAGGCCGTGCTGCACCTGGACCACGCCGCGCGGGGTGCCTTCCGGTGCCCAGCGCCACGCCTGGATGCGGATGCCGTCGCGCGAGTTGAATTCGATGCTGTCTTCCTTCATGGCGGTCTCCTGGTTCGATGGGCCGATGCGGCCGGCGCATTCTAGGAAGGGCCGCCCGACACCGGGCCTGCAGGCCGATTGCACTTTTCGTCGGGGTGCCCCGCTGACTCCGGTTCGCGGCGTGGTGCGTGCTCCTACGTGCCCGCAGGGGTCCCACCGACCGCGAGCACCGCGCGCCGGCGCAGACTGGGTTTTCGCTGGGCGGATGGCGTCTTCGAAGTTGTCGTCCATCGCATGCCGCGAGACACGCGCACCGCATCCGCGAATGGTCCGGATGCGGTCCGTGCCGCACCTTCATCCCCTGCCCTCTGCCCACTCCTTTTCTTCTTCTCCCCAACCCCGAAGGACACGCCATGCCATCGAACAACCTGAAGGACCTCAAGGTCGCCATCCTCGTCACCGACGGCTTCGAACAGGTCGAACTCACCCAGCCGCGGCGGGCGCTCGACGCCGCCGGCGCCACCACGCACATCGTCTCGCCCGCGGGGGCCAAGGTGCAGGGCTGGAACCACCACGACAAGGCCGACACCTTCGCCGTCGAAGTCCAGCTGGACAGCGCGAAGGCCGCCGACTACGACGCGCTGCTGCTGCCCGGCGGCGTGGTCAACCCCGATGCCCTTCGCCTCGAGCCCAAGGCCATCGCCTTCGTGCGCGCCTTCGTCGAATCGGGCAAGCCGGTCGCCGCCATCTGCCACGGCCCCTGGACGCTGATCGATGCGGGCGGCGTGAAGGGACGCCGCATGACCTCGTGGCCGTCGCTGCGCGCCGACCTCACGAACGCTGGCGCGCAGTGGGTCGACGAGGAGGCGGTCACCGACGGTTCTTTGGTCACGAGTCGCAAGCCCGACGACATTCCTGCATTCAACAAGGCCATGATCGAACTGTTCGCCAATGCGCGCGCGCATGCCTGAATCCGGAACTCACGCCGGGCCGATCCGTGCCCGCGGACGACACGCGGGTGCTTCGCGGACGCTTCGAGTCTTCGTCGGCCGCCGAGCTGCGGCATGCTTGGCGGCACGTCGAACGCGATGCACGCGGCCGGCTCGGTGAGCGCGCGCCAACGAACACTATTGCATTCTTTTCGGCGACGTCTTCCGTTGCCGGAACATGACGACGTTCTCCTTCTGTTAGGGACATGACAAGTAACTAAAAGCAGTCGTTGCGGCGCCGAAATGGGATTTCTAGTATCCATTTCATGCAACAGATCGAAACAGCGTTCCGGATTTCCGCGCAGCCGGTGCCCGCTGAAACTGCGTTCCGCGGAGCCTTCGTTTACGCCAGCAACAGCCTTCGGGTTCGCGAAGCGTTCGGCCAACCCGTCGCCCGCGAATTCATTGCGCGGATCATCGGACGGCTGGGCGCATTCACGCCCGACCCCGCCCAGCAGATCGTGGCCATCGGCGACGACTGCCTGGTGCTGTGGCTGCGGCCCGACGAGGGCGCCACCGAAGACGTCCTGGAGAACCTGATGGTGCTCGGCGGCACCGAGCCGATCTGCATCGACGGGCATGATCTCGTTCCCGCCCTGCATGCGGGCTGGACGGAACTGCGGACCGCGGCTCCGCGCCCCCTGTCGGCCGACGAGTCCAGCTACGTGCTCTATGCGTCCGCGTCGTGTTCTGCGCTGCACGTCGGCATGTGGCGCGGTCATGCCGAGCGCTTCCGCTCAGACATGCAGATCGCCGCCAGCGTGGCCCGCATGTACGCGGCGGACGGTGTCGACTGCGAATGGCAGGGCGTCGTCAGTCCCTATTCCCCGCTGAGCATCCTGTACTGGCGCGGCGTCCCCCGTCCTTCCAAGGAAATCATCGACGTCCACGTCGCCTCGCACGAGGTCTTCATGCCGCCGCTCGAGCGTCTGGGGCTCACGCGACTGGCCGACCGCGCCCAGGCCCGGCGCGTGTTCGGCCGGCTGCTCGAGGACCCGTCGCTGCGCCTGGCCTGCCGGATCTCGTCCATGAGCGTGCGTCACGACAGCTATTGGTCGCAGCTGTTCGCACTGCTGAAGGCCCATCCGTCCGCCGCCGGCCGGTTCACCCTGGAGATCTCCGGGCGGACGGCGCTTCCCTCCCTGGAGGATGCGAGGGCCTTCTGCGAAGCCATACGCCAGCGCGGCGCACGCATCGCGATGGCGGGGTTCGGAAGCGGGCCCGTGAACCTCGAGGGCCTCCAGGCGTGTGGACCCCAGACGCTGTTGCTCGACGAGAGCTTTGTTGGCCGCATTGCATGTCGATGACGAAGTCGAAAGACACATAGGGCAGGCCCTGACCAAAGGGCGTAGTCGGGGTCGGGCTGAAGCTCGATCTCGATGCTCTCGGAGTCCCGCACCTTCAGGCCATCGAAACCCGGCAATTGCAGCACCGCCTTGTTGCCGGCGCCGCCACCGACGAAGGCACCGGCCGTCGCGGCCAGACCGCTGCCGGTTTTGAGCGACAGCACGCCGTTCGCGATGCCGAGCGATGCATGGTTGAGCTGCGGCATGGCCATCACTTCGGCGTCGTCCAGCGCCGCGTGCAGGGCAATGCCGTGGGCGCCACGTCGGCCGCGCCGAGCAGTTCGTCGAGCTCCTCCTGCATCATGCCGGCGTTCTGCAGCGACTGCGTCAACGGGGCAAAGAAGCCTTCCAGCTGCGACGCGGCATCGGCGTCGACAGCAGCGGCCGGCTCCGCCTCCAGCGCGTGGCCCGCATCGCCGAGAAGCGCCTTCAGCCGCTCCGACGTTTCGGAGATGGGTGCGGCAAGATCGGCGACCGCCTGCGCCGCCACCACCGCCGCCACACGCGGCGACCAGCAACACATCGCGGCCATGTGGGTTGCGGACAGGATGAGGCCCGGCAATTTCGGTCTCGGGCGCATCTCGGTCGAAGCGGCGCGGCGTCGCCGCACCCAGGCAGCAGTGAGCCGACATCTGGAGCACGCACCGCGTCTCGGGCTCGGCGCCGTGAAGACTGCCGCCGAGGCAGCAGCTCAACGCGCGGAGGCGCCGCCGTCCACCGGGATGATCGCCCCCGTCATGTAGCTCGATGCAGAGGAAGCCAGCAACAGGGCCAGCCCCTTGATCTCCGAGGTGTCGGCGATGCGGCCGAGCGGGATGTGCGTGCGCATCCGTTCCGCCGACTCGGGCAGGCGCAGCCGCCCGCCGTTGATGCCGGTCGCGAAGGGGCCCGGCGCAATCGCGTTCACCAGGACGTTGTACGGTGCCAGTTCCATGGCTGCCTGGCGCACCAGGTTGTTGACTGCGGCTTTCGAGGTCACATAGGCGTAGCCCGACAGGGGTTCGGCACGCATGCCGGCGATCGACGATGTCACGACGATGCGGCCCGCACGGCGGGGCTTCATGTGCCGGGCGGCCGCGCGGACCGTGGCCATCACGCCATCGAGATTGATCCGCAGGACGTGGCTCCAGTGCGCCAGGTCGATGTTCTCCAGCTGCCCGGCCTCGACCACGAAACCCCTTCCGGCGCTGATGCCCGCGTTGGCGAACACGCAATCCAGGCCACCGTGCCGGACGACGATACCGTCGACAGCGGCGTCCACGGCATCGGCATGCGACACATCAAGGACCAGGCCTTCCGCGAGGGGATGAAGGGCGCGCAGACGCTCCACCTCGCCGGCGAGCGCCACCTCGTCGGCGTCGGCAAGCACGGTGCAGGCGCCGGCTTCCAGCATGGTTTCGGCCACCGCCAGCCCCAGACCACTGGCCGCGCCGGTCACGAGCACCGTGCGTTCCCGCAGGTCGAACAGCTCGGCCAGGCTCATCGCGTGGCCTCCGCCTTGCGCATGGGCAACAGGTGGTCCCAGCGCTCCGCCGCCTCGATCATGTAGTGGACGGTGAGCACCACACGCTGGAACAACCATCGCCCCTCCAGCCGCACGTACTCGTCGTCGAAGCGGCCCACCACGTAGAGGCTCTTGCCCTGGCTCACGGGCCGGCCATCGAGGTAGCAGTGGCCCGTCGCCCGCTCGCCCTCCAGCTGGATCTCGTGCTGGTGCATGAACTGGCGTGCATGCTGCACCGGGAAAGTTTCGAAGAAGCGGCGGATCGCCTCGCGTCCCCGCACCTCCGGCCGACCGTTGTAGACCACCGAGGCGTCCGGCGCAAAGAGCTCGTACAGACGCGTTCCTTCGTCCTCGTTCACGAGCTCGTGGTAGCGGGCGCGCAGCGTGCGGATGGCCTCCATGCTCTCGAGGCGGTCGACGCGCTCCAGCAGCGATTTCATCCGGGCAGCGAGTTCTGCGCTGGACGCGGGTTCGGATGCAGCCATGTCATTCCTTGTTCGGTGGTGAAGGCAGCGGTGATGCCGCCGCGTCCGGATGCAGCGCCCGGTGGTCGTCGAGGATGGCGTGCATGCGCCGACGAACCGAGTCGCCGGTCTGCACATGGGGCACCACGTAGAAGCGTCGCGCCCGGATGGCGTCGAGGGTCATTGCCGCCACGTCCGTGGCGTCGATCGGCGACGCGGCCATGCCCAGGCGTACGCGCTCGCCGTAGGCCGAAGCCGGCGACACGGTATTCGCCAATTCGAACGGCCGGTTGCGCCCGGACTGATGGATCCCGGTCGGAAGCAGTGAGGGGCAGAGCACCGACACGCCGATGTCCGCGCCGGCCTGCTCGAGGTCGCGTGCCAGGCATTCGCTGAAGGCGACCACCGCATGCTTGGTCGCGCTGTAGACCGAAGACCCGGCCAGCGTGGCCAGCCCTGCGGCCGACGCGGTGTTGACGACGTGCGCGCGGGTCCTGCGGGCCAGCATGCGGGGTACGAAGCTGCGCACCCCGTTGGCCACCCCTCGGACGTTGACGCTCCACAGCCATTGCCAGTCCTCGTCGGTGGCCGACCATGCAGGGCCAAGCACCGCGACCCCGGCGTTGTTGAACAGCCAATCCACCCCGCCGAAGCGCGCCTCGCACTCGCTGGCGAAGGCTTCGACCTGGTCGGCCTGGCCGACGTCGCCCGCGCGCGCCATCACGTCGACACCGAGCGACTCGGCCATCATGGCCGTCTGCGCCAGGGCGGCCGGCTCGATGTCGGTCAATGCCACCGCCATGCCCTCGCGGGCACAGGCCAGGGCGAGTTCGCGCCCGATGCCGCTGCCCGCGCCGGTGATCGCGGCTGCCGCAGGCGCGCTCATTCCAGCGTGATCCCGGATTCGCGCAGCACCGTGGTCCACTTCTTGGCCTCCGCCGCGACGTAGCGCTGGAACTCCGCGTGCGGCATGTCGATGGTGAAGCTCTCGACCGATTCCAGGCTGCGCTTGACCTCCGGGGACTTAAGCGTCTCGTCGACCGCGTCGGACAACTGTTGGACGATGGCCGCAGGCGTCCTGGCGGGGGCGAAAAGGCCGCCCCAGCTCAAGGCCTCCACACCGGGGTATCCGGCTTCCGCCATCGTCGGCACCTCTGGCAACGTCGGCATCCGCTTGGACCGGGTCACGGCCAGCGCTGCGATCTTCCCGCTGCGGATCTGCGGCGCCGAGGTCTGGACGAAGTCGAACATCGCGTCCAGATTGCCGGCCACGAGGTCCACGAGTGCCGCGGAGCTCGACTTGTAGGGAATGTGCGTGAACCGAGCGCCGGTCTGGTTCTGAAGCAATTCCAGGCAGAGGTGACCCGAGGTTCCGTTGCCACCCGAGCCGAAATTGAGCTTTCCGGGATTGCTCTTGCCGTACGCCACAAGATCGGCCACCGAGCGGATCTTCAGGTTCGGGTTGACGACCAGCACGTTCGAATTGCCGGACAGGCCGTGGATCGCCACGAAGTCCTTCACCGGGTCATAGCGTACCGTCTTGTAGAGCGCGCTGTTGGTGCCCTGCGTCCCCTGGGTGCCGACCAGGAGCGTGTAGCCGTCGGGCGCAGCCCGCGCGACCACTTCGGCGCCCAGCGACCCGGCCACGCCCGCCCGGTTGTCGATGACGATCGGCTGTCCAAGCTTCGTGCTCAGGACGCGCGCGATCACCCGTGCCTGCTGGTCGACCACGCTGCCCGCGGAGAAAGGCACGACGAGCGTGACGGGCGACTGCGGGTACGACTGCGCCCGCGCCAGGGGTGCGAGCACCGCGGCGCCCGCGGCCAGTGAGAAGTTGCGTCGGTTCATCATGGGGACTCAGCTCCGGGAAGGTTGAGATTCGGCAAAGACGTTGGGCCAGCGCTCGACATCGGCGAGCACGTCGGCCGCTTCGAGGTCCACCTCGAAGGTCTCGAGCAGCCGGCACACCAGCATGTAGTAGCCGATCGTCATCGTGATCTCCAGCATCTGCTGCTTGGTGACCCGGCCGGCCAGCTCGTCGGTCAGCGGCGGCGGTGCCTTGCAGTGCAGGACCACGGCCTCGGTGAAGCGCAGCACGAGCGCTTCGAGGTCGTCGAAGGCGTCGGCCCGCAAGCTGCCTGCGGGCGCATCCAGCGCGGCGGCGATCTTCGCGGCCGGCACGCCCACCTGGGCCGCCACGCGCCGGTGCTGGGTCAGCTCGTAGCTCGAGCCACAGAGCACGCCCACGCGGAGGATGACCAGCTCGCGCAGGACCGGGCTGAGGGAGGAACGGCGAAGAATCGCCGTTCCCAGCGTCAGGAAGCCCTCTGCAGCGGCGCCGCCGTGGGCCACCATCCGATAGATGTTCAGCGGCGGCCGGTCCTTGAGCAGGTCGCGGATCGCGGGCGAGGCTTGGGTGAGGTCGAAGTATGGAAGGCGTGCCATGAGGTCAGTCCAGATGAATGCCGGCCTTGCGAATGACATCGCGCCAGCGGAGGGTTTCTTCGGATGCGAACGCCGCCAAGGCCTCGGCGCTGCCGCCTTGCGGTTCCACGGACAGCTCGCGCATCCGGTCGGCCACCGCCGGCGTGGCGAGTGCCCGGTTCATCTCGACGTTGAGCCGTTGCAGGATGGCCGGCGGCGTGCCCGCCGGCGCCCACAGCGCGCCCCACGCGGCAACCTCGCAACCGCGCAGCCCGAGTTCCTCGAAGGTGGGGACATCCGGCAGCAGCGGCAACCGTTGGCGCGCCGTGACGGCCAGCGGGCGCAGCTTGCCGGCACGGATGTGCGCCAGCGTCCCTGCGACGTTGTCGAACAGGGCCGGCACCTGGCCACCCAGCACGTCGGTGGCAGCAGGCGCGCTGCCCTTGTACGGCACATGGACGAAGCGCACGCTCGCCGCCTGTTGCATCAGGACCAGGGACAGGTGGCCGCTGGTGGCGTTGCCTGGCGTGGCCACGGGGATGCTGTCGGGCGCCTTCCTGGTCAACGCAACAAGCCCCTGCAGGTCCGTGGCCGCGAAGTCGGGATGCACGCACAGGACGTTGTAGACCTTGCCGTCGAGCGCGATGGGCGCGAAGTCCTTCACCGGGTCGTAGTCGAGCCTGGGATACAGGCTGACGTTCATGGCATGCGTCGCGTTGCTGCCGTAGAACAGCGTGTAGCCGTCGGGCGCGCTGCGGGCCGCTGCGGCCGCAGCGATGTTCCCGGACGCGCCGGGCCGGTTGTCGACGACCACGGGCTTGCCCAGTTGCCGGCCCAACTGGTCGGCCAGGCGCCTTGCGGACTGGTCGGCCGAGCCACCGGCAGGGAACCCGACGATCATCCGCAGGGGCCGGTCCGGGTAGCTCTCGGAAGCGGCGAAGGCGCCGCGCAGCCCGAGCGCCTGCAACACTCCGGCCGCCAGAAGATGTCGACGGGCGATGGAAGGGACCGGCATGTCGGCGCCTAGGTACGGGCGATACCGCCGGTCAGGCCGCCGTCGACCACCAGGGCGTGCGCGTTGACATAGGACGACTCGTTCGACACCAGGAAGAGCGCGGCATGGGCGACTTCCCAGCCGGTGCCCTGTCGTGCGAAGGGAAGCGACATGGCGAGCCGGTCCGCCCGCCTCTTCGTTGCGGCGCGGCCGATGGGCGTGTCCATCAAGCCCGGCAGAAGGCTGTTGCAGCGCACGCCCTTGTCCTGCCCCGCCATCGCGATGGACCGGGCCAGCGCCACCTGCGCCGCCTTGGTCGTCTCGTAGGCGGGATTGCGGCTGGAATTGCGCAGCGCCGCGATCGACGACAGGAGCACGATCGAGCCGCCCGGTGCCATGTGCCTCAAGGCCTGCTGGCCGAACAGCATGCAGGACCGCACGTTGGTCGCGTGCTCACGATCCCAGGCTTCGGCGTTCTGCAGGTCCAGCGACAGGCCGCTGGCGACGCCCACCACCATCACGAGGCCGTCCAGGCCGCCCATCCTGTCGCAGGCCGCCTGAACGAGGCGGGGAATCGCATCTGCATCCGCCACATCGCCCACCTCGGCATGCGCCGTGCCGCCCGCACGCCGCACCAGCTCGCAGGTGGTCGCAAGAGCGCCGGCGTTGATGTCGACGCAGGTCAGCGTCGCACCCTCGTGGGCGAACAGGATCGAGATCGCCCGACCGTTGCCGACGGGCGGTTGGGGGTCGTCGATCTCCCGCTGCCCCGCTCCGACCACGAGGATCCTGCGCCCCTCGAGGCGCCCGGCGGAAGGCCGGAGCTGGCCGAGCGCTTCAGGAAAGAGCTGGGCTCCCGGGTCGATGGCTGTCGGCATGGGTCGTGTCTCCTGCGGCGGGCGGTGTCGCTGCTCTCGCCGGTGTTGTCGAATACGCTGATGCTCGTAAACTGGAAACGTTTCCGACATGGTGGTTACCCTTGCCTCGTGTCACCTAGGATTCAGCCCCAACACCGAGCGAACTGGAAACGAACCCAAATGACGTCCAACAAGGCCAAGGTCGACCTGCGCGACGTGGCGCGCCTGGCCGGCGTGTCGCTGGGCAGCGCATCGCGTGCGATCAACGGCGCAGGCGCGTCACAAGCTGTGCAGCAGAAGGTCGAGCAGGCCGCTGCCCAGCTCGGTTACCGGCCCAATCACGCAGCGCAGTCGCTGCGATCACGCCTCAGCCGCACGCTGGGCTGCCTGTTGCCGGACATCGCCAATCCGCTCTATGCCCAGGTGTTCCGCGCGCTCGAGGACGAATTGCTGGGGGTGGGCTACCTGCCGCTGCTGGCCAATGGCGCGAACGACGAGGATCGCGAAGTTCGGGCCCTTTCGATGTTCACGCACCGCGGCATGGATGGTGTGATCCTGGCGCCGGGCAACGAGCGCAGCGCCAGGCTGGCCGACGCCCTGAAGGCGCTGCCCATGCCCGCCGTCATCTTCGACCGGGAACTTCCCGGCCAGCACGACAGCGTGCTCATCGACCACGCCGCAGGGGTCCGCGGGGCGGTCGAGCGGCTCATGCAGTTCGGACACAGGCGCATCGCGCTGGCCGTTTGGCAAGGGGACACGCGCCCGGTCAGGCGAAGAATCCAGGGCTACCGAGCCGCGTTCACCGGTGCGGGCCTGGCCGTGCCGGACCTCGTGGTGCAGGCCGAGAACGTCACCGCCTCGGCGTTCGCCGAAATCAGCGGGCTGCTGGCCCGGCCCCACTCACCCACGGCGCTCATCGTCCAGGGCACGCACATGCTCACCAGCGCCTTGCGCGCGGTGGCAGCGCGCGGCTTGCGGATGCCGGAAGACATTTCCATCATCGCCATCGGCGACACCCCGTTCGCGCGCGAGCACGATCCCGCCGTCTCCGTTCTCACGATCGACATGCAGGTGGCCGCACGCCATCTCGTGTCGCTCGTGCTCAGCCGCATCAACGAGCCCTCGCTCCCGGCCCGGCGGGAACGCGTGGACCTGCGCTACGAGCACCGGGGTTCGGTGGTTGGATCAAGCCGGCGCTAGCGCCCGGGCCGCCGAAGTCGCGGCGGCTCATCGTGCCGGGGAGTGCCGCGCGAATTGCTCGATTCGGCATAAGCGTCGCTCTTTCCAGCCCTTGGTTCGCACTCGAAGCGATCAGTACGCAAAAAGCCGAACGCAGCGACTGCGGACACTCCACTCAACCAGCGCGCTCTGCACGCGGAGTTCTTGCGAACTCGCTTGCGAAGTCGAGAAATCGCCGTGCGGCCATCGAAGGCGTGCGGTGCGCCTGGAACACGACACTCACATCCCGGCGCACCACCGGCGCCCGGATGCGGCACACCGAGAGCCCTGAGAAGTAGGGTTCGCATGCGATCTGGCGCGGGGCGATCGTGCTGGTAACACCCTGGGAAGTCAAAGCCAGGGCAGTCGTCAGGAGACCGACCTCATGGGAAACCTGCAGCGAAATGCCGGCGGCAAGCGTCGTCTTGTCGATGATCTCCCTGATGCCATAACCGGGGCGAGTGAGCGCCACTGGAATGTCCTTCAGGCGCTTCCAGCTCACATGATCGGCTTGGAGGCTGGGCTTCGCCGAAGGCATGACAAGGCACAGCTGGTCTTCCAGCACGCGGTGCTGCTTCAATTCCGTGTCGTCGCGGCCGAGGAACCCGAAGCCAATGTCGGCCTGGCCCGAAGCCAGCGTCGCGGTGAACTGCTCGGGCGTCACGTCGATGACATCGACATGGACATCCTTGTGCGCCGCAACGAAGCCTGCAATGAGGCTCGGCAGAAGCGTCTGCGCCAGCGTGGGCGTCGTCACGATGGAGAGCCTGCCACCACGCGCATTGGCGTGCCGGAACATGTTTTCCATGTGCCGGCCGTCCCGAAGCATGCGTTCGGCAATCGGCGCAAGCTCGACCGCCGCGAGAGTTGGCACCAGCGAACGCGTGGTTCGGTCGAACAGCGGTGCGCCGACCGATTCCTCCAACTGCTTGAGGCTCATGCTGACCGCCGACTGCGTCATGTGCAACTGCTCGGCGGCCAGGGCAATCTTTCTTCGGTGGAACACCTCAAGAAAACAGCTGAGTTGCCGTGGCTTGATTCTTGTCATCAATGTTCTTGAAGAAACATTCAGGAAATTGAACTTTACCGCCTTTGCTCCGCGCGGCCCAATGGCGCGCCACAGGAGACAAGCACATGAGACTCATCACGCTCGAAGAGCACATCACGACCCCCATGCACAAGGAAGCATCGTTCGATCCGGTACGCCAGACCTGGTACGCCGCACGCAGTGCCCACGTGGGCCATGACATCGAGAAGGAATTGCTCGACCTTGGCCAAAGCCGCCTTGCCAACATGGATGCGACGGGAATCAGCCTGCAGGTCCTGTCGCTGACGACACCCGGGTGCCAGGCATTTCGCGGCGACCTCGCAATCTCCATGGCCAGGGACGCGAACGACCGGATGGGCGCTGCGGTGGCCGCGCACCCCGAGCGCTTCCGCGCGTTCGCCGCCCTGCCCACCGCGGAGATGCCCGCGGCCCTCTCGGAGTTCGAGGCCCGGCTCGACCAGGGATTTGTCGGCGCAATGATCAACGGGCATACGAGCGGCAGCTTTCTCGACGACAAGCGCTTCTGGCCGTTGTTCGAGCTGGCGCAGGCGCGTGACGTGCCCATCTACCTGCATCCCGGCGCACCCCACCCCGGGCTGATGGGAAGCTACTTCAACGGCTACGAGGACCTGGCCCGCCCGGCCTGGGGCTTCGCGATGGATGCGAGCATGCATTTCCTGCGGATGCTCTTCGGCGGCGTCTTCGACGAATTTCCGCGACTGCGGATCATCCTGGGGCACCTGGGCGAGGGCCTGCCCTTCGGTTTCGATCGGATGGTGGATCACACGCCCTACGTGGTCAGCCGCCGTGGCCTCAGGAAGCGCCCCCGCGACTGCTTCCGCGAGAACCTCGTGATCACCACGAGCGGTGCTTTCTCCGCACCGGCTTTCCGGTGCGCGCTCGACGTCATGGGCGAGGACAACATCCTCTTCTCGGTGGACTGGCCCTACGAGTCCAACGCGGTCGGCACCCGGTTCTTCGACGCCCTCGATCTGCCCCACGCCCTGCGCCGGAAGCTCGCCTGGAAGAACGCTGCGCAGGTGCTCGGCCTGGACATTGCCGAAGTGGCGCATTCGACATGAACCGGCGCAACTTCCTCCAGGCAGGAGCGCTTGGCGCATGCTCGGCCTTCGACGCGGCCGTACGCGCCGAAAGCTATCCGTCCAGGCCCGTGCAGATCGTGGTGCCGTTTCCGCCCGGCGGCACCAACGATCTGCTCGCACGCATGATCGCCCAGAGTCTCGGCGAACAGACGGGCGGCAGCTTCGTGGTCGACAACCGCGCAGGTGGCGCGGCGGGCTCCGTCGGTGCGCAGGCGGTGGCAGTCGCCAGGGCCGATGGGTACACGCTTCTGCTGGGCAACACGGCCAGCCTGGCGATCAACCAGAGCGTCTATCCCAACCTGCGCTACGACCCGCAGCGCGACTTCGAGCCGATCAGCGTGATTGGCAGTTCATCGCTGGTGCTGGTCGTGAACAGCAAGGTGCCCGCCAGGAACGTGGCGGAACTGGTGCAATTGCTGCGCACGTCGCCAGACAGGTACTCTTACGCCTCCGCAGGTGCGGGCTCGCCCCTTCATCTGGCAGGTGAGCTGTTCAAGTACCGCACCGGGACCGAGATGCTTCATGTTCCCTATCGAGGTACCGCGCCGGCCTACACCGACCTCCTGTCCGGCCGCATCCCGGTGATGTTCGACAACACCACCACCGCCGTTCAGCACGCCCGGGCGGGCACGATCCGGGCGCTGGCGGTGACAGGCGCGCAGCGCAGCGCGCTGTTCCCTGAGGTGCCGACCCTCGCGGAAGCCGGACTCAAGGACACCGAAATCCTCGTGTGGTTTGGCCTGGTGGCGCCCAGGTCCACGGATGCGACCATCACAGGGCGACTTTCGAAAGCCGTTGCGTCAAGCGTGAAAGACCCTGAAACGCGGCGGCGGCTTC
Source organism: Comamonadaceae bacterium ALPHA2B (assembly GCA_005503065.1). Classification (GTDB taxonomy): domain Bacteria; phylum Pseudomonadota; class Gammaproteobacteria; order Burkholderiales; family Burkholderiaceae_C; genus Xenophilus. The sequence goes on from SCOE01000011.1 coordinate 79,655, forward strand.
TTGAGTTCGACATCGAGCCCTGGGGAAGCACCCCCGAGGACATGCGTCGGTTCATGGCGAGCGAGTCGGCGAAGTGGAAGGCGGTGGTGCAGCGATCGAACATCCGCCTCGAGTAGTTCCTGGGCATGGCCTGGCGCAGTCCTGGGCGGGCGCGGGTCGGTGGGCGGGCGCGCCATCGTACGGCGCGCGCGCCCGCGCTCAGCCGCCAGCCTGGCGCTTCTTCGATCGGCGTGACAGCATGTTCAGCACCTCGACCAGCGTCGAGAAAGCCATCGCCGCGTAGATGTAGCCCTTGGGCACATGCACCCCGAAGCCGTCGGCAATCAGCACCGCGCCGATCATGAGCAGGAAGCCCAGCGCCAGCATGACGACCGTGGGATTGCGATTGATGAAGTTGGCCAGCGGGTCGGCGGCAACGAGCATCACGCCCACGGCCACCAGCACGGCGATCACCATGACGGCTAGGTTGTCGGTCATGCCCACGGCGGTGAGGATCGAGTCGACCGAGAACACCATGTCGAGCAGGATGATCTGCACGATCACGGCCGAGAAGCCGATGCTCGCAGCCGGCTTCTTGGTGTCGAACACACCCTCGTCGGGCACCGGGTCGATGTGGTGGTGGATCTCCTTGGTGGCCTTCCAGATGAGGAACAGGCCGCCGGCGACGAGGATCAGGTCGCGCCAGGAGAACTGCGTCTCGAAGCTGGGCTTGCCGTCGACCAGCGGGCCGGTCCAGCCGAGGTCGATGACGGGCGCCGTGAGGCCGACCAGCCAGGCGATCATCGACAGCAGCGCCAGCCTCATGACCAGCGCCAGGCCGATGCCGATGCGCCGCGCCCGCGCGCGTTGCGACTCGGGCAGCTTGTTCGACAGGATCGAGATGAAGATCAGGTTGTCGATCCCCAGCACCACCTCCATGACCACCAGCGCGAACAGGGCCGCCCAGGCGGTGGGATCGGAGAAGAGTGCTTGGAGACTGGCCATGGCGGGGGGTTGGAGTGGAACGTGCCGCGCATCATGCGGGCGCAACCCGCCGGCACCACGCAAATCCCCCGCGCCCCTGCGGGATTGCGGCGCCGGCGGGCGGGCGGTCGCTCAGGGTGCCAATGTGAGCCGGTAGATCTGGTTGCCGTTGGAGGCGCCCACGTACACCGCGCCGTCCGGCGCGGCTGCGATGCCGATCGGGAAGTTGAAGGACAGCGCGGTGCCCGTACCGTCGCGAAGGGTGCTGACCTCGCCGGCCGGCGTGACGACGCGCGCCACGCCGTCCCAAGCCTGGGTCAGGAAGACGTTGTTGCGCGCATCCGTGGCCAGGCCGTAGGCGTAGCCAAGCTTGGCCGGCGTGGCAGCCGTGCCGTCGACCACGCCGGCGCCCGCATTGCCGCCGGCGCAGTCGCCCAGCACCGTGCTGACCGTGGCGCTGGCCACGTCGATCTTGCGCAGGCAGGGGCTGTCGGTGTCGGAGTCGTAGAGGGTGCTGCCGTCGCGGCTGAGCACCAGGCCCTGCGGCCGTGCCAGCTGCGCGGCCGTACCGACGCCGTCGCGGTAGGCCTGGGTGCCGTCGCCGGCCAGCGTGCTGGTGGTGCCGTCGGCGGCGACCTTGCGCACCCGCTTGTTCTCGAGATCGGCCACGAACAGGTTGCCGTTGGCGTCGAGCGCGATGCTGGCCGGGGTGTTGAAGCTCGGCGTAGCCGGGCTGTCGGCATAGCCGCTGGCGTAGGCGCCCACCCAGGGGGTGGCCGTGGTAGCACCGGGCGCGACCTTGCTGATGCGGTTCTGCTCGCTCACATACAGCGTGCCGTCGCCGGCCAGCGCCAGGCCGAAGGGGCTGTTGAAGACCGTGCCGGATGCCACCTGCGTACCACTGCCGCTGGCGGTGTCGATCCGGTACACGGAGCCATTGTTGCCCATGGCCACGTAGAGCTGCGCGCCGCTGGCATCCAGCGCCAGCTGGTAGGGGCGGCTGTAGGTCACGCCGGTGGTGGCCAGCACTGTGGCCACCCAGGCCTTGACGGTCACGGTGGCAACGCTGCTGGTCACGCTGCCGTCCGTGCCGGCGACCTGCACGCGCAGCTGCTGGCCGCTGTCGGCGAGCTGCGTTGCGGGCGTGGTGTAGCTCGCCGAGGTGGCGCCGGCGATGTCGGTCCAGGTGGCGCCGCCATCGGTGCTGCGCTGCCACTGGTAGGCGGTGGCATGGTCGGCCTGCACCTCCAGCCGCGCCGGCACGCCCTGGCCGACGGTGCTGCTCGAGGGCTGGGTGGTGATGGTCGGTGGAGCCACAGGCGCTGGCGCTGGCGCTGGCGCTGGCGCGGGCGCCGGGGCAGGCGCGGGAGCCGGTGCCGGTGCCGGTGCGGGCGCCGGAGCCGGCACCGGGAACAGCGTGAAGCCGCCCCCGCCTCCCCCGCCCCCGCAGCTGGCCAGCAGCAGGTTCGCCGCCACCAGGGCGGCCGGTACGCGCCAGTCGGTGCGCGCGGAACGTTCGTTGTTCATGGTGAAGCGTCCTTCTCGATGCCGTTGAATGGGAAGGCACGCACGGTAGGCGGCGGCTCTGGCCGCGCCCAGTGCCGAAGGTCACCTTCGCAAGAAGCGCTCAGAGTGCGCCGGGGCGGGTGTGGACCTGCACCGCACCGGGCCGCGCCCATCCGCCCAGCGCCTGCAGCAGCCGATCTGCTGCCACGGGCTTGAGCAGCACGGGCAGCCCGGTGTCGCGCATCTGCGCCAGGCGCTGCGGTGCCGTCTCGCCGGTGATGAGCAGCACATGCAGGCCGGTGCCATGGCGCGCACGCAGGCGCTGTGCGGCGGCCAGGCCGTCGGCACCGTCGGCCAGCCGCACGTCGCACAGCAGCGCCTCGACGGGCCGCTCGCCGTGCTGCGCCTGAGCCAGAAGGGCGTCGGCCTCGGCCTCGCCGGGCACGGCGTCCACGGCCACGCCATGCGCGTGCAGCAGGCCGGCCACGGCCTGGCGGATGGCGGTCTCGTCGTCGATCACCAGCACCCGGCGCGGCAGCGCCAGCGTCGTCGCCGGCCGCGCGGCGGGCGGCATGCTGGCGCGGGCCGACACCTCGGGCAGCACCACGCGAAACCGGCTGCCGCGCCCCGGGCGCGAATGCACCTGCAGCGGATGCTGCAGCAGGCCCGCCAGGCGCCGCACGATCGACAGGCCGATGCCCAGGCCCAGGGCGCGGTCGCGGCCCGGATTGCCGACCTGGTAGAACTCGTCGAAGATCGCGCCCAGGTGCTCGTCGGAGATGCCGATGCCGGTATCGCACACGTCGATCCACACCGCCGGGCCGCGCACCCGCGCCGCCACCACCACGCCGCCGCGGCGCGTGTACTTCAGCGCGTTGTCCACCAGGTTGGACAGCAGACGCTGCAGCAACTGCGGATCGCTCATCACCCAGCAGGGCGTGGCGCGCAGGCGCAGCTGGAGCTCGCGCTCGGCCGCCTGGGCAGCGAAGACGTTGTTGAGCGCCAGGAACAGCGGGTTGAGCGCCACCGGCTGCAGCTGCGGCGCCACCTCGCCGGCATCCAGGCGAGAGATGTCGAGCAGCGTGTCGAGCGATTCGCCCAGCGCGCCGACGGCGTCCATGAGCCGTGCGGCGTGGTCCCATTCCTCGCGGCCCTGCAGCTGCTTCTCGAGCACGGCGCCGAACAGCACGATGGCATGCAGCGGCTGGCGCAGGTCGTGGCTGGCTGCGGCCAGGAAGCGCGTCTTCTCGGCGCTGGCGCGCTGCGTGGCGGCGATCTGCTGGCTCAGCTGTTCGGCCAGCGCCTCCTTCTCGAAGCGCATGGTCAGCGACGCGGTGAGCAGCCGGTGGTGCTGCAGGGCGAAGATGATCATCACGCCCATGTACAGCAGGCAGCCTGCGGCCAGGAACAGGTGCGCACTGTCGCCGCCCCAGGCCAGCGCAAGCGTGAGGCTGCCCATGCTCGGCACGACGAAGCGCGGGATGTTGCGCTTGAGCACGGCCAGCGACAGCGCGCCGCCCGCGCAGCCGCCCATCATCATCACGATCAGCAGCACCCAGGGCCCGAGCTCATCGCCCGGCGGGATGCACAGCCATGGCGCCAGCGCCCACACGCAGGACCGCAGCAGCACGTTGCGCGCGTTGAAGCGCGCCCAGCGTTCCGGATGCTCCGCCGCGTCCGGCGCACGCTCGTAGCGGCGGTAGGCACGCCGCAGCGTCATCGCCAGGTGCATCGACAGCCACAGCAGCACCTGCCAGCGGCCGGTGGACAGGAAGAGGCCGAGGCTGAGGATCAGCGCCGTCAGCGAATCGGCCAGGTACGCCGCCGGCGCGTTGGCATGCACCGCGGCCACCTGCTCGCGCAGGATCCGCTGCCCGAGGTCCGGCAACGGCTCAACCATGCCACACCACCGGCGAGCGGAGCGACGCCTTCAGGGCACCCGCGGCACCGGCTCGGCCAGGCCGCCGGGTGCGCCCCCCTCCCGCAGGAGAGGGGGGAGCCGCGAAGCGGCATGGGGGGTGCCTCATTTCATTGCGCTGATCAGTTGCGCGCGTGAGCGCATGCCGAACTGCAGCAGCAGGGTCGACACGTGGTTCTTGACCGTGCCTTCGCTCAGGAAGGACAGCTGCGCGATTTCTCGGTTCGACTTGCCGGCCAGCAGCCAGTCGAGGATCTCCACCTGGCGCGGCGTGAGCTGCTGCAGCTGCGGGTCGGGCTGGGCCTGCGTCTCGCGGGCCGTTGCCGGCGCTGTCGGGGGCGCGGGCGGCGGCAGGGCACCGAGGTCGCGCTCCTGCACGTAGCGCAGCACCTCGCCCAGGTGGCCGGACTTGGGCAGGAAGGCCATCGCCCCGAGCGTGAGTGCGCCCTGCATCAGCACCGGGTTGCCGGTGCCCGACAGCACGATGACCCTCGATGCGGGAAACGCACGGCGGAAGCGCACCAGCGTGTCCAGCCCCTGCGCATCGGGCAGCTCCAGGTCCAGCAGCACCAGGTGCAGCGACGCCGCATGGCTGCCGTACAGCGCGAGCGCATCGGCCAGGCTGCGCGCCTCGTACACCGGTACGCTGCGCGTCTGCATGAGCAGCAGCGCACGCAGGCCCAGCCGCACGAGTTCGTGGTCGTCCACCACGAGGATGCCGCGCGCCGGCACCGCGGGATCGGCCTCGCCGGGCGGCGGCGCGGCCTGCGGCGGCGAGGGGTGGACGGCGGCCATGGCGCGGGCATCTTAGGCCGGCGCCATGGCGGGCGGAAGTGACGAAAGTCAGCCCCGGACACCCCCGTCCGGCCTAGGCCTGAAGGCCGAGAACGAGATCGTCACGTTTGTGACGAGTTTGACGCCAACGCCCGTCTGGCGGGCGCTGCAGCCTGATTGCGCTTTGCGATTTCGGGCCCGCCGCGCGCTACCAGCCCGCTGGCGCGCCGTCGAGCGCGCGCTGCGCCAGCAGGAAGGTCGCCGCGTTCCAGCTCTGTCCCGCCATGCCCATGGGCGCCAGCGTGCGGCCGTGGAACCACTCGGTGAAGCGCCAGTCGCCGTGCGCGTTCGCCTGGGCCAGGCGCAGCAGCGCGGCCTGCGCCTGGTCGCGCAGGCCGAGGCGCGCCAGCGCCACGGCCCAGAAGCCGCCGACGAAGGGCCACAGCCCGCCGTTGTGGTACTGGTGCACGAGGTTCTGCTGGTGACGCCCCATGTAGGCGCGCCACAGCGCGTGGGTGGGCGCCATCGGATGCAGCGTGACCCGCACCGGCCAGGGCTCGGCCGCGCGTGCCACATCGATCGTGCGGACGATGCGGTGTGCCATCGACTCGTCCGCCAGGTCCGCGAGCACCGCCAGCAGGTTGCCGAAAACGTCGCCCTCGTCGCCGACGAAGGACAGGTTGACGAAGCTCAGGTACAGCCCCGGATCGCGGCGGCCGCGCCGCGCGTAGTGGCGCAGCAGCCGGGCACGGTGGTACTCGGGCAGGTCGCGCTGGAAGGGGTTGAAGAGGTGGTTGAAGTGGTGGTGCGTCTGGTCGGCATGCGCGAGCGCGAAGCGCCGCTTGACCTCGGCCCACAGCGCGTTGGTGTAGAGCACGTAGCCCGAGCGCGGCATGATGTCGGCCCAGTCGCTGGCCTCGTTCTGCTGCAGCAGCCGGAAGTGCTGGTGCTCCTGCGCCAGCAGCCACTGGATGGCCAGCGCCACCTCGTGCGACCAGCGCGCGGCCCCCACCGCGCCGTGCGTGCGCACATGGTCGACCGCGATCAGCCACCACAGCGTCGCGTCGATGCAGCCGAGGTACCAGAAGTCCGCGTCCTGGCCTTCGGGATCGACGTACTTCGGGATCTGTCCGTTGGCCGCCTGCTGCGCCGCCAGCGCGTCGAGGCTGGCGACCGCGCCCTGCTCCAGTGCTGCCACGCCGCTGCCGCACATCGCCATCACGCAGATCGCCGCGTCGCGGCCGAAGATGCGTGTGTAGCGCCGCGCCACCGCGGCCTCGGTGCGGCTCGCGGCGAGGATGCCGTGGGGGGTGAGGTTGGCTTCGAGCAGTTCGAGGCTGGCGCGGGCGCAGGTGGCGACGAGGGACGTGTGGGCAACGTGGGGCATGGGCAGGCGCGGGCGGAAAGCGGGGCGATTGTCCCCCGCCTTCCCCGGCGGGCGCGCTCCGGCCTCAGGTCGCCGTGCGGCCGGTCGCGTAGGCGGCGGTGGCGGCGCCGATGGCCTGGCGGTTGATCGCCCAGTAGATGACGCCTGCGATGCCGCCGGCGATGAAGATCGAGAAGTTGGCGAAGATGGAAGCCAGTGACGGGATCATGTTGCAGGCGAAGCCGATCACCGAGGCGGGAATGAGCGCGATCACGGCCTTGGGATTGACGCCGTTGCGATACCAGTAGCGGCCCTGCGGCGACATGGTGTAGAAGTCGGCCACGGTGACGGCGCGGCGCTTCACCAGGTAGTAGTCCACCAGCAGGATGCCGTACAGCGGCCCGATCGCGCAGGCCAGCATGTCGATGGTGTAGTGGATCATCTCCGGGTTCTTGAACAGGTTCCACGGCGTCACGAAGACCGAGCCCACCGCCGCGATCATGCCGCCGGTGCGCCAGCTGATCTTGCTCGGCGCCACGTTCGTGAAGTCGAAGGCCGGCGGCACGAAGTTGGCGACGATGTTGATGCCGATGGTGGCCAGCACGAAGGTCACGGCACCGATCAGCACCGCCGTGGCCGAATCCATGCGACCCACCATCTCGACCGGGTCGGTGATGAGTTCGCCGAAGACCGGGACCGTGGCCGCGGTCGTGACGACCGTGACCAGCGCGAAGGCGAGGTAGTTCAGCGGCAGGCCCAGGAAGTTGCCGGCCTTCACCTCGTCGTACGACTTGCAGTAGCGCGAGAAGTCGCCGAAGTTCAGCACCGGCCCGGCGTAGTAGCCGGCCACCAGTGCCATGGCCGTGATCATCGTCGTGACCACTTGCGTGCCGGTGAGCGTCTTGTCGCTGAGCTTGAGGGTGAACGCGCTCCAGCCCGACTTGTAGATCATCCAGGCGGCCAGCACGAACATCACCACATAGACCGCGGGGCCGGCGAAATCGATGAACTTGCGGATCGTGTCCATGCCGTTCCAGAACACGATGGCCTGCAGCACCCACATGACCATGAAGGCGACCCAGCCGACGGTCGAGAGGCCGGCGAAGCCGTGTTGGGCGACGTCGGCGTACGGCGCCACGCCGGGGGCGAACTTCAGCATGAGCACCACCAGCGCGTGCGACGCGAGGTAGGTCTGGATGCCGTACCACCCCACCGCGATGAGCCCGCGAATGATGGCCGGGATGTTGGCGCCCCGCACGCCGAACGCCGAGCGGCACATCACCGGGTAGGGCACGCCGTGGGCCTGGCTCGGCCGCGCGACGAGGTTGCAGATCAGCTGCACCACCATGATGCCGGCGAGCAGAGACACCAGCACCTGCCAGCTCGTGAGGCCGAGCGCGAACAGGCTGCCCGCGAAGATGTAGCCACCGACGCTGTGCACGTCGGACATCCAGTAGCAGAAGATGTTGAAACGCGTCCACGTCTGGGCCTTGAGGGGCGCGAGTTCGTGGTTGTAGAGCTTGGGCGAGGCGTTGGGGATGACTTCAATGTCAGGGCCCGTGTTGTCGCTATGAGACATGACGTGTTCCTTCGCAGGGTCGACGTCGGGACGTAGGAAGTGCCGGAGACAGCCGGCGCTGCCCCTTGCGTCAACGGCCTCCCGACGCCTGCCGTGACCCGGCACGCCACGCAAGGAACGGGCCATTGCCGACAATTCATTCATAAACTTGTCACATTTTCGTCGCGGATATGCCGTCAATCTCTTGATTTCATTGGCTTTGGTCCGATGATCCAATGCCTCTGCCGCCCGCTGGTCGACGCAGCGGGAAACAATGAGTTCACATTGACATCGTCGAGATCAGGATGTGCGCGCCAATCCTGTGCACCAATTGACGACAATTTGCCCCGCGTCCGGGCGTTGGGCTGCGTTCAGCGCTTGCTGCGCGAACTGCGCCTGGCCGGCGCGGCGGTCTTGCGCGGCGCGAGCTGGAAGATCTCGTCGAAGTCGAGCTCGGCTGGCTCCGACGCCGGCTGCTGGATTCCCTGCTCCACGTGGTTGAGGTGCTCGAGCATCAGGCGCTCCGCCCGCTTCACGTCGCCCTGCTCGATGGCGGCGACCAGATCCGCGTGCTCGTGCGGCGGGCACGCGCTGGTCGCCAGGGCGTCGTACTGGGCGATGGCCAGGCTCGTCAGCGCCGACAGCCGGCGCAACGTGTCGCTGAACATGCGGTTCTCGGTGATGGCCGCCAGGCGCACGTGAAACTCCCCCGTGAGCCGGGCCAGCGTGGCGCGGTCGCCGCTGGCGCGCGCCTCGTCCTCGCTCTGAATGTGGCTGCGCAGTGCGACCACCGGCTGCCCGCCGTAGCGCTCGGTGAGCTGCGCCACGATGGCGCGTTCGAGCGCGCGTCGCATGTCGAACACATCCTGCAGGTCGCGCGGCGTGGGGCAGGACACGAAGGCCCCGCGGTTGGGATGCAGCTCGATCACCATTTCCTGGCTCAGCCGCATCAGCACCTCGCGGATGCGCGAGCGGTGGGTGCGGAAGGTCTGGGCCAGCCGCTCCTCGCTCAGCTTGGTGCCCGGCAGCAGGCGCCGTTCGCTGATGGCAGCATAGATCCGCTCGTAGATTTCCTGGTTGGTGAGTGTGGTGGTCAAGGGGAATCCGGATGGCATCCGTCGACACGTCGAGGGCCGCATTGTCGACGCATGAAGCCTGATCGAACAGCTCGCGCCCGGCATGCGGTGGATGCGAAGCACCACCTCATCAGACTCGGGTCCGCCCTCGCTTCGGGCGCCGATGCTGAGCCGCACCTGACCGCCGAAGGGCGCGCTGTTGGAGTCGTCCTACAGGCCCGTGCCGCTCGGCCGGCGCATTCTCGAAGCCCGCACCACAACAACACCGGTGCCTCGCGGGCACCACGAAGAATGCGATGAACGAGCCGTCCCGCCCGGCACGGCGCAGTTTCCTGCGCCAGTCCTTTGTCCTCGTCCCTGCCACGGTCACGCTCGCCGGCGCCGGCACGGTGATCGCCCAGAACACCGGCACCTCGCCCCCTAACACTGCGACCGCGGCGCCCTATACGCCCACGTACTTCAACGCCGACGAATGGGCCTTCGTGCGGGCCGCCGTCGCGCGGCTGATTCCCTCCGACGACACCGGCCCCGGCGCCATCGAAGCCGGCGTGCCGGAGTTCATCGACCGCCAGATGGAAAGCGCCTGGGGCCATGGCGCGCTGTGGTACATGCAGGGGCCCTTCGCCGCCGACGCATCGCCCCTCTTCGGCTACCAGGGCCGCATGCCGCCGCGCGAGCTGTATCGCGCGGCCATCGCGGCCATCGACGCGCACTGCCGCAAGGAGCGGGGCGGCAAGCGCTTTGCCGAACTCGAAGCCGCCGCGCAGGACGAGCTGCTGACGGCCATGAGCAAGGGTGACGTCCAGTTCGAAGGTTTCGGCGCGCAGGATTTCTTCGGCTTCCTGCTGCAGAACACCAAGGAAGGCTACTTCAGCGACCCGATCCACGGCGGCAACAAGAACGCCGCGGCCTGGGCCATGATCGGCTTCCCGGGTGCCCGGGCCGACTTCCTCGACTGGGTGCAGCGTCCTGGGGTGCGCTATCCGCTGCCGCCCGTCAGCATTGCCGGGCCGCAAGGCTGAGGGGCGACGGCATGGCCACTCAGAAGAAACCGCCGGTCGACGCCGTGTTGGTCGGCTTCGGCTGGACCGGCGCCATCATGGGCACCGAACTGACCGCCGCCGGCCTGAAGGTGCTGGCGCTCGAACGCGGCGAGCCGCGCGATACCAACCCCGACTTCGCCTACCCGCGCATCACCGACGAGCTGAGCTACGGCATCCGCGGCAAGTTGTTCCAGCACCTGGCGCGCGAGACGGTCACCATCCGCCACACGCCGGCCGACACCGCCCTGCCCTACCGCCAGCACGGGTCCTTCCTGCTGGGCAACGGCGTCGGCGGCGCCGGCGTGCACTGGAACGGCCACCACTGGCGCCCGCTGCCCGCCGACCTGCGGCTGCGCAGCACCTACGAGGAGCGCTACGGCAAGAACTTCATCCCCGAGGGCATGACGATCCAGGACTGGGGCGTGAGCTACGAGGAACTGGAGCCGCACTTCGAGCAGTTCGAGAAGATCTGCGGCACCTCGGGCAAGGCCGGCAACCTCGGCGGCCGGATCCAGGCCGGCGGCAACCCGTTCGAGGGTGCGCGCCGCAGCGACTTTCCCCTGCCGCCGCTGGCTTCGCCCAACAGTGCACTGCTGTTCGCCAAGGCCACGGCCGAGCTCGGCTACCACCCCTTCCCGCAGGCTGCCGCCAACGCCTCGCGCTCGTACACCAACCCGCACGGCGTGCAGCTCGGGCCCTGCAACTTCTGCGGCTTCTGCGAGCGCTACGGCTGCTACACCTATGCCAAGGCCTCGCCGCAGACGACGCTGCTGCCGATGCTCATGAAGCGGCCCAACTTCGAGTTGCGAACGCGGTCGCACGTGGTCCGCGTCAACATGGCGCCTGACGGCAAGCGGGCCACCGGCGTGACCTACATCGACGCGCAGGGCAACGAGATCGAGCAGCCGGCCGACCTGGTGGTGCTGTGCGCCTACCAGATGCACAACGTGCGGCTGCTCCTGCTGTCGAAGATCGGCCAGCCCTACGACCCGGTGTCGGGCAAGGGCGCGGTCGGCCGCAACTACGCCTACCAGCTCAACGGCGGGGCGACCCTCATCTTCGACAAGGCGCAGCCGATGAACCCCTTCGTGGGTGCCGGCGCGAGCGGCCACGTCATCGACGACTTCGACGGCGACAACTTCGACCATGGGCCGCTGGGCTTCGTGGGCGGCGCCAGCATCAACTGCATCAACACGGGTGGCCGGCCCATCCAGCAGCTGGCCACGCCACCCGGCGCGCCCACATGGGGCGCGGCGTGGAAGAAGGCGGTGAAGGAGAGCTACCTGTTCCAGGCCAGCGTGGGCAGCCAGGGCTCGGTCATGGCCTACCGCGACAACTACCTGGACCTGGACCCGACCTACAAGGACGCCTACGGCCAGCCGCTGCTGCGCATGACCTTCGACTGGAAGCCCAACGACATCGCGATGACGCAGTTCATCGGCACCAAGGTCGAGCAGATCGCCAAGGCCATGGGACCCAGGCAGATGTCGCTGAACTTCATGAAGCCCGGTGCACACTACGACACGCGACCCTACCAGTCCACGCACAACACCGGCGGCGCGGTGATGGGCACCGACCCGTCGACCAGCGTGGTGAACCGCTACGCGCAGGTGTGGGACGTGCCGAACGTGTTCGTGATGGGCGCCTGCCTGTTCCCCCAGAACTTCGGCTACAACCCCACGGCCATGGTCGCGGGCATCGCCTACTGGGCGGCCGCGGCGATCCGCGAGCGCTACCTGAAGCAGCCGGGAGCGCTGGCATGAGGCGGCCGCTCGCGAATGCGTCCCGGCGCATGCCTCTTCGCACGGCCGCGGGTGCGGCGCTGCTGGCCTGCCTCGGGCTGGCGAGCGCCTGGACGTTCGCGCAGCGTACCGACGCTTCGGCAGGTGCGGTGGCCGCTCCGGCCGCACCGGCCCAGGCCGCCACCGCCGGCGCGCCTGGCCCGGCCGCCGACCCGCTGGTGGAACGCGGCCGCTACCTGGCCCGCGTGGCCGACTGCGTGAGCTGCCACACGGCGCCTGGCGGCGCGCCCTTCGCGGGCGGCCTGGCGATGAAGACGCCCTTCGGCACCATCGTCTCCACCAACATCACGCCCGACCGCGACGCCGGCATCGGCGCCTACAGCCAGGCCGATTTCGCCCGCGCGCTGCGCGAAGGCGTGGCGGCGGACGGCCACCATCTCTATCCGGCCATGCCGTACCCGTCCTTCGCACGCGCGAGCGACGAGGACGTTCAGGCCCTGTACGCCTACTTCCAAAAGGCGGTGAAGCCGGTCGCATCCCGGCCGCCGGCCACCGACCTGCCCTTCCCCTTCAGCATGCGCGGGCTGATGGTGTTCTGGAACTGGCTCTACCTCGACGACACGCGCTACGCGCCGCAGGCGTCGCAGAGCGCCGAGTGGAACCGCGGCGCCTACCTGGTGCAGGGCTTCGGCCACTGCGGCGACTGCCACACGCCGCGCAGCCGCCTGGGCGGCGTGAAGGCGGGCAGCGAACGCGACGGCGACCAGTTCCTGGCCGGTGCGCTGGTCGACGGCTGGTACGCCCAGCCCCTGCGCCACACCGACCGGCCCGGCGCCGTGCAGTGGAGCACACAGGACATCGTCGAGTACCTGCAGGCCGGCCGCACCGCGCAGACCGCCGCCTTCGGACCCATGGTGCAGGTGGTCGAGAACAGCACGCAGCACATGACGGCCGAGGACCTGAAGGCGATTGCGGTCTACCTGCAATCGGTGGGCGCCCCGGCGGCCGGCGCGGCGACCGGCCCGGCCACCCCGACCGCGCTGCGTGCCGCGGCGCACGACACCTCCGAGGCCCGCAAGCTGCGTGACGGCCAGGTGGACGGACTTCCCGGCTCGATGGTCTACCTCAACAACTGCAGCGCCTGCCACCGTTCGAGCGGCGCGGGCTGGGACAACACCTTCCCCGCACTTGCCGGCAACAGCGTCGTGAACGCCAAGGACCCGACCTCTCTCATCCGCCTGGTGCTGGGCGGCTCGGCCATGCCGAGCACCGCGCGCTCGCCGGCCGCCATCGCCATGCCCGCCTTCGGCTGGCGCCTGAGCGATGCCGAGGTGGCCGAGGTGCTGAGCTTCGCGCGCCGCAGCTGGGGCAACCGGGCCGATGCGGTGACGGCGGCTCAGGTGGCGGACGTGCGCCGGCAGCTGCCAGCGCCCGCGACGGGCGCCGCCACACCGACCGCCGCGCGCTAGACGACGGGCCGCTTCGGCGGCTTGGCGCCGGGCGCGTCCTCACCCTCGGCGATCAGCTTCTCGTAGTTGCGCCGAAGGATGAGCCCGGCGTAGTACACGTGCTCGCGCATGAGCTCCTCGGCGCGCACGGCATCGCGCGCGATCACGGCTTCGATGATGCGGTGGTGGTCGCCATGCGAGCGCAGGATGATCGGGTGGTCGTCCCACAGGATGATGCGGTCCGACGCGAAGGGGATGTTCTGCGCCTGCTCCGCGAAGCGGTTCACCCAGGGGTTGCCCGAGGCCTGCAGCAGCGTGTCGTGGATGGTCACGTTCATCTGCTGGTAGGGCGCGTGGTCCTCCGGCCGCAGTTCGCCCCGCGCCAGGATGCGATCGCCCTCGGCCAGGGCATCCTGAAGGCGCTGTGACTGCGCCTCGGTCAGGCCGCGCGTGGCGGCGTTGCGGCAGGCCAGGCCCTCGAGCACGGCACGCACGTCGTACGCCGCCGCGATGGCCTCCATGTCGAAGCCGCGCACCAGGTAGCCGCGCTTGGGCTGGTGGTCGACCAGGCCCTCGTTGGCCAGGGTTCCCAGCGCCGCACGCACCGGCGTTCGCGACACGCCCAGCTTCTCGGCCAGCGGGATTTCTTCCAGACGTTCGCCAGGCTGGATCTGGCCGTGAAGGATCCAGTCGCGCAGTGTCTCGGTGACATCCTGGGCCAGCGTTCTCATCCCTTGTTCTCCTTGCGGGGCAACCTATCAAGTATACATATTGGCGCATCAGTCGCCACTTTACGGGTTAACACCACGTTGATAGCGGTTCTATGTATACATAATCGCCGCCTCACGCACCGTGCGTGTTTCAGATCGAGAAGGACAGAGTGTGCATATTGCAAAGGCCGCATCCCAGGCCGGAGGCGACTGGCTGGGCTTGACCGACCGCGTGTGCGTGGTCACCGGCGCCGGCGGCGGAATCGGCTCCGAGTTGGCCGTGCAACTGCTGGCGGCCGGCGCCCGCGTCGCGCTGCTGGACCGCGACACCGCGAGGCTGGCGCAGATCGCCGACAGCCTGGGCGACCAGGCCGGGCGGGTGATGACCCTGCAATGCGACGTGACCGAGGCGCAGAGCATCGAGGCCGCGGCCATGCAGGTCGAGCAAACCTGGGGGCCGGTGGCGCTGCTGGTGAACAACGCCGCCTCGCTGTATGCCGATGCGCTGATGGACATCGCGCTCGACAAGTGGAACCAGCTGCTGTCGGTCAACCTCACCGGCTACCTGCTCTGCGCCCAGGCCTTCGGGCGCCGCATGGTCGCCCAGGGCGGCGGCTCGATGGTGCACATCGCGTCGATCTCCGCCAGCATCCCCCAGCCCTACAGCGGTGCCTACAGCGTGAGCAAGGCCGGGGTGAAGATGCTGTCGCAGTTGCTGGCCGTCGAGCTGGGCGAGCACGGCGTGCGCAGCAACGTCGTCAGCCCCGCCATGATCCGCACGCCGATGAGCGAGGGCATCTACCAGGACCCCGCCGTGCGCCGGCGCCGCGAGCAGATCGTGCCCGCGGGCCGCATCGGCACGCCGGCGGACATCGCCGGTGCCGTGCTCTTCCTGGCCAGCGACCGCGCCAGCTACATCAGCGGCCAGGAGTTCCTCGTCGACGGTGGCCTCACCCAGGGCTGGCTCGGCCTCATTCCCCGGCCCGGCTTCGAGAAGAGCGACACCGCCGCGCAGCCGGCGCCCTGATCCCGCTCCGTGTACCCCGTTCCCATCCCGCATCCAACAAAGGAGACCGCCTTGAAACCAGCCAAGTCCTTGCTCGTGGCCGCCGTGGCCGCGCTGTCCACCCTCGCCGCGCACGCGCAGAGCGAGCCCGGCCTGACCGACAAGACCATCAAGATCGGCATGTTCGGCCCGCTCTCGGGCAACTCGATGGCCTATGGCTTCGACGTGATGAACGCGGCCAAGATGTACTACGACAAGGTCAACAAGGAAGGCGGCGTCAACGGTCGCAAGATCGAACTCGTGGTCGAGGACGATCGCTGCAATGCCAACGACCTGCTCGCCGCCGTGAAGAAGCTGACGGAACAGGACAAGGTCTTCGCCCTCAACGGAGGCTCCTGCTCCGCCGCGGTGGTGGGGGCGCGTGAATACGTCGAACGCTCGCAGATCCCGCTGGTGATGCTCAACGCCTCGGGCGACGGCGCGCTGTATCCGCCATCGAAGTACATCTACGGCGCGTTCTCGATCTCGCAGCGCGCGGTGGGCGGCTCGATGGTGCAGTTCGCGGCCGAACACCTCAAGGCCAAGAAGATCGGCTACATCAACCACGACGACGCCTACGGCGGCTGGAATCTGGAGGCGGCCGAGTTCCAGGCCAAGAAGCTGGGCGTGGACCTCCAGGTGCAGTCGGTGGCGCCCAACCTCACGGACGTGACGGCGCCGATGCTCAAGATCCGCGCCTCGAACCCCGACGTGCTGCTCATCACCACCTACGCCCGCCCCGTGAGCCTGCTGGTCAAGAAGGCGCAGGAACTGGGCTGGACCAAGCCGATCGTGATCGCCGTGAACGGCACGGCCGACCTGAAGCAGCTGGTCGAGAACGTCGGCAACAAGGACGCGTTCAAGAACGTCTACCTGCAGGAAGTGATGGCCGACGTGGCCGGCGGTCCCAAGCTCAAGTGGGTGTACGACATGTACAAGGCCTACTACCCCGAGCTGGCCGCCAAGCCCGGCTACCCGCAGACCTACATGCCGTATGGCATCCCGTCGGCGATGACGGTGGTCAACGCGCTCAAGGCCGCCGGCCCGCAGCTCACGCGCGAGAAGTTCCTCACCGCCCTGTCGCAGACCAAGTTCGAGTCGAACGTGATGGCCGGCCCGATCGAGCTGACGCCCACCGACCACGCCGGCCAGAAGTCGGCCATCTACCTGAAGTTCGACGGCGAGAAGATGGCGGTGGTGCCGGGCGCCTACCGCAGCCTCTGGACCTACCAGCCCAAGTAACCCAACCGGAGGGATGGGCCGGACCGCGAGGCGCGGCCGGCCCCGCAACGCCATGAGTTTCAGTGAGATCTGGCTGTTCCTGCAGCAGGGCCTTCTTTCCGGCCTGGTGACCGGCAGCGTCTATGCGCTGCTGGCCATCGCCATCGTCGCCATCTTCAAGACCACCGACGTGCCGAACTTCGCCCAGGGCGAGATCTTCATGATCGCCGGCTACGTGGCGCTGTCGCTGCTGCTCATCGCCGGCTGGTCGTATGCCCTGGTGATTCCTGTCACCGTGGTGGCCGTGGCGGTGGGCGCCGCCCTCTTCCAGCGCGTGGTGATGGAGCGCGTGACGCATTCCAAGGGCGTCGGCCCGCAACTGGTGATCGCGACGCTGGGCCTGGCCTACGCCCTGAAGGGCCTGGTGCGCCAGACCGGCCTGGGCGACACGCCCCGCTCGCTGCCCTCGCTGGTATCGAACGACCCGGTCATCATCGGCGACGCCTTCCTCACTCGGCTGGATGTCGCGATCTTCTTCACGTCGATCGCCGCCATGGTCCTCATCTACCTGATGTTCAGCCACACGCGCATCGGCAAGGCCATGCGTGCGGTGGGCATGAACCCGCGCGCGGCGCAGATCGTCGGCATCCGCCTGTCGCGCATCCGCATGCTGGTGTGGGCGATGGCCGGCGTGATCTCCGCGGTCGCCGCGCTGCTCATCACGCCCAAGATCCTGATCACGCCGGACATCGCGCACATCGCGATCCTGGCCTACGCGGCGGCCATCGTGGGCGGCTTCACCAGCCTGCCCGGTGCCGTGCTGGGCGGCCTGATCATCGGCATCGTCGAGAACCTGGTGGGCCTGTTCATCTCGACCAACGCCATCGTCGTCGCGCCCTTCCTGGCCATCCTCGTCACGCTGATCGTGCGGCCACAAGGCATCCTGGGCGGCAAGCCGCAGGTGAAGAAAGTATGAGAACCATGAGCCTCGACCGCTGGGCCCTGCTGGCCGCAGCGCTGGTGCTGATCGCCCTGCCCTTCACCGTGTCCGGCTACGTGCTGTACGTGGTGAACCTCCTGATGGTCTTCGTCGTGCTGGCCCTGGGCATGCACGTGGTGATCGGCGAGTCGGGCCAGTTCGCCCTCGCGCATGCCGCGTTCTTCGGCATCGGCATCTACACCGCCGGCATCATCAACACCGCCTGGCACCCGCCCTTCGTGCTGTCGATCCTCGCCGGCGGCCTGCTGTCGGCGGTGCTGGGCTACCTCATCGGCTACCTCGCACTGCGCATGCGCGACATCTACCTCGCACTGGCCACCTTCGCGTTCGGCGAGGCCATGCAGTGGGTCTTCCTCAGCTGGGAAAGGGTCACCGGCGGCTCCAACGGCATGAAGATGGACCCGGCCGAGCTGTTCGGCCTGCGGCTGACCAACGACCTGCAGGCCTATCCCTTCGTGATCGTGCTGGCCGCGCTGATGCTGTGGCTCACGGTGGCGCTGGCACGCTCGCAGTACGGCTCGTCGCTGCGCGCCGTGCGCGAGAGCGACGTCGCCGCCATGGCCATGGGCATCAACGTCAAGGCCATGAAGCAGAGCGCCTTCGCGATCTCGGCGGCCTTCGCCGGCATCGCGGGGGGCATGTACACCCTGTTCACCTCCTTCATCCACCCGGAGAGCCTGGGCTTCCAGACCACCATCCTGGTGCTGACGATGGTGGTGGTGGGCGGCATGGGCTCGGTGCGCGGCGCCGTGGCCGGCGCCATCGCCTTCGGCCTCATCTCCGAACTGCTGCGCCAGCTCATGTCGGTGCAGGAAATCATCTACGGCCTGATCCTGATGGGCTTCATGATGTTCAAGCCCAAGGGCCTGTTCGCCGACCGCAACCGCCGCGCGGCACGCCCGGCCCAGCCCCGCGAGGTGCAGGCATGAGCGGAGAGCGCCCCTTTCTGGAGGTGTCCGGCATCACGGTGCGCTTCGGCGGCCTGGTGGCGGTGAGCGACCTGTCCTTCGAGGTGGCGCGTGGCTCGATCCACGCGCTCATCGGCCCCAACGGGGCCGGCAAGTCGACCACCTTCAACTGCATCTCGCGCTACTACCAGCCGAGCGAGGGCCGCATCGTGGTCGATGGCGAGGACGTGACGCGCCATGCGCCCACGCGGATGGCCGGCATGGGCATCGCCCGCACCTTCCAGAACCTGGAACTCTTCGGCGACCTGAGCGTGGCCGAGAACGTGCTGCTGGGCTGCCATGCCCACAGCGCCAACACCCTGGGCCGCCTGCTGCGCCGGCCGAGCGGCGAGGTGCGCGACCTGGTCGACAGCCTGATCGAGCGCGTCGGCCTCACCCATGACCGCGACACCCGCGCCAAGGAACTGGACTTCGGCCACCAGAAGCTGCTGGAGATCGCCCGTGCCCTGGCGCTCAAGCCGCGCCTGCTGCTGCTCGACGAGCCGGCCGCGGGCCTGCGCAACCGCGACATCGAGAACCTCGACCACCTGCTGACCGAACTGGCCGAGAAGGACGGCATCACCGTGCTGCTGGTCGAGCACGTGATGCAACTGGTGATGTCCATCTCGGACCGCATCACCGTGATGTCCTTCGGCCAGAAGATCGCCGAAGGCACGCCCAAGGAAATCAGCGAGAACCCCACGGTGATCGAAGCCTACCTCGGCAAGGGAGCCGCGCATGCCTGAGACATCCACGAGACGGCTGCTGGAAGTGCGCGGCATCAGCGCCTCCTACGGCGCCATCCAGGCGCTGTCGGGCGTGAGCCTGGCCGTGCCCGAGGGCGCCATCGTCGCGCTGCTGGGCAGCAACGGCGCGGGCAAGAGCAGCACGCTCAACGCCGTCTCCCACCTGATCAACCCCACGGCCGGCGAGGTGCACTTCGCCGGCGAGGCGATCCATCGCCTGCCCTCCGACGAGATCGTGCGCCGCGGGCTCGTGCAGGTGCCCGAGGGCCGCGAGGTCTTCAAGGACATGAGCGTGCGCGAGAACCTCGAGCTCGGTGCCTTCCTGCGCCGCGACCGCGCCGCGATGGCCGAGGACCTGGACAAGGTCTACACGCTGTTCCCGCGCCTGAAGGAGCGTTCCGAACAGCGCGCCGCCACCCTGTCGGGCGGCGAGCAGCAGATGCTGGCGATCGGCCGCGCGCTGATGTCGCGCCCCCGGCTCATCATGTTCGACGAACCCTCGATGGGCCTGTCCCCGGTGCTGGTGGAGCAGATCTTCGCGGCCATCCAGCGGCTCAACCGCGAGCAGGGCCTCACGATCCTGCTGGTGGAGCAGGACGTGCGGCTGGCGCTCACGGTCGCCAGCCACGCCTACATCCTGGAGAACGGCGAGATTTCGCTGCAGGGCGATTCGGCCCGACTCATGAACGACCCGGCCGTGCGCCGGGCCTACCTCGGCGTCTAGTCGGCGCCACTTCCGGTCAGGAGCATTTCGAATGGATCTGTTGAAGGACAAGCTCGCGCTGGTGACCGGCGCGGGCGGCGGGCTGGGGTCGGCCATCTCGCTGGGCTTCGCGCAGGAAGGCGCCCGCGTGATCGTGGCCGACGTCGACGCGGCGCGTGCCGAAGCCACCGCCGCGCGCATCACCGCGGCAGGCGGGCAGGCCTGGAGCGTGGCGATCGACGTGCGCCACCGCGCCGCCGTGCAGGCCTGCGCGGCCGACCTGGAGGCCCGGCTGGGCCCGGTCGACGTGCTGGTCAACAACGCCGGCATCTCGGGCCGCGCGCGCATCGACGAGCCGAACGCCACCGAGGTGTGGGACCGCCTCATCGAGGTCAACCTGCAGGGCCTGTTCAACGTCACGCACGCCTTCGTGCCGGCCCTGAAGAAGACGCGCGGCTGCATCGTCAACCTCTCGTCCATCGTCGCCTTCGTCAGCGGCATCTCCTCGGCGGGCTACATCGCCTCCAAGGGTGCGGTGCGCTCCCTGACGCAGGCGCTGGCGCGCGACCTGGCGCCCTTCGGCGTGCGCACCAATGCAGTGGCGCCGGGCCTGATGCTGACCGAGATGGTCGCACCCCAGATGGCCGTGCCCGGCGGCACCGACTGGTACATGAAGCGCGTGCCGATGGCACGCGGCGGCGAGGTCGACGAGATCGTCGGCCCCGTCGTCTTCCTCTGCTCGCCCATGGCCAGCTATGTCAACGGGGTGGTGCTGCCGGTGGACGGCGGCTTCCTCTCGGCCTGAATCCAAGTCATCGGAGTCATCGGACACATGGACAACAACAGCAAACCGATCGCCCTCGTCACCGGAGGCGCCGGCGGCATGGGCCTGGCCACCGTCGAGCGCCTGGCCCGCGACGGCTACGCCGTGGTGCTGGTCGACCGCGACGAGGCCCTGGCCACGCGCGAGACCGAGCGCCTCCAGGCCGAGGGCCTGGACGTGCAGTGCCGCGTGCTGGACCTCACCGACGAAGCCGCCGTGCGCGCGCTCGTGCGGTCGCTGCCGCCCGTGCGTGCACTGGTCAACAACGCGGGCATCTTCGACGAACGCAGGTTCATGGAAGTGAGCAACGCCGATTTCCGCCGCGCCTACGAGGTCAACCTCATCGCCGTCGCGACGCTGACGCAGGAGGTGGCGAAGACCATGCCCGAGGGCGGACGCATCGTGAACATCGCCTCGCGCGCGTACCTGGGTGCGAAGAACCACCCGCACTACGTGGCCTCCAAGGCGGCGGTGGTCGGCTACACGCGAGCGAGCGCCATGGAGCTGGCGCACCGCGGCATCCTCGTGAACGCGATCGCGCCGGGGCTGATCGACACGCCGATCCTGCGCGCACTCACACCCGAGCGGCTCGCCGCGCAGCTCGCCCTGCAGCCCACGGGCCAGGCCGGCCGGCCGCAAGACATCGCGCAGGCGGTGGCCTTCCTGGTGTCGCCCCAGACCGGCTTCATCACGGGCCAGGTGCTGTTCGTCGACGGCGGCAAGTCGCTGGGCGGGTCCGGCGCATGACGGCCGGCACCTGGGATGCCGAGTACGACGTCGTCGTGATCGGCGCCGGCGCGGGCGGCATGGCCGCGGCGCTTACCGCGAAGATCGAGGGCCTCGACGTGCTGCTGGGCGAGAAGACCGACCGGGTGGGCGGCTCCACCGCCGTGTCGGGCGGCGCCGTGTGGGCACCGCTGAACGCGCAGTCGGCCAAGGTCGGCCACCCCGACACTTTCGAGAAGGTGTGGACGTACATGCGCAACACCGTGGGCGACGCGGCCCCGGCCTCACTGCAGCAGGCCTTCCTGCGCGAGGGCGCGGGCATGGTCGACTACTTCGAGAAGCACACGGCCGTGCGCCTCGTGGCGCGCAGCTTCTCGCCCGACTACCACCCCGACCGCGAAGGCGCCGCGATGGGCGGGCGCTCGCTCGATCCGGCGATGTTCGACGGCCGCGAACTCGGCCCGAAGTTCAAGGAACTGCGCGACCCGCTGCCCGAGTTCATGGTGCTCGGCGGCATGATGATCACGATGACCGACGCCAGGCACCTGCTGGCCGTCACCCAGTCGTTCAAATCGTGGCGCGAAGGCATGAAGCTGGTGCTGCGCTACTACGCGGACCGGCTGCGCGGCTACCACCGCGGCACCCGCGTCGTGCTGGGCAACGCGCTGGCAGCGCGCCTCTTCAAGAGCGTGCTGGACCGGCGGATCGACTACTGGCTGGACACGCCGCTGCAGAAGCTGGAAGTCACCGATGGCACGGTCACCGGCGTCACCGTGCTGCATCGGGGCCGGCCCACGCGCGTGCGGGCGCGCCGCGGCGTGGTCGTCGCCACGGGCGGCTTTCCCTGGAGCGAGGCGATGCGCGGCGAGCAGTACCCACAGCCGACCGGCCCCTGGTCGATGTCGCCCGAGGGCAACCGGGGCGAGGGCATCGCGCTGGCACGCGAGGCCGGCGCCGTGCTGGGCCGGGGCCACACCAACCCCGCCTTCTGGGCGCCGGTGTCGGTGCTGCAGCGGCCCGACGGCAGCGTGACGCGCTACCCCCACCTCGTGTGGGACCGGGCCAAGCCGGGCCTGATGGCCGTCAACGGCGCGGCACAGCGCTTCGTCAACGAAAGCACCTCGTACCACGAGTTCGTGCGCGCCATGTACCGCTCGCACGAGACCGTGCCCACGATGCCCGCGTACCTCGTGTGCGACCACGACTTCATGGAGAAGTGGGGCATGGGGCTGGCGCTGCCGGGCGGCCGGCCACGCGAACATCTGGTGAAGGCCGGCTACCTGCACAAGGCGCCCACGCTGCGTGCGCTGGGCGAGGCGCTGGGCCTGGACGGCGCGGCCCTCGAGGCCACGGCCGCGCGCTTCAACGCGCTGGCCGACCAGGGTCGGGACGATGACTTCGGCAAGGGCGGCACCGAATACAACCGCTACCTCGGCGACGCCGAGCACCAGCCCAATCCCTGCCTCGGGCCGCTGCGTCGAGGGCCGTTCTACGCGGTCAAGGTCTATGCGGGCGACATCGGCACCGCCGTCGGCATCGCCTGCAACGAGAACGCCCAGGCGCTGGATGCGGCGGGCCGGCCAATCCCCGGGCTCTACGCCGCGGGCAACGACATGCACTCGGTGATGGGCGGCGAATACCCGGCTCCCGGCATCACCCTCGGCCCGGCATTGACCTTCGGCTGGATCGCCGGCCGCCACCTCGCGCACGCCCACGACCGTTGAATCTCCGACACACCATGCAGATCTACTTCTCCCCCTTCTCTCCCTACGTCCGCAAGTGCCTGGTCACCGCCCACGAACTGGGCCTGAACGACCGCGTGCAGCTGCTGCCGTCGAACGCCAACCCGGTGACGCGCGACCGCGCGATCATCGAAAAGAACCCGCTGGGCAAGGTGCCGACCTTCGTCACCGACGACGGTGCGGTGCTCTACGACAGCCGCGTGGTGTGCGAGTACCTCAACGACCTGGCGAAGGGTTCGCTGTTCCCGGCCGGTGGCGATGCGCGGTGGGCCACGTTGACCTTGCAGGCCCTCGGCGACGGCATCCTCGATGGCGCACTGATTGCCCGCTACGAGGACGTGGCGCGCCCCGAGCCCCTGCGTTGGCCCGAATGGCGCGCCGCGCAGCTCGACAAGGCAGAGACCTCGCTCGCGCACCTGTCGGCCCATTCCGAGCTGATCGCGCCGGGGCGCGTCGACATCGGCACCCTCACCGTCGCCTGCGCGCTCTGGTACCTGGACCTGCGCTTCGCGGACTTCGGCTGGCGGGAGCGGCATCCGGCGGTTGCCGCGTGGTATGCCGGGTTCTCGTCGCGACCGTCGCTCTCGGCGACCTGGTCTCTCTGATCGCCACAGATCGTAACGATCGTGACGAATTCGGCCGCGGCGCCCTGCTGACGGGCGCTGGCGGCCGATTGCACTTTGCCGCTCTTCAGCCCAGCCAGGCCGGCACGCCGCGCACCGTGGCCTCGCTGAGCAGGCCCTGTGCGGTGGCGATGTGCCACAGCAGCGCCACGTTGTCGAGCGTGGCCCGCGCCCGCGGGCCGAGGTGGCCCGATGCCGAACGCGCCACCAGGTACGCGCCCACGACACCCAGCACGACCAGGTGGAAGCCCTGGTAGGCCAGCAGCACGCCCACCGCTGCGCTCCAGCCGTCGGCCGTGGGCCGCAGCCCCACGGTCGCGTGTCCGGCCAGGGCCGATGCGAACGCACCGGCTGCGCACAGCAGCGCCAGCACCGTGCGCAGGCGCAGGCCGCGCTGCACCCGGGCACCCTCGCCGAGTCGCGCGCGCGTGCTCCAGGCCATGAGCAGCGAACCGGCGACCAGCAGCGCGGCATTGGCACCCGAGGCCGCCGCCGGCGCCAGCGATGCCCCGGGCGGCGGGCACACGTCCAGCGCCATCGCCAGGTGCACGTAGGTGTAGAGGAAGGAGGCCAGGATGGCGAAATCCACCACGCCCAGCACCACCACCGCCCACCACGAATGCGAGCGCCGGCCCGTCGCGCCGACGGGCACGAACACGCCGGTGCCGACCTCGGCATGGTCGGCGGGCGCGGCGCGGTCCGATCCCCACAGCCAGACCACCATCGAAGCGAGTGCGACGGCGCCGAAGGCGAAGGCGGCCACCACCCACTCCACGGTGAGCAACAGGAAGAATCCGGCCGTGCCGACCGCCGCCAGGAAGGGTGGCCACCCGTCGGTGGGCAGGCGCAGCAAATGCAGCGGACGGGCCGCGCGTGCGCTGGTCACCAGCGTCTCGCGTCCGCCGAACACGGTGCCGGGCAGCCAGTGGCGGCCGGCCTCGACCTCCTCGGCCAGCGTGGGCCGGTCCCACAGCGGCTCGGTGCCGCTCACCTGGGGAATGCTGCGCACGCCGTAGTCGCGCGGCGGCAGCCATTCGAGCGTGCCGGCCCGCCACGGGTTGCCGTGGTCGCGGTCGGGCCGGCGCAGTGTGCGGACCGCATCGACGAAGCACAGCAGCACGCCCAGGGCGAAGACGAAGGCGCCGACCGTGGACAGCAGGTTCAGCAGCCCCCAGCCCAGCCCGTCCGCATAGGTGTACACGCGCCGCGGCATGCCCAGCAGCCCTGCGATGTGCATCGGGAAGAAGGCCAGGTTGAAGCCGCCGAACATCAGGCCGAAGACCCAGCGGCCCAGCCGCTCCGACAGACGCGCGCCATTGAACACCGGCAGCCAG
This sequence comes from Comamonadaceae bacterium ALPHA2B, assembly GCA_005503065.1. GTDB lineage: Bacteria > Pseudomonadota > Gammaproteobacteria > Burkholderiales > Burkholderiaceae_C > Xenophilus. The sequence continues at coordinate 104,669 of SCOE01000011.1, forward strand.
TAGTAGATCGCCGCGAACACCGGGAACACCATGCCGCCGATGAGCACGTAGTGCAGGTGGGCGACGATGAAGTAGCTGTCGTGCGCCTGCCAGTCGAAGGGCAGCACCGCCACCATGACGCCCGTCAGGCCCCCGAGCACGAAGATGAAGTGGAAGCCCAGCAGGAACAGCGTGGGAGACTGCGCACGCACGCGGCCGCGCCAGAAGGTGGCGATCCAGGCGAAGACCTGCAGCCCGCTGGGAATCGCCACCAGAAAGCTGGCCATGGAGGTGAGCACGAGGGCGGTGATGCCGATGCCGGTGGCGAACATGTGGTGGATCCACAGCAGGAAGCTCACCACGCCCACGCCCACCAGCGCCCACACCACCGCGCGCTGCCCCACCAGCGGCGTGCCGGCCATGGTCGGCACCATCATCGACACCATGCCCGCGGCCGGCAGGAAGATGATGTAGACCTCCGGATGGCCGAAGAACCAGAACAGGTGCTGCCACAGCACCGGATCGCCGCCGCGCTGCGGCAGGAAGAAGGGCCAGTCGAAGGCGCGCTCCAGCTCCAGCAACGTGGTCGCCGCGATCACCGCCGGAAAGGCGAAGACGATCATCAGCGCGCTCACCAGCACCGCCCAGGCGAACACCGGCATGCGGCCCAGCGTCATGCCCGGCGCGCGGGTGAAGAGGATGCCGATGATCAGCTCGATGGCGCCGGCGATGGCCGAGATCTCGATGAAGCCGATGCCCAGCAGCCAGAAGTCGGCGCCGACGCCCGGCGAATACTGCTTGCTGGTGAGCGGCGGGTACATGAACCAGCCGCCGTCGGGCGAGGCACCGAAGAACACCGTGCAGAAAAAGGCGAGCCCGCCGATCGCGTAGGCCCAGAAGGCATAGGCCGACAGCCGGGGGAACGGCAGGTCGCGCGCGCCCAGCATGCCGGGCAGCAGGTACACCGCGATCGCCTCGACGATGGGCACCGCGAAGAGGAACATCATCACCGTGCCGTGCATGGTGAAGAGCTGGTTGTACGTGGCCGCGCCCACCAGGTCGTTGTCGGGCACGGCGAGTTGCGCGCGCATCAGCAGCGCCAGGATGCCGCCCAGGACGAAGAACACCATCGCGGCCACGATGTAGTAGGCGCCGATGTGCGTGTTGTTGACGGCCGTGAAGCGCCGCCAGCCGCGCGGCCCTTCCCACGCCCGCTCCAGCGCCTCCCGCTCTCCGGGCGGCCGCGGCAGCGTGCTGGGGAAGCGCCCGCTTTCTTCCTGCATCACTTCAATCCGCTCAGCCATGCGGCGATGTCCTCGATGGCCGCGGGCGGCAGCCGGTGCTCGCCGGCCGGCATGCGCGCGCCCGGCTTGAGCTGCTGCGTGTGGGCCACCCACTCGCGCAGCGCCTCGGGGGTGTTGGGCACGGTGGCGGCGCCCAGCGACAGGCGGCTGCCGACATGCGTGAGGTCGGGCCCGCGGCGCACGTCGCGGCCGTCGGGGCCGGTTGCCGTCACGCCGCGCACCGCGTGGCAGGCGTCGCAGCGATGGGCCAGGAAGGCTTCGCGGCCGGCCTGCACGCTGCGCTCCGCGTGCGGCGCGACGGGCCGCGCCTGCGCGTCGGCCCAGGCCTCGAACTCCGCCGGGGCCAGCGCCACCACGTCGAGCGCCATGCGCGCATGCTGCTCGCCGCAGTATTCGGCGCACTGCCCGCGCCAGTGGCCCGGCGCGTCGGCCTGCAGCAGCAGGTGCTGCATGCGGCCGGGCACCATGTCCATCTTGCCGCCGAGCGCGGGCACCCAGAAGCTGTGGATCACGTCCTCGCTCGCGAGCGCGAAGTACACCGGCCGCCCGGCGGGCAGCCGGATCTCGTTGGCCGTCGCGAAGCGCCGGCCGGTGCGCGGGTCGTCGTAGCGCACCTCCCACCACCACATGCGGCCGGTGACGGCGACGACCAGTGCGTCCGCCGGCGGCACCGGCCGCCAGGCGGGGCGGTGCCGCTCACCGTAGACGAAGAGCGCCGACAGCACGGCGACCGGAAACGCGATGCCGCCGCCCAGCAGCCACCAGCGCGCCCGCACCGGACGCGGCCCCCCGCGCAGCGACATCGCCAGCAGCAGCATCACGCCGCCGAAGATGAGCGCGGCGCCGACGGTCAGCACCGTGGTCACGTCCAGCAGCGTGTCGGCCACCGGGCCGGCGACGTGCAGCGCCGACTGCGCCGGCTGGGCGGCAGGAGCACTCATTCCAGCGCGTGCAGGTAAGCCGCCATCGCCAGCGCATCGTCGGCCGAGGCACCCATGGAAGGCATGGTGGTCGTGGGCACCAGCGCGTGCGGGTCGGCAATCCATGCGGCGAGAAACGGCAGCTCGTTGGGCAGCCGGCCGGCGATGTAGCTGCGCTGCCCGAAACCGTCCAGCGCACCCGCCTGACGTCCGCGGGCGTCGGCCACGCCGGGGATGGCGTGGCAGCTGCCGCACTGGTACTGGGCCAGCAGCACGCGGCCTCGTTCGATGCGCTCGGCGGTGACCGCCTCGCCCACGGCACCCTGTTTGCCGCCATTGCACCCGCCCAGGACGAGCAGCATCACGAGTACCCCCGCGCCGCGCCACGGGACGAGAGGACGCGGACCGGCGAGAGGCGTCGAGAACATGGCCCATTGTTGCGGGCCTGCAGCGGCGTCCGCCGACACGATCGCAACGCCTCGCGTCGGACAATGCCTCGACCGATGGGCACGCTCAAGACCGCCACGATCACCCTCGCCGTCGCAGCGGCGCTCGGCGCGGCCGTGGGCGCGGTGGTGGTGCAGGCCGGGCTCTACGACGTCGCGGCGACGAAGCAGCACATCCAGTCCGTCTACTCGCTGCTCGAACATGCGATGCACCGCTCGGTGCGGCTGCGGGCACGCGACATCGAGGCGCCCGCCATGGACGACGCCGGCCGCATCGCACGCGGCGCGTCCTGCTACCAGCAGAAATGCGTGCAGTGCCACGGCGGCCCCGGCGTGGCGCAGGGCGAGATCGGCCGCAGCATGCAGCCCCTGCCCGGCCCCCTCGTGGATGCACGCCAGCGCTGGCAGCCCCGGGAGCTGTACTGGATCACGCGCCACGGCATCAAGATGAGCGGCATGCCGGCCTGGGAACATCGTCTGTCGGATGCGGACCTGTGGGCGGTGGTGGCTTTCGTCCACGCCCTGCCCACGCTCACGCCCGAGCGCTACGCCGCGATGACGGGCGGCCGATGGAGCGTCACGTCGGAAGACGGCCAGCCCGGCGCGGCGCCGACCGCCTGCGGCCCCGCTGCCGACGCACCGCTGCGAGTGGCCGACGCGGCGCGGGGCCAGCGCGCGCTGACGCAGTACGCCTGCAATGCCTGCCACAGCATTCCGGGCGTGACGGGCTCGCAGGTGCAGGTGGGCCCGCCGCTGGCCGGCATGGGCCGCCGCACGCGAATCGCGGGCGCCCTCGACCACACGCCGGAGGGCATGGTGCGCTGGCTGCGCGAGACCCAGGCCGTGAAGCCGGGCACCGCCATGCCGCAGATGGGCGTGACCGAACAGGACGCGCGCGACATCGCGGCGTACCTGCAGACGCTGCGCTGAGCGCGGCCGCCTTCAGGCGGATCGCGGCAGCAGTGCCGGCACCAGCGGGCGCTTCAACCGGTCGCGCCACCACTGCAGCGCCTTGCCCTCGGAACCGGTCTTCCAGGCGAGCCAGAAGGATTCGGGCGCACGGTCTTCTTCGGTCTTCAATGCCACCAGGCTGCCGCGCGCCAGGTCGGCCTCGATGCAGGCGCGCGGCAGGAAGCCATGGCCCAGGCCGCTGCGCTGGCAGGCGATCTTGGCGGCCATGGTGGGCACGGTGATGCGCGGCTGGCCCGCCAGCAGGCCCACGGTGCGTTCCGACAGCGCGCGCGCGGTGTCGCCGACCACGATCGCGTTGTGCTCCATGAGGTCGCTGCGGCGCAGTGCGCGCCGCACGCGCGCCAGCGGGTGGGCGGGCGCGACGCAAAACACGAACTCCAGCGTGCCGGCCATGAAGACCTGGTAGCCGCCGCCGACCGGGCCCTCGCCCGCGGCGACGACGATGTCCGCGCGCCCGTCGCGCAGCGCCTCCCAGGTGCCGGTGAGCGCCTCGCAGCCGATGCGCAGGCGCGTGCCGCAGCGCAGCGCCTCGAAGGCGGCGATGTCGTCCATCAGCGCATCGGTGGGCACGAGCGAATCGTGCACCAGCCGCAGTTCGGCCTCGTAGCCGGTCGCGACCTGGCGCATGCGCGATTCCAGCGCGCCGGCGGCCGTGAGCAGCCAGCGCCCCTCGTCCAGCATCTCGCGCCCCGCCGCGGTCAGCGACACGCGAGGACCGTGGCGCTCGAACAGGCGCAGGCCCAGTTGCTCCTCGAGCTTGGCGACGGCATACGAGACGGTGGAGGGCACGCGGTTGAGCCGTGCCGCCGCGGCCGCGAAGGAGCCGTGCAGGGCGATGGCATCGACCAGTTCGATCGCGTCGAGGGTCAGCTTGAGCATGTGGAATTGCCTATTTTTTAATCATCGATATTTTCGATGAAAAGCCCGCCAACAATTCGTTCATCGGCAGCGGATGGCAGGCGAAGATTCGCCCCGCCTCATCGAAATCAAGAGCGAAAACCTCCAGGCCATCCGCCTGGAAGCGATTGTGAATGAATTCGATGAATTGCAGGCTCACTTGCACATCGCTGCGGCTGCAGCGGCGGCAAATGTGCAAAGCAGTCCACCAATCGACAAGACAACCCGCCCTGCTCTTTCGCAGCATCCACGGCCACCGCCATCACCCCAAAAAAGGAGTCCTCCCATGTCCATCCAGGCCACCCCCGTTCCCGGCGCCACCCTGCTCAAGCCGCAGGACCACACGCTCGTCATGATCGACTTCCAGTCGCAGATGGCCTTCGCGACGAAGTCGATCGACGCCACCCTGCTGCGCAACAACGCGGCGCTGGTCGCCCAGGCGGCGGCGGGCTTCGGTGTGTCGACGATCCTCACGACCGTGGCCGAGAAGAGCTTCTCGGGCCCCATGTTCAGCGAGATCACCGAGGCCTTCCCCGGCCAGGCGATGCTCGACCGCACCTCGATGAACACCTGGGAGGACGCCGCCGTCATCGCCCGCATCAACGAGATCGGCAAGCCGCGCATCGTGCTCGCGGGCCTGTGGACGGGCGTGTGCATCGTCGGGCCCGCCCTGTCGGCGATCGACCAGGGCTTCGAGGTGTACGTGATCGCCGACGCCTGCGGCGACGTGTCGACCGAGGCGCACGACCGCGCCATGGACCGCATGGTGCAGTCCGGCGCGCGGCCGATGACCTCGTTGCAGTACCTGCTGGAGCTGCAGCGCGACTGGGCGCGCGCCGAGACCTACGAGCTCACCACCGGCATCGCCCGCCGCTGGGGTGGCGCCTACGGCCTGGGCGTGACCTACGCCAAGACGATGTTCAATGCCCACGAAGGCTGAAGCGGGCGCGGCACCCATGAAGCCCTACGTCCTGGCACTCGCGCTCGGCCTGCTGGTCGGCGTGATCTACGGCCTGTTCCAGGTGCGCTCGCCGGCGCCGCCGGTGATCGCACTGGTCGGGCTGCTCGGCATCCTGGCCGGGGAGCAGATCCCGCCGCTGGTGAAGCAGTGGTTCCGGCCCGAGGCGCACGCCGCCTCATGGCTGCACGAACAGGTCAAGCCGCACGTCTTCGGCGAACTGCCGCAGTGCGCGAAGAAGCCGTCCGCCGGCGCGCCCGCAACGCCGGAGCAGAACGCATGACCCCCGAGATCGACGACGGCCGCCGCCGCCTGGTCCTCGGCGCCCTGGGCGCCGCCGCCGGTGCCGCCACGGCCCAGACCCACCCCACCCGGAGCAACCCCATGGCCGACACCGCCATCCCCGAGCTGGTCCTGCACAACGGCCGGTTCACCACGCTGGACCGCAGCAACCCCACCGCCACGGCCGTCGCCATCGCCGGCGGCCGCTTCGTGAAGGTGGGCCGCAGCGAGGACATCCTGCCGCTGGCCGGCACCCGCACCCGCGTGGTCGACCTGCAGGGCCGCAGCGTGCTGCCCGGCCTGATCGACAACCACCTGCACATCATCCGCGGCGGGCTGAACTTCAACCTCGAGCTGCGCTGGGACGGCGTGCGCAGCCTGGCCGACGCGATGGCCATGCTGCGCCAGCAGGTGGCGATCACGCCGGCGCCGCAGTGGGTGCGCGTGGTGGGCGGCTTCACCGAGCACCAGTTCGTCGAGAAGCGGCTGCCGACCATCGAGGAGCTGAACGCCGTGGCGCCCGACACGCCCGTCTTCATCCTCCACCTGTACGACCGCGCACTGCTCAACGGCGCCGCGCTGCGCGCCGTGGGCTACGGCAAGGACACGCCGGCGCCGCCCGGCGGCGAGATCGTGCGCGACGGCGCCGGCAACCCCACCGGCCTGCTGCTGGCCAAGCCCAATGCGGCCATCCTCTATGCCACGCTGGCCAAGGGGCCGAAGCTGCCGCCCGAGTACCAGCTCAACTCCACGCGCCACTTCATGCGCGAGCTCAACCGGCTGGGCGTCACGGGCGCCATCGACGCCGGCGGCGGCTTCCAGAACTACCCGGAGGACTACCAGGTCATCCAGCAGCTCGCGGACGCGGGCCAGCTCACCGTCCGCCTGGCCTACAACCTCTTCACGCAGAAGCCCAAGCAGGAGAAGCAGGACTTCCTGAACTGGACGGCCAGCTCGAAGTACAAGCAGGGCGACGATTACTTCCGCCACAACGGCGCAGGCGAGATGCTGGTGTTCTCGGCCGCCGACTTCGAGGACTTCCGCCAGCCGCGGCCCGACATGCCGGCCGAGATGGAAGGCGAACTGGAAGAGGTCGTGCGGGTGCTGGTGCAGAACCGCTGGCCCTGGCGCATGCACGCAACCTACGACGAGACCATCAGCCGTTCGCTCGACGTGTTCGAGAAGGTCAACCGCGACACGCCCCTGGCGGGCCTGAACTGGTTCTTCGACCATGCGGAGACGATCTCCGAGCGCTCGATCGACCGCATTGCAGCGCTGGGCGGCGGCGTGGCGGTGCAGCACCGCATGGCCTACCAGGGCGAGTACTTCGTCGAGCGCTACGGCCCGGCCGCGGCCGAGGCGACGCCGCCGGTCAAGCGCATGCTCGACAAGGGCATCCACGTGTCGGCCGGGACCGACGCCACGCGCGTGGCCTCGTACAACCCATGGGTGTCGCTGTCGTGGCTGGTCACCGGCAAGACGGTCGGCGGTCTGCAGATCACACCCGAGCGCAACCTGCTCGACCGCGACACGGCCCTGCGCATGTGGACCGAGAAGGTGACCTGGTTCTCCAACGAAGAAGGCAAGAAGGGCCGCATCGAGGCTGGCCAGCTGGCCGACCTGATCGTGCCCGACCGCGACTTCTTCGCGTGTCCCGAATCCGAGATCGCCGACACCACGTCGCTCCTGACGATGGTCGGCGGCAAGGTGGTCTACGGTGTCGGGCCTTTCGCGCCGCTGGATGCCGGCGGGCCGCCACCGGCCATGCCCGACTGGTCGCCCGTGCGCCGCTACGGCGGCTACGGCGCCTGGGGCCGCGAAGGTGCCCCGCTGCAGACCACGCTGCGCCGCGCGGCCCAGGCCTGCGCCTGCGCGACGAGCTGCAACGTGCACGGCCATGCACATGCCAGTGCCTGGGGCAGCCGGCTGCCGGTCGCCGACCTCAAGAGCTTCTGGGGCGCGCTGGGTTGCGCCTGCTGGGCGGTCTGATGGGCTGGACGCGATCCCCCTGGGTCTACCGCGCGACCCTGCTGCTGCTGTGCGCGGCCTACCTGCAGGGCGGCCTGGTCAAGGCCTTCGACTTCGACGGCGCCATGGCCGAGATGACGCACTTCGGCCTCGCGCCGGCCGCGCCGCTGGCCGCGGCGGTGATCGTGCTGGAGCTGGGCGCGTCGGCGCTGATCCTCAGCGGCCGGCTGCGCTGGCTCGGCGCGCTGATGCTGGCGGCCTTCACGCTGGGCGCCACCTTCCTGGCGCTGCGTTTCTGGGAGATGCCGCAGCCGCAGCGCTTCGGCGCGGCCAACGCCTTCTTCGAGCACCTGGGCCTGGTGGGCGGCTTCATACTCGTGGCCTGGCTCGACTGGAAGGAACGCATGCATGGCTGAAGCCGCACCCCGAAGCAGTTTCGCGCCCCTGCGGCTTCCGGTGTTCGCGGTGCTGTGGGGCGCCACGGTGCTCGGCAACATCGGCAGCTTCATGCGCGACGTGGCCAGTGCCTGGCTGGTCACCGACCTGTCGCCCAGCCCCACCGCGGTCGCGCTCATCCAGACGGCGGCGACGCTGCCGGTCTTCCTGCTGGCCATCCCGGCCGGGGTGCTGTCGGACATCCTCGACCGGCGGCGTTTCCTCATCGTCGTGCAGGTCCTGCTCGCGGCGGTGAGCACCGCCTTGCTGCTGCTCTCGCGCTCGGGCTCGCTCACCGTCGAATACCTCATCGCGCTGACCTTCATCGGCGGCGTGGGCGCGGCGCTGATGGGGCCGACCTGGCAGTCCATCGTGCCGGAACTGGTGCCGCGCGAGGAATTGAAGAACGCGGTGGCACTCAACTCGCTGGGCATCAACATCGCGCGCGCGATCGGCCCGGCCCTGGGCGGGCTGATCCTCGCGAGCTTCGGCGCCGCGATGACCTACGGCGCCGACGTGGCGAGCTACGTCTTCGTCATCGCCGCGCTCCTGTGGTGGAAGCGGCCCGCGGCCACCGACGCGGACGGCCTGTCGGAAAACTTCGGCGGCGCCTTCCGCGCCGGCCTGCGCTATGCGCGCGCCAGCCGTGAACTGCACATCGTGCTGCTGCGCGCGGCGGTGTTCTTCCTCTTCGCCAGTGCCGCCTGGGCCCTGCTGCCTCTCGTGGCGCGGCAGATGCTCCAGGGCACGGCGGGCTTCTACGGCGTGCTGATGGGCGCAGTGGGCGCCGGCGCGATCGTGGGGGCGCTGGTGATGCCGCGGCTGCGCGCGAAGCTCGATGCCGACGGCCTGATCCTGCTGGCCTCGGTGCTCACCGTGGCGGTGCTGGGCGCACTGGTGCTGGCGCCGCCGCAGTGGCTGGCGGTGCTGCTGCTGCTGGTGCTGGGCGTGGGCTGGATCACGGCGCTGACCACGCTCAACGGCGTCGCCCAGGCGGTGCTGCCCAACTGGGTGCGCGGGCGCGGCCTGGCCGTCTACCTCACGGTGTTCAACGGCGCGATGGCCGCGGGCAGCCTGGGCTGGGGCCTGGTGGCGCAGCAGATCGGCGTGCGCGGCGCACTGGTCGGCGCCGCGGCCGGCCTGCTGCTGGTCGCCCTGCTCTTCCACCGCGTGCGCCTGCCCGCCGGCGAGGCCGACCTGCAGGCCTCGCGCCACTGGCCCGAGCCGCTGCTGGCGGAACCCGTGGCCCACGACCGCGGGCCGGTGATGGTGCAGGTGGAGTACCGCGTGCGCAAGGAGGATCGCCCGGCCTTCCTGGAGGCGGTGCGCCGTCTGGCCCCCGAACGCCGCCGCGACGGCGCCTACGCCTGGGGCCTGCACGAACACACGGCCGACCCGGAGCGCATCGTCGAGTGGTTCATGGTCGAGTCCTGGGCCGAGCACCTGCGCCAGCACCACCGCGTGTCGCATGCCGACGCCGACCTGCAGGAAGAGGTGGTGCGCTGGCACATCGGGCCGCAGCGGCCCGAGGTCCATCACTTCCTGGCGCTGTGAACCTGCGCGCGCGAAGGAACCGTTCGGGCCGAGCCTGTCGACGCCCGGCGCGACCCCTCGACAGGTATCAAACGTAGCGCGGGATCGGCCCGTTCTGCGGCGTGGTGTCGGCGCCCAGGTCGAGCACCACCTTGTCGACGAAGCACCAGCCCCAGCCCTCGGGCGGGTCGTAGCCCTCGATGATCGGATGCCCGGTGGCCTTGAAGTGCGCCCGGGCATGGCGGTTGGGCGAGTCGTCGCAGCAGCCCACGTGGCCGCAACTGCGGCACAGGCGCAGGTGCACCCAGGGACTGCCGGTCTTGAGGCATTCCTCGCACCCCAGGGTGCCGGGCGTCACGGTGTGGATGCTGTCGGTGTGGGTGCAGGCGCGGGGCATGGTGGCGCTCTCCTCGACGGGGTTCAGTGATGGTAGGTGCGCCGCCAGCGGCCGGGCGGCAGGCCCATGTGCTGCGTGAAGACGCGGCTGAAGTGGCTCTGGTCGGCGAAGCCGCAGGCCGCGGCGATGTCGGCCAGCGTCAGCGCCGGCCTGGCCAGCAGCGTGCGCGCGCGCGCCAGGCGCTGCGCGACCAGCCACTGGTGCGGCGTCTGGCCGGTGGTCTCGCGAAAGGCATGGATGAAGTAGCTGCGCGACATGCCGCAGGCATCGGCGATCTCCTGTGCCGACAGCTCGCCGTCGAGGCGCGCGGCAAGCATTTCCTTGGCCCGCAGCTCGAGCGTGCGCGGCAGCAGCCGGCGCCGCCGCGGCGGATCGGCCCGCTGGGCCTGGCAGCGGGCCAGCACATGGGCCGCCATGGCACCCGTGACATGGTCGAGGAAGAGCCGGCTCGCGGCCTGGGGATGGGCGAGCGCGGGCAGCAGAGCCAGCGCCAGGTGGTGCAGCACGTCGTCGCGCACGCCCGTCAGGCGATTGGGGGCGCCCAGGCCCAGCGGCACGGCGCGGTCGGCGTCCTGTTCGAGCGCGGCATACGGAAACTCCACCAGCAGGAAATCGAAGCCGCTTTTCATGTCGGCGCGGTAGCGCTCGTTGAAGTCGCGCACGTAGATGCTGCCGCAGGCGAAGTGGTGCGTGGTCGCGTGATGGGAGTGGATGATGCGCCGGCTGTGGCCGTCGGCCAGCGAGACGCCCAGCAGGATGCCGCGGCCCGAGGGCGGCGTCTCGACACTGCCGACCTGTTCGTCGCACACGGTCTTGCGGTAGGCCTGCAGGCCGCCGTCGAGCGAGAGCTGTTCGTTGCGCAGCAATCGATGGGCGGGGCATCCCAGGGCGTCGCGAGGCTGGACGGCGTCGGCGCGTGTGGCGGCAACAGGCATCGTGCGGGTCGGTGAGTCGGGTTGGACGAGGCCCGAGTGTGACCGAGGGGCATGGGTGCCGTACAACCTGCACGCATGTCCCCATCGAGCCCGGGGCCGCGGTGCGGCCCTGGCCGTCAGGGCCGCGTCGCGGGCCCGCCCGGCCGCGCCGTGGCGACCTGGGCGCGCAGCTCGCGCAGGCGGGCCTTGAGCCGCCGCTCGTTGTCCAGGCCCATCCGCACCATCAGCTTCTGCCCGGCCGACAGCGATTCGAGCTTCGGATCGGCGTATTCGTAGCGAACCCAGGGCTTCTCGGAGGGCACCTCGCCCTTGACCTCGACCACGCGGATGGCGACCGGCCCCTGCGGCTCGGGCGCGGCCAGCAGGTGGTCGATCACGGCCACGAGGCGGTCGTTGAAGTACTTGCCGGGGTAGCCCAGCTCCTCGTAGGCCTGCTGGAAGAGCGGATACAGCCGCGCGTAGAGCGCCGCCGCCTGCTTCGCATCGACCGACTCGGCGAAGTGCACGAAGGGCGTGTAGCGCGCGGCATTGCCAGGGTCGACCGTGCGCCGATCGCCCTCGCCCGAGAGCGCGAAGGCGCCGCCCGTAGGCCGCGCGGGCCACACCTGCACCGGCGCATGCTCGCGCGGCAGGTTGTCGACGGTGGCGACGAATCGCCGCACGAAGCCGTCGATCTGCAGGAAGGCGGCGACGTTCTTGCTGCCGAGCAATTCGGCGAGGGCCGAGCGCACGCGCGCGTCGGCGTCGGCCAACGCCGGCAGGGCCTCGTCGGGTTTGGCGATCTCCTCCACCGGGTTCTGCGGCCCCTGCGCCACCGGCGGCGGCGGTGCGTCGTCCGGCGTGGCCGGCGGCGGCGCCACGGTGGCCGCTGGCGTGGCGGCCGACTCGGCCTGGTGCTGCTGCCACCAGCGCCAGCCGAAGAAGCCGGCGGCCAGCAGCACGACGAGGATGGCGACGATCCACCCCACGGGGCGTTCGGTGGCGGGGCGATAGTCGGGTTCGCGGTCGGTCATGGCAAAAGCTCTCCTGGGCGGGTTCGGCAGGCGTCCGACGGGCCATTGGACACGTGCCACGCCTCGCGCCCGTAACCTGCTGTGAAGCGCCGGCGCGCATCCCTGCCAGAGGGAGCCGATGGGCGCGCCCGAGTTCCGCCGCTCGGCGACTGCGACCATTTGCTACAAAAAAGATAGCTGGCGGCGCCCGGTGGGCGGGCGCCCCGGCCCTTTTTCATTCAGATCGCCGGCGTGGCACCGGCATCGTCCGCGCCGTCGCCATGGGCGCAGGCGCGGTTGCGACCCTGTGCCTTGGCACGGTAGAGCGCCTCGTCGGCCTGGCGCATCAGGGCCCAGGCCACGGGCTCGCCGGGCGGTGCCGCCGCGACGCCGATGCTCACCGTGACCTGGCCGTAGGTCGCGCTGCGCCGCGCCGCCACCGCCGCCACGAGGGCCTGCGCCACGGCCAGCGCATCGCCTTGCGCGGCCCCGGGCAGAAGCGCCACGAACTCCTCGCCGCCGTAGCGTGCCAGCAGGTCGCTCTCGCGCAGCCGGGCACGCAGCACGCCGGCCAGCATGACGAGCACGTCGTCGCCGACCGGGTGGCCGTGCAGGTCGTTGATGCGCTTGAAGTGGTCGGCATCGATCATCAGCACCGCCACCGGCTGGCCGTTGCGCCGTGCGGCGGCCAGCGCGTGGTCCAGCTGCAGGTCGAAGGTGCGCCGGTTGGGCAGGCCGGTCAGCGGATCGGTGCCGGCCTGGCGGCCGAGCTCGGCGTTGGCGGCCTCCAGCTCGGCCGTGCGCTCCCGCACCTGGCGCTCCAGGTCGTCCTGCGTGGCCATGAGCCGCGTGGTCATGCGGCCCAGGGCCTCGGACAGCGAGCGCAGCTCGGCGCTGCTGGCTGCCGGCGGCAGGCGCGCACCCGGCACCCCCAGCTCGATGTCGCGCGCCGCCTTCGACAGGCGCCGCACGTCGGCGCCCAGGCGTACCGCCGCGAAGCGCACCATCAGCGCCCCGACCAGCGCCGCGAGCACGCCGGCCAGCAGCACGTGGCGGCTGGCGTCACGCACGTCGCCGAACACGGTCGAGGCCGGCTCGCGCGCCACGATCGTCCAACCCAGGTCGCCCAGCTCGCGCGACGCCGGCAGCCGGGTGGCGGCCGTCAGCCATTCGGCGCCGTCGTACCAGGTGGCCACCGCGGGGGCGCCGCCGCGCAGCGCCGGCATGCGCACGTCGGCGGCCGCGAGCTTCTGGCTCTGGCCCCGCGGCGCGAAGATCACCCGGCCCTCGCGGTCGAAGATGAAGATCTCGATGCCGCTCCCACCCGCCTGCGTGGACAGCACGGCCTCCACCACCTCGCCCACCCAGTCCCAGCTGGCATGAACGCCGAGCACGCCCAGGCGCTGGCCGTCGCGGACCACCGGCGCCGCATAGTCGACGAAGCGCTGCGGCTCGCCGTCTCGGTCGGCCGGCAGCAGCGTGGCGAGCAGCTTGGCGGGATGCACGTCGCCGACGAAGGGCCCGGCCTGCCCGCGCTGGAACCACGGGCGCTGCGCCACGCTCTGGCCGCGCAGCAGGTCGCCGGTGGCGGCGCGCACCGTGCCCTCGGCATCGGCCACGCCCACCCACAGGTGCGTGCGCGGCGCGGTCGCCTGGATGAGGTCGAGCATGCGCTGCGCCTCGGGGCTGTCGAGCCCGGCCGCCCACGCGGCTTCGCGGCGCGCCAGCAGGTCGACCATGTCGGCGTTGGTGGCCAGGTCGTCGGCGAGGATGTGCGCCGCATTGCCCGACAGCAGCGTCAGCACCCGCCCGGCATCGGTGCGCACCCGCTCGCGCAGCATGTCGCCCAGCACCCAGGTCAGCACCACCGCCGCCAGCACCACCAGCGCACCGAACACCAGCGTGAGCTGGAGCTTGATGGTCAGCGGCGTCGACAGTCGCGAAGGCATCGGCGCGGACGCCTCCATCAAGCGAGCGACTGCAGCCAGTCCATGCTGTCGCGCAGTTCCTGCGCGGCGATGGTGTGCGGCACCGGGTAGTCGCGCCCCGACACGGCCAGCGGCAGCGTCGCCGCGAAGGTGCGGGTGGCTTGCGCCGCCTCGGGCGGGATCACGGCGTCGACGCTGCCGTGGCTGACCCACAGCGCCTTGCCGGCAAAGGCCTCGGCCGGTTCCACGTCGGGCAGCATTTCGGGCAACAGGCGGCTGTGCCAGACCATCGCCGCGCGCAGCAACGCCGGCCGGGTCAGCAGCAGCGACAGCGCCATGATCCCGCCCTGGCTGAAGCCGCCGGCCACCACGCGCTCGGCCGGCACGCCCAGCTGCTGCGCTGCCGAGGCCAGCAGCTCGCCGACCAGGAAGCGGCTCTCGCGCTCCTGCTCGCGGTCGATGCGGCGCTGGCCATCGGCACCCACCACGAACTGGAACCAGGCATAGGCGCCGGGCACCAGCACGTTCGGCGCCCGCAGGCTCAGCACGTGGAACTGGGGCGGCACGAAGCGCGCGAGGCCGAAGAGGTCCTCCTCATGGCTGTTGACGCCGTGCATCAGCAGCAGCAGCCAGGGCGCGGCCGTGCCCTCGGCGGCGGGGCGGTGCAGAAAGGTGAGCGGAAGCTGGAGGTCGGCCATCGTCGGTCGGGTACGCAGGGCAGGTGGGAGTGGATTCAAAGCACGTCCGCGAAGCCGCGGGCCAGTGCATGCGTGAGCTCGGCAGCGGGAAGCGCGCGGCAGCCGCTCGCATTCTGGCCAGACCACAGCGGCGTGAAGTCGCCGCTGCCGGCGGCCTCGGCCTTGGCGCGCAACGGTGCGATGGCCGAGGTGGCGAGCGGGAATTCCGGCGCGGCGGCACTCAGCGGACCGAGCTCGCGCATCACGCGGTTGACGATGCCGCGCGCCGGGCGACCCGTGAACAGATTCGTCAGGGCCGTGTGGCGCGCCGCATCGCTCTGCAATGCGGCACGATGGATGGCGCTGGTCGTCGCCTCGGGGCACAGCAGGTAGGCCGTGCCCACCTGCACGCCCGCGGCGCCCATGGCCATGGCTGCCGCCACGCCCTGTGCATCGGCGATGCCGCCGGCGGCGATCACCGGCACATCGAGCGCGGCCACCAGCTGCGGCAGCAGCGCGAAGAGGCCCGGCTGCCGCGTGAGGTCGGGCGAGAGGAAGTGGCCGCGGTGGCCGCCGGCTTCGAGCCCCTGCGCAATCACGGCATCGACCCCGCGCGCCTGCAGCCACAGCCCTTCCTCGACCGTGGTGGCCGAGGCCAGCACCTTGGCGCCCCAGCTGCGCACTCGGGCCAACAATGCCGCCTCGGGCAGCCCGAAATGGAAGCTCACCACCGGCGGCCGCAAGGGCTCGAGGAGATCGGCCGTCTCGGCGGTGAACGGGTTGCGGCCCGGGCCCGGCGCGATCTTCGCGGGATCGATGTCGTGCTCGCGGTAGTAGGGCGCCATGGTCTCGCGCCAGGCCGCCTCGCGCGCGGCGTCGGGCACCGGCGGCGTATGGCAGAAGAAGTTGACGTTGTAGGGCCGGCCACCGCCCGCGGCGCGGATCGCCTCGATCTCGGCGCGCAGCGCGTCGGCCCCGAGCATGGCGCCGGGCAGCGAGCCCAGGGCGCCGGCCTTGCTCACGGCGATGGCGAGCGCACTGCCCTGCACGCCGGCCATCGGCGCCTGGACGAGCGGCAGTTCGGTGCCCAGCAGGTGGGCGATGGAAAGCTTGGCCATGGTCGGTCCTCGAATCTCGACGGCCTGCATTGTGCGGCGCGACGTACACCGCACCGGAGGCGGGGGCATCGGCGCGGCCCTGCCCCTGGGGGCACCGCACAATGGCCCGATGCGCCTTCTTCCCATCGCCGGCATCGGAGCCGCCGCCTTCGGCGTGGCGCTGATGCTCGCCGGCTGCTCGCGCGAGGACGCATCGACACCCGCCGCCGCGGGCCAGGCCGGGGCGCCGCCGAGCCCCGCGCGCAGCGCCACGCTGCGCCCCCAGGACCTGATGCCGCTGGCCTTTCCCGGCTGGCAGGACAGCGACACCGCCCGCGCGGGCCAGCCCGCCCTGCCCGAGCTCGGCGACGACAGCCGACCGGTGCCGGGCAGTGCGAAGCCCACCGCGGCCCGCGTGACGCCGCGCGAGGTGGTGCGCCTGTCGGACAGCCGTGCCGTGCTGCTGACCGAGACCGTGCCGCTGGACGGCCAGGGCCATCCAGTCGATGCGCACGTGTCCGGCGCCTGGCTCGGCGCCTATTTCTTCGACCGCCAGGGCGAGGGCTGGGTGCTCGCGCAACGGCAGGACGCCGTCGACTACCTCGGCTTCATGGGCAGCTTCGGCGAGACCACGGTGCACCGCGTGGCCCCCACGCGGCTGGTGCTCGGCACCACCTACGGCAGCTGCTGGCAAGGCCACTGCGGCAGCTGGCTGTCGGCCTGGGAACTGCAGCCCGCCGGTGTGCGCAGGGTGCTCGACGGCGTGGCCCTCTCGGCGTCGAATACCGGCGCCCTGGAGGCCTGCGAGGCGATCCTCGCCGGCGGCCGGCGCGGGCGCGCCGCGGGCGGGCCGCGCGACGCCTGCTTCGACATCGAAGGTACGCCCCGCTTCGCGCAGGGCGTGCGCGACGACGCGCCCGGCGCCCTGACCCTGAGCTTCCGCGGTGCGCGCACCACCGAAGGCCGGCCCGCGGCGCGCTCGCGCGTGGCACGCATCGACGAGCAGGCCGTCTACGCCTGGCAGGACGGCGGCTATGTGCTCGTGCGCGGGCGCAATCCGGTGCCGGGCTTCTAGGGCGCCTCGTACCACCGGTCCTTGCCCAGCATGACCCGGTGGTGCCCCTGCCCGGCCGGCATCATGGGGAAGCAGTTCTCCTGCGCCGCCACCTGCACGTCGAGGAAGAAGGGGCCGGGCGACGCGAGGCATTCGGCCAGCGCTGCGTCGAGTTCGGCCGGATCGCTCACGCGCCGCGCGCCCCAGCCGAAGGCGCGGGCCAGGGCCACGAAGTCGGGCAGCGCCTCGTTCCAGCTGTGGCTCAGGCGGTTGCCGTGGTTCAGCTCCTGCCACTGGCGCACCATGCCCATGTAGCCGTTGTTCGACAGCACCAGCTTGACCGCCGCGCGGTGCTGCACGGCGGTCGAGAGCTCCTGGATGTTCATGAGCACCGAGGCATCGCCGCTCACGCAGACGACGAGCGCTTCGGGGTGCGCGATCTGCGCGCCGATGGCCGCGGGCAATCCGTAGCCCATGGTGCCGGCGCCGCCGGAGGTGAGCCAGCGGCGCGGCCGCTCGAAGCGCAGGTACTGCGCGGCCCACATCTGGTGCTGGCCGACGTCGGTGGAGACGATGGCGTCGCGCCCCGCGAGCTGCACCTGCAGCCTTGACATGAGCTGCTGCGGCAGGATCTCGTCCGCGCGCGCCTCGAAGTCCAGGCAGCGCACCTCGCGCCAGCGCTCCACCCGCGCCCACCAGGGCGCGAGCCGCGCGGCAGACAGGTCCTGCAGGTCGGGCATGGCCAGCAGCGCATCGACCACCTGGCCGCAGTCGCCGACGATGGGCACGTCGACCTTCACCGTCTTGTGGATGCTGCTGGGGTCGATGTCGACGTGGATCTTGCGGGCGTGGGGGCAGAACTCGTCGAGCTTGCCGGTCACGCGGTCGTCGAAGCGCGCGCCGACGTTGACGACCAGGTCGGCCTCGTGCATGGCCAGGTTGGCCTCCAGCGTGCCGTGCATGCCCAGCATGCCGACGAACTGCGGGTCGGAGGCCGGGAAGGCGCCCAGGCCCATCAGCGTGAGCGTGCAGGGCGCCCCCACCTGCCGCACCAGCCGCGTGAAGGCCTCGCAGGCGGCCGGCCCGGCGTTGACGAGGCCGCCGCCGCCGTAGAACACCGGCCGGCGCGCCGAGGCGATGAGGTCGGCCGCGCGCTGCAGGCTGGCACGCACGGGCGGGCGCAATGCCGCAGGCACGCGCTCCGCCGCAGGCTCGGCCGCCGCGTCGAAGCGGGCCAGCTGCACGTCCTTGGGCACGTCGATGAGCACCGGCCCCGGCCGGCCGCCCGCCGCGATGGCCAGCGCCCGGCGCACCGCGCCCGGCAGCTCCGAAGCGCGGCGCGGCTGCACGTTCCACTTGGTCACCGGGCGCGACATGCCCAGCGCATCGCTTTCCTGGAAGGCGTTGGTGCCGATCACCGCCGTTGCGACCTGGCCGCTGATGCACAGCACCGGCACCGAGTCGCTCATCGCGTCGAGCAGCCCGGTGATGGTGTTGCCCACGCCCGGGCCCGAGGTGACCAGCACCACGCCCACGCGGCCGGTGCTGCGCGCATAGCCCTCGGCCGCGTGCACGGCCGCCTGCTCGTGGCGCACCAGCACGTGGCGCAGCCGCGGCTCGCCGTGCAGGGCGTCGTACAGCGGCAGCGCCGCGCCACCCGGGTAGCCGAACAGGGTGTCGACGCCGCAATCCACCAGCGTGTCGAGCAGGGCCTCGGCGCCGTTGCGCGGCACACGGGCCGGGGGAACCGGCATGGCGGCGTCTGGAACGGCCGTGTGGGACGCAGGCAGGTCGAGGAGCGCTTCGGTGTTCATGCCACCGATTTTTCAGCGTTGCGCGCAGAATGTGCTTCGCAATTTCGAGAAAACAGCCTTCAGATATGAAGAACCATCGGAAAACCGCGGATCCGACCGAAGATCATTTCGACAAGACCGACATGGCGATCCTGCGCATCCTGCTGGCCGACTCGCGCCGCACCCTGCAGGAGATCGGCGCCGAGGTCGGCCTCTCGGCCACCACCTGCTGGGGCCGCATCAAGCGGCTGGAGGCCGAGGGCGTCATCAAGCGCTACACGGTCGACGTCGATGCCGGCAAGCTGGGCTACCAGGATTCGGTGATCGTGCAGGTCACGCTCGAGAGCCACACCGACGAGACGCTCTACGACTTCGGCCGCGTGCTGGCGACCATTCCCGAGATCCAGGAGGCATACCTGGTCTCGGGCGACTACGACTACTACATCCGCATCGCCGTGCGCGACACGCGCGACTACGAGCGGCTGCTGCGCGAGAAGCTCTACAAGATCCCCGGCATCCGTCACAGCAAGTCCCATTTCGTGCTGCGCGTGCTGAAGGAGGCGACCGTGCCGATCGCCAGCCTGGCGTGAACGCAGGCCGCTAGCGCTTGCCGGTACGGCGGCGCGTCCGGCGCCTGCCGTGCGCCGTCTTCGCGGCCTTGCGGAAGGCACCGCGCGCCGGCGCGCCCTTCTCTCCCGGCTTGCGCATGTGTTCGCCGCTGCCGCGCGCGATGCGGCGGCGCTTGGCCTGGATGTTGGCGTACAGGCCGCGGCGGCGCTTGCGCATGCTCATGGTGCATTTCCTCTTTTGTGTCAGCAGGCGCAACAGCCTAGGAACCGCGGCGTGCGCTCGCCGTCGAACCCGGCGGCACGCGCCGGTAGGACGGCGCCGCGCCGACCCCCGCAGCGGCCGATGCCGCATGGCCCACGTGGTCATGGAGCGCCGACCGACATCCCGTCAGGTTCCCGCCGATAGAGTCCCTTGCGATGAAAGCCCCCCACCGATGAGCGCCACCGCACTGCCACCGTCGCGCCGTTACTGGGAGATCGACGCCGTGCGCGGGCTGATGCTCGTGCTGATGACGATCACGCACGTGCCCACGCGTTTCACCGACCCGGTGGGACAGCCCTTCGGCTTCGTGTCGGCGGCGGAAGGCTTCGTGCTGCTGTCGGCCTTCGTTTCGGGCCTGGTCTATGGCCGCATCGGCTACACGCAGGGCGTGCATGCCATGCGCCGCGGCTTCTGGAAGCGCGCGGTGCGCATCTACATGAGCCAGGCGGCGCTGCTGCTCTTCCTGTTCACGGTGATCACCGCGTTGGCGATCGGCCTGCACATCGAGGAGCCGCAGGTCAAGGACCTGCTCAAGTACTACCTCGCGCACCCGCACGAGGGTTTT
The DNA here is from genome assembly GCA_005503065.1 of Comamonadaceae bacterium ALPHA2B. Lineage (GTDB taxonomy): Bacteria > Pseudomonadota > Gammaproteobacteria > Burkholderiales > Burkholderiaceae_C > Xenophilus. The sequence goes on from SCOE01000011.1 coordinate 124,632, forward strand.
CTGTACTCGTTGCTGCTGGTCTACCAGCCTGCCCTGCTGGACATCCTGCCGCTGTACATCCTCTTCATGCTGCTGAGCCCCTGGGTCATGGCCCATGCGCTGCGCCACGGCTGGCAGGTGCCGATGCTGCTGAGCGCGCTGCTGTGGGCCGGGGCGCAGTTCGGCATGACGCCCTGGCTGCACGAGCACCTGATGATGGGCCTGCTCGGCATCCCGATTCCGTTCAACGAGACCGGCTCCTTCGACACCTTCGCCTGGCAGTTCCTGTGGTTCTTCGGCCTGTGGATGGGCGCAACCCGCAATGCGCCCGGCGCGCAGCCGATCGTGATTCCGCGCCGGGTGGTGCAGATTGCCGTCGTGGTGGCCGTGGGCTGCCTGGCCTGGCGGCACCTGAGCCCCTGGGGCCAGGCGCCCTTCGGCGAGCATGCCGAGCTGAACCTGCTGTTCGACAAGTGGCGGCTCGGCCCGCTGCGCCTGCTCGACCTGGCCGCCATCGGCATCGTGGCCTTCCGCTTCGGCCCCGGCTGGCTGTCGCACCTGCCGCGTCCGCGCTGGCTCGAGACCATGGGCTCCGCCTCGCTGGCGGTGTTCTGCGCGCACCTGGTGGCGGTGCTGATCGTGGTGGCACTCTTCGGCCACCGCGCACGGCCGCTGTGGGCCGACCTGGCACTGCTGGGCAGCGTCTTCCTGTGGCTCTACGCCGTGGCCTGGGCCGTGGCGCGCTTCGAGGCGCGAGAGCGTGCCGGCAAGCGCCCGGCACCGGCCTTGGCCGACGCAGGTCGGCGGGCCTGACTTGCTATCGAAACCATAGCGATCGGCGCCCGTCCAGCGGGCGCTGTAGCCACTTTTCGCTTGAAGAACGCGCCGCTCAGGCGCTCATCACCTGCGAGGGCCGAGCGCCAGCGATCTGGCGCAGCGCCCGCTCGAACACCTCCGGCGGCTGGCCGCCCGAGATCAGGTGCTGGTTGTTGATGACGATGGCCGGCACCGAATGGATGCCTGCGTCGGTGTAGAGCCGCTCGCGCTCGCGCACCTCCTCGGCGTATTCGTCGCCTGCCAGGATGGCGCGGGCGCGCGATTCGTCCAGCCCTGCGTCGATCGCCAGACGCACCAGCAGTTCGTGGTCGGCCGGGCTGAGCCCATCGAGGAAGTAGGCCTTGAACAGCGACTTCTTCAGGGCCAGCTGCTGCGCCTCGCCCTCCAGTTCGGCCCAGTGCAGCAGGCGGTGCGCGTCGAAGGTGTTCCACACGCGCTTGCGCTTGTCCAGGTCGAAGGGAAAGCCCACCGCCAGCCCGCGCTGGCGCAGGTGCTCGCCGTTGGCCCGCACCTGCTGTTCGCTGATGCCGTACTTGCGCTGCAGGTGCTCCACCGAGTCCTCGCCCTCGGGGACCATCTGCGGGTTGAGTTCGAAGGGCTGGAAGCGCAGGTGCACGTCGATCTCGGGGCCGACGCGCGCCAGGGCCTGCTCCAGCGAGGCCAGGCCGACGGCGCACCAGGGGCACGAGACGTCGGACACGAAGTCGATCTGCAGGGAGGTGGGGGCTGGGGTGCTGCTGCTCATGCGCGGGATTGTCCGCGGGCGCCCCGACCCCGCTGGCCGCGGGGCTTTGGAGGCGCAGCGCACGGGCTCGCGTCCGTCAGGGCGCGTGCATCGGCGTCGCGCATACTCCCTCGCCTTCGCGCACCCTCGACCCCTCCGTCATCTCCATGCGCTCCCTGCGACTGCAACTCGCCGTGTTCTGGGCCCTCCTGCTGGCCGTGTGCCTGCTGCTGGGCATGGTGGTGCTCGGGCTGTACCGGCTCAGCCCGGCGATGCAGCTGGAGCTGGGCCGCGCGCGGGTCGAGGGCAGTTGCGAACAGCTCGCGCAGCGCTACGCGCAGTCGGCGCCCGACACGGCGACGCTGCGGCTGGACCTTGCGCGCGTGCTGCTGCAGTTGGTGCTGACCGAGGCGCCGTATGTCGAAGGCGGCGTCTGGCGGGCCGAGGGTGGGATCGGCGCCTACGCCTACCCCACCTACGAAGGCAGCAGCGTGAAGACCGACGTGCCCGCGGCCGAGCAGGCGCTGATCGAGCAGACCGCGCAGCAGGCGGTGGGCACCCAGCGCCTGCGCACGCAGCAGGTGCGCGGCAGCCGCGAGCTGCTGATCGTCGCGGCCTGCCCGCTGGCCGCGCCCGGCGCCGCGGCCTGGACCATGACGCGCACCCAGCTCGGCGCCGCGGCGGCCGAAGGCAGCCTGCGCGTCGGCCTCGGCGCGCTGGCCGCTGCGATCGTGTGCTCGGCCCTGTGGCTGGCGGTGCTGCTGTACCGCGGCCGGTCGCGCCTGCGCGGGCTCGAGGCGGCCCTGGCCGCCGCGCCGGCCGACACCATGCCAACACTCGCTCGCACCGGGCTGGACGAGCTCGACCGCATCGTCGCCAGCTACAACGGCTATGCCGCCCGCTTCGCGCAGGCGCAGGCCGACGCCCGCGATGCGCTGGCGCAGCGCAGCCGCGACCTGCGTCTGGCGGCCCTGGGCCGCATGACCTCGGCCGTGGCGCACGAGATCCGCAACCCCATCGCCGCCATGCGCCTGAAGGCCGAGAACGCGCTGGCGGCCGACGCCGGCACGCAGGCCGCCGCGCTGCGCACCATCGTCGGCCAGATCGACCGACTGGATGCGGTGGTGCGCAGCCTGCTCGCGCTCGTGCAGCCGCTGGACCTGAATAAGCAGCCCGTGCCGTTGCAGCCCTGGCTGCAGGAACGCCTGGCCACGGTCGCCGAATCGGCCGCGCAACGCCAGGTGACGCTGGTGCTGGCCGATGGCGCCCCGCACTGCGCCGTGTTCGACCCGATGCACCTCGCGCGCGCCGTCGACAACCTGCTGGACAACGCGGTGCGCCATGCCCGCAGCCCCGGCGGCAGCGTGCGCCTGTGGGTCGAGGGCGACGCGGCGCGCGGCCTGCTCGTGCTGGGCGTCGCCGACGACGGCGAAGGCGTGCCGCAAGCCCTGCGCGGGCGCCTGTTCGAGCCTTTCGGCACCGGCCGCGCCGACGGCACGGGCCTGGGCCTGGCGCTGGCGCGCGAAGTCGCCATCGCCCACGGCGGCGAACTGCGCCACGAGGCCGGCACGCCCGGCGCGCGCTTCATCCTGGAGATGCCATGGCAGACCTGCTGATCGTCGACGACGACCCGGATTTCGCCGATTCGCTGCGCGAGACGCTCGAAGGGCTCGGCCATGCCGTGGCCGTGGAGCACCGCGGCGAGGACGGCCTCTCCCGGCTCGGCGCGCATCGCTTCGACCTCGTCTTCCTCGACCACCGCATGCCCGGCATGGACGGCCTGCAGACGCTGGCCGCGATGAAGGCGACCGTGCCGCGACTGCCGCCGGTGGTCGTGCTCACCGCGCACGCGGGCAGCGCCGGCACCATCGAGGCGATGCGCCTGGGCGCCTTCGACCACCTGACCAAGCCGGTGAGCCGCGACGGCGTGATCGAAGTGGTGCGGCGCGCGCTGGCCGCCTCGGCACCGCCGCCGACGATGCCCGTGCGCACGCCGGCGCCGGACGACGGCGAGATGATCGGCATCAGCGACGCCATGCGCGAGGTCCACAAGCGCATCGGCCTGGCCGCCGGCAGCCGCGCGCCGGTGCTGGTCGTCGGCGAGACGGGCACCGGCAAGGAACTGGTGGCGCGCGCGCTGCACCGCCATTCGGACCGCGCCGCCCGGCCCTTCGTGGCCGTCAACTGCGCGGCCATTCCTCGCGAGCTGCTCGAGAGCGAGCTCTTCGGCCACGTGAAGGGCGCCTTCACCGGCGCGGTGGCCGACCGCCCCGGCTGCTTCAAGGCGGCCGACGGCGGCGTGCTGCTGCTCGACGAGATCGGCGACATGGCGCTGGACGTGCAGGCCAAGCTGCTGCGCGTGCTGCAGGAAGGCGAAGTGACGCCGGTGGGCAGCCACCGGCCGCAGAAGGTCGACGTGCGCGTGGTGGCGGCCACGCACCGCGACCTGGCGCAGGCCGTGGCGGAGGGGCGGTTTCGCGAAGACCTGCGCTACCGCCTCGACGTGCTGGCCATCCACCTGCCGCCGCTGCGCGAACGCCTGGCCGACATCGTGCCGCTGGCCGAGCACTTCCTCCGGCTGGCGGCGGCGCCGGGCCCGGCCAAGCGCCTGTCGCCCGAAGCCGCGGCCGCGCTGCTGGCCCATCGCTGGCCCGGCAACGTCAGGGAACTGCGCAACGCGATGGAGCGCTGCCAGGCGCTGCAGCGCGGCGCGGTGATCCATCAGCTGGACCTGGCCGATGCCTCGCCCGCGACCGGCGATGCGGCCACCGACGCCCTGCCCGCCGACTGGTATGCCGGCACCCTGCCCGAGGCGATCGACCGTTTGGAGAAGCTGCTGCTGCGCCACGCCCTGGCCGAGGCGGGCGGGAACCGCTCGCTGGCGGCGCGCCAGCTCGGCATCCACCGGCAACTGCTGTATGCCAAGCTGACGCAGCACGGGCTGGATTGAAAAGCTGTCGTGTTTCCGGACAGGCGGTGTCCGGCCGTCATCCGATCGCACACCGGGTCGGAGACGCAAGTCCTTGATTTCAAAGGAATTCGTCGCTGGCACGCGTCTTGGAAGCCCATGGCACATCCCTTCAAGGAGCACACCATGGCCACTTCCGTTTTTTCGTTCCGAGCCACCCTGCTGGCCGGCCTGATGGCGGCCTCCGCCCTCGCCGTCGCGCAGCCCGCCCCCCAACCC
>SCOE01000012.1 GCA_005503065.1 Comamonadaceae bacterium ALPHA2B
CAGATGAGGCCAAAATCGCCTGAAAGCGCGAGTCGGGAGCGGCTTTTCCTGGTCACGCGCCGACTTGTTGCGCCGAGCGTATCCGCGAATCGGCCTTGTTCAGACCTTCCTTAGGGATGAGCGGAAAGCGAACCTGGAGAAGCCCGGCCCGCGACGCGGGGACGCACAGAAACATGGCGCCCCGAATTACTTACGGTGCAGGGCTCGTTGCATGCGGGAACAAACCGTACCGACCATGATGAGGGTTCTTACCGAACATCAGTGATTGCTCGCGTTTCATGATCGAATCAGGCGGGTCGGTGTTCTCGACCACGATGACCTGTGTGTCGTTGGGCAATGCTTCAAGGTAGGCGTAGAACTTCTCCTGAAGGTCCGTGCCGGTCAAATCATCTTCTGTTCCATCGGGTTCTCGATACGCAAGCAAGGGAGAGTCGAGAACGACAAATCCTGTGTGCGGCGTCTGACGCGCGCGGCAGAAGGCGAACAACCCGAGAGTGAATGCCGCATGTGTAATGGCACGAAGGCCCTTGCCGAACGCGCTGCGAGACTTCCCCGCAATGACAAGATCGCGCGTTTTGGAGTCGAAGTACACATCTCCGGCCTCGGGGAAATGCCAGCCCGTCAGGATGCTCTCGACAGTCTTGGCAAAGCCATGAGCTACGGTAGTGGGGATGTCAGCGTTGGTGAGAGTTCCGGCCTTCTCATCGTCGGCGCCCTTCTCAAGATCGGCGCGGCGTCGTTCCATATCTTGCACCGTGGCATAGAGTCCCAGCGCCTCGCGCACCTCGGCGCGCTTGTCGGCAAAATCGGAATAGGATTTTCGAAGGGTTGAAAGCTTTGGTGCGATCAGCTCTTCAACCGCCGAAGAGATTGATGCCAGTTCTTGGACTACGTTGGGCATCTTGCGGTCAAAGTTGCCGCTCTCGCGTTCAAGGCTATGCACAGTCGCTGCAAGCTCAGCGCGCAAGACCTCGATTTTGTAAATCTCCTGTCGTGCTGCCTGAACAACGGCGTCAATGTCTCCATTGCATTCAGCGTCGGTGCGGTGATGTGTGGGCTCCGCACCGCAGAGGGGGCAGTACCCGGAGCCCAGTACGTTGAATAAGGTTCCGCCTTCCTCGATAGCGCGCAGCCGTTCGATATCGGATGCGTAGTGCTTATCGAGAAGGCTGAACCGCTCAAGCATCGCCCCGACCTCTGCACGTCGCTCACGGCTTTCTTCCAGCTTCTTGCGCAGTTCGCGCCGCTTCCCAGCGGCCTCCTGAAATTCGGCTTCAGTGGTATTTACCTGGACTGCCTGCTGACGGAGCGAGGCATCAATCTTCTCTAGCTGCTCCTCCAACTCCTTCGGACTCTTGGTCAATTCCTTGAGCCGCTCACGGTAATCGTCGAGCAGTTGGTCAAGAAGTTTCAGTTGCGCCTCACGCGACAGTTCCTCTGGCTCACGCTTATTGCTGGCGACCAGCGCAGAGTCATCCGTGCCAGTCAAAAGCAACTTGAACGTTGCGAGATTCGGCGTGTTGGCGATGGGATTGCCGTCAAAGAGCGGTGAGCTTTGTTGTGTGATCTCCGTCTCGTTGACGATCATCAGGCGCGCAATATTGCGAAAGCTCAGGCTGTTGGTTTCGTTCTTGGAGTTCCTGCGGACACGCTTGCCACCAAGGCCGCACAAGCCCAACAAGAACGAAGACAGGTTTTCGTCATTCTTGTCGCTGTGCTGTTCATCAAGCTGCTTGTACCGAACATCGGCCGCAGGTGGCGTCTGATGTAAGTCTTCGTAGAGTCGAAATCCACCACCGTCCATGCTGCGCCAGAGCGTGAAGGCCTTCCCGTCCAGCGTCTCAAGACCCAGAAGAATGAGGTCGTAACCGACACGCTCAGGAATGTCGCGCAAGGGCGGCTTGCCGCCGAGCATGAAGTCGATGGCTTCGACGATGAAAGATTTTCCAGTGTTCGATGCGCCATATATGACATTCAGACCGGGGCCGAAAGTCACGGTTGCGGGCGGCTTCTGCGGGCCGAAAAAGCCGAGAAATCGCAAGCGGATGCCGGGAGTAGCGGCCGTCATGCTTTTTCGCCCCCCAAGCTCCGCTCGACCTGTTGGAATTCCTCGACCCACTTGTCAAAGAAGCGGCGCATGACACCCTTGAATTGTTCGTCAGTGAGGCCGCCGAGGGTTTCGACAAGCCAGGTGGCTCGATCCTTCAGGGCCAACAGATAGCTCGACGAAACTGACGAAAGGAACGTTTCAGCGCTTTCGCCCGCACCATATTTAATGCCATCGGGTGTGACTTCGCGCTCTACGAGATCTCGGGTCATCATGAGAAGTAGCGATTGCTCGACCAGCTTGCGGCGCACCAGCAATTCAGCCGAGTGCATCGGCGTCGGTGGATGCAAATTGTCCGGGCCGTTGATATCGCCTGTGTGGACAAGAAGGTAGTCAAGGGCGACAAGTCGCTGAAGGTCGTAGGTCTGCGGAAAGGCGGCTGCCAGAATTGACACCGCGCGGATACCGGCCTCAAGCGGCCCATTGAATGTGATCGGCTTGCGTTCCAGGCTCATGATCGTGTCCACCGCAGGCGATCCTCATTCGCGAGTTGATGGCAGATTCCATCTCTATCTTTGGGGTTCGTACAGGTGATGAGGGCGTTCGCCGTGATTTGCATATCGCGAGCAGCCTTGGTGACGGCACAGACCTTTTCGTAGCCATCAGCATGGTTCGCGTCGTGCGTGTCGATGACGCCGCCGTGGATGTCATCGAGCAAGGATTCAAAGGTGCCAGGCGGCACACTATCGCGGGCAAAGACGCGCAGCGACTCCGCCTCATAGAACGCTTCGCGCTGGCGACGGAAATGATCCTTGAGCTTTGGTACGGACAGGGCCGAGGGATGGGTCACGATCGACCCCGTGTGCTCGCCATATGCGCCGAGCAATTGCGTCACATAACGGCTCTCGGTGGCGGCGACTTCCTGGGGCGGCTTTTCGGAAGCAGGCCGCGCTGGTAACCCACCGCCAAAGCGCGCTGTATGAACCGGCGTGGCGCGGTGATCGTCAACAAGTTGGAGCGCTGTCTTGGCGTCGAAGATAGAGAAGTCGAAGGCATCCACATAGGCGCGGAGCGTTGCATCGAGCGGCACCGCTTGTGTGCCCGTGATCTCGTCCTTTACGTGCTTGTCCCAGTTGGCAATCAGCTCTTCGCGCAGCTTCGCAGCGTTCGCCAACAGGCGACTGAGCGATGTGCCCGCGCCTCGGGGGGCAACAAAGTAGTAATGACGGGGTGCGGCGTACTCACCGCTGTACGAGTACCAGATGACCTTGCCGAACTCAACCCAGACATCGCCGGGCCTAAGGGCGTGGTCATAGTGCTTGCACTGGTAGTTATCCCATACACCCTTGAGGCGCTTGTCGTCGGCGAATCCGGCAATGTCAATTCCCATGTCGCCAGCACCCGAGAAGCGTTGGACATGTTTGTACTTCGCCGGGAGACAGTAGTAGGCCCACTCTTCGACGAAGCCTTCCCACTCGTCTGGCGAGTAGGTCAACAGCCTTTGCTGTGGTGGAATGACGGGACCGTTCGCCACCTGCGCTGCGGTGACCGCGGTCGTGGGACTCGACGGCTTGTTGATGTTTTTCCAACTCGCCGTCATAACGCACCTTCTCCTTGGCCATCATGAGGACGGAAGTACGGGTTCTTGTGTATCTGCGCCGCCTGGACTTTTTTCGTGAAGAACTCTGCGAGGTCGTCCTGTTGTTCGAGTAGATGCACCAGCTCTTGCAGAGTCGAAAGAATCAAGACCTTGTGTTGCAGGAACTCACGTACCGTGTGAAACGCGGGATCGGTGTAGTCACTGGCAGAGATGAAAATGCCTCGAACCTCTGCGCGCGACATGAGACGAACAAGATGCTCTGATATCTCGGGTTTTCCCACCGGGTTGCGATACCACTTCATTTCAACGAAGTACAAGGTGCTACCAAGCTCAATCACGCCGTCGATCTGCTCAACGATCCCCTCCCCAGCATTGCCGACCAAATGGAAGGCTTTGTGAATGAGAACGCCATAGGCTTGGAAGAGATTGTTGAGAGCGGTCTCCAGCATCTTGCCGCGTTCCTGTGCCGTCGCTGAAGTACCAAACAGCGCATACAAACCCTGCTTGGCATTCTCGATCCTGGAAGTGCGCTCGCGCTTCTCCGCAGCGATTCGCTGCGTCTCAGCGAGGCGCGCTCGCCGTTCTTCTTCACGAGCGTTGTTCATTCGTGTGAAGGCATCCTTCTGATTGACGACTTCACGGATGCTGGCGACAAGGCCCTTGGCCTTGAGCTGATCGTCGGGCCAGCACGAATCGAAGTTTGCAAAGTCCACGACACGCCGCAGCACCTCACGTCGCTCGCGAAGAGCGGCTTCCCCCTTCGCGTTGAGGCGCTCCAGCACGGTGCGCACCATTTGGTACTTGTTGACGTCCTTTGGCGCGCTTCTCAAATGAGCGGCTATGTCCGCAGTCGTGGTGTCAGACACACCTGCGCCACGAAAGAAGACAAGCACATCTTGTTTGGATCGGTTGAGCAATGGGACAACATCCACCAGGAGATTGAACAGCTCCGGCGGATAGTGGAACGTGATGTCTGTAGCGGCATCGGTCACGCGATGCTCTCCTTACAAACACACCCACCACCGTGAGATAAGGTTTTGTTCTCCCCCGTCATAAGTCCTTTCCTATGCAGTCTTCACCTGCTTGTGGGCCTTATGGCCGCGAACGACCGGACCAGTAGGGAGCGCTCTGATGGCTAGCCCCGACTCAGCTTCCGCCAGTTCAAGGTCGGATTGCACTTGCAGGCTCATCCAGAATTGCGGGGTGTCCCCGAACCAGTGGGCAAGCCGCAACGCTGAATCGCCAGTAATCCCTCGCTTGCCATTGATGATCTGAGTAATCCTATTGGCGGGGACGCTAAGCTGGCGCGCCAACTCAGTCGGTGACACGCCAATGGCTTCCAGCCTTTGTGCGAGAACTTCACCCGGTTGATGGACTGCCGCAGTCATATTGACCTCAAAATGAACAGGCTATCGCCCCCTCGCTTCCCGTGATTCATCAGCGTTGGCGCGAGAGAATTGACGATGTACGTCAATCGTACATTACTTTTGCTTACTTGGGGCAACGCATGCGGTTCGGCAAGGGCCGGAGGCGTCAGGAATCAAGGCGAATGGCCGTGACTCGGCACGAGGCTCGGACGCAACCAGCGAAGCCCGACGGAGGAACGCGAGGACGCTCAGCTATGGCTTGCGTTCTTTGTGGGAAAGTGCCGCGCGAGATTCGAGCAAAAGCCGCGTGCTCTCCAGCTTTTGCTGCAGCAGCTCGGCATCCGGTAGCACCATGCGGTAGTTCGCCGCCATCACCTTGGTGGGCAAGCCCTCCAGCGCGTACCTTGCCAGCGCATGGCCTTTGTCGGCGCACAGGATCAGGCCCACGGGCGGGTTCTCCTCGGGGTAGGCCCAGTGCTCCTTGGCGTAGTTGCAGTACATGTGCATCTGGCCCACGTCCGCATGGCTCAGGCTGCCCAGCTTCAGGTCGACGATGACCAGGCAGCGCAGCCGGCGATGGAACAGCAGCAAGTCCACCCGATACCAGGTCTGGTCGATACGCAACCGGCGCTGCCGCCCGATGAAGGTGAATCCCTCTCCCAGCTCCAGCAGGAAGTCTTCCAGCCGCCGGATCAAGGCGTCTTCCAGATCGGATTCCGAATACTCGTCCTTGAGGTCGAGGAACTCCAGCACATACGGGTCTTTGATGGCATCGCCGGGCGCGACGGAATCCTCGGGCTTGGCCACCGCGCCCTTGGCCAGCATCGCCGCCTTGTTTTTCGACAGCGCCGTGCGCTCGTAGAACTGGCTGCCGATCTGCCGATCCAATTGGCGCACGCTCCATCCGCCGCGCAGGGCCTCAGCTTCATAGAACTGGCGCGCATGCTCGTCCTTGACCGACAGCAGCCGCACGTAGGCCGACCAAGGCAGCGTGAAGACCTGTGCCAGCTCGTCAAGCCGCCACGGCCGCATGGGCTTCGGGGAAGATTTGCCAGACACTGTCTGGCGAATTGGCCGGGTCAGAAAGAACGATCGCATCTGCTGCAGGTTCTGGCGACTGAACCCGCGGCCGAACTGCCGTGTGAGGTCGCTGGACAGTCGCTCCATCAACTGCTCACCATAACCCGCACGCCGCTTGCCCTGTTGCTCAGCCTCCACGATGCGGCGACCAATCTCCCAATAGCTCGCCGTCATCAGTGCATTGACGCTGCGCGCCGCCGCCTGGCGCGCAGCGTCAAGCAGATCCACGATGCCGCTGTGGATGCCGGCGTAGCCGGCAGGCAAAGCAGCGGGTGCGGCTAGCACCGCCGCATGCGTCTTCCTGGTCATGCTGCTACCTCTGCGGGACGTTGCGCCTCAGTAATCGTCTTGCGCCGGTTCGCCACCAGTTCGGCGGCCTTTCGCACGGGATCATCCTCGGTATGGACGTAGCGCATGAACATCGCCACGGTCTTGTGCGCCGTCAGCGCCATGCCGACCTTGACCGGGATGCCCGAGTTGGCAATGTCGGTCGCCGAGCGGTGGCGGATACCGTGCGTGCCGACGTGCGTGGCGCCCGCCGCCTTGAGGGCGCGGCTCCAGCCGTTGTAATACTCGCCCGTGGTCAGATGCTTGCCCGGATGGCTCGGGGACGGGAGCACGTAGGGAATGCCTTCCGGCCGCGGCGCCGTCGCGAGCAGCCGATAGGCTACCTCGCTCATGGGCTTGGACATGCCGCCGGTCTTGCTGTCGGGCCAGATCACACGGCGGTTGTCCAGGTCCACCCAATCCCATTGGAGCGTCACGATTTCGGAGCGGCGGCCGGCGAACTCGAATTGCAGGCGGATCGCCAGCGGGATGACGTAGTTCTCCAGGCCCTCGGCCTCGATGTGCTCCAGTCGCCGAAACAGCTTGCCCATGTCCTCGTCGCTGATGAGGTGCGTGGCCTTGCCGTTGGGGTACATCGGGACGTGGCGGCAGGGGTTGGTGCCGTCCGGCCGGTGGCCCCACACCTCGGCCAGGTTGAACATCTTGCGCATCACGCTGAAAGCACGGTTGGCCTCGGCGGGCTTGTGGGCCATCTTCTTCATCGCTGTGGCCACGTCCGGCCGCTTCACGTCCTGCACCTTCAAACGGCCCAGCATCGGAACGATGCAGCGGTCGATGACGGCCTGATACCCGCGCTGGGTGCTGGGCTTGTTGCGCTGCTTGGAGTAGTCCTCCATGAACTTGGTGCACAGCTCCTTGACCGTGGGGGCTGAACGGGCGGCGGCCTTGGCCGCGCTGGGGTCGCCGCCTCGGCGAACCTCGGCCAGCCATTCTTGGGCCAGCGAGCGGGCCTGTTCGACCGTCAGTTCCCCATACAAGCCCAGGGCGGGCTTGCGTCGCTCGCCAGCGTTCGTGCGGTACTGGAGCATGAACACCTTGCGGCCCGCTGGTGTAACCTTGCACAGGAAGCCGGGCACCAGCGTGTCCCGGAGTTCGATGGCCTGCGCTTGGGGTTGTGCCGCATCGACTGCGGACTTGGTGAGCTTGATTTTCGCCATGATGACTCCTCGGAAAAGACCCGATTCCCAGGAGCCTTGTAGGGGCCAGCAGAGGGGAAGCCAGGTCAGGTTTCGGAAAGCACCGGCATATGTTGAACTCGCCTAAGTTATTGATAAACCTGCTGTATCGGGCTTCGGCGTAGTCCAGCGAAGTTCGGTGCTGGAGTCATGGTGAAATGAAAAAGGCCCCGACGTGCGGGGCCTTGAAGCAGGAGGGCCGGCGACTCAGGTGGCGGACGACTTCGGCTTGCGGCCGCGCTTTGGTGGCACCAGGCCGGGGATGAGGCGCTTGAAAGCCTGGAAGGCCTTGTCGTCGTGAGCCTTCCAGTAGCGGGCACTGTTCGCGCGCTCCTCTCGCTCGCCCTCCACGGTGTGCGAGCGAATCACCGCGCGCAACTCTTCAGCCTTGAGCTGCACCTCGCGGTTCGCGTGCCATTCGCGGTCGCGGCCGGTCACGTACACCCGGACAAACCAGTGGTCCATTCCCAGCCAAGAGCGCATCGGGCCTTTGTGGCCTTCGGGACGGGTGCGCCGCAACCAGTAGCTGAAGCCGTTCGCTTCCCAGCGGACATCAGCTGCAGCACGGGGCCACTTGAAGCCATCGGGGATGAGGCCTTCGGCCACGAGTTGGGCGGCGGTGCCCTCGAATTCCGCGTACTCGTCCTGCCAGATCTGGATCTTCAGTTCGCGCTCGGCGGGCTGATTCGTGACCTGCTGCACGGGCGAGGTTTCGGGGGCGGCCCCATTCGGGGCGACAATGCGGGAAGCCATAGTGTGCGTTCCTTTGCTGGTTGTGCGTTATGGTTAGAGCGGCTGCAGGGGTGCCTCCCTGTGGCCGTTCGCTTTGTGCCTCGGATCACGCCCCGAGGCGCGGCGGTCATCGTTTCTTGCCCAGGCTTGGCAGCCCGCCGGATGTAAGAGTTACCCAGCCGCGGCCGCGCTTCTCAGCAATGCGGTCCCACTGGCTTTTCTGGCTTTGGATCGGCTTGGCGTTATTCAACTGCTTCGGCGAAAGCGGCGCGCCTCTGTCCTTGCTGCGAAGTAGATCCTTGAGCATGGCGCGAACCTCTTCGGAGGCCTGCGCCCTTTTTGTCAGTTCCTTCAGCGCTCGCTTGTCCCCGTCCCGGGCGTAGAGGCAAAGGTCGCCGGTCTCATAGTTCGCGGCGGTGCCGCGCAGGCGCAGCTTCGCCATGCCTCTACTCGGTCGCCCCAGCGTGTGCCATGAACGCGCTGTGCACGTCCTCGGGCTTGGTGGCGGTGTACCGCTTCAGCATCGCCCAGGTCTTGTGCCCGGTGAGCAGCGCCACGCGCGGGATGTCCAGGCCACGGCGGAAGAACTCGGCCGTAGCGCGGTGCCGCAGGTCGTGGAAGTGCAGATCCTCGATCGGCGGCTTCACGTTCTGACAGGCCCGGGTGAAGGCGGTCGACACCGACGTGGCCGAGTGCGGGAACAGGAACCCCTCCTGCCGCTCCCGCAGGATCGGCTCCACGATGGCCCATGCATCGGGCAACAGCGGCACGATCTGATCGTTGCCGGCCTTCTTCTTCGGGTCCTTGCGATCGCGGATCACCACGGTTTTGCGCGCTGCGTCGACGTCCTCCGCCAGCAGCCCGCAGATTTCTGCCTGGCGCATGCCGGTGGCCAGCGCGAAGCGGCAGAGTGTCACCATGTCGATCTTCTGGCGCGGGTTGCCGGTCCAGTGCGTATAGAGGCGCTGCAGCTCTCCGTCGGTGGGCTCGCGGTCGCGCTCCTTGCTGCGCGTCTCCAGGCCGCGGTGCTTGAGGCTTGCGCGCGCCTCGGCGGGCAGGTGGTCGGGCAGGTCGAGGTGCCGGGCGTGCTTGCCCCACTTCAGCACGGCGGACAGGAATGACAGGTCCGCGGCGATGGTCACGCCGCCGGCGCCGTCCTCGATGCGCTTGTCGATGAAGTCCCGCAGCACCAGCGCCGTGAGCGCGGCGAGCTTCACCTTGCCGAGTCGGTCGCGGAGCATCGCGAGCGTGGCGGTCTTTGTCCGGCCGGCGGCCTTCGCGTGCTTCTCGGTGTAGCTGTCGATCAGGTCGGCCAGCGTGGCGCCCTTCGGCGGCTGGGCATAGCCGCTGGCGGCTACCTGGTGAGCCTGGGACTCGATCGCCTTGGCCCACGCCTCAGCGTCGCGCTTGAGCGGGAAGGTGGCAGCACGGTAGAACCCGCCGCGCCTTACCTGTACACGCCACTTGCCGCTGGGAAGCTCGGAAAATGAGGCCATGTGTGCAATCTGTGTCGAACCAGTCTTGCACCAATTATTTACTCAAAAATGCCTGCGTGTGCGCTCCGTGTGCACTGGATCGTGAACATGGCCAAAATTGACCGGTTCTGATCATCATGAATAGTCAACAAAATCAACAACTTAGCGCCGATCGCCTGTCCGTCGCCCCGATGATGGATTGGACCGACCGGCACTGCCGCTACTTCCACCGCCTGCTCACGCGCCGTGCGTTGCTCTACACCGAGATGGTGACGACCGGCGCGCTGATCCACGGCGACGTGCCGCGCCACTTGCGCTTCCATGCCGACGAGCACCCCGTGGCGCTGCAGCTCGGCGGCAGCGAGCCGGCCGACCTTGCGCACTGCGCGCGGCTCGGCGAGCAGTGGGGTTACGACGAGATCAACCTCAACTGCGGCTGCCCCAGCGAGCGCGTACAGCGCGGCGCCTTCGGCGCCTGCCTGATGGCCGAGCCGCAGCTGGTGGCCGATTGCGTGAAGGCGATGGTCGACGTGGTCGACGTGCCGGTGACGGTGAAGCACCGCATCGGCATCGACAAGGTGGAGAGCTACGAGTTCGTGCGCGATTTCGTGGGCATCGTGGGCGAGGCAGGCTGCAAGACCTTCATCGTCCATGCGCGCAACGCCTGGCTCAAGGGCCTGAGCCCCAAGCAGAACCGCGAGATCCCACCGTTGCGCTATGCCCTGGTGCACCGGCTCAAGCACGACTTCCCGGCGCTGCGCTTCTCGGTCAACGGCGGCATCCAGAACGACGCTCAGGTGCACGAGCATCTGCGCCTGCTCGACGGCGTGATGGTCGGCCGCGAGGCGTACCACAACCCCTGGTGGCTGGCCGGATGGGACGCTAGCTTCTTCGATGCCACGCCGAATGCGCTGACGCGCGAGGACGTGGAGTCGCGCATGTGCGACTACATGGCCCGCGAAGCGGCCGAGCACGGTACGCCGTGGTCGAACATCGCTCGCCACATGCTGGGCCTGCGCAATGGGCTGCCGGGTGCGCGGCGCTGGCGGCAGGTGTGGAGCGACCACCGCCTCAAGGCCTTGCCGCCGCACGAGGTGATGGCCCGCGCGCATGCCGTGGCCGTGGCCGATCCGGCCTAGATTCCTCCAGGGCGAATCGGGCTGCATCACCCGTCGCGCTTGCGCGGCGCGCTATCGATTCAGGAGCAACCGGCGCTCAGGCCGCGGCTTCGAGCCCGTTGCGGAAGTGGGCGTGCATGCACGCCATCGCCGCCTGAGGGTCGCGCGCCTCGATCGCCGCCATCACCGCGCGGTGCTCGGCCAGCGATTCGGCGATCCGTCCCGCCTTGAGCAGCGAGTTGTGGCGGTTCAGCTTCATGACCTTTCGCAGGTCGGCCACCATCTGGTCGCGCCAGCGGTTGTCGGCGATGGCCAGCACCCGCATGTGGAAGCGCTCGTTGACCGCGAAGAAGTGCTCGCGGTCGACCTGGCCGGGCCTGGCGGCGGCCTCCAGCTCGGCGTGCAGGGCCTTCAGCTCGGCGACCTGCGCGTCGCTCGCGCGTTCGGCCACCACGGCGACGGCGTCGCTCTCGAGCAGCGCGAGCAGGTGGTACACGTCGGCCAGGTCGCGCTCCGACACCTCGGTCACGTAGGCACCGCGTCGAACCTTCATGGTGACCAGCCCTTCGGCGGCGAGCACCTTGAGCGCCTCGCGCAGAGGGGTGCGGCTGATGCCGAATTCCTCGGCAATTCGGAGCTCGTCGATCCAGCTGCCGGGCTCGAGCTCGCGGCGGAAGATGCGCTGGCGCAGCTGCTCGGCCACATCTTCATAGAGGGCGCGCGGGGTGAGCGTGACGGCAGACATGGCCGCGACTGTATCGCAAAAATCGGGTTTGAATTAATAATTACGGATCGGTTAGACTCGTCGTCGGCTCTTCGGTCAGGTGCGGCGTGCAAGCTCGCAGGCTGGCTGCGGCAAGCCGCCGGTGACGTCACCGGCGCGCCTTGCGCCAGGGGCCGCGCCCGACCTTCCATCACTCCGCCCACCGCCACCGCACGCGCCGCCATGAGTACAGCCGAACCCACCTTCCAAACCGCGACGCTCGAGGCCTGGACGAAGGCCGCCGCCAAGTCGGCGCCCGGCGGCGACGTGAATGCGCTCAACTGGATCACGCCCGACGGCATCACCGTCAAGCCGCTCTACACCGCGGCCGACCTGCAGGGCCTGAAGTACAGCGACACGCTGCCGGGCTTCGAGCCCTACCTGCGCGGCCCGCAGGCCACGATGTACGCGGTGCGGCCATGGACGATCCGCCAATACGCGGGCTTCTCCACGGCCGAGGAGTCGAATGCCTTCTACCGCAAGGCGCTGGCGGCGGGCGGGCAGGGCGTGTCGGTGGCCTTCGACCTGGCCACGCACCGTGGCTACGACAGCGACCACCCGCGCGTGACGGGCGACGTGGGCAAGGCCGGCGTGGCGATCGATTCGGTGGAGGACATGAAGATCCTGTTCGACGGCATTCCGCTCGACAAGGTGAGCGTGTCCATGACGATGAACGGCGCCGTGCTGCCGGTGCTGGCCGGCTATGTGATCGCCGCGGAAGAGCAGGGCGTGGCGCAGGACCAACTGAGCGGGACCATCCAGAACGACATCCTCAAGGAGTTCATGGTCCGCAACACCTACATCTACCCGCCCGAGCCGAGCATGCGGATCATCGGCGACATCATCGAGTACACGGCGCAGAAGATGCCGAAGTTCAACTCGATCAGCATCAGCGGCTACCACATGCAGGAAGCCGGCGCCAACCAGGCGCTGGAGCTGGCCTTCACGCTGGCCGACGGCAAGGAGTACGTGAAGACCGCCATCGCCAAGGGCATGGACGTGGACGCCTTCGCGGGGCGCCTGTCCTTCTTCTGGGCCATCGGCATGAACTTCTACCTCGAGGTCGCCAAGATGCGTGCCGCGCGCCTGCTGTGGTGCCGCATCATGAAGGGCTTCGATGCCAAGAACCCCAAGAGCCTGATGCTGCGCACGCACTGCCAGACCTCCGGCTGGAGCCTCACCGAGCAGGACCCGTACAACAACGTGGTGCGCACCACCATCGAGGCGATGGCGGCCGTCTTCGGTGGCACGCAGTCGCTGCACACCAACGCGCTGGACGAAGCCATCGCGCTGCCCACCGAGTTCAGCGCCCGCATCGCGCGCAACACGCAGCTCATCATCCAGGAGGAGACGCACATCACGAACGTGATCGACCCCTGGGCCGGCAGCTACATGATGGAGAAGCTCACCCAGGACATGGCCGACGCGGCGTGGGCCATCATCGAAGAAGTGGAAGCGATGGGCGGCATGACCAAGGCCGTCGACAGCGGCTGGGCCAAGCTCAAGATCGAGGCCGCCGCGGCCGAGAAGCAGGCGCGCATCGACTCGGGCAAGGACGTCATCGTCGGCGTCAACAAGTACAAGCTCAAGAACGAGGATCCGGTCGAGATCCTCTCCATCGACAACATGAAGGTGCGCGAGGGCCAGATCGCGCGGCTGAACAAGCTGCGCGCCGAGCGCGACGCGGCCAAGGTGCAGGCCGCGCTCGATGCGCTCACGCAGGCGGCCGAATCGGGCCAGGGCAACCTGCTCGACCTCAGCATCCAGGCCGTGCGCCTTCGCGCCACGGTGGGCGAAATCTCCGACGCGCTGGAGAAGGCCTTCGGCCGCCACCGCGCCGACACGCAGAAGGTGACCGGTGTGTACGCTGCCGCTTACGACTCCGCCGAGGGCTGGGACAACCTGAAGAAGGAGATCAACGAGTTTGCCGAGGCCCAGGGTCGCCGGCCGCGCGTGATGATCTCCAAGCTGGGCCAGGACGGCCACGACCGCGGCGCCAAGGTGGTGGCGACGGCGTTCGCCGACCTGGGCTTCGACGTCGACATGGGCCCGCTGTTCCAGACGCCGGAGGAGTGCGCGCGCCAGGCGATCGAGAACGACGTGCATGCGGTGGGCGTCTCGACCCTGGCCGCAGGCCACAAGACGCTGGTGCCCGCGATCATCGACGAGCTGAAGAAGCAGGGCGCCGACGACATCATCGTCTTCGTGGGCGGCGTGATCCCGCGGCAGGACTACGAGTTCCTGTACGACGCGGGCGTGAAGGGCATCTACGGGCCCGGCACGCCGATCCCTGCGAGCGCGAAGGATGTGCTGGAACAGATCCGCGCGGCGGTGTCGGCCTGAGTGCCACAGGCGCTTATTTCACCCTGACCTGTCCACCGTTCGGGCTGAGCCTGTCGAAGTCCTTCCCCAGCTTTCATTCGCTTGAAACCCTTCTTCGTTTATTTGCTGCGCTGTTCGGATGGGTCGTACTACGTGGGGCAGACCGACGACATGGGCGCGCGGCTCCAGCAGCACGATGACGGCCTGATCGGCTACACGGCGACGCGCGAGCCGATCGAGCTGCTGTGGCAGGGCGAGTTCGAAACGCGTGAAGGCGCGATTGCCTTCGAGCAGCGGATCAAGGGATGGTCGCGGGCGAAGAAGGAGGTCTTGGCTCGTGGCGATTGGCCTGCGATTCAACAACTGGCTCGACCTCGTACAGGTCCGTCCTCCCGACCCGTTCGCCCTGAGCTTGTCGAAGGGCAGGATGGAGCACCGGCATCGATGGCGTCTCGGCTTCGACGGGCTCAGCCCGAACGGGCAGGAGGCAAGCCGATGGGAGAGGCTCCGTGAGCACGTCGCAGGTCGGCTATCTGGACGGCATCCTGCACGCCACCACGCCCATGGCCCAGCGCCGAGCCATCGCCAAGACCATCACCCTGCTCGAATCCACCCGCGCCGACCACCGCGCTCAGGCCGACGAACTGCTCACCGCGCTGCTGCCGCACACGGGCAAGAGCTTTCGCCTCGGCATCTCCGGCGTGCCCGGCGTGGGCAAGTCCACCTTCATCGAGGCCCTTGGCCTGTTCCTGATCGGGCAGGGCCACCGCGTGGCGGTGCTCACCATCGACCCGTCGTCCACCGTCTCGGGCGGCTCCATCCTGGGCGACAAGACGCGCATGGAGAAGCTCTCGGTGCACGAGAGCGCCTACATTCGCCCCAGCCCCTCGTCGGGCACGCTGGGCGGCGTGGCCGAGAAGACGCGCGAGGCGATGCTGGTGTGCGAGGCCGCGGGCTATGACGTCGTGATCGTCGAGACCGTCGGCGTGGGCCAGTCCGAGACGGCCGTGGCCGGCATGACCGACATGTTCGTGCTGCTGCAACTGCCCAATGCCGGCGACGACCTGCAGGCGATCAAGAAGGGCGTGATGGAGATCGCCGACCTGGTGGTCATCAACAAGGCCGACCTCGACCGGGACGCCGCCACGCGCGCGCAGGCGCAGATCACCTCGGCGCTGCGCCTCTTCGGCCACCAGGGCAACCCGGACCATGCGCACGCGATGCACGACGCGCACGCCGGCACCGAAGTGCGCTTCTGGCTGCCGAAGGTGATGCAGTTGAGCGCACTGACCGGCGCCGGCGTCGACCGTTTCTGGGCCGCGGTGAGCGAGTTCCGCGGGCTGCAGACTGCCAACGGCCGCTTGGCCGTGCGCCGCGAGAAGCAGGCGCTGGCCTGGATGTGGGAGCGCATCGAGGCCGGTCTGCGCCAGGCCTTCCGCCAGCACCCGGGCGTGCGCGAGCAGTTGCCGCGCCTGACCGACGAGGTGCGCAGCGGACGGCTCCCGGCGTCCACCGCCGCGCGGCAACTGCTGGAAACTTCAAGGCAAATCGTGCCGCAGCGCCCACCGGACGGGCGCGAACAGCTATCGAATTCATAGCGAATCGCCGTAACGAACAAGAACCTCAACCGAGTCGAAGCACCATGAAAGAAATCCTCGAAGACCTCGAACGCCGCCGCGAGCAGGCGCGCCAGGGCGGCGGCCAGAAGCGCATCGACGCGCAGCACAAGAAAGGCAAGCTCACGGCGCGCGAGCGCATCGAGCTGCTGCTGGACGACGACACCTTCGAGGAATGGGACATGTTCGTCGAGCACCGCTCGGTGGACTTCGGCATGGCCGAGCAGAAGATCCCGGGCGACGGCGTGGTCACCGGCTACGGCATGATCAACGGCCGGCTGGTCTTCGTCTTCAGCCAGGACTTCACCGTCTTCGGCGGCGCGCTCAGCGAAGCGCATGCCGAGAAGATCTGCAAGGTGATGGACCAGGCGATGAAGGTCGGTGCGCCGGTCATCGGCCTGAACGACTCGGGCGGCGCGCGCATCCAGGAAGGCGTGGCCTCGCTCGGTGGGTATGCCGACGTGTTCCAGCGCAACGTGATGGCCTCGGGCGTGGTGCCGCAGATCAGCATGATCATGGGGCCCTGTGCCGGCGGCGCGGTGTACTCGCCGGCGATGACCGACTTCATCTTCATGGTCAAGGACTCCAGCTACATGTTCGTCACCGGCCCCGAGGTGGTGAAGACCGTGACGCACGAGTCCGTCACGGCCGAGGAGCTGGGCGGCGCCATCACCCACACCACGCGCAGCGGCGTGGCCGACATGGCCTTCGAGAACGACGTCGAGGCGCTGATGATGCTGCGGCGCCTGTACAACTACCTGCCGCTGAACAACCGCGAAAAGCCGCCGGTGCGCCTGGGCAACGACGGCAAGGGCGACCCGGCCGACCGCGCCGACCCCTCGCTCGACACCCTGGTGCCCGACAACCCGAACAAGCCCTACGACATGAAGGAGCTGATCGTGAAGGTGGTCGACGACGGCGACTTCTTCGAGCTGCAGCCCGACTACGCGAAGAACATCGTCATCGGTTTTGCCCGCATGGAAGGGCAGACCGTGGGCATCGTGGCCAACCAGCCGCTGGTGCTGGCCGGCTGCCTGGACATCAAGTCGAGCATCAAGGCGGCACGCTTCGTGCGTTTTTGCGATGCCTTCAACATCCCGGTGGTCACCTTCGTCGACGTGCCCGGCTTCATGCCCGGCACCAGCCAGGAGTACGGCGGCATCATCAAGCACGGCGCCAAGCTGCTCTACGCGTACGCCGAATGCACGGTGCCCAAGATCACCGTGATCACCCGCAAGGCCTACGGCGGTGCCTACGACGTGATGGCCTCCAAGCACCTGCGTGGCGACGTCAACCTGGCCTGGCCGCGTGCCGAGATCGCGGTGATGGGCGCCAAGGGCGCGGTGGAGATCATCTTCCGCGAGGACAAGAACGACCCCGAGAAACTCGCCGCGCGCGAGGCCGAGTACAAGGCCCGCTTCGCCAACCCCTTCGTGGCGGGCGCGCGCGGCTACATCGACGACGTCATCCTGCCGAGCGAAACGCGCAAGCGCATCTGCCGCAGCCTCGTGATGTTGCGCGAGAAGAAGCTCGAGAACCCGTGGCGCAAGCACGGGAACATCCCCCTTTGAACGCCTGCCACACAGGAGCACGACGACCATGTCCCTGAGCCTCTACTACCACCCATACTCGCGCGCCGCGGGCACGATCTGGGCACTGGAAGAAGCCGGTGTCGACTACGACCTGAAGGTCACCGACATCATGAAGGGCGAGCAGAAGGGCCCCGAACTGATCGCGGTGAACCCGATGGGCAAGCTGCCGACGCTGCTGGACGGTGACGTCGTCGTCACCGAGGCGGCCGCCATCGCGCTGTACTTGGCCGACCGCTATGCGCCCGCGCTGGCGCCGGCGCAGGGTGACCCGCAGCGCGGCACCTACCTGCGCTGGTCGCTCTTCGCACCCAGCGTGATCGAGCCGGCCGTGATGGCCAAGCATTCGGGCTGGGCCGTGAAGGACGTGTCGGCGGGCTGGGGCACCTTCGAAGCCATGCTCGCTGCGGCCGAGAGCGCCATCGCCGGCAAGTCCTACGTGCTGGGCGAGACCTTTTCCATGGCCGACGTGGTGTTCGGCGGCACGCTGCGCTTCATGATCGGCTTCAAGCAGGTCGAGCCGACGCCCGTCTTCGAGGACTACGTCAAGCGTCTCGAGGCGCGGCCCGCCCTGCGGCGCGCCGACGCGAAGAACGCGGCGATGCGCAAGGAACTGGGGCTGCAGTGAGCGGCGCCCGATCCAGACACCCCACACCGGAGCAGACGTGTTCAAGAAAATTCTGATTGCGAACCGCGGCGAAATCGCCTGCCGCGTCATCAAGACGGCCCGGAAAATGGGCATCAAGACGGTGGCCGTGTATTCGGACGCCGACAAGGACGCCCGCCATGTCGAACTGGCCGACGAGGCCGTGCACATCGGCGCGGCACCCTCGCGCGAGTCCTACCTGCAGGCCGACCGCATCATCGCGGCCTGCAAGAAGACGGGTGCCGAGGCCGTCCACCCCGGCTACGGCTTCCTCTCGGAGAACGAGGCCTTCGCCAGGAAGGTGGAAGAGGAGGGCATCGCCTTCATCGGGCCCAAGCACTACTCGATCGCCGCGATGGGCGACAAGATCGCGTCCAAGAAGCTGGCCAACGAGGCCAAGGTCAACACCATCCCGGGGTGGAACGACGCCATCGAGTCGGCCGAGCGCGCGGTGCAGATCGCGAAGGACATCGGCTACCCGGTGATGATCAAGGCCAGCGCGGGCGGCGGCGGCAAGGGCCTGCGCGTGGCCTACAACGACAAGGAGGCGCTGGAAGGCTTCACGGCCTGCCAGAACGAGGCGCGCAACTCCTTCGGCGACGACCGCATCTTCATCGAGAAGTTCGTGCAGGAGCCGCGCCACATCGAGATCCAGGTGCTGGGCGATTCGCACGGCAACGTGATCTACCTGAACGAGCGCGAGTGCTCCATCCAGCGCCGCCACCAGAAGGTGATCGAGGAGGCGCCGTCGCCCTTCATCAGCGAGGCGACGCGCCAGGCCATGGGCGAGCAGGCCGTGGCGCTGGCCAAGGCGGTGAAGTACCAGTCGGCCGGCACGGTGGAGTTCGTGGTCGGCAAGGACCAGGACTTCTACTTCCTGGAGATGAACACGCGGCTGCAGGTCGAGCACCCGGTCACCGAGTGCATCACCGGCCTCGACCTGGTGGAGTTGATGATTCGCGTGGCGGCCGGCGAGAAATTGCCGCTGACGCAGGCCGACGTGAAGCGCGACGGCTGGGCGATCGAGTGCCGCATCAACGCCGAGGATCCGTTCCGCAACTTCCTGCCCTCCACGGGCCGGCTGGTGAAGTTCCAGCCGCCGGTGGAATCGCTCACCGCCTCGCAGCCCAACGCCGCCGACGACTACGGCGTGCGCGTGGACACCGGCGTGTACGAGGGCGGCGAGATCCCGATGTACTACGACTCGATGATCGCCAAGCTGATCGTGCACGGGCGCGACCGGCAGCACGCCATCGCGCTGATGCGCGAGGCGCTCAACGGCTTCGTCATCCGCGGCATCCACAGCAACATCCCGTTCCAGGCGGCGCTGCTGGCGCACCCGAAGTTCGTCGCGGGCGACTTCAACACCGGCTTCATCGCCGAACACTACGGCCACGGCTTCCGCGCGGAAGACGTGCCGCATGGCGACCCGGACTTCCTCGTCGCACTGGCGGCGTATGTGCACCGCCGCTACCGCGCGCGGGCCTCGGGCATCAGCGGGCAGCTCGAAGGGCATGGCGTGAAGGTGCGCGAGCAATTCGTCGTCGTCACGCTGGCGGCCGACGGGCGGCATGTGCACACGCCGGTGTCGGTCACCGACTTCCAAGGAAAAACAGGTTCCAGCGCAGTCACCGTGGGTGCCAACAGCTATCAGATCGATAGCAAATCACCACTGGGCAGCATCCGCTTCGAAGGCCGGGTGGACAAGGGCCAGGGCAGCGTGCCCTTCACCGCGCAGGTGGAGCGCGGTGCCGGCAAGAACCCGCTGGCACTGCGGGTGCAGCACAACGGCACGCAGATCGAGGCGATGGTGCTCTCGCCGCTGGGCGCGCGCCTGCTGGGCCTGATGCCCTACAAGGCACCGCCCGACCTGAGCAAGTTCCTCATGTCGCCGATGCCCGGCCTGCTGGTCGACGTGGCCGTCACGGAGGGCCAGCAGGTGCAGGCCGGCGAGAAGCTGGCCGTCATCGAGGCGATGAAGATGGAGAACGTGCTCTTCGCCACGCAGGACGGCGTGGTGGGCAAGATCTCGGCCGGCAAGGGCGAGTCGCTGGCCGTGGACCAGGTGATCTTGGAGTTCGTCTGATGGGCGCGAACGATCTGGCCACCGTCACCCTGCACCGGCGTCCCGAGCCGGCGGCCGCGCCCGGGCGCTGGTCGGTCGAGGCGGTGCAGGCGCTGCTCGACCTGCCATTCGACGACCTGCTGTTCCGGGCGCAGACCGTGCACCGTGCCCACTGGCCGGCGCGCGACATCGAGCTGGCGACGCTGCTGTCGGTGAAGACCGGCGGCTGTCCGGAGAACTGCGGTTACTGCCCGCAGTCGGCCGAATTCGACACCGGCGTGCAGGCGCAGAAGCTGATGAGCGTGGAGGAGGTCACGCGTGCTGCCCAGGCCGCCAAGGACGCGGGCGCGACACGCTTCTGCATGGGCGCCGCCTGGCGCGCACCCAAGGACCGCGACATCGAGAAGGTGGCCGAGCTGATCGCCGCGGTGAAGGGCCTGGGCCTGCAGTCCTGTGCCACGCTGGGCATGCTGGAGGCACACCAGGCCCGTGCCTTGAGAGACGCCGGCCTGGACTACTACAACCACAACCTCGACACCGCGCCGGAGTACTACGGCGACATCGTCGACACCCGCAGCTACCAGGACCGGCTCGACACGCTCGCCCACGTGCGCGCGGCCGGCATCAGCGTGTGCTGCGGCGGCATCGTGGGCATGGGCGAGGCGCCGGTGCACCGCGCGGGCCTGATCGCGCAGATCGCCAACCTCGATCCCTACCCGGAGTCGGTGCCCATCAACAGCCTGGTGCGCGTGCCCGGCACGCCGCTGGCCGACGCGCCGCCCATCGACCCGCTGGACTTCGTGCGCGTCATCGCCGTGGCGCGCATCACCATGCCGAACGCGCGCGTGCGTCTGTCGGCAGGGCGCCAGCAGCTGGGCGAGGCGGTGCAGGCGCTGTGCTTCCTGGCCGGGGCCAATTCCATCTTCTACGGCGACAAGCTGCTCGTCACGGGCAACCCGGACGTGGAAGCCGATCGCGCGCTGCTGCACAAGCTGGGCTACGCGACGCGCGCGGTCCAGGTCGAACAAGGAGAACGCGCATGAGCAGTTCGAATCGTCCCTTCAAGGTGCTGGGCGTGCAGCAGATCGCCATCGGCGGGCCCGACAAGCTGCGCCTGCAGAAGCTGTGGGTCGACATGCTGGGGCTCACGGTCACCGGCACCTTCCGCAGCGAACGCGAGAACGTCGACGAGGACATCTGCGCCATCGGCGAGGGGCCGTTCAAGGTCGAGGTCGACCTGATGCAGCCGCTCGACCCCGAGAAGAAGCCGGCCGTGCACGCCACGCCGCTCAACCACATCGGCCTGTGGATCGACGACCTGCCCCGGGCCGTCGAGTGGCTGACGGCGCAGGGCGTGCGCTTCGCGCCGGGCGGCATCCGCCAGGGTGCGGCGGGCTTCGACATCTGCTTCCTGCATCCCAAGGCCAGCGACGAGTTCCCGATCGCGGGGGAGGGCGTGCTGATCGAACTGGTGCAGGCACCGCGCGAAGTCGTCCAGGCCTTCTCGGCACTCGCTGCTGCGCGCTGAACCTTGCCGCCCGGCGTGCGGCAGCCGCAGCCGCACTCGTTTATTGTTGACATCTAAACTAATGCAAAGTAATGTTTGTGGCAGAGCCCGGGCGCATCCGTCCGGCCGCGCTTGCCAGGAGCAGACATGCGGATTGCGGTGTTGGGTGGTGGCCACGGTTGCTATGCGGCCGCCGCGGACCTGTCGGAGGCAGGGCACGAGGTCAGGCTCTGGCGGCGCGATGCCGAGGCGCTGCGGCCGGTCATCGACGCCGGTGCCATTACGCTGAAGGACGCGGCGGGTGCACGAGACATCGCGATGGCCCTGGCGACGCCGGACATCGGGCTCGCGATGCGGGACGCCGAGTTGATCGTTGCCCCGGTTCCCGCCACGGCGCAGCTGGACATCGCCAGGGCCATGGCGCCTCACCTCGTGGATGGGCAGGTCGTGTTCCTCCCGCCGGGCACCTTCGGCAGCTACGTGATGGCCCGAGCCGTGCGCGATGCCGGCCAGAACGCCGACGTGGCATGGGCGGAAACCGGCACGTTGCCCTACCTCGCACGCAAGCATGGTCCGCGGGAGATCAACGTGACGGTCCGTGCCATACGCCTGCCGACGGGGGTCTACCCGGGGCGTTCGTCGGCGCACGCGCTGGCGGTGGTCCGGCACGCCTATCCCGCCGTGCACGACTGCGGCGATGCCCTCTCCGGCGCGTTGATGAACGCGGGCCCGGTGATCCATCCGCCGCTGATGGTGATGAACGCCGCCCCGTTGCAGCACTTCGAGCGCTGGGACATCCACAACGAGGGGACGCAGCGGGCCGTGCGGGAGGTCACCGACCGGCTCGACCGGGAGCGCGTTGCCGTGCGCGAGGCCCTGGGCTATGGCGCCCCGCATTACCCGTTGGCCGATCACTACAACAACGACCAGTGGATGTACGGCGATGCGCACAAGCAGCTCGTGAAGTCCGGAGACTGGCGCGAGCACATCGACCTCTACGGCCATCGCTACGTCACCGAGGACACCGAGCTGGGACTCGCCCTCCTTGCATCGGCGGCGCGTCACGCCGGGGTCGATGCGCCCGTCGCGCACGGCCTGCTGGCCATCGTGGGAGCCTTCCTCGGTCGTGACTTGCGGGAAGGGCCGAGGAGCTTCGAGGCGCTGGGCCTTGCGGGCCTCGACCGCGGCGCCCTGGCTCAGAGGCTTCACGATGGCCGATGAAGTCGCGCCTTCCGCGGCAGTCCTGCCACGCTTCGTGGCAGCCGGCGCCGGCCGCATGGGTCGGGGCATCGCCATCGCGTTCGCGTATGCAGGCCACCGGATCTCCCTCGTCGACCTTCGGCATCGATCGCAGCAGGCGTGGGAGGCACTGGCGAAGGAGGTGCAAACGGAGATCGAGGGTGCGCTGCGCAGCCTTGTCCAGCAGGGCGTGCTGCGAGAGGACCAGGTTGCGACCCTCGCCGCGCGCGTGAAGCTGGTGGACGCGCAGGCTGCGCCCTCCGCGCTCGCGGCAGCCGAGGTGGTTTTCGAGGCCGTGCCGGAGACACTGGCGGCCAAACGGGAGGCCTTCGAATGGCTCAATCGCCATTGCACCCCGGAGGCCATCCTCACGTCGACGACGAGCAGCATCCTGGTGAGCGAGCTTGCGCCGCTGGTGCACCGGCCCGAACGGTTCCTGAACATCCATTGGCTCAATCCGGCCTACGTCATTCCGGTCGTCGAACTCAGCAGCCACGAAGGAACAGCCGCGCCGGTGCTGGCCCGGGCGCGGGCCGTCATGGAGTCGATCGGCAAGCTTCCCGTGATGTGTGGCGCAACGCCCGGGTACATCGTGCCGCGGCTGCAGGCGCTGATCATGAACGAGGCGGCCCGCATGATCGAAGAAGGTGCGGCGACGGCGGAAGAGATCGACAAGGCCACCCGCTATGGGCTGGGGCTGCGGTTCGCGGCGCTGGGCGTCGTCGAGTTCATCGACTTCGGCGGGTGCGACATCCTGCATCACGCGAGCCGCGAGATGTCGCGCTCGGTCGACCCTGTGCGCTACGAGGCGCCGCCCATCGTCGGCAAGATGGTCGAGCGCGGCCAGCTCGGGCTGAAGACCGGGCGCGGCTTCTACGACTACGAGGGCCGTGACCTCGCGGCCTATCGAGGCGACGTCCTGGCCCGCACCCTCGGCATGCTGCGGCACGTCCGGATGCTGCATCCGGCACGGGACGACATCCTGTCATGAGGCGCGTTCTGCGTGCGTTCGCCGACCTGTCCGGCGGGCAGGTGCATTACGCGGCGTGCGGCGATCCGAGTGCCGAACCGGTGCTGCTGCTTCACCAGTCGCCGCGCAGCTGGCGCGAGTACCGGGCCGTGCTGCCCCTGCTGGGCGCGCATTGGCGGGCCATCGCCATGGACACCGCAGGCTTCGGTGATTCGGAAAGCTCGGGGCCGGCCACGATCGAGCACTATGCCCAGGTCGCTCTGGAGCTCCTGGTGCACCTGGGCCTGAAGCACGTGCACGTGGTCGGGCACCACACGGGCGGCGTGATCGCGGTGGAGCTTGCAGCCTCGGCGCCGCAGCGGGTGGCCTCGCTCACCCTGTCGTCGACGCCGTTCACCGATGCCGCCT
Source organism: Comamonadaceae bacterium ALPHA2B (assembly GCA_005503065.1). Lineage (GTDB taxonomy): Bacteria > Pseudomonadota > Gammaproteobacteria > Burkholderiales > Burkholderiaceae_C > Xenophilus. Next base: position 24,068 of record SCOE01000012.1, read on the forward strand.
TCCGGGCCGCACGAGCCAGCCGCCCGCCGATCGACGAGGTGGCGCCGAGCGCGGACGGCAGTCACCTGACGGTACTGTGGCAGCGGCGCCAAGGCTTTTATCCCGATGGGCGGCCGGAGCTGCTGGAGGCCTTCGTGCGCGATGCGCTGGCGGTCGGCAACCCGGAGGATGGCCACCGGGCCGTCGCCGCCTATTCCATGGAGCAACGCATCGGACTGGTCCGCCAGCCGGTCTGCATCCTGCGTGCCACGCACGACCCTTTCGCCGCGCCACACGCGGCTGAGCTCATGGCGCACCTGCCGCAGGCCAGCCTGGCCGAGATCGAGGGCGGCATGGTGCCGCTGCCGGACCAGATGCCGTCCCGGTTTGCCGAAGCCGTTCACGGCTTCCTGTCGGGGCTGCCGAGATGAGAGCCTGGCGCGTGCTGGCCTGGGGCGGGCCGCTGTCGTTGCAGGAGCTTCCGCCTCCGGTGCCCAGGCCCGGGCGCAGCCTCGTGCGCATGGCCGCCGCGACCGTGGGGCACATCGATCGCACCGTGATGGCCGGGAAGTTCATGGCACCGCCGGCGTTGCCGTACACGCCAGGCGTGGAGGCGGCGGGCGTGGTTGTCGATTCGACCCGCTTTTCCGCCGGCACGCGAGTGTGGTTGCGCGGCGGCGGGCTGGGCACGCGCTCCGATGGCACCTGGTGCGAACTCATCGATGCCCCGGACGAGGCCCTGGGCCTGCTGCCCGACGAGGTGTCGATGGAATGGGGCTCCGCCTTCTTCTCTCCGTCGACCTCGGCGTGGGTGGCGCTGCATGAGCTCGGCGGGTTGCGCCCGGGCGAGCGGGTGGGCGTCACCGGGGGCAGCGGCGCGGTGGGTTCCATGACGCTGCAGCTCGCGCGTGATGCGGGCGCGGAAGTCGTCGGTCAGCCGGACGAGTCGTCGCCGGTGGACCTACTTGTCGACACCGTCGGGGGCCGCGTGCTCGAGGAAGGCATCCGCTCGGTGGCGCCGGGCGGGCGCATCGTGCTGGTCGGCTACACCGCAGGCGAGCACGTGAGCATCGCTCTGCCCGAACTGCTGCAGCGCGACGTGCGCCTGTTGCCCCTCAACATGTACCGCAGGGAGGCACAGGGCCGTGCGGCGGCGCCGCAGCTCCTGGAGCGGCTGGCCGACGGCAGGCTGCAGCTGGCGACGCGCCGGTTTGCGCTGGCCGATGCGCCTCAGGCCTTGCAGTGGATCGCCGAGCGGGGCCACCGCGGGCGCGCCGTGCTGGTGGCCGACTGAGCAACTGGTCGGTCCTCAACCTTCGTCATCGAGTTCCGCGCCTGCCGCCTCGCCGTCGGCGTGCAGTTCGACCAGGCGCCTCAAGGTTCTCTTCAGCTCCTCGGCACGCGCCAGGCCGAACGGTTCGAGCACACGACGCTCGTGCGCTCGCGCCAGCGCGATCAGGTGCTCGACGGCCTTCGCACCTTTGCGGGTGATGCGCACCAGGGTGATGCGCCGGTCGCTGTCGTGGGGCAGACGTTCCACCTGCCCCTTGCCTTCCATCCTGTCCAGCAGGCGCGTCACTGTCGGCTGCTTCGTGACGGTCACCTGCGCCAGGTCCGTGATGCTGATGGGCTCGCCATCCGCCAGCGAGGCCATGACGCGCCACTCCGACACGGAAAAGCCGTGCTGCCGCGCCACCTTGTGGAATTCGCCGGAGATGAGCTGGCTGGCCTGGGCGAGCAGGGCAGGCAGGTAGTCGTCGACGAAGTGGCGCGAGTTGGGGTCATGCAGGGTCATAGAGCACCCATCGTACAGATGGCACAGCGATTGCTTTGCTAGGGTAATGCATGATTGTGAATAGATTTAGGTCTAAACAGAATCATCCAATCGATCCTGATGGATGGCCGCACCCCACGGCGGCGATGGAGCACGTACACCGATGGCCGAGCGATCTTTCGTCGAAGAAGTGAAGAAGCTGCGCCTTGCCGAAGGCCAGACCTTCCGCGGTGAGGGCATTCTGGCCGTCACCAAGGCGTTGCTGGAATCGGGCGTCTCGTACGTCGCGGGCTACCAGGGCGCACCGATCTCGCACCTGATGGATGTGCTGGCCGATGCGCAGGACATCCTGGCGGACCATGGCATCCGGTTCGAGAACAGCGCCAGCGAGGCCACGGCCGCCGCCACGCTGGCCGCCTCGGTCAACTACCCGCTGCGCGGCGCCGTGACCTTCAAGGCAACGGTGGGCACCAATGTGGCGTCGGATGCCTTGGCCAACCTGGCCTCCGGCGGCGTCACCGGCGGCGCACTCATCATCGTGGGCGAGGACTACGGCGAGGGCTCCTCCATCATGCAGGAGCGCAGCCATGCCTTCGCGATGAAGTCGCAGATGTGGATGCTCGATCCGCGGCCCAACCTGCCCAGCATCGTGCAGGCCGTCAAGACGGGCTTCGAGCTCTCCGAGGCCAGCAACACGCCGGTGATGCTGCAACTGCGCATCCGCGCCTGCCATGTGCACGGCCAGTTCACTGCTTCCGACAACCGGCGCGCCAGCTTCACGCTGAAGGAGGCGCTGGAGAACCCGCAGCGCGACGTGGACCGCATCGTGCTGCCGCCCGCAAGCTTCCTGCACGAGCAGGAGAAGATCAAGCAGCGCTGGCCCGCCGCAGTGCGCTTCATCGAGGAGCGCGGCCTCAACGAGTTCTTCGCCGAGGGCGCCGACGACATCGGCATCATCGTGCAGGGCGGTTGCTACAACACGCAGGTGCGGGCGCTGGAGCGCCTGGGCCTGGCCGACGTGTACGGCCGCTCCAAGGTGCCGCTGTACGTGATGAACGTGGCCTACCCGGTCATCGACAGCGAGGTGCTGCGCTTCTGCGAGGGCAAGCGCGCCGTGCTGGTGGTCGAGGAAGGCCAGCCCAACTTCGTCGAGCAGAACATCGCGACCATCCTGCGCCAGGCGGGCAGCAGCACCGCGCTGCACGGCAAGGACATGCTGCCCGTGGCGGGCGAGTACACCGCGCAGGCCGTGATGGCCGGCACCCGCGCCTTCTGCGAGCGCTACGGCCGCCTGGCGCCCAAGGCGGCGCCAGCCGAGGTGGTGCCCGCCAGGCCGCGCAAGATCATTCCGCTGATCAGCGAAGCGCAGCTCATGCCCTTGGAGCGCAGCGTGCACGCGCGCCCGCCGGGCTTCTGCACCGGCTGCCCCGAGCGCCCCATCTTCAGCGCCATGAAGCTGGTGCAGCGCGAGCTGGGCCAGCACCATGTGTCGGCCGACATCGGCTGCCACCTGTTCTCCATCCTGCCGCCCTTCAACATCGGCAACACCACCATGGGCTATGGCCTGGGCGCTGCAGGCGCGGCAGCCCTCAACACCCAGGCCGACAAGCGTGCCATCGCGGTGATGGGCGATGGCGGCTTCTGGCACAACGGCCTGACCAGCGGCATCGCCAACGCCGTGTTCAATCAGAGCGACAACCTGACGGTCGTGGTCGACAACAACTACACCTCGGCCACCGGCGGGCAGGACATCCTCTCTTCCAAGGCCGTCAACGCCACGCGCAGCACCGGCCACGAGATCGAACAGGCGGTGCGCGGCGTGGGCGTGAAGTGGGTCAAGACCCTGCGCCGCACCTACGACGTGGCCGGCATGCGCGACACGCTCAGGGAGGCGCTGACGACCAAGGAGAAGGGCCCCAAGGTCATCATTGCCCAGTCCGAGTGCATGCTGAACCGCCAGCGCCGCGAGAAGCCGCTGGTGCGCAAGGCCGTCGCCGATGGCAAGCGCATGGTGCGCGAGAAGTTCGGCGTCGACCCCGACACCTGCACCGGCGACCATTCCTGCATCCGCCTTTCGGGCTGCCCCTCGCTGTCGATCAAGCCGAACCCCGATCCGCTGCGGCAGGAGCCCGTGGCCGCAGTCATGGACAGCTGCGTGGGCTGTGGCGTATGCGGCGAGGTCTCGCACGCGGCCGTGCTCTGTCCTTCCTTCTACAAGGCGCAGGTGGTGAGCAACCCCACCGGCTGGGACCGGCTGCGCGAACGCGTGCGCGGCGCCGTCATCGGCTGGCTGCAACGCCGCGACGCCGAGCGCCGTGCGCGTCTGGCCTTCTGAGGCGGGGAACGACACCGTCATGACGCAAGCAACCCAACCCATCAAGATCGCGATCCTCGCCATGGGCGGCGAGGGCGGCGGCGTGCTGGCCGACTGGCTGGTGGACCTGGGCGAGGCCAACGGCTGGATCGCGCAGACCACCTCGGTGCCCGGCGTGGCCCAGCGCACCGGTGCCACCATCTACTACGTCGAGATGTACCCCGAGGCCCAGGCCCATGCCGACGGCGGCCAGCCCGTGCTGGCGCTGATGCCCCTGCCGGGCGACGTGGACGTGGTGTTGTGCTCCGAACTCATGGAGGCCGGCCGCGCCGTGCAGCGCGGCCTGGTCACGCCCGAGCGCACCACGCTGGTCGCCTCCACGCACCGCGTCTATTCCATCGCCGAGAAGAGCGCCATGGGCGACGGCCGCGTCGACAGCACGCAACTGCTGGCCCACGCCGGGCAGGCGGCGCAGCGCTTCGTGCGCTTCGACATGGCCGAGGCCGCAGCGCAGAACGGCAGCGTGATCAGCGCCGTGCTCTTCGGCGCGCTGGCCGGCACCGGCGTGCTGCCCTTCGCCCGCGAACAATTCGAGGCCACCATCGAGCGCGGCGGCGTGGGCGTCAAGCCCAGCCTGAAGGCCTTCGGCGCGGCATTCACGCGGGCGCAGGCTGGTGAGGCGCCTGTGCAGGCCGAGCCCGTGGTGCCCACGACGGCGCGCGCGACCGCGCCCGATCCGGTCATCCAGGCGCTGCTCACGCGCTTGTACGCCGAGTTTCCGGCTCAAGCCCAGCCGCTGATGCTCGAAGGCCTGCGCCGCCTCGTCGACTACCAGGACCCGGCCTATGCCGAGCTCTACCTCGGCCGCATGGCCGAGATTTGCCAACTTCCCGACGACCCGGCGCGGACCTTGGCCTGCGAGACCGCTCGGCACCTGGCACTGTGGATGAGCTACGAGGACACCGCCCGCGTCGCCCAACTCAAGACGCGCTCCAGCCGCTTCGCCCGCGTGAAGCAGGAGACCGGCGTCGATGCCGACCAGGTCATCGCCATCAACGAATACATGCATCCCGGCCTGCGCGAGATCTGCGAGACCTTGCCCGGCGGCCTGGGCCGCTGGCTGATGGGCTCCGGCGCGCCGCGCCGGCTGGTGGAGGGCATGACGAAGAAGGGCCGCGTGGTGCAGACCAGTTCGGTGCACGGCTTCCTGCTGCTCTCGGCGGTGGCCTTCGCCCGCCGCTGGCGCCGCAGCACGATGCGCTATGCCGAAGAGAACGGCCGCATCGAGCAGTGGCTGCAAGGCATCCGCGAGGCCGCGGCTGCCTCGTCCGATCTGGCGGTGGAACTGGCGCGCTGCCAGAAGCTGGTCAAGGGTTACAGCGACACCCATGAGCGCGGCGTGCGCAACTACGACACCGTCATGGCCGCCTGGCGCCAAGCGGGCACCACGCTGCCGCCCGCCACGTTGCGCGCCTGGCGCGAAGCGGCGCTGGCGGACGAGCATGGCCATGCACTGAAGGCCGCGCTGGCCCGGCACGCGCAAGCGGCCATCGTCCCCGCTGCGACTGTGGTCGCCGCAGCCTGAACCGAGCCGCTACCATGAACACATCGCCGGCCATTGCGACTCTGCCGCTCAAGGTGGCCGAGGCCCGTACGCTCAACCCGCTGATCCGTCTGCTGCGGCTGGAGCACGCCGACGGCGCGCCGCTGCCCGGATGGACGCCCGGCGCACACATCCAGGTGCAGGTGCGGCTGCCCGACGGGCAGACCGACTGGCGCCACTATTCGCTGATCGATCTGGAGGGCGTGGCCGGCACGCCGGGTTTCGCACCCATGGCTTACACCATCGCCGTCCGGCGCGAAGAGAGCGGCCGCGGCGGCTCCCGCTTCATGCACGAGGGCGTGCGGCCCGGCGACCGTCTTGCCGTGCAGCCGCCGCGCAACGACTTTCCGCTGGAAGAGGGAAGCGCCCGCGCCGTGCTGCTGGCGGGCGGCATCGGCATCACTCCCCTGGCCAGCATGGCGGCGCGTTGCCGTGCGCAGGGACGGTCCGCGGCCCTGCACTATGCCGGCCGCACACGTCCCCTGTTGGCTTTCGCCGACGAACTTCAGGCACTGCTGGGCGCCGACCTGCGCTTGCATGCGGACGACGAGGCCGGCGGCCAGGGCTTCGACATCGACGCGCTGCTGGACGGCATGGCAGCCGGGGAGCCACTCTACGTCTGCGGCCCCAAGCCCCTGCTCGATGCTGTGCTCGCCGCCGCGCAGGCGCGCGGCTGGGCGCCGGGCCGCGTGCATTTCGAACTGTTCAGCGCGCCGGCGGTGGAGGCCGGCGACCAGCCCTTCGAGGTCGAACTGGCCCAGTCCGGCCGGCGGTTCATGGTGCCGGCCGACCAGACGCTGCTGGACTGCCTGATCGAGCACGGCTGCGATCCGCTCTACGACTGCAAGCGCGGCGAATGCGGTGTCTGCGCCGTGCCCGTGATCGCGGGCGAGCTGGATCACCGCGACTACGTGCTCTCGCAGGCCGAGAAGGACGGCGGGCAGGTGATGCAGATCTGCATCTCCCGCGCCAAGGGTCCGCGCCTCGTGCTCGACCTGTAGGCGCCGAGACCTCCGAACGAGAAAGGCATGCCATGACACGCTACAGAGACAACCCCGATGCGATCCGCGCCCTGGTGCAGCCGCAGCAGGTGCACCGCGACCTCTACATCAGCCCCGAGCTCTTCGAGCTGGAGCAGGAGCACTTCTTCGCCAACACCTGGAACTACGCAGGCCATGACAGCCAGGTGCCCCAACCGGGCGACTACATCACCGTCGACATTGCCGGCCGGCCGCTGATCGTGGTGCGCCACACCGACGGCACGGTCAAGGTGTTGATGAACCGCTGCGCCCACAAGGGCTCGCGCGTGGTCAACGGCGCCTGCGGCAACACCGGCAAGTTCTTCCGCTGCCCCTACCACGCCTGGACCTTCAGGACCGACGGCGCGCCGCTCGCGATTCCGCTCAAGAACGGCTACGAGGGCACCGGCCTGAAGGATTGCGACGCGTCCAAGGGCCTCGTGCCGGTGCGGCATGTGCGGCAGTACCGGGGCTTCATCTTCGTCAAGCTCAACGACGTGGGGCAGGACTTCGAGGAGTATTTCGGCGATTCGCTGTCCTCCATCGACAACATGGCCGACCGCTCGCCGGAGGGCGAGCTGGAGGTGGCCGGCGGGTGCCTGCGCTTCATGCACCAGTGCAACTGGAAGATGTTCGTCGAGAACCTCAACGACACCATGCATCCCATGGTGGCGCACGAGTCCTCGGCCGGCACGGCCAAGTCCATGTGGGCGGGCCAGCCGGCCGACGCGCCCAAGCCCATGGCCATCGAACAGTTCGTGCCCTTCATGTCCGACTACCAGTTCTTCGACGGCATGGGCGTGCGGGTGTACGACAACGGCCACAGCTTCTCGGGCGTGCACTTCAGCATCCACAGCAAGTATTCGGGCATCCCGGGCTATGAGGAGGCGATGAAGGTGCGCTACGGCGAGGAGCGCACGGCGCAGATCCTGGGCATGGCGCGGCACAACACGGTGTACTACCCCAACCTCACGATCAAGGGTGCGATCCAGGCCATCCGCGTGGCACGACCGATCGCGGTGGATCGCACGCTGGTCGAAAGCTGGACCTTCCGCCTCAAGGGCGCGCCCGACGAACTGCTGCAGCGCACGACCACCTACAGCCGCCTCATCAACTCGCCGTTCTCGGTGGTGGGCCACGACGACCTGCAGGCCTACCGCGGCATCCAGGCCGGCCTGCACGCCAGCGGCAACGACTGGGTCAGCCTGCACCGCAACTACGACGAGAACGAGGGCCGCGAGCGCGAGCAGACCAGCAACGGCACCAACGAGCTGCCCATGCGCAACCAGTACCGGTCGTGGCTCAAGCACATGACCCTGACGATGTGAGAGGGCGCACGACCATGTCCATGCTCACGCCCGCCACCGTCACCCGCGAGCAACTGCTCGACTTCGTCGTGAATGAAGCCCGGCTGCTCGACGAGAAGCGCTTCGACGAATGGAACGTGCTCTTCACGGGCGACGGCATCTACTGGGTGCCGCTCACGCCGGGCCAGCCCGACGGACTCACGCACACGTCGCACCTGTACGAGGACAAGCTGCTGCGCGACCTGCGCATCGAGCGCCTCAAGAGCCCGCGCGCGTTCTCGCAGCAGCCGCCCAGCCGGAGCCAGCATGTGCTGCAGATGCCGGCGGTGGAGTCGCGCGACGAGGCGGGCAACCGCTTCGTGCTGCGCACGCCCTTCCACTACAGCGAGGCGCAGGCCGACGAGATGCTCTTCCTCACCGGCGTGGCCTGGCACCACCTGTGCGTGGAGGGCGGCGAACTGCGCATGATGCTCAAGCGCGTGGACCTGATCAACAGCGACGCCGCGCTGCCGGCGGTGCAGCTTTTCCTGTGAAGCGGACATCGGCATGATCCACCGCACCGTCCACGGCGCCTTCGCCGCGAGCGCCGCCCGCACGCCGCTGGCGGACTTCCTCTATACCGAGGCCGTCACCGCCGGGGTCTACGGCATCCCGCCCGGCGCCACGGCCTGGGCCGAGGCCGCGGCCGAGGTCGAGCGCCTGCGCCTGGCCTACGCGCAGGCCGGCTGGGGGCATGGCCACCGCGTCGGCCTGCTGCTGGAGAACCGGCCGGTCTTCCTGTACCACTGGTTCGCGCTCAACGCCCTGGGCGTGAGCGTGGTGCCCATCAATGCCGAGATGCGTTCGGCGGAGCTGGCCTACCTGATCGGCCACAGCGAGATCGGCCTGGCCGTGACGCTGCCGCAGCGCGCCGGCAACCTGGAAGCCGCGGCCGCCCAGGCCGGCAGGCGGCTGCACACCATGGCGGCGGATGCGGCCGACGTGCCGTCGCCCGTCGAGCCCGCGCCGCGCGCCGACGCGGTGGTGGGCCCCGACACCGAATGCGCGCTGCTCTATACCTCCGGCACCACCGGCCGGCCCAAGGGCTGCATGCTGAGCAATGCCTACTTCCTGCGTGCAGGCGAGTGGTATGCGGGGCTGGACGGCGTGTGCGCCTTCCGCCGCGACCAGGAGCGGCTGATGACGCCGCTGCCGTTGAACCACGTCAACGCGATGGCCTTCTCGACCATGGTGATACTGGTGGCCGGCGGCTGCCTGGTGCAGCTGGACCGCTTCCATCCCCGCAGCTGGCTGAAGAGCGCGCGCGACAGCGGCGCCACCATCGTGCACTACCTGGGCGTGATGCCGGCCATGCTGCTGGCCGCCGCCGAGGCGCCGGCCGACCGCGACCATGCGATCCGCTGGGGCTTCGGCGCAGGCGTGGACCGCAAGAACCACGCGTCCTTCGAGGCCCGTTTCGGTTTCCCTTTGGTGGAGGCCTGGGCCATGACCGAGACCGGCGCCGCTGCCTGCATCATGGCCAACCACGAACCGCGCCAAGTGGGCACCAGTTGCTTCGGCCGGGCCGAGGGCTTTGTCGACGTGCGCCTGGTCGACGACGAAGGCCGGGACGTGCCCGCCGGCACGCCCGGTGAACTGCTGGTGCGCTCCAGCGGCGACGACCCGCGGCGCCATTTCTTCGGCGGTTACCTGAAGGACCAGACGGCCACCGACGAAGCCTGGCAGGGCGGCTGGTTCCACACCGGCGACATGGTGCGGCGCGACGAGGCGGGCAGCCTCTATTTCGTGGACCGCAAGAAGAACGTCATCCGCCGCAGCGGCGAGAACATCTCGGCGGTGGAGGTGGAGAGCGTGCTCAACCAGCATCCGGCCGTGAAGGTCTCTGCCGTCGCCGCCACGCCCGATGCGGTGCGCGGCGACGAGGTGCTGGCCTGCATCGTCCTCGATCCCGAGGCCGCGGCCACGCCGGACGAGGTGCTCGCCGCCGACATCGTGCGCCATGCGCTGGCTCAACTGGCCTACTACAAGGCACCGGGCCACGTGGCCTTCGTCGAGGCCCTGCCGCTCACGGCCTCGCAGAAGATCCAGCGTGGCGAGCTGCGGCAGATGGCGCAGGCGCTGCCTGGCGGCGCCGGCTGCTTCGACACCCGCGCCATGAAGAAAAGGCAGGACTGATGGGTCGACGACAACGCAGCAACTACGACGGCGTGGCCGTGGCCGTGCCCGTCACGGTGCCCTACCAGCGCTACTCCACCGAGGGCGCGCACTGGTTCCTGGGCAAGGCGGTGCGCGCGCTGGTCGAGGCCAGCGGCATCGCCAAGGACGACATCGACGGCCTGTGCCTGTCCAGCTTCTCGCTGGCCCCCGACACGGCCGTTGGCGTGACCCAGCACCTGGGCCTGTCGCCGCGCTGGCTGGACCATGTGCCCACCGGCGGTGCCTCTGGCGTGATGTGCCTGCGCCGCGCCGCGCGCGCCGTGCAGTGCGGCGATGCGGACGTCGTGGCCTGCGTCGCGGCCGACACCAACCATGTGGATTCCTTCCGCCAGACACTGGGCGCCTTCAGCCACTTCGCGCGCGACGCGACCTATCCCTACGGCTCGGGCGGGCCCAACTCCATCTTCGCCATGATCACCGCGCACTACATGCGCCAGTTCGGCGCCCGCCGCGAGGACTTCGGCCGCATCTGCGTGGCCCAGCGGCAGAACGCGCTGGGCAATCCCAACGCCATGTTCAAGAAGGCGCTGACGCTCGATGAGTACATGGCGGCGCGGCCGATCTCCGACCCGCTGCACCTCTTCGACTGCGTGATGCCCTGCGCCGGCGCCGAGGCCTTCCTGGTGATGACCGCGCAGCGGGCCCGCGACCTGGGCTTGCCGTACGCCATGGTGCGCGGCAGCATCGAGCGCCACAACGCCTTCGCCGACGATCCGATCATGGTGCGCGGCGGCTGGGCGCGCGACCGCGACGACCTGTATGCGCAGGCCGGCGTGCGGCCCCAGGACATCGACTTCATCCAGACCTACGACGACTACCCCGTCATCGTGATGATGCATTTCGAGGACCTGGGCTTCTGCGAGAAGGGCGAGGGCGCTGCCTTCGTGCAGTCGCACACGCTCACGCACGACGGCAGCTTTCCCAACAACACCAGCGGCGGCCAGCTCTCGGCCGGGCAGGCGGGCGCCGCGGGCGGCTTCCTGGGCATGACGGAGGCGCTGCGCCAACTCACGGGCCAGGCCGGGCCGCGCACCGTGCCCGACGCGAAGCTGGGCCTGGTGGCCGGCTTCGGCATGGTCACCTACGACCGTTGCCTGTGCACCGGCGCCGTGATCCTGGGGAAAAGCGAATGACCATGCCCCTGATGCGCCCCAAGCGCAAGAACCCCGTCCTGCGCACCCGCCAGATGAACCTGCCGCCCTGGGCGCGCGGGCGCGAGGCGCTGGGCATCACCGCCGCCGCCGCCGAGGGCCGCTTCGAGCTGCAGGTGTGCGAGGAATGCGGCACCGTGCAGTACCCGCCGCGCGGCGCCTGCAGGCAGTGCCTGTCGACCGAGCTGCGCTGGCGGCCGCAGACGGGTGAGGGCGACCTGCTCAGCGCCACCACGCTGCACCACAGCAACGACCTGTTCTTCCGCGAGCGCCTGCCCTGGCGCCTGGGCATGGTCAGGCTGGACAGCGGCCCCTCCCTCATGGTCCACCTGCATGGCGAGGTGGGCGAGGCGCCCCAGCGCGTGCGCGTGGGCGCCCGGCTCGACCGCGCCGGACAGGCGGTACTGATCGGATTCCCCTTTGAAGGAAGTGCACACATGGCCGACGACCCGATGCTGCGTGAAATGACCAGCGACCCCAAGTTCCGCAAGGTGCTGGTGACGGACGGCAAGACGCCCACTGGCCAGGCGCTGGTGCGCGCTCTGGTCAAGGCCGGTGCCGACATCGTCTGGGTCGGCCATGCCGAGCCTTGGAAGCAACTGGGCGGCCTGGAGGACATCGCGGCCCTGCCGCAGGTGACGCTGGTGCCGCTGGACCTGACCAATGGCCGCGCGGTCACCGAGCTGGCCGGCGAGATCGGGGGCAAGGTGGACATCGTCATCAACAACGCCGAGGTGCACCGCACCTTCGGCATCGGCGCGCGCCGCGGCACCGACGTGGCCAAGCTGGAGATGGACATCAACTACTTTGGCCTGCTGCGGCTGGCGCAGGAGTTCGGCCCGGCGCTCAAGGGCCGCTCGGCCGACGGCGCGACTGGGGCCAGCGCCTGGGTCAACCTGCTGTCGATCTATGCGCTGTCCAACTTTCCGCCGCATGGCACCTTCAGCGCCAGCAAGGCCGCGGCCCATTCGCTGGCGCAATGCCTGCGCGCCGAGATGCGGCCGGCCGGCATCCGTGTCATCAATGTCTTTCCCGGCCCGATCGACGATGAATGGAACCAGCACATGCCGCCGCCCAAGCTGGGCCCCGACGCGCTGGCCAATGCCATCGTGAAGGCGCTGCGCGATGGGGTGGAGGACGTCTACCCCGGCGACGTGGCGCAGGAATGGCTGCAGCGCTGGCGCGACAACCCCAAGGTGCTCGAGCGCGAGCTGGCGACCAACGGCGGCTAAGGCCGAAGGAGACACGATGAGCCCAACCCCGACGACCCTTGCCGAACCCAGCGGTCTCGACGCCCTGGCTGGCCTGGTGAGTGCCCTGGCCAGCGGCCGCATCCGCGTGGTCGACCTGACGCAGACCCTGACGCCCGAGTTTCCGCAGATCGCGCTGCCGCCCGAGATGGGCCAGTGCTGGCCCTTCCGCATCGAGGAGGTGTCGCGCTACGACGAGCGCGGCCCGGGCTGGTACTGGAACAACTTCTCCTGCGGAGAGCACACGGGCACGCACTTCGACGCGCCCATCCACTGGATCTCGGGTCGCGACCTGCCCAACAACGCGGTGGACACCATTCCCGTGCAGAACTTCGTGGCGCCGGCCTGTGTGATCGACTGTTCGCCGCAGGTCAAGGACGACCCGGACTATCTGCTCACCCTGGACGACATTGCCGAATGGGAGGCCGTGCATGGCCGCATTCCCAAGGGTGCCTGGGTGCTGATGCGCACCGACTGGTCCAAGCGCACCGATCCGGCCGAGTACCAGAACTTCGACGAGACTGGCCAGCACACGCCCGGCCCCAGCACGGCGGCCGTGCGCTTCCTGGTGGAGGAGCGCGACGTGCTGGGCTTCGGCTCCGAGGCCATCGGCACCGATGCGGGCCAGGGCTATCACCTGCGCCCGCCGTACCCCTGTCACTACTACATGCACGGTGCAGGCCGCTATGGCCTGCAGTGCCTGTGCAACCTGGACCTGCTGCCGCCCGCGGGCGCTGTGCTGATCTGCCCGCCATTGAAGATCGAGAAGGGCAGCGGCAGCCCCTTGCGCGTGCTCGCGCTGGTGGGGGCGGCGTGATGGCGGATCAGGGGCGGGGCGTCGCCGTCGTCACCGGCGGCAGCGCCGGCATCGGCAAGGCCATCTGCCAGGACCTGCTGGCGGGAGGCTGGGAGGTGGTGAGCCTGGCCCGCCGCCGGGCCGACATCGGCCACGCGAGGCTGCACAGCATCGAGGTGGACCTGAGCGATCGCGCCGCCACGGCCCAGGCCGCGGCCGAGGTCGCGTCGCGCTGGCCAGTCACGACCGTCGTGCACAACGCGGGCGTGATCCGCGCGGCCCTGCTGCCGCAGGTGCAGCTCAACGACCTCGATGCGCTGGTGGACCTGCACCTGGGCTGCGCGGTGCAACTGGTGCAGGCGGCGCTGCCGGCCATGCGCGCCGCGGGATTCGGTCGCGTGGTGCTGCTCTCTTCGCGCGCCGCCCTGGGTCTGGCCACACGCACGAGCTATTCGGCCACCAAGGCCGGCATGCTGGGCATGGCCCGCACCTGGGCGCTGGAGCTCGGCGGGGAGGGCATCACCGTCAACGTGGTGGCGCCGGGCCCCATCCGCACCGACATGTTCTATGACGTGGTCGATGCCGGCAGCGAGAAGGAGAGGGCGCTCGCAGCCAGCGTGCCCGTCAGGCGCCTGGGAGAAGCCGCCGATGTGGCACGGGCCGTGCGTTTCTTCGTGGAGCCGGCCAACAGCTTCGTGACGGGGCAGGTGCTGTACGTGTGCGGGGGCACCAGCGTGGGAAGCCTCGCGCTGTAAAGCGTGCATCGACGCACCACATCGCAACTGCCGACCCCATGAGATCAGTCCCCTTGTCACACAGGTTGGCCGTCGCTAGGATTGTTTAGGACTAAATAATTGATAAGTCATGTGCTGAGGCGAGGCGCCGCGCGACGCGGCACATCGACGTCGGCGCTGTTTCGTGTGTTTCCAGCCATCAGATGGAGTTCGCCATGATGAAGTCTCTACGTCCCCTGCGCGGCCTGGCTGCGTTGGCCTGTGCCACCCTGCTGGGCGCAGCCGCGCCGCTCGCCGCGGCGGCCGACTACAAGGTCGGCTTCATCACCTCGCTGTCGGGCCCTGTCTCGTCGCTGGGCATTCCCTACCAGAAGGGCATGGCCGCCGCCCAGGCCTTCAAGGCCGACATCGGAGGGAAGAAGGTTCAGGTGATCCAGCTCGACGATGCGTCGGACCCGAGCACCGCGGCGCGCAACGCCCGCAAGCTGATCGACGAGGACAAGGTCGACGTCATCATCGGAACCGCCGGCTCACCGGGTGCGTTGGCCATCGCCGCAGTGGCGCGCGAAACCAAGACGCCGCTGATCTCCATCGCCAACGCGAACCTGCCGGGTGAAGAGGGCGCATGGATGGTCACACTGCCACAGCCGGCGCCGCTGATGGTCAGCGCCGTGGTCGACCGCATGAAGAAGTCGGGCGTCAAGACGGTGGGCTACGTCGGCTTTTCCGACGCCTGGGGCGACCTGGTGTACGACGCACTCCAGAAGAGCGCGGAGCCGGCCGGCATCAAGGTGGTCTCCAACGAGCGCTACGCACGCGCCGATTCGTCGGTGACGGGCCAGGTGCTCAAGATCGTGGCGCTGCGCCCGGATGCGGTGCTCACCGGCACCTCGGGCACGCCCGGTGCGCTGCCCTACCTGGCGCTGGCCGAGCGTGGCTACAAGGGCCAGATCTACGGCATGCATGCGCTGATCAACCCCGACTTCGTCCGGGTGGGCGGCGCTGCGGTGGAGGGCCTGCTGGCGCCCACCGGGCCGGTCATCGTGGCCGAGCAGCTTCCTGCGGACAACCCCATCCGCAAGGTCTCGATGGACTTCCGCGCGGCCTACCAGAAGGCCAACGGTGCCGCGCCCACCGATGCCTTCTCGGCCTACAGCTTCGATGCCTGGCTCATCTTCCTGGATGCGGCCAAGCGTGCGTCGGCCCATGCCGAGCCGGGCACGCCGCAGTTCCGCGTAGCGCTGCGCGACGCCATCAACTCCACCCGCGAGCTGCCGGGCACCCACAGCGTCTACAACTTCAAGCCGACCGATCGCTATGGCTCCGACGAGCGCTCGCGCGTGGTGGTGCGGCTCGAAAAGGGCCAGTGGAAGCTGGTGCCCTGAGCGCCCGAATCTTTCCCGCTGGCGACGCCAGTGCCTCCGCGGCAGCGGTGCGGGCGTCACGCTTACCGAGCCTTTCCGCTTCTTTTTTTGTTCTTTCTGGAGCCTTCTCGATGGCCTCTCGCGCGCTTCGTCCTCTTGCACTGCTGGCCGCCTCGGCCTTCGCCATCGGTGCCTTCGCCGCCGATCTCAAGGTGGGTGTCATCAGCTCGCTTTCCGGTCCGGTGTCGGCGCTGGGCCTTCCCTACGAGAAGGGCATCCGCGCCGCCCATGCCCAGATGCCCACCATCGCCGGCCGCAAGGTCGAACTGATCGTGCTGGACGACGCCTCGGATCCGACGACCGCCGGCCGCAACGCCCGCAAGCTGGCCACCGAGGACAAGGTGGACGTGCTCATCGGCACCTCTGGCGTGCCCGGCGCCATGGCCATCGCCGCCGTGGCGCGCGAACTGAACGTGCCGCTGATCTCGCCCACGCCCGTCTCGCTGCCGGGCGCCGAGAACGGCTGGACGGTGTCGGTGTCGCAGCCCTTCGAGCTGATGGTGGCGGCCGTGGTGGACAAGATGAAGGCCTCCGGCGTGAAGACCGTGGCCTTCATCGGCTTCTCCGACGCACTGGGTGACCTGGCCTATGACTCCCTGGTCAAGAGCGCCGGTGAGGCCGGCATCAAGGTGGTGGCCAATGAGCGCTATGCCCGCAGCGACAGCTCGGTGGCGGGCCAGGTGCTCAAGATCGTTGCCCAGCGGCCGGATGCGGTGTTCGCGGGCAACTCGGGCACGCCCGGTGCGCTGCCCTACCTGGCACTGGCCGAGCGCAACTACAAGGGACGCATCTACGGAACGCACGGCCTGATCAATGCGGACTTCGTTCGCGTGGGCGGCAAGTCCATCGAGGGCCTGGAAGTGCCCAGCGGCCCGGTGCTGGTGGCCGAGCAACTGCCCGCGGACAACCCGATCCGCAAGGTCTCGATGGACTTCCGCGCGGCTTACCAGAAGGCCCACGGCGCACCGCCGGTCGACGCCTTCTCGTCGTACACCTACGACG
Source organism: Comamonadaceae bacterium ALPHA2B (assembly GCA_005503065.1). Classification (GTDB taxonomy): domain Bacteria; phylum Pseudomonadota; class Gammaproteobacteria; order Burkholderiales; family Burkholderiaceae_C; genus Xenophilus. The sequence continues at coordinate 40,638 of SCOE01000012.1, forward strand.
CCTACCTGCTGCTGGCCAATGCCGCGACGCGTGCCAAGGGCGAGCCGGGCACGCCCGCCTACCGCCAGTCGCTCAAGGACGCCATCGTCGCCACGCGCGAGCTGGTGGGGACGCACGGCATCTACAACTTCAAGCCCGACAGCCGCTACGGCTCGGACCAGCGCGCGGTGGTGATCGTTCGCATGGAAAAGGGCCAGTGGAAGCTGGTGCCCTGAGCCTTCTTCAACCGCCACCACCATGAGCCGCTATCGCGACGACCCCGCCGCCATCCAGGCCCTGGTGCAGGACCGGCGGGTGCACCGCGACCTGTACCTGAGCCAGGAGCTGTTCGAGCTCGAGCGGGAGCGCTTCTTTGCCCGCACCTGGCAGTTTGCCGGCCATGCGAGCGAGGTGCCGGCGGCCGGCGACTACTGCACGCGCGAGATCGCCGGCCGTCCGCTGCTGATGGTGCGGCAGGCCGATGGCGGCGTGGGCATGTTCTACAACCGCTGCGCGCACAAGGGCGCGCAGTTGGTCACCGAGGAGCATGGCAACGCCGGCCGCTTCTTTCGCTGCCCCTATCACGCCTGGACCTACAAGCTGGACGGCGCGCCGCTCGCCCTGCCGTTGAAGACCGGCTACGAGGGCACGGGCCTGGCGCAGTGCGAGTCGGGACAGGGGCTGCAACGCGTGGCCGGTGTGGCGGTCTATCGGGACTTCGTCTTTGTGCGGCTGGCGCAGGACGGCCCGGACTTCGAAGACTACTTCGGCGACATCCTGCATGTCGTCGACAACATGGTGGACCGCTCGCCCGAGCGCCGGCTCACGGTGGCGGGCGGCGTGTTGCGCAACGTGATCCACTGCAACTGGAAGATGTACCTGGAGAACATCAACGACACGGTACATCCCATGTCGACCCACGAGTCGGCCACGCAGGCGGCCGACGCGCTGTGGAAGGACCAGCCGGCCGATGCGCCCAAGCCCATGGCGATGGAGCAGATCCTGCCCTTCGGCTCGGGCCACGACTTCTTCGACCGCATGGGTGGCCGCGTCTATCCGAACGGCCACAGCGTGCTGGGCACGCGCTTCAGCATCCACTCCAACTATGCGCAGCTGCAGGACTACGAGGACGCGCTGCGTGCTGCCCTGGGCGAGGAGCGCGCCAGCGAGGTGCTGCAGCGCTCGCCGCAGAACGCGGTGCTCTTTCCCAGCCTGTCGGTGAAGGGCTCGCCGCAGGCCATCCGGGTGATTCGGCCACTGGCGGCCGACCGCACCCTGGTGGAGGCCTGGAGCTTCCGCGCCGAGGGCGCGCCCGACCTGCTGCTGCAGCGGGCCATGGGCTACAACCGCCTCGTCTTCTCGCCCATGTCGGTCGTGGCCCACGACGATGTGCACCTGTTCGAGAGCATGCAGCAGGGCCTGCGCGGCGAGGGCAACGAATGGGTCAGCCTGCATCGCGGCTTTGCGCCGGGCGAGCGCAGCGACGCGGTCGAAGAGACCAGCGGCACCGACGAGCGGCTCATGCGCAACCAGTTCCGGGCCTGGGCACGCTGGATGGGGGAGGGCGCATGACCTGGGCCCCCGAGGAATTCGTGCTGCATGAGGCCGAACTGATCGACGACCGCCGCTGGGACGAGTGGCTCGCGCTCTTCGCGCCCGACGGCCGTTACTGGATCCCGCTGCAGGGTGCCGTCCAGTCCGATGCCGAGTCGCACAACGCGCTTGCGCTGGAAGACCGATTGCTGCTCGAGCTGCGCGTCAAGCGCCTGCACAGCCCGCGTGCGCATTCGCAGCACCCGGCCAGCCGCTGCCAGCATGTGCTGCAGGCGCCACGCTGCCTGCCGGCCGGACCGCACGACGGCGAGGCCGTGCGCCTGCGCACCGCCTTCCTCTACCTCGAATCGCGCGGGCCGCAGCAGGTGCTGCTGGCCGGCCACTGCCTCCACACGCTCGTGCCCGGCGGGTCGCTCGGCTGGCTGATCCGCGAGAAGCGGGTCAACCTGCTCGATGCGGGCCAGCCGCTGCCTGCCATCCAGTTGTTCGTCTAGTCCTTCCGTTCCATTTCCTCCCAACCAGGAGTTCCCCATGAAGAAGATGCTGATGTCCATCGGCCGCGGCGCGGTGGCGGCCGGCGTGCTGGCTGCGGCGGCCGTCGCGGCCCAGGCAGCCGACCTCAAGGTCGGCCTGAGCGTGTCGCTTTCCGGACCGAATTCCTCGATCGGCGTGCCCTATGCCAAGGGCATGCAGGCCGCACTGGCCTACAAGGGCGAGATCGCCGGCCGCAAGGTGCAGCTCATCGTGCTGGACGATGGCTCCGATCCGACCACCGCCGGCCGCAATGCCCGCAAGCTGGTCGAGGAGGACAAGGTCGATGTGCTGATGGGCACCTCCGGCGTGCCCGCTGCCATTGCCATGGCGCAGGTGGGGCGCGATGCCAAGGTGCCCATGATCGGCCTCACGCCACTCCTGCTGAACCCGGCCGACAACGCCTGGGTGATGACCGTGGCCCAGCCCACGCAGCTCATGATCGACGCCGTGGTTCAGCGCATGAAGAAGGACGGAGTGCGCACCGTGGGCTACATCGGCTTCTCGGATGCCTGGGGCGACCTGGTCTACACCGCGCTCAACAAGGCCGCCGCAGACGCCGGCATCCAGGTGCTGGGCAACGAGCGCTATGCCCGCTCGGACCAGTCGGTCACCGGCCAGGTGCTCAAGCTGCTGGCCATGCGACCCGATGCCGTGATGACCGGTGGCGCCGGCACGCCGGGCGCCTTGCCCTTCCTGGCCCTCGCCGACCGCGGCTTCAAGGGCAAGGTCTATGGCCAGCATGGGCTGATCAACCCCGACTTCGTGCGCGTGGTGGGTGCGGCCGGGCAGGGCGCGCTGATGCCCACGGGCCCGGTGATCGTCGCGGAGCAGCTGCCGGCGGACCATCCTGCCCGCAAGATGGGCCTGGCCTACCGCGAAGCCTATCTGAAGGTCAACAACGCACCCACCAGCGATGCCTTCTCCGCCTATTCCTTCGACGGCTGGCTGGTGTTCGCCGATGCGGCGCAGCGCGTGCTGGCCGCCGGCAAGGCCGAGCCGGGAACGCCCGAGTTCCGCCAGGCGCTGCGCGACGCCATCTTCAGCACCCGCGAGGTGGTGGGCACGCACGGTGTCTACAACTTCAAGCCCGGCGACCTGTATGGCGTCGACGAACGCGCCCGCGTGATCGTCACGCTCGACAAGGGCCAGTGGAAGCTGGCGCCCTGAGCGGCGCGAAGGGAGCGCCGCGAATGACAACGAACGCAACGACGCAAAGGACCCTCCGACCATGACCTGGGACGTCGCCCTCATCCTGGGCATCGACGGCTTGGCCAACGGCGCCATCTACCTGCTGGCTGGCCTTGGCCTGGTGCTGATCTTCTCGGTCACGCGGGTGGTGTTCGTGCCCTTCGGCGACATCGCCGCTTTCGCCGCGCTGACGCTTGCGGCCTTCGAGACCGGCAGGCTGCCGCCCACCATCGGGATGGTGATTTTCCTGGCCGTGCTGGCGCTGCTCACCGAGGTGGGCAGCCTGCTGCGCAAGGGCGAGGCGCGGCACATTCCCAAGGCGTTGCTGCTGTGGGGCGTGCTGCCACTGGTGCCCTGCGCCATCGCCTGGGCGGCAGCGCGCGCCGGCGTGCCGGCGGCGCTGCAGATCGCGGCCTCGGTGCTGCTGGTGGTGCCGGTGGCGCCGCTGCTGGCGCGGGTGGTCTTCCAGCCCATCGCCGACGCCTCGGCGCTGGTGCTGCTGATCGTGTCGCTGGCGCTGCACTTCCTGTTGTCGGGGCTGGGACTGTTGTTCTTCGGGCCCGAGGGCTCGCGCACCGGTGCGCTGACGTCGGCCACGCTGACGCTGGGCGACGGCTTCACCGTCAGCGGCCAGGTGGTGCTGATGGTGAGTGCGGCCATCGTGCTCAGCGGCCTGTTCTTTCTGGTGTTCGAGCGGACCGTCATCGGCAAGGCGCTGCGCGCCACGGCAGTGAATCGCGTGGGTGCGCGGCTGGTGGGCATCCGGCCGGCGCGCACCGCCCTGCTGGCCTATGGCTGCGCCTCGCTGCTGGCGGGCCTGATCGGTGTGCTGATCGCGCCGGTGACCACCATGTACTACGACTCCGGCTTCATCATCGGCCTCAAGGCCTTCGTGGCGGCCATCATCGGTGGGCTGGTGAGCTACCCGGCCACGGCGCTGGGCGCGCTGGCCGTGGGCATCATCGAGAGCTTCGCCTCCTTCTGGAGTGGTGCGCTCAAGGACGTGATCGTGTTCAGCCTGCTCATCCCGGTGCTGATGGCTCGCTCGTACATGGCCCGCCACCACGAGGAAGAGGCCGAGGAGATCGACCAATGAAGTCCCGCACCTCCGCCATCCTCATCGCGGTGCTGGTGGCCGTGCTGGCCCTGGTGCCGGCGGTGGCCGGCAGCTTCACCGTCTCGCTGCTCAACGACATCGGCATCGGCGCCCTGGTGGCGCTGGGTCTGGTGCTGCTCACCGGCGTCGGCGGCGCGACGTCATTCGGGCAGGCGGCCTTCGTGGGCATCGCGGCCTATTCGACGGCCTGGCTCACGACGACCCAGGGCCTTTCGCCCTGGCTGGGGCTGCCCTTTGCGCTGCTGCTCACGGGGGTGTCGGCACTGGCCATCGGCGCACTCACGCTGCGGCTGGGCGGGCACTTCCTGCCGCTGTCCACCATCGCCTGGGGGCTGTCGATCGCGCTGCTGTTCGGCAACGTGGACGGGCTGGGGCGGCACACGGGTCTGTCCAACATCCCGCCGCTGCGCATCGGCAACTGGGCGCTGTCGGACCCGCGCTCCATCTACTACCTGATCTGGGCCATCGTGGGCCTGGCCTGCCTGTTCAGCCACAACCTGCTGAATTCACGGCCCGGCCGCGCCATCCGCGGCCTGCGCGGCGGCGCCACGCTGCTGGCGAGCGTCGGGGCCGACGCCTATCGCGTCAAGCTCACGCTCTTCGTCACCGCCGCGCTATTCGCCGGCCTGGCAGGCTGGCTCTATGCGCACATGAACCGCTTCGTCAGCCCGTCGCCCTTCGACGTGCGCGCCAGCATCGAATACCTGCTGATGGCGGTGGCCGGCGGCCTGGGCAGCCTGGCGGGGGCACTGGTGGGCGCGGGCCTGGTGCTGGTGCTCAAGAACGTCTTGCAGGACGTTCTGCCGCTGGTCACGCAGTGGGCGGGCCAACTGGAGGCCGTGACCTTCGCGGCGCTGTTCATCGCGCTGCTGCACTTCGCCCGCGGCGGTGTCATGGGCTTCGTGCGGCGCTGGCGCCAGCGCGCCAGCGCGGCCGTGCGCGGCGCGGTGGCGGCTCCGGCGGTGCCGGTCGAGCCGCTGCCGCAGCGCGCCATGCCGGTGCGCGGCACGCCGCTGCTAGCGGTGCAAGGGGCGGTCAAGCGCTTCGGCGGGCTGGTGGCGGTCAACGACGTGAGCTTCGACGTGCAGGCCGGCGAGATCGTGGGCCTGATCGGCCCCAACGGGGCCGGCAAGTCGACCATGTTCAATCTGCTCACGCGCACGGCCCAGATGACGGCCGGCCGGGTGCAGTTCCTCGGCCAGGACATCAGCGCCATGCGGCAGCGCGATGTGGCGCGGCTGGGCCTGGCGCGCACCTTCCAGCACGTGAAGCTTCGGCCGCACATGAGCCTGCTGGACAACGTGGCCCTGGGCGCGCACGCGCGTGCCGGTGCCGGCGTTCTGCGCGCCGGGCTGCGGCTGGACCGGCAGGAGGAGCGCCAGATCCTGCAGGAGGCCCAGCGCCAGCTGGAGCGCATCGGTCTGGGCGACCGGGCGCACGAGATGGCTGGCGCCTTGCCGCTGGGCACCCAGCGCATCCTGGAGATCGCCCGCGCCCTGGCGGCCGACCCGGTGCTGCTGGTGCTGGACGAGCCGGCTGCCGGCCTGCGCCGCAAGGAGAAGATGGCCCTGGGCGAGCTGTTGCGCAAGCTGCGCGCCGAAGGCGTGACCATCCTGATCGTGGAACATGACATGGACTTCGTGATGAAGCTGGTGGACCGTCTGGTGGTGATGAACTTCGGCGCCAAGCTGGTCGAGGGCGTGCCCGCCGCGGTGCGCGCCGACGAACGGGTGCAGGCGGCCTATCTGGGGAGCACGGTATGAGCCCCCGCACGGCCGTCATGAACGGCGCGCGCACCGCAGGCGATGCCGATGTCGCCGCAGCGACTGGCGGCACGCCGATGCTTGAGATCACCGATCTGCACGTCGGCTACGGTCAGGTCGAGGCGGTGCGCGGCGTGTCGCTTGCGCTGCAGCCAGGACAGATCATCTCGGTCATCGGTCCCAATGGCGCGGGCAAGACCACGCTGCTGGCCGCAGCCATGGGCCTGCTGCCCTCGCGCGGCACGATCCGTTTCGAGGGCGAGGACCTGTCGGGCCTGGACGTGGAGTCGCGCGTGGAGCGCGGGCTTTGCCTGGTGCCCGAGAAGCGCGAGCTTTTCGGCGAACTCACGGTGCTGGACAACCTGCGTCTGGGCGCCTATTCGCGCCGCCTGCGTTCGGACGCGCTGCGCCAGCGGCTGGACGGCGTGTACGCGCGCTTTCCGCGTCTGGCCGAGCGCCGCGGGCAGCGGGCCGACACGCTCTCGGGCGGTGAACGGCAGATGCTCGCGGTGGGCCGCGCGCTCATGTCCGCGCCGCGGCTCCTGATGCTGGACGAGCCCAGCCTGGGCCTGGCGCCGCTGATCGTGCAGGAGATTCTCTCCATCGTGCGCCAGCTGCGCGAGGACGGCGTCTCGATCCTGCTGGTCGAGCAGAACGCACGCGCCGCACTGGAGAGCTCGGACTTCGGCTACGTGCTGGAGACGGGCGAGGTGGCGCTGTCCGGCGACTCCGCTGCTCTTGCGGAGGATGAGCGCGTGCGCGCGACCTACCTGGGCGGAGGCACCCATGACGACGACTGAGGCCGAGGCGCTGCTGCCGGTGGCGCGGCGCACGCTGCCGCAGATGCTGGACAGGCAGGCCGCGCAGTTCGGCGATGCGCCGGCCGTGCGTGTCGGGGGGCAGCGCTGGCGTCATGACGAGCTGCCGCACCGGGCCGCGGCCCGTGCGGCGGCACTGCAGGCGGCGGGCATCGCGCGCGGCGACCGCGTCGCCATCCTGGCGGGCAACCGTCACGAGTTCCTGGAAGCCTTCCTCGGCTGCGGCTGGGTCGGCGCGGTGGCCGTGCCCATCAACACGGCCTCGATGGGGCCGCAGATCGAGTACTTCCTGGCCAACAGCCAGGCCAGGCTGCTGGTCATCGAGGCCCAGTACCTGCCGAGGCTGGTCACGGCCGACCTGGCCCGCACCTCGCTTCAGCGAATCTGGGTGCTGGAAGGCGAGGGTGTCCCGTCAGCAGCCGATGTTGCGGGCGTCGTGGTCGAAACATGGCCACAGGCTGGCGAGGAGGTCGTTGCAGCCGAGGTCGGCCCGGCCGATACGCTGGCCATCCTCTACACCTCGGGCACCACCGGTCCTTCCAAGGGCGTGCTGTGCCCGCATGCGCAGTACTACTGGTGGGGCGTCAACAGCCTGCGGGTGCTGGGCGTGCAGGCCGAAGACGTGCTGTGCACCACATTGCCGCTGTTCCACATCAATGCCCTCAACACCTTCGCCCAGGCCTGCCTGTCGGGGGCCGAGGTGGTGTTCGAAGGCCGCTTCTCGGCATCGGGCTTCTGGCCGGCCATGCAGGCCTGCGGTGCGACGGTGGTCTACCTGCTGGGTGCGATGGTGCCGATCCTGCTGGCGCAGCCGGAAGGCGCCGTCGAGCGCCAGCACCGCGTCCGCATCGGCCTGGGCCCCGGTGTGCCGGGGATCGCCGGCGAGGCCTTCGCAACGCGCACTGGCGTGCGGCTCCTCGAAGGCTACGGCTCCACCGAGACCAACTTCGTCATCGCCACTGCGCCCGATTCGCCGCGGGGCGGAGTGATGGGCTGGGTGCTGCCGGGCTTCGAGGCCCGCGTGGCCGACGAACACGACGCGGAGCTGCCCGACGGTCAGGCCGGCGAGCTGCTGCTGCGTGCGCATGAGCCGCATGCCTTCGCCAGCGGCTACTTCAACATGCCCGACAAGACCGTCGAGGCCTGGCGCAACCTCTGGTTCCACACCGGGGACCGGGTCGTGCGCGAGTCGGACGGGGCCCTGCGTTTCGTGGATCGGATCAAGGATGCGATCCGCCGTCGGGGCGAGAACATCTCCTCCTTCGAAGTCGAGCAGGTGCTGCAGAGCCACCCGGCGGTGGCGACCGTCGCGGTGTACCCGGTGCGCTCCGAACTGGCGGAAGACGAGGTGATGGCCGCACTCATCCTTCGCGAGGGGGAAGCGCCGGCGCCGCAGGAACTGGCCGCGTGGTGCGAGGCCCGGCTGCCGTACTTTGCCGTACCGCGCTGGTTGGACTTCGTTCAGGATCTGCCGCGCACCGAGAACGGCAAGGTGCAGAAATACAAGCTGCGCGAGCGTGGAGTGACGGCCTCGGCCTGGGAGCACACCCGGTCTGCGCGTTCGCGTGGGAGCTAGGGATGGAACGGCGTGCAGCGATCGGCTCCCGCGAAAGTGGGCACGACATCCAGGAGCGTGTGGCCATCGTGACAGGTGCGGCGCAGGGGCTGGGTGCCTCGATGGCCCGCGCGCTTGCCGGCTCGGGCGCCAAGGTCGTGCTTTCGGATACGAACGCAGAAGTTCTGCGGGCCGCAGAGCTGCTGGCGGCGCATGGCGCCAGTTGCCTCGGGGTGGTGGCAGACGTCGCGGACGAGAAGCAATGGCAGCTCCTGTTGCGCCAGGCGGTGGAGGCCTATGGATTCGTCGACGTCCTGATCAACAATGCGGCCCGCACGCCGTCGACGTCGATCTGGGACATCACGCAGGAGGAATGGGATTCGGTGATGGCAGTGAATCTGCGCGGGTGCTTTCTCGGCTGTCGGACTGTCGGGCGTCAGATGCGCGAGCGCGGACGCGGCGGGCGCATCATCAATCTGGCCTCCATCGCGGGGCAGCAGGCGAGCCAGGCGAGCGGCGCGCACTATGCGGCATCCAAGGCGGGTGTCCTGGCGCTGACGCGTACCTTCGCGGCGGAGTTCGCCTCCGATGCGATCACCGTCAATGCGGTGGCGCCGGCAGCAATCCGGGGGCCGGTCCTGGATGCCCTGGATACGGGCCGCCGTACCGACCTGTTGTCGAGCATCCCGCTCGGACGCTTCGGCGGCCCGGACGAGGTGAGTGGTGCCGTGCTTTTTCTGGTGTCTGACGCCGCAGCTTTCGTGACGGGCGCCACCTTGGACGTGAACGGCGGACGCCTGATGAGATGAAGCCATCCTCCGGGACTGACGCGGCAGACATGAAGACGAACGAGGTGGAGCAATGAACGACATCCGGGGCAGGACCAGCGGCCCGCGGCACGCGCTCGTGACGGGCGGGGGCACCGGCATCGGGGCGGCGGTGGCGCAGCGGCTCGCGTCCGAGGGCATCAACGTGACCGTGTTGGGGCGTCGGCGCGAGAAGCTCGCGGCGCTCGTGACCGGCGAACCGGCGCACATGCATGCCGTGGTGGCCGATGTGTCGGATGCCGGGCAGGTGGCGGCCGCTCTCGCCGATGCGACCCAGCGCTTCGGTGCGGTGCAGGTGCTGGTCAACAACGCCGGGGCTGCGGAGAGCGCGCCGTTCCTGAAGATGGACGAGGCGCTCTGGCGGCGCATGCTGGACGTCAACCTGACGGGAACCATGATCTGCACCCAGGCCATGCTGCCCGGCATGCTCGAGGCCCGCTGGGGACGCGTCGTCAACATCGCCAGCACCGCCGGGCAGGTGGGCTACGCCTACGTGGCGGCGTACTGCGCGGCCAAGCACGGCGTGATCGGCCTCACACGCGCACTGGCGCTGGAACTGGCGACCAAGGGCGTCACTGTCAACGCCGTGTGTCCCGGATACACCGAGACCGACATCGTGCAGCAAAGCATCGCGCGGGTCGTCGCGAAGACCGAGCGCACGGCCGAGCAGGCGCTTGCCGAGTTCGTCAAGTCCAATCCCCAGGGCCGGCTCGTGCAGCCGCGGGAAATCGCCGACGCGGTGGCCTGGCTCTGCAGCGAGGGCGCAGGCGCGGTCACGGGGCAGTCCATCTCGGTCAGCGGCGGCGAAGTCACCTGATTCACAGAAACGCAGAGGCGAAGAACATCCATATGGCCACCCATGCCAAGAATTTCAGGCTCGTCCAGGCTCTGGGCGACGAGCACATCGGCCTGGAAGCGCGTGCTCAGGTGGACGATCATCTCGACACCAAGATCTGGTTGCGCCTTCTGGCGTGCAGCACGCAGATCGAGCGGCAGATCCGGCAGCTGCTGCGCACCCGATTCGCAACCACGCTGCCGCGCTTCGACTACCTGGCGCAGTTGGAGCGGCACCCTGAGGGCCTGCGCATGAACGTGTTGTCGCGCTTCCTCATGGTCACCGGGGGCAACGTGACCGGCCTGACGGACCAACTGGTGAAGGAGGGTCTGGTGCAGCGCGGCGACGACCCGGAAGACAGGCGCTCCTGGCGCGTCGCGCTCACGCAGACAGGACGCACGGAATTCGCCCGAATGGCGGCGGAGCACGAACGCTGGCTTGCCGCATTGTTCGAGGGATTGCCGCCGAGTACCAAGGATGCGCTGTACGAACACCTGGGTCGGTTGCGCGTCCATCTCGTCCGGCGGGCCGAGGAGATGCACCTCGCCACGGCGGATGCCGCGGGGCCGGGCCGATGACCGGATCAGGGGCGGTGGTCCCGCCGCCGCCGACGCCGTTCGTGCGCCAGGTGCCGATCCGCTTTTCTCACTGCGATCCGGCCGGCATCGTCTTCTTCCCGCAGTACCTGGTGATGTTCAATCAGCTGGTGGAGGACTGGTTCAATGAAGGGCTCAGGGTGCCCTACGCGCAGATGATCGAGCACAGGCGCATCGGCCTGCCGATCGTCCGGCTGGAGTGCGACTTCAAGTCGGTCAGCCGCATGGGGGATCTTGTTTCCATGTCGTTGGCGGTGGAGCGCGCAGGCGTCCGATCTCTCGGCCTCGCGCTCGAGTGCCGGGGTGGGGGAGCGCTTCGCGTGGCTTCGCGGCAGGTGCTGGTGTTCACCGACCTGGCGACGCACCGGTCCATCGAGATGCCCGGCGACGTGCGAAGCCGCCTTCAGGCCTCATGGTCCTGATTCACGCGTTGAGGACCTTCCGGATCGGCGGCTTCACGTCCTCCCGCTGCGGCGGCAGCATCGGCTGGTGCTCGCGCGCCGGGTTGAGGATGATCGAGGTGGCGGTCTCGGTGAGGATGCAGAACTTCGTCACCACGGCGTCGAGGTGTGCCACGTCGATGACGGCGATCTCCAGGATCCAGCTGTCGTCGCCGGTCACGTTGTAGGCATTCACGCATTCCGGCGTCTGCTGGATCAGCTTGACCACGCGGGCATAGTCGGCGCGGCCCACGCGGATGATGGCGCGGATGCCGTAGCCCAGCCGGCCCAGATCGACGGTGGCGCGGTAGCCGCTGATGACGCCGGCCGCTTCCAGCTTCTTCACCCGTTCGGTGACCGCCGGCTGGCTCAGGTGCACGCGCCGGCCCAGTTCGGCCATTGACAGGCGTGCGTCGGCCTGCAGCTCGGCCAGGATGCGGGTGTCGTGGGCGTCCAGGGCAGGGTTCAAGGTCGAGGTCATGAAAGTCCTTCGATTCGACGGCAAACGGGCGCCAGGACGATGAGATGCGCATGGCGAACTGTGAGTCGCCTTCATACCATGAAGCGGTCAATTCTTGAACACGACCCGGAAAGCCTCGCCCATGTCCAGCCTCGCTTCACCCGTCTCACCGGCACATGCCTCCTCGCGCGGCGGCCTCCCGCCGCTGATCTGGCTCTGCCTGGCCGCCACCTGGCTGGTGTGGGGCTCGACCTACCTCGCGATCAAGTACGCGCTGATCAGCTTTCCGCCTTTCCTGCAGATGGGCTCGCGCTTTCTTGTCGCGGGGGTGGTGCTGGCGCTGTGGATGCGCTGGCGTGGAGCGCCCTGGCCGACCGGGCGCCAGTGGCGGAATGCGCTGGTCGTGGGCGCGCTGATGCTGGGCGGCGGCATGGGGGGGACGGCGCAGGCCGAGGTGTCGGTCGGTTCGGGGCTGGTGGTGGCCTTCATCGCCGTGGTGCCGCTGATGATCGCGCTGCTCAACCTGCTGTGGGGCATCCGGCCTGCGCCGCTCGAATGGCTGGGCATCGCGCTCGGCCTCGTGGGCGTGCTGATGCTGACGCAGGGCAGCGGGTTCCGGTCCTCGCCGCCGGGCCTGGCGGCCATCGCGATCGCGTGCGTCTGCTGGTCGCTGGGCAGCGTCCTGAGCCAGCGCGCGCTGCTGCTGGCACCGGGTGCGATGGGCTTTGCGAGCGAGATGGTGTGCGGCGGCCTGGTGCTGATGGGCCTGGCCGCGCTGTCGGGCGAGCGCGCGCCGTGGCCGCCGCAGCCGGTGGCCATGGCCGCCTGGGCGTACCTGGTGGTCTTCGGCTCGCTGGTGGCCTTCAACGCCTACATGCTGCTGTTGGCGAGGGCGCCGGCGGCGCTGGCGTCGAGCTATACCTTCGTCAACCCGGTGATCGCGATGCTGCTGGGCGTGTGGATCGCCCACGAGAACGTGACGCGCTTCGAGTGGTATGCGGTGGCGGTGGTGCTCGCGGGGGTGCTGCTGCTGTTGGTCCAGCACGGCAGGGTCCGGCGCTGAGGTGCGGGAGGCCCGTGCGCCCGCGGGGGCGCGCTGCCGGTTATGGCTTGCCGGCCCGAGCCGCGGCCGCCTGCCGGGCGCGTGCCAACGCGGCCTCGACCACGCTGCGCTTGCGTTCGGTGGCGCCGGCGTCCGTGTCCGCCCCGTCTTCGGGTGAAATCGACTCCCCGCTCTCGCCCAGCCTGCGCCGAGTGCTATGAATTTCGTAGCGCCGTCGCGAGGAGGCAGCCTGTTCTGCCGACCAGGCATTCCAGCCCGTGCGGCCCGGCGTGGCGGACTCCAGCGCGATGCAGTCCACAGGACACACCGGAATGCACAGCTCGCATCCCGTGCAATGGGGCTCGATGACGGTGTGCATGCGCTTGTTCACCCCCACGATGGCATCGGTCGGGCAGGCATCCAGGCACAGCGTGCAGCCGATGCACCAGGCCTCGTCGATCACCGCCAGCATGCGCGGGCCCTCGGTGCCGAATTCGGGATTCAGCGGCACCGCTTCTCGGCCGGAGATCGCCGCGAGGCGACGCACGCCTTCGTCGCCGCCCGGAGGGCACTGGTCGATGCCGGCCTCGCCCGCGGCGATGGCCTGCGCGTATGCCGCGCAATCTGGATAGCCGCAGCGCGTGCACTGCGTCTGCGGCAGGGCGTCGAGCAGTCGGGTGGCGAGGGGAGACATGCAAAGAAAGAGATGCGGGACGAAAAAAAGCCGGCGGCCGCCGGCGTGATTCTCGGGGCTATCCGCCGCTCAGGCGCGTGGCTTGCGTGAAGTGGCGGACGCCTTGCGCGACGCCGTGGGCGCTAGCTTGCGTGAAGCGGCAGTCTTGCGGGCCGGCGCAGCGCTGGCGACCGGAGCGGCCGACGGCGCAGCCTTGCGCGCGGCTGCTGGCGCTCGCGCGGGGGCGGGCGCCCCCTTGATGGTGTCTTCCGAGGTGAGGTCGGGCGAGGTGGCGACGCGGCGCGTGCGCACCTGAGGCTCGTCGTGCGCGGCGATGAAGGCCCGCACGCGTGGGTACACCAGATCGCGCCACCGCCGGCCGCTGAAGATGCCGTAGTGACCGGCACCCTTGACCTCGTAGTGCTCGCCACCGCTGATGTGCGTGCACAGATCGTGTGCGGCCTGGGTCTGGCCCGAGCCGGAGATGTCGTCCAGCTCGCCCTCGACGGTGAGCAGGGCCGTGGTGCGAATGTCCTGCGGGCGCACGCGCTCGACCTGGCCCTCGGGGTTCTTCACGTCCCAGGTGCCGTTGACGAGGTCGAACTCCTGGAACACCGTCTTGATGGTCTCCAGGTAGTAGTCCGCATCCATGTCGAGCACGGCGTTGTACTCGTCGTAGAACTTGCGGTGTGCCTCGGCGCTCGCGTCGTCGCCCTTGATGAGGTCCTTGAAGTAATCGTAGTGGCTGCTGGCGTGGCGGTCCGGGTTCATGGCCACGAAGCCGGTGTGCTGCAGGAAGCCCGGGTACACGCGGCGCCCTTCACCCGGGAAGCCCTGCGGCACGCGGTAGATGACGTTGTTCTCGAACCACTCGAAGCTCTTGTTCATCGCCAGGTTGTTCACCGCGGTGGGCGACTTGCGGGCGTCGATGGGGCCGCCCATCATGGTCATCGACAGCGGCGTGGTCTCGCCGCGGCTGGCCATGAGGGAGATGGCGGCCAGCACCGGCACGGTGGGCTGGCACACGCTCATCACGTGGCAGTTGCCGTATTCGGCCTGCAGGTGGCGGATGAACTCCTGCACGTAGTTGATGTAGTCGTCGAGGTGGAACTCGCCGTCCGCGAGCGGCACCAGGCGGGCGTTCTTCCAGTCGGTGATATAGACCTTGTGGCCCTGCAGCATGGTGCGCACGGTGTCACGCAGCAGCGTGGCGTAGTGGCCCGAGAGCGGCGCCACGATCAGCACCACGGGCTGGGCCTTGAGCGTCTCCAGCACCTGCTCGTCGTCGGTGAAGCGCTTGAAGCGGCGCAACTGGCAAAACGGCTTGTCGATCTCCACGATCTCGTGGATGACCACATCCGTGCCGTTGACCTTGACGGTCTTGATGTCGAACTCGGGCTTCTCGTAGTCCTTGCCCAGCCGGTAGATCAGGTCGTAGCTCGCCGCCACGCGCTGCGCCATCGGCATCTGGCTGAACATCGCGCCGGAACTGAAGAGTTTGGAGGCAGCCTGCGCGAAGTCGGCGAACGGCTCCATGAGGGAGCGTTGCGCTTCGTAGAGTTGGTACAGCATGGGGACCGCGGGAGTTTTGCTGCGGTGCAATATAGCAGCGGCGGGGCCGCGCTTCTATCGGCAAAACTACCGTGCCAGCGGCACAAGCACACATATCGAAGCGCCACCTGCGCCGTGGAGTCGCACAGGCGACGCCCCGCCGTCGCTCAGGTGCCGACGTAGCGCCCCGGCTTGTGGTTGATCCAGAGGAAGCCGCCCATGACGACCGCGCCCAGGATCGACCAGCCCACGCGCGCCGGCTCGACCACGAAGAGGGCCAGCACCACCACCGTGCAGTCGATCGCCAGCTGCACCTTGCCCGCCCGCCAGCCGCGCTTCTCCTGCAGGTACAGCGCCAGGATGGTCGCGCCGCCCAGGCTCGCGCGGTGCCGCGCCAGGAACAGGCAGCCCGTGCCCAGCATCAGCCCTCCGAAGACGGCCGCGAAGGCCGGATGCAGCGACTGGATGGCGATGAAGCGCGGCGCCAGCGTGGTCATGACCGACAGCAGCGCGATGGCGGCGAAGGTCTTGAGCGTGAACTCGCGTCCCATCTGGCGCCAAGCGAACCAGTAGAAGGGCAGGTTGACCACGAAGAAGAGCGGGCCGAAGCCGATGCCGGTGGCGTAGTGCAGCAGGAACGCGGCCCCCGCCGTGCCACCCGTCAGCAGGCCGGCCTGGCCGAACACCACCATCGCCATGGCGACGAAGAGCGTGCCGGCGAGCACGGCCTGCACGTCTTCGAAGCGGCTGTGGCTCAACGTGGGGCGCACGGCGGGATGAGGGGTGTCCATCGACACGCATGAATGCAAGAGCCGCGCCACACGCGGGCCGCGGCCGAGGTGCCGGCCGCTATCGAATCGATAGCTATTCTTGCCCGTCCGGCGGGCGCTGGAGGCCGATTCGATGCACAAGCAATGAGCGCGCGGGCGCCTGGCTTTCGGTGTCGAGCACGGTGAGCCAGGGCCAGCGGCGCCGGTAGTCGGCCGCCTTGGCGGCGTACAGGCGGGGATCGGGGCTGCGCGGGTTGGGCCGCAGCACCCCGCCCATCAGGCCGGCCAGCCCGTCGGGCGCATACAGGGTGAGGCCGTCGGCACGCGCCTGCAGGCCGACGCAGGTGCCTTCGACCAGGAAGCGGTCGATGCCGTCCATGGCGTTCCGCAAAGGGCTGTAGGGGGCGCCGAAATGCGCTTCGTACCAGGTGTGGACGCGGGCCTGGTTCTTGACTTCCAGCGTCACCGGCAGGTCGGCGCAGGCCGCCTCCACCCGCCGGGCCACGGCGTGCTCGGCCTCGGCCGAGAGATCGCCGCCGTCGAAATAGAAGAGGTCGTAGTCGCGGATGCCGTCCATGGCCGGCCGGGCGGTGCGCAGATTCCATACCGTCTGGAACAGGCAACCGGCGACCAGCCAGGCATCGGGCAGCCCGAGCGTGGGCAGTCGCTCCAGGATGGCACGGTTCGCGGGATTGGCCAGTGCCTGATCGACAAAAAGCCGGGCCAGCGCTTCGGCGGCGCTGCCCGGCTTATCCGAAGGCGACGTCGGCTCAGACAACGTTGGCGATGGCCTGGCAGACGTAGTCGATGTTCTTGCTGTTCAGCGCCGCCACGCACATGCGGCCGGTGTCGGTGCCGTACACGCCGAACTCGCTGCGCAGGCGAACCATCTGGTCCTTGGAGAGGCCCGAGTAGCTGAACATGCCGATCTGGCTGGTGATGAAGCCCATGTCCTGCTTCACGCCGGCGGCCTTCAGGCCGTCGACCAGCTTCTGGCGCATGGCCTTGATGCGCACGCGCATCTCGCCCAGTTCCTTCTCCCACAGGGCGCGCAGCTCGGGGTTGCCCAGCACGGCCGCCACCACGGCGCCGCCGTGCGTCGGCGGGTTGCTGTAGTTGGTGCGGATCATGATCTTGAGCTGCGACAGCACGCGCGCAGCCTCGTCCTTGTCGGAGCACAGCACCGACAGAGCGCCGACGCGCTCGCCATAGAGGCTGAAGCTCTTGGAGAACGAGGTGGCGACGAAGAAGTTCAGGCCGGCGGCAACGAACTTGCCGATCACGGCGCCGTCCTCCTGGATGCCGTTGCCGAAGCCCTGGTAGGCCATGTCCAGGAAAGGCGTCAGGTTCTTCGCCTTGACGGCGGCAACGACCTGGTCCCACTGGGCCGGGGTGATGTCGTAGCCGGTCGGGTTGTGGCAGCAGGCGTGCAGCACGACGATGGTGCCGGCAGGCGCGGCGTTCAGCGCGGCCAGCATGCCCTCGAAGTTCACCCCGCGCTTCTCGGCGTCGTAGTAGGGATGCGTCTCGACGGTGAAGCCGGCCTGGGTGAACAGGGCGCGGTGGTTCTCCCAGCTCGGGTCGCTGATGAGCACCTTGGCGTTCGGGCTGAGCTTCTTGAGGAAGTCGGCGCCGATCTTCAGGCCGCCGGTGCCGCCCAGGCCCTGGACGGTGGCGACGCGGCCGGATTGGACGGGCTCGCTGTCGGCGCCGAAGACCAGCGACTTGACGGCTGCGTCATAGGCGGCGATGCCGTCGATCGGCAGGTAGCCGCGGGCGCTGGGCGCCTTCATCATGTCGGCTTCGGCCTTCTTCACGCACTCCAGCAGGGGCAGCTTGCCGTTGTCGTCGTAGTACACGCCCACGCCCAGGTTGACCTTGTTGGGGTTGGTGTCGGCAGCAAATTGTTCGTTGAGACCCAGGATCGGGTCGCGCGGCGCCATTTCGACGGCGGTGAACAGAGACATTTGGAGAGAGTCCTTCGGATGGTGGGCTGCCCGGCACGGAAGGCGGGGCTTTCGGCGAGCCCGCGGCTGCGCTAGCCTTGCGGGTTCGCTTGAATTTTACCGGGCCGGTCTGCAGCTGTACCGGAACACCGTCTCCCGACCACCGTCCCCATCTGTAGCGCACGATGCCTTCCGCCCCCGATACCCCCGAAGCCGTCCAGGACACGCCCCGCCAGGGCGAGTTCGTCAGCTTCCCCGATTCCCCCTTCCAGCTCTTCCAGCCCTACCCGCCGGCAGGTGATCAGCCCAACGCCATCGCCAAACTGGTCGAGGGCGTGCAGGACGGCGAGGTCTTCCAGACCCTGCTGGGCGTGACCGGCTCCGGCAAGACCTTCACCATGGCCAACGTGATCGCGCGGCTGGGCAAGCCGGCGATCGTGTTCGCGCCCAACAAGACGCTGGCGGCCCAGCTGTACAGCGAATTCCGCGAGTTCTTCCCGAAGAACGCCGTGGAGTACTTCGTCAGCTACTACGACTACTACCAGCCCGAGGCCTACGTGCCGCAGCGCGACCTGTTCATCGAGAAGGACTCCTCGATCAACGAACACATCGAGCAGATGCGCCTGTCGGCCACCAAGAGCGTGCTGGAGCGGCGCGACGTGGTGATCGTGGCGACGGTGAGCGCCATCTACGGCATCGGCACGCCCGAGGACTACATGGAGATGCGGCTGATCATGCGCGTGGGCGACAAGGTCGGCCAGCGCGACCTGATCGGCCGGCTGATCCGCATGCAGTACACCCGCAACGAGCAGGACTTCGCGCGCGGCACCTTTCGGGTGCGCGGCGACACCATCGACGTGTTCCCGGCCGAGCACAGCGAGCTGGCGGTCCGCATCGAGCTCTTCGACGACGAGATCGAGACGCTGTCGCTGTTCGACCCGCTCACGGGCCGCATCCGGCAGAAGGTGCCGCGCTTCACCATTTACCCGTCGAGCCACTACGTCACGCCGCGCGACAAGACGCTGCGCGCCGTTGACACCATCAAGGCCGAGCTCGCCGACCGGCTCAAGGAACTGGTCGGCGCCGGCAAGCTGGTCGAGGCGCAGCGCCTGGAGCAGCGCACCCGCTTCGATCTGGAGATGCTGGCCGAGATCGGCCACTGCAAGGGCATCGAGAACTACACCCGCCATCTCTCGGGCGCCGCGCCGGGCCAGCCGCCGGCCACGCTGACGGACTACATGCCCAAGGACGCGATCATGTTCCTGGACGAGAGCCACCAGATGATCGGCCAGCTGGGCGCCATGTACAACGGCGACCGGGCGCGCAAGACGACGCTGGTGGAATACGGCTTCCGGCTCCCTTCGGCCCTGGACAACCGGCCCCTGAAGTTCGAGGAGTTCGAGACGCGCATGCGGCAATGCGTCTTCGTCTCGGCCACGCCGGCCGATTACGAGAAGACGCACACCGGCCAGGTGGTCGAGCAGCTGGTGCGCCCCACGGGCCTGATCGACCCCGAGGTGGAGGTGCGGCCGGCAACGCACCAGGTGGACGACGTGCTGCAGGAGATCCGCATCCGGGTCGAGAAGAACGAGCGCGTGCTCATCACCACGCTGACCAAGCGCATGGCCGAGCAGCTCACCGACTACCTGGGCGACAACGGCGTGAAGGTGCGCTACCTGCACAGCGACGTGGACACGGTGGAGCGCGTGGAAATCCTGCGCGATCTGCGCCTGGGCACCTTCGACGTGCTGGTGGGCATCAACCTGCTGCGCGAGGGCCTGGACATCCCCGAGGTGTCGCTCGTGGCGATCCTCGATGCCGACAAGGAAGGCTTCCTGCGGGCCGAGCGCAGCCTGATCCAGACCATCGGCCGGGCGGCGCGCAACCTGCACGGCAAGGCCATCCTGTACGCCGACAACATGACCGCGTCGATGAAGAAGGCGATCGACGAGACCGAGCGCCGGCGGGCCAAGCAGATCGCATTCAACGAGGCCCACGGCATCACGCCGCGCAGCATCGTCAAGCAGGTGCGCGAGCTGATCGACGGCGTCTACAGCGAGAAATCGGGCAAGGAGGCTGCCAAGCGCGATCTGGAGCGCGCCAAGGTCGAGGACATGTCCGAGAAGGACATCGCCAGGGAAATCAAGCGGCTGGAGAAGCAGATGCTCGAGCACGCCCGGAACCTGGAGTTCGAGAAGGCGGCGCGGGTGCGCGACCAGCTGGCCCTGCTGCGCGAACAGGCCTTCGGCGCGGCAGGCGGCGACAACATCGCGGTGCTCCCGGCCGGCGGCGCCTGATCGAAAAGCCGGGGAGCGGACGCCATCCGGCGGCATCACTCGGGATGGAACCGGTTTCAGCGGGTTTACCCGAGCAGAACCCAGGGCTTTCTGTTAAACTTGAGCGAAACACTCAAGAAAAGTTTGAACTTCGCGATGAAGGGCCGCCTCTGATCCCTGGATGGGCACGAGGCGGGCAGGGGCGGAGACGACGCCACCCGGACTTGGGTCCAGGTGTCATTTCAACGGTAAGCACTTCGAAGGAGCTTGCGATGCGTCTCACAACCAAAGGCCGATTTGCGGTCACGGCCATGATCGATCTGGCACTGCGCCAGAACACCGGCCCGGTCACGCTGGCGGCCATCAGCCAGCGGCAGCAGATCTCGCTGTCGTACCTCGAACAGTTGTTCGGCAAGCTGCGTCGCCACGAGCTCGTCGAATCCACCCGCGGCCCCGGCGGCGGCTACTCGCTGGGCCGCAAGGCGTCGGACATCACCGTGGCCGACATCATCGTCTCGGTGGACGAACCGATCGACGCCACCCAGTGCGGCGGCAAGGAAAACTGCCTGGGCGAAGCCGGC
This sequence comes from Comamonadaceae bacterium ALPHA2B, assembly GCA_005503065.1. Classification (GTDB taxonomy): domain Bacteria; phylum Pseudomonadota; class Gammaproteobacteria; order Burkholderiales; family Burkholderiaceae_C; genus Xenophilus. Next base: position 61,143 of record SCOE01000012.1, read on the forward strand.
CGCTGCATGACGCACGAGCTGTGGGCATCGCTGAACCAGAAGATGGTCGAGTTCCTGGATTCGGTCACGCTGCAGAAGCTGGTCGACGACCAGATCGCCAAGGGCGTGCAGATCGAGAACAAGCCGGCCGTCAAGCGAGCCATCTCGAGCCAGCCGGTGGTCAAGCCGATCCGCGTGAATGCGCCGAATTCGGTGTTCGCCCTCGGCAACGCCTTCGCCAAATCCTGATTCCACCGGGCAGTCGCCGGCGGCTGCGGCCCCGGCCGGCCTACGCGCATTGTTTGACCCACGCCAGCACGAGCAAGCCATGGATGTGACTCCTCATTTCCCGATCTACTTGGACTACGGCGCGACCACGCCGGTCGACCCGCGCGTGGTCGACGCGATGATTCCCTGGCTGCGCGAGCATTTCGGCAACCCTGCGTCACGCAGCCACGCCTGGGGCTGGGAAGCCGAAGAGGCCGTCGAGAAGGCGCGGGGGCAGGTGGCCGACCTGATCGGTGCCGACCCGCGCGAAATCGTCTGGACCTCCGGCGCCACCGAATCCGACAACCTGGCCATCAAGGGCGCCGCGCACTTCTACAAGGGCAAGGGCAAGCACCTTATCACCGTCAAGACCGAGCACAAGGCCGTGCTGGACGTCATGCGCGAGCTGGAGCGCCAGGGCTTCGAGGTGACGTACCTCGACGTCGAGGAGAACGGCCTGCTCGACCTGGAGAAGTTCAAGGCCGCGATCCGGACCGACACCATCCTGGCCAGTGTCATGTTCGTGAACAACGAGATCGGTGTCGTCCAGGACGTGGTCGCGCTGGGCAACCTGTGCCGCGAGAAGGGCGTGATCTTCCACGTCGACGCCGCGCAGGCCACGGGCAAGCTCGAGATCGACGTCAAGACGCTGCCCATCGACCTGATGAGCCTGGCTTCGCACAAGACCTACGGCCCGAAGGGCATCGGTGCGCTGTACGTGCGCCGCAAGCCGCGCGTGCGGCTGGAGGCCCAGATGCACGGCGGCGGCCACGAGCGCGGCATGCGCTCGGGCACCTTGCCCACGCACCAGATCGTCGGCATGGGCGAGGCCTTCCGCATCGCCAAGGCAGAGATGAAGGACGACATCGCGAAGGCGAAGCGCCTGCAGAAGCGCCTGCTCGACGGCCTGAAGGACGTCGAGCAGGTCTTCATCAACGGCGACCTCGAGCACCGCGTGCCGCACAACCTGAACATGAGCTTCAACTTCGTCGAAGGCGAGTCGCTGATCATGGGCATCAAGGGGCTGGCGGTGTCGTCGGGCTCGGCCTGCACCTCGGCCAGCCTGGAGCCGAGTTACGTGCTGCGCGCCCTGGGCCGCAGCGACGAGCTGGCCCACAGCAGCCTGCGCATGACCATCGGCCGCTTCACGACCGAGGAAGAAATCGACTACGCCATCGCCACCATCAAGCACAACGTGAGCAAGCTGCGCGAGCTGAGTCCGCTGTGGGAGATGTACCAGGACGGCGTCGACCTGAGCACCATCCAGTGGGCGGCGCACTGAACGCCGTCTGCTGCACGACACCACGATTGAAGAGGTAACACCATGGCTTATTCCGAGAAGGTCATCGACCACTACGAGAACCCGCGCAACGTCGGCTCCTTCGACAAGGGCGACGACTCGGTCGGCACCGGCATGGTCGGCGCACCGGCCTGCGGCGACGTGATGAAGCTGCAGATCAAGGTCAATGCCGAAACCGGCGTGATCGAGGACGCACGCTTCAAGACCTACGGCTGCGGCTCGGCGATCGCGTCGTCGTCGCTCGTGACCGAATGGGTCAAGGGCAAGACGCTGGACGAGGCGGCCGCGCTCAAGAACGCACAGATCGCCGAGGAACTGGCGCTGCCGCCGGTGAAGATCCACTGCTCGATCCTGGCCGAAGACGCGATCAAGGCCGCCGTGAACGACTACAAGGCCAAGCACGGCGCCAAGACGCCGGCCGGCGAAGAAGCCGTTCACTGATCCTTCGTTCTCGTTCGTTCGTTTGTTCGTCAGCTCCTGCACTATGTCCGTCACCCTGACCGAAGCCGCTGCCCGCCACGTGAACCGCTACCTGACCAAGCGGGGCAAGGGGGTGGGCGTGCGGCTCGGCGTCAAGACGACGGGGTGCTCGGGCCTGGCCTACAAGCTGGAGTACGTGGACGAGATGGCGCCCGAGGACGTGGTCTTCGAAGACCATGGCGTGAAGGTGCTCGTGGACCCGAAGAGCCTCGCCTACATCGACGGCACGCAGCTGGATTTCGTGCGCGAGGGCCTGAACGAAGGCTTCAAGTTCAACAACCCGAACGAACGCGACCGCTGCGGCTGCGGCGAGAGCTTCCGGATCTAGCCACTCGCTGGGCGAGGGCGATTGCAAGAGCCGCCGCCCGAGGCGGCTTTTTGTCGCCGGGCCGCCCCAAGCCAAAAAGCACCCCCCGGGGGGTCGCGAACCACGCGGCTGCGGGGAGCGTGGGGGCCTTTTTTGTTGGCCGTGCTGCGATCGACATGAACCTCAACGACACCGACTTCGAACTCTTCGCCGTGCCACCGACCTTCGCGCAGGACCGCGCGGCGTTGGATGCCCGCTGGAAGGAATTGCAGCGCGAGGCGCACCCGGACCGTTTCGCGGCCCAGGGCCCGGCCGCGCAGCGCGTGGCGATGCAGTGGTCGGTGCGCATCAACGAGGCCTACCAGCGCCTGAAGGATCCGCTCCAGCGCGCCGCTTACCTCTGCGAGCTGAACGGTGCGCCGGTGCAGGCCGAGACCAACACCGCCATGCCGCCCGAGTTCCTGATGCAGCAGATGGAATGGCGCGAGGCACTCGACGAGGCGGCCGACGAGGCCGCGCTCGATGCGCTCCAAGCCCAGGTGGATTCGGCGCGTGCGCGTGCTCTGTCGTCGCTGGACTGGCTCATCGACGAGAAGGGCGACTACCCGGCAGCGGCCGCGCAGGTCAGAGCCCTCATGTTCATCGAGCGCTTTGCCTCGGAGGTCGACCAGCGTTTCGACCGACTGGGACAATAGGTCTTCGCTCTCCAGTTTCCATGGCACTTCTCCAGATCTCAGAACCCGGCCAGGCGCCCGATCCGCACCAGCGCCGCATCGCCGTCGGCATCGACCTCGGCACCACGCATTCGCTTGTCGCTGCCGTGCGCCACGGCGTGGCCGAATGCCTGCCCGACGAGCAGGGCCGCGTCCTCCTGCCCTCGGCCGTGCGCTACCTCGACAAGGACCGGCGCCAGATCGGCTTCGAGGCCGTGGCCGCGCGCGCGCAGGACCCGGCCAACACCATCACCTCCGTCAAGCGTCTCATGGGCCGCGGGCTGGCCGACGTGGCGAATCGCGATGCGATGTCCTATGGCCTGGTCGACGAGGGCGGCATGGTGCAGGTGCGCACGGCGGCCGGCCTGAAGTCGCCGGTCGAGGTGAGCGCCGAGATCCTGGCGACGCTGCGCTACCGTGCCGAGGACACCTTCGACGACGAACTCTACGGTGCCGTGATCACCGTGCCGGCGTACTTCGACGAGGGGCAGCGCCAGGCCACCAAGGACGCCGCCCAGCTCGCGGGCCTGAACGTGCTGCGCCTGATCAGCGAACCCACGGCGGCCGCCATCGCCTACGGCTTGGACAACGCGTCCGAGGGCGTCTACGCCGTCTACGACCTCGGCGGCGGCACCTTCGACATCTCCATCCTGCGGCTCACGCAGGGCGTGTTCGAGGTCATCGCCACCGGCGGCGACTCCGCGCTGGGCGGCGACGACTATGACCACGCCCTGGCCGACTTCGTCGTCGCGCGCACCGGCGCGCAACCCAGGAGCGACACCGACCGTGCCGCGCTGCTGGTGGCCGCGCGCGCCGCCAAGGAGGCGCTGACTGCTACGGAATCGATAGCGTTCAGCGCAGATGTGGCGGGCGTTGTGGTCCGATTCGACCTCAATCGCAGCGATTTCGACGCGGCGACGCGCCACCTGACCGACCGCACGCTCGCGGCCGTGCGCAAGGCGCTGCGCGATGCGAAGCTCAAGCCCGACGACCTGCAGGGCGTCGTGCTGGTCGGCGGTTCCACGCGCATGCCGCAGGTGCGGCGCGCGGTGGCCGAGTTCTTCGGCCGCGAGCCGTTGATCAACCTGAACCCCGACGAGGTGGTGGCGCTGGGCGCCGCCATCCAGGCCAACCAGCTGGCGGGCAACGACGGCGCCGGCGACTTGCTGCTGCTGGACGTGATCCCGCTGTCGCTGGGCCTGGAGACGATGGGCGGCCTGGTGGAGCGCATCGTGCCGCGCAACCAGACCATCCCGACGGCGATGGCGCAGGACTTCACCACCTACCAGGACGGCCAGACCGCGCTCGCGCTGCACGTGGTGCAGGGCGAACGCGACCTGGTGGCGGACTGCCGCAGCCTCGCGCGCTTCACGCTGCGCGGCATTCCGCCGATGGCGGCGGGTGCGGCGCGGATCCGCGTGACCTTCACGGTCGATGCCGACGGCCTGCTGTCGGTCAGCGCGAAGGAGCAGACCAGCGGCGTGGAAGCGAGCGTCGCGGTCAAGCCGTCGTACGGCCTGTCGGACGACCAGATCGCGACCATGCTGCAGGAGAGCTTCTCCACGGCACAGCAGGACATGCAGTCGCGCGCGCTGATCGAGGCGCGTGTCGATGCCGAGCGCATGCTGCTCGCAACCCGCAGCGCGCTGGAAGCCGACGGCGCGCTCCTCGGCGCCGGGGAGCGCGCCGACATCGATCGCCTCATGGCCGAGCTCGATGCCGCACGTTCGCTGCAGGACGCGGCTGCGGTCGAGGCCGCCACGAAGGCGCTGGCCGACGGCACCGAGGCGTTCGCCGCGCAACGCATGAACCAGGGTATTGCCAGGGCGTTGGCCGGCCGCAAGCTCGAATCCATCTAGAACAACGACGCCACGATGCCCGTCATCAAGATCCTTCCCCACGCCGAGTACTGTCCTCAGGGCGCCGAGATCACGGCGCCGGCCGGCACGTCGATCTGCGAGGCGCTGCTGGACAACCACATCAACATCGAGCACGCCTGCGACATGAGCTGCGCCTGCACGACCTGCCACGTGATCGTGCGCGAGGGCTACAGCTCGTTGAACGAGGCCGACGAGGCCGAGGAAGACCTGCTCGACCGGGCCTGGGGCCTGGAGCCGCAGTCGCGCCTGTCCTGCCAGGCCATCCTGGCGCAGCAGGACGTGACGGTCGAGATCCCCAAGTACTCGATCAACCACGCCAAAGAGAATCATTGATCCCGACGTGCCGCCGTTCCACGGGTCGCTGCCCCCCGCGGGGGCTGATCCGGCGTGGGGTGGCCCGGCGCCGGATCGCCACTGAGAGATTGCCATCATGAGCCGCCAGATCGTCCTCGACACAGAAACCACCGGCCTCTCGGCCGAGAACGGCGACCGCATCATCGAACTGGGCTGCGTGGAGCTGTTCAACCGCAAGCTCACCGGCAACGACCTGCACATCTACTTCAACCCCGAGCGCGAGAGCCATGAGGATGCGCTGCGCGTGCACGGGCTGACGACCGAGTTCCTGAGCGACAAGCCGAAGTTCGCCACCATGGCGCAAGAGATCGTCGAGTACCTGCGCGGGGCCGAGCTCATCATCCACAACGCGGCCTTCGACGTCGGCTTCCTCAACAAGGAATTCGAGCTGGCGGGCCTGGCGCCGCTGCGCGATTTCGTGGGCGAAGTGACCGACACCCTGGCCATGGCCAAGCAGGTCTACCCTGGCAAGCGCAACTCGCTCGACGCACTGTGCGACCGCTTCGGCGTCGACCGCTCCAACCGCACCTTTCACGGCGCCAAGCTCGACGCGCAGCTGCTGGCCGACGTGTACATCAACCTCACGCGCGGCCAGGATGCGCTGCTCATCGAGGTGGAAAGCCGCAGCGAGGAGCAGGGCTCGGTGGTGGCAGTGGATCTGCGCCGCTTCACGCTGCCGGTGCTGATGGCATCGGACGACGAGGTCGCCGCCCACGAGAAGGTGCTGGCCGACCTGGACAAGGCGAGCGGCGGCAAGACGCTCTTCAAGCTGTCGGTCGAAAAAACTGTGGCATAATCATGGGCTTCGCAGGGCACGACAGATCTCTTCGGTCGTGTATCGCGAAGCACCCAACCAGGGCGGTTAGCTCAGGGGTAGAGCACAGCATTCACACTGCTGGGGTCGGGGGTTCAAAGCCCTCACCGCCCACCACACACCTCACGATCACGGCACCTTCGGGTGCCGTTTTCGTTGATGCTCCCGGATGGATGATGCCGGTGTGTCGGCCGCTGCCGACGCACGGGCCGCCTGTGCGCCGGTACGCACGGCGGCGAGCGGGCGTAGAACTCGGTGCAACCAGACTCAACCAGGGGTTGAACATGCAGCCGATGTCTTCCGAGCTTCCCACGCCCATCACACCTTCTGGGCCGGACCTCCCCGTCGAACCGGACCGTGGCCCGGCCACGCCGACGTCTCCCCCCTCGGATGCCGCGATGCCCGCGCCCGGCAAGTCGCCTCATCCGCCCACACTGCTCGCCTGGCAGGCGCGCGCCAATCGGCACTTCATGCGCGCCGCCGCGTTCCGCTGGCGCGGCTTCTGAGCAGACGGTCTTTTGAGGCGACATGCCGCTAAGCTCGCGGCATGGACGAATTTGATTGCGCCGTCATCGGCGCCGGTGTGGTGGGCTTGGCCGTGGCCCGTGAAATGGCCTTGGCAGGACGCGAGGTCGTCGTGCTCGAGGCCGAGGGCGCCATCGGCTCGGGCATCAGTTCGCGCAACAGCGAGGTCATCCATGCGGGCATCTATTACCCCAAAGACTCGCTCAAGGCGCGCCTGTGCGTCGATGGCAGGCAGCTGCTGTACGCCTATGCGCAAGCGCGTGGCGTGCCCCATCGACGGTGCGGCAAGCTGATCGTCGCGACTTCGTCCTCCGAAGCGTCCGAACTCGAGGCCATCGTGGCCAAGGGGCGAGCCAACGGCGTCGACGACCTCGTTCTGCTCGACGCTCCGGAAGCCAGGGCGCTCGAGCCGGCGCTGGCGTGTGTTGCCGCAATCCATTCGCCTTCCACGGGCATCGTGGACAGCCATGCCCTGATGCTGAGCTTCCAGGGCGACATGGAGCATGCCGGCGGTGTGCTCGCCCTCAAGTCGGCCGTACGCGCCGCGCGATGCATCGCTGCCGGCATCGACCTGGAAATGACCGACGGCACCGTGTTGCGTTGCCGGACCGTCGTCAATGCGGCCGGTTTGAACGCCCCTGCGCTGGCCGCGCGTTTCGAGGGGCTGGATCCATCGCACGTGCCGCAGGCGCACTGGGCCAAGGGAAGCTATTTCGTGCTCGGTGGCCGAGCGCCCTTCAGCCGGTTGATCTATCCCGTCCCGGAGCCGGGCGGCCTGGGCGTGCACCTCACGCTGGACCTCGGCGGACAGGCGAAGTTCGGGCCCGACGTGGAATGGGTCGCGAGCCCGTCGGACCTTCAGGTCGACCCCCGGCGTGGCGACGGCTTCTATGCCGAGGTGCGCAAGTATTGGCCTGGCTTGCCAGACCACGCGCTGCAGCCCGGCTATGCGGGCATCCGCCCCAAGATCTCGGGGCCCGGCGAGGCCGCACGCGACTTCCTGATCCAGGGGCCCGAGGTTCATGGCGTGCCCGGGCTGGTCAATCTTTTCGGCATCGAATCGCCGGGTCTGACAAGCAGTCTGGCCATTGGCCGACATGTATGCGAATTGCCGGGAATTGCCGCGTGATTGCGCTTCATGTGGCTGTAATATGGCCGGCACGCCAGTTGCTGGCGTGTCCATTGCCGGCACTCCCGCCGGTGCCCAGACTCCACTGAGGGAAGGTGTTCCTATGTCCGTATCCAACAATCTCGAAGCGGCTGCCAATGCGGTGGTCGAGGACCTTGCCAACGATGTGAAGGGCGTGCTCTCGAACAAGGACCTCGAGTCGGTGCCCCAGATCAAGGCGCTCAAGCAGCGTGTCGAGGCCAAGCTGGCCATCGCGCGCGAGCTTGCCTCCGAGAAGAGCAAGATTGCCGCGAAGAAGGCCAAGGATGCGGCGCAGACGGCCAATGCCTATGCGCATGACGAGCCGTGGCAGATCGCCGGTGCCGCGCTGGCCGTGGGTGTTCTGGTGGGCCTGCTGCTTGGCAGCCGTCGCTGATCGCGTGCCCGCCGGATCCGTGCCGGTGCGCCGGCCTCACTGGCGAACCGAAGGGGCGGCGAGCGCATGAACCGGCTGCTTTCCCTGTTCGGTATCGATGCACGCATTCGCCGCGTGCGCGAAGCGCTGCATGAAGGCGCCCTGGCCGCCGAAGACCGCGCCCAATTGCTCGGCATGGCCTGGGATGAGGAGAAAGGCCACATCAAGCGCCTGATGGCGCTTGTCGTCGCCCTCATCGGGCTGACCATCGTGATGGCGTCGCTGCTGTCGGTCGCGGTCGTCGTGCACTTCTGGGATACGCCGCATCGCACGACCGCCGCCTGGCTGGTCGCGGCGCTGTGGGTCGTCCTGTGGGGCGCGGCACTGGTGGGCTTGATGTCGAGCCTGCGCGGCGCCTCCGACGCGATGGAGCCCGCGCGGCGCGAACTGGAGCGTGACTGGGCCTACCTCCAGACGCGATTCGGCGACGACGACGACAAGCCGCGCGAGCCCCGCCCCGCCACGCGCCAGGCGCTGCTGGACCGCATCGAGCGCCAGCGCCAGCGGCTGATGCTCGAGGAGCGCATGGAAGCCGCGGCCGAGGCTGCTGCGGCGCAGGAGGCTGCGGCCTACGAGCCGCCGACCGACAGGGCGATGCGGTTGGCGCGCGAGCATCCCATCGCAGCCGGTGCCGCGGCGGCGGTGGTGATGGCCGTCGTCGGCCCGCGCCGCCTGCTGAAGGTGACGGGGTGGCTGGTGCCCATCCTCTGGAAGCTGCGCTGAACGCGCCCCGATCCCGCAAGCCGCCGCAGCCTCGCGCTCCGGCGGTTTTTTTGGGGCGCGATGCGGACCGGATTCAGCGCTGCCGCAGCGCCTGCGCCAACTCGCGCACCAGCGCCGGCCCGCGGTAGATGAGTCCCGTGTAGACCTGCACCACGTCGGCGCCGGCCGCCAGCTTGGCGCGCGCGTCGTCCCCGCTCATCACGCCGCCGGCGCCGATGATGGGAAAGCCCGGCCCCAGGGCGGCGCGCAGCTGCACGATCACGCGGTTACTCGCCTCGCGCACCGGGGCACCTGACAGGCCCCCCGTCTCGTTGCCGTGCGGCAGGCCGGCGACCGCGTCGCGCGCCAGGGTGGTGTTGGTGGCGATCACGCCGTCCATGCCATGGCGCTGGAGTGTCGCGGCGATCACGGCGACCTGCGCCTCGTCCAGGTCGGGCGCGATCTTGAGGAACACCGGCACGCGCCGCTGCTGCGTGGCCGCGAGCAGCCCGCGCCGTTCGGCGACGGCCCCGAGGAGGGCGTCCAGCGCCTCGTCGCTCTGCAGGCTGCGCAGGTTCGCGGTGTTGGGGCTGGAGATGTTCACCGCCACGTAGTCGGCATACGGGTACACGCCTTCCAGGCCGATGAGGTAGTCGTCGACGGCGCGCTCGATCGGGGTGCTCGCGTTCTTGCCGATGTTCAGGCCCAGCAGCATCGGCTTGCGGCCGGCCGCAGCCGCCTGTTGGCGATAGCGGGCCCGCTGCACATTGGCGATGAACGCATCGAGCCCTTCGTTGTTGAAACCCAGGCGGTTGATGAGCGCTTCGGCCTTGGGCAGCCGGAAGATGCGCGGCCGGGCGTTGCCGGGCTGCGCCTTGGGTGTGACCGTGCCGACCTCGACGAAACCGAAGCCCATGGCCGAGAAGGCATCGATGCAGCGCGCGTTCTTGTCCAGCCCGGCGGCCAGGCCCACGCGGTTGGGAAACCTCAGGCCTGCCAGGATGACGGGGTCGTCCACGCGCGGCGATGCATAGAAGCACGCCAACGGCGTGTTCTGGGTGCGGGCCAGGCTGTCGAGCGTCAATTCATGGGCGGCCTCCGGGTCCATGCCGAAGAGGAAGGGGCGGGCGAGGCCGTACAGCGCAGGGAGCGAGGCGAGCATTGGATAATTTGCAGCTTTTGTTTCTTCAGACGAACCGAGGATTTTCCGCCATGAGCGCCCCCGCATCCGCCGCCCCCAGCCAGGACGAACTCAAGGCCCTCGTGGGCCGCGCCGCACTCGAGCACGTGGTGCGCGGCGAAATCGTCGGCGTGGGCACTGGATCGACGGTGAACAAATTCATCGACGCGCTGGCCACCATCAAGGACGAGATCAAGGGCGCCGTCTCCAGTTCGGTCGCCTCGACCGAGCGCCTGCGCGCGCTGGGTATCGAGGTCTTCGACAGCAATGCGGTCGACGAACTGGCGGTGTACATCGACGGCGCCGACGAGATCGACGGCCGTGGCCACATGATCAAGGGCGGTGGCGCAGCGCTCACGCGGGAGAAGATCGTCGCCGCCCAGTCGCGGCGATTCGTGTGCATCGCCGACGCCTCCAAGCGCGTCGAGGTGCTCGGCGCCTTTCCGCTGCCGGTGGAGATCATCCCGATGGCGGCGCGGCGCCTGATGCGGCAGTTCGCCGCGCTGGGCGGGCTGGCGCAAGTCCGCGAGAAGGATGGCCTGCCGCTGGTGACCGACAACGGCCAGCACATCCTCGACGTGACCGGCCTGAAGATCGCGGACCCGCTGGCCTTCGAGAGCGAGGTGAACCAGTGGCCCGGCGTGGTGACGGTTGGGGTGTTCGCGCACCAGAAGGCGCAGATCTGCCTGCTGGCCACGCCCGAGGGCGTGCAGACACTGCGCTACGACTGACCGCCAAGCCGCCGTTTCAGCATCAAATGGGGTTGCAACGCCCGCCCTGCCTGCGTAGGGTGCTATGAATGTTGTAGCAAGCCGGTGCCGGGACAGCGGCGCTCAGAAGCGGATGCCGGCCGGGTTCGACGGCGTGGGCGCATCGGTCGCCGGGCCCACGGATGGGCGCGGCGCCGCTGCCGGTGCGGGCGCCGGCGCGGCGGGCACCGCCTGCTGAGCCACCAAGGGCTGGGGCGGCGGGTTGCGGTAGCCGGGCGGCAGCTGGACGCTCTTCGGGTAGCCAGCCGCGTTGAGGTACTGGGACCACTCGGTGTCGGAGAAGCCCTTGAGCTGCTGCGCGCCGATGGTCAGCAGCGGCAGCCCGTTGCGCCCGCTCAGCCGTTCCAGCGCGGCGATCTCCTCGCTGCTCTTGACCGTGCGTTCGTCAAAGGGAATGCCGCGCGTCTGCAGCAGCTGGCGGCCGGCGGTGCACGGTGCGCAATCGTCGCCGGTGTAGAGCGTCACCGGGTAGCGCTGCACGATCTGCCGAAGCTCGAAGGGCAGTTGGGCACTGGCCCCGGCTCCGCCGTCGCTGCGGCCCACCGGCGCGGGCTGCGCATTCGCCGCCGGCGGCCGGTCGGTGTAGGTCACGCGGCCGTTGGCGTCGACGTTGCGGTACAGCCCCTGCGCCGTGGCCGCGCCGGCGGTGAAGAGCAGGGCGCAGGAGCAGAAGAGGCGGGCGGTGGCAGGCGTCATGGCGATGCAGCAGGTGAACGACGGGCGGCGCGGCCGCGGGCGAAGTCCCGAGCGTAACGCAGCCGGCCGCGCCTGCAGCCGGCGCGTTCACGCCCGCTCAGGCGGGCTGCGCCTCTTCGGCCATGCCCTGGTGGCGCAGCAGGGCGTCGAGCTGCGGTTCGCGGCCGCGGAAGGCCTTGAACGACTCCATCGCCGTGCGGCTGCCACCGGCCTCGAGGATGGCCTGCCGGTAGCGCCGGCCCGTGTCCACGCTTGGCTCGCCATTGGCGCCCGCGCTCTCCTCGAAGGCCGCATACGCGTCGGCCGAGAGCACCTCGGCCCACTTGTAGCTGTAGTAGCCGGCCGCATAGCCGCCCGAGAAGATGTGGGTGAAGGTGTTCGGTGTACGGCTGAAAGGCGGCGCAGGCAGCACGGCGACCTCGTCGCGCACCTGTCCGAGCAGGGCCATGACTGCGCCCGGCGCAGCATTCGCCGCGTGGGTTCCGCCGCCGGGCCGCCCCAAGGCGGAACGCGCCCCCTCGGGGGGCAGCGAGGACACGTCAGTGCCGAGCGTGGGGGCCTTGTATTCGGTGTGCAGCAGCATGTCGAAGAGCGAGAACTCGATCTGGCGCAGCGTCTGCATGCCGCTCTGGAAGTTCTTGGCTGCGATCATCTTGTCGTACAGCGCACGCGGCAACGGCTCGCCGGTGTCGGCGTGGGCCGTCATGTGGCTGAGGACGTCCCACTCCCAGCAGAAGTTCTCCATGAACTGGCTGGGCAGCTCGACCGCGTCCCACTCGACGCCGCTGATGCCCGAGACGTCGCGCTCGTTCACCTGCGTGAGCATGTGGTGCAGGCCATGGCCGAATTCGTGGAAGAGGGTGATGACGTCGTCGTGCGTGAGCAGCGGCGGCTTGCCGTCGACACCTTCCGCGAAATTGCACACGAGCTGTGCAACGGGCGTCTGCAACGTGCCGGTGTCAGGGCGCAGCCAGCGGGCGCGCACGTCGTCCATCCAGGCGCCGCCGCGCTTGCCGACGCGGGCCGAGGGGTCGAGGTAGAACTGGCCGACCTTCTGGCGACCCTGCGGTGTGTCGCGCTCGATGCGGTAGAACTCGACCGTAGGGTGCCACACCGGCGCGCTGTCGCGGCGGATGTTCACCTCGAACAGCGTTTCGACGATCTTGAAGAGGCCCGCCAGCACCTTGGGCGCCGGGAAGTACTGCTTCACCTCCTGCTCGCTGAAGGCGTAGCGCGCTTCCTTGAGCTTCTCGCCGATGTAGCTCCAGTCCCAGGGCTGCGGGTCGGCGAGGCCGAGCTCCTTGGCGGCGAATTCGCGCAGTTCGGCCACGTCGCGCTCGCCGTACGGCCGCGCCTTGGCAGCCAGGTCGCGCAGGAACTTCACGACCTGCTCGGGCGATTCGGCCATCTTGGGCACGACGGACAGTTCGCCGAAGTTGGCGTAGCCCAGCAGCTTGGCTTCTTCCTCGCGCAGCGCGAGGATTTCGGTGATGAGCGCGCTGTTGTCGAAGGCCGGGTCGCCGAATTCGCTGGCGCGCGTGACGTAGGCGCGGTACAGGCGCTCGCGCAGGGCGCTGCTCTTCGCGAACTGCATCACCGGCAGGTAGCAGGGCATCTTGAGCGTGAGCTTGTAGCCGTCCTTGCCCTCGGCCTCGGCCGCGGCGCGCGCGGCGGCGATCACGTCCTCGGGGAGGCCGTCGAGGTCGGCCAGTTCGGCGTACCAGGCGAAGGCATCGGTCGCGTCCAGGGCATGCTCGCTGAACTTCTGGCTCAGTTCGGCCTGGCGTTCCTGGATCTCGGCGTAGCGCTTCTTGGCTTCGCCCTGGAGTTCCGCACCGCCCAGCACGAAGTTGCGCACGGCATTCTTGTGGGCTTGCGCCTGCTCGGGGTTCAGGGTGGCCGGGTCGATGGCCTTGTACTTGGCGTACAGGCGCTCGTCGGAGCCGAGCTGGGTCCAGAAGGCCGTCACACGCGGCATCGCCTCGTTGTAGGCGGCGCGCAATTCGGGCGTGTCGGCCACGGCGTTCAGGTGCCCCACGGCGCCCCAGGCGCGCGAGAAGCGCTCGGTGGCGACGTCGAGCACCTTGGCGATGGCATCCCAGCGGGCCGGGAAGTCGGGGGCGGTCACTTCCTCGAGCGCGACCTCGGCCTGCTTGAGCAGCACGTCGACCGCAGGCCCGACATGCTCGGGGCGGATCTGGTCGAAAAGGGGCAGGTCGTCGAAGTCGAGCAGGGGATTGGTCATGTCTGGCATTTTGTGGCAAGGCCGGCGGCTTCAAGCCACCGGCGTTTGCATGGCGCCGATGAAGGCGCGCTATGGTGCCCCGTTGGAGCGCGTCAGCCGGCCGCGCGTTCCGCGGCCTCGAGGGTGTTGGCCAGCAGCATGGCGCGCGTCATCGGTCCGACGCCGCCGGGCACCGGCGTGATCCAGCCTGCCACGTCCTTCACGCCGGCAAAGTCCACGTCGCCGCAGAGCTTGCCTTCGGCATTGCGGTTCATGCCGACGTCGATCACCACGGCGCCGGGCTTGACCATGCCGGCCGTGAGCAGGTTCGCCTTGCCCACGGCCGCGACCACCACGTCGGCCTGCCGCGTCATCGCGCCGAGGTCGGCCGTCGCGCTGTGGCAGATGGTGACGGTGGCGTTCTGCGCCAGCAGCATCATGGCCATGGGCTTGCCCACGATGTTGCTGCGGCCGATGACCACCGCATGCTTGCCGCGCAGGTCGTAGCCGATCGATTCGAGCATCTTCATGCAGCCGTGCGGCGTGCAGGGCCAGAAGCCCGGCTGGCCCACCATCAACGCGCCGGCGCTGGCGACGTGGAAGCCGTCGACGTCCTTGGCGGGCGAGATGGCTTCGATCACCTTGTGGCTGTCCATGTGCTTCGGAAGCGGCAACTGCACCAGGATGCCGTGCACGGCCGGGTCGCCGTTGAGCGCGTGGATGCGGGCCAGCAGATCGGCCTCGGCCATGTCGGCCGGGTAGCGCTCGAGGTTGGCGACCAGGCCGGTCTCGCTGCTGTCGTTGACCTTGTGCTTCACGTAGACCTGGCTGGCCGGGTCGTCGCCCACGAGCACGATGGCCAGCGTGGGCTGGATGCCGCGCGCCTTGAGGGCGGCGGTGCGGCCGGAGACGTCGGCGCGGATCTGGCGGGCGAGGGCGTTGCCGTCGATGAGCTGGGCAGTCATGGCGGGAGGGCTTTCCGGGTTTTGCAAATGAAAACGCCCGCTCACGCAGGTGGGGCGGGCGCTGGCAGCTATGAAATCTGTAGCGTCAGGGCAGCATCACGGCGTGGTGGCCTTGGCACTGGGCGCTGGCGTCTGGCCCAGCGCGATCTTCAGCAGGTCCGCCACGGTGTTGGCGTTGAGCTTTTCCATGATGTTGGCGCGGTGCGCCTCCACCGTCTTGATGCTGATGCCCAGGTCGTCGGCGATCTGCTTGTTCAGGCGGCCGGCGACGATGCGTTCGAGCACCTGCGCCTCGCGACCGGTGAGCTTGGACAGGAGCGCATCGCGGCTGGCCGACTGCTGGTGCTGCGCGAAGGCGCTGCGGGCATGGTCGAGCATGCGTTCGACCAGCGTAACGAGGGCCTCGTCGTTGAAGGGCTTCTGGATGAAGTCCATCGCGCCCTTCTTCATCGAATCGACCGCCATCGGCACGTCGCCGTGGCCGGTGATGACCACGATCGGAAGGGGGGACTTGCGCTCGATGAGCTTGTCCTGCAGCTCCAGGCCAGTCATGCCGCCCATGCGGATGTCGACGATCAGGCAGGCGACTTCGCGCGGGTCGTAGCGGGAAAGGAAGGACTCGGCGGAATCGAAGCAGCGGACGCGGTAGTCCTTGCCTTCGAGCAGCCACTGCAGCGAGTCGCGCACCGCTTCGTCGTCATCCACCACATAGACCGTGCCTTTCTTGGGGATCAAACTCATGCCGGTACCTTTGCCTCGTCGCTTGCTACGGAATCGATAGCGCCGGATACCGGAATCCAGAAGGAAAAACGGCAGCCGACCACATCCGGACCATTGTAGAGGTTCTCCGCCTGCATCCGGCCGCGATGCGACTCGACGATGGTGCGGCACAGGTTCAGGCCGATGCCCATCCCTTCGGGCTTGGTGGAGAAGAAGGCCTCGTACAGCCGCTCCATCACCTCCGGCGCCAGGCCCATGCCCGTGTCCTGGACCGAGAACTCCACGGCGTTCTGCCCGTCGACCACCTTCGGCACGACCCGCAGTTCCACGCTGCGCCGCGCCACCGGCCGGTCGGCCAGGTCGATCGACTCGGCGGCGTTCTTCATCAGGTTGACCAGCACCTGCTCGATCAGGATGCGGTCCACGCGCAGGATGGGCAGGCGCGCGGCGACATAGTGGTTGAGGCGCACGTTGCGCCGGCGCAGCTCGATGCCCGCCAGCTCGACGGCCTCGCTCACCATCGTCGACACCTCCGCCGGCGTGCGGTTGGGCTCGCTGCGCTTCACGAAGGTGCGGATGCGCTGGATGATCTGGCCCGCGCGCTGCGCCTGCTTGGAGGTCTTGTCGAGGGCGGCCAGCAGCGCCTCCTCGTCGATCTGATGGCTGCGGATGCGCGACGCCATCCCGTTGCAGTAGTTGGTGATGGCCGTCAGCGGCTGGTTGAGCTCGTGCGCCACGCTGGAGGCCATCTCGCCCATGGTGATCAGGCGGCTCGCGGCCTGGGCCTTGTCGGCCTGGGCGGCCGCCTGCTCCTCGGCGTCGCGACGCGGCGTGATGTCGGTGGCGATCACCAATTGCGCGAGCCGGCCGTCGACCCAGGTGAGGTAGCGGGAGCGAACCTCCAGCCATTTGCCCAGCTCGGGCAGGAAGATCTCGTTGTTGGCCGCCTGCGCGGCGGTGAGCGTGTCCACAGGCAGGCCGGCCAGCGCGTCGACGTCGTCGAAGGCGGAATCCTGCGCCGGCGTGCTGGGCACGCCCGCCTGCGCCACCATGTCGAGGTGGCCCTCGGTGTCGGAGCCGAACCAGGAGCGGTACATCTTGTTGGCGAACAGCAGTTCCTGGCTGCCGAGCGGCGCGACCGACACGGAGGCGTCGAGCGCTTCCAGAACCGTGGTGAAGCGCTCGTATGAGGCCGACAACTGCTCGCGGATGCGCGTCGGCTCGGTGATGTCGGTCATCGAGGTCATCCAGCCGGCCTGGTGGCCGTGCGCATCGATCAGGGGCGAGACGTACAGGCGCGCATTGAAGACGCTGCCGTTCTTGCGCTTGACGCGCACCTGGAAGCCGCCGGGCAGCGACCGGCCGTGGATTTCTTCCTCGAGCCGCTCGCTCATGATCTCGTGGTCCGCCTCGAGCCAGTAGGGAAAGGGCGGCGTCTGGCCGACCAGTTCCTGCTCGCTCCAGCCGGTCATGGCGCAGAAGGCGGCGTTGACGTAGGTGATGCGCCCGGAGAGGTCGAGCACCCGCATGCCGGTCAGCATCGAGTTCTCCATGGCGCGGCGGAAGTTGGTCTCGGCCACCAGCGCCTGCTGCGCAGCCAGGCGTCGGCGCGTGTGGCCCCACATGCCGATCAACGTCCAGCTGGTGAGCACGCTCAGCGCCGCGACCAGCCAGAACAGGCCGTTGCCCACCAGGCCCTGCGAGGTGCGGTAGGCCTGTGCGCGCAGCACCAGCCCATTGCCCACCGGCGACACGGGCACCTCGAACTGGTTGGTGTGTTCCGCCCACGGCAGAAGGCGCACTGGCGAGCCGTCGCGGGGGTTCACCGTGTTGCCGGCCAGCAGGCCTTCCTTGCCGTCGAGCAGGGCGACCGCATAGCGGGCCGACACCTCCGGCGGCACGCCGTAGCGCAACAGGCCGTCGATGGAGAACTCGCCCAGCACCATGCCGGCGAACAGCCCCTGGTCGTACAGGGGAATGTGCAGCTGGAGCATGGCGGGCGGCTCGCGGCCGGCGCCGGGCTGCGAGAACACCGGCTGGCGCAACTCGCGCGCCAGCGCGTAGTTGCTCTCGATCTCGCCGGGCCGCAGGACTTCGCCCTGCGGATGCTGTTGCGACGGGTGCACGCTCGGCGCCGCGTAGCTGGCACGCACGGTGCGGCGGTCGTCGATCCAGCTGATCACCTGCAGCTCGGGATACTGGCTCACCAGCGACTCGGCGCGGCTGACGAACTCGCCGGAATCGATCTCCCGGTTGCCGGCGTCGCGCGCCAGCCGCATCAATTGCTCCTGACGCTCGAGCAGGCGCAGGCGCAGGCGCTGCTGCGCGTACTCCACGTCACGCTTGACCGACTCCTGCTCGCGCTCCATCTCCTCGGCGCGCAGGTAATAGAACGCCGCCACCAGCGCGGCGAGGAACAGCAGCACGGCCACCAGCGGCATCAGCATGGCGACGCTGTCCTGGATCACCGGCGTCTGCCGGCGCCACCACCTGCGCCACCACGACAAGGGCGATGCGGTGACCGCAGCGCGTGTTGCGGGTGGGCTGGGGACGGACATCGTTCCAGTGTAGAGGTTCGGGTGTGGCCCGCGCAGGCCTGTCCATGGCGAACACGGCCGCAGAAGCAGGCCATTTCATATAAAGAAATGAATGCGCACCATTTGGAATGAGCAATTTTTTGTGAGACACTGCCGCGGCCGCAGGAAGCGGCACTAAATTACCGTCCACACATCGAATCAAGGAGACACAGGATGTCGGCGAATCCCGAGAACCACTTCGGCGCTGCCGCGAACGACGCGGACGCGCAGGAAACCAAGGAGTGGAGGGATGCCCTCTCCGCCGTCATCCAGGCCGAGGGCCCCGAGCGCGCGCATTACCTGCTCGAGGAACTGCTGGAGCACGCCCGCCAGAACAGCGTGGACATGCCGTTCTCGGCCAACACCGGCTACGTGAACACCATCGAGCCCGAGGCGGAAGCACGCAGCCCCGGCAACCTCGAGATCGAGCAACGCCTGCGTGCCTACATGCGCTGGAACGCCATGGCCATGGTGGTCAAGGCCAACCGCCACCACCCGCCCGAGGGCGGCGACCTGGGCGGCCACATCGGCTCCTTCGCCTCGCTGGCCAGCATGTTCGGCGCCGGCTTCAACCACTTCTGGCAGGCCGAGAGCGAGAAGCACGGCGGCGACCTGCTCTACATCCAGGGCCACGTCTCGCCCGGCATCTACGCCCGCGCCTACCTCGAAGGGCGCCTGACCGAAGAGCAACTGCTCAACTTCCGCCAGGAAGTCGACGGCAAGGGCCTGTCGAGCTACCCGCACCCGAAGCTCATGCCCGAGTTCTGGCAGTTCCCGACGGTGTCGATGGGCCTGGGCCCGCTGATGGCGATCTACCAGGCACGCTTCCTCAAGTACCTGCACGCCCGCGGCATCGCCGACACCGCCAACCGCAAGGTCTGGGTGTTCTGCGGCGACGGCGAAATGGACGAGGTGGAGTCGCTGGGCGCCATCGGCCTGGCCGCACGCGAAAACCTGGACAACCTGATCTTCGTCATCAACTGCAACCTGCAGCGCCTGGACGGGCCGGTGCGCGGCAACGGCAAGATCATCCAGGAGCTGGAAGGCGAATTCCGCGGCTCGGGCTGGAACGTCATCAAGCTGATCTGGGGCAAGGGCTGGGACGCGCTGCTCGCCAAGGACCATGACGGCGCCTTGCGCGAGTTGATGATGAAGACCAACGACGGCGACTACCAGGCCATGAAGGCCAACGACGGCGCCTACGTCCGCAAGCACTTCTTCGGCCGTGACCCGCGCACGGCCAAGATGGTCGAGAACATGACGGACGACGAGATCTGGAACCTGCAGCGCGGGGGCCACGACTCGCAGAAGGTGTACGCAGCCTTCCACGCCGCGCAGAACCACGCCGGCCAGCCCACCGTGCTGCTCGTGAAGACCGTCAAGGGCTTCGGCATGGGCAAGATCGGCGAAGGCAAGAACACGGTCCACCAGACCAAGAAGCTCAGCGACGAGGACATCAAGGCCTTCCGCGACCGCTTCAACATCCCGATCCCCGACAGCCAGATCGCCGAGCTGCCCTTCTACAAGCCGGCCGACGACACGCCGGAGATGAAGTACCTGCACGAGCGCCGCAAGGCGCTGGGCGGCTACCTGCCGCACCGCCGCACGAAGGCCGACGAGAGCTTCACCGTGCCGGCGCTCGAGACCTTCAAGGCCGTGCTCGAGCCCACCGCCGAGGGCCGCGAGATCTCCACGACCCAGGCCTACGTGCGCTTCCTCACGCAGCTGCTGCGCGACCAAGCCCTGGGCCCGCGCGTGGTGCCGATCCTGGTCGACGAGGCCCGCACCTTCGGCATGGAGGGCCTGTTCCGCCAGGTCGGCATCTACAACCCGCACGGTCAGCAGTACACCCCGGTCGACAAGGACCAGGTCATGTACTACAAGGAAGACAAGGCCGGCCAGATCCTGCAGGAAGGCATCAACGAGGCCGGCGGCATGTCCAGCTGGATCGCCGCGGCCACCTCGTACAGCACGAACAACCGCATCATGGTGCCGTTCTACGTGTACTACTCGATGTTCGGCTTCCAGCGCATCGGCGACCTGGCCTGGGCGGCCGGCGACATGCAGGCCCGCGGCTTCCTGCTGGGCGGCACCTCCGGGCGCACCACGCTCAACGGCGAGGGCCTGCAGCACGAGGACGGCCACAGCCACATCCTGGCCGGCACGATTCCCAACTGCATCAGCTACGACCCGACCTTCGCGCACGAGGTGGGCGTCATCCTGCACCACGGCCTCAAGCGCATGGTCGAGAAGCAGGAGAACGTCTACTACTACCTCACGCTGCTCAACGAGAACTACGCGATGCCCGGCCTGCAGCCCGGCACCGAGGAGCAGATCATCAAGGGCATGTACCTGTCGAAGCAGGCGCCGGCCATCAAGGGCAAGAACGTGCCCACGGTGCAACTGCTGGGCAGCGGCACCATCCTGCGCGAATCCTTCTTCGCGCAGGAGCTGCTCGAGAAGGACTGGGGTGTGGCCGCGAGCGTGTGGAGCTGCCCGAGCTTCAACGAGCTGGCGCGCGACGGCCAGGACGTCGACCGCTGGAACCTGCTGCACCCGACCGACGAGCAGCGCGTGCCCTTCGTGGCGCAGCAGCTGGGCGGCACGGCCGGCCCGGTGGTCGCGTCGACCGACTACATGAAGGCCTACGCCGAGCAGATCCGCCCGTTCATCCCCAAGGGGCGCAGCTACCGCGTGCTGGGGACCGACGGCTTCGGGCGCAGCGACTTCCGCAGCAAGCTGCGCGAGCACTTCGAGATCAACCGCCACTACATCGTGGTCGCGGCGCTGCGCGCGCTGGCCGACGACGGTGCGGTGCCCGCGGCCAAGGTGGCCGAGGCCATCAAGAAGTACGGCATCAAGGCCGACAAGATCAACCCGCTCTACGCGTAACCAACAACCAGAACACACACGCCTATCTGGCGGGAGACACGGAACATGGCAGCCATTGAAGTGAAGGTGCCGGACATCGGCGATTTCGACGAAGTCGCGGTGATCGAGGTGCTGGTGAAGGTGGGCGACACGGTCAAGGCCGAGCAGTCGCTGATCACGGTGGAGTCGGACAAGGCGTCGATGGAGATTCCGTCGTCCGCCGCCGGCGTGGTCAAGGAGCTGAAGGTCGACGTCGGCGCCAAGGTGAGCGAGGGCTCGGTGGTGCTGGTCCTCGAAGCCGAGGGCGCGGCTGCCGCGGCGCCTGCGCCGGCCCCTGCGGCCGCGCCGGCTCCGGCACAAAAAGAGGCTGCAGCGCCCGCTGCGCCTGCACAGCCTGCTACGAATTCAGGAGCAGGCGGGTCCGCAGGCCCGGTCGAGGTCAAGGTGCCCGACATCGGCGACTTCAAGGACGTCGCCGTGATCGAGGTGCTGGTCAAGCCTGGCGACACGATCAAGGAAGAGCAGTCGCTCATCACCGTCGAGTCCGACAAGGCGTCGATGGAGATCCCCTCGTCCGCGGCCGGCACGCTCAAGGAGCTGAAGGTCAAGGTCGGCGACACGGTCAACATCGGCGACCTGATCGCGGTGCTCGAAGGGGCAGGTGGTGGCGCCTCCGCGCCCGCATCGGCCCCAGCCCCAGCCCCAGCCCCGGCGGCGGCTGCCGCAACGGCACCTGCACCGGCTGCTTCGGCGTCGTCGCCTGCTCCCGCGCCCACCGCTGCAGCCCCTGCGGCAGCCGCACCAGCGCACGATCCCACCAAGGCGCCCACCGGCAACCTTCCGCATGCCTCACCCTCGGTGCGCAAGTTCGCGCGCGAGCTCGGCGTGCCGCTGGAAGAGGTCAAGGGTTCCGGTCCCAAGGGCCGCATCACCGAGGCCGACGTCCAGGCCTTCACCAAGGCCGTGATGAGCGGCGCCACGCAGACCAAGGCGTCGGCTGCCAAGGCGCCGGCCGGTGGCGGTGGTGCCGACGGCGCGGCGCTGGGCCTCATCCCCTGGCCGAAGGTGGACTTCACCAAGTTCGGCACGGTGGAGCGCAAGGACCTCTCGCGCATCAAGAAGCTCAGCGGCGCCAACCTGCACCGCAACTGGGTCATGATCCCGCACGTCACCAACAACGACGAGGCGGACATCACCGAGCTGGAAGCCTTCCGCGTCTCCACCAACAAGGAGAACGAGAAGTCCGGCGTCAAGGTGACCATGCTGGCCTTCGTCATCAAGGCCGTGGTCGCGGCCCTGAAGAGGTTCCCCGAGTTCAACACCAGCCTGGACGGCGACACGCTGGTCTACAAGCAGTACTTCAACATCGGCTTTGCGGCGGACACGCCCAACGGCCTGGTGGTGCCGGTGCTCAAGGACGCCGACAAGAAGGGCATCCTGCAGATCAGCCAGGAAATGGGCGAGCTGGCCAAGAAGGCGCGCGACGGCAAGCTGGGCTCGGCCGACATGCAAGGCGGCTGCTTCTCGATCAGCTCGCTCGGCGGCATCGGCGGCACGCACTTCACGCCCATCATCAATGCGCCCGAAGTCGCCATCCTGGGCCTGTCGAAGGGCCAGATGAAGCCGGTGTGGGACGGCAAGCAGTTCGTGCCGCGCCTCACGCTGCCGCTGTCGCTGTCGTATGACCACCGCGTGATCGACGGGGCCGCCGCGGCGCGCTTCAACGCGTACCTGGGCCAGTTGCTGGCGGACTACCGCCGCATCGTCCTCTGACGCTCACTGCGGGCCACAACCGATGACAACCGTGGTGGCCGTTCGCAAGGGCGGCCAGGTGGCGATCGGTGCCGACACGCTCGTGACCTTCGGGGACACGCGGCTGTCGCACCGCTCCGAGGACAACCGCAAGCTGTTCACCGTCGACGGCGCGAACGGCCGCAACGTGTTCGCGGCCTCGGGCTCGATCGCGCACTTCCCGGTGCTGCGGCACGCGCTGGCGGCGATGCCCAAGGCCGACATCCGCTTGGGCAGCAAGGACGAGGTGTTCCTCACCTTCACGAAGCTGCACCCGGTGCTCAAGGAGTCGTTCTTCCTGCAGACCAAGGAGGAGGACCACGACCCCTACGAGTCGAGCCAGTTCAGCCTGCTGCTGGCCAACGCGAGCGGCATTTACGGCGTCTACAGCTACCGCGAGGTCTTCGAGTTCAAGGAATTCTGGAGCATCGGCTCGGGCCGCAGCTTCGCGCTCGGTGCCATGCACGCCGCCTACGGGCGCGCCAAGGGTGCGCGCGAGGTGGCCGAGGCCGGGCTGGCCGCAGGCTGCGAATTCGACCGCAGCACGGCGGGCCCGCTCGAGATCATCACTCTCAAACTCAAGGGCGCCTGATGTCTTCGAGAGCCCTCGAATCCATATCCATCATCCTGGTCACCCCTTCCAGGGCACCCGCGGAACTGGCTCGGCCAGGCCGCTGGGTGCGCCCCCTTCGCGCAGCAGAAGGGGGAGCCGCGAAGCGGCTTGGGGGTTGCTTATCCATTCATAGGGGACAGCGCACATGAGCGAACAACAAGTCAAGGTGCCGGACATCGGCGATTTCAGCGAAGTCGCAGTGATCGAGGTGCTGGTCAAGCCCGGCGACACGATCAAGGTCGAGCAGTCGCTGATCACCGTCGAATCCGACAAGGCCTCGATGGAGATCCCGTCGAGCCACGCCGGCGTCGTGAAGTCGGTGGCGGTGAAGGTCGGCGACAAGGTGAGCGAAGGCTCGGTGGTGCTGACGGTGGAGGCCGCCGAGGGCGCTGCCGCCGCGCCGGCACCCACGCCCGCTCCGGCGCCTGCGCCTTCCGAGCCAAAAGTGGCTCCAGCGCCCGCCCCATCTGCGGCACCAGCTATCAAATCCGTAGCATCCACCTACACGGGCAAGGTCGACATCGAGTGCGACACGCTGGTGCTCGGCGCCGGCCCCGGCGGCTATTCGGCCGCCTTCCGCTCGGCCGACCTGGGCATGAAGACGGTGCTCGTGGAGCGCTACGCCACGCTTGGCGGCGTGTGCCTGAACGTCGGCTGCATCCCCTCCAAGGCGCTGCTGCACGTCGCGGCCGTGATGGACGAGGTCAAGCACTTCGCCGACCTGGGCGTGGAATTCGGCGCACCCAAGATCGACCGTTCGAAGCTGCTGGCCCACAAGAACAAGGTCGTGGGCAAGCTCACGAGCGGCCTCACGGCCATGGCCAAGATGCGCAAGGTGACCACCGTGCGCGGCCTGGGCACCTTCCTCGACGCCTACCACCTCGAAGTCGACGAGACCACGGGCAGCGGTTCCGAAACGACCGGCAGCAAGAAGGTCGTCAAGTTCCGCAACGCCATCATCGCCGCGGGCTCGCAGGCCGTGAGCCTGCCCTTCATGCCCAAGGACGATCCGCGCGTGGTCGACTCCACCGGCGCGCTGGAACTGGGCACCGACCCCAAGCGCATGCTGATCCTGGGCGGCGGCATCATCGGCCTGGAGATGGGCACGGTGTATTCCACGCTCGGCGCTCGCCTGGACGTGGTCGAAATGCTCGACGGCCTCATGCAGGGCGCCGACCGCGACCTGGTGAAGGTCTGGCAGAAGATGAACGCCCCGCGCTTCGACAACATCATGACCGGCACCAAGACCGTCGGCGCAGAAGCGACGAAGGACGGCATCAAGGTCATGTTCGAGGGCGCCAATGCGCCCAAGGAAGCGCAGGTCTACGACCTGGTGCTGCAGGCCGTGGGCCGCAGCCCCAACGGCAGGAAGATCGGCGCCGACAAGGCCGGCGTCACGGTGACCGACCGCGGTTTCATCCCGGTCGACATCCAGATGCGCACCAACGTTCCGAACATCTTCGCCATCGGCGACATCGTCGGCCAGCCCATGCTGGCCCATAAGGCGGTGCACGAGGCGCACGTGGCGGCCGAGGTCATCGCCGGGGAGCAGCAAGGCAACAAGGAGCTGGCCGCGGCCGCCTTCAACGCCCGCGTGATCCCCAGCGTGGCCTACACGGATCCCGAAGTGGCGTGGGTGGGCCTGACCGAGGACCAGGCCAAGGCCGAGGGCATCAAGATCAAGAAGGGCCACTTTCCGTGGACCGCCTCGGGTCGCGCCATCGCCAACACGCGCGACGAAGGCTTCACCAAGCTGCTGTTCGACGCCGAGACGCACCGCATCCTCGGCGGCGGCATCGTCGGCACGCACGCCGGCGACATGATCGGCGAGATCGCGCTGGCCATCGAGATGGGTGCCGACGAGATCGACATCGGCAAGACCATCCACCCCCACCCTACGCTGGGCGAATCGATCGGCATGGCGGCGGAAGTGGCGCACGGCACCTGCACGGACCTGCCGCCGCAGAAGAAGGTCGGCTGAGGCGCCTCTCAGCCGCTATTCTTTCGATAGCTGGCCGCGCAATCCCGATGCGGGTTGCGCGGCTTTTTCATTCACAACTTTCGACATGCAAGCCCTGCTTGACGCCATCGCCCGCATGGAGCCGCCCACCCAGGCCACCCGCCTCTTCCACGGCCGCGGAGGGCTGCATCCGGGCTGCGAGCACTGGGCGCTCGACGCGTACCCGCCCGTGCTGCTGCTCACCAGCTTTCGCACGATGGCCCAGGCCGAGGTCGATGCCGTCGGCGACGCGCTGGCCGAGCGGTGGCGGCAGCTCGATGCCGGACCGCTGAACTGGGTGCTGCAGGTGCGCGAAGGCGGGGGCCGCACCGAGACGCGCCTCGTGGCCGGTGCGGTGCCCGATCCGCACGAGGTGACCGAAGACGGGCTGCGCTACCGCGTGCACATGCTGCGCGGCCAGAACCATGGCCTCTTCCTCGACATGGCGGCGGGCCGGCGCTGGGTGCGCGAGCACATCGCCGGGCGCGTGGCCGCCGATGCCGCGTTGCGCACCGCCGGCGGCTGGGCGCCACGCCTGAAGGTGCTGAACCTCTTTGCCTACACCTGCGCCTTCTCGGTGGTCGCGCTGTACGCCGGCGCCGACCAGGTGCTGAACATGGACATGAGCAGCGGCGCGCTGGCGATCGGGCAGCAGAACCACCGGCTCAATGGGCTGGAGGGTGGGGCGAGCTTCCTCGGACACGACATCTTCAAGTCCTGGGGTCGCATCGGCCGCGAGGGGCCGTATGCGCTCGCCATCGTCGATCCGCCGAGCTTCCAGAAGGGCAGCTTCGTCGCCACCAAGGACTACGTGCGCGTCGTGCGCCGCCTGCCGGAGTTGCTGGCGCCTGGCGGGCACGCGATGCTGTGCCTCAACGCGCCGGAACTGGGGCCGGAGTTTTTGCAGGCGCTGGTGCAGGCCGAAGCGCCGGCGCTGCGTTTCGTCGAGCGTCTGGCCAATCCGCCCGCGTTTGCGGATGCCGCGCCTGGACGGGCGCTCAAGGTGCTGGTCTACCGCGCTGACTGACGCTGGCGGCGGACGAAAAAAATCCCGCGGCGTGCGGGATTCCTTCTGGCGTCAGGCCGCAGGCTTATTCGCCGGCCGTCTTGTTGTCTTCGATGACGCGGCGGGCGCCGTTGAAGCGCCGCTGCCAGTAGCTGCCGTTCATGTCCTCGACACGGACTTCGGAGCCGCTGCGGGGCGAGTGGATGAACTTGCCGTCGCCGATATAGATGCCCACATGGCTGAAGGCGCGGCGCATGGTGTTGAAGAAGACCAGGTCGCCGGGCTTCAAGTCGCTGCGGTCGATCTTCTCGGTGGCGGCTGCCTGCTCTTCGGCGCGGCGAGGCAGCAGCAGGCCGACGGACTTGTTGTACATGGCGCGCACGAAGCCGCTGCAGTCGAAGCCGGTCTCGGCGCTGTTGCCGCCGCGGCGGTAGGGGACGCCCAGGAAACCCATGGCGCTGACCACCAGTTCGGAGGTGCGGTCGGTCACCGCGTGGCGCACATTGTCGATATGCCCCATGAAGCCCCGATCGGCCAGTGTCTTGTCCATGTCATCGGTCTGGTTCTGTTGCGGGGCTGCATAGGCAGAGGCGGCAAGAGCGAGGGCCAGAGCGGTGAGGACAATTTGACGCATGGGTGCGTAGGATATTGATGACACAGAACGATGTCAATTTGGAATATGGTTGCAAAAGCCATTCTAACCCAATGATTTTATTGAACTTATTGCGTTGCAGCAAAAATGGAGTTGTAACGGATGCGGTTTTCATTGCCTGAGGTCATTCAGTGCAGCGCGGGAATTTGCGACTAAGTTAACGACAAAGTTTTCTTTTTGCTGCAAAGGGCACGCACATGAAGGCAAGACGCGCTATTTGGCCAGCGCTCATCTGGGCGGGGATGGCGGTCGCCCAGGCCCCCGTGCGCACCGAGACGGTGATTTCCGGCCTTGAGAACCCGTGGGCGGTCGCCTTCCTCCCGGGCGGGCGTTTCCTGGTGACGGAAAAGCCGGGCCGCATGCGCGTCGTCGAAGCCGACGGACGGATGAACGAGTCCCTCCGCGGCTTGCCGCCCATCGCCGCGGGCGGACAGGGCGGCTTGCTGGATGTCGTGACCGATTCGGCCTTCGCCAGCAACCGCACCGTCTACTTCTGCTACTCGGAGCCCGACGCCAGCGGCAGCGCCAACAGCACGGCGCTGGCCAAGGCGCAGCTGTCGACCGACAGGACGCGACTGGAGAACGTGCAGGTCCTCTTCAGCCAGAAGCCCAAGGTGGCCAGCCGCAACCACTTCGGCTGCCGCATCGTCGAGATGCCTGACGGCACGCTGTTCATGACTTTGGGCGACCGCTTCAGCCGCAAGGACGACGCCCAGACGCTGGACAACCACCTTGGCAAGGTGATCCGCATCGGCAAGGACGGCAGGGCGCCGGCGGACAACCCCTTCGTCAACCGCGCCGGCGCGCTGCCCGAGATCTGGAGCTACGGCCATCGCAACGGCCAGGGCGCCACGCTGGGCCCCGACGGCCGCTTCTGGATGCACGAGCACGGTCCGCAGGGCGGCGACGAGATCAACGTGCCGCAGGCCGGCCGAAACTACGGCTGGCCGGTCATCACCTACGGCGAGAACTACGGCGGCGGGAAGATCGGCGACGGCATCACGACCAAGGCCGGCATGGAGCAGCCGCTCAAGTACTGGGTGCCATCGATCGCGCCCTCGGGCATTGCCTTCCTGACCAGCGACCGCTACGGCGCGGGCTGGAAGGGCAACCTCTTCGTCGGGTCGCTCAAGTTCGGCTACCTGGACCGCGTGGAGCTCAAGGACGGCAAGGTCGTGGCCGAGCACAAGCTGCTGGAGGACGGGCGCGAGCGCATCCGCGACGTGCGCCAGGGCCCCGACGGGCTGCTCTATGTCCTGACCGATGCCCAGGATGGCAAGCTGATCCGGCTGCAGCCGCGCCCGTGAGGGCGCCGAGGGGTGCCAGGACATGCCTGGCAGCAATGCGGCGTCGGCATCTAGGGGCGTGAGGTCACGCTCCGTGCAGGCCGTTTTCAGAAGCTTTCCAGAGGCAGGCCCACGTAGTTCTCGGCCAGCGACATGGAGGCAGCCTTCGAATGCACGAGGTAGTCCAGTTCGGCCTCCTGGATCTTCTGGCCGAATTCGCCGGTGTCCGGGAAGCGGTGCATCAGCGAGGTGAACCACCATGAGAAGCGCTCCGCCTTCCAGACTCGCCGCAGGCACAGGTCGGAATAGCGGTCCAGCGCCGACGCACTGTGGTCCCGGTAGTGGTGGATGAAGGCATGCGACAGGTAGCCCACGTCGGCGGCCGCGAGGTTCAGTCCCTTGGCGCCGGTGGGCGGCACGATGTGGGCCGCATCGCCGGCCAGGAAGAGGCGGCCGAAGCGCATCGGCTCGGCGACGAAACTGCGCAGCGGCGCAATGCTCTTTTCCAGCGAGGGGCCGGTCACGAGGTGCTCGCGTGCCTCGGGGTCGAGCCGTGCGCGCAGTTCGTCCCAGAAGGCCTCGTCGCTCCAGCGCTCGACCTTCTCCTCGACCGGCACCTGCACGTAGTAGCGGCTGCGCGTCGCGCTGCGCATGCTGCACAGCGCGAAGCCGCGCGAGGTGTTGGCGTAGATCAGCTCGTGCGAGACCGGCGGCACATCGGCCAGCACGCCCAGCCAGCCGAAGGGGTACACCTTCTCGTAGAGACGGATGGCGCCCGGCGGCACGCTGGCCCGGCTCACGCCGTGGTAGCCGTCGCAGCCGGCGATGTAGTCGCACTCGATCTCGTGCGTCGCCCCATCTTTCTCGTAGCGCACGCGCGGGCGCTGGCCGTCGAAATCGTGCAGGCTCACGTTGGCGGCGCTGTACACGGTGGTCAGGCCCTTGGCCGCGCGCGCCTCCATCAGGTCGCGCGTCACCTCGGTCTGGCCGTACACCGTCACGCGCTTGCCGCCGGTGAGGGCGTGCATGTCGATGCGATGCCGCGCGCCCTTGAAGAGCAGCTCGATGCCGTCGTGCGGCAGGCCCTCCGCCTTCGCGCGGGCGTCGACGCCCGCCTGGGCCAGCAGGTCCATCGTGACCTGCTCGAGCACGCCGGCGCGGATGCGTCCCAGCACGTAGTCGCCGCTCTGGCGTTCGACGATGACGTTGTCGATGCCGGCGGCATGGAGCAGTTGGCCGAGCAGCAGGCCGGAGGGGCCGGCGCCGATGATGGCGACTTGGGTGCGCATGTTCTGGTGTCTCCTGAATGAGTGTGCGAAGCGTAGGACGCCGAAGCCTGCGCTGCGCGCGGCGCATCGGCCGAGTGTGCGATCATGGAACCGGCTGCGCGATCATCGCGCAGCCGCTGCCGTTCACCGACTTCCGATTGCCGCTTCCATGACCATCGCCAAGGCCGATTTCATCGAAGGCATCGCCAAGGGCATGGCCGTGCTGGAAAGCTTCGACACCGAACGCCAGCGTCTCAACGCCACCCTGGCGGCCGAGCGCGCCGGCATCACCCGTGCCGCGGCCCGGCGGCACCTGCTCACGCTCGCGCACCTGGGCTACCTCGAGACCGACGGCAGCTACTTCTGGATGGCACCCAAGGTGCTGCGCTTCTCGGGCAGCTATCTCTCGTCGTCGCGGTTGCCGCGGGCCCTGCAGCCCACGCTGAACCGGCTGGCGGCGCAGACCGGTGAATCCTTCTCGGCCGTCGTGCTCGACGGGGAGGAGGTCGTCATCGTGGCGCGCAGCGGCGCCTACGGGGCGCCCACCCGCGTGCTGGCCTACGGCCTGCACCTGGGCGCGCGGCTGCCGGCGCACGCCACCTCCACCGGCCATGTGCTGCTGGCGGCGCTGACGGCGCCGCAGCTCGCGCACTGGCTCAAGGGCCGGACGCTGGCGCGGCTCACGCCGCACACCATCACGCAGGTCCGGCTGCTGCGCCAGACCCTTGCGCGCGTGCGCAAGCAGGACTACTGCTTTGCCAGCGAGGAGCACGAACTGGGGGTGCAGGCCCTTGCCGTGCCGCTGCGCGACATGCGCGGGCGCACGGTGGCGGCGCTCAATGTGGTGCTGTCCGGCGTGCGCCATTCGGAGGAGGCGCTGCAGCGCGAGCTGCTGCCGCTGCTCTTCGAGGCCGCGCGCGAGGTGCGCGCCATACTTTGAGCTTTGCCCGAACTTCGGCCGTTGCGACGCGCTCGAACCCTCCCGCATTCAAAGGAAACCTGCCATGCGCCTGCTGCTGCTGGAAGACGACGTGATGATCGGCGAAGCCGTGCTCGATTTGCTGCGAGCCGAGCAGTACGCCGTCGACTGGGTCAAGGATGGCGAGACCGCCGAATCCGCGTTGCGCACGCAGCAGTACGACCTGGTGCTGCTCGACCTGGGCCTGCCCCGAAAGGACGGCCTGGAAGTGCTCCGCGGCCTGCGGGCGCGCAAGCAGCGCATGCCGGTGCTGATCGCCACGGCACGCGATTCGGTCCAGCAGCGCATCGAGGGGCTCGACGCCGGTGCCGACGACTACGTGCTCAAGCCCTACGACCTCGATGAACTGCTGGCCCGCATCCGCGCGCTGCTGCGCCGCGCCTCCGGCCGCGCCGAGCCGGTGTACGAGCACATGGGCGTGGCCATCAACCCGAGCACGCGCGAGGTGACGGTCGAGGGCAGGCCCGTCGTGCTCTCGGCGCGCGAGTGGGCCGTGCTGGAGCCCTTGATCGCACGCCCGGGCATGCTGCTGTCGCGCCAGCAGCTCGAGGAGAAGCTCTACAGCTGGAAGGACGAGATCAGTAGCAATGCGGTGGAGGTCTACATCCACGGACTGCGCAAGAAGCTGGGCGCCGACCTGATCCGCAACGTGCGCGGCGTGGGCTACATGGTGCCCAAGGAATGAGCGGGCTGGCGTCTGCGGCCGGGGCCCCAGCGTCGCGCCGCACGGGGTCGCTGCGTGCCCGCCTGCTGTGGTTCCTGCTGGCGGCCATCGTGCTGGCGGGTGCCGTCCAGGCCTTCG
This sequence comes from Comamonadaceae bacterium ALPHA2B, assembly GCA_005503065.1. Lineage (GTDB taxonomy): Bacteria > Pseudomonadota > Gammaproteobacteria > Burkholderiales > Burkholderiaceae_C > Xenophilus. The sequence goes on from SCOE01000012.1 coordinate 92,445, forward strand.
TCACCTACCGCACGGTGCTGCGAGAGGCCGACGAGATCTTCGACTACCACATGCAGCAGATGGCGCTGTCGCTGCGCTCCGGGTTGCCGCCCAGCGCCGCCGTGAGCGGCCTCGGTGGAGGCGAGCAGAACTTCGAGTTCGTCGTGCAGGTGTGGACCGCGGACGGCGAGCGCATCTTCGAGTCGGCCGAAGAGGCCGCGCTGCCCCAGCGTGCGGTGCTGGGTTTCTCCGACGTCAACGCGCGCGGGACCACGTATCGCGTCTTTTCCCTGCAGGCGCGGGGGCTGGTGATCCAGGTCGCTCAGGACATGGCGGCGCGCCGCCAGATGGCCGGCACGCTCGCCTTGCGCACCGTGGGGCCCGTGGTGCTGATGGCGCCCCTGCTCATGCTCGTGGTCTGGTGGGTGGTGAGCGGCTCGCTGGCGCCGGTGGCGCGCGTGCGGCGGCAGGTGGCGACGCGGCAGGCCGACGACCTCTCGCCCGTGAGCGAGGACGGCCTGCCCGAGGAGGTGCGCCCGCTGGTGCACGAGCTCAACCTTCTCTTCGACCGCGTGCGCCATGCCTTCGAGGTGCAGAAGCATTTCGTGGCCGACGCGGCCCACGAACTTCGTTCGCCTCTGGCTGCACTCAAGCTGCAGGTGCAGGGCCTTCAACGCGCGCAGGACGACGGTGCCCGCGAGGTGGCGGTGCAGCGCCTGTCGGCAGGCATCGACCGCGCTACCCGGCTGGTCGAGCAACTGCTCGCGCTGGCGCGCCAGGAGGCCAGCGCGGCCGCGGGCGCGCCGGGCGAGGCAGTCGACCTGGTGCAGGTCGCGAGGCTCGCAATCGGCGACGTGGTGCCTGCGGCGCAGGCGCGCCGCATCGACGTGGGCCTGGGCCGTGCCGACGCGGCGATCGTGCAGGGCCATCCGGAAGCGCTGCGCATGATGGTGCGCAATCTGGCCGACAACGCCGTCAAGTACACGCCCGAAGGCGGCCGGGTGGATGTGGAGATCGAAGCCACGCCGGCCGGGGTCGAACTGCATGTGGACGACAGCGGGCCGGGCCTGCCGGAGGGCGAGCGCGAGCGTGTGCTCGATCGCTTCTATCGGTCCGGCGAGCCGCAGGCTCCGGGCAGCGGCCTCGGCCTGGCCATCGTGCGCTCGGTGGCGCAGCTCCATGGCGCGACGGTGCGCCTCGAGGCATCGTCCCGGCTGGGTGGCTTGCGCGCCGTCGTCCTGCTGCCGGCGTCGGCTTTTAATCTTCCGGCCTGAGGTCCGCGGGCGGCGCGCGGACCATCGTGATCGCATGGAACGGGCAGCGCACGGCGCATTCGCTGCAGCCGGTGCAATGCGTGGCGTCCTGCAGCACGGAGCGCTTGCGCCACGCCGCCGTCTCGAGAGCGAGCACATGGGGCTCGCACGACGCAACGCACCAGCCACAGCCCGTACACCGGTCGGCATCGACCGCCGGCTGCCAGCCCGGCCGCGACCTGACGGCGAGCGGATGCGGGAGTGCAGGCGAGGGGATGGGCATGGGATCGGTGTGGCCGCAGCAGCATACGTGGTCGGGCCACTCGCACTTGATCGATCGTGAAGAAATCACTGGACCCGCTCTCGCCGCGGCGGTAACAATTTCTGTTGCAAACGTTTTGCAGCGTCTTCATGGTGTGGCTGCATCGCACTGAAGGCGGCGGATCGCTCAGGGACGGCATTCATGAACCAGGACTCCACTGGGAAGTCACCTTCACGTGCGCGCGGACTGTGCATGGCGGTCGCGAACGCGGCTGCCGGCACGGGCCGGCCGTGCGGATTGCGCCACGTTGAAGGCAATGGACGCATTGCAGGCTGAGTAGAACGAAGAGGCCAGGCGATGGGGCAACGGCCCTACGCGATAGCCAAGATAAAAATGGTTCAGGGGGTGGTGTCATGGCATTGCGCGATATCGCGCTGACCGTGCGCGAAGTGGCGCCGGGCGAGTTCGTCTGGCTGCTGCTCGACGGCGCCGGAGCGCGCGGAAAGCTTTTCTCCTATGAGTTGCAGCAGTCTTCGCCGGCCCGCTACGCCACGCACTCCAGCGCATTGGCTGCCGGCGTGGCCGCGTTGCGTCAGCGCCTTGCGCCGACGTCAGCAAAGGTGCAGATCACGGCGCATGCGGCGGCGAAGCCGAGGCTGACCGACTGGGACCTCGAGACGCTGAAGACGAGCCGGAGGTATTTCCGCATGACCCCTGGTGCCGTCAACGTGGGCGCCGGGGTTCATCACGTGGCCATGGTCGAGCCTCTTTTCGCCACCCGCTTCACCGACGACCACAAGTACCTGGCACACTGCCTGAAGACCCTGTATCTGCAGGGCCAGGAACGAGCGCGCGAGGAGGCCACCACCGTGTGGCTGAAGATTCCGGAAGGAATGGGCGACTGGCCGGGCTACATCACGCCTGCGTTGCAGCGGTTGGCCGGCGCAGGCATCGGCGTGATCATCACGCAGGGCGAGAGGTCCTCGCACAACGGGCTGCTGCGGGGCGACTTCGTCCAAGCACTGCAAGCGGTCGAACACGACGGCTATATCTGGGATCCGATCAGCGGCAAGCTGATGTACGCATGCGTGCTTCCCGATGCTCAAGGCTGATGACAGTGTGGCCAAGCCGCACGTGCTGGAGCACAAAAGAAGAAGCCCCGCGCCACAGAAACTGCAGCAGCGGGGCCAAGGGCCATGCGGCCTTTTATTTGGCTCCCCGACCTGGGCTCGAACCAGGGACCTACGGATTAACAGTCCGGCGCTCTACCGACTGAGCTATCGGGGAATGAGCCCGCTAGTATAGCGTCAAAAATGCCGGTTCCGAAAGCAGCCCATCGATTCGCGAAAAAAGATGGGCGCTGGTCGCTCGCTCGATGGCGGGGGCTCGACGTCAGCCGATACGCACCGGCACGAAGATGCGGTCGTCCCCACGCTGGATCAGCAGCGCGACCGACTTGTCGGCCTTGGCCACCGCCTGGCGCACCTGCTCGACGCTCCTGGCCGGCGTGCCATTGATCGCCAAGAGCACGTCGCCGGCCTGGATGCCGGCCAGCGCCGAGGGCCCCTGCGCGTCCTCGACGACCAGCCCGTTGTCCAGCGAGGACTCGCGCTTCTCCTGTGGCTGCAGCGGCCGCAGCGCGAGGCCGAGCTTGCCCTTGCCGACGGCGTCGTCGGCCTTCGCGGTCTGAACCTTGTCGCTCGCATCGGCCAGTTTGGCACTCAGTTCCTCGGGCGCGCCCTTGCGCCATACCTCGAGCGACACCTTCTGTCCCGGCATCATCTGCCCGATGATGGCCGGCAGGTCGCCCGAGGTGACGATGGGCTGGCCATCCACCTTGAGGATCACGTCGCCGCTCTGCAGCCCGGCCTTCTCGGCGGCACTGCCTTTCTCGACGTTGGACACCAGCGCGCCTTCGGGCTTGTCGAGCTTGAAGGAGTCGGCGAAGGTCTGGTTCACCTCCTGCACCGAAACGCCCAGCTTGGCGTGGCTGGCCTTGCCGGTCGCCACGATCTGGTCCTTGACCTTGGTCGCGATGTCGATCGGGATCGCGAACGACACGCCCTGGTATCCGCCGCTGCGGCTGTAGATCTGCGAATTGATGCCGACCACCTCGCCGCGCGCATTGAAGAGCGGCCCGCCGGAATTGCCGGGGTTGATCGGCACGTCGGTCTGGATGAAGGGCGTGTAGCTGTCGTCGGGCAGCGAGCGGCCCTTGGCGCTCACGACGCCGGCCGTCACGGTGTTCTCGAAACCGAAGGGCGATCCGATGGCCAGCACCCATTCGCCGACCTTCAGGTCCTTGACGTTGCCGATCGGCACCGTGGGCAGGTTCTTGGCGTCGATCTTCAGCACGGCGATGTCGGTCTTAGGGTCGGAGCCGAGCACCTTGGCGCGGAACTCGCGGCGGTCGGTCAGCTTGACGGTGACCTCCTTGGCGTCCTTCACCACATGGGCATTGGTCAGGATGGTGCCGTCGGGGCTGATGATGAAGCCCGAGCCCTGGCCGCGCGTCGGCACTTCACGTTGCGGCGCCTTCGGCATGTTGGGGCCGCGGAACTGCTGGAAGAACTCGTAGAACGGATCGTTCGGGTCCAGGCCCGGGATGCCCGCGGCACCGTCCGCCGACGCCGTCTTGGTGACGCCGGTGACGCTGATGTTCACCACTGCAGGACCGTTGCGTGCGGTGATGGTGGAGAAGTCGGGCGCCGCGATGGGCGCCACCATCGGTGTGGTCACGGGCGCGGGCTGGCCGCTGGCGCGTGCGCTGGTGTAGGCCCCGGCGCCGGCGGCGCCAAGCACGCCCGCCGCCGCGAGCGCGAGGACGAGGCGCTGCGGGGTGTTGATCGTCTTCATGGAGATTCCTTTCGCGGTGTGGGTGTGGAACACGATGCGAAGGAATGTCGGGCTCGGCGCTTAGGCATGCCTTAAGCCCGCAGCGCCGCGGGGCGAAGCCCTGGTGCGTGCAGCAGGCGGCCGGACAAAGCAAAGGCCGGCAGCGCGATCGCTCGCGGCTACCGGCCGTGCCGCTGCGCCCGGGGTCAGGCGGCGCGCGGGAAACGCTCCAGCATCTGCCGGCCCAGCGAGGTGATGGCCGTCACCATGGCGGGCGGCTGGTGGTGGCCGGAGAGCGTGCGGACCGGACGCGGGATCTCGGCGCGCACATGGCCGGCCAGGATGAGCATGCGGACCGAATCGATGTCCCCGCCGTCGGTCACGGCGATGGGCAGCCGTTCGCTGGCCAGACGGTGCAGAAGTTCGATGGGCATGGCGCAAGTATTGCCGCGGGCGGCGGTTGTGGCGATGTGAACTTGTTCAAAACGGTACTTTTCCCCGCTTGAGCAGGGCGCCCACGCGCAAGGCCGAAGCCGCTCTCAGCGACCGGGAACCTTCAGCACCGGGTCCAGATAGGTCGCGAACTTCTCGGTATAGGCAGAGCGCAGGTGATCGCCATCCTTGTAGACCGGGACGCCGTCCGCGAAGGTCCGGATGCAGGCGTCGCCAGGGCACAGCGTCGGCAGAGGATCGATGAGCGTGGCGTTGGTGGCCAGGGCAAGCTGGCGCAGGCGTGCGTCCAGGAATTTCTGGTCTCCTGGCCGTGGCGTGGTGGGCGACACGCGCGAGACGCTCCAGCCACCCAGTCGATTGAAGTCGATCAGCCGCTTGGGTTCGAACGGCTCGCCGATCGGGTTGTCGAGCAGGAAATAGACCTTCGTGTAGAGCGCCAGGTCCTTCAGCAGGTACTCCAGCGACTTGAGAGCCCATTCGCCGCCACCGCCGCCACGGAAGCGGTAGTTCGTTCCGGTGGACGGGTCGCGGTAGTAGAAGCCGCCGTCATGACTCCCGTCGGGATTGGCGACAGCTTGCTTGATGAAATAGCAGTTCCAGCATCCACCGATCACCACCGCGTCGGGGCGGTTCTTGTGGATCCAGTCGATGACGCCGCTGCGCCAGGCGTCGCATCCGGGGTTGAGGTCTTCCATCACGTTCGGGATGGGGGGGCACCCCCCCCGCGTTGCGAAGAGGAGGGAATGGATGGACTGGGCGCCGTCCTTCTTCGCCAGTGCGACCGCCCGGGCCGCGTACTGCTCGATATGGCTGTCGCCGAAGAGCAGCACCGTGTGCGGACCGTCGCCGAGGCGCCATCCCGGGTCGTCGCCGATGCGGGTCGCGGTGAGGCCCTGGGGGTAGCTCCAGTCCTGTGTGGCGGCGACCACCTGCGCCAGGTAGGGGTCGCTGTGGCGCGCGCTCAGCCACTGGCTCCAGGCCAGTGCGCCGCATGCCATCAGTGCGGCCATGGCTGCCGCCAGCAGGCGAGGCGTGCGCGGGCCGGTGGCGTGGCGCACGCGCTTCTCCACGAAGAACCAGGTCAGCCAGGCCAGTGCGAAAGCCAGAACGACGCAGGCGATCCGGATGTTCCGCGAAGGCATCCCGCCTTCAAGAATCCGTGCATAGGCCAGGAGCGGCCAATGCCACAGGTACAGCGGGTAGCTGATCAGGCCGACCCACACCATCGGCTTCGACGCAAGAAAAAAGCGATTCAGGAACGCGGCAGGTCCCGCGGCGATGCACAGCGCGGCGCCGAAGACCGGCAGCATCGCCCACCAGCCGGGAAAGGCCTTGAGGTGCGTGAGCACCGCCAGCCCGAGCACGATCAGGCCCAGTCCTGCCAACGACTGCAGGTCGTCGCCGCGTGACATCGACCCGGGCCGGTGCAGGCGCACATAGGCAAGCAAACCGCCCACTGCCAGTTCCCAGAAGCGAGATGCGGGCAGGTAGAACGTGGCGCTGGGGTAGCGATGCACCAGGGCGACGTTGACGATGAAAGACACCAGCGCCAGCGCCCCCAGCACGCGCCCGATGCGCCAGCCGCGCTTCCAAGCCAGGCCGAGCACCAGCGGCCAGACGATGTAGAACTGCTCCTCCACGGCCAGCGACCACAGATGGAGCAGCGGCTTGCTTTCGGTGGCCGTGTCGAAGTAGCCCGTCTCGCTCCAGAACGCAAGGTTGGAGAGGAAGGCGCCGCCCGCGAGCACATGCTTGCCCAACTGCTGGAACTCGTCGGACAGCAGGACATACCACCCCACCACGAAAGTCGCGGCCAGGACGGTCAGCAGGGCCGGGAACAGGCGCCGAATGCGGCGCCCGTAGAAGTCCGCATAGCTGAAGCTGCTGTTGGCCAGGTTTCCCAGCAGGATCGTGGTGATCAGATAGCCCGAAATGACGAAGAAGATGTCCACGCCGATGAAGCCGCCGGGCATCCATTTGGGAAAGGCATGGAACGCGACCACAGACAGGACCGCGATGGCGCGCAGTCCATCGATGTCCGGGCGGTACTTGAGATGCAGGGTGGGGGCGGTGGCTGGTGCGGCAACTGGAGTCATGGAATGCGATCGGCCACCATCGACGCATGGCCAGCCCGCATTCTGGCGGCATCTCGGGCCAGTTCCGACGACAGGTGCTGCGGCCGGGCCAGTCAATGGCGCCCGCACACCGCTGCCGCCACGCTCAGAGCGAGGCCGTCAGGCCCAGCCGCAGGGTCCGTGGCGCGCCGGGGAAGAGGTACACATGGCCGTACTGGTTGGGCGACTCCTTCCAGTAGCGGCGGTCGAAGAGGTTCTCCACGCCCAAGGTCCAGGTGGTGGCGGTGCGGCCGATCTTGGTTTCGTAGCGCAAGGCGGCGTCCACGCGGTTCCAGGCCGGCAGGCGCAGGCTGCCGTCGGCCAGCACGTCGCGCCGGCCCTCGCGCGAGAGCAGCCCCTGCAGCTCGAGGCCCGGCACGGCGGCCACGCGGTAGGCGGCACGCAGGCGCCAGACCTGGTCCGGCACGTTGACCGGGCGCTGGCCGTTGATCTCGGGCGAGAAGCTGCTGCCGCGGCGCTTGGCATCGATGAAGGTGGCGCCGCCTGCCAGCCGCCAGGGGCCGCTGGCCCACTGCACATTGGCCTCCAGGCCGCGGTGGCGGGCCGTGCCGTCATAGCGGCCGGTGCATTCTGCCCCCGTGTTCTCGCAGGCGTCGATGTTGGTCATCGGCCGCACGATGTTGAAGTACGCCAGCTGCCAGTTCACGCCCTCGGCCGGGTTGCCGCTGCCGCCCTTGAGCCCGAGCTCCCACTGGCGCGAGGCCAGCGGCGGCAGGGCTTCGCCGGCGTTGGTGTATTGCTGCGGCTTGCCGGGCACGAGCTGCGATTCCACGCCCTTGCCCCAGCTTGCATAGGCCATCAGCTCCGGCTGCAGGGCGTAGCTGAGCGCGACCCAGGGCGTGGTCACGCCGTCCTTGTAGCCCGTCGGCCGTGTGCCGTCGGTGCGCACGCTGTCGCGCGCGAACTGCGTGTGGCGCACGCCCACCCAGGTGGTGAAGCGGTCGGTCCAGCGGATCGCGTCCTGCACCGACAGCTCGGTGGATCGTTCGTCGCGGTTGGTGTTGGGCGAGGTGAGCGTCGGGTCGGCCGACACGACGGCCGTGCCCCACACGTTGCCGCTGCCGACGTAGTTGTAGGCCTGGTCCTGGAAGCGGTTGCGCACGCGGCTGGCCAGCAGGCCCACGCCGACATCGTGCTGCACGCCGCCGGTGGCCAAGCGGCCCTTCAAGGCCAGGTTGCCCGCGGTCTGGCGGCGGCGCTCGTTCTCGCTGCGGAAGTCGTAGAAGTCGAAGCTGCCATCCGAGCAATAGCGGTCGTAGCGCTCTTCCATGCTGCAGCCGAAGGCATAGGCCAGCCGGTCGTCGCTCTTGAGCCGCTGCTGGCCGATCTGTGCGCTCCAGCGCCAGTCGGCGTTGAGCGCCTGCGTGAAGCGCACCGTGCCGGTGAAGGCATCGAAGACCGAGGGCTGCGACCAGGCCTGGTTGTTGAGGTTCAGCCGTGGGTCGCCCGCGCGCGGCAGCAGGTTGCCCAGAAGGCTGAAGCCGTTCTGGCTCGGCTGGGCCTTGTGGCTGGACTCGAACTCGGCCTCCAGCAGCGAATCGCGCGTGAGGCGCCAGTCGGCCGCGAGCGAGAACAGGTGCCGGTTGCCATCCAGGTCGAAGGTGCGCGGCTTCAGCCGTTCGCTCACGACGTTGAGGCGATAGCCGAACTGCCGATCCGCGCCGAAGCGGCCGCCCAGGTCGATGGCGCCCAGCAGGCTGCCGCGCCCCGAGACCTCGGTGCGCACCTCGCGCAGGTCCTGCTCGGTGGGGCGCTTCACGACGTAGTTGACCAGCCCGCCGGGCGCGCTGGTGCCGGCCTGGATGCCGCTGGTGCCGCGCAGGATCTCGACGCGCGCCTTGTTGTCCAGCGGGATCGCCGTCTCGGCGCTGATCGGCAGGCCCTCGCGCCGGTAGTTGAAGCGGTTGTCCAGCACGAAGCCGCGCACGCTGAGGAAGTCCCAGTAGCCGGCGGAGTTGTAGGCGTCCGTGACCGAGGCGTCGAACTGCGTCAGGTCGGCCAGGCGGCGCGCCCCGCTGGACTGCAGCTGCGCGCTGTCGATCACCGTGGCCGAGATCGGCACGTCCTTGAGCGGCAGGTCGCCGAAGCCGCTCACGTCGGCCGAGGGCGGCGTGCCGCGCTCGTCGATGGTGACCGCGGGCAGAGTGTCGGCCGCAGGCGCTTGGGCATGGGCGGTGGTTGCTATCAAAACAATAGCTGTCAGCGCAAGCGGGGCGGGCGCTGCAGGCCTTTTTGCTTTGAATTTCGGAAGGGAACGGTACGGAATCGCCATGACGCTCTCGAAGACGCGATGGCAGGTGGGCGGGATGCGTGGGCCCGATGCACAGGCCGAGAGATGCTGTGCGGCCGACGGATCTGCTTCCCTGCGCGAGGATTACCTCAATCAGGTTCAAAGGGACTCTCTCAGTCCGCCTCGCGGCGAACACCCCTAGCGGCCCCGGCGCGGCGACAGGCGCTGCGCCGGGGTGGGCGGAGTTTAGCGGCCCGCAGCCGGCAGATGCTGCGCGATGGCGTCCATCAGCGCGCGTGCCGCGGCTTCGGGAGCGTCCGCGCCGACGATGGCCCGCACCACGGCCACCGAGCCCACGCCGGCGGCCATGGCGGCCGGCACGCGCGACACGTCGAAGCCGCCGATGGCGACCAGCGGGTAGCCGCGCATCAGCTGCGCGTAGCACTTCAGGCGCATGAGGCCCTGCGGCGCGGTCGCCATCTCCTTGAGCGTGGTGGGGAAGACGGCGCCGAGCGCGAGGTAGCTCGGGCTGACGGCGTCGGCGCGCTGCATCTCGGCGTAGCCATGGGTGCTCACGCCCAGGCGCAGGCCGGCGCCGCGGATGGCGTCGACGTCGGCCTCGGTCAGTGCGTCCAGGTCTTCCTGGCCCAGGTGCACGCCATAGGCGCCCGCCTCGACAGCGGCCTGCCAGTGGTCGTTGATGAAGAGCAGGGCCGGCGTGCCCTTCACGGCGTCGACCGCGGCACGCACCTCGGCCTGCACGGCCTTCTCGTCGCCGGACTTGAAGCGCAACTGCACCGTCGGCACGCCGGCGCGCGCCATGCGGCCGACCCAGTGCGCATCGGGCAGCACGGCGTACAGGCCGAGCTGCTCGGGGCAGGGCGCGAAGGCGTCGTCGCGGGCCTGCGGCGGGAACTCGCGCAGGTCGAAGTCCACGGGCGCGGCGGGCCAGCGCTGTGCCTCGAACAGCCCCAGCCGCCGGCTCTGCGCCTGCCAGGCGCGGGCGAGGCACTCGGCGTCGGCCTCGATGAAGCCCATCAGCGCAGCGGCCTGGCGCACGCCGCGGTAGATCGGGTCGTCCGAGGCGTAGTGCTGCGGCACCACCGGCGGGTGCGCGCCGAAGCGCGGCAGGTGCGCCGTGAGGATGGCCATGGCGATGCTGTTGGCGTCTTGGGTGTTCATGCGCGTCATCCGTGGTGGTGCCAGAAAGGGGTGCCCAGCACGGGCGTGCTGGGCTGCGCATTGTCGGCGGCGGACATCGCGCCGGCGCGCCGCGCCGTCCGGCCGGCCTGCACCGCGTCGGCAAAGGCGCCGGCCATGGCGACCGGGTCCTGCGCGAGTGCGACCGCGGTGTTGAGCAGCACCCCGTCGTAGCCCCATTCCATCACCTGGCAGGCGTGCGAAGGCAGGCCGAGGCCGGCATCCACCAGCATCGGCACGTCCAGGCGCTCGCGCAACATCTGCAGTGCGTAGGGGTTGACCGGACCGCGGCCGGTGCCGATGGGCGCGGCCCAGGGCATCACGGCCTGGCAGCCGGCGTCCACCAGCCGTTGGCACAGCACCAGGTCCTCGGTGCAATAGGGCAGCACCTGGAAGCCGTCGGCGATCAATCGCCTTGCCGCCTCGACGAGGTTGAGCGTGTCGGGCTGCAGGGTGTAGTCGTCGCCGATCAGCTCGAGCTTGAGCCAGGGCGTCTCGAACACCTCGCGCGCCATCTGCGCGGTGGCGATCACCTCCTGGATCGTGTGGCAGCCTGCGGTGTTGGGCAGCACGGGCACGCCCAGCCGCCGGAGCAGCCCCCAGAAGTCGCCACCAGTTGCAGCACCTTCGGCGGTGGCGCCTTGCCGCCGCAGCGAGGCGGTGAGCATGGCCGGCCGGGCGCGCTGCACGGCGGCCTCCAGCACGTCGGGCGAGGGGTAGCGCGCCGTGCCGAGCAGCAGTCGGCTGTCGAAGCGCTGGCCGTAAAGCACCAGCGCGTCGTCGTGGGTCGTGTCGTCGCGGCGCATCGCTCAGCCTCCGGTCACGGGCCGGATCACTTCCACGTCGTCACCATCGCTCAGGCGGCGCTGTGCGTAGGCCGAGCGCGGCACGAACTCGCGGTTGACCGCCGCGGCGAACGGCGGCTGCGGCGCCAGCAGCGCGATGGCTTCGGCCAGGGTGGCGGGCGCGTCGAGTTCGCGCGGCTCGCCGTTGAGCAGGATGTTCACGTCTCGGTCTCCTCGTCGCCGCAGCGACCGTCGGTCTCGATGTCGATCTCGAATTCGCGCGCCAGCGTCGGCGCCTGGCCGGCCAGGCACTGCCAGGCGGCGTCGAGCACCGCAGGCGCGATCATGAACCCGTGGCGGTACAGACCGTTGATCTGCAGCACGCGTGGGCCGCGCCAGCGCAATGCCGGCCGGTTGTCGGGCAGGGTGGGACGGCACTGCGTGGCGATCTCCACGATGCGCGCCTCGCCGAAGCCCGGGTGCACCGCATAGGCGGCGCTCAACAGTTCCATCGTCGAGCGCACGCTCGCGGGCGACAGGTCCTGCGACTCGATCTCGGTCGCGCCGATCACGAACAGGTGGTCCGGCTTGGGCGCGATGTAGAGCGGGTAGCGCGGGTGCACCAGTCGCGTCGGGCGGTGCAGCGCGACGTCGGGCGCATGGACACGGATCACCTCGCCGCGCACGCCACGCAGTTGTCTCCACTGGTCTCGGGCGCCCAGCCCGCGGCAGTCGATCACGCGCGCGTCGTCCCCGGGCGCGAAGTCGTCCGGCGAGCGGGGACTGTGCCAATGCAGCTGCACGCCGGGTACAACCTCGAGGGCCACGCGCAGCGCCTCCAGCAGGCCGCGGTTGTCCAGCTGGCCTTCGTCTGGCAGCCACCAGCCGCGCATGAAGCGCCCGGCCAGCGCGGGCTCCAGGGCGGCCAGCGCGGGCGCGTCGAGCGGCTGCATCGGCGACAGGCCGTCGACGGTCGCCTGCGTGCGGCGCAGCGTGGCCGCCAGTCGATCGGCCTCGGCGGCGTCCTGCCGGTGCCAGACGATCAGGGTGCCCGCCTGTTGGAAGAACACCGGCTGCGGCAGCGTGGCCAGCAGCTGCGGCCAGCGCCCGAGGCTGTGCAGCCCCATGCGCACCAGCGCCGGCGGTGCGACGGCGGATTCGGCCAGCGGTGCCAGCATGGCGGCTGCGACCCGTGCGGCGGCCTGTTCGGCCTCGGGGCCGCCCGCATCGTGAACCGTCACCTCGCAGCCGGCGCGCGCCAGCGCCAGCGCCACGAGCCGGCCCATGAGGCCGGCGCCGAGCACGTGGGCATGGCGAAAGGGCAGCTGCGTGCCGTTCATGCAAGCCCCTGGCGGCCGTGGCCGATAATTTTTCGGTGAGCACACCTTCCACGTCCCCCGTATCGGCGTCGCGCTACGTCCGCGTCCTGTCCATCGCCGGCTCCGACAGCGGCGGTGGCGCCGGCATCCAGGCCGACCTCAAGACCTTCGCCGCGCTGGGCTGCTATGGCATGACGGCGATCACCGCGCTCACGGCGCAGAACACGCGCGGCGTGAGCGGCATCCACGCCGTGCCGCCCGCCTTCCTGAAGGCGCAGCTGCAGGCGGTGATCGAGGACATCGGCGTCGATGCCGTCAAGATCGGGATGCTGCACGCGCCCGAGGTGGTGGACGTGGTGGCCTGGGCCATCGACCATTACGCGCTGCAGCGCGTGGTGCTCGACCCGGTGATGGTCGCCACCAGCGGCGACCGGCTCATCGCACAGGAGACGGTGCAGGTCATGGTGCGCGAACTGTTCCCGCGCGCCGCCGTCGTCACGCCCAACCTGGACGAGGCGGCCCTGCTCGTGGGCCATGGCATTGCCGGCGCAGGCGACATGCAGGTGGCCGCCGACGAGCTGCTGTCGATGGGCGCGCAGGCCATGCTGCTCAAGGGCGGCCATCTGCCGGGCGACGAGGTGGTGGATCTGCTCGCTCGGAAGGATGCGCCTTCGCTGCGCTGGCATGCACAGCGCATCGCGAGCCGCAACCTGCATGGCACCGGCTGCACGCTCTCCTCGGCCATCGCCTGCGGGCTGGCGCGCGGCGACGACCTGCCGCAGGCCGTGGCTGCCGCGCACGCCTATGTGCAGTCGGCCATGCGGGCGGGCGCACAGGTCGCCATCGGGCAGGGCCATGGGCCGCTCAACCATGGTTTCGCGCCGCTGCCAGCCCTGCAGGTGCCACTGGACGCGCGCGCGTAAGGCGCGCCAGCAGGAAAGTCGCCGCCAGCGTCGGCAGCGCCGAGCCAGCCTGCGGGGCCCAGGTCGCCAGGCCGTGGTACAGCACGATGCCGCCGATCCACAGCGCCGCCGCCACCGGCTCCACGCGCCGCGCGGCCGGGGCGGCATCTCCGCCGCCCAGCCGGCCGAGGATCACGCCGTACAGCGGCACGAACACCGAGCTCAGCATCAGCAGGAAGGGCTCCAGCGTGTGCATGGGCAGCACCAGCGCCAGCGCGATGCACAGCAGCGCCAGGCCCAGGCTCCAGCGCCGCACGCTCCAGCGCGGACGCAGGCTGTGCGCCGACACGGCGCCCGAATAGACGTCGCCGTACGCGTTGTCCAGTTCGTCGATGAGGATCAGCCCCAGCGCGACCAGGCCGCCCTGCGCCAGCAGCAGCGCGGTCACCAGGCCGGTGCCCGGCTCGGCGACGCTGACCACCATCACGCCCAGCGCATAGCACCAGATGTTGGCCACCGCATAGCCCAGCCAGGTGCCGCCGAAGGCGCCGCCGAGGCCGCGCGTCGCGCGCCGGCCGTGGCGTGCGTAGTCGGCCACCAGCGGCAGCCAGGACACGGGCATCGCGATCACCAGGTCCATCGCGCCGAACAACCCCATGCTGCCGTCGCCGGGCCGCGACCAGAATGCGGTCCAGCCCTGGACATGCAGCCGGGTCGCGAATTGCCAGCTCAGCCACAGCAGCGACAGCACCACCAGCGGCAGGCCGAAGCGGCTCACGAAGCGGCGCACCAGCGTCACCATCGAGCCGCCCAGGAGGGCCAGCAGCACCGCGCCCCACAACAGGGTCGGCAGCAGGGTGCCCAGCCAGCCGTTGGCGTTCCAGCCGGCCGCCTGTGCCGCGATGGCCTGCGTACCTTCGCGCATCACGACCAATTCGAACGTGGTCCAGCCAATGAGTTGGCCGATGTTCAGCAGCACCGGCAGGCGCGCGAAGGCGCTGCCGTAGGTCGCATGCATCAGGCCGGCGCTGGCCAGCCCGCTCTGGCAGCCCAGGCGCGCCGTCCAGGCCAGCAGCCCGGCGCCGATCGCCGAGCCCAGCACGATCGCGAGTGCGGCATCGCGCGTGCCCACGGCCGGCACCAGGTAGGCGCCGATCTGCATGACCAGAAGCCCGACGCCGAGGCTGAACCAGAGCGAGGCGTGGTCGTGCCAGCGGAAGACGCGCTGCGCCTCGGCCAGCGGTGTCAGCGCCTCGTTGAAGGCCGGCGCGGCGGCCGGTTCGATGTGGATTGCCATCGATTTGCTCCGTGCAAAGTCATGGCAGGTGGGCGGTTTCCGGAACGGCCCATCGATGGAGACGGGTCCCTGCCGGAATCGGCAGCCGGATCGGCTTCCCTGCGCGAGGATTACCTCAATCAGGTTCAAAGGGACTCTCTCAGTCGGCGCCTGCGGCGGCAGGGCCAACACCCCCAGCGAACGCCCGGCATGAGGGCCGGGCAAGGCGCATGTTAGCGCTTCCCGCACAGCCCTCGGCGACCGCGGCCTAGTCCGCGGGCAGGCCGGCCTCGGCGAGCCAGCGAGCGGCCGCTTGCATCTGGCGGCGATGGGCCGGCGTGGTGGCGGCGGGCATGCGGCGCAGGAAGTCCGCGACGCTGCGAAAGGGGGAGCGCGTGCGCAGCACCTCCACCCACTGGGCCGCCAGGGCCTCCTGCCCCAGCATCCGGGCCGCCACGGCGCCGACGACGTAAGGGGTCGGGAAGGCGGGGTTCACGGCCATGGCGCGCTGCGCGGCGTCGAGCGCGGCGGCCGCGTCATGCCGGGCGAGGGCGCTCCAACCCAGCGCGAGATGCCACACGGCACGCAGCGGCTCCCGTGGGCTGAGGGCAAAGGCGCGGTCACACAAGGCGGCCGCTTCCTCCGGGTGACCCAGGCGCGTCCGCACCAATGCGAGCAGTCCGAAGGCCGGGGCGAAGGAGGCCGACAGCCGCAGGCAATGGCGCAACGCTTCCTCGGCACGTACCGTCTCGCCGCGCGAATAGGCGACGAGACCCAGCGCATAGTGCGCGTCGGGTTCGTCGGGCGCGAGGTCCAGCGCGCGCTCGGCATGGGCCATGGCGATCCCGAGCGTCGGCGTGTCCGGTGCTGCGTCGGGCGGCGCTTCCCAGCCGAACTGCGCTGCACGCCAGGCACAGCTGGCCAGGCAGACTTCCGCCAGCGCACAGTCCGGGTCGCTGGCGAGTGCCTGTTGCGCCCAGCCCTGGGCGCGCAGGTTGGTGGCCTGCGATTCGGGCCGGGCGAACAGCTCGACCCAGGCGCGTGCAGCCAGGTCGCGCGCGGACTCGTGCCGGGGCGAGGCGCCGGCGTCGGCGCCGGGTGCGCGTGCATGGAATTCGAAGGTCAGGGAGCGCGCCAGCCGCCCGGCGACGATCTCTGCACCCTGCATCCAATCGCGCGCCGCCAGCTCGATCGTGTCGGTCCAGGTCTGGCGCTGGCTCGGCCCGTCGATGAGTGCCACCTCGATCCACAGGCGCTCGCCGGGCAACTGGCGCACCCGGCCGTCGACGACGCAGCGCACGCCCAGCTCGCGGGCCAGCTCGGCGGCCGGCCTGCCGCGCTCGCCGTATCGCAGCATGGTGCCGCGCGCCAGCACGCTGAGCTCCCCGTGGCGCGACAGCTCGCCGATCAGGCGGTCGGTGAGGGCGGGAGGGATGAAGTCCAGCGCGGGCTCCACCCCGATGGCCTCGAAAGGCAGCACGGCGATGGAATGCGCATCGAGCGGCGGCGCGGCCGCCTGGTGCACCGGCCAGCGCAGCCGGTAGCCCCTGCGAGGCACCGATTCGATGGCTTCGCGCCCCTCGGCGTCCCGGCCCAGCAGCTTGCGCAGGCGCGACACGCTCTCGTAGAGCGAACTGGGAGTGACGACCACCCCGGCCCACACGGTGGCCAGCAGCGAAGACGCCGGCACCACCGAACCGCCTGCGCGCGCCAGCACCAGCAGAAGCCGCATCGCGCGCGGCTCGAGCTTGTGCGAGGCGCCGTCGCGCTCGATCCGGTCGGCCAGCGCCAGCACCGTCCAGTCGCCGATGCGCAGCGCGGCTTCCGGCCCGCCTTGCGGCGGTTCGTCAGGGGTGGAGGTCACGGCGTGGTGTGCGGACGAGGGTGCGGCCAATCTTAAGAAAAGCCCAAGATCCGTCCAGCGCCGGACGCGCACACTGGCTGCACCTCTTGAACTTCGGAGCCGCCATGCCATCCCTTCGCCGTCGACATGTCCTTCTGGGCGCGCTGTGCGCCGCCGGTTCCACGTTCCGTGCGTCAGCACAGGCGGCGCACGCCACGGTGGTGGTGCCCTTCGCGGCCGGCTCTGCGCCGGATACGGTGGCCCGGCTGCTGGTCGAGCCCATGGCCGCCGAACTCGGCACGCCGGTGGTGGTGGAGAACCAGCCCGGTGCGGGCGGCATGGTCGGGGTCGCGCATGTCGCGCGCGCCACGGCGGACGGCCGCACCGTGGTGCTGTCGGGCGACGCCGCGCTCGTGATGCCGGACCCGCAGGGCCTGCGGCGCTACGACCCGGTGCGCGACCTGGCGCCGGTCTCGCGGCTGGTCGCCACGCCCAATGTGCTGGTGGTGGGCACCGGCCTCGGCGTGAGCGATCTGGCGGGCCTGATGGCCTGGGTGCGGTCGCAGCCGCCGGGCACGGTGAGCTATGCGTCGGTCGGGGCCGGGACTTCTTCGCACCGCGGCGGGCAACTGCTGGCCCGACGCCTGGGGGTGCCGCTGGTGCACGTGCCGTATGCGCAGAGCCCGCTGCCGGACGTGGTGGCGGGCCGTGTGGGCCTCTTCTTCGCCAATGTGGCGACGGCGATGCCGCTGGTGCGCGAGGGCCGCCTGGTCGCGCTCGGCGTGGCATCCGCACAGCGCTCGCCGATCGCGCCGGAACTGCCGACCTTGTCGGAGTCCGGGCTGCCGGACTTCGAATCCGCCGCCTGGTTCGCGCTGCTCGCGCCCGGGGGCACGCCGGACATGGCGTTGGAGCGCTGGCAGCGGGCGGCTCGCGCGGCGATGGGATCGGCCGCCGTCCGCGCCCGCCTTCAGGCCCTGGGCATCGAGCCCGTGGGCTCCACGGCCGCGGAGCTGCGCGCGACCATCGAGCAGGAAACGCGCCGCTGGGCCGCGCTGGCCGAGTGAGGCGACGATGGCCGTCTCCCCCGCCGCCGTGGCGCGCGCCGCCCGGGATCCGCTGGTTCCGGCAAGCCTTTATGCCCGTGCCCTGGCCTGGGCCTTCACGCTGTTCAGCTCAGCCCGGGTCATGGCCTACGTGCCCACGATCTGGGCGCTGTGGCAGAGCGGCGACTCGCAGCAGCACTCGCTGTTCACCTGGATCACCTGGACCGGTGCCAACGCCACCATGGCGCTGTGGCTGTGGGAGCAGAACGGGCGACGTCCCTCGCGCGCCGTGGTGGTCAACCTGTGCAATGCGGTGATGTGCGCCGCGACGCTGGTGCTGATCGTCGCGCTGCGCCTGTGACGCCGGCTGCAGCGTTCGAGCCTCAGCCGTGCGGCACGCCCAACAGTTCGTGCAGCCGCGTGCTGGTCGTCGTGTACTGCAGCGGCGGCACCTTGCCGTCGAAAACGATCTCGGCCGCGGCCCAGGCGGCCAGCGTGGCCTCGTGGAAGCCGCAGACGATGAGCTTGCGCTTGCCGGGGTAGGTGTTGATGTCGCCCACGGCGAAGAGGCCGCGCTCGCGCGTCTCGTAGCGCGTGGTGTCGACCGGCACCTGCTTGCGCTCGAGTTCGAGGCCCCAGTCGGCGATCGGTCCCAGCCGCGGCGAGATGCCCTGGCAGACCACCAGCGCATCGAGCCGCAGCACGACGGTCTGCCCCTCGGGCGTGGCGATGACGAGCTGCCGGCCATCGAAGGCGCCCGGCTGGCCGATCACGAGGCGGATGTCGCCGGCGTCGATGCGGGCGCGCAGCCGCGCCACCGCGGCCTCGTCGCCCCGGAAGGCGTCGCGACGGTGGAGGAGCATGACCTCGCGCGCCACGCCCACCAGCGCCAGGGCGGCATCGACCGCCGCCTCCTCGCCACCGTGCACGACCACCGACTGGCCGGCGAAACGGCCGAAGTCGGACGGGTGGTAGAACAGCTGGCGGCCCTCGTAGGCCTCGGCCCCGTCGACGCCGAGCTTCTTCGGCACGAAGGCGCCCACGCCGGCGGCGAGGAAGACGGTCCTGGCCAGGAAGGTCTTGCGGCCGGTGGTGCCGGCGCGCCAGCGGCCATCGGGCTCGCGCGCGAGGGTCGAGACCTGCTCGCCCAGATGCATCGGCACCTTGAAGGGCGCGAGTTGCGCCCGCAGCGACTCGGCCAGCCCGCGGCCCGTGGTCGCCGGCGTGCCGGGAATGTCGTAGATGGGTTTGTCGCCGTACAGCTCGACGCACTGGCCGCCTGCGTGGGGCAGGGCGTCGACGATGTGGCAGCCGATTTCGAGCAGGCCCAGCTGGAAGGCCTGGAACAGCCCCACCGGACCGGCGCCGACGATCAGGGCGTCCGTCTCGGTCGGGGCTGCGGTGTCACTCACCGGGCCAGCTTACTTGATGAGTTCGGCGATCTTGCCCGTCTTGTCCTTCCACTCCTCGGCGTCGGGCAGCGCGGGCTTGCGCTTGGTGATGCTCTTCCAGCCGTCGGCGACGGCCAGTTCGGCATTGAGCTTGATGAAGGCCAGCTGGTCGGCCGGCAGGTCTTCTTCGGCGTAGATGGCGTTGACCGGGCACTCGGGGATGCAGACGGCGCAGTCGATGCACTCGTCCGGATCGATCACCAGCATGTTCGGCCCCTCGCGGAAGCAGTCCACCGGACACACGTCGACGCAATCGGTGTATTTGCAGCGGATGCAGTTCTCGGAGACGACGTGGGTCATGGCGCTATGGCTGGTGAGGCGGGTCGGGGAAAACCCGGCATTTTAAGGGCTCGGCGCAGGCTGTGCCGGCGCGCGGACAAGCACGGCCGCCGAAGTGCGGTGCGAGGCCGTGTCGACCAGCACCATCGAGCCCAGCGCGCGCGACTGCGTGAAGGGCAGCACGGCCAGCGGCTGCTGCAGCGCCAGCACCACTTCGCCGATGGCGTTGGGCTCCAACTGCGTGGTGTCTTCCGCCTCCAGCGTGTTGACGTTCAGCCGATGGGCGATGCGCGCCACCTTGGCCTTGACCCAGCGGTGGCCCTGGAGCGCCCAGTACACGCGGCCCGGCACCAGCGGCTCGTCGTCGAGCCAGGCCACGGTGGCGGTGATCTCGCGCACGGGCTGGAAGGCCTCGGGCTCGAGCAGCCAGTCGCCGCGCGACACGTCCACCTCGCGGTCGAGCACGATGCCGGCGCTGTGGCCGGCATGCACGCCGCGCTCCTGCCGCGTGTGCGTGAGCACGCGTGCCACGGCCGCGTGCTGCCCGCTGGGCAGGATGGCGATGCGCTGGCCGGGCACGACCTGGCCGCTGGCCACGCGGCCCCAGAAGATCCGGCGCCCCTGGCTGGTGTCCGACGAGCCCGAGAACTTCTCGACCCACTGCACCGGGAAGGCGAAGGGCACGGCGTCGTCCTGTGCGGTGACCGGCAGGCCCTCGAGCAGTTCGAGCAGGCTCGGGCCTGCGTAACCGGCCCAGCCGGTGCTGCCCTCGCTGTGACGCGAGGTCACGTTCCAACCCTTGAGGGCCGACACGGGCACGATGGCGGCGAGTTGGACGCCGGCCTGCTCGGCGAAAGCGTTGAGTGCCGCGCTGATGCGTTCGAAGGCCAGTTCCGCGTCGTCGATGGCGTCGAGCTTGTTCACGGCCACCACGATCGACTGCACGCGCAGCAGGTGCGCCAGCAGGGTGTGGCGGCGCGTCTGCGGCAGCAGGTCGCGCACGACGACCTCGCCATCCCCAACCTCGGCCGCCCACTTGAGCTTGGTCGCGTCGACCAGCACCACCGCGGCATCGGCGCTCGACGCGGCCGTCACCATATTGCGGGTGTATTGCTCGTGGCCCGGCGCGTCGCCGATGATGAACTTGCGCTTGGCGGTCGAGAAGTAGCGATACGCGACGTCGATCGTGATGCCCTGTTCGCGCTCGGCCGAGAGGCCGTCGGTCAGGAGGGCCAGGTCGGTTTCGCCGTTGCGTTGCACGCCGGCCAGTTGGTCCTGCAGCACCGTCTTGCTGTCGACCAGCAGGCGGCCGATCAGCGTGCTCTTGCCGTCGTCCACGCTGCCGCAGGTGATGAAACGCAGCGCGGTGCCGGTGTCGCCCTGGGCGGTAGATTCAAAGCCAAAAGTGCCTGCAGCGCCCGCGGCGCCTGCGGGAGCAGCTATCGATTTCGTAGCAGTGGTCATCAGAAATACCCGTCCTTCTTGCGCTTCTCCATGGAAGCCTCGGATGTCTTGTCGTCCATGCGCGTCGCGCCGCGTTCGCTCACCTCGGCGGCCAGCGTCTCGATCACCACGTCGCCCGCATCGGCGGCCAGGCTCTCGACCGGCGCAGTACAGGTGATGTCGCCCACGGTGCGGAAGCGCACGTTGCGCAGCTCCACCTTCTCGCCGTCGCGCGGCGGCGTGAGTTCGGTCACCGGCATCAGCAGGCCCTTGCGCTCGACCACCTCGCGCTGGTGCGTGTAGTAGATCGAGGGCAGCTCGATCGCCTCGCGCTCGATGTACTGCCACACGTCCAGCTCGGTCCAGTTGCTGATCGGGAAGACGCGGAAGTGCTCGCCCGGGGCGAGCCGGGTGTTGAACAGCGTCCACAGCTCGGGGCGCTGGTCCTTGGGCTGCCACTGGCCGAAGGCGTCGCGGTGGGAAAAGATGCGCTCCTTGGCACGGGCCTTCTCCTCGTCGCGGCGCGCGCCGCCGATCAGCGCGTCGAAGCGGAATTCCTCGATGGCTTCGAGCAGCGTGACCGACTGGTGCACGTTGCGCGACTCGCCCGGGTGCGCCAGGCGCACGGTGCCGCGCGCCATCGAGTCTTCCACGCTGCGCACGATCAGCTCGGCACCCAGTTCCTTCGCGCGCTGGTCGCGGAAGGCGGTCACTTCGGGGAAGTTGTGGCCGGTGTCGATCATCAGCAGCGGGTAGGGCAGGCGGCCGGTGCCAAAGGCCTTCTCGGCGCACTTGAGCAGCACCAGCGAGTCCTTGCCGCCCGAGAAGAGCAGCGTCGGGCGCTCGAAGGCTGCGGCGACTTCGCGCAGGATGAAGATCGCTTCTTCCTCGAGTGCGTCGAGGTGCGTGTTGGACAGGCGGGCAGGCGAATGCATCGTCGTGGCGGCTTGCAGCAGGTCGGGTTCGGTGCGGGCGTTCATGGGGTCGGGGTCGGGAGCGGGAGCCGAACGCAGAGGGCGCAGAGGATTCGCAGAGAGCGCAGAGAAGAACTCAAAAAACTGGTTTTCTCTGCGATTTCTGCGTGATCTTTGCGACCTCTGCGTTCGGCTGTTCGTACGCGTCTTCTCAATGGCTCAGATGCAGACCGCACTCGCGGTTGTCTTCGCCCTTGGTCGGGTCCACGTAGTCGAAGTTGTTGGGCAGGCCGTGCTTCTCGCAGTATTCGTACAGGTCCTTGGACGACCAGTGCAGCAGCGGCGCGACCTTGATGAGGCCGTCGGGGTTGAGGCTCACCGGGTCCATCTGGGCGCGTACGGCGGTGTCGGTGGCGCGCAGGGCAGTGAACCAGACCTTCGGCGCGGTCTCGCGCAGGGCGCGGGCGAAGGGCTCGAGCTTCACTTCCTCGGTGAAGGCCGCGTGGCGCGGGTCGTCCAGCGCGGGCGTCGGGCCGTCCACGGCCTCGCGATGCGCGCGCGAGCGGCGCGGCAGGTAGATCCTGAGGTTCAGCTTGAGCTGCTCGGTCACTTCGTCGGCGAAGCGGTAGGTGGCCTCGGTGTTGTAGCCGTTGTCCATCCAGACCACCGGCACCTCGGGCTGCACCCGCGTGACGAGGTGCAGGATCACCGCCTCGAAGGGCCGGAAGTTGGTGGTGACGATGGCCGGCTGGCCCAGGCCGAGGGCCCAGTCGACCAGGCCTTCGGCATGGCGGCCGAGGCGGTCGTTGATGTCTGCGAGGTCGATGCTCATGGGGCGAGTAATCCGTTGGAGCAGGTCGCCGTGCGTGGCGCCGGCACCCGAGGCCCGCACTTTAGGGAGCACCCTTATGAAAGCAAACGATCTTTTAGTTCGCGCTTTATGCGGATAAGCAAATGCGCCAGTGTTCATGCGGGTTTCGGGGGGATCGGGGCGCGAATCCGGATAAGACGGACAGGCGCATGCGATGCGGCATGAGGCGGTGGCGCAACGGGCGCAGGCGGCCGAAACCGGATGGTGCCCAAAAACATGAGCCCGTTCACGCTGAGCCTGTCGAAGCGCTGCGCAGGACTTCGACCCTTCGACAGGCTCAGGACAGGCCAAGCTCAGTCCGAACGGCTATTTTTTCATCGCGACTGGGGTATCAGCTGCCGATCGTCACGAACGTGACGAATTCGGCCGCCAGGCCCGTCTGGCGGGCGCTGGCGGCCGATTGCACTTTTCGTTTTTTGAGCGGCTCAGTCGCGCGCGAACAGCGGCTCGGGCTGCTGCGCATCGCCCTGGTAGTAGGCGGCGAAGCGGTCGAACTGGCGTTGCGCAGCCGAGGCGTCGACGCCTTCCTTGAGCACCGCGCTCGAGAAGCCGGTGCGCTGCATCTGCACCAGCTGGTCGATCAGCACGTCGCCGGTGGCGCGGATGTCGCCGGTGAAGCCCAGGCGCCGGCGCAGCAGGAAGGCCTGGCTGTAGGCGCGGCCGTCCGTGAACTTGGGGAACTCGAGGTCGATGCGCTCGACGTCCTGCAGGCAGTTCTCGATCGCGAGCGGATCGGCGTCGTTGGCGAGTTGCAGCACCTTCGGGTCGCCGTCGTCGACGTGTTCCTCGGCCGCGAGGATCTTGAGGGTCCGGTTCATGCCGACACCTCCTCGGCCTTGAAGCGCGCACCGTTGGCGGCCGCCTTGAAGGGATCGTGGCCGACGCGGCGCAGCGTGTCGATGAAAGTCTCGCCCGCGTTGCGGGTGTCGCGGTAGGTGTTGAGCACCGCCTCGATCACGTCCGGCACCTCGGCCGCCGAGAACGAGGGGCCGACCACCTTGCCCGCCTGCGCGGGGCCGCTCAGGTCGGAACCGTCGGAGCCGGCCAGCGTGACCTGGTACCACTCCTTGCCGTCCTTGTCGACGCCGAGGATGCCGATGTGGCCGCTGTGGTGGTGGCCGCAGCTGTTGATGCAGCCGCTGATGTGCAGGTCGATCTCGCCCAGGTCGTCGAGTTCGTCCAGGTCCTGGTAGCGCTCGGTGATGGCTTCGGCCACGGGAATCGAGCGTGCATTGGCCAGCGCGCAGAAGTCGCCGCCGGGGCAGGCGATCATGTCGGTCAGCAGGTGCACGTTGGCGCTGGCGAATCCTGCCGCGCGGGCGGCGAGCCACAGCGCGTGCAGGTCTTCGGCGTGCACCCAGGGCAGGAGCACGTTCTGGTCGTGCGTCACGCGCACTTCGCCGGCCGAGAAGCGGTCGGCCAGCGCGGCCACGGTGTCGAGCTGGTCGGCGTTGGCATCGCCCGGCGCCTGGCCCAGCCGCTTGAAGGACAGCGTCACGGCGCGCAGGGCGGGGTTCTTGTGCGGCGCGACGTTGCGCTGCAGCCAGCGGGCGAACTGCACGTCGTCGGCCGCCTGCTCGCGCAGCGCGGCGTCGGTCGCCTCGGCGCTCTGGTACACGCGCTGGGAGAGCGCCGGCGGCACGAAGGACGCGGCCACGCGGTCGAATTCGGCCTGGGTGATGGTGTGCGGCGCGCCATCGTGCTCGAGGATCTGCTTGTACTCGGCCTCGACGTCATCGATGTAGCGCTGGCCCTCGGCCTTCACCAGGATCTTGATGCGGGCCTTGTAGATGTTGTCGCGGCGGCCGTAGCGGTTGTAGACGCGGATCACGGCCTCGAGGTAGTTCATGATCTGCTGCCAGGGCAGGAACTCGCGCAGCACCGTGCCCACGATCGGCGTGCGGCCCATGCCGCCGCCCACCTGCACGCGGAAGCCGATCTCGCCGGCTTCGTTCTTGAGCAACTTCAGGCCGACGTCGTGCCAGCCGGTGGCGGCGCGGTCCTCGGCGGCGCCGGTGATCGCGATCTTGAACTTGCGCGGCAGGAAGGCGAATTCGGGGTGCAGCGTGCTCCACTGCCGCATGATCTCGGCGTAGGGGCGGGGGTCGACCACCTCGTCGACCGCCACGCCGGCGCGCTCGTCGCTGGTGATGTTGCGGATGCAGTTGCCGCTGGTCTGGATGCCGTGCATGTCGACCGAGGCCAGCAGGTCCATCACGTCGGCCGACCTGGCCAGCGGGATCCAGTTGTACTGGACGTTCTGGCGCGTGGTGAAGTGGGCGTAGTGCGTGGGCAGCTTGTGCGAGCCCAGCTTGCCCTGGGTCTCGATGGCGGTCTTGTAGACCTCGGCCTCGGGCTCGTCGTACTCGCGCGCGATCTTCGCCAGCACACGCAGCTGGCGGCTGCCGAGTTCGCCGTAGGGCACGGCCACCCGCAGCATCGGCGCGTAGCGTTGCACGTACCAGCCGTTCTGCAGGCGCAGCGGGCGGAACTCGTCTTCGGGCAGCTTGCCCGCTTGCCAGCGCTCGAGCTGGTCGCGGAATTGCGCAGCCCGCAGGCGCACGAACTGGCGGTCGAAATCTGTGTACTGGTACATCGTGTGGCGGTCGGAAGGCCCGTCGGGAGGTGGCGGCGCGGCCGCAGGCGCCAGCCTTCGGAGGAAGGCGGAACTCTAGAGGCAGCGCTTATGAAAGCAAACGATTTTCTGGTTCGCGCCTTATGCGGATAAGCATATGCACCAGCATCCATGCGGCCCGCAGGCCCCTGGATGCCCCTTGCCGGATAAAGGGCAGCGGGGCGCGAACCCTCGATTCTAGGAACTGCCCGCCCTGTCCGCAGGCGTGGCCGCACCGGCCGCGAGGTCGGACTGGATTTCTTCCAGCCGGCGTCCGCGTGTCTCGACCCCGGCGAGGCCCAGCAGCAGCGCCGCCGCGGCCATGGGCACGGCGATGAGCGTGGCCGACAGCGCCAGGTGGCCGAAGACGCCCAGCACGCCGAAGCCCGCGCCGAGGATGCCGCCGGCCTTGGAGCTTGCCGCGATCAGGCCCGAGCCCGTGCCACGCAGATGTACCGGGTAGATCTCGGCGGCGTAGGGGATCAGCATCGCGATCACGCCGCTGGCGCTGAGCAGCAGCAGCGCCGTGGCCGCCACCATCGCGGCCGGCGATTGCACCCGCAGCACGGCCAGCGCGCCGAACAGGGCCAGCGCGAGGGCTGTCAGTGCGATGAAGAGCACCAGCGCCTTCACGCTGCTCCACCGGTGGTAGAGCCAGATCACGAGTGCCGTCCCGGGCAGCGCCAGCAGCGCCGAGCGCGCCAGCAGCGCGTTGGCCGCACCCGGGTCCATGCCCATCGCGCCCAGGTTGGTCGGCAGCCACAGCAGGAAGCCGAAGTTCGCCAGGCCCCAGGCCAGCCCGCAGACGATCAGCCCCCAGGTGATGCGCGCATGCGGGCCGCGCAGCAGCGCACCCACGCCGCCGGCCGGTGGCTCGGGCTCCACCACGACGGCGGCGTCGGCCGGGGAAGCGGCTGCCGCGGCGCCCGAGAAGCGCGCCAGCACGGCACGCGCCGCCTCGGGCAACCCCGCATTGGCCAGGAAGCGCGGCGACTCGGGGATGTAGCGCCCCAGGAAGATGATCAGCAGCCCCGTGGGCAGGCCCAGCAGCCACAGCGCGCGCCAGCTGAACAGGGGCACCAGCAGGTCGGCCGACCCCGCGGCCAGCAGGTAGCCGGCCGAGGTTCCGATGCCGCCCAGCGCCACCAGCAGCCAGCCGCGGTGCGCGGCGGGCACCGTCTCGGCCATCAGCGTGAAGGCGATCGGCAGCAGCCCGCCGGCCGAGGCGCCCATGAGGAAGCACATCGCCAGGTTCCAGCCGAAGCTGGGCATCGCGCCGCAGATGGCCGTACCGATGAACATCAGCGCCGACAGCAGGATCGCCGAGCGGCGCCCGAACACGTCGGCCAGCCGGCCCCAGAGCACCGAGCCGACGGTGGTGCCGGTGAGTGCCACCAGCGCGAGGATGCCTGCCGTCTCCTTGCTGATCGCGTATTCGCGCGTCATGCCCGGCATGACGAAGCCCAGCGTCGCGGGTTTGAGCACGTCCACCGCCAGCGCCACGACCAGCACCACGACGAGCTTCCAGTGCTCGGCGTTGAGCGGCACGCCATCGGCCAGGTGGAACTGCAGGGGCTGGCCGGGATGCAGGCGCGCGCGAAGTTGTGCGATGCGGGGCATCAGTCCGTAGGCCGCAAGCAAAACGCCCAGCGGGATCATGGCCATGCCCACCAGCATGGGCGTGTCCATCTCCATGCCCACCATCTCGTAGCCGGTGTGGCGGCCCATGAGGAACATGGGCGCATGCGCCAGCACGCCGCCGATGATGGCGAGGCAGCCGGCCCAGAAGGCCAGCGGGTGGTGCAGGGAGAAGTCGTGGGGGGAACGCAAGGCGGATCGCGAGGAGGGCGGCGGGGCCTGCATGCTACGCGGTCAGCGTGGGGGCCGGTCGCTCATCGGCACATCGGCCAGCCGCCGACCTCCAGGTGGAAGTGGTCGGCATGCACCGCGTTGTAGCCCGGGCCCAGCACGCCATCGAAGCTGCGGCAGGCGCCGGCATGCAGGTCGAAGAAGAAGGCCTGCACCGGGTCGGTGGCGCCGCGCCCGTCGGACCAGGGCCGCGCCGCGTCGCGCCGCAGGACCAGCGTGCGCCCGCCCTCCAGCGTGACCCCCGCGACGTCGAGCGCGTCGGCGGTGGCATGGCGGCTGCGCCGCCCTGTTGCGCGTCCGTCGCCGCTGTTGATGTCGCGGCAGGCGTAGCTGCCCAGGTGCTGCACCGAGGCGGCCGGCCGCCCGAAATGCTGGCGTGCCAGCGGTTGCAGTTCGTGCCGCTCCCACAGCGCGAAGGAGAGGGCGGCAGGGCAGCTCAGCAGCGTGGGTGCGCTCAGCGCCACCTCGCGGCCGGCGCGCAGGCGCACCGCGTTCTCGAACCCGCAGCCGTGTTGCAGCGGCCGGTCGGGCACCGCGTCGAAACGCAGGCCGGCTTGCTGCAGCGCCGCCCTGCACGCGGCCGGGTCGGCGCGCGTGCGCCGCAGCTTCAGCGGCGTGAGCCAGTTGGGCGCCT
The DNA here is from genome assembly GCA_005503065.1 of Comamonadaceae bacterium ALPHA2B. Lineage (GTDB taxonomy): Bacteria > Pseudomonadota > Gammaproteobacteria > Burkholderiales > Burkholderiaceae_C > Xenophilus. Next base: position 120,038 of record SCOE01000012.1, read on the forward strand.
CCGCGACGTCGAGCGGCGCGAAGGGATCGTGGCGCGGCGGCAGCACGAGCAGGCCTGCCTCGCGCAGGCCCAGCAGCGCGCCCACGGCCGATGCCGCCAGCGCCAGCACCCACGGCCAGCGGCGGCGCGGGTGCGGCGGGGCGGGGTCCGTGGGCATGATGTTTCGAGCAAAAAGTGGCTATAGCGCCCGTGGCGTGTGCGCCTCATGCTATCAAAAGAGAAGCAATACACCCGCGCTGGAGAGGTCGCCACAATGCCGCATGGACCTGGACCTGCGCACGCTGACCCGACAATTTGCCCGGCCGGGCCGGCTGGAGGCGATCCACCTGAGGCCCGCCCGGCGTGCGCCGGTGCAGACCGTGCATGAAGTGACCGCCATCGCCGGCCGCGGCCTGGATGGCGACCGCAGCGCGCGGGCTGCGACGGTGGGCGGCAAGCGCCAGGTCACGCTGCTGCAGGCCGAGCACCTGCCCGTGATCGCCGCGCTGGCGGCGCGTGCCGATGTGCAGGCCGCGGATTTGCGGCGCAACCTCGTGGTGTCGGGCCTGAACCTGATCGCCGCGCGTGCATTGTTCCGCGACCAGCCGATGGCGCTGCTCATCGGCGAGTCGGTGGTGCTGGAGCTCAGCGGCCCGTGCGAGCCCTGCTCGCGCATGGAGGAACTGCTGGGCCCGGGCGGCTACAACGCGCTGCGGGGCCACGGCGGCATGACCGCCCGGGTGATCGCCGGCGGCGTGCTGCGCGTGGGGGACGCGGTGCGCTGCGAGCCGCGTGCCTAGGCGGTGGTCCTGTCCCCGGGCCGGGGCCGGGCCCGAAACAGCGTTTGCGACAGCGGACGCAGATGCACCTGAACGTCGGCCACCTGCATCGAGGGCTTCAGCAGCGCGAGCGCCGACCGCTCCTGCACGCGGGCTTCGCCGACCGCGTCGCCGTCGACGGCCCACATCGACGGATGGCACATGAGCACGTCGCCGTCACCGCCCTGCGCCAGCCAGGCCTGCAGGCGATGCCCGTAGGCGCTGCCTCCTGCGCCGAAGCCGTACACACCGAGCAGGTGCCGGCTCATGGGCAGGCCGCGGCGGCGCGCCAGTGCCTCCAGCCCGCTGCCACCCAGCGCATGGATCAGGCGCTGCTTGGCCGGCACCGACATCGGCGGGCCGGCCGGCCGCGTGCTCCGCAGCCACGGCGGTGCCGCGGGGTAGCGCGCCGCCAGGGCCTCGGCCAGTTGCTCGCGCACGCCCGGCAGCTGGTGCACGTGGCGGTGGCCGTCGACATGGGCGGGTGCGCGGTCCATCGCCTGTTCGAAGCTGTCGAGTTGCGCATCGATCGCGGCACGCACCGCCGCCAGGTCGAGCCGGCGCGCGAAGCTGCGCAGCACCAGGCCGCGCAGGGCGGCCTCGGCGGGCGAGGGGTCCACTGCCGTCAGGTCCAGGTGCAGGCCCACGTCGGCCTGCTCCGCCGGCAGCACGCGCAGCCGGCGCGCGCCGGGCAGCCAGGCTGAGCGCAGCACCATGCAACTGGTGGCCGTGACGGCACCGCGTTCGATGAGCGCCAGCACCGCCTGGTTGATGCCCTCCGACAGGCCGAAGTCGTCGGCACAGACGCACAGGGTGCGAACTTCGCCAGCGCCGGTCGATGGTGTCCGTGCGTTCATCCCGGCGCCCCCGTCGGCGGAAGGGCGCCGGGCGTGCCACCGTGCGACAGGCAGTCCGCCCCTTCGCCCGGCCGGCCGTCGTGGCGCCATACGGCGAGGTGGGCGTTGAAGCTGACCAGTCCCATGCCGAGTACCCACGGGGCGATGCGCTGTGCATCCGGTGCACCGATGACCCAGGTGCGCGCGCCGCCGCAGATCGAGGCGGGTTGCGCCTCGACCGGCTGCAGCAGGCGCATGGCGGCCGCGGGATCGAACGCTGCGGCATCGGCCAATTCCTTGCGCCAGTTGTCGCGGGCCTGGGCGACCTCCGGCCGCCAGTCGGCTGCCACGGTCGCGGGCGCCGGCAGCCGCCAGTAGAGCGGCAGTTCATAGAAATACTGGTCGAGCATCACCACGCGGTCGCCCGGCGCGATGGCCTGGCCGGCAGGCAGGCGGAGGGTGGCATCGGGCGGCGTTCCCAGGCGGGCGGCCAGCACCACGCTGCCCAGGCAGGCCAGCGCCGCGAAGCCGGCCGTCGGGGCGAGCAGCCGCCGGCCGGCCGTTCCGGCCGCTGCGATCCTCGCGATGCCGGCGGCGAGCGGCGGAAGGGCGGGCAGCACATAGCCGATGAGCTTGGAGCGCGGCAGCGAGAAGAACAGCACGACGACCGCGGCCCACGCCAGCATGAGCAGGTCGATGTCGTCGAGCCGGCCCCCGGCTCGCCGCCCGGCGGCCGGCAGCCAGGCCGTCCATGGCAGGCACAGGCCGAGCAGCACCGGCAGGTAGAACCAGAACGGGTGTTCGTTGTTGAACCCGCTTGCCGCAAAGCGCCGGAAATGCTGCGTGACGACGAAGTAATCGAAGAAGGCCGGGAAGTGCCGCTGCATGGCCACGAACCACGGCCCGGCGATGGCCAGCAACAGCAGCCAGCCCGGCCACCACGCGGCCAGGCGCAGCACGCGCGGCCGCCGGCTGGCGAGCGCCCAGAGCACGAGAACGCCTGCCGGCAGCACCACGCCGATCAGGCCCTTGGCCAGCAGGCCCAGGGCGGCACTTGCGAAGGCGAGCGCCAGCGCGCTGCGCCACGGCAGCCCGCGCTCCCAGGCCAGGGCGGCATCGGCGGCCGCCAGCACGCAGGCGCTGATGCATCCCGCGACCAGCATGTCGAGGTTGGCGAACTGCGCGCCCACATAGAAGAAGGGCGCGCTGCACAGCACGGCGGTCGCGAGCCGGGCCTGTGCGCGGTTGCCGTGGCGGCGCAGGAACCAGAACAGCGCGCCTGCAGCCAGCCAGGCCCCCGCCAGCGAAGGCAGCCGCGCCACCCAGGGGTGCGGACCGGCGACGGCCATGGCCGCGGCGCCGATCCAGTAGAACAGCGGCGGCTTGTGGAAGAAGGGCAGGCCGTTGAGCCGTGGCACCAGCCAGTCGCCCGACTGCAGCATGGCGTAGGCCACGCTCGCGTAGCGGCCCTCGTCGGGCGACATCAGCGGCCGCCAGCCCATGCTCCACGCCAGCCACAGCGCCGCCACCAGCAGAAAGGCCGCATCGCCGCGTGCGCCGCGCGAGCGCACCGGCGCGAGCGTCATGGCGGCGTCTCCTTCAGGCCCTCGCCGCTCTGCTCGCGCACCACGAAGAGCGGCCGGCCCTTGACCTCCTCGAAGATCCGCCCGACGTACTCGCCCACCACGCCCAGCGACAGCATCTGGATGCCGATGAAGAACATGAGGCTGACGACGATGGTGGTCCAGCCCGGCACGGGGTTGCCCGCGACCAGGTGGTCGAGCACCAGGTAGGTGCCGTAGCCCAGGGCCGGCAGCGCCATCACCAGGCCCAGGATGCTGATCAGCCGCAAGGGCCAGGTGGTGAAGGAGGTCAGCCCGTCGAGCGCCAGGTGCAGCAGGCGCAGCGCCCCGAAGCGGCTGCGGCCCTGCGCGCGCGGCGCGGGCGTGTAGGGCAGGGCGACGGCGCGAAAGCCCACCCAGGCATACAGGCCCTTCATGAAGCGGCTGCGCTCGGGCAGCGACAGCAGCGCGTCGACCACCTTGCGGTCCATCAGGCGGAAGTCGCCCGCGTCCTCCGGCAGAGGCACGCGGCTCGCCGCGTTCATGAGCAGGTAGAAAAGGTGGCTGCCCCAGCGCTTGAAGGCGGCCTCGTCGGCACGGTTCTCGCGCACGGCGTACACCACCTCGGCCCCTGCGCGCCAGTGGCCCACCATCGACAGGATCAGCTGTGGTGCATGCTGGAGGTCGCCGTCGAGCAGCACCACCGCATCGCCGCGCGCAGCGGCCAGGCCCGCGCTCAGCGCGGCCTCCTTGCCGAAGTTGCGCGACAGGCTCAGGCAGCGAAAGCCCGCGAGCTGGCACCACTCGCGCGCCACCACCGCGGTGGCGTCGGTGCTGCCATCGTCGACCACGATCACCTCCCACCGCAAGCCGCTCTGTTCGAGCGTGCTTTCCAGCAGCGGCAGGAGGTGGCGCAGGTTGGCCGCTTCGTTGAAGCAGGGAACCACGCAGGACAGGCTCGGCGCGCTGGGCGCGCGGTTGGCCTGCGGGACGGGTCCGGCGCTGACGGGCGCGAGGCGCGGCGGGGGCGTGGGCAGGGCGCTCATGGTCGAGGGGCGCTGGCGGAGGATGGGGCGACGTGCCTCGTTCACGGCGCCCGCCGGTGCGTCGGCTCGGCGGCTTGCTGGATGCGCGCGAACGCAGGTGCCAGCCACCGTGTCGCAAGCCATTGCAGCGTCATGAACAGGCCCTGCACGCCAAGCGCGAGCACCAGCCCGCCGGCAATGTCCGAGGGGAAATGCACACCCGCGTAGACGCGTGCCCAGCCGGTGGCGAGCGCCAGCACCGCCGCCGCCGGCGCCCAGCGGCGCAGGCCGGGCCGGGCCGCAAGCGCGAACGCGATGAAGAACATCACCGTGGCATGGGTGCTGGGCATGGCGTGGCTGGCGCCGTGCTCGATGTAGGCGGGGGCCAAGCCCAGCATGAAGGGCCGCGGCAGGCCGATCCTGTCCGCCAGCCCGTGTGCCACGAAGGATGCGGCGCCGGCAGCCGCCAGCGCCGCCAGCAGGTAGCCGCGCTCGCGCGGCTGACGCCAGGCGGCCCAGCCCATCAGGCCGGCGCACAGCCAGGCGCCGCCCTCGGCGATCGCGCAAGCGATGGTCAACAGCCAGTGTGCGGGTGAGGGGCCGGCAGTCATCAGGAGAAACAGGGCGGTGTCGGGGTGCGTCATGCGCCGCCTCGCGCAGGACGCTCGCGTCGCATCCGAAGGAAAAAAGGAAAAAGGGGACTCATGGACGTCTCCGGCAGGAACGATCGTCCATCGCAGCGAGGCTGCGACGGGGCCGACGGCGCAAGGCGCCGCGTTCAGCAGGAGACGGGAGGAGGGGCGAGCGCGGGTG
>SCOE01000013.1 GCA_005503065.1 Comamonadaceae bacterium ALPHA2B
AGCTCGCACAGCGCTTCACAGCGCGTATCGGCCATCGCAGCGGCGACGCGCTGTGAAGCGCTGTGCGAGCTGGCGGCGCGCGACGGGCGTTGAGCCCGGCATGCGGCGCCTGCGCGCCGGGTCCGCTGCAAAGCGCCGTCCATGGCCCGCCGAGCGGCGCCGTCCGACAACGCCCGGCCTGCGCGCTGCGTTGAGCGGGGTGCCACAACCACAGAGATCCACGATGACTACCAAGTTCTCCATCCTCGTGCTGGCCCTGGCCGCTGCGGCGGCACCGATCGGCGCCGGCGCCCAGGTGTCCATCAACATCAACGTGCCCGGGCTCGTGACCGTGGCCCCGCCGCCTCCGCGCATGGAGCGCATGCCGGGCCCGCGCCCCGGGCAGGTCTGGGTGCCGGGGCACTGGCAATGGGCCGGCAATGCCTACGCCTGGCGGGCTGGCTACTGGCAGGCTGCCCGACCGGACTACGACTACGTGCCCGGCCGCTGGGTGCCGGCGGACGGCGGATGGCGCTGGGTCGAGCCCGACTGGCGTCGCGGGCCGGGCCGCCACAAGGGCCACCATGACGATGACGGTCCGCACGGCGGTTACCACTGCCCGCCGGGGCAGGCCAAGAAGGGCCGCTGCTGATGGGCCTTCGGCTGCAATCGCTATTGAATTGATAGCAATCTGCGCAGCACGGACGGGCGCTGCACGCCGATTTCCTTCTGATGTGTGCGCAAGAAAAAGCCGACCCGAGGGTCGGCTTTTTCATGGCCCATGCGGGCCCGATTCAGGGACGCGCCACCTTCCAGGCGCCTTGCAGCATGCCGTCGCCGGTGCGGTCGCCGGCCTTGGCGTCCTTGGCCCAGTAATACAGCGGCTGGCCCTTGTAGGCCCACTGCTTCTTGCCGTCGTCACGCACCACGACCGAATAGCCCCCCATGGGCTTGGCCGCCTCGGGCGCCATCAGCGGCGGCCAGTTGGTGGCGCACTGCGCATTGCAGACCGACTTGCCGCTGCCGGCGGTGTCGCGTGCGAAGGTGTAGAGCGTCATGCCGGTCGGGCCGATGAGCACGCCGTCGACGGTGCGGGTCGGCGTGTCGGGGGCGGGCGAGCCCGACATGCTGCCGCAGCCGGCGAGCAGGGCGGCCGCGAGGATCGAAGCACTGAGCAGTTTCATTGGATTTTCTCCTTGGTTGAACAAAGGGCAGGGCAGTGTAGGCCGCCGGTGGAGGCGGCCCGTGGTCATAGCTGGCGGTACACCTCGGTCGCGAGAGACAGCAGGGCGTCGCGCGGCAAGGGTGCACTCAGCGCGTAGCCGAAGCCGCGGTCGACCCAATAGAAGCTCGACACCGCGTTCGACGACGCGAAGCGTAAGGCTGTTTCCGAGCTGGCGGAGGCGGCCGGTGCGGCCTTGTCGTCCAACGCGCCGAGATACAGCGTCACCCGCTGTCCGGCTGCGTTCTCGAACATGAACTGTGCCCGCGCCCCATCGTCGCCCGGCAGCAGACGGCCGCCGACGAGCGCGTAGCCCTGCGCCGACAGATCGGGCACCTTGAGCGGACGGTCGAGCCGGCGCGACAGCCATTGCACCAGGTGCTGCTGCTCGCTGGCGGCCACCTCGACGGGGTGCCGCTTCTCGGGCGAATAGACCACGTAGGCCGAGGCCGCCTCGCGCACGAAATTCTGCGCCGCCGGCGCCCGTGCCATGGCCGTCGCCGGGCGCGCCTGCCACTGTCCGTTGGCAACCCAGCCGACACCGAAGGCGAGCAGCACGGCCGCGGCCATGCCGCTCCAAGTCGCCCAGCGGGCGCGACGGTCGATCGTCGCCCGGCGGCGGGCGAGACGCCCGGCGGCGGCCTGCAGGGCCGGCGGCACGGGCTCGGCCAGCACCTCGCGGTGAAGCCCGCGCAGCGCCTCGCGCTGGGTGGCCCAGTCGTCAGGCTCGGTCGGCGTGTCGGGGGGCAGGGATGGGGTGCTCATGGCCAACGGATCACTTGAGGCGTCGCAGTGGGGCGCGGGCGGGTGCAGGGGCCGGGCCCGCGCCCTCCATCAGCTGGCGCAACCGGCTGCGAGCGCGCGACAGGCGCGACATCACGGTGCCGGCCGGCACGCCGAGGATGCGCGCGACCTCGTCGTAGGAAAGGTCTTCGAGCGCCACCAGCAGCAGCACTGCCCGCTGCTCGTCGGGCAACTGGAGCAGGCAGCGTTGCAGGTCGATCCGGCGGTCCGGCAGCGCGTCGGCGGCAGGCAGGCGCTCGGCGAGTTCGTCGACGTCCACCGAGGCGCGATGCGGCGGCGCCCGCCGGACCTGGTTGACGAAGAGGTTGTGCATCAGCGTGAACAGCCAGGCGCGCAGGTCCGTGCCCGCGCTCCACAGGCGCCACTTGTCGCAGGCGCGTTCGAGCGTGTCCTGCACCAGGTCGTCGGCCGTCCACGCGTCGCCCGTCAGCGCGCGTGCATAGCGGCGCAGGCTGGGGATGTGGGCCACGAGGGCGGCCGTGCCGTCGGTCATGCGGGTGTCGGGTTGATGGCGGCGGCGCGGGAAGCGCGCTTTCCGACTGCATGAACAGCCGGGCGAGGCGCTTTATTCCATGCCCGGCCAAAAAATCAGCGCTGGCGGTTCTTCATCGCGCGCTCGACCTCGCGCTTGCCTTCGCGATCCTTGATGACGTCGCGCTTGTCGTGCTCCGCCTTGCCCTTGGCCAGCGCGATGTCGCACTTCACCTTGCCGGCCTTCCAGTGGAGATTGATCGGCACCAGCGTGTAGCCCTTCTGCTCGACCTTGCCGGTGAGGCGCTTGATCTGTTCCTTGTGCAGGAGCAGCTTCTTGGTCCGCACCGCATCGGGGTTGACGTGGGTGGAGGCGCTGCGCAGCGGGTTGATCTGGCACCCGATGATGAACATCTCGCCGTCACGGATCACGACATAGCCGTCGGTGAGCTGCACCTTGCCCTCGCGCAGGGCTTTCACCTCCCAGCCCTCGAGCACCATCCCGGCCTCGAAGCGCTCCTCGAAGAAGTAGTTGAACGCGGCCTTCTTGTTGTCGGCGATGCGCGCGTTGCCGGGGGTCTCTGATTTCTTGGTGGCCATGTCTGTCAATGTTGGGGCGCATGGCATTCATACAATCGGCACGCACACTCGGTGCAGATTGTATGAAAAGCGTCCACAAGTCCGTCCTCATCTGGTACAGCGCCGAAGAGATGTACGCGTTGGTCACGGATGTGGCCCGGTACCCGGAGTTCCTGCCCTGGTGCGACCGCGCCCGCGTGATCGAGCAGGACGAGGCCGGCATGACGGCCGAGGTCGGCCTGTCATTCGGCGGCATCCGCCAGAGCTTCACCACGCGCAACACGCACGTGCCGGGCCGCGAGGTGCAGCTCAAGCTGGTCGACGGGCCGTTCTCGAACCTCGACGGCGTCTGGAAGTTCAATCCCGTCGGGGAGGAGGGCGAGCGCGCCTGCCGCGTCGAGCTCGACCTGCACTACGGCTTCAGCAACTTCGCGCTGCAGGCGCTCGTGGGCCCGGTGTTCGACAAGATCGCGTCGAGCCTGGTCGAAGCCTTCGTCAAGCGCGCCGAGCAGGTCTACGGCCAGCCCGCGTGATCGAGGTCACGGTCTGCTGCGCGCCGGCGCCGCGCACGGTCTTCGAGGAGGTGCTGCAATTGCCCGCAGGCTGCACGCTGCGCGAGGCTGTCGAGGCGAGCACGCTGCAGCGGCAGCATCCACAACTGGACTGGGCGGCGCTGCAGCCCGGCTTGTGGGGACGCCCGGCCGATTGGGACAGGACGCTCGCCGCGGGCGACCGCGTGGAACTGTGCCGCCCTCTGGCCGTCGACCCCAAGGTGGCGCGTCGCGAGCGCTTCCAGCGCCAGGGCCGCCGCACGGCGGGCTTGTTCTCACGACGTCGCCAGGGCGGCAAGGCCGGCTACTGAGCACGCAGGCCAAGAAGGCAGCAGGTGGGAATTGCTATCTTTCTGATAGCTGGATATGCAGGCGGGGTGTGCGCTGCGGCCGGATTTGCTCGAAGTCGTCGTCCGGCCTCGGTCCGGCTACTTGCAGTCCGCGTTGATGATGTCCTGCAGCCGGCGCTGCTCGGACGCGCGGGCCTGGTCGTCCATGATCTCGCGTTCGCCCTTGTCGTTCATGCGCGCCACGCGCATGCCGCTGTCCATCGTGGCCTTGCCCTGACGCGCACGGATGCAGTTGTCGGCCTTGGCCTTGGCGATCTTCTGCTCCTCGGCGGCGCGCTTGGCCTTCTCGGCCTCCTCGGCCTTGCGGGCCTTCTCCTCGAGTTCCTTGTCGACCCCGGCTGCCTTGGGCGCGGGCGTGGCGGCAGCGTCTGCCTTGGGCGCATTGGCCGGGGGAACCGCAGTGGCCGTCCTGCCGCCCGGACGGCGCAGGACGTTCTTCTCGGGCACGTCGGCGGGCGGCGGCTGGTCGCTGAAGACCTTCTTGCCTTGGTTGTCGATCCATTGCCATTGGGCGCTGGCGGCCAGGGGCAGGGCGAGCGCGCAGGCGAGCACACAGAGAGGAGCGAACTTCATCCCGGCAGTGTAGCCCCGCCTTACGTTTGGCAACACTCGAAGCCGGCCGCGAGGGGAGGCTGACGCGCAAAACTGCCACCAAATCGCAACGCCGGCTGCCGGACGAAGGCCCGGCGCGGCGTGGGAAAACCCGCGCCATCGTTACAATCCGTCTTTTGGAGCTTCACCCATGCGCCTTCTTGGCAAAGCGCTCACCTTCGACGACGTGTTGCTGGTGCCCGCCTTCTCCCAGGTCCTGCCCAAGGACACCTCCCTCGCCACCGCCTTCTCCCGCAACATCTCGCTCAACCTGCCCCTGGTCTCCGCGGCCATGGACACGGTGACGGAAGCGCGCCTGGCCATCGCCATCGCGCAGGAAGGCGGCATCGGGATCGTCCACAAGAACCTCACCGCCCAGCAGCAGGCGGCCGAGGTGGCCAAGGTGAAGCGCTACGAATCCGGCGTGCTGCGCGACCCGGTCGTCATCACGCCCCAGCACACGGTGCTGCAGGTGCTGCAACTGTCGGAAGAGCTGGGCATCTCGGGCTTCCCGGTCATCGACGGCGGCAAGGTGGTGGGGATCGTGACGGGCCGCGACCTGCGCTTCGAGACGCGCTACGACGTGCCCGTGACCGAGATCATGACGCCGCGCGCCAAGCTCATCACCGTGCAGGAAGGCACCACGCCGGCAGAAGCCAAGGCCCTGCTCAACAAGCACAAGCTCGAGCGGCTGCTGGTCATCGACGGCGACTGGCGCCTCAAGGGCCTCATCACCGTCAAGGACATCACCAAACAGACCACCTTCCCGAACGCCGCGCGCGATGGCTCGGGCCGGCTGCGCGTGGGCGCTGCGGTCGGCGTGGGTGACGGCACAGAGGAGCGCGTCGAGGCGCTGGTCAAGGCCGGTGTCGACGCGATCGTGGTCGATACCGCGCACGGCCACAGCAAGGGCGTGATCGACCGCGTCCGCTGGGTGAAGCAGAACTACCCGCAGATCGACGTCGTCGGCGGCAACATCGCCACCGGCGCCGCCGCGCTGGCGCTGGTCGAAGCCGGCGCGGATGCGGTCAAGGTCGGCATCGGCCCGGGCTCGATCTGCACCACCCGCATCGTGGCCGGCGTGGGCGTGCCGCAGATCATGGCGGTCGACAGCGTGGCCACCGCGCTGCAGGGCACGGGCGTGCCGCTCATTTCCGACGGCGGCGTGCGCTACTCGGGCGACATCGCCAAGGCGATCGCCGCGGGCGCCAGCACCGTGATGATGGGCAGCATGTTCGCCGGCACCGAAGAGGCGCCGGGCGAGATCGTGCTGTACCAGGGCCGCAGCTACAAGAGCTACCGCGGCATGGGCTCCATCGGCGCGATGCAGCAGGGCAGTGCCGACCGCTACTTCCAGGAATCGACCACCGGCAACCCCAACACCGACAAGCTGGTGCCCGAGGGCATCGAGGGTCGCGTGCCCTACAAGGGCTCCATCGTCTCGATCATCTACCAGATGGCCGGCGGCGTGCGCGCCAGCATGGGCTATTGCGGCTGCGCCACCATCGACGACATGAAGAAAAAGGCCGAATTCGTCGAGATCACCTCGGCCGGCATCCGCGAATCGCACGTGCACGACGTGCAGATCACCAAGGAAGCGCCCAACTACCGGGCGGAGTGAACCCACTCCGAGGGCAAGGCCGGTGCTGTGCACCGGCCTTGTTGTTTCAGCGAAGCATCCATTCCATCGAAGCGCGCCCATGACTCACGACAAGATCCTCATCCTCGATTTCGGCTCCCAGGTCACGCAGCTCATCGCGCGCCGCGTGCGCGAGGCGCATGTGCTCAGCGAAGTCCATCCCTGCGACGTGACCGACGAGTGGGTGCGCGAGTACGCCGCCGACGGTCACCTGCGCGGCGTGATCCTCTCGGGCAGCCACGCCAGCGTGTACGAGGAGACCACCGACAAGTGCCCGCCCGCGGTGTTCGAGCTCGGCGTGCCCGTGCTGGGCATCTGCTACGGCATGCAGACCATGGCCCACCAGCTCGGCGGCAAGGTCGAGGGCGGCCACAAGCGGGAGTTCGGCTTCGCGGCGGTTCGCGCCCACGGCCACACCGCGCTGCTCAAGGACATCGCCGACTTCACCACGCCCGAAGGCCACGGCATGCTCAACGTGTGGATGAGCCATGGCGACAAGGTGACCGAGCTGCCACCGGGCTTCAAGCTCATGGCCAGCACCGAGAGCTGCCCCATCGCCGGCATGGCCGACGAGGCGCGCCGCTACTACGCCGTGCAGTTCCACCCCGAGGTCACGCACACCGTGCAGGGAAAGGCCATCCTCGAGCGCTTCGTGCTCAACATCTGCGAAGCGAAGCCCGACTGGGTCATGCGCGACCACATCGAAGAGGCGGTACAGAAGATCCGCGAGCAGGTGGGTAACGAGGAAGTCATCCTCGGCCTGTCGGGCGGCGTGGACTCGTCGGTGGCGGCGGCGCTGATCCACCGCGCCATCGGCGACCAGCTCACCTGTGTCTTCGTCGACCATGGCTTGCTGCGCCTGAACGAGGGCGACATGGTCATGGAGATGTTCGAGGGCAAGTTGCACGCGAAAGTGATCCGCGTCGATGCCAGTGAGCTCTTCCTCGGCAAGCTGGCCGGCGTGAGCGACCCCGAAGCCAAGCGCAAGATCATCGGCGGCGAGTTCGTCACCGTGTTCAAGCAGGAGGCGGCCAAGCTCAAGGCCGGCGGGGCAGGGCACAAGGGAGCCACCTTCCTGGCGCAGGGCACCATCTACCCCGACGTGATCGAGTCCGGCGGCGCCAAGAGCAAGAAGGCCGTCACCATCAAGAGCCATCACAACGTCGGCGGCCTCCCCGAGCAGCTCGGCCTCAAGCTCCTGGAGCCGCTGCGCGACCTGTTCAAGGACGAGGTGCGCGAATTGGGCGTGGCACTCGGCCTGCCGCCCGAGATGGTGTACCGCCACCCGTTCCCGGGCCCCGGCCTGGGCGTGCGGATCCTGGGCGAGGTGAAGAAGGAATACGCCGACCTGCTGCGCCGCGCCGACGCCATCTTCATCGAGGAACTGCGCAACTTCCGCGATGAATCCAGCGGCAAGACCTGGTACGACCTCACCAGCCAGGCCTTCACCGTCTTCCTTCCCGTCAAGAGCGTCGGCGTGATGGGCGACGGCCGCACCTACGACTACGTGGTGGCCCTGCGCGCCGTGCAGACCAGCGACTTCATGACCGCCGACTGGGCCGAGCTGCCGTATGCGCTGCTCAAGAAGGTGTCGGGCCGGATCATCAACGAAGTGCGCGGCATCAACCGCGTGACCTACGACGTGAGTTCCAAGCCGCCGGCGACGATCGAGTGGGAGTGATGGTCGGCCCATCATCCGACATTGAGGCGACCCGGGATCCTTGTGCCCCGGTCTCCTTGGTCATGCCGCCGCCTTGTGCTCGACCTCCTGCGCGATGCGCACTTCCCTGGTGGCGGGGTCGTACGACAGCATGGCATCGGAGCCCGGCGGCAGGTCGCCCTTGAGGAGGGCGGTGGCAAGCCTGGATTCGACTTCGGTGCGCACCTTGCGCTTGAGCAGCCGCGCGCCGAACTCCGGGTCGTAGCCGACCTCGGCCAGGTGGTCGACCACAGACTTGTCGAATTTCAGGTGCAGATCCTGCTGCTGCGCCGTGCGTGCGACCCGCTGCAGTTGGAGTTCCACGATGGCACGGATCTGCTCGCGGCCCAGCGCGTGGAACACCACGACCTCGTCGACCCGGTTGAGGAATTCGGGGCGGAAGTGGTGTCGCAGCAGTTCCATCAGGCGGTCGCGCAGCGCGGGATAGTCGAGCATCTCACGGTCCTTGGCCGTCAGATTGCGCTGGATCACGTCGGAGCCGAGGTTGCTGGTGGCGATGATGACGGTGTTGGTGAAGTCGACCACGCGGCCCTTGCCGTCGGTGAGCCGGCCTTCGTCGAACAGTTGCAGCAGGATGTTGTGCACTTCGCTGTGTGCTTTTTCGATCTCATCTAGCAGCACGACGCAGTATGGGCGCCGGCGCACGCGTTCGGTGAGTTGCCCGCCTTCCTCGTAGCCCACATAGCCGGGTGGCGCGCCCACCAGCCGAGCCACCGTGTGGCGCTCGGCGTACTCGCTCATGTCGATGCGCACCATGGCCTCCTCGCTGCCGAACACGGTGGCCGCGAGCGCTTTGGCGAGCTCGGTCTTGCCTACCCCGGTGGGCCCGAGGAAGAGGAATGTGGCTGTCGGCTTGCCGGGTTCCTTGAGTCCGGCACGGGCCAGCCGCACGGCCTCGGCGACCGCGTGCACCGCTTCCTCCTGGCCGACCACGCGCTCGCGCAGCCGGTCTTCCAGCCGCAGCAGCTTCTCGCGGTCTTCGGTGGTCAGCTCGGACACCGGGATGCCGCTCAGCGACGCCACGATTTCGGCCACGTCCTGCGCCGTCACGACCTCCGAGCTCGTGCCTCGCCGCTTCTTCCACTTCGAGGTTTCCTCGTCGAGCCGCTTCTGCTCCGCCTTGGCGCGGCCCTCGAGTTCCTTGGCCTTGTCGTATTGGCGCGCGGTGCCGGCCGCGTCCTGCTCCTGGCGCAGTCGGCGGATCCCCTCCTCGACGTCGTGCAAGGCCTTCGGCCGCGAGCTGGCGCGGATGCGCACGCGCGCCGCGGCCTGGTCGACGAGGTCGATCGCCTTGTCGGGCATGAAGCGCTGGGTGATGTAGCGGTCGGCCAGCTTCGCCGCTGCCGCGATCGCCTCTTCGTTGATCTTGACCTTGTGGTGTGCCTCGAATCGGTCGCGCAGGCCGCGCAGGATCTCCACGGTCTCGTCCACGCTCGGCTCGGGCACTGTCACGGGCTGAAACCGGCGCTCCAGCGCGGCGTCCTTCTCGATGTACTTCTGGTATTCGTTCAGCGTCGTTGCCCCGATCAGGTGCAGCTCGCCGCGCGCCAGCGCCGGCTTGAACGTGTTGGCGATGTCCAGCCCGCCCTCGCCGCCGCCCTGGCCGGCCCCGACGATGGTGTGCAACTCGTCGATGAACAGGATCAGGTCGCTCTGGTTGGCGATCACCTCGTCGAGCATCTGCTTGACGCGCTCCTCGAACTCGCCGCGGTACTTGGCGCCGGCGACCATGCTGTTGATGTTCAGCTCCACCAGGCGTTTGCCGCGCAGCACCTCGGGAACCTGCTCGTTGACGATGCGCTGCGCCAATCCCTCGACGATGGCAGTCTTGCCCACGCCGGGTTCTCCGATCAGCACCGGGTTGTTTTTCTTGCGCCGCGCAAGCACTTCGATCGTCGTCTCGATTTCCTTGGCGCGACCGATGACGGGGTCGAGCTTGCCCTGGCGCGCAAGCTCCGTCAGGTCGCGCGCGTGCTTGTCCAGGTTGGGGGTGCCACTGCGCTTTTGCACCTTTCCCTCCTCGGCGCCCCTGCCAACCACCTTCACCGTCTTCTGGCGCAGCGCCTCGCGCGTGAGACCGAGCTTGCGCAGTGCGTCCCCCGCGAAGCCATCCTCTTCCTCGACCAGACCGATGAGCAGGTGCTCGGGCCCGACGTAGCTGTGGCCCAGCTCCCGGGAGGCGACCAGCGCGTTCTCGAGCGCACTCTTCGCGCGCGGCGAGACACCGATGCGCGGCGTCTCGCCCTCGGCGGGGCGGTACTCGCCGCGCGGCGCGTTCTCGTCGATCTGCTGCTTGAGGTCTGCGGCGTCCAGCTTGAAGTCGCGCAGGATCTCCTGCACCACCTCATGGTCGGCGAGGGCGTGCAAAAGGTGCTCGGTATCCACTTCGTCCCGGCCGAACTCCAATGCCTTCTCGGCCGCTGCCTGCAGGCGGTCCATCGCGGCCTGGTTCAGGAACGACTGCAGATCCACGGCTTCGCGCGAGCGCTGCCGGCGCTGCGGCAGGCGTCGCACCGTGCCGCCGGGCTGGTCGAACATGCCTGGCCAGGCGTCGCCGAAGAACTGGTCGAAGAGGCTGCCACCGAACAGAGACTCCAGCGGTGAGGCGGACATGCGGTTCTGTCCCATCGCCTCGCTGTAGTGTTCGTCGCACAGCGCGATCTGCTCGGTGCGCCCGTTCTGCCGCATCGTGACTTGGGCGGTCGCCGGGCGACCGCAGATTCTGCATTGGGCCATGTGATGCTCCTTTGGCTAGTTCTTCGGCTCCGCTTCAGTGGGCCGCCTTCTCGTGGGTCTACTCGTCAGACTCCGACCGTGATGCGGTTGTCGACCGACACGACGCCGGGCGCTCTCCAGGCCGCGCGTTCGGCCTCCTGGCGCTCGACCCAGGCCCGCACCGTGCCCTTGAGCGTGACCTTGCCGTCGTTGACTTCGACGGAGATGTGTTCGGCGTCGGTTTGGGCAGTGCGCACCAGCGCCTGTTCCACCTGCTTCTTGATCTCGGCAGGCTGCATCTTCGACTTGACCTCGATCAGGTTGCTGACGCCCTTCACGCCGGCAAGGTTGCGCACGGCACGTTCGGCCTCCTGCTTCTTGTAGTGCCAGTTGACCGTGCCCCTCAGCGTGATCCAGCCCTTCGAGACGGTGACATCGATGCGCTCCGGCACCAGGAGCGCATCCCATTCCAGGGCGCGCGCCGCGGCCGCGGCGATCTCGGCGTCCGGGCGCTCGCCACCCGTGCCCAACCGGACCTCGATATCGTTGGCGACCGCCTTGACGCCGCGCACGCGATGCGCGGCGTCCTCGGCTGCCCAACGCTTGGTGTACGAGTCGACCCAGCCGGTCAGCGTCACAACGCCTTCCTTCACGGCCACGCCGATCTCCGGGGCCTGCACGCGTGGCTCCCATTTGAGCTCGGCCAGCACTTCGGTCTGGATGTCGGCATCGGAGCGCAGTGTGGTAGCGATGGTCATGGTGATTCCTCTTTCAATGCCCGCTTCAGGTGGAGTCGCAGCCGGCCGCGGCGGGCGGCTGCGGACGATGCGGGATTCATCGCTTGGACGCTAGGACCGAGAACTCTCTCGGTCTTGCACAGGCCTGTGCAGGTATGCCACAGGACTGCGGGAGAAGGCGCGGGTCACGTTCAGACGTACTCGAACTTCGGCAGAGCTTTCAACTCCACCTTGCTCGCCTTGGGCAGAACGGCCTTGGGCGCGATTGAGGCGAATTGCTTCACCGGAATCGCCACGAGGTGCTTGCCGAGGCCGAGGAAGCCACCCACGTTCACGATCGCGGTGGACAGGGTGCCGTCGGCGGAAACGACGAGGTCGTCGACCGTGCCGATCTTTTCCCCCTTGTCGTTGTAGACGTCCTGCTTGAGCAGCTTCGTCGCACGGTAGCCGGTCGCAAGCAGTTGCGTCTCCGCCACCGTCACGCCGATGACGGCCTTTGCCGCCACGGGCGCCGCGGGCGGGGAGGCGGCCTGGCCGTGGGCGGGACCGCCCGCCAGCAAGGCCAGGCTTGCGCAAGCGATGCTGGCGTGAACGAAGATTTTCGGGTTCATGGAACCACTCCTTGTCTTAGGTTGAGCGAGCTTCATCGGATTTCGTCCTTTCGGGACGGCCTGCCGTCTTCAGCCGACTTCACGAGCCTAGTTGCCGCCCCGCCCAGCGTCTTGCCCATTCCTGCCCACTCGTGCCGCAAAGCTGCGCCCGGGCGCAGGGTCGAGACGTTTCGCAGTCCCTGGGCAGCTTTCGCAGCTATCGGGAATACCGGCACAGGCACGCTGCCTACGCTTGGCGGGATCGAACAGGAGAGCGCATGCTGACAGTCAATCCGCTTGCCCGCGTCGACGAGGCACCAGGCTTTCGCCGCGTGTTCCGCGCGGGGCACCTCACGCTCGGCGTTTTCTTTCCCATCGAAGCCTTCAAGGGCGATGAGCCGGCGATGCACGGTCAGGAGCGGCTTGCGCAGCGCGCCGAAGCCCTCGGCTACGCTGCGCTGTGGGTGCGCGATGTGCCGCTGCGCGATCCGAGCTTCGGCGACCTCGGCCAGATCCACGACCCGTGGGTGTATCTCGGCTGGATGGCGGGTCACACGCGCACGATCGCACTGGCCACCGGCTCCGTCGTGTTGCCGCTGCGGCACCCGCTGCATGTGGCCAAGGCGGCTGCGTCGGTCGACCAGCTGTCGGGCGCCCGGCTGGTGCTGGGGGTCGCGTCGGGCGACCGCCCGGTGGAGTTCCCGGCCTTCGGCGTCGACATCGATCGGCGAGCGGCCCTGTTCCGCGAATACTTCGACGTGATCCGCCGCGTGCTGGAGCGCGAGTACCCGACCGTGAAGTCGACAGCCGGCGTGCTCAACGGAACCGCCGACCTGGTGCCCAAGCCGCTCGGGCGCCTGCCGATGCTCGTCACCGGAAACAGCGGACAGCCGCTGTCGTGGATCGCTGGGCATGCGGATGGCTGGATCACCTATCCCCGCGGCATCGATCGCCAGGCGGAAGCCGCGGCGCGCTGGCGCAGCGAGGTCCACGCCGCCAGCCCAGGGGCCTTCAAGCCATTCGTGCAATCGCTCTACGTCGATCTCGCCGACGATCCGGACCTGCCCGCCAGGCCCATCCATCTCGGCTTCAGGGCAGGGCGGCACTTCCTGCTGCGCTTTCTCGACTCGCTGCGCGTCGTCGGCGTCAACCACGTCATCCTCAATCTCAAGTACGGCGCAAGGCCGGCGTCCGAAGTGCTCGAGGAGATCGGGACCGAGGTGCTGCCGCCTCTGGCCGACATGCAGGGTGACAAGCCCGTCGGCGGCGAGCTGGAACCGAGCGATGCCGAGGTCGACGGCACGCTCGCGCCGCAGCGTTGAGGGCCGCCTGCCGGGAAATACAGATGGAGCGTGCCTCTTCCCAAACGGGCACGGCCGCCGGCCGTGGGATGGCATGGGGCCGGTGAGCCCCGGCATCGACCCGATCGATGCGTCGATCGACGAGGCGCTGGTCGAGAGCTTTCCCGCCAGCGATCCGCCGGCGTGGACCATGGGGTCGAACCCTCGCCGCGTCGAGCCCGCATCGGACCGCGGGCCCACGCTCGTCAAGGTCTACGGCCGACTCGGCAGCGCCTCGGCCTACGCGATCCGAGACTTCCTGCACCGCTGCGACGTGCCCTTCGAGTGGGTGCCGCTGGGCAGCGACCAGGACGCGCGCGAGCAGGCCGAGGTCGGCCACCTGCGCGACGAAAGGCTGCCGGTGTGCGTCTTTCCCGACGGCGCGCGGATGGAGGCGCCGACGATGCGCCAGCTCATCGAGCGGCTCGGCTGGTTCAGGAATCCCTCCCGTGCCGAGTACGACCTGGCCATCTACGGCGCCGGGCCGGCTGGCCTCAGCGCGGCCCTCTACGCCGGTGCCGATGGGTTGTCCACCGTGCTGATCGAGCGCTGGGCCGTCGGCGGGCAGGCCGGCAGCAGCTCGCGGATCGAGAACTACCTCGGCTTTCCCGCGGGCATCAGCGGCATCGAGCTCGCAGAGCGGGCACGCATGCAGGCCGAGAAATTCGGCGTCGAGATCCTGCTCGCCCGCGAAGGCGTGAGTGCGCATCTGGCGCCGGGCAGGGGGGTCGGTGTGCTCGAAGACGGCACGAAGATCGTCGCGCGGGCATCGATCTGCGCGACGGGCGTGACGTACCGGTGCCTGGGCCTGCCCAACGAGGCGCAGCTGCTGGGCGCGGGCCTGTACTACGGCGCTGGTGCGAGCGAGGCGCCATTGACCGCGGGCGAGCATGTGGTCATCGTCGGCGGCGGTAATTCCGCGGGCCAGGCCGCGATGCACTTCGCGACGCACGCGCAGCGGGTCAGCATGGTGGTTCGGGGCGATTCGCTGAAGAGCACCTTGTCGCACTATCTCGTCGAGCGCATCGCGACGACCCCCAACATCGAGGTGCTCACGCACACGGAAGTCACGGCGTTGCATGGCGACCGGACCCTGCGCGAGATCACGCTGCACCATGCCGTCACCGGCGCGCATCGCCGCGTGCAAACGCGCTGGCTGTTCGTCTGCATCGGTGGCGAGCCGCAGACCCAGTGGGCCGGCGCCGTCGGCATGGTGCGCGACGAGGCCGGCTACCTCGTCACCGGCCGCGACCTGCTGCGCGACGGCGCGCGGCCGGCGGGTTGGCCGCTGGACCGGGAGCCCTACTTCCTCGAGACCAACATCCCTGGAATGTTCGCCGCGGGCGACGTCCGCCACGGCGCTGTACGTCGTTGCGCATCGGCGGTGGGCGAAGGTGCGATGGCGGTGGCCTTCGTGCATCGGGTGCTGGGCGAGTGCTGAGCCGTGTCGCCCCGGGCTGCGCCGGCGTCAGACGCCGCGCACCTCGGCGGACCGTGCGCTCAACCCTGCTCGAGCTGTGCCCGCTCTTCGGACGACACGCGGTCGTCGCGCTCGCGCAGCAGCCAGTACACGATGCCCAGCACGAGCGTCGCGAAAGCCAGCGCGCCGACCTGCGCCGGTCCCGTGGCCGCCGTGTCGAGGATGACGAACTTGCGGCTGAGCGCCAGCAGGGCGATCAGCACCACCGTCTTCACCTGCACGATGCTCCCGTGGCGCATCGCCACACGCACGATGGAATGCTTGAACTCCATCGCGATCAACAGGGTCATCACCATGCCGAACAGCCTCTGGAACACCTCGTGGTCCAGCGGGTCGAGCGCCCCGGTAACGAGCAGCGGGACGAGGCGCACGAACAGCTGGATCAGCGCCAGGGCGATCAGCATCGCGATGATCGCGGAGAGCAGGAAGGCCACCACGTGCTCGAAGCGCTCGTAGGCCGTCATCAACGGCCAGTAGCGGCGCGTGTCCCTCATCATATGGAGCCCTCCGTTCGAGTGCCGGCGATTCTGCGCGTCTGCGACGCCCCGTGCCGCGCCGCAACGCGCCGACCGCAGGAGCGGGACATGAAGCGCAGGCAGCAGGAAGAAATGATTGCCAATGCGCGTGCCCGGCGACGTCAGCGCGCGACTGCCGGATTGCCGTCGCGCGTGACGGCAATCCGGCAGCGCGGCATGGCCGCAAGCTCGCATGGCACTGCACATGTTCGGCCCAAGCCGGCGTCCTCGAAGGCAAATTGCCTGGCGCGCGATGCTGGCCTTGCCGACTCCTCGGGCCGGCACGGGTTATGCGCGCCTGAAATCCGGGCCAGCCATTGCTTCGATGGTCGGCGCAGACCCGCAACCACCAAGGTGATCGTGATGCCTGAAGACGACCTCGCCGGAGCCAACGTTCCATCGCCGGCTCATGCGACGGTGGGATCGCAAGGCCCGCCCATGCGCATCGCCTACCTCGACGCCGCGGAAGTCGGCGGTGCTCGCCTGCGCAACTCGGTCGACATCCTCATCCCGACCGGCTCCGCGAACCTGCGCGCCACTTACCGCAACGGGCAGGGTCGTGACCGGACCACGTTCGTGCGCGCGCCGCTGGTGTCGATCCTTCCGCCGGCACTGCCGCATTCCCTGGTCGACCGCTCGGGCGCGAGCACGCTCATCCTCAGCATCTGCGCCTCGTTCTTCCATCAGGTCGCACGGACGCTGGGTGGCGAGGATGCGGCGCTCGTCGAGCCGCACGCGACCGTCGACCCATTGATCCGCGAAGTCGGCAACGCCATCGAATGGGACTTCCGGATCCGGCGCCCGCCGGATGCGCGTTACCTCGAGTCCCTGGCGGTGGTCCTGGCGGCGCACGTCGCGAGGAAGTATGTGGCTGCCAAGATCGCGAAAGCCGCACCTTGCGGCGGACTCCCGCCGCACAAGCTGCGCTGTGTCTACAACCACATCTGCGAGCACCTCGGCGGGCCGATCCGGGTCGAGCAACTGGCAGATGCGGTGCATCTGAGCCCGTTTCATTTCGCCCGGATGTTCAAGCAATCGACCGGCCAATCTCCCCACGTGTACATCCTCATGCAGAGGATCGAGCGGGCCAAGGCGCTCCTGGCCGAGACCGACACCGCCCTCGTCGATGTGGCGGCCCACGTCGGCTTTCTTACCCAGGGCCATTTCACCGGCGTCTTCCACCGCTACGCGGGTTTCACGCCGAGGGCATTCAGGCTTCACGCTCTGGAGAGGTCGGCATCGGGCGCACCGGTCGCCTGTGGTCCGGACGGACGGTCATGAACCACGCACCCACGGCGCGCTTGGCCGTTGGCTGCGACTCACCCCTCCACCCCGGCCGAATGCTCGCGTGTCCCGGAAACGCCGACTCGTCAACCGCGGTCTCGCATCTCCCGCAGCATCTGATCCGGCGGAATGTAGAACGGGTTCTGCTGCAGCGTCCTGCCCACGACGGCCCATGGATGGGTACGCAGGACGTCCACCACGACGCTGGCACTGAACTTCGACAGATCGTAGGTGCAGACGACAAAGTCGTCGTACTGCGGGAGGATGCGGTTGAGCCGGGTTTCGTACTCGAGCAGATCCTCGACGCCGGGCAGCTTCTCGAGGGCCCACTCCATGTTCGCCCACAGGCGCGTGAGGCCGAAGCCGCTGGCCTTGCTGTCTTCGAGCGCCTGCTGGATGAGCTCCAGCATCGCGTCCTGGTTGAAGCGTCCTCCGCGCAGATAGGCGGCCTCCCAGGGCCGCACCTCGACCTGGCAGGCCGGATCGGCATCGTCGGAAGCCATGCCGGCATCGGCCAGGCGTCGCAGTCTCTCGGGCCGATGCTGCGCGTCGACGACCTGGAACAATTTTTCGCCGCGCTCGAAGCCTTCGAGCGCAAACGGCATGAGGACGCTGTATTCCTCCTCGAGATCGCTGAAGAGCGCACAGGCGTGACAGGAGTGCCGCAAGGTGCTCCCGGCCAGGTTGACACCCAGGGTATTGGTCGGCAAATCGTTGGCTCCGGTCACACTGCGTCGCAGGTTCGCAAGGACGGCAAGTGCGGCAGTGCCTTATGGTAGGCGCGGGCTGGAAAAGAAACAGCAGCTTTACGCGTCCGGGATCTTGTCGAACCCGGATCGTTCGCGCAGATCCGCGAACGCACGATCCCGCGCGTCCCACGGGTGCCTGTCTCGCTTCACCATGGCCTCTTCATCCGTCGAAATCCGCAGGCTTGAGGACTGCCTCAACGGCCTGCTCAGCCTCGTCGTCGTGCCTGCCCTGTGGTCTGGCAAGACATCCGGCGAGATGATGCGCGCGCTGCTTGAAATGCTCGCCCGCATGCTGAACCTGGAGCTTGCATACGCGCGCCTGGACGATGGGGCGGGCGGCGCGATCCAGGAACTGGCGTGCAGCGAACGCCATGCGGACGCGGCCCGCCGAGCGCACGAGATCGGCGTCGCCATCGATCCTTGGCTGCGCGACCAGCAGGCCGGCGAGAGCCATGTCGTGCCGAATCCTCTGGGCCCCGGAGAGCTCAACGTCACCTATCTCCGGCTGGGCTTGAGGCAGGGCGACGGGCTCGTGCTCGCCGGCTCGAGCCGGCCCGGGTTTCCAGCCGACACCGACCTGCTGCTGCTGCGGGTGGCCGTCAACCAGGCCGTGGTCGAGCTGCACCGGGCGCAGGCGCTGGCAGCGTACCGGCGCGCAGAGTCGGCGGAGGCGCACAACATGTACCTGCGCGAGGAGAGCGAACAGCATTGGGGCGATGTCGTGGGCAGCAGCACGTCGCTTGCCCGGGCATTGAAGCTCGTCGAGGAGGTCGCTCCCACCAACGCGAGCGTTCTCATCCAGGGCGAGACCGGGACGGGCAAGGAGCTGATCGCACGAGCGATCCACCGCCTGAGCCGGCGAAGGCAGCATGCCTTCGTCCGCCTGAATTGCGCCGCCATCCCGGCTGGCCTGCTCGAATCCGAGCTCTTCGGGCACGAGAAGGGCGCCTTCACAGGTGCCGTCGCCAGGCGCATCGGTCGCTTCGAACTGGCCGACCGGGGCACGATCTTCCTCGACGAAGTGGGCGAGATCCCGCTCGATCTGCAAGCCAAGCTCCTGCACGTGCTGCAGGAACGCGAATTCGAGCGGCTCGGAAGCACCAGCACCCGGCGCGTCGACGTGCGACTGATCGCGGCCTCCAACCGCGACCTGGCGCAGATGGTGGAGGCCCGATCGTTTCGCGAGGACCTCTACTACCGCCTGAATGTCTTCCCCATCGAGATCCCGCCGCTGAGAGAGCGCGGCGGCGACATCCCGGTACTGGCGCAGTATTTCGTGCAACTGCATGCGCGTGCCAACAAGCGCTCCATTCCAGCGATCGATCCCACTGGCCTCGCGGCGTTGTGCCGCTACCCCTGGCCCGGCAATGTCCGGGAGCTGTCGAACATCATCGAGCGCTGCGTCATCCTCACGCACGGTTCGACCTTGCGCGTGCCCGCGGACGCGCTGAAGTCGCGCGCTTTGCTCGTTGGCGTGGACGACAGCCTGGACGCCGCTCAGCGCCAGCACATCCTGCAAGTCCTCGATGAATGCAACTGGGTCATCGCCGGCCCAAGCGGTGCGGCGGCGAGGCTCGGCATGAAACGTACCTCGCTCCAATACAGGCTTCAGAAACTTGGCATCGTGCGGCTCCGGTGAGCGGTGGCGCAGGGGGCGTCGAAGACGTGGCGAACGCCCTGTGCCGCAAGCGGGCCAGCCGGCCGTCTGCCAGGGATTGCGAGCCTTTTCGGCCCGGAGCACCCGCCCCATGGGCACAAGATGCTATCGAATCGATAGCAATGGCATTCGGCACAATGGCGCGTGATGGAGCACGCATGGCGATCGCGGAGTGTCTGGTGGCTGGCATGGGCACTGCTCACCGCCGCCGGCGGCGTGTGGCTGGCGCGGGCCGAACTCGCGCGGCTGCACGAGGACTTCGACACCGACAGCCGCATCGTCCATCGCCTGATGAGCCAGCAGGTGGTGCAGTACGACGCGGTGCTCGCCACGCTGGCGCTGCTCGCGCCACCCGCGGACGGCCCGCGACCCGAACAGCGGCTGCCTGCCATCAACCCGGCCATCCTGAGCGTGCTGCGGCGCGACGGCGCGCAGCGCTGGCCCGATGGCCCGCACGCCGAGGCACTGGCGCAGGCCGAAGAGCGTTCGCGCACCTTGCGGCGGGCCGAAGTGGCGGCGCCCGACCTGCCGGCCGGCCGCTACCTGCTGGTGCTGGCAGCGCAGCCGTCGAGCTTTGCACTCGCCATCGACCTGGCAGGCACCATCCCCTGGCGCGACTGGCCCATGGACCCGCGCCACAGCCCGGTGCGCGTGCGGGTGGAGCAGGGCCACCGCGCCTACACCGTGCAGCCAGGCCGCGCCGGCGACGGGCCGTGGACCTTCGCTTTTCGCAAAACCCTGGCGGCGCAGAGCCAGCCCTTCGACGTGGTGGCCGAGCGAAGCGTGGGATGGGACGAGCTGCCCTGGGTACGCACCGCAGGATGGAGCCTCGCCGTCGCACTGGCGCTTGCGGCACTGCACGCGTGGCTGCGCCAACGCGCGGCCCGTCGCCGCGCGGAGGAGCTGCTGCGCCTCGGCCAGGCGGCACGCCTGAACACGCTGGGCGAGCTCGGAGCCGGGCTGGCGCACGAGCTCAACCAGCCGCTGACAGCCGTGTTGGCCAATGCCCAGGCCGCGCGCCGCCTGCTCGACGACGAGCCTCCCGAGCTCGACGCCGCGCGCGACGCGATGACGCAGGCCGCGGCGCAGGCCCGGCGTGCTGCCGAGGTGGTCGGTCGCCTGCGCCGCCTGGTCGACCAGCCGCGTGGTCAGGCCGACCTCCAGCCGGTGGCGCTACAGGAGGTGGTGCGCGGCGCGCTCTACCTGCTCGAGCCCGAGCGCCAGCGGCGCGGCGTGACGGTGCAGGAAGCGGATCCACCCACACCCGTCAAGGTGCAGGCCGACCCGGTCGCGCTGGAGCAGATCGTGCACAACCTGCTGATCAACGCGCTGCAGGCGCTGGAGGCCGTGCCGGCCGATCGGCGCCGCCTGGCGATCGAGACGGGCAGCGACGGCGCGAACGGATGGCTGGCCGTGAACGACAGCGGCCCCGGCATCGCGGCCGAGGCGCTGCCGCGCGTGTTCGAGCCCTTCTTCAGCACGCGCGAAGGCGGCCTCGGCCTGGGCCTGAGCCTGTGCGAGTCGCTCGCCGGGCAGATGGGCGGCACGCTGGCCGCAGGCCGCAGCACGCTGGGCGGCGCGCGTTTCGAGCTGCGTCTGCCGCTGGCCGCCAGGAGTGCCGCATGAGCTCGCCCCAGTCGCCCCTCATCCACCTCGTGGACGACGACGAGGCGGTGCGCGACAGCCTGGCCCTGTTGATCGGCACCATCGGCCTGCGCGTACAGCCCTGGGCACAGCCGCAGGCTTTCCTGGACCACTTCGACCGCCAGGCCGTGGGCGCGATCGTGATGGACGTGCGCATGCCTGGCATCGGCGGCCTCGCGGTGCTGCAGCAGTTGGTGGCGCAGGGGGTCGACCTGCCGGTCATCATGCTCACCGGCCACGGCACCGTCGAGATGTGCCGGCGCGCGTTCAAGGCCGGCGCGGCCGAATTCCTGGAGAAGCCGGTGGACGACGAGCAACTGCTCGAGGCGGTGCAGCAGGCGGTCCGCCAGCACGTCGCCTCGCGCGAGCGCCAGCAGGCCGACCAGGCGGCACGCGATCGCTTCGCGCAGCTCTCCGAACGCGAGCGCGAGGTGCTGGCGCACATCGCCCGCGGCCTCACGAACAAGGAGATCGCGCGCGTGCTGGCGCTGTCGCCGCGCACGGTGGAAACGCACCGCGCCAACCTCTTCGCCAAGCTGGGCTGCGAGTCGCTGGTGCAACTGATCCGCCGCTATGCGGCCCTGGCGGAGGAGGCGGGGGCTCCGTAGCACTACGGAGCCGGCGGCGTAGGCGTACGAATGGCGGCAGAGCAGGGCGCTCCCTACAGTTCATCGCGTGCCGGCAAGCGCCGGCGCCATGAACGACAACAGGAGCCTCTTTTCCATGAATCACCGTCTTTCGCTCGCCGCCGCCTCGCTCGCCCTGGCCGCCTGCAGCAGCTTCGCCCAGAGCCCGTCCGCCGCCGTGCTGGCGCAGCGCAACATCTCCCTCGACTTGGCGAACCAGATCGCGGCCGGTGCCGTGGCCGCCTGCGCCGCCAACGGCTACGCGGTGGCGGCCACCGTGGTGGACCGCGCCGGCACCGTGCGTGCCGTGCAGCGCGCCGACAACGCCGGCCCGCACACGCTGGGCTCCAGCGAGCGCAAGGCCTGGACCTCGGCCTCGGCGAAGAACACCACGCTGGCCATGATGGAAGGCGCCCAGAAGAACCCCGCCGGCGCCAACCTCGTCTACCTGCCGGGCGTGCTGCTGCTCGGCGGCGGCGTGCCGATCAAGGCCGGCAACGAGGTGATCGGGGCCGTGGGCGTCGGCGGTGCGCCAGGCGGCCACCTCGACGAACAATGCGCGAACGCCGGCATCGAGAAGGTGCGGGCCGCGCTGGGGGCCTGATGGCCCGCGCATCGACGCGCGACGGCCTCGGCGCGGCCGCGCTCGCCGGGGCCATACTGCTGGCCGGTGGCGCGCTGACCACCGGTCGCGCGGCGGCGCAGACTGCGCCGTCCGCGAGCGAGTCGGCCGCCTACCGTGGCCTGCACGCCGCGGCGCAGCGCGGCGACGCGGCCGAGATCGCACGCCTGGCGGCAGCCGGCACCGGCCCGGATGCGCGCGACGCGCACGGCCGCACCCCGCTGCACGTCGCCACCTTCGCCCGCCAGCGCGCGGCGGTGCGGGCCCTGGCCCAGGCCGGCGCCAGGCTCGACCTGCTCGAGAACGACCGCTACGACGCCGTCACCATCGCAGCCGTGGCCGAGGACACCGAGACGCTGGCCCTGCTGCTGTCGCTGGGCGCCAGCGCGAAGCAGATGACGAGCCGCTACGACGGTACGGCACTGATCGCCGCCGCGCACCTGGGCCACGACGAGGTCGTGCGGCAGCTGATCGCCGCCGGCGCGCCGCTGGACCATGTCAACAACCTGCATTGGACGGCCGTGATCGAGTCCATCGTGCTGGGCGACGGCGGGCCGCGGCACCAGCGCACGCTCGACGCGCTGGTGCGCGCCGGCGCCGACCTGCAGCTGGCCGACCGCGAGGGACGCACGCCATTGGCGCTGGCCCGCGCGCGCGGCTACAAGGCGATGGAGCAGCAGTTGCTCAACGCCGGCGCGCGCTGAGGCCGGCGTGCTGAAGTTCTTAGGCCAAATCGGCCTGGAGCGCCCGTCCCGCTTGCGCGTGTAGCTATCAAATCCGTAGCAACGGTGGGCAGAGCGGCGAGCTGCTGCTCGTGCAGCCGCGTCGCCGTCGAAGCTCGTGTTCACGCGGGTTTCCCGGGCCTCGGAAATCATCGAGTGGGAGCAGGCCGGTCGAGATGGGTGGCACGAACCCATAATCGGGGGCGCTCGACGCCGCCCACGAACCCGGAGGCCTGCCATGACAACTGTGCCGCGCTATGCCGCTTCGTCCCGCTGGCTGCATTGGCTGACCGCACTGCTGCTGCTCTTCATCATTCCGCTCGGGGTCTGGATCGCCTACTTCGAGCCGGCCGACGAAGGCTTCAAGATGCGGCTCTACAACGTGCACGAGAGCCTCGGCGTTCTGGTGTTCGTGCTGGTGCTGGCCCGCATCGTCAATCGTTTTCTGAACCCACCGCCGCCGTTGCCGCCCGACATGCCGGCCTGGATGCGCTTTGCCGCCCACGCGAACCACGTCGGCCTGTACCTGCTGCTGTTGCTGATGCCGTTGACGGGCTTCCTGGCCACCAACGCCTGGGGGTTTCCGCTCTCGGTCTTCGATGTGCTGCCGATCCCTTCGCCGGTGGGCAAGGACGAGGCACTCGCCAAGGTGCTGTCGTTCCTGCACTGGTGCGGCGCGATCGCGATCGGTCTGCTGATCGTCGGACACCTGGCGGGCGTCGTCCATCACAGCTTCGTACGCCGCGACGGGCTGTTGCGCCGCATGCTTTGAGCGCACCGCCGCCGCCCCTGCAGACGAATGCCGGCCTGCGCTGGCGCCGCGCCGGCTTCGCGGTTGCCGTCGCCGTCACCGTCGTCAGCCTGATCGGCCTGATGGCTGCCACGCTCTTTGTCGCGCAGGTCGATGCGATCGGGCTCGCCATGCTGTTTGCATTTGCCGTGACGCTGCCGTGGACCGCCATCGGTTTCTGGAACGCGGCCATCGGCCTGGCGCTCATGGTCTGCAGCCGCGACCCGGCCGGCCTGGTGGCGCCGCATGTCGGCGCAGCCGACCTGCAACAGCGGATCGACACGTCCACCGCGCTGCTGGCCTGCATCCGCAACGAGGACACGGACCGGCTCTCGCACAACCTGGGCTGGATGCTCGAAGGCCTGGTCGAGAGCGGCCAGGGCGGCGCCTTCCATCTCTACGTATTGAGTGACAGCGACGATCCCGAAGTCGTGGCCGCCGAGGCCCGCATGATGGTCCATCTGCAGGCGCGCTTCGGTGCGGGTATCGGGCTGCGCTACCGCCTGCGCGAGAGGGGCGAGGGTTTCAAGGCCGGCAACATCCGCGACTTCTGCGAACGCTGGGGTGCCGGGCACGACTTCGCCATCGTGCTCGATGCCGACAGCCTCATGACGGCGCCGGCGATGCTCCGGCTGGTGCGCGTGATGCAGGCGCGGCCGTCGATCGGCATCCTTCAGACGCTGGTGACCGGCCTGCCCAGCGCCAGCGCGTTCACGCGCATGTTCCAGTTCGGCATGCGGCTGGGCATGCGCTCCTACACGCTGGGCGCGGCCAGTTGGCAGGGCGACTGTGGACCGTACTGGGGCCACAACGCCATCCTGCGTCTGCAGCCGTTCATCGCGCACTGCGAACTGCCGGCGCTGCCGGGTTCGCCGCCGCTCGGCGGGCCGGTGCTGAGCCACGACCAGCTCGAGGCCGTGCTGATGCGGCGCGCCGGCTACGAGGTACGCGTGTTGCCCGACGAGCTCGGCAGCTGGGAGGAGAACCCGCCCAACCTGCTGGAGTTCATTCGTCGCGACCTGCGCTGGTGCCAGGGCAACATGCAATACCTGCAGTTGCTCGGCCTGCCCGGGCTGCTGCCCGTCAGCCGCTGCCAGCTGCTGCTCGCGATCGCGATGTACGTCGGGGCACCGGCCTGGCTCGCGTTCATGCTGCTCGGGATCTGGCGCGAGCAGCCTGTCAGGCCCGACTTCGGGCTGGTGCTGCTCCTGTCGGTCGTCGGCATGAGCCTGGCGCCCAAGCTGGCCACCCTCGTGGCGGTGCTGCTGCGAAGTGCATCACGCCGGGCTTGGGGCGGCGTGCCGCGCATCGTCGGCAGCGCCTTGCTGGAATTCGCCTTCTGGCTGCTCACGGCGCCGGTGATGGCCGTGGCGGTCACCGCGTTCCTGCTGGGCCTGCCCTTCGGTCGCCGTGTGGGCTGGGCCGCCCAGCAGCGCAACGTGCAGCGCATCGACTGGCAGGTCGCCGTGCGCGGCCTGTGGCTGCAGACCGCGCTGGGGCTGCTGCTGGCCGGCACGGTGTTGTGGCGGATGCCCGGCGCGTTCTGGCTCTGGTCGCCGGTGCTGGCCGGCCTGATCGGATCCATTCCCTTCGCCTGGCTCAGTGCGCACCCGGCCGTCGGCCGCTGGTTCGTTCGCCGGGAGCTGTGCCGGATACCGGAAGAAGCGCCGGCGGCGGCCGGGCCGGGGCCGCTGCGCGGTTCACCGGCGCGCGGCTGACGGCGCTCACTTGACCTGCTGCTTGCCCAGCTTGCGCGCCAGCGTGCGGCGGTGCATGCCCAGCCGGCGCGCGGTTTCGGAGATGTTGAAGCCGGTCTCGGCCAGCACCTGGTGGATGCGCTCCCACTCCAGGGTCTTGATCGAGGTCGAGCGGTTGGTCAACTCGACCTCCGTCGTGCCCTCGGCGCGCCCGAAGGCGGCCTCGATGTCGTCGGTGTTCGACGGCTTGGCCAGGTAGTGGCAGGCGCCCAGCTTGATCGCCTCGACCGCGGTCGCGATGCTGGCGAAGCCCGTCAGCACGACGATGAGCATGTCCTCGTCGTGCGCATGCAGCGCCTGCACGCAGGCCAGGCCCGAGGCTTCGCCCTGCAGCTTGAGGTCGACCACCGCGTAGCCGGGCGAGAAGGCGGGCAGCAGTGCCGTGACGTCTTCCAGGCTCGCGGCCACCTGCACCGCATAGCCGCGGCGCTCGAAGGAACGCGCCAGGGTGCGGGCGAAGGCCGCGTCGTCCTCGACGATGAGCAGGCTGCGGGTTGCTTCGGTGGCGTCGTCAGGCGGCATCGGCATCTTCTTCCTCGGCCAGTGCGATGGCGGCCAGCGGCAGGGTGATCTTCACTTCGGCGCCGCCTTCCTGCCGGTTGCGGGCGGTCACGCTGCCGCCCACCGTGCGCGCCACGTTCACCACCAGGAACAGTCCCAGACCACCCCCCGGCCGGCCCTTGCTCGACTGGTAGGGCTTGCCCAGCTGCTGGAGCATCGCCGGCAGGAAGCCCGGCCCCTGGTCGGTCACGGTCAGCACCAGCGCGTCGCCTTCGCGGGCGGCGTCGAAGTGCAGGCCCTGCGGCGATGCCTCCAGCGCGTTGTCCAGCACGTTGCCCACCATCTGCCTGAGCGCGGAGTCGGACACGGCCGGCAGGTCCTGCCCAAAACGGTTGCTGTAGGCGAAGGCGGCGCCGGCCGACGGGCGGCGCCGGCGCCAGTCCTCCACCAGTTCGTCGAGGAATGTGCAGATGGTCGTTTCCTCGGACGATTCGCCGCGCGCCTCGCCGGCCGACAGCAGGATGCCGCTGACGATGGCCTTGCAGCGCTGCACCTGCGCTTCCATCTCCGTGACCTCCTCGGCCAGTTCGGGGTCGGAGGTGAAGTGCGGCAAATGCTGCCAGTCGCCCAGGATCACGGCCAGCGTGGACAGCGGCGTGCCCAGCTCGTGCGCCGCGCCCGAGGCCAGCAGGCCCATGCGCACGATGTGCTCCTCTTCCGCCGCACGCTGCTGCAGGCGCGCCAGGTTGGCGTCGCGCGCACGCAGGTTGCCGGTGATGCGGCTGATGAAGGTGACCAGCAGCGCCGCGTTCAGCGCGAAGCACACCAGCATGCCGAGCATGTAGGGGCTCGCCAGGCCGCGGTAATGGTCCAGCGGCAGCGGCAACGGCCGGCCGAAAAGCGCGAGCCCGGCGAAGCACAGCACGGTCACACCCACCACCGTCCACGTCGACCAGGGCTGCAGCAGGACGGCGCCCAGGATCACCTGCAGCAGGTACAGGAAGACGAAGGGGTTGGTCGCGCCGCCGCTGAGGTAGAGCTGCGCCGTGAGCATGCCGATGTCCACCAGCAGCGCCACCATCAGCTCGGTGTTGGTCACCTCGCGACGGGTGCGCCAGCGCAGCAGGCTCAGCACGTTGAAGGCGACCAGGCAGCCCAGCACGATCAGCATCTGCTCGATCGGGATGGGGATGCGGAAGCCGTAGTGGACGACCTCGATGGTGAAGACCTGGCCGAAGACGGCGATCCAGCGCAGCTGGATGAGCTGATGCAGGTTCTTCAGGCCCGTGGCCTTCTCGAGGCCGACGCTCGCGCCGGGGCCCAGCCGCGCCGGGGTGGCGCCGGCGAGCGGGTCAGGCGCGGCAGGGGTCATGGGTGCGGTGCGGGCGAGTCGGAGTCCGCATTGTCGCCAGCCGCGCCGGGGGCCCGGTCGGCGCGGCGCACATACCACCCTGCGGCGGCGGCCATCAGGGCCAGGCCGTACCAGGTGATGGCGTAGACGAGGTGGTTGTTGCTGAAGCGGATGACGGTGAGGCCGGGCACCGGCGAGGCATCGGCCGCAGCGCCGGGCGCGGCCTCGGCATCGACGAAGTAGGGCGCCACGCGGTCCGCGGGCAGGCCGCGGGCGGCGGCAATGGCCGCGACGTCGCGCGAATGCCAGCGGTCGGCGGCGGGGTCGTTGTGGCGCAGGAAGCCGCCACCCGGCTCGCTGAGGCGCAGCAGGCCCTGCACATGGACCTCTCCGGCCGGCGGTGGCGATCGGCGGCCCGGGTCGCGCCGCTCGGGCGGCACGAAGCCGCGGTTGACGAGCACCAGCGTGCCGTCGGCGCGTTGCAGCGGCGTCAGCACCCAGAAGCCGGCTCCGCGCTCGGTGCTGGCCTGGACGAGGGCCTCCTTGTCGTGCAGGAACCGCCCATCGAGGGCCACGCGCAGGTACTCGTCGGCATCGCGATCGATCGCCGGCCATTGTGGCGGGGCAGGGGGCGCAACCGGTGCTGCATGCACCCGCGCATCCACGCGGGCGATCAGGGCCTGCTTCCAGGCAAGGCGCTGGAGCTGCCAGGTGCCGAGCGCCGCGAACAGCACGAAGAAGAAGGCCGCCCCGGCCTGCATCGCCCACCTTGCGGCGCGGCTGCGGCGGGGGCGGCCCGTGGGTCCGGCGCCCTGCGGGGCGGCCGGGACGGCGGGCGGCACCGTCAACTGCCCATGCCCGAGGCCGGGTGCATCGGCATCATGTTGGTGTTCATGTGGAACATCACCCACAGCGTGCCGGCGATCGCGATCGCGACGAACACGACCGTGAAGATGGTGGACAGCATCGTCCAGCCGCCCTCGACCTTGCCGTTCATGTGCAGGAAGAACACCATGTGCACGAGGATCTGCACCACCGCGAAGGCGCCCAGCACCAACACCGCCACCGTGCGGTCGGCGATGACGTTGTTCATCACCAGCCAGAAGGGGATCGCGGTGAGCACGATCGACAGCACGAAGCCGATCATGTAGCCGGAGAAGGTGCTGTGCGGCCCCTCGTCGTGGCCGTGGTGGTCGTCGTGGTGCGCGGCGGCGTCGGCGGTGTGCGTGGGGTGGGCGCTCATCACAGCACTCCCATGAGGTAGACGAAGGTGAAGACGCCGATCCAGACGACGTCCAGGAAGTGCCAGAACATCGACAGGCACATCAGGCGCCGCTTGTTCTCGTGGATCAGGCCGTGCTTGGCGATCTGGATCATCAGCACCACCAGCCAGATGGTGCCGAAGGTCACGTGCAGGCCGTGGGTGCCGACCAGGGCGAAGAAGGCCGACAGGAAGGCGCTGCTCTGCGGCGTGGCGCCTTCGTGGATGAGGTGGTGGAACTCGTACAGCTCCAGCCCCAGGAAGCACAGGCCGAACAGGCCCGTGATCACCAGCCAACCCAGCGTGCCGCCGACCTTGTTCTGCTGCTTCTGCAGCATGGCGAAGCCGAAGGTGATGGACGACAGCAGCAGGAAGGCCGTGTTGATGGCCACCAGCTTCAGGTCGAAGAGCTCGGCGCCGCCCGGGCCGCCGGCATAGTTGCGGCCGAGCACGCCGTAGGTCGCGAAGAGCGCCGCGAAGATCAGGCAGTCGCTCATCAGGTAGAGCCAGAAGCCCAGCGCGGTGCCGTTCTCCGGGTGCGGCTCGTCCGCGAGGTGGTAGGCGCGCGCGGCGCCGTCGGCGGTGGATGCGAGGTCAGACATGGCTTGCCAGGAGCTGGGTGCGCGCGTTCTCTGTGGCGACCACTTCGGACGCCGGGATGTAGAAGTCGCGCTTGTAGTTGAAGGTGTGGACGATCGCGGCCAGGATGGTGGCGGCGAAGGAGGCCGCGGCCAGCGGCCACATGTGCCAGATCAGCGCGAAGCCGCAGACCATCGACAGCACCGAGATCACCACGCCCGAGGCGGTGTTCTTGGGCATGTGGATCGACTTGAAGCCTTCCAGCGGACGGCGGTAGCCGTTGCCCTTCATGTCCCACCAGGCGTCGAGGTCGTGCACCACGGGGGTGAAGGCGAAGTTGTACTGCGGCGGCGGCGAGGACGTGGCCCATTCGAGCGTGCGGCCGTTCCACGGGTCGCCCGTCGTGTCGCGCAGCTGGTCGCGCCGGCGGAAGCTCACGTACAGCTGGATCAGGAAGCTGCCGATGCCCAGTGCCACGAGCAGGGCACCGAAGGCCGCGATCTGGAACCAGATCTGCAGGGACGGGTCCTCGAAGTGGTTGGCACGGCGCGTGACGCCCATCAGGCCCAGCACGTACAGCGGGGTGAAGGCGACCCAGAAGCCCACCAGCCAGAACCAGAAGGAGCACTTGCCCCAGAACTCGTCGAGCTTGAAGCCGAAGGCCTTGGGGAACCAGTAGTTGATGCCGGCGAACATGGCGAACACCACGCCGCCGATGATCACGTTGTGGAAGTGCGCGATCAGGAACAGGCTGTTGTGCAGCACGAAGTCGGCCGGCGGCACGGCCAGCAGCACGCCCGTCATGCCGCCGATGGCGAAGGTGCACATGAAGCCCACCGTCCACAGCATCGGCACGGTGAAGCGGATGCGGCCGCGGTACATGGTGAAGAGCCAGTTGAAGATCTTCGCGCCGGTCGGGATCGAGATGATCATCGTCGTGATCCCGAAGAAGGAGTTCACGCTGGCGCCCGAGCCCATGGTGAAGAAGTGGTGCAGCCACACCAGGTACGACAGGATGGTGATACACACCGTCGCATAGACCATCGAGGTGTAGCCGAAAAGGCGCTTGCCGCTGAAGGTGGCCACGACTTCCGAGAACACGCCGAAGGCCGGCAGCACCAGGATGTAGACCTCGGGGTGGCCCCAGATCCAGATCAGGTTCACGTACAGCATCGGGTTGCCGCCCAGATGGTTCGTGAAGAAGTTGGTGCCCAGGTAGCGGTCCAGCGACATGAAGACCAGCGCCGCCGTCAGGATCGGGAAAGAGGCCACGATCAGCGCGTTGGTGCACAGCGAGGTCCAGGTGAAGATGGGCATCTTCATCAGGTCCATGCCCGGTGCGCGCATCTTCACGATGGTCACCAGCAGGTTGATGCCGGAGAGCGTGGTGCCGACCCCCGCGATCTGCAAGGCCCAGATGTAGTAGTCGAGCCCGACCCCCGGGTTCTGGTTGCCCAGCATCGACAGCGCCAGCCAGCCGGCCGTGGAGAACTCGCCCAGGAACAGCGACAGCATCACCAGCACGGCGCCGGCGGTGGTCATCCAGAAGCTGAAGTTGTTCAGGAAGGGGAAGGCCACGTCGCGCGCGCCGATCTGCAGCGGCACGAGGTAGTTCATCAGGCCCGTCACCAGCGGCATGGCGACGAAGAAGATCATGATCACGCCGTGGGCGGTGAAGACCTGGTCGTAGTGGTGCGGCGGCAGGTAGCCCATGTTGTCGCCGAAGGCCATGGCCTGCTGCAGCCG
The DNA here is from genome assembly GCA_005503065.1 of Comamonadaceae bacterium ALPHA2B. GTDB lineage: Bacteria > Pseudomonadota > Gammaproteobacteria > Burkholderiales > Burkholderiaceae_C > Xenophilus. Next base: position 30,573 of record SCOE01000013.1, read on the forward strand.
CATCATGATGGCGTCGGAGAAGCCGCGCAGCAGCATCACGATGCCCAGCACCATGTACATCACGCCGATCTTCTTGTGGTCGATGCTGCAGAACCAGTCGCGCCAGAGCGTGCCCCAGAGACGGAATTTGGTGATCAGCGCGAGCACGGCGATGCCGCCGAGCACCACGGCGATGAAGGTCCACAGCAGGATGGGCTCGTGCGCCATGGGAATCGAATCCCAGGTGATGCGCCCCAGGAGCCAGTGGGCGGGCGCGGCGGGCCCAGACGATTGTTCAGACATGACGGTTCACTCTTTCGGCGATGCGGGCGCCAGGGGCACCGGTCTCTTCCGACGACAAAGAAGGACTACTTGGCGGTGGCGCCGGCGGGCATCGAATGTCCGCCGTGGGCCTTGTCGGGCTGGGCCTCGCGCACCTGGTCGGGCGTGCGCCCGGCCATGGCACCCCGGTTGCCCTGGCGCGCGGCATCCTGTGCCATCGTGGCGTGCATGCAGGGCTTGCCTTCCTCGACGCACATGTTCAGCACGCGCTCGAACAGGCCGGGCTCGACCGATGCGAAGCGCGCCACCGGGTTGCGCTCGCTGGGCTTGGCCAGTTCAAGGTAGCTGGCGCGCGTGAGGGCCTTGCCCTCGGACTTGTTCTGGGCGACCCACTTGGCAAAGTCGTCCTGGCTCAGGCCGTGGAACTTGAATGTCATGCCAGAGAAGCCGGAGCCGCTGTAGTGCGAGGACATGCCGCGGTAGACGCCCGGCTTGTTGATGACCGCGTTCAGTTCGGTCTGCATGCCCGGCATGGTGTAGATCATGCCGGCCAGATCGGGCACGTAGAACGCGTTCATCGTCGTGCTCGAGGTCAGCCTGAAGCGGATCGGCCGATCGACCGGTGCCGCCAGCTCATTGACGGTGGCGATGCCCTGCTCGGGGTAGAAGAAGAGCCACTTCCAGTCCAGCGACACGACCTCGACCTCCAGCGGCTTGACACCCTCGGGCACCGGCTTGCCGGCGGCAATGCGGTCCAGCGGGCGGTACGGGTCGAGCAGGTGGGTGCCGATCCAGGTGAGGGCGCCCAGCGCGATGATGATGACCAGGGGCGCGGCCCAGATCACGAGCTCGAGCTGGGTGGAATGATCCCAATCGGGCTGGTAGTCGGCCTCCTTGTTCGACGCACGGTAGCGCCAGGCGAAGAACAGGGTCAGCGCGATCACCGGGACGATGATCAGCAGCATCAGCACGGTGGACGCGACCACGAGGCGGCCCTGCTGGGCCGCGACATCGCCGGCGGGGTTCAGCACCACGGCGTTGCAGCCCGCCAGCAAGGTGGCGAGCGCGAGGAGGGGCGCGGCGCGGAGGCTCTTCGGGAAAGGCATGCGGAGCGATCAGGGGTGTGGCCCCGCCAAGGGAAAGCGCGGGTTGCCGGAAGGCGCAAAATGTATGCCGAATGCGGGTTTCCGGCGATTGGACGTTTTGTCCTATGGCGCCCGAGGCCCGAAGGTGCGACTCTCCGACGTTGGAATGCCCGCAATCTAGACCCGACTCACGCAAGATGTCCAGCATCAGCCACGCCATCACCGATTCTCCGGCGAAGCCCTCGAACCAGCATGGCGACCACCATGTCGCCCCAGGGGAGATCGCCGTCGGCGTCGTCATCGGGCGTGCGTCCGAGTATTTCGACTTCTTCGTCTACGGCATCGCCTCGGTGCTGGTGTTCCCGGCCCTGTTCTTTCCCTTCGAGCAACGGCTGGAGGGCACGCTGTACGCGTTTGCGATCTTCGCGCTGGCCTTCATCGCACGGCCCTTCGGCACCGTCATTTCCATGGCCGTCCAGCGGCGCTGGGGCATGGCGACCAAGCTGACCATCGCGCTGTTCCTGCTCGGCACCTCGACGGTGGGCATCGCCTTCCTGCCCAGCTACGAATCGATCGGCGTCACGGCCATCGTGCTGCTGTCGATCTTCCGCATCGGCCAGGGGCTGGCGCTGGGCGGCTCCTGGGACGGGCTGCCGTCGCTGCTGGCACTGAGTGCCCCCGAGGGCCGCCGGGGCTGGTACGCCATGCTGGGTCAGCTCGGCGCGCCGGTGGGCTTCATCCTGGCCAGCGCGCTGTTCACCTTTCTGTACGGCAGCCTGTCGCTGGAGGACTTCCTCTCCTGGGGCTGGCGCTACCCCTTCTTCTGCGCCTTCGCGATCAACGTGGTGGCGCTCTTCGCCCGTCTGCGCCTGGTGGTCACACCCGAATACCAGGAACTTCTCACCGAACGCGAACTGGCGCCGGTGGGCGTGGCGGAGCTGGTGCGCACGCGGGGCTTCAGCCTCGTGATCGGCGCCTTCGCCGCGCTGGCCAGCTATGCGCTGTTCCACCTGATCACGGTGTTCCCGCTGTCGTGGATCCGCCTGTATTCGGAGCAGTCCATCACCGCCTTCCTGGGCATCCAGATCATCGGCGGCTTCCTGGTGGCGGGCGGCATCGTGGCCTCGGGCTGGATCGCCGACAAATACGGCCGCCGCTACACCCTCGGATCGCTGGCGGCGCTGATCGCCGTGTTCAGCGGCTTCGCGCCCACGCTGCTCAACGGCGGCACGCTGGGGCAGGACGTGTTCATCCTGCTGGGTTCCGTCGTGCTGGGCCTGTCCTACGGCCAGGCCGCCGGTGCCGTGACCTCGAACTTCGGCTCGCGCTACCGCTACACCGGCGCAGCGCTCACGGCCGACTTCGCGTGGCTGATCGGCGCCGCTTTCGCGCCGCTGGTGGCGTTGGGCCTGTCGGCCCACTTCGGCCTGGGCTACCTCAGCCTGTACCTGCTGTCGGGCGCGGTCTGCACGCTGGGCGCACTGCGGCTGAACAAGGCCTTGGAAGCGCGCGACTGAGCCTGGTGGCCGCGGCTCAGGGCAGCCGCGCGCGCACCGCTTCGGCCAGTGCCGTGACGCTCAGGGGCGCCGATCCTTCGGCCTTGTTGTTGATCGTCACATAAGCGGGCTGGGCAGCGCCGACCGTGCCGGCGATGACGCGGGCCAGTGCCTCGCGCGTGTCCATGTCCGGATCGATCAGGCGGTCGAACGGCTCGTACAGACCCTTGGCCTCCTCGTAGCCGAAAGCGCCATGCTTGCGGTTCAGGTTCCAGCGGCAGACCAGCGGGCCGGGCCACAGCGCGCGCAGCAGCGGGATCTGCTCGTGGATGGGCGGCAGCTTGGGATGCAGGCCCAGGCAGTAGGTGGCGCCGGCGTCGCGCAGCACGGCGACCAACTCGGGCGTCAGCCATTCGGGATTGCGCACTTCCACCGCCACCACGGCATCGGGCGCGGCGGGCCTGAGGGGCGGCAGGGCGCGCAGCATGATCGCCAGGCGATCCAGCAGTTCCGGCATCCGGGCGAGGAACGCGGCGGGCAGGGGGCTGAGTTGGAACACCAGCGCGCCGATGCGTGCGCCCAGCCCCTCGATGGCCGGTGCGACGAATTGCTCCACGGCCAGGATGGGGTCCAGGAAAGCGGGATTCGGCTGCATGCCCCGGCCGTCCTCGCCGCGCACCAAGGCGTCGGCGACCAGGCTCGGTGCCTTGACCACGAAGCGGAAGTCGTCGGGCACCTGGGCGGCATAGCCGGCGAACTGGCTGGCGGTGAGCGGACGGTAGAAGCTGCGGTCCAGGCTCACGCTGCGCAGCAGGGGGTGGCGCGCATAGGCGGCCAGCCCGTGCCGCGACAGCACCGGCTGCGCGTACTCACGGTCCCAGACGAGCCCGGCCCAGCCCGGGAAGTGCCAGGACGAGGTGCCCAGGTGCAGGGCGCGGGGCAGGGCGGCAGCCAGCACTTGCAACGACTCGGGCACGGCGGCGGCCTGCACGCGCTGCGCCGTGGTGGCGGCGCGTTGCCACGCACCGGCGGCCCGCGGCCCGGGGTCCGTGGCGGGCGAGGGTGTCGGCGCGTCGTCGAAGAGGGAATCCTGGAGGCCGGGCATGCGAGCCGCATTCTCTTTCATCAACAAAAGCGCCCGGAGCACCCACGCACCGTGATCCGCCTGCTATCGATATCGGAGCGGCCGCCAAGCGTTCGGCGGGGGGACAATGGCGGCACGCCACTTCGCCGCGGGCGTACCGCCATGCAGATGCCCTTGCCGTTCACGTCGCCCTCGCACTCCCTTTGCCGTACCAAGGCCTGATCGCATGCGCACCCTCGGTCTCATCGGCCTGGTCCTGGCCCTGCTCATCGTCGGCTTCACGATGAAAAAGCAACTGGCGACGGTGGCGCCCTCGACAACACCGGCCGGCATGGCAGGCGAGGGCGCGGCGCCGACCGTGCGCGCGCAGAGCCAGCAGATCCAGCAGCAGATCAAGCAGCAACTGGACGCGACCATGAGCCAGCCGCGCCCGATGCCGGACGACAATTGACCGATCACATGCCCAATCGGCCTGTAGCGCCCGTGGCTATTGCGCCAGCAGCTATCAAAAACATAGCGCCGGCGCCGCACGAGGCGGACGACGCACACTGGATGGGTCTGGCGCTCGCCCAGGCGCGCGAGGCCGCGGCGGCCGGGGAAGTGCCGGTGGGCGCGGTGGTGGTGAAGGATGGCACGCTGCTCGCCACCGGCCGCAACAGCCCGGTCGCCACCCACGACCCCAGCGCGCACGCCGAAGTCAACGCGCTGCGAGCCGCCGCGGCGGTGCTGGGCAACTACCGCCTGGAGGGCTGCACGCTCTACGTGACCCTCGAACCCTGCGCGATGTGCAGCGGCGCGATGCTGCACGCCCGGCTGGCGCGGGTGGTCTACGGCGCTGCGGACCCGCGCACCGGGGCGGCCGGGTCGGTGGTCGACCTCTTTGCCCAGCCGCTGTTGAACCACCACACCCGCGTCACCGCCGGCGTGGCCGCCGAGTCCTGCGGGGCGTTGCTGCAGGACTTCTTCCGCGAGCGCCGCCAGGCCGCCCGCGAGACGGCGCAGCCGCTGCGCGACGATGCCCTGCGCACGCCCGAGGCATGCTTCGATGCGTGGCGGGAGGCGCTGCCGCCAGTGGCCACGGTCGCCGATCTGCCCAGCCTCGCCGGCTGGCGCATGGCCTACGTCGATACGCGACCGGGCTCCGCCGAGGCTCCCGTGCTGCTGGCACTGCACGGCTGGGGCGAGTGGGGCCTTCTGTTCAGGCATCTGTGGCCCTTGCTTCCAGCCTGGCGCGTGCTGGTGCCCGACCTGATCGGCTTCGGCCGCAGCGACAAGCCCAAGCGGGGGGCGATCCACGCGCCGGCTTGGCATGCACAGGTGTTGCGCGAGTGGCTGCAGCGCCTGGGAGTGCGCCAACTGGCCATCGTCCACCACCCCGACAGCGGCGCGCTGGTGCAGGCACTGCGGCAACCCGGTGCGCCTGTGGTCACAGCGGCGTGGCCCGTCGAGTTCAGTCACGCCGATGCCGACATTCAGCGCGCGTGGCAGGCGCCCTTTCCCGACCGCGGCCACGAGGCGGCGCGGCGTGCGCTGGGCGCTCGAAAGGTGTCGACGGACGACCTCGACCCCGACGCCGCGGCCCGCCTGGCAGCGCGCATCGCCCCGGCGGGTTCGGACCCGATGGGATACTCCGGCGCGTGACCCGAAGCATCTACATCTACTCTCCCTCGAGCGCGGTGCGTGACAAGGCGGCCTTCCGCCGCGGCGTGGCCCGGCTCAAGGCCCTTGGCCTGACGGTCGAAGTCGACGAGGCGGCGCTCATGAGCTCTCAGCGCTTCGCCGGCGACGATGCGACGCGCCTTGCCGCCATCACCCGTGCGGCGGCGAGCGGCGCCGACGTCGCGCTCATCTCTCGTGGCGGCTATGGTCTCACCCGCATCCTCGACAGGCTGCCCTACAAGGCTGTGGCCAAGGCCATCGAGCGTGGCACGGCCTTCGTGGGCCTGAGCGACTTCACCGCCTTCCAGCTGGCGCTGCTCGCCAAGACCGGTGCCGTGAGCTGGCAGGGACCTGCCCTGGGCGAGGACTTCGGCACCGAAGGCACGCCGGACGAGATCATGGAGGCCTGCTTCGACGACCTGCTCAACGGGCAGGGTGAAGGCACCGGGTGGCGGCTTCCCGCGCGAGATGCGCAGACCGTGTCGCTGCGGCCGCTGCATGGCGCGACCCTGTGGGGCGGCAACCTGTGCGTGCTCACCAGCCTGCTGGGCACGCCGTACTTTCCATCCATCGACAAGGGCGTGCTCTTCCTCGAGGACGTGAGTGAGCATCCCTACCGCATCGAGCGCATGCTGGACCAGTTGCGCCATGCCGGCGTGCTGGGCCGGCAAAAGGCCATCGTGCTGGGCCAGTTCACCAACTACCGGACGGTGCCGCATGACCGCGGCTTCAAGCTGCAGACGGTGGTCGATCGTTTGCGAAGCCTGCTGAAGGTGCCCGTGCTGACAGGCCTGCCTTTCGGGCATGTGCCCACGAAGGTGCTGCTTCCCGTCGGCGCGCGCGTCGAGATGGCGATGGCCGAACGCGACGTGTTCCTGGTCTGGGGGCATGCCCAGGGTGGGGCACGCCCACCGGCCAGCCACGACCACGGGGCTGTAGGCCACGTCCATTGAGCCAAAAGAAAACGCCGCATCAGCGGCGTTTTTTCGTGGAGAGCAAGAAGCTCAGTTGGCGAAGCGGTGATGCGGCCGTGCCACCATCGCCTGGGGCAGCAGCCCCTTGAACAGCTTGTTGATCGGGCGCATGGCACGACGTGCCTGCGCTTCGCCATGAACCTCGCTCAGGGCCGCCAGCATGTCCTGCCGCAGATACCAGAGGCTTTCCATTTCGTCGGCGTAGCGGATGCGCTGGGCAACGCGATGAAAGCGTTGCCCCTCGTGGCCTTGGAGCGGTTTCAACATGGCGTCGCGCACATGCTGGATCCTGCGTGCGCTCGGCCGCGACGGCGGACGTGCCGCGAAGGACAGAAGACGAAGGAGACTGCTGGGAGACACCATGGGACGCTGAGCCGTGCGCGATAAGCAAGTGACACCACAGTACGCACGCCAAGCCGCCCGAGCAAGCAGGAAACACTAATTCATGTTTAAAAACAACAATATTTCGCGCCTTGGTGCAGTGATGCTGCAAGAAATGAAACCAAAGTTCTATGGCAAACTGATATCCCGATGCACATGAAAAATGCGTCAGCGTGATCTGTGTCGAAGTGGTAATTTAAGTTTCGACGGTTCACGCCGATGCCGGGGAGAGGTGGCGTTGCGCGCACGTGGAGCACGCGCATGGAAGCGTTGCCTAAATCATGAACAACACACAGACCCATACCATGACCACGACTGTTGTCTTTGCGGATCTGACCGGAAGTACACGGGCATTCGAAGTCATGGGCAACGTCAGGGCCACGGAAACGGTCACGCGGCTCACGCAGTGGATCGGCGGGGTCTGCGAGGCGCACGAGGGCAGGGTGGTCAAGAAGCTCGGCGACGGGTTGCTGGCCATCTTCGCCGATGGCGTGGCGGCGACCACCGCCGTCCTCGAGTTGCAGCGGGGGCACCAGAAGCGACTGCAGAACTGGCCCGCCGCCCTGCGCATGGAGTTGCAGATCGGCGTGGCCAGCGGCGAGGTCGTCGAGGTCGATGGCGACAGCTACGGGGACGCGGTGAACGTGGCGTCGCGCCTGAGCGACCTGGCCGGTCCCGGGCAGGTCTGGGCCACCGAGTCGGTGGTCGTGCAATTGAGGAACGCCGACGTCCGGCACCGCAACCTGGGGCCGATCCACATCCGCGGGCGCAACGAGATGCCGGTGGTCTACCGCATCGACTGGCAGGAGGAGGTCACCGAACTGATGACCATGCCGTCGCCACTGGCGCAGCCGTCCAAGGGAGCGGATTCCACCTTCGGACAGATCGAGCTGACCTGGCTCGACGTGCGCTCGATGTTCTCGGTGGACCAGTTGCCGATCCATCTGGGCCGTGTCGACGAAGCGGAGTTCGTCGTCAACGACCCGCGCGTGTCGCGCCTGCATGCGAGGCTGGAGTCGCGCAACGGCAGTTGCGTGCTGACCGACATCAGCACCTACGGCACCTGGGTGCGTTTCCACGGCCGCGTCGGTGCGAGCAGCGAGATCGCGCTGCGCCGTGAGGAATGCGTGCTCCACGGCAGCGGCGAGATCGGACTGGGCGCGCCCCTGAGCGATTTCAGCGCGCCCACCATCTCCTTCAACACGGTCGGCGGCAACCTGCTGTTGGCGGCGCGCCGTCCTCAAGGCTGACCGGAACGGGGCAGGCAGGCACCTGGCCGGGGTGCTGCCAGCAAGGCGCTAACTCACGCCCTCTTGATTTGACATAATACCTATTGTATTTTCCAGCGACGCAGTGGACGGGGCCGGCTTGGCGCCGGTTCCCGCAGGCTCACCACTTGCCGTCACTCGTCTGCCGGGGCGCCTTGGCAGCCGCCGCCGTGAGCATCTGGATGGCGTCCGGCCGGTTGCCACGCTTGGCGAAGTCGAGCGCGGTCATGCCTTGCTCGTTCTTCATCGTGATGTCGGCGCCTTCGTCGAGCAGCAGCTTCACGGCCTCCGGGCTGCCGTACATGGCGGCCATCATCAGCGGCGTGGTTCCATTGGGCGACTGGGCATCGATGAACGCGCTGGCCTCCAGCAACTGCTTCATGATCGTGATCTGTCCGGAGGTGGCGGCGTAGTGCAGCGGCGCCCAGCCGGTCTTGTTCACGGCAGCGTCGCGCGCGAGCAGCATGGTCACGAACTCCTGTTGGCCCTTGAGCGCGGCCATCATGAGCGGCGACTCGTCGCTGCCGTTGACCGCGCTGACGTCCGTCTTCGGAGATTCGATGAGCACCTTGGCCACCTTGGGGGACGGCTCGCGCAAGGCCAGAATGAGTCCGGTCTGCTTTTTCTCGTTGACGGTGTTGGGGTCGAAACCCCGCTCGATCAGGGAACGCACGGTGCCCGGGTTGTCGCTGATCACGGCGCGAAAGAAGTCGTCGTACGAGCCGGCGGTCGTTGCACAGGAAAATGCAAACAAGGCAAATAGATAAAGCAGTTTTCTCATGTGGTTTCTCAAGCGACGGCACCTCTGAAAAGTGCTTCGAAATTTCGGCTCGTGGCCTCGGCCACCGCCTCAACGGGCATTTGTCGAAGTGTGGCGATCTGCTGCGCCACATAGGGCACGTAGGCCGGGCTGTTGGTCTTGCCCCGGTAAGGCACGGGGGCGAGGTAGGGGCTGTCGGTCTCGATCAGCATGCGGTCCAGCGGCACGAACGTGGCAACCTGGCGCAGTTCCTCGGCCTTCTTGAAGGTCAGGATGCCCGAGAAGGAGATGTAGAAGCCCAGATCGAGCGCCGCGCGGGCCACCTCGGCCGTCTCCGTGAAGCAGTGGAACACGCCGCCGGCCGCCCTGCCCGTCCCGTCTTCGCCCTCCTCCCGCAGGATGGCCAGCGTGTCGGCCGACGCCTCCCGGGTGTGGATGACCAGCGGCTTGCGCACCTGCTGCGCCGCCCGGATGTGGACGCGGAAGCGCTCGCGTTGCCAGTCGAGGTCGGCCACCGTCCGGCCGCCCTTGCGCTCGTTCATCTGGTAGTAATCGAGCCCGGTTTCGCCGATCGCGACCACCTTGGGCCGCGCAGACAGCCGCACCAGATCGTCCACCGAGGGCTCCTGGACGTTCTCGTTGTCCGGATGGACGCCTACGGAGGCCCAGAAGTTGTCGTAATCGGACGCGAGGCCCTGCACCGCGTCGAATTCTTCAAGCGTGGTGCAGATGCACAGGGCCCGGTCGACGCGAGCGGCGGCCATGGCGGCGCGCACGTCCGGCATGCGCTGGAGCAATTCCGGATCGGTCAGGTGGCAATGGGAATCGGTGAACATCGGAAAAGACAAACGGCGGTGGAGCACACCGCCGTGAAGAACAGGCTGCGCGGCTGCGCCGGCCAGGAAAAGGTTCAGATCGTCTGTGTGGGCCGGTCGGACGCCATGGTGCCCCCCAGCGCCTCCTCGATGCGCCCCTTGAGCTGGCGCGACTTCTCGTCGGAGGGAAAACGCACGCCGACGCCCGGGGAGCGTGTGCCGGCCGCCCGCTGCGGCGTGATCCACGCGACTTTGCCGGCCACGGGATAGCGCTGCGGGTCGTCGGGCAGGGTCAGCAGCACGTACACGTCGTCGCCCAGCCGGTATTCGCGCGTGGTGGGGATGAACACGCCGCCCTCGGCAAAGAGCGGGATGTAGGCCGCGTAGAGCGCGCCCTTTTCCTTGATCGCCAGCTGGATGACGCTGGGACGGGGCGTGGCGGGGGCGGCGGGTGTGTTCATGGGCGGCGGGAAGCGGCCGAGTTTAGGGTGCTTTGCGCCTCGCTCACAAGCGCCTCCAGCATGAGGCCGGCGTTGAAGGAGTGCTCGGCCGTGCGCGCCGCCTTCATGAGCGACTGCGCCCAGCGCGCCAGCGGCATGGCCGGCGGGGCGGGCGGCAGGTCCTGGGCGTCGAAGAAGCGCGGGGCCGCGCCGCTGCGCACGGCCATGAGGTCATGGCAGAGCTTCTGCAGCGCCTCGATCGCGGCCGGCGGCGCCTGATCGGCCAGCGCGCTCACGTCGCCGCGCTGCATGGCCTTGGGCAGCAGGCCCCAGGCCTTGGGCGACGGGCCGTTGCGGGCCAGGCGCAAGGCGGCATCGGGGCGTCCGCCCGACGCGCGCAGCAGCACGCCGGCCTCGGCCGCGGCGATGCCTTGCGCCACGAGCCAATCCTGCGCTTCCTCGAGGGGCGGCCAGGGCAGTGCATGGCCCAGGCAACGGCTGCGGATGGTGGGCAGCAACTGCCAGGCGGCCTCGCTGGCGAGGACGAAGCGCACGTCGCCGGCGGGTTCCTCCAACGTCTTGAGCAGGGCGTTGGCCGAGATCGCGTTCATGCGCTCCGCCGGGTAGACCAGCACCACCTTGCCACGGCCGCGTGCGCTGGTGCGCTGGGCAAAGCCCACGGCGTCGCGCATCGCCTCGACGCGGATCTCGCGGCTGGGCTTGCGCTTCTTGTCGTCGATCTCGGACTGGGCCTTCTCGTCCAGCGGCCAGCCCAGTTCGTGCATCGCCACCTCGGGCATCAGCACGCACAGGTCGGCATGGGTGCGCACCTTGATCGCATGGCAGCTGGCGCAGTGCCCGCAGGCCCCCTGTGGCCCCGGCTGCTCGCACAGCCAGGCACTGGCCAGCGCGAGCGCCAGCTCGTACTGGCCCAGGCCCGACGGTCCCTGCAGCAGCCAGGCATGGCCGCGCTGGCGCAGCAGCGCGTCGCGGGCCCGCGCGAGCCATGGCGCCAGCGGCGGCGCGGGGTCGCCGGGCGCGCTCACAGCAGCCCCCTGCGCCGCACGGCGGACTCGACCTGTGCCCACACGTTCTCACGCGTGGTGTCGGCGTCGATGCGCTCGAAGCGGCCGGGGTCGGTGCCGGCGCGGCGGGCATAGCCCTCGGCCACGCGGCGGAAGAAGTCGACCGGCTGGGCCTCGAAGCGGTCGGGCAGGCGGGCACCGGCCAGGCGCTCGGCCGCGGTCTCGGGCGCCAGGTCGAACCACAGCGTGAGCGCCGGCTGCAGCACGTCGGGCGCCCCGCCCTGCCCGCCCTGGACCCAGGCCTCGAGCGTGCCGAGCACGCCCAGGTCGAAGCCGCGTCCTGCGCCCTGGTAGGCGAAGGTGGCGTCGGTGAAGCGGTCGCACAGCACCGCGGCGCCGCGTGCCAGCGCCGGGGCGATGACGTTCACGACATGGTCGCGCCGGGCCGCAAACACGAGCAGCGATTCGGTCAGCGGATCCATCGCCTCACCGAGCACCAGGCCGCGCAAGGTTTCGGCCAGCGGCGTGCCGCCGGGCTCGCGCGTGCGCACCACCTCGCGGCCGGTGGCGCGAAACAGCACCTCCAGCGCGTCGATGTGGCTGGACTTGCCGGCGCCGTCGATGCCCTCGAGCGTGATGAAAAGACCCTGGCGCTGCGTCATGGCGTGTGGCTCACTGGCCCCGCTGGTACTTGTTGACGGCACGGTTGTGCGCATCCAACGATTCACTGAACTGGCTGGTGCCGTCACCGCGCGCCACGAAGTAGAGCGAGCGGCTGCGCGCCGGCTGAACGGCGGCCAGCAGCGCGGCCTTGCCGGGCATGGCGATCGGCGTGGGCGGCAAGCCCGCGCGCGTGTAGGTGTTCCAGGGCGTGTCGGCCTGCAGGTCCCGCTTGCGCAGGTTGCCGTCGAAGGCCGCGCCCAGGCCGTAGATCACGGTCGGATCGGTCTGCAGCGGCATGCCGAGGCGCAGGCGGTTGACGAACACGGCCGCGACCTCGGCCCGGTCGTTGGCCTTGCCGGTTTCCTTCTCGACGATGCTGGCCAGGATGAGCGCCTCGTCGGCCGACTTGAGCGGCAGGTCGCTGGCGCGCGCCGCCCAGGCGGCCTCGAGCTTCCTGTCCATGGCGCGCATGGCCCGCTGCAGCAGCGCGACGTCGCTGGAGTTCTTCGAATAGGTGTACGTGTCGGGAAAGAAGCGCCCTTCCGGATGCACGCCCGGCCGGCCGATGCGCTCCATGAACTGCTCGTCGCTGAGGCCCGCGGTGTCGGGCTTGAGCATGTCGGCCTTGGCCAGGGCGGCGCGCACCTGGCGGATGTTCCAGCCCTCGACCAGCACCACGCTGCGGGTGGCTTCCTCGCCGCGCACCAGCACGGCCAGCAGCGTGCGCGGGGTCAGCCCCCGGTCCAGCTCGTAGCTGCCGGCGCGGATCTGCCGGTCCTGCCCCGAGAAGCGGAACCACCAGTAAAGCAATTGCGGGTTGACGGCCGTGCCGGTGTCGGCCACGGCCTGCGCCACGCCGCGCGGCGTGGTGCCGGGTTCGACCGAGAGGTCGACGCTGGGCGCCGGCAGCTTCAGCGGCTGGTGCAGCCACCACAGGGCCGCGGCACCGGCGCCGAGCACACACAGTGCGGCGAGCAGGAAGATCGTGAGGAAGAAGCGGCGCACGGCGGCAGGCAGTGTCGAGCGGGCAAAAAAACGGGGTGTCCGGCGGCTGAACAGGACGTTCTGGGGAAGCCCTGCGGGGCCTGGGGGCCGGAGCGGCCCATGATAATTCAGCGATGACTGCGCCCATCCCAAGCCCCCTGTTGCAGGGCGTGACGCCCGCGCTCGACACCCTCGGCGTGATCCGCGCCGAAGGCCCCGATGCGGCGGCCTTCCTGCATGGCCAACTGACCCAGGACTTCGCGCTCATGGGTGCGAACGATGCCCGCCTGGCGGCCTTGTGTACGCCCAAGGGCCGCATGATCGCCAGCTTCATCGGGCTGCGGGCCGCACCCGAGGTCATCCTGCTGGTGTGCAGCCGCGACCTGCTGGCCGCCACGCTCAAGCGCCTGTCGATGTACGTGCTGCGTGCCAAGGTCAAGCTGAGCGACGCCAGCGCCGAGATCGCCGTGCGCGGGCTGGCCGGCGCGGCCTTGGCTGCCAACGGCATCGACGCCGGCGCCCCGCCCTGGCGCTGCACGGCGCTGGGCGAGGCCCATGCCGTCACGCTCCTGCCTGCCGACGGCGTGCCGCGCGCGCTGTGGATCGGCCTGGCCGCCGCACCGGCGCCGCAGGGCGAGGCGCTGGATGCCGCCGCCTGGGCCTGGAGCGAGGTGCGCAGCGGCGTCGTCACGGTCAGCACGCCGGTGGTCGAGGCCTTCGTGCCGCAGATGCTGAACTACGAATCGGTCGACGGCGTGAATTTCAAGAAGGGCTGCTACCCCGGCCAGGAGGTGGTGGCGCGCAGCCAGTTCCGCGGCACGCTCAAGCGCCGCGCCTACCTGGTGCAGACCGATGCGCCGCTGGCCGCGGGGCAGGAAGTGTTCGCGACCGGCGATGCCGAGCAGCCCGTGGGCACCGTGGCACAGGCGGCACCCGCGCCCGGCGGCGGATGGTCGGCCATGGTCTCGATGCAGATCGCCGCACTCGGCAGCGGCGGCCTGCACGCCGGCACGGCCGACGGGCCGGCACTGGCGGTCCAACCCCTGCCCTACCCGCTGCGCGACGACATCTGAGTTCACGGGACGGGCCTCTGTCTGCATGCCAAAAAGGGCTGCAGCGCCCGTCCAGCGTGTGCGAGCAGCTATCGATTTCATAGCGTCCAGATTTTTTCGACGCGCCTGACCCCGTTCCCGCGGCAGCGCCGTAGAACGCGCATCGACCACTCGATGCAAGAGGACAGGACCATGAATCGCAGAACCCTCGCCGCCGCCGCGGCCGCATGCCTCGGCCTGGCGGCCCTGGCCACCACCCCCGCCGGTGCCCGCACCGTGCCACCGCCCGACAGCCGACTCGGCGCCCTGATGCAGGTCAGCATCGTCGACCGGAGCACCGGCCGTGAGCTGCCCGTGTACCGCCACCGCGGCGAGTACTGGGTGGCCGGCACGCCGGGCGGGCGCTACGCCATCCGCGTGCGCAACACCCAGGGCGAGCGCCTGATGGCCGTGATGTCGGTCGATGGCGTGAACGTGGTGAGCGGCGAGACCGCCGCCCTGGAGCAGAACGGCTACGTGCTCGATGCCGGCGAGCGCGCCGACATCGCGGGCTGGCGCAAGAGCGACGCGCAGGTGGCGGCCTTCGAGTTCACCGCGCAAGCGAACTCCTATGCCAGCCGCACCGGCCGACCCGACGACGTGGGCGTGATCGGCGTCGCGGTGTTCCGCGAGCGTGCGGCGCCCGTGCCGCAGTGGGCGCCGCCGGTGGCGCGCCGGTCCGACTCCGCCAACAACGCGGGCGCCGAGCGCGAACGCCGTGCCGAGGCAGCGCCACCGGCGGCGGAGTCGTCGGCGCCCATGGGATCGGCCGACGCGGCGGCCAAGTCGATGGCACCCGCTGCGCCCGCGCCGAGCCTCGGCACCGGGCACGGCCGGCGCGAGACCTCCTACGTGGGCCACACCCGCTTCGAGCGCGCCAGCCGCTCACCGCAGGAGTTGATCCGCATCCGCTACGACAGCCGCGAGAACCTGGTGGCAGCCGGCATCATTCCTTCGCCGCCGCCGCGCTGGCCCTCGGGCACGCCGTCGCCCTTCCCGGACTCCGGCTTCGGTTACGTTCCGGACCCGCCGGCGCGCTACTGAGCACTCGATGGCAGCCCAGATCGACCTGCAGCGCCCGTCTGGCGGGTGCCGGCAGCTATCAAAATGGGAGCACCCTCAGCCCAGCGCACGCTCCATTTCGATGTGCGGGATGCCCGCCTCCTCGAACGGCTCGCCCACCGGCACGTAGCCCAGTCGGGCATAGAAGCGTTCGGCGCTGCGCTGGGCATGCAGGCCGACGGCCCGGTCGCCGCGCGCGCGGGCCACGTCTTCCAGCGCGCGCAGCACGGCCTCGCCGTGGCCCTCGCCACGCAGCACGCGGTGCACGGCCATGCGGCCGATGCGGGCCACGCCGCCCTCGCCGGGCAGCAGCCGGCCGGTGGCGACAACCTGGCCGAGCCGGTTGCGCGCCACGGCGTGCGTCACGACCGCATCGTGCTTGTCCCACTCCAGCTCCTTCGGGATCTGCTGCTCCTCGATGAAGACCTGGCGGCGCAGCGCGCTGGCGCCCTCGCCCAGGGTGTCCCAGTCGCCGGTGACAACCTCGGTCATGGCCTCGCCGGCCTCGTAGCCGAGCAGGGTGTTGCGCAGCGCCTGCGGCACGGGGCGCGAAGTCTGCGTCGCGGGTTCGGCGAACACGTACACCAGTTCGCAGCCGACCAGGAACTCGTCGCGGCGGAAGAGCCCGCCGGCGAAGACCATCGAGGAGTTGCCGATGCGCAGGCACTTCATGCCGACGTCGAGCACCTCGTCCACGCGCGCCGAAGCCTGGAAGTCGATCGTCGCCTTGCGCACGTACAGGTCGCCTTCGAGCGCGTGCATCGCCTCCTCGTAAGGCAAGGCCAGCGCGCGCCAGTAGTCGGCGACGGCGGTGTCGAAGTACATGAGGTAGTGGGCGTTGAAGACGATCTTCTGCATGTCCACCTCGGCCCAGCGCACGCGCAGGCGGTGGAAGAAGCGGAAGTCGGAGCGTTGCATGGCGGGACCTTTCTGGCGTCTTGTCTCGGGGTCGGAAGGAAGCCGGGCGAGGATAGCCCGCGTGTGCCGCAGCGCTTGGCGCGTGGGCGTCAGGCCTTGGCACGGCCTTCGCCCTTCAAGCCAAATCGGCCTGAAACGCCCGCCAGACGAGGGCGGCACGCTATGAAAATGAGAGCGTTGGCAACCGTTCATCGGCTGAAGGCTTCACGCAGCGCTCGCGCCGCGTCGGCCTGCGCCGTGCGCGCCTCGGGGATGGCGCGGCCCATCTTCAGGAACTCGTGCACCACGCCGCGGTAGATCTCCAGATCGACCGGCACGCCCGCCAGGCGCAGCTTGTCGGCATAGGCCACGCCGTCGTCGATGGCCGGGTCGCATTCGGCCAGGCCGATCCACGCGGGCGCGACGCCCTCCACCTCCTCGGCATGGAGCGGTGCGAAGCGCCAGTCCTCGCGGTTGGCCTCGTCGATGTAGTGTGAGAAGAACCAGCGCGCCAACGCGGCCGTGAGCACCGGGCCGTCGGCGAATCGGCGGTACGACTCGGTGTCCTGCCGAGCGCTGGTGCCCGGGTAGAACAGCATCTGCAGCGCCACCGGCAGGCCGGCATCGCGCGCGAGGATGGCGCACACCGCCGCCAGGGTGCCGCCTGCGCTGTCGCCGCCCAGCGCGAGGCGGCCGGTGTCCAGCGACAGCCGGGCGGCACCCTCGCGATGCAGGAACTGCACGGCATCCCAGGCGTCGTTGACGGCGGTGGGAAAGCGGTGGGCAGGCGCAAGCCGGTAGTCCAGCGAGACGACCGCGCAGCCGGCCTGCGAGGCCAGCACGCGGCACAGCGTGTCGTGCGTGGCGATGCTGCCCACGGTGAAGCCACCGCCGTGGAAGTACAGCAGCACCGGCAGCGCGGCCTGCGACGGCGCATACAGGCGGGCGGCCAGGGCGGCGCCATCGCGCGCGGGAACGGCTAAGTCCTCGACGCGCTCGAGCGCCGGCTTGGGCACCTCGAGCACGCCGGCGCCCTTCTCGTAGGCCGCCTTCGCCGCCTCGGGCGTGAGCGCGTCGAGCGGCGGCTGCCGCGCGCGTGCCATGCGCTCGACGACGCCGGCCATGCGCGGGCTCAGTCCGGTGGGTGGCGCCATGCAAGGTTTCTCGGGATGGGCACGGCGTTCTCCTCTTTGTTAGGCTCCCCGGATCCTATCGTTGCCCTCCCCTGCCCCATGGCCCTCATCCAATACCTCACGCAGATCCAGTTCGATTTCGGCGCCGTGCGCCTGCTGGCCGACGAGTGCCTGCGCATCGGCATCACGCGGCCGCTGGTCGTGACCGACAAGGGCGTGCGCGCGGCCGGCATCCTGCAGAAGGCGCTCGATGCGCTGGGCGACCTGGAAAGCACGGTGTTCGACGACACGCCCTCCAACCCCACCGAAGCGGCCGTGCGCGCCGCCGTCGCGCTCTACCGCAGCGGCCACTGCAACGGGCTGATCGCCGTCGGCGGCGGCTCGGCCATCGACTGCGCCAAGGGCGTGGCGATCGCGGCCACGCACGAGGGTCCGCTCAAGACCTACGCCACCATCGAGGGCGGCTCGCCGAAGATCACCGACGCCGTCGCGCCGCTGATCGCCGTGCCCACCACCGCGGGCACCGGCAGCGAGGTCGCGCGCGGAGCCATCGTCATCGTCGACGACCACCGCAAGCTGGGCTTCCACAGCTGGTTCCTGATGCCCAAGGCCGCGATCTGCGACCCTGAACTCACGCTCGGCCTGCCACCCAGGCTCACGGCCGCGACCGGCATGGATGCCGTCGCGCACTGCATGGAGACCTTCATGGCGGCCGCCTTCAACCCGCCGGCCGACGGCATCGCGCTCGACGGCCTCGAGCGTGCCTGGGGCCACATCGAGCGCGCCACCAACGACGGCAGCGACCGCGAGGCGCGGCTGAACCTCATGAGCGCCAGCATGCAGAGTGCGATGGCCTTCCAGAAGGGCCTGGGCTGCGTGCACAGCCTGAGCCACAGCCTGGGCGGCGTCGATCCGCGCCTGCACCACGGCACCCTCAACGCCCTCTTCCTGCCGGCGGTGGTGCGCTTCAACGCGGGCGCCGAGTCGGTGCAGAAGGACCTGCGCCTGCAGCGCATGGCCCGGGCGATGCACCTGGACCAGCCGGGCGACATCGGCGAAGCGATTCGCGACATGAACGCCCGCCTGGGCCTGCCCAGGGGCCTGGCCGACGTGGGCGTGACGCCCGCGATGTTCGACAGGATCATCGACGGTGCGATGGCCGACCACTGTCACAAGACCAACCCGCGGCTGGCCACGCGCGAGGACTACCGAGAGATGCTGGAAAGCGCCATGTGAGCGGAAGCGCCAGCGCGCGGATGCTGCGCGTTTGAGGGCCCAATCGGCCTGCGACGCCCGCCCCGACTGCGAAAGCTGCTATGCATTCGATAGCGGCCGAGAAAACTCAACCCTTCTTGCCGCCCAGCACCAGCAGCGCGCCGCCCACCACGATCGCCGCGACGCCGGCCCAGGTCGGGAAGCTCACGGTTTCCTTCTCCTTCACCGAGAGTTCGATCGGGCCGATCTTGGCCTGGTGCGTTTCCTTGGTGAAGCTGAAACCGCCCAGGCCCAGGGCGGCAATGCCGGCGACGATGAGCACGAGGCCGACGATGCGGGTGGCGTTCATGGCAGGACTCTTCCGTTGATGCGAGATGACCGCGATTGTGGCGGGCGCCGGGCGGCAGTCCCTTCGGGCACACCCGCGACGGCTACAGCGCTTCCACGCGCGAGGGATCGGGCCGTCGCAGCCACTCGGCCCATTCGTCGGCCAGCCGCCCCGCCTCGCCCACCGCCGTGGTCCAGGCGGCGATGCGCGCGTCGCTGTCGCCGGCATAGCCGGTGAAGTCGGTCCGGTCGGGCAGCTTGCCCCGCGGCAGCGTTCGCACCCATTCCGGAGCGGGTGCGACGACCACCATGCGGTCGAGGAAGGGCGAGGCGCGGTGCCGCCACTTGAGTCCCTTGTCGAGCCAGCCCGGCACCACCGCCTGCTGGAAGTGCGGGTAGAGGACGATGCCGTCGGGGTTGCTGTACTTCAGGTGCAGGTGGTAGTCGGTGATGCCGCCGTCCCAGTAGGCGCCGGGCGGCCCGCCGGGGATGTCGTGCACCGCCTGCAGCACGAAGGGGATCGAGCAAGAGGCCTGCAGCGCCGGCTGGAAGTTGCCTTCCACCAGATCGACGCGGCGCGTGCGGAAGTCCAATGTGTCGAACGGCAGCAACGAACCCGCCGTGGAGAACACGCAGCGCTCCAGCCAGGCGCCCAGGCTGCGCCGGCTCAGGCTGTTGCTGGCGAAGGCGCCCAGGTAGCCGGCCACCGTGCGCGCCCTGCCCTCGCGGCCCAGGATGTGGCGCCCGCGGGCCGTCACCATGTGCAGCCGGTAGCGCGGGTGCGCCAGCACCTCGCCGGTGCGGCCGCCGAAGAAGCCCTCGAGGCTGCGCGCGAACTTCGCGCTGACCTCGGCCGCGCCCATGCGCTTGCCGCCCTTGGGCGTGTCGAAGCGCTGCTGGATGTAGTCGCGCTCGAAGCGGGCGAAGGCCTCGGCCGGATCGTCCAGGCAGGCCGTGGCGAGCCGCCAGGCCCCGATCGACGCGCCGACGAAGTCCACCGGCTGGCTCGACTGTGGCAGCCATTCGCCGAACAGGAAGCGGTCGAGCGGACCGAGGATCAACCCCTTGGGCCCGCCCGCCGCGCCGGGGATCACGCGCACGTCGGCGGGCGACAGGCCGTGTTCGGCGATGTGGGCGCGGGCGGCGGGGCCGGCGTAGAGGCGCAGGGCTTTCATGGCGGCTCGGGATTGTGCAAGAGCAGTGCCCGCCGCGCTGCGGGCCGGCCTCATGCCCTGTCCTGCAGGCGCACCAGCGCCGCCGCGTGCTCGGCGCAGAGGGCGCGAAAGCCTTCGCCGATACGGGTGTCGCCCGCGGCCTCGTTCCAGAAGCCGAGGGCAGCGGTGCACGCCTCCAGCCAGGCCGCGCGCTGGGCCGGCGCGGGCAGCGCCAGTTCGACCTCGCGCGCGGGCAATTCGCCGCCGGGCAGCGGGGCGAAGCGCATGGGCAGCATGTCGTAGGCCGGGGCCAGTTGCAGCCGGCCGCCGACGGGCACGAAGGCCAGGTTGCCGGTGTGCATGTCGGTATTGGCGATCAAGCGGCCGAACCACCAGAGGCGCTGCACGGCCGCTTGCGTGTCGTCGTCGACCAGGCCCAGAGCGCCCAGGCGCGCCAGCAGCAGCGGCCAGTCGGCGCTCGGGCTGCCGATGAAGGCGGCATTGGCGACGTCCAGCGCCACCAGCGGGCTGCGGCCGGCCTCGCCGTGGCGATCGAAGCGCTCGACTTCGAGGAAGGTGCGCCCGCCCGCCTCCAGCACACGGCTGCGGGCCGCGCGAAGGCCAGGCAGCGTGCCGCCATGGGCGAGCGCGAGATGCTCGCAGACCAGCAGATCGGACCAGCGCCGCACCGTGGGGGAATCCTTCGCGCCGGAGAACTTGACGATCACGTGCGGCGTTGCCGCGCCGTCGAGCGCACGCCGGGCCGTGAATTTGGGGAACTCGCCCGCCGCGCTGGAACCGGCCACGCCGGCCGACACCGCGAGCTCCGCCTGGGCCAAATAATGCGCTGGCAGATCGCCCGGTGGCACCGGCTCGATGCCTGCCGCGCGGTCGGCGAGCCACAGCTCGGTGGCGGCCTCGCCCACGATGAGGTTGCCGCTGAGGTCGCTGCCGGCCTGGCTCATGGCGAAGAGCGCGTCGTCGTCGCTCCATTGCGCCAGGTCGGCGGGCACCTGCAGCCGGCGGTGCTCGGCGCGTGCGAACTGCCGCCCCATGTAGCCCTGCGGGCGCATCTGCTGCAGCGGGTACGGCAGGCCCGGCCACCAGCCGTCCGCCGCCTCTTCGGGCACTGGCCAATCCGTGCCGGAAAGATCCAGCCAGTGGCCTTCGGGCCGCAGCGGCTTCAGTGCGCCCAGAGCATGCAGGCGCCCTTGCTCGTCCACCGCATGGACGGGTAGGCCGGTCGGTCCGCCGCGCAGGGCCCGCGACAGGCCGTAGCGGGTGCGACGCGCGCGCCCCGCCGTGACCAGCTCGTCCGGCGCCAGCCGCGCCAACAGGCGATGCACGGTCGGCACGCTGATGCCCAGCGCTGTGGCCAGCTCGCTTGCGCCGACAGGCGCCTGGATGCCCAGGCGCTGGCGAAGCATGTCGACAGTTGCGGAAGCGACTGGCATCAGATTGAAAAGATCATTGAAAAGATATTTTCTCTCAATTCCCTTTTAAATCAATTACTTACCGAATTTTCAGTTATATCCTTGAAAGGATTACCTACCGGATCGAGGAAGTCGGCGAAAGCAAGCCCTGTCCATTCGACCCAACAGAGCGCCTGGCTGCGGCGCCCACCAGCGGGCGCCGCAAGCTATCGATTCGATAGCAAGCCTACTTTCGCAGTCCCTGCAGCTTGGCAAACGCACTCGCCATCTGCCCCGCCGGCTGTGGCGAGCTGTCGCGGCGTGCGCCGTAGCCCTGCTGGCCGCGCCCTGCCCCCTCGAAACGGTTCTCGCGCGGGCCGTCGCGCCGGGCCGGTGCAGCGTCCAGCTTCATCGACAGGCCGATGCGCTTGCGCGCCACGTCGACCTCCATCACCTTGACCTTGACGATGTCGCCGGTCTTGACGACCTCGCGCGCGTCGTTGACGAACTTGTGGCTCAGCTGGCTGACGTGCACCAGGCCGTCCTGGTGCACGCCGAGGTCGACGAAGGCGCCGAACTGGGCGACGTTGCTCACCGTGCCTTCGAGGATCATGCCTTCCTGCAGGTCGGCGATGTCCTCCACGCCCTCGTTGAAGCGCGCGACCTTGAAGTCCGGTCGCGGGTCGCGGCCCGGCTTCTCGAGTTCGCCCAGGATGTCCTTGACGGTGATGACGCCGAACTTCTCGTTGGCGAAGAGCTCGGGCTTGAGCGTCTTCAGCATCTCGGCGCGGCCCATGAGTTCGGCCACCGGCTTGCCGGTGGTCTGGATGATCTTCTCGACCAGCGGATAGGTCTCGGGGTGCACGCCCGTCATGTCCAGCGGGTCGGCGCCGCCGCGGATGCGCAGGAAGCCGGCGCTCTGCTCGAAGGCCTTGGGGCCGAAGCCGCTCACTTCCAGCAACTGCTTGCGGGTGGCGAAGGCGCCATTCGCCTCGCGCCAGCGCACCACGGCCTTGGCCACGCTGGGCGTGAGGCCCGAGACGCGCGACAGCAGCGACACGCTGGCGGTGTTGAGGTCCACGCCCACGGAGTTCACGCAGTCCTCGACCACGGCGCCCAGCGTGCGGGCCAGCTCGCTCTGGTTCACGTCGTGCTGGTACTGGCCCACGCCGATGCTCTTGGGGTCGATCTTCACCAGCTCGGCCAGCGGGTCCTGCAGGCGGCGCGCGATGCTGGCGGCACCGCGCAGGCTGACGTCGACATCGGGCATCTCCTGGCTGGCGAACTCGCTGGCCGAGTAGACCGAGGCGCCGGCCTCGCTCACCACCACCTTCTCGACCTTCATCTCGGGCGCGCCGGCCTGCGCGGCCATCTTGGCCAGCAGCTTGATGAGGTCGGCCGCCAGCTTGTCGGTCTCGCGGCTGGCGGTGCCGTTGCCGATGGCGATCAGGTTCACGCCGTGCTTCGCGCACAGCTTGCCCAGCGTGTGCAGCGAGCCTTCCCAGTCCTTGCGCGGCTCGTGCGGGAACACGGTCGCGGTCTCGACCAGCTTGCCGGTCGCATCCACCACCGCCACCTTCACGCCGGTGCGGATGCCCGGGTCCAGGCCCATCACGACGCGCGGGCCGGCCGGCGCGGCCAGCAGCAGGTCGCGCAGGTTGTCGGCGAAGACCTTGATGGCGACCTTCTCGGCCTCTTCGCGCAGCCGCGTGAACAGGTCGCGCTCGCTCGACAGGCTGAGCTTCACGCGCCAGGTCCAGGCGATGCACTTGCGGATCAGGTCGTCGGCCTTGCGGCCCGCGTGGCTCCAGCCCAGGTGCAGCGCGATGCGGCCCTCGGCGACGGTGGGCTTGCCGGGCTCGGGTTCCACCGGCAGCACCAGCTTGGCATCGAGGATCTCCAGTTGCCGTCCCCGGAACACCGCCAGCGCGCGGTGCGAGGGCACGCGGCCGATCGGCTCGTCGTAGTCGAAGTAGTCGCGGAACTTGGCGACATCGGGGTTGTTCTCGTCCTTGCCCGCAACCAGCGAGGACTTGAGCAGGCCCTCGGCCCACAGCCATTCGCGCAGCGACTGCACCAGCGCCGGATCTTCGGCCCAGCGCTCGGAGAGGATGTCGCGCACGCCGTCGAGCACGGCCGGCACGGTCGAGAAGTCCGGGCCCGGCTTGCCGTCGTCGAGCGTGGTGGCCGGCTTCAGGTAGGCCTGCGCTTCGACGGCCGGGTCCAGCGTGGGGTCGGCCAGCAGCCTGTCGGCCAGCGGCTCGATGCCGAATTCCCTGGCGATCTGGCCCTTCGTGCGGCGCTTCTGCTTGAAGGGCAGGTAGATGTCCTCCAGTTCCTGCTTGGTCGGCGCGGTGGCGATCGCGACGCGCAGCGCGTCGGTCAGCTTGCCCTGCTCGTCGATGGCCTTGAGCACGGTGCCGCGGCGGTCTTCCAGCTCGCGCAGGTAGGTCAGGCGCACTTCCAGTTCGCGCAGCTGCGCATCGTCCAGCCCACCGGTCGCCTCCTTGCGGTAGCGCGCGATGAAGGGCACCGTGGCGCCCCCGTCGAGCAGGTCCGTCGCGGCCTGCACCTGGTGCTCGCCCACCTTCAGTTCGGTGGCGATCTGGCGAATGATCTTCTGCATGCTTTCTTCGGGTCTGCCCTGGGGAAAAGCGCGGAAGTTTGCCATAGGGCACCCGGCCCGCCGGCGGTTAGGCTCGGCGGCATGAAACGCCTGCTGCGCGCCATCGGCACCGCCCTGCTGGTGCCCCTGCTCCTGTTCGAGGAATGGGGCTGGGAACCGCTGGCCGCGCTGGTCGGGCGGCTCGCGCGCCTGCCGCTGTGGGCGCGGCTGGAAGCCTGGGTGCGTGGGCTGCCGCCGTGGGCCGCGCTGCTGGCTTTCGGCGTGCCGATGCTGGCGCTGGTGCCCGTCAAGCTGCTGGCACTGGCGCTCTTCGGGCGCGGCCACTACGCCACGGGACTGCTGCTGCTCGGCGGCGCCAAGCTGCTGGGGACGGCCGTGCTGGCACGGCTCTTCCAGCTCGTGCAGCCCACGCTCATGCGGCTGGCGTGGTTCGCCCGCTGGTACCCGCGCTGGAAGGCCTGGAAGGACGCCGTGCTGGCGCGTGTGCGCGAGAGCGCGCCATGGCGGCGCGTGCGGGCCTGGCGCCTCGGCGTGCGCCGCTGGTGGCGGCGGGCAGGCTGAGCTTTTTGCTACGAAATTGATAGCTGCCGGCGCACGCCGGACGGGCGCTGCAGCCGCTTTTGCTTCAAATGCTGCACTCGGCGAGCGTGCCGGACTGCGCCGTAGCCACATGGCGGGCGATGGCCTCGGCAGCGCGCGCCGTGAGCCGCTGCGCCGCCTGGGCGAGCGCATCGATGCCGGCCCCGGCCGGTTCGCTGGCCGACCATTGGCAGGCCGCGCTCCGGTCGGCGTCGGTGCGCCGCAGGGTCCAGCTCAGGGCCGCATCGACCCGCGTGCCGTCGATGGCGTCGAACTGGCGCACCTGCACCGCGATGCGCCATGCCGGCTGGCCGGTCTGGCGGCCGCCGCGCGTCGAGTCGGCCGCGCCCAGGCGTGCGGCGACGCCGCTGGCCAGCGCGTCGCGCAGCTCGCTCTCGAACGAGGACGACCAGCGGTGCTGCTCCAGCACCTCGACCTCGGTGCTGGCGGCATCCGCCTTGCGCACCACCATCTGGGGCCGTGCCAGCCGCTCGGGCAGCGCCAGCGGGGCGAGCTCGATGAACAGCGGCGTGGCGCTGCGCGGCACCGCGGACGAGGCGCCCGGTTCGGCCAGGGTGTAGTAGCGGGTGACCGGTGTCGAGCAGGCCGCCAGCGCCGCAGCCACGGCCAGGCCGGCAAAGAGGGAAGGCTTCATTTCTTCTTGTCGTCCGGTTTGCCGCGAAGCAGCGATTCGGGGTGGCGCTCGAGGTAGTCGGTCAGCACGCGGATCGAGCCGGCCGTGCGCGTCAGTTCCTGCAGCGTCTGCCGCAGGTCCTGCTGCAGCGGCGAGTCCTCGGCCAGCGTGCGGTCGGCGGTGTTGATGGTCTTGCGCGCATCCTTCATGGCCGCCGCGATCTCGGGCGTCACGTCGTTGTTGATGCGGGTGACGGTGCTCTCGGCCGCAGTGAGCGTCTTGTCGAGGGTGCGCAGGGTCTTGCGCAGGTCGTTGGAGATTTCCTCGAAGGGGATCTTGTTGACCTTGGCCGCGATCTCCTGCACCTGCGACTGGATCTCGTCGAGGCTGTTCTGCACCGTGGGCAGTTCGATCGGGTTGGCGGCCAAGTCGATCTTCACCGGCGTCGCCTTGGGGAAGAAGTCCAGCGCCACATACACCTGGCCGGTGAGCAGGTTGCCCGTGCGCAGCTGTGCGCGCAGGCCTTTGCCGATCAGGAAGCGAAGGCGCTCTTCCTGCGTGTACTTCGACTCGGCCGGTGCCTGGCCGCTGGCGACGGCGGCGCGGCGAAGGCGGTCGGGATAGATGGTGACGAGCACCGGCATCAGGAACTCGCGCTCGGTGCGGTCGAACTGCACGCCGATGGACTTGACCTCGCCCAGCACGATGCCCCGGAAGTCGACCGGCGCGCCCGGCGACAGGCCGCGCAGCGACTGGTTGAAGTACATCAGCATCGTCTGCGAGGGACCGTCGGGCTCCTTCATGGCCGTGGTCTCGTCGTCGGCCAGCGCGTAGGCGGTGTTCTCCTGGGCCACCGGGCCCATGGCGTCGTCGGGCGCAGCGAAGGCGACGCCACCGAGCAGGATGGTCGCCAGCGACTGGGTGCGCACCGTCAGGCCGCTGGCGCCCAGCTGCACGTTGAGCCCGCTGGCGTGCCAGAAGCGCGTGTTGGCACCGACGAACTTGTCGTAGGGCGCGTTGACGAAGATGCGCATCGTCACGCCGCGGCCGTCGCCGTCGAGGTCGAAGGACGACACCTGTCCCACCTTGATGCGCCGGAAGTACACGGGCGAGCCGATGTCCAGCGAGCCGATGTCGCGTGCGCGCAGCGTGTACTGCCGGCCGCTGAGGTCGCGCGTGACGATCGGCGGCAGCTCCAGGCCCTCGAACTCGTCGGTCGTCTCGTCGGCGGTGCCCGCGTCGGCGCCGATGTAGGCACCCGAGAGCAGCGTGGTCAGGCCCGAGATGCCCGAGGTGTCCAGGCGTGGGCGCACCACCCAGTAGCGCGCGTCCTTGGCGGTGAAGCCATCGGCCGCGTCCTTGTTCAGCTGCACCTGCACGCGCACGTGCGAACGGTCGCGCGCCAGGCGGATCGCCTGCACCGTGCCGATCTGCACGTCCTTGTACTTCACCGCCGTCTTGCCGGCCTCCAGGCCCTCGGCGGTCTTGAAGCTCAGCACGATCTCGGGCCCGCGGTTCCACAGGATCTTGGCCACCAGCGTGATGCCGACCAGTGCCGCCACGATCGGGATCAGCCAGATCAGCGAGGGCACCCAGTCGCGCCGGCGCTCCACGCGCGGGGCGGCGGGCTGGGGTCCCGCGGGCGGAGGGGCTTCTTCATTCATGCGATGGACTCTCGTGCAGCGATCGGCGCCTCTGGCGCCACGGTCTCGGGTGAAGGGGCGGGATCGGTGTCCCAGGTCAGGCGCGGGTCGAAGCTCAGCGAGGCCAGCATCGTCAGCACCACCACCGCGGCGAAGGCCCCGATGCCCACACCCGCCGTGATGACCGCGAAGCCCTGGATCTGCACCAGGCCGGCCAGCAGCGACACCACGAACACGTCGAGCATCGACCAGCGGCCGATGAACTCCAGCCCGTGGTACAGGCGCGCCCGTTCGCGCTGGCGCCAGGTGCTGCGCCGCTGCGCCAGCACCACCAGCACGAACAGTGCCGCGAGCTTGAACAGCGGCACCAGGAAGCTGGCCGTGAAGATCAGCGCCGCCAGCCCGTACGAGCCCGACACCCAGAAATAGATGACGCCGCTGAGGATGGTGTCCTGCTGCGTGCCGAACAGGCTCTTGGTGATCATCACCGGCAGCAGGTTCGCGGGCAGGTACATGATGGCGGCCGAGATCAGCAGCGCCCAGGTGCGGCGGATGCTGTCGGTCTTGCGGTGGCGCAGCCGCGCGCCGCAGCGCTCGCAATGTTCGCCGTCCTGCGCGTCCTGCCACACGGCGCCGCAGCGATGGCATTCGCACAGGCCGAGCTGGCGGGCCGTGGCGATGTCGCCCTCGCCGCCGTGCACGCAGGTGTGCGGCGTGGCGCGCGCGGCCAGCGCGGCGGCGCGTGCCCGCAGCGCGCGGGCCTTGCGTGCGGACAGGCCCGGTGGAGCGCCTTCGGGCGGCCGGTCGGCGCTCATGCGGCCGGCTCCGGCACGTCCTCGAAGCTCAGCTCCCACAGCGCGCGCGGGTCGAAGGAGACGACCACGGTCAGCAGGACCGTCAGGCCGACGAAGGCCCAGAGCGCCGGCCCCGCGACGACGGTGGCCATGCCGGAGAGCTTGATCACCGCCACCAGCACGCCGAGGAGGAACACCTCCACCATGCCCCATGGACGCAACGACTGGAGCAGCCGCACCAGGCCCTGGAATCCACGCGGCCTGCGCCCATGCCGCCGCGGGCCGAGCAGATAGAGCAGGATCAGCAGTTGGGTCAGCGGAAACAGCAGCGTGGTCGCCAGCACCAGCATCGCCACCAGCGACATGCCCTCCCCGCTCAGCGCGATCACGGCGCCGACCAGCGTGGTCTGGCTGGTCAGGCCCTGCAGCTCGATCTCCACGATGGGAAAGAGGTTGGCAATGGCGAACAGGATCAGACAGGCCACGGTCAGCGGCACCATGCGCCTTTCCTGGGCACCGCGGTGGCGGGCGAGTTCCGTGCCGCAACGCAGGCAGCGGGCCACCTCGCGCGAACGCAGGTCCGGCCGGCGATAGACCGCGTCGCAGCCCTCGCACACGACCAGGCCGGTAAGCTGTTTCATCAAGCGGGGCGGCCCGGACGAAAAATGCCGCCCCAGGGAGCGGCCGGCGAGCCAAAGCGCAGGACGATGGAAGCAGCGAACATTGGGTCGATTCTGCCCAAAGCCGCGCGCCGCGCTGTCGGACGGCATCGCCGCTATGGAATTCATAGCTGCCGGTGCCCATCCCATGGGCGCCAGGCACCGATTTGGCGCAGAAAAAATGCAATTTTCATCCGGGTGTATTGCATTGATCATTTAAGCCCGGGTAGAATTTTCGACATGACCTCCGACCTTCCTCCCGCTCCCACCCTGATCGCCTTCCTGGCGCACCGGCGCGTTGCACGCGGCCGCCGCGACGAGGTACTTGCCGCATTGCGCGCGCAGGAGGCCGGCGCAGGCTCGGTGGTGTTCGACGCCGACACCGGCGAGCGGGTCGAGCTCGATCTGCGTGCCGATGCCGGGCACACCCCCAGCGCCGAAGACGCGCCGGCACGCGGCGTGGGCCGCCCCAAGCTGGGCGTGGTGGCACGCGAGGTCACGCTGCTGCCGCGCCACTGGGACTGGCTCAGCCGGCAGCCCGGCGGCGCTTCCGTGGCGCTGCGCAGGCTGATCGACGAGGCCCGCCGCACCTATGCCGAACGCGACCAGGTGCGCGCCGCGCGCGAAGCGGCCTACGGCGTGATGAGCGTGCTGGGCAGCGAGTTGCCTGGCTTCGAGGAGGCAGCCCGTTCGCTCTTTGCGGGCGAGCGTGCGCGCTTCAACAGCTATGTGAGCGACTGGCCGGCCGACGTCGCCGATTTCGTTCGCGGCCTGGCGGCCCCCGCGTGGAACGCGCCGGCTCCCGGTTCCGATGCCTGAAGAATCTTCCTTTCCGATGCACGTCCTTCATCCCATCGACGGCCCCCATCGGGCCGCGCAGTCCATGCTGCGATTCGCATGCGACGCCACCGCCCGGGCGGTGCCCGCGTGAGCGCCGGACACCTGTCCATGCCCCAGCCCGAAGCCGCCCGCGTGGCGGGCGAGACGGTCGCACCGCCCGCCTCCGTCGCCGACCCGGTGCCTCCGCCCGCGACCGCGCCCGCCCCGGCGCGTGGTCGGCCGGTGGCCATCGCCGGCAACAAGCCGCTGTGGCAGACCTTCCTGTTCTTCCTGGCGCCGATGCTGCTGTCGAACATCCTGCAGTCGCTGTCGGGCACGCTCAACAACGTCTACATCGGGCAGATGATCGGCGTGCAGGCACTGGCGGCGGTGTCGGGCTTCTTCCCGGTGATGTTCTTCTTCATCGCCTTCACCATCGGCCTGGGCGGCGGCGCCTCGGTGCTGATCGGCCAGGCCTGGGGCGCACAGGACCGCGAGAAGGCCCGCGCCGTGGCCGGCACCGCGCTCACCGTGGTGGTGGCGTTCGGCCTGCTGGTCGCGCTCTTCGGCGGCATCTTCACCCAGCCCATGCTGCATGCGCTGGGCACGCCGGCCGACATCCTGCCCGACGCCACACGCTACGCGCGCATCATCCTGATCGCGATGCCGGGGCTGTTCGTGTTCCTGCTCTCCACGGCCATGTTGCGCGGCGTGGGCGACACGATCACGCCGCTGTTCACGCTGCTGATCTCGACCGCCGTAGGCCTGGTCCTCACGCCCGCGCTCATCCGCGGCTGGGGCGGGCTGCCGCAGATGGGCGTGGCCAGCGGCGCGTGCGCCACCGTGGTCGCCTTCGTCGTCGCCACGCTGTGGCTGGGATGGCATCTGCGCCGCAGGAAGAGCCCGCTGGCGCCCGATGCCGACTTCATGCGCCACCTGCGCATCCGGCCGCACCTGCTCAAGGCCATCCTCAAGGTCGGGGTGCCCACGGGCGTGCAGATGATCGTGGTGGCGCTCGCCGAGCTCGTGCTGCTGGGCCTGGTCAACGGCTTCGGCTCGCATGCCACGGCGGCCTACGGCGCGGTGAACCAGGTCGTGGCCTACGTGCAGTTCCCGGCCATCTCGATCGCGATCACCGCCTCGATCCTCGGCGCGCAGGCCATCGGTGCCGGCCGCATCGACCGCCTGGGCGCCATCACGCGCACGGCGCTGATGATGAACCTGGTGCTCACCGGCGCGCTGGTGCTGCTGGGTTACCTCTTCTCGCGCCCGCTGATGGGCTGGTTCATCACCGACCCGGCGGTCATCGAGGTGGCGCAGCAGCTGCTGCACATCATGCTGTGGAGCCTGGTGATCTTCGGCATGGCCTCGGCACTGTCGGGGATCATGCGCGCCAGCGGCACGGTGCTGGTGCCCACCGCCATCTCCATCTTCTGCGTGCTGTGCGTGTCGGTGCCGGTCGCCTGGGTCATGAGCCACCGCATCGGGCTGTCGGGCGTGTGGGTGGCCTACCCCGCGTCCTTCGGCAGCATGCTGCTGCTGCAGGCGGCGTACTACCGCTTCGTGTGGCGCAAGAAGGCGATCCGGCGGCTGGTGTGAGCGGCCTGCCGGTGCTCTATTCCTTCCGGCGCTGCCCGTACGCGCTGCGGGCGCGCCTGGCGCTGGCCGCGAGCGGTCAACGCTGCGAGTTGCGCGAAGTGGTGCTGCGCGACAAACCGCCCGAGCTGCTGGCCGCATCGCCCAAGGCCACCGTGCCGGTCCTGGTGCTGCCAGGCGGTGACGTGATCGAACAAAGCCTGGACATCATGCGCTGGGCGCTGCGCCGCCACGACCCCGATGGCTGGCTGGATGGCGGCGCCGACGTGACGCAGGCGCTCGTCGCGCAGTGCGATGGGCCTTTCAAGCAAGCACTGGACGCGTACAAGTACCCCGAGCGCCATCCCGACCGGCCGGCCGGGGCCGCGCAGGCCGCAGCTGCCGCGATGCTCGATGGACTCGAGGCGCGGCTGCGGGCGCACGCCTTCCTCTGTGCCGACCGGCCCCGCCTCGCCGATGCCGCGTGGATGCCCTTCGTGCGCCAGTTCGCGCAGGTGGATGCGCCGTGGTTCGCGGCCCGGCCCTGGCCACGCCTGCAGGCCTGGCTCGACGGCTGGCTGCAGGGACCGCTGTGGCCACGCGTGATGCACAAGTACGCGCGCTGGCAGGCGCCGCAGCGCGGCGTGGACTTTCCGCCCGCAGGCTGAGGCGCGCGCTGCGGCGCCCGTGTCACGCCGCGTTGCAGGCCCTGCCACGCCAGTCCTCATAATCGCCGCCTTCCGGACTTTCGAATCTGCCGCCATGCCCGTCAGCCAGCTCTCGGTCTACTTCTTCCTCCAGGCGGCGGTGATCCTGCTGGTGTGCCGTGGGGTCGGCAAGCTGGCGCAGCGCATGGGCCAGCCCCAGGTGGTGGGCGAGATGATCGCGGGCGTGGCGCTCGGGCCCTCGCTCTTCGGGCTCTTCCTGCCCGAACTGCAGCAGGCGCTCTTTCCCAAGCCCACGCTGGGCATGCTCTACGTCTGCGGCCAGCTGGGCGTGGGCATGTACATGTTCCTGGTCGGCACCGAATTCAACGCCGATCACTTCAGGCGCCGCGCGCGCAGCGCCGTGTCGGTGTCGGTGGCGGGCATCGCGGTGCCGTTCTTCCTGGCCTTCCTGCTGGTCCCCTGGCTGCACGAGATGCCGGGCCTGTTCTCGCCCAAGGCCAAGGAACTCGAGGCCTCGCTCTTCCTCGGCGCGGCCATCGCTATCACGGCCTTCCCGATGCTGGCGCGCATCATCCACGAGCGCGGCATCGCCGGCACCTCGCTGGGCACCCTGGCGCTCACGGCGGGCGCGGTGGACGACGCGGCAGCCTGGTGCATCCTCGCCGTCGTGCTGGCCAGCTTTGGCGGCAGCTGGACGGGCGCGTGGCTGGCGATCGGCGGCGGCATCGGCTATGCGCTGTTCATGCTGCTGGTCGGCCGGCGGCTGCTCGCGCGCCTGGCCGACCATGCCAAGCCCGGCGAGCCGCTGAGCGCGACGCTGCTGGCCATCGTGCTCGCCCTCTTCTGCCTGAGCGCCTGGGCCATGGATGCGATCGGCATCCATGCCGTGTTCGGCGGCTTCATCCTCGGCGCCTGCCTGCCGCGAGGGGAGTTCACCGTCCGGCTGCGCGCGCAACTGCAGCCCTTCGTGGTGGTCTTCCTGTTGCCGATGTTCTTCACCTACTCGGGACTGAACACGCAGCTCAGCATGGTCATGCAGCCGACCCTGCTGCTGGCGGCACTGGCCATCCTTGCGGCGTCCTTCGCCGGCAAGGGCATCGCCTGCTGGGCCGCGGCGCGCCTCAGCGGCGAGGACAACCGCGACGCGATGGCGATCGGCGCGCTGATGAACGCGCGCGGGCTGATGGAGCTGATCATCATCAACATCGGCCTGCAGGCCGGCGTGATCGAGCCGGGCCTGTTCGCGATCCTGGTGCTGATGGCCATCGTCACCACGCTGATGGCGACGCCGCTGTTCAACCGCGTCGTACGCAGCGGCGGCGCACAGAGCCACGCTGCGCTCGGGCGGCCGGTCTAGCCGGCAACAGTCTGGAACAAGTTCGTGGCCTCCCCCTCCTTCGTGAGGTTCACATTCGCGGCACTGGTTCGTTATCCTCGATACGAGGTCTGCAGGAGAAGGATGTGCTGAGCTTGAGAGACATGGCGCTCACCGTGGAGGAACGAGGCGAAGGCCAGTTCTACTGGGTGGTGCTGGAGGCGACGGAAGCCGACGACGGCGACGTGATGATCTACCGCCGCATCGAGTCCGCAGCACGTGCGCAATCGACCTATTCCAACGCGCTCGCCATGGGCGTCGACGTCGTGCGTCGCCTCGCCGATTGACGCCAACCCTGCGGCGCTACTGAATCGATAGCGCCCCGCGCCCGATCCGCGGGCGTTCCACCAGGTTTTTCTTCGACTGCGAAGTGCAGTCAGTGGGCCGCAACGGCCGCGCGCACGCGCAGCGTGCTGCACACGCCGGCCACGGCCGCACACACCGCCGCCAGCGTCAGCGCGATCACCGGCCCGCGCCCGTCGTGCGGGCTCCAGACGCTGAAGATCCCCGCCAGCAGCACAGCCGCCAGCGTCTGCCCCGTGAGCCGCGCGGTGCCGAGCATGCCGCTGGCGGCGCCGCTGCGGTGCGGCGGCGGCGAGGTCACGATGGTGTGGTTGTTGGGCGACTGGAACAGCCCGAAGCCCAGCCCGCACACCGCCATGCGCCAGGCGATGTCGGCGTTCGAGGGCTGCGCAGGCAGCGCGGCCAGCAGCGCCAGCCCGGCGGCCAGCAGTCCCAGGCCGATGCCGCCGAGCAGCCCGTCCGGCACGCGCCCGATCAGCCGGCCGACGATCGGCCCCATTGCCACGATGGCCAGCGGCCAGGCCGTGATGAGCAGGCCCGCCTGCAGATGGCTGCGCCCGTAGGTGTCGAGCAGCAAAAACGGCAGCGCGATGTACGCCAGCATCTGTGCGCAGAAGGCCGTCACCGAGGTGCCCATCGACAGCGCGAACACCGGGATGCGCAGCAGGTCGACCGGGAACAGCGGTGCCACGCGCGTGCGCTGGCGGCGCACGTAGAGCACACCGATGAGCACGCCCGCGCCCAGCATCGCGAAGGCGTCGAGCGGCACGCCGCCGGTGCCGCCCTCGCGCACGCCCAGCCGGTCGGCACCGACGAACACCAGCGCGAACATCAGGATGTTGAGCAGCACGTCCAGCGGCGAGATGCGCGCGCCGGCCGTCGGGCCGGTGGCGTTGCGCGGCAAGGCATACCAGCCGAGCACCAGCACCACCGCGCCCAGCGGCAGGTTGAGCGCGAAGAGCCAGGGCCACGAAGCCACCGACAGGATCGCCGCCGCCACCGAAGGCCCCGCGACCGAGGCGGTGGCCACCACCATCGAGTTGGTCGCCATGCCGCGCCCGAGCTGCGCGCGCGGGAAGATCAGCCGAACCAGCGCCGCGTTCACGGCCATGATGCCGGCCGCGCCCAGGCCCTGCACCGCGCGCGCCGCGATCAGCGCGCCGAGCGTGGGCGCCACCATGGCACCGAGCGACGCCACGGCAAACAGCGCCATGCCGACGAGGTACACGCGCCGGTAGCCCACGAGGTCACCCAGCGTGGCCAGCGGCAGCAGCATCACCAGCGTGGCGATCTGGTAGGCGTTGATGACCCAGATGGCCTGCGAGGCCGTGGCGTTGAGCTCGCGAGCGATGCCCGGGAGCGCGAGGTTCATGATCGTGCCGTCCAGCACCGCCACTGCGATGCCGAGGATGATGACCAGCATGGCGCGCCGCCGCTGGGGCAGCGGCAGGCCATCGATGACCTTCGGCTCGGACGAGGCGACCGCGTCCGCGGCGGCCAGGCTCCTCATGCGGCCGACCCCACCTGCCGCCAGGCTTCGGCCTGCGAGGTGAAGCGGCTGGCGGGGTGACACGGTGGCAGGGGCATCACGGGATTGTCGTCGGCTGCCCCGGCCGGCGTGCGCGGCCGCCCGGATATCCCCGCACGCGGCGTGTCGGGTGGCGGTCAGGGGGTGGTGCCCGGCTCGTCCTGGGCGGGCGCGCAGGGCTGCGCCACCAATCCGTCGCGCAGTTCGGCGCTCGCATCCGCCAGCCGGCGCAGCGCGCTTGCCATCGCACCGCCGCAGGCATCGTCGCGCGACTGGGCGGGTGCCAGCCGCGCCAGGCGTTCGGCGCGAAGGATGACGCCCTCCAGCGTGCGCAGCAGGCGCTCGAGCTCGGTGGGCCCGGGCCGCAGCTGCACCGAAGCGACCGACCGTGCCATGGATTCAGTCTGCGCGGCCGACACGCCGACCTCGATGGCATCCCCCCGAGCCCAGTCGTAGACCACGTCGAGCATCACCAGCAGCTGGAGACTGGACAGGGACAGTTGCGATGCCGCTTCCAGAAGCGCACCGGCGCGGTCCGCCGTCTCCGGTTTTCCTTGTTCCATTCCCTCGCCCCTCTGCCGACGGCCATGCCCTGCGATCCGGTCAGCGCAGGATTGTTGTTTGGTATTGCCGGGTTGAGGGTGTCAGATACAAATGTGGCTGCGTCAGTGAACGGCTTGTGTCAAACGTTATTCAGGTGTGAATGAGTCTGCAATTCGTGACGGCAACCTGTAACGCGGGGTCGGCAAGGTCCGCGGTACGCGACGCATCGCGCCGATGCGTGCGACGACCGCCGATCGAGAACCTGCGTGCGGGAGCCCGGTGCGCGGCCCCGGCCGTTGCCGGCGCACCACATTCCACCTCCCGTTCCGCTGCGCCCCGCCTCGAGCACCGCATGCCTCACCGGGCCATTGAGATAGAACCGCAGCATCTCCAACCATCGACATCGAGGACGGCGAGGCGGTCATGGTCCTTTTCGAAAGCGCGCTGATCCTGATCACGGTGGCGATCGTGCTGCTGCACCTCACGCGCCGGCTGTCGATCCCCTACCCCACCGTGCTGGCGCTGGCCGGCGTCGGCGTGGCGGCCCTGCCGGGCGCGCCGGCCATCGGCATCGACCCGTCGCTGGCCCTGGCGCTGTTCATCGCGCCGGCGGTGTTCGACGCCGCCTTCGACTTCCCGCCGCGCGACGTGCGGCGCTACTGGCTCCCCTTGCTGTCGCTGGCGGCCATCGCCGTGGTGGTGACGACCGCTGTGGTGGCCGCGGTCGGCGTCGCCATGGCCGGGATGCCGCTGGCCGCTGCCATTGCGCTGGGCGCCATCGTGGCGCCGCCGGACGCCGCGGCCGCCACGGCCGTGCTGGGCCGCTTCTCGCAGTTGCCGCGCAGCACGGTGACGGTGCTCAAGGGCGAAAGCCTGCTCAACGACGCGGTGGCGCTGCTGATCTTCAGCGCCGCAGTGGGCGTGATGCTGCATCCGGCGTCGCTGGGCTCGCTCGCGCCGCGCCTGGCGGTGGCCGCGCCCGGCGGGCTGCTGCTCGGCTGCGCGTTGGGCCGGCTCGGCACCTGGGTGATGCCCCTGCTCTACGGCCGGCTCAGCGGTGCGGTCGCGAGCTTCGTGCTCGCCTTCGGCACCTGGATCGTGGCGGAGCGGCTGGAGTTCTCCGCCGTGCTGGCCATGGTCGCCTGCGGGATGGTCGTGGCGCGCTACGCCCCGGCGCATACGCCCGCGCGCGACCGCATCCACGTCTACTCGGTATGGAACACGGCGGTCTTCCTGCTCAACGTGCTGGCCTTCCTGCTGCTGGGGCTGCAGGCGCGCGCCGTGGTCCAGCGGCTGGCACCCGACGCGCTCGACGAGGCGCTGCGCTTCGCCGGTGCCGTGCTGGCGGCGGTGATCGTCACGCGCATCGTGTGGGTGATGCTGCACAACGTCGTTCTGCGCTGGCTGTACCGTCGGCGCGGCAAGCGCGTGCTTTCGGTGGCACAGGGGGTGCTGGCGAGCTGGTGCGGGATGCGCGGGCTGGTCACGCTGGCCACGGCGCTCGCGCTGCCGGAGGGATTTCCGCAACGCGACCTGATCGTGCTGAGTGCACTGGCCGTGGTGCTGGGCACGCTGGTGCTGCAGGGCCTGACGCTCGGGCCGCTGATCCGCCTGCTGCGCTTTCCGCCCGACGACTCGCTCGCGCGCGAGGTCGCCCAGGCCCGCGCGGAGCTCATCGATGCCGGGCTGGCCCGCATCGCCGACCGTGCCGACGAACCCGCCGTGCGCCTGCGCGAGCTCTATAACGCCGAGCGCGCCGCGGCGCTGCAGGGCCGCCGCCCGCACAGCACGCAGCCCATCGACGCGCTCAAGCGCGAAACGATGATCGGCAAGCGCGCGCGGCTGGCCGAATTGCGCGCCGCGGGCGCCATCGACGACGACGTCTTCCACACACTCGAGCACGAGCTGGACTGGACCGACCTGGCGATGTCGCCGCCGGAGCGCTTCGAGATGGACGAGGCCTGAGCGCCCCTTGCTATCGATTCGATCGCTGCCAACGCACGCCGGGCGGAGGCTGCAGCCATTCTTTTCTAGAAATCCGGGCTGTTCAGCCGGCGTTGCAGCCCACCACGCGGAAGTCGACCCGGCGGTCGGCCGCGTCGACCACGTCGTCGGTGCCGGTGCCGACGATGTTCTCCTTCGAGCCCAGCCCGAGCACGCGCAGCCGCGGCTCCAGCGCCGGCGACTGCGCGACCAGCCGGCCGCGGATGGTGGCCGCGCGGCGCGTCGACAGCGCCTCGTTGAAGGCCTCGCTGCCGGTGGCGCTGGTGTGGCCCTGCACGCGCACGCACAGCGAGGAGCGCGCCAGCTGCGCCGCGATCTGCCGCATCCACATCGAATAGGCGGCGGTCACCTTCGGGTCGGGCCAGAAGTCCGTGCTGCCGGGCGCGAAGAGGAATTTGACGCTCACGCTGTTGGTCGACAGGCCCAGGGCCACGAGTTGGCCGAAGGCCTCCTCGGCCTCGGCCGGCGTGCCCGCCTTGACGCTCGAAAGATAGACCCCCGTCAGCACGCGGATCTGGTCGCCGCCGCGCACCGCCGCCGCGCGGTAGGCCGTCAGCGCCTCGCGAAAGCGCCCGGCCGCGTACAGCGCCATCGCCTCCTGCGCCTGGGCGGAGCCGGCCAGCCGGTCGAGGTAGGCGGCGTCCGCCGGCTGCTTGGGCGCGGTCGAGGCCGTCTTCACATAACCGTCGAAGCCGCGGTCGCGCGGCAGCACCGGGCTGTCGCGGAACATGGCCAGCGGTGTCATGTCCACCCCGGCCGCAGAGGCGCGGGCCGAGGACTGCGCGACCACGGTTCGGCTGCCAAGGTCGACCAGCGCCAGGTTGAGCTGGTAGGCCTTGTCGGCGCGCGTCATCGTGCCGACGACCAGGTGGGTCGCCTTGCCCACGCCCTGCGCATCGAAACTCAGCGCCTCGGAGCCCCGCTCGCGCACGCGCTGGGCGACGATGCGATCCAGCACCTGCGTGGCGGCGGTCTGCTGGCCGGTGAGGCCGTCGATCGTGGGGTCGAGCACCAGCACCTTGGGCTTGGCGCCGAAGAGGCCTGCGCTGTCGTCGCCCTGTCGCAGCAGCCCGTCGACGGCCGTCTGCGCCGCCTGCTCGAAAGGCATCACCTGCGCCTGCACCACCGGCTGCGGCGCCGTCACGCACCCGGACAGCGGCAACGCCGTCATCACCAGGGCCAGGAGCCATCCGCAGCGGCGGGCGCCGCGGGTCATCGTCATCGTCATTTGCATTGCTCGCGCAGGTAGGCAAGGTCCTGCTTGCCCAGGGGTTGCAGGGAGGACTGCAGCATCAGGTCGCTGCAGCGGGCGCCGCGCGGCGCGGGCCGGGCGGCGGAAGGGTCGGGCGCGCCGACGTCGGCCTGCGCGAGCGCCGTGGGGGCCGCGCTCGGGCGTTCGCGGGCGCTGCGGTCGGTCGCCGCCCGGGAGCGCTCGGCGCTGCTGCGCGCAGTCGCCGCGGACGCATTGCGGCGCGACGGCTCGCCGCTGCGGCTCGCCGGCACATCGGCGATGGCAGCCGGCGGCGCCACGGGTGCGGGTGCGGCCGTGCTCGGCGCCAGGCTGGCAGGGACGAGCGCGGCGGCAGGCGGCGCCTCGCTCGCCGGGACGACGGCCGCCGGCGCTGCGACCGGCACGGCCGCCGATGCAGCGGCGGGTGCCGGTGCGGGCACCGCCACGGCAGGCGCGGCCACCCAGGCGGCCCCGCGCCCCGGCGCAGGCCGGTCGACCACCATCCACAGCGTCGCCGCTGCGACGACCGCCACGCCAGCCGCGGCGGTCCACAGCCAGCGGGGCGATGCGCGCCGCGCGTGCGGCGACACGGGCGCGGCGGCGCCCAGGGGCGAGCGCTGCGAGACAGGCCCTGCAGGTCCCGCGGGCGCGGCAGCTTGCAGCGCCGGCGGCATGGCAGCGGCCTCTTCGGTTGCGCGCAGTTCGTGGGCCGGCGCCCCGGTTGTCGCCCCGTCCGGGTTGGCGATGGGGGCTGGCGCCGGTGCGGGCACCGTCGCAACGGCGACGTGCGGCGTCGCCCCCTTCTTCGCCGGCGCACCCGGCAGGCCCAGCCTTTGCCGGAATGCCGCCACCGACGCCGGCCGCCCTTCCGGCAGCACGGCCAGCGCTGCGTCCACCGCGCCGAGCAGGTCGTCGCTGTATGCCGCCCGCAACGCCGGCTGCCCGCTCAGCGGCAGCCACGGGTCGTTGAGCACGCGCACGGTGGCCGGCGGCGGCGCGCGGCCGGTGAGCGCGTAGTGCACCACGCCGGCCAGCGCGTAGAGGTCGGTCCACGGTCCCTGGGCGCCGGTCGATCCGTACTGCTCGATGGGCGCGAAGCTGGGCTTGAGCAGCGTGGTCAGCACCTGCGTGCGATCGGCGATCACACGCCGGGCAGCGCCGAAATCCAGCAGCACCGGCCCGTCGCCCGTGAGCAGGATGTTGTCGGGCGAGATGTCGCGGTGGAAGCAGTCGGCCGCGTGCAGGATCTCCAGCGCATCGAGCAGCGGCGCCAGCCATTTGCGCACCAGCCGCTCCGACGGCGGGCGGCGCAGGTAGTCCAGCGCCGTCTTCAGCGTCGGCCCGCGATAGAAGGGCATCGCCATGTAGGCGGTGCCGTTGGCCTCCCAGAACCGGAACACCTTGACCAGGGCTCGGTGGTCGAAGCGGGCCAGCAGCCGCGCCTCGTTGACGAAGCTCGACAGGCCCACGCCGAAGGCCTGCGTCGCCTCGCCCGGCCGCACCGTCAGCTGCAGCGAGTCGGTGGCGCGCGTCACCAGCGCCGCAGGCAGGTATTCCTTGATCGCCACATGCCGCTCGAGCGCCACGTCCCACGCCCGGTAGACGATGCCGAAGCCGCCCTGCCCGAGCACCTCTTCGATGTCGAAGCCCGCGATATGGTGGCCGACCGGCAGCGCCAGCCGGTCCAGCGGCAGCGCCGCGGGCGCGTTGCGCGCGACGTCCTGCACCGTGACGGCGAAGGCCTCGGCCGAGCGCTGCGGCAGCGGCGCGACGCAGCTGCGGCAGAAGGTCGCGGCTGCGCGGTTCTCGGTCTTGCACTGCGGGCAGGCGATGGTGGCCAGCGCGGTGGGCGTCGTGGCGGCCAGGCGCAGGGTGCGTTCGTCGTGCAACCCGCCATCCGCGGGCATCGCAGCCGTGCGTCGCGCCGGCCTCACACGGGCGCCGACTTGCGGTCGGCCAGGATCGAGGCCGCGCGGTAGGCGCTGCGGCCGGCCGTCTTGGTGTAGGTGTGCAGCGTCTTCCACTGCAGCTCGCGTTCGGCCGGGGTTGCCTGGGCGGGCTGTGCCATCAGCGCCTGGCTGACCTCGATCAGCGCGATGGCGGCCGTGATGCAGAAATGGATGGCCGTCTCTTCCGGCGCCGCCTCATAGGCCGCGCGCTCGGCCTGCGCGGCCCTCGCCTGGTCCATTTCGGTCATCGACGACAGGAGCGTCGGCCCGTAGAACGGCACGCCGCCGCGTTGCGCCGCAGTGCCGAGGAAGCGGTCCAGCTGCTCCAGCGCAGCATCCAGCTTGTGGGAATCGGCGAATCGAGGGCTCACGACATTTAATTAACAACTGTAACGAATTGAGTCTAGATGAGACTAAATAAGACTTCTGTAGGACATGGACGACGCCCGCAGATGGTGTGCATTAGTTCCGGTCCTTTCTGCAAGTGCCTGTCGTGCCTGGAGAAAAGCGCGCGGGACGGCTTGCCAACGCCGGTCGAAGGCTCGATGGGACCGGCGCTCGGCGCGGTCTTGTCGGGCAGAACCTCACCGCGTTCGCGCTGCCCTCCTGCACCGCCGATTCGCTGCTGCATTTCTGATGTCGGCCATGCGAGCAAGCAGCCGGTGGCGCGCAGCGCCTGTCCTCCGTTGAACCGCGACGAGCTGCCAGGGTCGTCTGCGCGCCGGTCCGACGAACCGCCCGCGGCCGTCAGACGCTGGAGCGGTCGAGACACGGGACCCCTGGGCGCACCCAGCCTCGTGCGCTCGCAATGGCAAGCACTGGTCGAATTGCGCGCCGGTCACCTGATCGCGCACACCGGCTTGCGGGGCATCTCGGCCGACGATGCGCGCCAGTTCCGCACCTACCCGGCCCCCACCATTTCAGCCCTGCTGCGCTACGGCTTCATCCGGGAGGTCGACGGCGCCTACGACATCACGGACCATGGGCTTCGCGCGCTCGAGGTGTTGCCCAGACGTTGAGGCGGCGGCTGCGATGACAGGCGGTTGCTCCTGAATCGATAGCAGAAAACGCTTGGTCTGCGGCGGGCGCCGCCACTTTCCATCCAAAAGCCACAGCTCGGGACTGCAGGCGTGCCCACGAGCGCTGCGCCGACATGGCACCATGCCGGCCGTGCTCTCGCCGCCCGCCCCCACCCGCCGCGTTCCCTACCGCACCTGGCCGGCCACGTTGGCGATCGCGGCGGCCATGGCGCTTTACGTCGGCGGGCTGCGCTACTGGGACCGCCACGTTCCCGGGAGCCGTGAGCTGCCTGCGGGCGAGACCCTCGTCATCGGCCCGGCGCGCTTCGTCCCCGCCGCCGGCTGGCAGATGGACGTGGCGCGCTCGCGCCCCGGCCAGTCGCTGACGCTGTTCAAGACCGGCCACACCTTCGTCGTCAAGGCCAGCCGCTGGCTCGGCAACCAGGACGGCCCCATCGAGCGCCAGACGCGATGGATGGAACGCGTGGAGTATGTGCGCATCGAGGGCGACATCTCGGATTTCTTCACCCTGTGGGGCCTGCAGGGCGTCACCTTCGCGTACTACGGCCCGACCACCACCGGACGCTTCTGGCAGGTGGTCGACACCCGGCGGCATTCGGTGGTGCAGGTCGACTTCTACGGCCCTGCCGAGGGCGAAGCCGAGGCCCTGC
This sequence comes from Comamonadaceae bacterium ALPHA2B, assembly GCA_005503065.1. GTDB lineage: Bacteria > Pseudomonadota > Gammaproteobacteria > Burkholderiales > Burkholderiaceae_C > Xenophilus. The sequence continues at coordinate 72,379 of SCOE01000013.1, forward strand.
GCGACGCGCGCGACATGCTCGATTCGATGGACCTCGAGGGCGGGGCATCGTGACGAGCGCGCCGTCGGCCGCCCTCACCCACCCGGGCGCGCCGGACGTTCCCGCCGGCCCCGCCCTGCCCGACCGCCGCGCCCTGCCGGCCGATGCCGACGCCCGCCCTGGCGCCTGGCCCATCGGCACCGACTCCTTCTTCCAGCCACGGCGCGCCGCCTTCTGGCTGCTGGTGGTGTTGCTGGCCAACGGGGCCGTGTACATCGCGCAGCTGTACTGGATCGGCCTGCGCGCCGTGCCCATCACGGCCCTGCTGGGCCTGGCCGTGTGGGCGCTGTACACCGTGGCCTTCGTCTACTTGTTCCGCGTGCTGGAGCTGCTCGAACAGCTGCCCACCGCCGCCTTCGTGCTCGCGTTCGCCTGGGGCGGGCTGGGCGCGGTGTACCTGTCGGCGCCGGCCAACCTCGCCATCCAGAGCCTGGCGGCCAAGCTCGTGTCGCCCGACTTCGTGGCCGTGTGGGGCCCCGCGCTGGCCGGGCCGATCACCGAGGAATTCTTCAAGCTCGCCGGCGTGATGCTCATCGTGCTGGTCGCCCGCAACCAGTTCCCCACCGAGCTGTCGGTGCTCGTCGTCGGCGCCATGGTCGGCCTGGGCTTCCAGGTGGTCGAGAACCTGAGCTACACCGTGCGCGCCGCCATCAGCTTCCCGATCGAGAACCAGTGGCTGCCGGTGCTGCTGAACCTGGTCACCCGCGGCCTGCTCGGCGGCCTGTGGAGCCATGCGGCGTACACCACCGTCGCCAGTTTCGGCCTCGCCTGCGCGATGTTCCAGACCGGCCGCCCGCGCGTGCTGCGCGTCGCCATGGCCGTGGCCGGCTTCGCCGCAGCGTGGGCCATGCACTTCGCGTGGAACTCGCCCTGGCTGGAAGACCGCTTTCCCGACACCCGCTGGGGCCTGGCCGCCCTGCTCGTCGTCAAGGGCCTGCCCGTCGCCGTGGCCGCCGCGCTGGTGTGGCGAGCCGCCCTGCGCGACGAAGGCCGCCACCTGCAGGCTCTGGCCGCATACCTGGTGCCCGAGCGCGAATTGCTCAGCGACGACGAGTGGATGCGGCTCGGCTCGCCGCTGGAGCGGCTGCGCGTGCGGCGCGAGATCGGGCGGCGCCACGGGCGCAAGGCGCGGCGGCTGAAGGCGCGCTTGCAGCGGGAGCAACTGCGGCTGGTGATGAAGGCCGGCGTCTACGGCCGGGGCGCGCGCACCGAACGCCACGAACTCGCCATCCGCCGGGCACGCGCCCGGCTCGACGGTCTGTCCGCCGCCGCCTGAGCCCACGGCGGCGATCCACCGCCGCCCCGGCCGTCCGGGACCACGCGGCCATCGCGCGCCCGGCCGAATGGCCAGCCCGTCCGTTCTATCGACCGGCAGTTAACATTTTTCTAACATTCTCGGCCTCAAAACTTCCGTGACCGCGTCTGCGCGCCCCATGACTTCCGCCCTGTCTCCCACTTTCTCGCCCGCCCGGACGGGCGCCTCGTCGGCCGCCGTGTGGACGGGCCGCGTCCTCAGCGCGCTGGTCGTGCTGGTGCTTCTGGCCGATGCCGCCGTCAACCTGTTCGCGCCCGAAAAGCTCGCCGAGCCGATGGCCGCCACCGGCTTCACCGCCGCGCTCTCGCCGCAACTCGGCACCCTCATGCTGGTCTGCGCCGTGCTGTACGCGATCCCGCAGACCAGCGTGCTCGGCGCCATCCTCGTCACCGGCTTTCTGGGCGGGGCCATCTGTGCGCATTTCCGCGTCGGCGAGATCGGCTCGGGGTCGCAGGTCGTGTGCTTGGTGATTGGTGTGGCGGCCTGGCTGGGCCTATACCTGCGGATGCCGGGCTTGAGGATGCTGTTGCGCCTCGATCGACGTTGAGTGCGGGAGCGTCGGGACGGTGGCTGTCGGCTTGGAAAAACTGAACACCGCTGCAGGCGCACCGAAGAAGATGCACGCTAAGTCGCGCTACAGCGCCTTTTGCGCAACGCGGAGCAAGCCGGCCAGACAGATTCGAGTCATTTCTTCATCTTGGACTCTTGGACGCGACCTTTGGGGCCAGCAGGCGCTTCTTTGCAGGTCGCTGGGAGGCCTGCTGTGCAACTCCTGGATTTGCCGCATCGCGATGCGCCAAAAATATAGAGTCGACCAGACGGCTACACCCCGAGGTCATCCTTGCCAAGACTTTTATTTGCTCTCTGCAGGCTTGTGTAACGGAGGGATGTGGGTAATTGATTTGATGATCTACTTCCCCCCACACCTCTTCCATCAATGTGCGCACTTGAATTTCGCAAGTGAGCGGAAGGCGTCGGTTGGGGCGCAGCACATAATGCACGCTCGTATACATGGTTTTTGAGTTTGTCGTGGCGATTCCGATTCTTTGAAAATAATCACGGGATTCATCATCCCAAGTTCGCGCTTTTGCTTTTTCAATTTGAATCCATCGATTCTCGTCAAATAGTTGCACGAGAATTTTGTGAATAGACTCAAACTGATGCGTATACAGATGAAGGACCCTGAAGCCCACCAAGTCATTTACTTTGAGAAATAAATTTTCTTTAGTGTAGGGAAACGGTTTCTTGGACTCTTGGCACTCTAAGAATTTCCGCCTGAGCTTATCCCTCAGGTGCTCAGGATCTTTAATTCGTCCTTTCCGAGAATGCATAACTCCATGCAAAGCAGGAGATGTACCAAACATAATATCGAGATTACCCAATAACGATTCAAAGAGATGGCGGTTCGACACAAAATGCCTAACCAAGCCATCAATTCTGTTCTCGTCGTCGTTTGTAATCTTTTTCATATTACAGATCGTCAAGCTCGTCGGTACGCTCAATAATTTTTTGAGCAATTGACCGAAACTCCCGCATCGCATCGTCCTTTTGCGCCGGCGCGCCGCCAGTAACATCGGTAAACGGGCGCCCCTGATCCTGAGCCCGTGCCGCAAGGCTCCCGAAATCTTTGACCTGTCCGAGCTTTTGTTGCTGCAAAGTGCCCGGGGCGAGCGATCTATCAAGTCGTCTCAGCACGGCGGAAATATTACTGTTTGCGGCTTTTTCTAATTCGCTGGCGTAGGCGGCGAACCCTCCAGAAATCGCCCCTCCATACACCCGAAATTTCTGGAGGATATACCCGAGAAATATAGGCTTACCAGGCAAAAGTGGCGCATCATCGGGGGCAATTTGACAGATGACTTCCCAATCTTTTATCCACGATGCTAAAGTTTGACCAAGTGTACTAAGCGCACGCGTAGAGAATAGGTCGCAGGCAGCCGGCACTATAAAGTAATCGCAATCCAAAAGAACGACCCTATTCAAAGGGCCGATATTTGGGCCGACATCATAGAATACAAAATCAGCCCGAACTGCTCGCGCAGCTTGGTCAACGACTTCACTTAAAGCTGTGGCCGTACGGAATCCACGTGCTTTGCGCTGCAAACAATCAAGCCACGTTTGGTTCAAATCTTGTTCATACTGCGACAATTTGATATCACCGGGCAGTAAATACACGTTTTTCAGCCGCTCAATAGCTTGGACGCGCTTAATGCCTTCATTAGTTTCAACCGTTGGGCGTACCGCAGACCATACGGTGACACCCTCGGCAGAGTCAGACTTATCGAGCCAACTATTTATAACTTCTGCTTCAACCAGATAAGAACTGATGTTGCATTGAGGATCTGCATCCACCAAAAGAACGCGTTTTCCCTTCGCAGCCAATGCCGATGCAATGTTTACGGTGAGCGTAGTCTTACCTACACCACCCTTGTGGTTATAAAGCGCAAGACGCTTTGCTCGATGCCGAACGGTCATCCTTTGACCCTAGCAACTGTCTTTTTTGGTCGCCGAGGCACACGTGCGGCTTTAAGCCCGGCTTGCGCGGCCTCTCGATCTGGCAAGGTCTGCACGTAAGTCTCACCCGCTGCGCTCATTTGTTTGTTGCCTTTGACCGCTTGCACCAGCAGGCCGGTCTTATTCGCGTTGTCTACAGCCATAGCCGCGTTTGAAAACTTCGGGTACGCAGCCTCGGTATTCAGAGTGCTTATATCCAGAGTTTTAAAGTGTGGCGTATTTCGGTAGTGCGCTAAGTAATATCCCAAGCACGCGACTCGCTCGACATCCGTGCGCGGCATCTTCTGCTTCAAAAATTCTTTGGGCGAGATACTTCGATCCTCCGAGAACCCGCCGGCTATTGGCTGCGAACCATGATGTCTGGGCGACGGCTCCCACTTCTCTTCCTTGCTCGGGAAACCATGCCGAACAGGTATATCTAAAAATGTAGCTACAGCCTGCAAGATTCGTTCTTGCTCGGGCTGGGAAACTTTTTTCAATAGAGAAATAATCCCAGTCAACGCATCTACGTCGTCATTCTTGTCCATTGCCTGTTCCTAACAGTAACGTTAGGGCGAGCTTACTACGGCTCCACGTACGCGGCACGCTCCGGAATCGCGTCCGCCATAAGTCTCTAACCGCTGTTGGGCGCGTTCGGATGCTTAGAGCGACCACTTCTACCTAGGCATCCCCGACTACGCGAAATCCTACGAGGGAAACTGCAGAATCGATTGCCCGCCGGGCGTCGCTCCCTCCATCCCCAACATCCTCATCTTGAGCAGCGGCCCGCCCGGCGCTGAAAAGCCACCCTGCCATCCCTTCGCACCCAGCACCCGATGGCACGGCACCACTGGCGCAAAGGGGTTGGCTCCCAGCGCCTGGCCGACGGCGCGGGCCAGGGTCTTGTCGCCCAGTTCTTCCGCAATCTCGCCATAGGTCTTCGTCTCGCCGGGCAGGATGCGGCGGGCGATGTCGTAGACGCGGCGGTGGAACGGCGGCAGGCCCTCGTCGTCCAGCACGATGGCCCGCACAGCGGCGTCCACGCCCATGGGGTCGGCGGCGCTGCGGTCGGAGAGCAAGGCCACGACGGCGTCGATGGCGGCGCGCACGGCGGTCGGGCACTGTGCCGTGGGCAGCTCGGCCAAGCGAGGAAAGTCGCGCGCCATGCGGGCGCGCTTGGCCTCGGCGCTGCCGTCCGCCTCGGGCAGTTGCACGCCCACCAGCCCACGCGGGCCCCAGGCCAGGCCGCAGTGGCCGATGGCGGTGTCGAAGATGGCGATGCCGGCGGAGGCGGCAGGGGCAACAACAGGCTCGGTCATCGCGCTTTTCTGCTCACTTTTTGATAGCTGCCCGCGCCCGTGCGACGGGCGCTGCAAGCCGATTTGGCTTGAAATTCGCCCAATCCTCGTCCACCGGCGGCAGCTCGACGTGTTCGACCAGAAAGTCCAGCACCGCACGGATGCGCGCGGGCAGCCGGCCCGACTTGCCCAGGTACACGGCATGGATGGGCTCGGTGTCGCCGGGGTTGAAGGCCTCCATCACGGGCACCAGGGTGCCGGCCAGCAGGTCGGCATGGATGTGATAGACCGACAGCCGCGCCAGGCCCACGCCTTCCAGCGCCAGGTAGCGCAGCGTCTCGCCGTCGGCGGCGCGCACGTTGCCGACGATGGGCAGGTCGATGGGCTTGCCGTCTTCATCTCTCAGGGGCCAGTCGGGCGTGAGGCGGCGGTAGTTGGTGCCCAGGCGGTTGTGCTGCGCCAGCTCGGCCTTCGTGGTGGGGACGCCGTGCCGCTGCAGGTAGTCGGGCGATCCCACGATGAGCTGCCGCGTGTGGCCCAGCAGGCGGGCCACCAGGTCGGAGGACTGGAGTCGGCCCCAGCGGATGGCGATGTCGGCGCGCTCGTCCATGAGGTCGACCACGCGGTCGGTGAGGCCCAGGTCCAGCGTCAGGTCGGGGTACGCCGCCAGCAGGCGCGGCAGCAGCGGCACCAGCACGATGTGGCCGAAGCTCACGCTGGCGCTGATGCCCACGCGCCCGCGGGGCGCGGCCGCTGCAGCGGCACAGCGCTCGGCCTCGTCCAGGTCGGCCAGCACGCGCACGCTGCGCTCATAAAAGGTCTGACCCTCGGGCGTGAGCTGCAGCTTGCGGGTGGAGCGATGCACCAGCTGCGTGGCCAGCCGCGCCTCGAGCCGGGCGACCAGCTTGCTCACGGCCGAGGGCGTCATGCCCAGCGCGCGCGCCGCGGCCGAGAAGCCGCCGCGGTCGACGACCCGCACGAAGGCTTCCATTTCGCCGGAGCGGTTGATGTCGAGGCGGGGCATGCGTCGGGCTGGCTCGTCAGCCGCGGGATCGGGTCAGCAATTCGTCCAGTGCGTCCGTGATCTGCTGGCCTTTGTCGGCCAGGTTGGTCACCCGCTCGTTGGTCGAGTGCGGCGGAGACCAGGTCCAACGGGTGCAGCACCACTTCCACGCCTTCGACTTCGAACGCGGGATTCATGCGGCTGCCCACGGTAGGTGCGCTTGCAGGCATCGCGCTGCGTCGCACCAGAGGCACCACGACGCGACGGCGATAACGATCGAACTGGGCCGATTGCACGGTGACGACGAAGGGAATGGCGGCACGCTGCGCGCCCGTGTTTCTATGAACGTCGAACTGCGCCATTCGCGTTCACAAGGTCGAATGTTCGTCGGCGAATGAGCCGATGTTGTCATGCAAGGCGTTCCAGCCGTCCGCACAAGCGTCGGCCCAGCGTCGGTGAGCCGACTCCTGGGCGTCACCCCGCAGGCGGCGCGCTTCAAGTAGTTCTTCCATTTCTTGCGCAGAAACGATGTACGCAACGGGCCGACCGCGGCGGGTAATGCCCACCGGCTCGCGCTGGGCGGCATCGATCAATTGGCCAAAGCGGTTTTGCGCCTCGACCGAGCTCATCACCTGCATGCTTTGCTTCCTCAAGTAGCTAATTTGTACAGTTTAGCCATTTGCTCGCACGCGATCTCTGAGAGAGCAGGTCACTTTGTGAGTTGAACTCATAAATCCTTGTCCAGAGCGCCGTCTAGTCACGATCAGGGATAACCCTCACAGTTCATCCCATCATGCCCATCGCACTCCTTGCCCTCACCGCCGGCGCCTTCGGCATCGGCACCACCGAGTTCGTCATCATGGGCCTGCTGCTGCAGGTCTCGGCGGACCTTCATGTCTCCATCGCGGCCGCCGGCCTGCTGATCTCGGGCTACGCCATCGGCGTGGCGGTCGGCGCGCCGGTGCTGACCATCGCCACGCGTCGCCTGCCGCGCAAGACGGTGCTGCTGGCGCTGATGGCGATCTTCACGCTCGGCAACATCGCCTGTGCCGTGGCCCCGAGCTACGAGGCGCTGATGGCCGCGCGGGTGATCACCTCGCTGGCGCACGGCACCTTCTTCGGTGTGGGCTCGGTGGTCGCCACCGGGCTGGTGCCGCCGGAGAAGCGCGCCTCGGCGATCGCGATCATGTTCACGGGCCTGACGGCGGCCACGCTGCTGGGCGTGCCGGCGGGTGCGTGGCTGGGCCTGCATTTCGGCTGGCGCGCGACCTTCTGGGCCGTGGCGGTGATCGGCGTCGTCGCACTCGCGGTGCTGGCGCGCTTCGTACCGCGCGATGCCGCCAAGGTCGAGCCCGCGCCGCTGCGCGAGGAACTGGCCGTGCTGGCCCGCCCGCAGGTGTGGCTGGGCCTGGCGATGACGGTGCTGGGCTTCGCCGGCGTGTTCGCCTTCTACACCTACGTGCAGCCGGTGCTGACGCGCGTCACGGGCCTGTCGGACGCGGCGGTGTCGCCGGTGCTGCTGCTCTTCGGCGGCGGGCTGGCCATCGGCAACCTGCTGGGCGGCAAGCTGGCCGACAAGGCGCCGATGCGGGCGGTGATCGGTACGCTGGTGGCGCTGGCCGCGGTGCTGGCGGCGGCGCGCTGGGCCATGCCGCATGCGGTGGCGGCCATCGTGTTCATCGGCCTGCTGGGCATCGTCGCCTTCGCCACCGTGGCACCGCTGCAGGTGCGGGTGCTGGAGAAGGCCGCCGGCGCGGGGCAGAACCTCGCGTCGAGCCTGAACATCGCCGCTTTCAACCTCGGCAACGCGCTGGGCGCGTGGGTCGGTGGCGTGGTCATCGAGCGCGGCGCCGGCACCCAGGGCCTGCAGAACCTGGGCATGGCCGCGGCGGCGCTCACGGTGGCGGGACTGCTGCTGGCGCTGTGGAGCCATGCGCTGGACCGGCGGCGGGTGCCGGCGGAGTGCGCGGCGGCGGGTGCTTGAGCCTGCGGCCTCCACCCGCTCAAGCTGTGACTTCCCCACCCGTTCAGCCTGAGCCCTCGACAGCCGCTCAGCCTGAGCCTGTCGAAGGCCGGTGCGGGGCTTCGACAGGCTCAGCCCGAACGGTTGGGGGCGAGCCAGATGGTGGCCGCGAGGCGAAGCGCGTGCCCTCACCCCGGCCCTCTCCCAGGGGGAGAGGGAGCAATACCGAAATCCTGTTCCTTTTCAAAGGAGTCTTTCCATGGAACAACGACTGCTCGGCCGCTCCGGCCTGCGCGTGCCTGCCCTTGGCTTCGGCGCCGGCACCTTCGGCGGCCAGGGCCCGCTCTTCAGCGCCTGGGGACAGACGGACGTACAGGGTGCGCGGCGCCTGGTCGACATCTGCCTCGACGCCGGCGTGAACCTCTTCGACACGGCCGACGTGTATTCGTCGGGGGCGTCGGAAGAGATTCTCGGCGCGGCGCTGGAAGGCCGGCGCAACGCGGCGCTCGTCTCCACCAAGGTCACGCTGCGCACGGGCGATGGGCCCAACGACGCGGGCTGGTCGCGCCACCACCTGCTCGAGAGCACGCACGCCGCGCTCCGGCGTCTGAAGACGGAGCACATCGACATCCTGCAGCTGCACGCCTTCGACGCCCACACGCCGGTGGAGCAGATGTTGCGCACGCTCGACGACCTGGTGCGGGCCGGCAAGGTGCGGGCGATCGGCGCCTCCAACTTCGCGGGCTGGCAGCTGATGAAGGCACTGGCTGGGGCCGACCGGCTGGGCACGGAGCGCTTCGTGGCCAACCAGACCTATTACTCGCTCATCGGCCGCGACTACGAATGGGAGCTGATGCCGCTGGGCATCGACCAGGGCGTGGGCGCGCTGGTGTGGAGCCCGCTCGGCTGGGGCCGCCTCACCGGCAAGATCCGCCGCGGGCAGCCGCTGCCCGAAGGCAGCCGCCTGCACGAGACGGCCGGTTTCGCGCCGCCAGTGGCCGACGAGCACCTGTACCGCGTGGTCGATGCGCTGCTGCAGGTCGCCGAGGAGACGGGCAAGACCGTGCCGCAGATCGCCATCAACTGGCTGCTGCGGCGGCCCACTGTGGCCAGCGTGCTGGTCGGCGCACGCGACGAGGCGCAGCTGGTGCAGAACCTCGGCGCCGTGGGCTGGGCCCTCACGCCCGCGCAGATGGCGGTGCTCGACGCGGCCAGCACCGTCATGCCGCCCTACCCCCACTACCCCTATTGGAACGGCCAGTTCACCGAGCTGGCGCCGCCGGCGGTGCCGCACTGAGCGGCGGCGCGGCGCCGGCATCGTCGTCCCGCGCCAGCCGGATGCCGACCAGCGTGTAGCGGGTGTCGGGCGCGTTCCAGTTGCGGTACGACGCGCGGGCGTAGAAGGGCCAGGTGTGCCAAGAGCCGCCGCGGCGCACGCGCACGTCGCCATCGGCGGGGCCTTGGGGATCGTCGACCGGTGAACGCGCGTAGTAGTCGTCGGCATGCCAGTCGGCCACCCACTCCCACGCGTTGCCGTGCATGTCGTACAGGCCCCAGGCGTTGGGTGCGAAGCTGCCGACCGGGGCGGTGAAGGCAAAGCCGTCATCGACCGGCAACGCCATGGCCTGCCACTTCGGCCAGAAGCGCGCGCTGCTCACATCGAACACATTGGCCACGCGCGCGAGTGATGCGGGATCGTCCCCCGAGCTGTAGCGCGTGCGGGTGCCCGCGCGGCAGGCGTATTCCCATTCGGCCTCGGTGGGCAGACGATAGTGCTTGCCTTCGGTGCGGCTGAGCCAGGCAGCCAGGGCCTGGGCGTCGTTCCAGGTCACGTTCACCACCGGGTGGTCGTCGCCCTGCGCGAAGCCGGGATTGCGCCAGGAATAGCGCACGTCGCGGCCCTCGAAGGCATCGCCGCGCTTCGTGGTGGCGGGGTCGTAATCGGCCCGCCAGCCGTAGCCGCCCGTGCCGTCGGCCACCGATTCGGGCACGTAGCCGGAGCGTTCGACGAAGCGCCGAAACTGTCCCACCGTGACCTCGTGCTGCCCCATCCAGAAGGCGTGCGTGATGCGCACGCGGTGCACCGGCTGCTCGTCGGCCAGTTGCGTGAAGCGCTCGGGCGGCATCTGCGGGTAGGCGCGCGCCAGTGCCTCGGGCGATTCGTCTCTGCCCATCAGGAATTCGCCGGCGGGCAGTTTCACGAAGGCCATGTCGAGGCTGTTGCGCTCGACCTGCTGTGCATGCGCGGTGCCCAGCGAGATGATCCAACAGAGCGCCAGCGCCGATGTCCATGCGCGTGAAGCCACGGTGCTCACCTTTCCAGTGCTGTGGGAAACGGGAGTGTCGCGGCAAGCGCGACTTAGGGCATGCTTAATCGCGCCTGGCGCGCAGAACTTGCACGCCGCGCCGGGGTCGGACGCACAAGGCGGTGCGATGCCGCCTTGTCACCGTCACGAAACGTCACGAAAGGCCCCCATGACCCCCCAGGAAACCCAGTGGCTCGACGACCTGCTGCAACGCCTCGCCGCGGTGCAGGGGGTGCCGAAGGACCCGCAGGCCGTCGCGATGATCCGCGAGCGCCTGGCCGGCCAGCCCGATGCGATCTACCTGCTGGTGCAGCGCGTGCTGCTGCTCGAGCACGCGTTGCAGGACGCACAGGCGCAGATCGCCCAGCTTTCGCAACCGCAGCAGCAGGCCGGCGGCAGCTTCCTCGGCGGCGCGCCGGGCATCGACTGGGGCCGCCAGCCGCAGGCCCCGATGCAGCCCACCGCGCAGCCCGTGCCGGCCGACGGCGGCTACTACGGTTCCGAGCGCTACGCCCCCGGGGCCCCGCCGGCACGCACCGCGGCGCCGAGCTGGCGTGACCGCGTTTTCGGCGCACCGGCAGCGGCGGCGGCCCCCGCGGCGTCCACCGGCCCGGGCCTGCTGGGCACGGCGGCTTCCGCGGCCGCGGGCGTGGCCGGCGGCATGTTCCTCTTCAACGGCATCGAGCACCTGCTCGGCGGCCATGGCGGCAGCGGCGGCGGCCTCTTCGGCGGCAGCCAGGGCGGCACGCCGACGGTGACGGAGAACGTCACGCAGAACTTCTTCGGCGACGACGGCGGCGGCCGCTCGGGCGGGAGCGACAGCACGCTCGCGCGCGACGCCGGCGCCGACTGGGACGGCTTCGACGACGCGGGCAATTTCGACGACGGCGACAACTCGATCGTCTGACGAGGCCACACCCACGTGGCCGCCGACCCGCCACCGCCGCACCACCGCGCGCGAGGCTTCCAGAACAACTACCTCGAGTTCGAGCCGCCGCCCTTGTCGGCGGTGCTGCGCTGGCGGCGGGAGGCCGCGCGCCAGCACCTGCCGAAGCCGCCCTCCACGCCCATCCCGCAGGCGGCGCCGGCACTGGACTTCCTGCACGCCAACGCCGGCGGCGCGGCAGCCCAGGTGCCGGCCGTCACCTGGATCGGGCATGCGACCGTGCTGGCCCAGTTCGGCGGCCTGAGCCTGCTGACCGACCCGATCTTCGCGGAGCGCGCCTCGCCGGTCGCGTTCGCCGGGCCGAAGCGCCACCAGCCCCCGGGAGTGGCGCTGGCCGAACTGCCGCACATCGACCTGGTGCTGGTCTCGCACAACCACTACGACCACCTCGACCTGGCCGCGGCCCGCGCGCTGGCGGCGCAGCCGGGCGGCTCGCCGCTCTTCGCGGTGCCGCTGGGCCTGGCCGACTGGTTCCGCCGCCGCGGCATGCCGCGCGTGGTGGAGCTGGACTGGTGGCAGACCCATGCGCTGGCGGTGCCCGGCCGCCCCGCGGTGGAGCTGATGCTGCTGCCCGCGCAGCACTGGTCGGGCCGCGGCCTGCAGGACCGGCTGCTGACGCTGTGGGGCGGCTTCGCGGTCTTCGCGCCCGACTGCCATTTCTTCTTCGCCGGCGACACCGGCTATTCGCGCGACTTCGCCGACATCCGCGAGCGGCTGGCGCCGCGCCAGACCGAGGCGCTGGGCGGCGGTTTCGACATTGCGCTGCTGCCCATCGGCGCCTACGCGCCGCGCTGGTTCATGACGCCGCAGCACGTGGACGTGGCGCAGTCCATGGACATCCACCGCGACCTCGGCGCCAAGCGCTCGCTGGGCGTGCACTGGGGCACCTTCCAACTGACGGACGAATCGCTGGACGAGCCGCCGCGCGTGCTGGCCGCCGAACGCACGGCCCGCGGCGTGCCGGAGGCGGCGTTCTTCACCCTGCCGATCGGCGGCACCCAGCGGCTGGCGCCGCGTTCGGCAGACGCACGATTGCTATCGAATTCATAGCTGCTCGCGCAGGCTGGGCGGGCGCTGGAGGCCGATTGGGCTTGAATTTCCTGGTGCCTGGATCAACTCACCACGCCGGCCAGCCGCAGCAGCAGGCCAGCGAGCGCGCACAGGCCCAGCACCGGCATCACGCCCAGCCGGAAGCGGAACAGCGCCACGCCCGCCGCCACGGCGATGAGCGCTGCCGCCACGTCGAAGCGTCCGCCGAAGCCATCCGGCCACAGCACGTGCCAGGCGAAGAACAGCGCCAGGTTGACGATCACGCCCACCACCGCGGCGGTGATGGCAGCCAGCGGCGCCGTGAAGCCCAGGCGTCCGTGCGTGGCCTCGATCAACGGGCCGCCGGCCAGGATGAAGAGGAAGGACGGCAGGAAGGTGAAGAAGGTGACGACCACCGCCGCCAGCGCGCCACCGAGGAACGGAGCGCCCGACCCCGCGACCTGCTGCAGCCAGCCGCCCACGAAGCCGACGAAGGCGACCACCATGATCAGCGGGCCGGGCGTGGTTTCGCCCAGGGCCAGGCCGTCCATCATCTGCGGCGCGCTGAGCCAGTGGAAATGGTCCACCGCCCCCTGGTAGACGTAGGGCAGCACGGCGTATGCGCCGCCGAAGGTCAGCAGCGCCGCCTTGCTGAAGAACCAGGCCATCTGCGCGAGCGTGCCCTGCCAGCCGCCATGCGCCACCAGCAGCGCCATCGGCACCAGCCACAGCAGCGCACCCACCGCCAGCACGCGGGCCAGGCCGGTGCGCGAGAAGCGGGCGTTCGCCGGCGTGGGCGTGTCGTCGTCGATGAGCGCCCGCCCGGAAGATCGCTGCGACGTCCCGTGGCTGGCGGTCGAGAAAAGCTGCGGCCGCCAGCGCGCGCCCAGCCATCCCAGCAGCGCCGCCACCGCGACGATGGCGGGAAACGGCACGCGTCCCCAGAAGATGGCCACGAAGGCGGCCACCGCGAGGCCGAGCATCCACCGATTGCGGATCGCCCGGCTGCCGATGCGGTGCGCGGCATGCAGCACGATCGCCGTGATCGCGGGCTTGAGGCCGTAGAAGATGCCCGCCACCACGGTGAGATGGCCGTAGGCCATGTAGATCCACGACAGCGCGATGAGGATGGCCAGCGAGGGCAGCACGAACAGCGCGCCGGCCACGATGCCGCCCGCCGTGCGGTGCATGAGCCAGCCGATGTAGGTGGCGAGCTGCTGCGCTTCGGGGCCGGGCAGCAGCATGCAGTAATTGAGCGCGTGCAGGAAGCGCCCTTCGGACAGCCAGCGCCGCCGCTCCACCAGCTCGGTGTGCATGATCGCGATCTGCCCGGCCGGCCCGCCGAAGCTGATGAAGCCGAGCTTGAGCCAGAAGCGCAGGGCCTCGGAGAACGGCACGGCCGCGGGCGGCACCGTGGCGTCGGTCGATGAAATGGACGAAGTCATGCGGGGCCAGGACAGGCGGCGCGTGGAAGCGCCGGCCCGGCAGTGTGCCCCGCTTCGCCTACGGCTGTCTGAACGGCCCGAGCGCGGCCAGCGCCTTGGCCATCGCCTGCGCGCCCAGGGCCATCATGGCGCCGATGGGCCCGGCGGCCTCGTGCGGCAGCACGTCGGTGATCCACACGAAGCGCGCCCGCCCGTCGGGCCCGGCCAGCACCTGCGCGCTGGCATGGTGGTGCGCCGCCTTGCCGCCGACGACCGTGTACGCGATGCGCCGCGCCTGCTCGTCGATGCCGACCAGGCGCTCGCGCACGTCGTAGCCGTTGGCGAAGGTGATGTGGCGCACCTCGCCGCCCTCCTCCAGCACGCAGCCGGTGACGAAGCCGGGCGCCAGCCGCGTGTGCACGGCGCCGAAGTCGCGCAGCACGTCCCACACCAGGGCGGGGGCGGCGTCGACGACGAACTCGTGGCGCAGCGTGGCCATGGCGCGACCGACTTCAGGCCGCCCGCAGCTGCTCGCGCAGCTTGGCGCCGATGGCGGGCGCCTCGAGGAACGGATCGGCGGGGTTCTTCATCGCCACGATGTTCTCCATGCGGCTGGTGATGTTGCCCAGCGCCTTCGGGCTTTCGTGGCTGAAGACGTAGAACTGGTTGTCGCTGATGGCCTTGAAGACCTTGTGCGCGACCTCGCCCGCGGTGATCTTGCCGCTGCTCACCGCCTTGTTGCTCATGGCCTGGCCGATGAGCTGGCTCTTGGTCAGCTCGCTCTCCTTGGGCGCGTTGGGGCGGTTGCGTTCGCTGCTGGTGATGCCGGTGGGCACGAAGTAGGGGCACAGCAGGCTGGCGCCGATCTGGTCGGTCACCAGCTTCAGGTCCTGGTACATCGTTTCCGTGAGGCTCACCACGGCGGCCTTGGCGGCGTTGTAGATGCCCATGTTGGGCGGCGTGAGCAGACCGGCCATGCTGGCGGTGTTGGTGACGTGGCCGCGGTACGACGGGTCCTTGGCGGCGGCCTCGAGCATCATGGGCACGAACAGGCGCACGCCGTGCACCACGCCCCACAGGTCAACGCCCAGCACCCACTCCCAGTCGGCCACGGTGTTCTCCCACACCAGGCCGCCGGCGCCCACGCCCGCGTTGTTGAAGACGAAATGCGGCGCGCCGAAGCGCTCCTTCACGGCCGCGGCCAGCGCTTCCATCTCCTTCGCGCTCGACACGTCGACCTTCATGGCCAGCACCTGCGCGCCGGCGGCTTCCATCTCGGCCTTCGCCTTGTCGAGCGCGTCCTGCTGCACGTCGACCAGCACGAGGTTCATGCCGCGCGCGGCACCGATGCGTGCGCATTCGAGGCCGAAGCCGGAGCCGGCGCCGGTGAGCACTGCCGTCTTGCCGTGGAAGTCCTGGATCATGGAAGGGAGCCTTTCTGGAGATGTCTCGATGGTGAAGCGGCGGTCCCGATGCTCGCACAGCGGGCAGTCCGCAGCCCCGCATTGGACCGCGAAGCCCGGGCCGCGGCTGTCCTGCGCGTGACCGCCGCCGCGGGTCCCGTCGCGCTTGGCGGCCGAGGGTTAAGCGCGGTAAAGAATCGGGGCGCCTCGCGCAGGCCGGCCGGAACTGGTGCCACACTGGCTCCATGCCCCACCCCCGGCCTGCCTGACGATGCACCGCGTGCTCCTCATCGACGACGACACCGAACTCGCCGCCATGCTGGCCCGCTACCTGGGGCACGAGGGATTCCAGGTGTGCGTCGCGCACGACGGCGAGACCGGCGCGAGCGAAGCCGTGAGCGGACACCACGACCTGGTGGTGCTGGACCTGATGATGCCGCGCCTGTCGGGCACCGAGGTGCTTCGGCGCGTGCGGGAGCACAGCACCGTGCCGGTGCTCGTACTGACCGCGCGCGGAGACAACGTGGACCGGGTCATCGGGCTGAACATGGGCGCGGACGACTACGTGCCCAAGCCCTCGACCCCTGCCGAACTGGTGGCGCGCATCCGCGCCATCCTGCGGCGCACGCACCACCGCCGGGACGCCGCGCACGCGCCGGCCGGGCCGCGCGCCCTGCATGCCGGCGCGCTCGTGCTCTGGCCGGGCAGCCGCCGGGTGGCCTGGCATGGACAGCCGCTGGAACTCACCGGCACGCAGTTCAGCCTGCTCGAGGTGCTGGCGCGCCATGCGGGGCAGCTGGTGACCAAGCCCGACATTTCCCAGCAGGCCTTCGGGCGCACGCTGGACCGATTCGACCGGCGCATCGACGTGCATATCAGCGCCATCCGCCAGAAGCTCGGCACCCGGCCCGACGGCCAGCCCTGGATCCAGAGCGTGCGCGGACTGGGCTATCAGTTGCTGGTGGAGTGAGCAGTGCGCCTGCCCCTGCCTCGCCGCCTTCCCGGCCGCCTGTTCTGGAAGCTCGTCTTCGCGCTCTTCCTGTGCATGGCGCTTCCGCTGGTGGGCGTCGCGGCCTACCTGATGTTGTCGGGCCACGCCCCGCCACCGCCGCCTGCCGACGGTGCCCACTTCTTCCCGCTGGTGCACATCCTTTCCACCCTCGCCGCGATCTCGATCATCGGCCTGGCGCTGGCCTGGTACCTGACGCGGCCGCTGCAGCACCTGCGCTGGGCCCTGCGCGAGGTGGCGCGCGGCCACCTGGACATCCGGGTGTCGCCGCTCATGCGCGGGCGCCGCGATGAGATTGCCGACCTGGCGCACGAGGTCGACCGGATGGTCGAGCAGCTGCAGGCCGCCGTCGACTCCCAGCGCACGCTGCTGCACGATGTGTCGCACGAACTGCGCTCACCGCTCACACGGCTGCAGGCTGCCATCGGCCTCATGCGGCAGGACCCGGCCACGGCCGACGCCATGCTGCAACGCATCGAGGCCGAGAGCCTGCGCCTGGATGCGCTCATCGAGGAACTGCTGACGCTCCACCGGCTGGAGGCCGGCGTGGCGAGCGCCCCGCCCGAGCGCGTGGACCTGATCGAGCTGCTGCAGGCCATCGCCGAGGATGCGGACTTCGAAGCGCGCGCGCAGGGCTGCACGGTCGGCATCGAGGCCGACCAGGCCTTCGTGGCCGAGGTGGATGGCGAGCTGGTCTACCGCGCCTTCGAGAACGTGGTGCGCAACGCCCTTCGCCACTCCCCGGCCGGCGCCGTCGTCGAGATCAGTGCGCGCGTGTCGGCCGAGGGCTTGCTCGTCCAGGTGGCCGACCGCGGACCGGGCGTCCCGCCGGCGATGCTCGACGCCATGTTCGAACCCTTCGTGCGCGGCGAGTCCGCGGCCGGCGGCACACAGGGCGCCGGGCTGGGGCTGGCGATCACGCGCCGTGCCATGGCCGTGCACGGCGCCACGGTGGAGGCGACGCTGCGCGAGGGCGGCGGGCTGGTGCTCAGCCTGCGCCTTCCCGCCGCGCTGCGACGGGAACCGTAGCCGCCCCGGCAGGCGGCCGGGGCGCGGCCTTTACGCATCTTGACGCTGGCAGAACGCGCTTAACGCGATTCGTCGGGACAGTTGGTGGCATGCGCACCGCACCCGCACCACGCCTTTCGACCGCCGGCACGCATGCCGCCTTCCTCTTCACCCGCTGCGCGCTTGCGGGGCTCTGCGGCGCCTTGCTGGCAGGATGTGCAGGCACGTCCCCGCATGCCCTGCCCACGGCCCGGGACGGCGTTGCCGTGCCAGCCCCCGCGGCCGCCGCGCCCCGTGCCACGCCCGCCCCTGCGCCCGCGGCAGGCGAGGCCTCGGCCCAGGCCACCCCGCAGCCGCGTTCGGATTGCAGCGTGGTGCTCTACGGCGATTCGATCCTGCACGGTGGCTATGCGGGGTCGCTGCGTCTGAGCGAGCCGCCCGCCCAGACGCTGCGCCGGGTGCGTCCGCGCTACGCCGTCGAGGATCTGACGGCGAACGGCGAGACGGCCACGCAGCGCCTCGGGACCTTCGGCCAGGAGCACCGGGTTGCCCGCTTCGTCGTCATCGCCCACGGCATCAACGACGTGGCCCAGCGGCTCGACCTGGACAGCGCGTTGCGGCGCATGGTGCGCGTCGCGCAGCAGGAAGGCCGCGAGGTGATCCTCACCGGGCTGTCCCGCCAGCCGGTGTCCGTTCCGGGCCGTGCACAGGGCGATGCGGTGATCCGCCGGGTCGCGTCCGACATGCACGTGGCTTTCGCGGACTGGGGATCGGTGCCCTACCAGAGCAGCGAGATGGCGGATGTGCTGCATCCGGCCAAACCGTATTCCGACCGCCTCGTGCAGCGGATCGCCGACGTCCTGGACCGGCTGGCCCCCGAGTGCGCGCAGCCGGCCACCGGCGTGCTGCAGGTCAAGACGTCGACCCGAAGTACGCCGTAGGCCGTCCCGCGGCCTCAGGCCGCCGGCTTGAGCACGTACCCGATGCGGGGGAAATGCACGTGCACCGTGCCCGTGGCCTCGCTCTCGCGCGCCAGCGTGTAGTGCGTGCGCGTGGCGGCCACCAGCGTGCCGGGCGTTTCCTCCAGGCCGAAGCTCTCGGCGCGCACCGTCACGGCACTGCCGAGCGGGATGCCGTGCTCGTCCTGGAAGGTGCTGTCGGTGAGCACGGTCTTGGGCGTGGCCGCCTTCGCCTCGGCGATGGCGTCGGCGGCGGTGATCTTCTCGAGGTTGCCGTGGCCGATGGCCTTCATGCGGTCCATCCAGTCGACCACCGCAGGCGTGAGGTCGAGGATGCCCTTCACCGCATGGATCCGGCTGGTGTACCAGAGCGGGTGGTAGGCCGAGAAGTCGGCGATCGAGGGCACCTCGCCCAGCAGGAAGGGCTTGTCGTCGAGCATGTCCGACAGGCGGCGCAGGTACGACTTGTAGGCCGCCGCGGCGTCGCCGGGGCGCAGGCGCGCCATGTTGCCGGTGCTCATCTTCGCGCGGTCCTCGCCGAAGGCCTTGGCGGCTTCGGGCGGCAGCGTGGCGAACAGCTCCGCGGCGCCCTTGGGCTGCAGGTTGTAGGCCATCGCGGCCCAGAAGAGCGAACTGTCGGCCCATTGCGCGAGGATGCGCGACAGGCCCTTCTCCGGCTCCGGATAGATCGTCGGCTCGGGCTGAAGGTGCTCCAGCACGTCGGCGATGAGGGCGGTGTCGCAGTAGATGTCGGCGCCGAGCTGCAGCACCGGCGTGCGCCGGTAGCCGCCGGTCAGGGTCACCACCTCGGGCTTGGGCATGACGGCCGGGATGATGACCGACTTCCAGGCCAGCTTCTTGTGGCCGAGCAAGAGGCGCGTCTTCTCGGAAAAGGGCGAAGCGGCGTAGTGGTGCAGGATCAGGTCGGGCATGGGCGTGGGGTGCTGAACACGAAGACGTCGAACCCGCACCCTACCTGCGCACGGCGCGCTTGTCCAAGCCCGGGCGACAGCGCGCGCGACGCCGGCGTGTCAGCCGTAGGCGAGCTTGGGGTACCAGTCGCTGCCGCGCCCGGCGGGCGTGAGGTCGAGGATGTTCCACAGCGGCGTCGGGTCGGGCGCGCCGCGCGGGTCCTGGCCGGGGTCCTGCGTGCCGCCGAGCTCGGAGGCCCAGAAGTGGCGCACCGTGCCGTCGGGCGCCTTCGTCCACACGTCCAGCGCGGGCCACTCGCTGCCGTCGGGCGCCAGGCCGCGGTAGTCGCGCGCGAAATCGTCGCCGACGGTCTGGAAGAAGCGCAAATTCCGCCAGCCGCGCTCGCGGGCGAAGGCCAGCTGGCGCGCCACGGGCGAGCGGCCGAGCACCGCGAAAGCCACGCGCTGCGACAGGTCACGCACCGGGATGTCCAAGGCACCGAGGAAGGCGGTGCACATGGGGCACGGGCGCTCGCGCTGCGGGCCGTACATCCAGAAGTAGCTGACCAGCGTGTCGTGCTGGCCGAACAGGTCGGCCAGGCCGAGTTCGCGGCCCTGCTTGTCGAGAAAGCGATAGTCCCGGCCCGGCGCACCGCCGGGTGGCAGGGCGCGTCGCATGGCGGCCACGCGCTCGATGTGGCGGCGCAGCTCGATCTCCTCGGCCAGCAGCTCGACGCGGGCCGCGCGGTAGGCGGCGCTGTCGTTCGGATACGGGTGGGCCGCCTCGGCGGCCAGCTCGGCGGCGTCTTTCAGGGCGTTGGGCATGGGGCACCTCCGTCGTTGAGCGGAGCATGCTGACGGGCACGCCGCTGCAGGACAAGGGCTTGTACGCCTGTCCACATCTGCGTGGCGGCAAAGTGCAATCGGCCGCCAGCCCACGCCAACCGGGCGCTCGCGCCAAACTCGTCACAAACGTGACGATCTGGCGCCAGCGACGCGATGGGCTCGTACCCGGCTCAGGCGACGGGCATGGCGCGGCGCACGATGGCGTCGAAATCCGTGCCGGCGCCCAGCGTGCCGAAGGCATGTCCCCAGTCGCCGCCCAGGCGCGACGCGCAGAAGGCGGCGTGCACGGCCGCCGGCGCGGTCTGCACCAGCAGCGCGGCCTGCACCGCGAGCGCCACGTCCTGCGCCAGCCGGCGCGCTTCCATCTCGGTGGCCATGGCCTCGACCCGCTCGGGCAAGGCGTCGACCAGGCGATCGAGCGCCGCATGCTGGCCGCGCGCGGGCGCGAGCTCGTGCGCCAGCGCCGCGGCCGCATCGCCCTTGCGCAGGCCGCGCAGCAGGTCGAGCGCCATGATGTTGCCGGCACCCTCCCAGATGGAGTTGAGCGGCATCTCGCGGTAGACGCGGGCCATCACGCCCTCGCCGCCCTCCTCCACGTAGCCGTTGCCCCCCAGGCACTCCATGGCCTCCTGCGCGAGGTGGCTGCCGCGCTTGCAGATCCAGAACTTGGCCACCGGCGTGAGCAGGCGGGCCATCAGCCGTTCATGCGCGTCGTCCTGCCGGTCGAAGGCGCGCGCCAAGCGGATCGCCAGCGCCGTGGCTGCCTCGCTCTCGAGCGCGATGTCGGCCAGCACGTTCTGCATCAGCGGCTGGTCGATCAGCAGCTTGCCGAAGGCGCTGCGCTGTGCCGTGTGGTTGAGCGCCAGCGCCACGGCCTGCCGCATGAGTCCGCTGGTGCCCAGGGCGCAGTCCAGCCGTGTCATGGTGCCCATCTCGAGGATCTGCGGCACGCCGCGGCCCTCCTCGCCCACCAGCCACGCGCTGGCGCCGTGGAACTCGACCTCCGAACTGGCATTGGCCTTGTTGCCCAGCTTGTCCTTCAGGCGCTGGATGCGGACGGCGTTGAGCGTGCCGTCGGGCAGCACGCGCGGCAGGAAGAAGCAGGTGAGGCCCGCCGGCGCCTGCGCCAGCACCAGGAAGGCATCGCACATCGGGGCCGAGAAGAACCACTTGTGGCCGGTGAGGGCATAGCGCTCGCCCCAGGCATCGCTGCCGTCGCGCACCGCCTGCGTGGTGTTGGCCCGTACGTCGGAGCCGCCCTGCTTCTCGGTCATGCCCATGCCCATGGTGACGCCGGGCTTGTCGCGATACAGCGTGAGCCGCGGGTCGTAGGCGCGGCTTTGCAGCAGCGGTGCCCATTCGCCGTACACGGCTGCGTTGCCACGCAGGCCGGGCGTGACCGCGTAGGTCATGGAGATCGGGCACAGGATGGACGGCTCCAGCTCGGTGAAGAGCATGAAGCCGGCGGCGCGCTGCACGTGGGGCGAGGCGCCCTCGCCCTTCCACGGGCTGCCGTGCAGGCCCGCGCCCACCGCGGCTGCCATCAGCGCGTGGTAGCTGGGGTGGAACTCCACCTGGTCGATGCGGCGGCCGAAGCGGTCGTGCGTGTGCAGCTCGGGCGTGTGGACGTTGGCCAGTCGCGCATGGGCCTGCATGTCCGGTGTTCCGAGTGCCGCGCCCAGCGCGTGCAAGGACGCCGTGTCCAGCTGCGGGGCGTTGAAGCGCAACGCGTCGCGCAGCGCATGGTTCGTCTCGAAGAGGTTGTAGCCGGCCAGCGGGGCAGGCTGGTTGAAGACCTCGTGGGTCGTGATGCTCGGGGTGCTCATCGTTTCGTGTCTCCGGTCAAGGCGGGCCAAGGGCCATTGTGCGAGAGTCGTGGCAGGCCATGGCGCGTTAATCGGACCTTAAGCGCCGGCGGCGATGCTGCGCCCTGTCCCGAACGCCCTACCCCCTGCCCCACCATGCACCTGTTCCGATCAGTCCTCACCCGCCGCAGCTGCCCGACGGAGGGCCTCGCATGAAGACCCGCACCGGCTACAGCGGCCTGCAGATCCTGCTGCACTGGGCGACCGCCCTGCTGGTGGTCTTCAACTGGTTCTACAGCGACGGCATGGGGCGGGCCCTGCGCGTGCATCTGGATGGGGCCGCGTCGAGCCCTCCCTTGTCGATGAACCCCGACATCCACGTCTGGACCGGCGTGGCCGTGCTCGCCCTGGTGCTGCTGCGGCTGCTGCTGCGCGCCGTTCAGGGCATGCCGACTGCGGTAGGCGATGGCTGGATCGGGCGCGCCGCCGTCTGGGGTCATCGCCTGCTCCATGCCCTGCTGCTGGCGGCGCCGCTGCTGGGCGCCGCGGCCTGGTTCGGCGGCGTGAAGGCGCTGGGCGATCCGCATGAACTGGCGGCCAACGCGCTGCTGTGGGTGGCCGGGGCCCATGCGGCCGTCGCACTGTGGCACCACTACGTGCTGCACGACCGGGTCCTGCTGCGGATGGTGCGCCCCGAATGAGCCCGCCCGACATCGTGCACCCGCGCTCGGCCGGCATCGACCTGCAGGCGGAGCAGGCCGTGAGTTCCGACCGCCTGAACTGGCTGCGCGCCGGCGTGCTGGGCGCCAACGACGGCATCGTCTCCACCGCGGGCCTGGTGGTGGGCGTCGCCGGCGCGAACCCCGATTTCAAGGCACTGCTCACGGCCTGCGCGGCCGGGCTGGTGGCCGGCGCGCTGTCGATGGCGGTGGGCGAATATGTGTCGGTGAGCGCGCAGCGCGACACCGAGCTGGCGGCCGTGCGCAGCGAGCGTGCCGCGCTCGACGCCATGCCCGGGCCCGAATTGCGCGAGCTCGAGGACCTGCTGAAGGCCAAGGGGCTGAGCGACGCCACGGCGCACCAGGCCGCGATCGAACTCACCCGGCACAACGCGCTGGCCGCGCATGCCGAGATCGAGCTGGGCATCGAACTGGGCCGCTACACCAATCCCTGGAGCGCGGCCGCCGCATCGGCGCTGGCCTTCTCGCTCGGCGCGCTGGTGCCGGCCCTGGCCGTGCTGCTCGCGCCGGTGTCTGCCGCAGTGCCTGTGACGGTGGCCGCGGTGGTGCTGGCCCTGGTGGGAACGGGCCTCGCCTCGGCCAGCCTCGGCGGTGCACCGTCCTGGCGGGCGGTCCTGCGCAACGTGGCCGGCGGCCTGCTGGCGATGGGCGCCACCTATGCCATCGGCCGCGCGCTGGGCGCGCGGCTCTAAGCCGGCATGCCCGCCCGACTCAGACCAGCTTGACCAGCTGCTTGCCGAAGTTCCTGCCCTTGAGCAGGCCCAGGAAGGCCTCGGGCGCCGCTTCGATGCCCTGGGCGATCGACTCGCGCGGCTTGAGCTTGCCGGTGGCCACCAGCGTGCCCAGCTCCTTGAGCGCCTCGGGCCAGACTTCCATGTGCTCGCTGACGATGAAGCCTTCGAGCTTCACGCGGTTGATGAGCAGCAGCGTGGGGTTGGCCAGCGGCAGCGGCTGGCCGTCGTAGCCGGCGATCATGCCGCACAGGGCAATGCGCGCGAAGGCATTCAGGCGCAGCAGCACGGCGTCGAGGATGTAGCCGCCGACGTTCTCGAAGTAGCCGTCTATGCCGTCGGGGCAGGCTTCCTTGAGCGCGGCGCTCATGCTTTTCACGTCGGGGTGCTGGCGGTAGTCGATGCAGGCGTCGAAGCCCAGTTCGTCGACCACGTACTTGCACTTGTCCGGCCCGCCCGCGATGCCGACCACGCGGCAGCCGCGCGCCTTGGCCAGCGCACCGAAGGCACTGCCCACCGCGCCGCTGGCGGCGGTGATCACCAGCGTCTCGCCCGCCTTGGGCGCGATGATCTTCACCAGGCCGTACCAGGCGGTGACGCCCGGCATGCCGACTGCGCCCAGGTAGTGCGACAGCGGCACGTGCGTGGTGTCGACCTTGCGCAGCGCGCCGGGCTGCGTGGCGTCGACCACGCTGAACTGCTGCCAGCCGCCGAAGCCCACCACCTGGTCGCCCACGGCGTATTTCGGGTTCTTGCTCTCGACCACTTCGCCCACGGTGCCGCCCTGGAAGACCTGGCCCACCGGCTGACTGGCGGCGTAGCTCTTGGACTCGTTCATGCGCCCGCGCATGTACGGGTCCAGGCTCAGGTAGTGGTGGCGCACCAGCACCTGGCCGTCCTGCAGCGGCGGCGTCTCGGCGGTGACGAGCGCGAAGTTGGAGAGCTGGGCCTCGCCCTCGGGGCGGTTGGCCAGGTGGATCTGCTTGTTGGTGGGCATGGTGCCTCCGGATTGCTATGGTTTCGATAGCTGCTCGCGCCTGGCTGGCGGGCGCTGCAGGCCGATTTGGCTTGAAGAATCAGTCGGTCGAGACCGGCTTGAGGTCGTGCACCGTCTTGCCGTCCACCGGCAGCCGCTTGACGTACTTGAAGGTGCCTGTCGCATGGGTGCAGGCGCGGCCCTCGGCGTCGTAGAGGGTGGCCTCGGTGAAGGCCATGGTCGCGGTGCGGTGCATCAGGCGGCCCTTGCCCACCAGCGGTCCCTTGGCGGGCAGCATGAAGCTGGTCTTCATCTCGATCGTGACCACGCCCATCTCGGGCTGCACGCTGCGGGCCGCGGCGGCCATGGTCACGTCCATTAGCGTCATGCAGGCGCCGCCGTGCGTGACGAAGAAGCTGTTCATGTGCTCGGGCCGCGCCGTGTAGCGCAGCTCCGACTCGCCGCCCTCGAAGCGTTCCAGGGTGAAGCCGAGGTGCGTGACGAAGGGAATCTCGACGCCGAAGGACAAGCTCATGAAAGTTCTTTCAATACGGGAACGAACGCAGAGGTCGCAAAGACTCCCCTCTGCGACACCTCTGCGCCCTCTGCGTTCGGCTGTCCGATTTCAGGCGGCGCCAAGCACCACGCTCACGCCGCCGTCCACCGCCAGCCACTGGCCGGTGATGTGCTTGCCGGCGTCGCTGGCATACAGCAGCGTGATGCCCTTGAGGTCTTCCTCGTCGCCCAGCCGGCGCAGGGGCGCGGCGGCGGCCATTTTGCCTTCGCCGAGCTGGTCGATCAGGCCCGAGGCCATCTTGGTGCGGAAGAAGCCCGGGCAGATGGCGTTGACGTTGATGCCGTACTTGCCCCACTCCGCCGCCAGCGTCTGCGTGAAGCCGATCACCGCGGTCTTCGAGGTGTTGTAGGCCAGGGTCTTCATGTCCGGCGGGTTGCCGTTCAGGCCCGCGATGGAAGCGATGTTGATGATGCGCCCGGCCTTCTTCGGGATCATGTAGCGATTCGCCACCTGCTGCGCGAGGATGAAATAGCCGCGCACGTTGAGGTTCATCACCTTGTCCCAGGCGGCCACGGGATGCTCCTCGGCCGCGGCGCCCCAACTGGCGCCGGCGTTGTTGACGAGGATGTCGATGGCGCCCATGCGCTCCAGCGTCTCGTCGGCCAGGCGGCGCGTGTCCTCTTCCTTGCTGCAGTCGGCAGCGATCCAGCGCGCGTCGATGCCCGCAGCCTGCAGCTCGGCGGCGGCCTGCTCCAGGTCGTCGGCCTTGCGCGAGCTGAGCATGAGCTTGGCCCCGGCCTCGCCCAGCGCGTGGGCCATCTGCAGGCCCAGGCCGCGCGAGCCGCCGGTGACGAGCGCGACCTTGCCGCTGAGGTCGAAGAGTTTCTGGGTGGTGCGTGGGGTCATGGTGTCTCCTTGATCAAGCGGAATGGGACGCGCGGGCGCTCAGGGTTTCATGCGCGAACGCACGTAGATCAGCACCACGCCAATGGCGGCAGCAACGCCGCCCGGGACGGCGATGGCCCAGCCGGTCGCCGCGTCGCTGCGGCTGGTGGCAATGCCCAGCACCATCGTCAGCAGACCGCCGTAGATCAGCACCCAGGTGAGGTTCTCGATCCAGTGGCGCTTCTTCTTGGACGCCGTCGGCACCGGGATGGGCTCGGTCATCAGAACGCGTCCTCCGGCAGCTGGGCACACACCGGGTCGCGGCTTTCGACGACGTTGAGCCAGGCGCCGATCTTCGGCAGCTCGTAATGGAAGAAATAGGTCATGGCGCCGATTTTGCCGGTGGCGGTGGCGCTGCCCTTCTGCAGGGCACACAGCGCCACATCCAGCCACATCCAGGCGATGACCGTGTGGCCGAAGGCCTGCATGTAGGGCACGGCGTTGGCCAGCGCCTCGGCCGGGTTGCCGGTGGACCAGGCGGCACGCGTGGCGGTGCCCACGCGCTCCAGCGCCGCACCCAGCGCCTTCGCATGCGGCGCCAGTTCGGGCACGGCCGCCGCGCGCCCGATGGTGGCCGCGATGCGGTCGCCCAGCAGCTTCAGGCCGCGGCCGCCTTCCATCAGCACCTTGCGGCCCAGCAGGTCGGCCGCCTGGATGCCGTGGGTGCCTTCATGGATCATGTTCAGGCGGTTGTCGCGCCAGTACTGCTCCACCGGGAAGTCGCGCGTGTAGCCGTAGCCGCCGTGGATCTGGATCGCCAGCGAGTTCGCCTCCAGGCACCACTCGCTCGGGAAGCTCTTGGCGATGGGCGTGAGCACCTCCAGCAGCAGGCGCGCGTCGTCGGCGGCCTGCGGCGCGCCCGTCTTCTGCTCGTCCACCAGCTTGGCGCAGTACAGCTCCAGTGCCAGTGCGCCCTCGCAGTACGCCTTCTGCGCCAGCAGCATGCGGCGCACGTCGGCGTGTTCGATGATGCGCACCTGCGGCTTCGCCGAGTCCTTGGCCACCGAGCCACCTGCGGCATTCAACGGCAGCCGCCCCTGCGGCCGGTTCTTCGCGTACTCCAGCGACGCGTAGTAGCCCGCCAGACCCAGCATGACGGCGGCCGTACCCACGCCGATGCGGGCCTCGTTCATCATGTGGAACATGCAGTGCAGCCCCTTGCCGGGCTCGCCCACCAGGTAGCCCACCGCGCCGGCCTTGCCGCCGACCGGGTACTTGCCTTCGCCGAAGTTCAGCAGCGTGTTGGTGGTGCCGCGCCAGCCCAGCTTGTGGTTCAGGCCGGCCAGGGCCACGTCGTTGCGCTCGCCGGTGAGCTGGCCCTCGGTGTCGACCATGCGCTTGGGCACGATGAAGAGCGAGATGCCCTTGGTGCCCGGCACCAGGCGCCCCTGCGCGTCGGGGATCTTGGCCAGCACGATGTGCACGATGTTCTCGGTCAGCTCGTGGTCGCCCGACGAGATCCACATCTTGTTGCCCGTGAGGCGGTAGCGCGGGCCGAGCGGATCGTTCTCGAAATCGGGGCCGTCGGGCACGGCGCGCGTGGCCACGTCGGACAGCGAGGAGCCGGCCTGCGGCTCCGACAGGCACATGGTGCCCGCCCAGCGGCCGGAGAATTCGTTCAGCGCGAAGACCTCCTTCTGCTTGTCGGTGCCGTGCACCATCAGCAGGTTGGCGTTGCCGCTGGTGAGCATGTTCGAGCCGATGCTCACCGACGCGAGGCCGAAGAAGGCGTTGGCCGCGGCCTGCACCGTGTAGGGCAGCTGCATGCCGCCGATGTCGTAGTCCTGCGCGGCGGCCATCATGCCGCTCTCGACGAAGGCCGCGTGCGCATCGTGCGTGGCCTGCGGCAGGATCACCTTCTCGCCGTCGAAGTGCGGCTCCTGGGTGTCGACCAGGCGATTGAAGGGGGCGTATTTCTCGCGCGCGATGCGCTCGCAGGTGTCGAGCACGGCATCGAAGGTCTCGCGCGAATGGTCGGCGAAGCGTTCGCGCTCACCCAGTGTCTCGGCCGCGAGCCAGTCGTAGAGCAGGAAGTCGAGGGTGGGACGGAGCGACATGGCCGGGGCTTGCTGCGGTGAGGGACAAGCGGGCCAATGTAATGCAATCAATGGGCGCGCTCTGACTCCTTGACGACACGCGCCGTGTCGCTCGGGCGCTCGCCGAAACGGCTCTGGTAGTGGGCCGCGAAGTGGCCGGCGTGGAAGAAGCCGTGGCGCTGGGCGATCTGCGTGACCGGGGCCGGCGCACCCTGCCCCGCCGCGTCGCGCAGGGCCTGGCGCACCAGGTCCAGCCGCAGCCCGCGCCAGTGGGCCATGGGGCTCTCGCCGGTGGCCTGCAGGAAGGCCTGCTGCAGGCTGCGCGCGCTGACGCCCAGGTGGCTGCACAGTTCGACCAGGGTGCCCGGCGTGCCGGCATGGGCCCGCATGAAGTCCTGCGCGCGGCGCACCGTGCGCGGCAGCAGCGCCCGCCGGCCGGACGCATCCAGCGTCGGACGATGGCTGTGCGGCAGCTGCATCAGGAGGGTCGACAGCAGATAGCTTTCGGCCTGGCGTGCCAGCAGGGAGCCGGAGAAGCCCGGGTCCGCATCGAGCGTCTGGCGCAGGCAATGGATGAAGGCGACGGCCGGCGCCACCTCGGGCTGCTGCAGGCGCACCGCGGGGTCGAAGACCGGCGGCCCATGCACCTCGTGCTGCGCCAGTTGCTCGAGTTGCGCGATCACGGCCGACTGGGAGAAGCGCACGATCAGGTGCGGACTGTCGGCCGCCCAGCGCATCCGCAGCGATTCGGTGGGCGACGGCAGCGAGGCCGTCTCGCGGTCGGCCAGCACCTCCCGGCCACCGCACCAGACGGCGGCGCCGCCGCGCAACGGGATCTGCAGCAGGTAGAAGGTGCCGAGGTGGCCGGGGTCGATGTCGACCGCCGGACCGTACTGCACGTAGTTGAGGCTGATGTCGGCGCCCAGCGGTGCGCTGTGGTGGCGCGCGTCGAGCCGGTCGCGGGCCTGGCAGGTGTTGAGCACGTGCGGGCAGAAGATGCGCGCCACACGCTCGCGCGCCTGGTCCACGTCACGGGTGTGGAACAGGCTGAAGCGCGACAGGGGCAGCGACGGGGCCAGCGCCGGCATGGTGGACCCAATCTAGCAAATGCCGGGCCCGTGCGCATCGGGGAAGGCCACCGTCGCCGCGCCGGCGCCAGCCCGCCGCGCAAGCCCGGCGCACAAAGCTGCGCATACGGGATGGCGCGTGCGCGTCCGGGATGCCGCCAGGCCGCGGCGCTGACTATCTTTCGCCCATCCCCACCCCACAGGAGTGACAGCATGTTCAAGGGCCTGGCCGACAAGGTTGCCATCGTGACCGGCGGCGCAACGATCATCGGCGCCGCCGTGGTGCACGCATTGCAGGAGGCCGGGGTGCGCGTGACCCTGGCCGACATCGACGCCGAGGGCGGCGCGCAGGTGGCCGCGGCCTGCGGCACGGAAGCCAAGGTGTGGTTCCGCCGCACCGACATCACCGACGACGCCCAGGTGCGCGCCTGCGCCGACGAGACGGCCGAGCGCTTCGGCCGCCTGGACTTCCTGGTCAACCTGGCATGCAGCTACGTCGACAACGGCCTTGCATCGACGCGTGCCGAGTGGCTCACGACGCTGAACGTCAACGTGGCCAGCGCCGCGATGATGCTGCAGGCGGCGCTCCCGCACATGAAGCGCCAGGGCGGCGGTGCGGTCGTGAACTTCACGAGCATCTCCTCCGGCGTCGCCCAGACCGGGCGCTGGCTGTATCCGGTGAGCAAGGCGGCACTGGTGCAGCTCACGCGCAACATGGCGATGGACCTGGCGCCGGAGAACGTGCGCGTGAACAGCGTGTCGCCGGGCTGGACCTGGTCCAACATCATGAACCAGCTCACGAACGGCGACCGTGCCAGGACGGACCGCGTCGCCGCGCCCTTCCACCTGCTGCGCCGGGTGGGCGACCCCGACGAGGTCGCGCAGGTGGTGCTCTTCCTGTGCTCCGACCACGCCAGCTTCGTCACCGGGGCGGACTACGCGGTGGACGGCGGCTACTCGGCCATGGGGCCCGAGTCCTTCGAGCCGGCCATCCCGAAGCTGATGGCCTGAAACCCCTTCATTCCTCCCTCAGGAGACTTTTCCATGCGCAAGATTCTCATCGTCGGCGCCGGCCAGTCGGGCCTGCAACTCGCCCTCGGCCTGCAGGCCCGGGGCTACGAGGTCAGTGTCGTGTCCAACCGCTCGCCGGAAGACGTCCGGGACGGCAAGGTGATGTCCAGCCAGTGCATGTTCCACGACAGCCTGCAGCTCGAGCGCGACCGCGGCCTCGCCTTCTGGGAGACCGATTGCCCGCCGGTCGAGGGCATCTCGTTCACCGTGCCGCACCCGGAGCAGGCCGGCGTGAAGGCACTGGCCTGGAGCCACCGGCTCGACCGCATCGCGCAGTCGGTGGACCAGCGCGTGAAGGTGCCGGGCTGGATGGCCGAGTTCGAGCGGCGCGGCGGCCGCATCCTGTTCAAGGACGCGGAGATCGACGACCTGGAAGCGTGGTCGCAGCAGCAGGACCTGGTCATCGTGGCCGCGGGCAAGGGCGCGATCGCGAAGATGTTCGAGCGCGATGCGGACCGCAGCCCGTACGACCGGCCGCAGCGCGCGCTGGCCCTCACCTATGTGCACGGCATGCGCCCGCGCGAGGAGCACAGCGCGGTGAACTTCAACCTGATTCCCGGCGTGGGCGAGTACTTCGTCTTCCCGGCGCTCACCACCAGCGGACCGTGCGAGATCATGGTGTTCGAAGGCATTCCCGGCGGCCCGATGGACTGCTGGGCCGACGTGCACTCACCGGCCGACCACCTGGCGCGCTCGCTGGAGATCCTGCGCACCTTCCTGCCTTGGGAGGCGGAGCGCTGCACGCAGGTCGAGCTCACCGATGCCAACGGCATCCTCGGCGGCGCCTTCCCGCCGACGGTGCGGCGCCCGGTCGGTCGGCTGCCCAGCGGTCGGGCGGTCATGGGCATGGCCGACGCCGTGCTGCTCAACGACCCGATCACCGGCCAGGGATCGAACAACGCGGCCAAGTTCGCCGACGCGGTGGAGCGCGCCATCGTGGCGCACGGCGACGCGCCTTTCGACGCCGCCTTCATGCAGGCCACCTTCGAAGAGTTCTGGGCACGCTACGGCACCCACGTATGCGGTTGGACCAATGCGATGCTGGCGCCTCCGCCCCCGCACCTCATGCAGCTGTTGGGCACGGCGGCCGCGGTGCCGGCCGTGGCACGGCGCATCGTCAACGGCTTCAACGACCCGACCGACTTCAGCCGCTTCTTCATGAGCCCGGAGCGCAGCGAGGCCTACCTGGCCGAGGTGATGCCGGCCCAGGCGGAGGCCGCGTGATGGCCGTGGAGGCGGTCGCCGCCGCCCTGCCCCCGCTGCAGGCGCTGCGCCGCGCGGCCTGCCTGCCGCCGGCGGATTTCCGGATGGCCATGCGCCGCCTGGCCGGCGCCGTGTGCATCGTCGGCACCACCGACGGCCAGCGGCCCACCGGGCTCACGGCCACGGCGGTGACGGCGCTGTCGGCGGAGCCGGCGCGGCTGCTGGCCTGCATCAACCTCAAGGGCAGCACCTTCCGCAGCATCGCCGACAGCCGCCGCATGAGCGTGAACCTGCTGGCCCTGCACCACGCCGACCTGGCCACGCGCTTCGGCGGTGCCGGCCCGGGCGCCGGCGAGCTCTTCGAGTCGGGCCGTTGGGATACCCTCACCACCGGCGCCCCCATCCTGCGCGACGCGCTGGTCAGCTTCGACTGCGTGGTGGACGAGATGATGGTGGCCCACAGCCATGCGGTGATGATCGGCGAGATCAAGTCGGTGCAGATGCACCCGGGGCGGCATGCGCCGCTGCTCTATGCCGACGGCCGCTACACCACCCTGCACCCACAAGGAGAAACGACCCCATGAGCTCCACCCCCTCCGAGCGCCGCCGGCGCGTGCGCATCCAGGCCTCCGACGGCAGCGGCGCCTTCGACGGCTACCTCGCACTGCCCGCCGCGGGCAAGGGCCCGGGCATCGTGATCGCGCAGGAAATCTTCGGCGTGAACAAGACGATGCGGGAACTGGCCGACTACTACGCCGAGGAAGGCTATGTGGCGCTCGTGCCCGACCTGTTCTGGCGCCAGGAGCCGGGCATCGACATCGACGAGTCGCAGTTCGACCGCGCCCTGACGCTCTACCAGGGCTTCGACGAGACCAAGGGCGTCGAGGACATCCAGGCTGCCCTGGACACGCTGCGTGCCCTGCCCGAATTCGCCGGCCGTGCGGGCGTGCTGGGCTTCTGTCTCGGCGGCAAGCTGGCCTACCTCGCGGCCTGCCGCACCGATTGCGACGTCGCCGTGTCGTACTACGGCGTCGGCATCGAACAGGCGCTGGGCGAAGCCGACCGCCTGGCCGGCAAGCCGCTGGTGCTGCACATCGCCGAGCAGGACGGCTTCTGCCCGCCCGAGGCGCGCAACGCCATCCTGCAGGCGCTGCAGGGGCGCCCCGGCGTCGAGCTGTACGTGTACCCCGGCGCCGACCATGCCTTCGCACGCACCGGCAGCACCCACTACCACAAGCCCTCGGCGCTGATGGCGCACCAGCGCAGCATCGCGGCCTTCCGCGGCACGCTCGGGCCGCACTACGATTTCTCGGCCTTGTGGGACAAGCACTGCGAGTACGAGTTCGCGACGCGCGACGTCGACGCGACCATGGCCACCATGGTGCCCGAGCCCTACGTCAACCACATCCCGACCATGACCGGCGGCGTGGGCCATGCGATGCTGGCGCGCTTCTATCGCCACCACTTCGTCGATGCGAACCCGCCCGACACCACGCTGATCCCCATCTCGCGCACCGTCGGCACGAGCCAGATCGTGGACGAGATGCTGTTCTGCTTCACCCACACCCGCGAGATCGACTGGATGCTGCCCGGCATCGCACCGACCGGAAAGCGCGTGGAGGTGCCCCTGGTCGCCATCGTGAAGTTCCGCGGCGACCAGCTCTACCACGAGCACATCTACTGGGACCAGGCCAGCGTGCTGGTGCAGATCGGCAAGCTGGACCCGACAGGCCTGCCCGTCGCGGGCGTGGAGACGGCGCGCAAGCTGCTGGACGAGCACCTGCCGTCGAACACGCTGATGGCGAACTGGGCAACATCCGAAGGACGCTGACCCCGCCTCGAACGCGTCACTTCACGGCGCCTCGCGCCGCGCCCAAGAAAAAGGCCCTGCGTCGCAGGGCCTTTTCGTTCCTGGGGCGGGCGTCGCGCGATCAGAGCACCTCGAACACGCCCGCCGCGCCCATGCCGCCGCCGATGCACATCGTGACGACGACCTTCTTGGCACCGCGGCGCTTGCCTTCGATGAGCGCGTGGCCGGTGAGGCGCTGGCCGCTCACGCCGTAGGGATGGCCCACCGCGATGGCGCCGCCGTTGACGTTCAGGCGGTCGTCGGGCAGGCCCAGCTTGTCGCGGCAGTAGATCACCTGCACGGCGAAGGCTTCGTTCAGTTCCCACAGGTCGATGTCGCCCACCGTGAGGCCCAGCTTCTTGAGCACCTTGGGGATCGCGAAGACCGGGCCGATGCCCATTTCGTCGGGCTCGCAGCCGGCCACCGAGAAGCCCAGGAAGCGGCCCAGGGGCTTGAGGCCCTTGCGCTCGGCGTACTGCTCGCTCACCACCACGCAGGCGCCGCCGCCGTCCGAGAACTGGCTGGCGTTGCCGGCCGAAATGAGGCCGCCAGGGATGGCCGGGCGGATGCCGCTGATGCCTTCCTTGGTGGTGCCGGGGCGGATGCCCTCGTCGTTCTCGACGGTGACTTCCTTCGTGATCAGGCCCAGCTGGCCGTCGGCCACGCCGGCCAGCACCGTGATGGGGGCGATCTCGTCCTTGAACTTGCCGGCTTCCAGCGCGGCGGTGGCGCGCTGCTGGCTGCGCGCGCCGTACTCGTCCATCGCGTCGCGGCCGATGTTGTAGCGCTTGGCGACCTGCTCGGCCGTCTGCAGCATGTTCCAGTAGATCTCGGGCTTGTGCTTGACCAGCCAGGGGTCGGCCAGCATGTGCTTGTTCATCTCGTTCTGCACGCACGAGATGCTCTCCACGCCGCCGGCCACGTACACGTCGCCCTCGCCCGCGATGATGCGCTGCGAGGCGGTGGCGATGGTCTGCAGGCCCGAGGAGCAGAAGCGGTTGATGGTCATGCCCGAGGTGGTGATGGGCAGGCCGGCGCGCAGCGCGATCTGGCGTGCGATGTTGGCGCCGGTGGCACCCTCGGGGTTGGCGCAGCCCATGATGACGTCGTCGACCTCGGCGCCGTCGATGCCTGCGCGCTGCACCGCGTGCTGCACGGCGTGGCCGCCCAGCGTGGCGCCGTGCGTCATGTTGAAGGCGCCCTTCCAGCTCTTGGCGAGCGGGGTGCGGGCGGTGGAAACGATCACGGCGCTGGTCATGGTGTCTTCCTTTGAAATGAAGCGGGAAAGCGGGTTACTGGGGCTGCACGGTGTTGC
This sequence comes from Comamonadaceae bacterium ALPHA2B, assembly GCA_005503065.1. Classification (GTDB taxonomy): domain Bacteria; phylum Pseudomonadota; class Gammaproteobacteria; order Burkholderiales; family Burkholderiaceae_C; genus Xenophilus. The sequence goes on from SCOE01000013.1 coordinate 106,586, forward strand.
GCAGCAGCTGGTGGTAGAAGCGGATCATGTCGCCGTAGCCGGCGATCGACAGTCGCTCATTGGTCCCGTGGAAGCGCGGCAGGTCTTCGCCGGTCACGCGGATGGGCGAGAAGCGGTAGACGGCATCGCTCACCAGGCCGAAGTGGCGCGAGTCGGTGGCCGCGGTCATCAGGCCGGGCGCGACCACGGCTTCGGGGAACACCTGGCGCACCGTCTGCTCGATCGAGCGGTAGCCCGCGCCGTCCGTCGGCGAGACCGGCGAAGGCTCCGAGTTGCCGGGGTAGCGCTTGACCTGGATCGCGTCGTTGCCGAGCGCCTTCTTCAGGTGTGCCTCGACGCTGTCGAGGGTGTCGCCCGGCAGGATGCGGAAGTTCACGGCGGCCTCGGCGCGGCCGGGCAGTACGTTGTCCTTGTTGCCGGCGCGAACGATGGTCAGCGCCGTGGTGGTGCGCAGCATGGCGTTGCTGCTGGGGCTCTTCTCGAGCTGGCGTTGCACCAGGGGGCCGGTGAGCCAGAGGTTGGACAGCATCACGCGGTTGAAGCCGCTCATCTCCGGTGCAAGCGTGCCGAACATGTCGCCCGCAATGCCCTGGATGCCGCCCGGCATCGGCGTGGCTTCCAGGCGTGCAAGCGCGGCACTCATCTGGCCGATGGCACTGTGGGCCGGTGGCATCGACGAGTGGCCGGGGGCGGTGTCGATCGAGAGGAAGAAGGTGCCGTAGCCCTTCTCGGCCAGGCCGATCAACGCCGCGGGCTTCGCCAGGCCCGGCAGCACGCCGTCGAGCACCAGCAGCCCTTCGTCGAGCACCCAGTCGAGCTTGACGCCGCGCGACTTGAGCAGCTCGGCGACCGGCAGCGCGCCGCGCAGGCCGCTCACCTCTTCGTCGTCGCCCATCACGAAGTAGATGGTCTGCTTCGGCTGGAAGCCCTGGCCGACGAGCAGCTCCACGGCCTCCATCTGCGCCAGCAGGTTGCCCTTGTTGTCGAGCGTGCCGCGGCCCCAGATGTAGCCGTCCTTGATGTCGCCGCCGAAGGGGTCGACGGACCAGGCTTTCTCGGTGCCCGGGGCGATGGGCACCATGTCCTGGTGCGCCATCAGCGCGACCGGCTTGGCGGTCGAGTCGCTGCCCTGCCAGGTGTAGAGCAAGGCGTGCTGCCCGACCCCCTCGCGCTTGAGCGTGGCGTGCAGCTTCGGAAAATTCTGCTGCAGGTAGGCGTGCAGCTTGTCGAATTCGCTGTTGTTGGCCGCCGGGTCGTCCAGCGCCGACACGGTGCGGATGCGGATCGCGCCGGCCAGCCGCTGGGCGGCGGCCTGCGTGTCCAGTTCCAGCGGCGGCGCGGGGGCCACCGCCACCTGGCGCGACGGGTGGCGCCACGTGTTCACCGCCACGGCCGCGGCCAGCGCGAGCAGCACCAGCAGCAGGCCGAGAAAGAGGCGCTTGATCACGTGGCGCGGCCCCGTGGCTTCAGGAAAAACTCTTGCCCTCGGCCACCAACTTCCGGATCAGCGGTGCCGGCTGCCAGAAGGCCGCATCGTCGCGCGGGTTCTTCGCGAAGCGCTTCATCGTCTCGGCCACGTTGTACAGGCCCACCTGGCTGGCGTAGTGCATCGGCCCGCCGCGGTGCATCGGGAAGCCGTAGCCCGTGAGGTACACCATGTCGATGTCGCCCGACTTGCTGGCGATGCCGTCCTCCAGGATGTGCGCACCCTCGTTGACCAGCGCATACACCAGGCGCTGCACGATCTCCTCGTCGCTGATCTTGCGCGGCGTGATGCCCAGCTCCTTGCGGTGGTCCTCGATCATCTTGTTCACCAGCTCGCTCGGGATCGCGTCGCGCTTGCCCGCCTGGTAGTCGTACCAGCCCGCGCCGGTCTTCTGCCCGAAGCGGCCCAGCTCGCACAGCTTGTCGGCCGTCTTGCTGTACTTCATGTCGGCCCGCTCGGTGGCGCGGCGCTTGCGGATCGCCCAGCCGATGTCGTTGCCCGCCAGGTCGCCCATGCGGAAGGGCCCCATGGCGAAGCCGAACTTCTCGATCGCCTTGTCCACCTGCTGCGGGGTCGCGCCCTCGTCGAGCAGGAAGCCCGCCTGGCGGGAGTACTGCTCGATCATGCGGTTGCCGATGAAGCCGTCGCACACGCCGGAGACGACGGCCGTCTTCTTGATCTTCTTGGCCACGGCCATGACGGTGGCCAGCACGTCCTTGGCCGTTTCCTTGCCGCGCACGACTTCGAGCAGCTTCATGACGTTGGCCGGGCTGAAGAAGTGCATGCCGACCACGTCCTGCGGGCGCTTGGTGAAGGCAGCGATCTTGTCGACGTCCAGCGTGGAGGTGTTGGAGGCGAGGATGGCGCCCTTCTTGGCGATCTCGTCGAGCTGCTTGAAGACCTTTTCCTTGACGCCCAGTTCCTCGAAGACGGCCTCGATGATGAGGTCGCAGTCCTTCAGCGCCGCGTAATCCAGCGTGGTGCTCAGCAGGGCCATGCGCTGCTCGTACTTGTCCTGCTTGAGCTTGCCCTTCTTGACCTGGGCCTCGTAGTTCTTGCGGATGGTGGCAACGCCGCGGTCCAGGGCCTCCTGCTTCATCTCGAGCATGGTGACGGGAATGCCGGCGTTCAGGAAGTTCATCGTGATGCCGCCGCCCATGGTGCCGGCGCCGATCACGCCCACGGTCTTGATCGCGCGCTGCGGCGTGTCCTCGGGCACGTCGGGGATCTTGCTGGCGGCGCGCTCGGCCATGAACAGGTGGCGCAGCGCCGAGGATTCGGGCGTCATCATGAGCGCGATGAAGATCTCGCGCTCCTTGGCCATGCCGGCATCGAACTTGAGCTGCGTGGCGGCCTCCACCGCCTCCACACACTTGAGCGGCGCTGGGAAGTTCTTCGACATGCCGCCCACCATGTTCTTCGCGAACTGGAAGTAGGCATCGCCTTGCGGATGCTTGCACGGCAGGTTGCGCACGAGCGGCAGTTCACCGCCCTTGGCCGCGGCCGACTTGGCGAACTCGACGGCTTCGTCGAACACCGACTCGGGCGAGGCTGCCAACTTGTCGAACAGCTTCTGGCCCGGGGCCGAGGCGAGCAGCTCGCTCTTCACGGCCTGGCCGCTCACGATCATGTTCAGCGCGGCCTCCACGCCCAGCACGCGCGGCAGGCGCTGCGTGCCGCCGGCGCCCGGGATCAGGCCCAGCTTCACCTCGGGCAACGCGACGTTGGTGCCCGGCGCGACGACGCGGTAGTGGCAGCCCAGCGCCAGTTCCAGGCCGCCACCCATGCAGACGGAGTGGATGGCCGCGACGATCGGCTTGGTCGACGCCTCGAGCGCGAGGATGACGGAGAGCAGGTTGGGGTCCTGCAGCGCCTTGGGCGTGCCGAACTCCTTGATGTCCGCGCCGCCCGAAAAGGCCTTGCCCGCACCGGTGAGCACGATGGCCTTCACGGCGTCGTCCGCCAGCGCCTTCGCCAGGCCATCGGTGATGCCGACGCGCGTCGAATAGCCGAGCCCGTTCACTGGCGGGTTGGTCATGGTGATCACGGCGATATCGCCATGCACTTTGTATTCAGCCGTCATGCTGCGTTCCTTTGGAAGGTGGAGAAGAGGAGCGGGACCGGAGGCAGACCAGGGCGCTCGCGGGCCGAGCGGCGCTGTCTCCCAAAAAAAGCACGAGTGTTCTTTTTCGGCGATTCTAGGCAATTCGACGCGTGCGTCCATCGCGCCCAGTCGCTGGCGGGACAAAGTGCGCCGCGGCCATTCTGCAAGCACCGGCGGCGCGCGCCAAGCTTGGCACGCGCCGCCGAATTGCTATTGTTTCGATAGCTGCTCGCGCAGGCTGGACGGGCGCTCCGGGCCGATTCGGCTCGAAGGTGCCCGCCGCATGTTCACACTTCGAGCCATTCCTTGCGCGTACCGGCATCGGCGCGCAGGCTGTCCGGCGTGCCGTCGAAGACGATGCTGCCGTGCCCCATCACCAGCGCGCGGTCGGAAATCTGCATCGCGATGGTCAGCTTCTGTTCGATCAGCAGCACCGAGATGCCCTTGTCCTTGAGCGTCTTGAGGTACTGGCCCACCAGTTCGACGATCTTGGGCGCCAGGCCCTCGGTGGGCTCGTCGATGATGATCAGGTCGGGGTCGCCCATGAGCGTGCGGCACAGCGTGAGCATCTGCTGCTCGCCGCCCGAGAGCACGCCGGCCTCGGTGTGCTGGCGCTCCTTCAGGCGCGGGAACATCTGGTACATGTCCTCGAAGGACCAGCGGCTGCCCTTGCCGCTGCCCTTCTGGCCCAGCAGCAGGTTCTGGTGCACCGTGAGCTTGGGGAACACGTCGCGGTTCTCCGGCACGTAGCCGATCCCCATGTGCGCGATCTCATAGGCCTTTCGGCGCAGGATGTCCTGGCCCTTCCAGTGCACGTCGCCCTCGGCATGGACCAGGCCCATGATGGCCTTGGCCGTGGTGGAACGCCCCGACCCGTTGCGGCCCAGCAGCGCGACGATCTCGCCCGGGTTCACGGCAAAGGAGACGCCGTGCAGCACGTGGCTCTTGCCGTAGTAGGCGTGCAGGTCTTGAATTTTCAGCATGAGGCCTCCGCCGGGCCGCCCCAAGGCAGGCCTGCGCCCCCTCGGGGGGCAGCGATACACGAAGTGATGAGCGTGGGGGTCATGTCAGTGTCCCGCTCCCTGTGCATCCGCCACCGAGGAGCCGAGGTAGGCCTCCTGCACACGCGCATTGGCGCGCACGGCCTCGGGCGTGTCGTAGGCGATGACCTCGCCGTACACCACCACTGCGATCTTGTCGGCGAGGCCGAACACCACGCCCATGTCGTGCTCGACCGTCAGCAGCGTCTTGCCCACGGTGATCTCGCGGATCAGCGCGATGAAGTGCGCCGTCTCGGTCTTGCTCATGCCGGCCGTGGGTTCGTCCAGCAGGATGACGTTGGCACCGCCGGCGATGGTGATGCCGATCTCCAGCGCGCGCTGCTCGGCATAGGTCAGGTTGACGGCCAGCACGTCGCGCTTGCGCTCCAGGCCCACTTGGCGCAGCAGCAGTTCGGCGCGCTCGTTGGCGTCGTCCAGGTTCGACAGGAAGCGCAGGAAGGTGTAGCGGTAGCCCAGGCTCCACAACACCCCGCAGCGCAGGTTCTCGAACACGCTGAGCTTGGGGAAGATGTTGGTGATCTGGAAGCTGCGCGAGAGCCCCTTGCGGTTGATCTCGTACGGCGGCAGGCCGTCGATGCGTTCCCCGTTGAGCAGCACCTCGCCGCTGGTGGGATGCAGCCGCCCGCTGATCAGGTTGAACAGCGTCGACTTGCCTGCGCCGTTCGGCCCGATCACCGCGACGCGTTCGCCCGCCGTGACGGCCAGGTTGGCGCCGCGGATGATCGGCGTCTTGCCGAAGCTCTTGTGCAGGTCCTTCAGTTCGAGTGCATAGGTCATACGCCGGCCTCCGCGCGCTTGATCTGCGCCTCGATCTCTTCCTGCGCCGTGCCCCAGGTGCGCACGAAGCGGCGCCGCACGATCTCCATCAGGCCGCCGCCGACCACCATGAGCACGACGGCACCGACCCAGTGGGTGGTGGACGAGGTGTCGAGTTCGGATCCGAAGAAATGCACCTTCGGGCCCATCGCCGCGTTGAGCTGGATGTGGTAGATCATCTCGACGATGGCGGCCGCACCGACCACCATCAGCGCGCCCGTGACCAGCAGGCCCGCGTACAGGCCCCAGAAGCGGTTGAACTTGCCGAACTTGGCCACGCGCAGATTCATCATGATCAGGCTGGCGATGCCGCCGGGCGCGAACATGACCATGAACAGGAACACGAGGCCCATGTAGAGCAGCCAGGCCTTGCTCAGTTCCGACAGCAGGATCGACGCGAACACCAGCAGCACGGCGCCGATGATCGGGCCGAAGAAGAAGGTCGCGCCACCCAGGAAGGTGAACAACAGGTAGCCGCCCGAGCGGATGGTGCTCAGGCTGTCGGCCGCGTTCACGATCTCGAAGTTGATCGCGGCCAAGCCGCCGCCGATGCCGGCGAAGAAGCCCGCGATGATGAACGCGAAGTAGCGCACCTTCTGTGTGTTGTAGCCGATGAACTCGACGCGCTCCGGGTTGTCGCGCACCGCATTCAGGATGCGGCCCAGCGGCGTGCCGGTGAAGGCGTACATCAGCGCGGTGCACACGAAGCAGTAGACCGCGATCAGGTAGTACACCTGGATCTGCGGGCCGAAGTTCCACATCAGGAACTTGCCGTAGGTGCGGTCGGTCGTGATACCGCCCTCACCGCCGAAGAAGCCCGGGAACATCAGCGCCATGGCGGCGACCAGTTCGCCCAGGCCCAGCGTGATCATCGCGAAGGTCGTGCCGGACTTCTTGGTGGTCACGTAGCCGAAGAGCACCGCGAAGAAGGCGCCCGCGAGCCCGGCGACGACGGGGATCAGCACCAGCGGCACCGGGACCTGGCCCTTGGTGGCCATGTTCATCGCATGCACGGCGATGAACGAGCCCAGCCCGGTGTAGACGGCGTGGCCGAAGCTCAGCATGCCGCCCTGCCCCAGCAGGATGTTGTACGACAGGCAGATGATGATGAGGTAGCCGATCTGCGAGAGCATCGTCAGCGCGAGGCTGCTCGTGAAGATCCACGGCGCGACGATGAGCGCGATCGCGAACAGCGACCAGATCACGATGCGCCCGATGTTGAGCGGCTTGAACTTGTAGTAGGCGGGCGATGAGGTCATGGCGGTGGCGGTACTGCTCATGGTCAGTCCTCCCGGGTTCCGAGCAGGCCCTTGGGCCGGAAGATGAGGATGAGCACCAGGAAGAGGTACGGCAGGATCGGCGCCACCTGAGACACGGTGAGCTTGAGCAGCGAATAGCCGAAGGTCTGGTCGGTCACCGTCATGCCCAGCGCCTGCAGGCCCGAGGCCATCGACTGGTCGATGGCGACGGCGAAGGTCTGGATCACGCCGATCAGCAGCGACGCGAGGAAGGCGCCCGCGAGCGAGCCCATGCCGCCGACCACGACCACCACGAAGATGATGGAGCCGACCGACGCCGCCATGGCCGGCTCGGTGACGTAGGTGTTGCCGCCGATGACCCCGGCCAGGCCCGCCAGCGCGGCGCCGCCGCCGAAGACCAGCATGAACACGCGCGGGACGTTGTGGCCCAGCGCCTCGACCATCTCGGGATGCTTGAGCGCCGCCTGGATGACCAGGCCGATGCGGGTGCGCGTGAGCAGCAGCCACACCGAGATGAGCATCAGCACCGCCACCAGCATGATGAAGGAGCGCGACTTGGGGAACTGCGTGCCGTACAGCGTGAAGAGCGGGCCCTGCAGCTGCGTGGGCAGTCCATAGGGCACGGTGGACCGGCCCCACACGAGCTGCACCAGCTCGAGGATGAGGTACGACAGGCCGAAGGTCACCAAGAGCTCGGGCACGTGGCCGAACTTGTGGACGCGGCGCAGGCTGTAGCGCTCGAACGCGGCGCCCAGCAGGCCGACCAGCAGCGGGGCCAGCACCAGCGCGGGCCAGAAGCCGACCACGTTGGAGATGGCGTATGCGAAGTAGGCGCCCAGCATGTAGAAGCTGGCGTGCGCGAAGTTCAGCACGCCCATCATGCTGAAGATGAGCGTCAGGCCGGAGCTGAGCATGAACAGCAGCAGCCCGTAGCTCACGCCATTGAGCAGCGATATCAGAAAGAATTCCACGATCGAGTCGACTCCCGGTCCCTCGGAGAACAAGAAAAAAGGCCCGCCTGAGGGCGGCGGGCCTTGCTGGGCTCAGAGCCTGGCTGCCCTCAAGGCCGCTTCATCTGGCAGCTGGTCGGGGTGCTGGCCACGTAGGCGTCGTAGAACTTCACCGGTGCCAGCGTGTAGCCCGTGTTCTCCGGGCTGTACGGGTACTTCGCGCTGGCCTTCTCCCACTTGGCGATGTACAGGCCCTGCTGCAGCTGGTGGTCGGCCTTGCGCAGCTCCACGTCGCCGTTGAAGCTCTTGAACTTCATGCCTTCCATCGTGGCGGCGACCTTCACCGGGTCGGTGGTCTTGGCCTTGGCCATGGCTTCGGACAGGGCCACGTAGACGGTGTAGATGTCGGTGGTGTAGAGGTCGTCGTTGAAGCGCTTCTTGAACTCGTCGGCGTACTTCTGCATGTCACCGCCCATGTTGTAGTGGGCGTAGCCGACCTGGTACACGCGGCCGTCGGAAGCGGCCCCCATGGCGGTGGGCGTGCCGCTGGTCACCGCGTAGTAGGTGTAGTACTTGACGTTCAGGCCCGCATCGTTGCCGGCCTTGATCAGCAGCGCCAGGTCGGAACCCCAGTTGCCGGTGATGACCGAGTCGGCGCCCGAAGCCTTGATCTTGGCGATGTAGGGCGAGAAGTCGCGCACCTGCGCCAGCGGGTGCAGGTCGTCCCCGACGATCTGGATGTCCGGGCGCTTGGCCTTGAGGTTCTCCTTGGCGAACTTGCTGACCTGCTGGCCGTGGGAGTAGTTCTGGTTGATGAGGTAGACCTTCTGGATGTCCTTCTGGTCCTTCATGTAGGTGGTCAGCGCCTCCATCTTCATGGAGGTGTCGGCGTCGAAGCGGTACTGCCAGTAGCTGCACTTGCTGTTGGTCAGGTCCGGGTCCACCGCGGCGTAGTTGAGGTACAGCACCTCCTTGCCGGGGTTGCGCGCGTTGTGCTTCTCGAGCGCGTCGATGATGGCCAGCGCCGGGCCGGAGCCGTTGCCCTGCACCACGTAGCGCGCGCCCTGGTCCATGGCCGAGCGCAGCGCGGCGGTGGTTTCCTGCGGGCTGAGCTTGTTGTCGATGCCGATGATCTCGAACTTCACGCCGGCGGGGTTCTTGATGTTGAACTTCTCGGCGAAGAACTGGAAGGTCTTGAGCTGGTTCGTGCCCACGGCGGCCATCAGCCCGGACAGCGGATCGAGCCAGGCGATCTTGACGGTTTCACCCTGCTGGGCGAGCGCGCCGGTGGCAGTGGCTGCAACGATGGCTGCAGCGGTGAATTTCAGAGCGAATTTCAATCTGTGTCTCCTGGTCGAACGGTGCAAATCGGAACGAGAGTACAAGTGTTTACGGGCACCCCGCTCAGGGAATGCCCGTAAGGTCGGCGCTGCTGCGGCGCTTTCTATCACCCGCGCGACAGAATGCACCGTGCTTGTGCTACCCGTCGGTAGAAAAAAGGTGGGCGCGGCCCCTTTTCCGGTGCCTCAGGGCCGCTTCATCTGGCAGCTGGTGGGCGTGCTGGCCACGTAGGGCTCGTAGTACTTGACAGGGGCGAAGGTGTATCCGGTGTTCTCGGCGTCGTAGGCGAACTTGCCGCCGGCCTTTTCCCAGCGCGTGATGAACAGGCCCTGCTGCAGCTGGTGGTCGGCCTTGCGCATTTCGACTTCGCCGTTGAAGCTCTTGACGCGCATGCCCTCCAGCGCCGCGGCCACCTTCACCGGATCGGTCGACTTCGTCTTGACGAAGGCCGCATCGAGCAGCGCGAAGGTGTGATAGATCGAGTTCTGCGTCATGTCGTCGTTCATGCGCTTCTTGAACTCGGCCATCAGCGGCTGGATCGGCGGCCCCATGTTGTAGTGGCCGTAGCCCACCACGTAGACCTTGCCCGCGGCGCCCGCGCCCATGGCCGTCGGCGCCCCCGAGCCGAAGGCGTAGTAGGTGTAGAACTTCACGGTGTCGAGCAGGCCGGCGTCCTGCGCCGCCTTCAGCAGCAGCGCGAGGTCGGACCCCCAGTTGCCCGTGATGACCGTGTCGGCGCCCGACTGCTTGATCTTCGCGATGTAGGGCGAGAAGTCGCGCACCTGCGCCAGCGGGTGCAGGTCGTCGCCGACGATCTGCACGTCCGGCCGCTTGGCCTTGAGTCCTTCCTTGGCGTACTTGCTGACCTGCACGCCGTGCGCGTAGTTCTGCCCGAGGATGTAGACCTTCTTGATGTCCGCCTGGTCCTTCATGAAGGTGGTCAGCGCCTCCATCTTCATCGAGGTGTCGGCGTCGAGCCGGAAGTGCCAGTAGCTGCACTTGCTGTTGGTGAGGTCCGGGTCGACCGCGGCATAGTTGAAGTACACGACCTCCTTGCCGGGGTTGCGCGCGTTGTGCTTCTCGAGCGCATCGATGATCGCCAGGGCCGGGCCGGAGCCGTTGCCCTGCGTCACGTAGCGCGCGCCCTGGTCCATGGCAGAGCGCAGCGCGGCCGTGGTCTCCTGGGGGCTCAGCTTGTTGTCCAGCGAGATCAGCTCGAACTTCACGCCCGAGGCATTGGTCTTGTTGAAGTGCTCCACCATCAGCTGGTAGGTCTTCAACTGGTTCGTGCCCACCGCCGCCATGAGTCCCGAGAGCGGATCCATCCAGGCGATCTTCACGGTCTCGCCTTTCTGGGCGAAAGCGCCTGAAGCGCCCGCCACCATTGCGCAGGCAGCTACGATTTTGATAGCGAATTTCAAGGCATGTCTCCTGTTGTGGTTGGGTCGGTCGTGTCGCGCGCAGCGTACAAGCGCCTTCCTCCGCCCCCGCACAGGGAATGCCCGCAAGAAGGGCCGCCCGCGCGACCCCTCCTATCACCTTGGCGACAGGGCGTTCAGGCGTTGGCCAGCGAAGGCAGCTTGTAGTCCTTGAGCTGCTCCCGCAGCCGGGTCTTGAGGATCTTTCCGGTGGCGCCCAGCGGGATCGCCTCGACGAACACCACGTCGTCGGGGATCTGCCACTTGGCGGTCTTGCCTTCGTAGAACCTCAGCAGTTCCTCCCGCGTCACGTCGGCGCCGGGCTTCTTCACCACGGCGACGATGGGCCGCTCGTCCCACTTGGGATGGAACACGCCGATGCATGCCGCGATCGCGATGGCCGGGTGCGCGACGGCGATGTTCTCGATGTCGATCGAGCTGATCCATTCGCCGCCGGACTTGATCACGTCCTTGCTGCGGTCGGTGATCTGCAGGTAACCCTCGGCGTCGATGGTGGCCACGTCGCCGGTGGGGAACCAGCCGTCGCCCTTGGCGTCCTTCACCAGCGGGTCGCCGCCCTCGCCCTTGAAGTACTCCTTGACGATCCAGGGGCCCTTCACCAGCAGGTCGCCGTAGGCCTTGCCGTCCCAGGGCAACTCGTTGCCGTCGCCATCGACGATCTTCATGTCCACACCGAAGATCGCACGGCCCTGCTTCATGCGGATGGCCAGGCGCGCCTCATCGTCCAGCGCGTCGTGCTTGTTCTTGAGCGTGCACAGGGTGCCAAGCGGGCTCATCTCCGTCATGCCCCAGGCATGCAGAACTTCCACGCCGTACAGGTCCTGGAAGGCGCGGATCATGGCCGGCGGGCAGGCCGAGCCGCCGATGACCGTGCGGTTGAGCTTCGAGAACTTCAGGTCGCCGGCCTGCATGTGGCCCAGCAGCATCTGCCACACGGTGGGCACGCCGGCCGCGAAGGTGACCTTCTCGCCCTCGATGAGCTCGTAGACCGACTTGCCGTCCAGCGCCGGCCCGGGGAACACCAGCTTGCAGCCCGTGAGCGCCGCCGAGTATGGGATGCCCCAGGCGTTGACGTGGAACATCGGCACCACCGGCAGCACCGAGTCGCGCGCCGACAGGCGCATCACGTCGGGCAGCGCCGCTGCATACGCGTGCAGCGTGGTCGAGCGGTGGCTGTACAGCGCGGCCTTCGGGTTGCCCGTGGTACCGCTCGTGTAGCACATGCTCGAGGCCGAGTTCTCGTCGAACACCGGCCAGTCGTACGCGGCGGCCTGGTCGGCGATCCAGGCCTCGTAGCTCACCAGGTTGGGCACGCCGGTGTCGACCGGCAGCTTGTCGGCGTCGCACAGCGCGATGTACTTGCGGATCGTCGGGCAGCGCGCGTGCACCGCCTGCACCAGCGGCAGGAAGCTCAGGTCGAAGCACAGGATCTGGTCTTCGGCATGGTTGGCGATCCAGGCGATCTGGTCCGGGTGCAGGCGCGGGTTGATGGTGTGCAGCACGCGGCCCGAGCCGCTCACGCCGTAGTACAGCTCCAGGTGGCGGTAGCCGTTCCAGGCCAGGGTGGCGACGCGGTCGGAAAAGAGCAGCTTCTCGCCGTCCAGCGCGTTGGCCACCCGGCGCGAGCGGGCGGCGCAGTCGCTCCAGGTGTAGCGGTGGATGTCGCCCTCGACGCGGCGCGAGACGATCTCGGCATCGCCGTTGTGGCGGTCGACGAACTCGATCAGGTTGGAGATCAAGAGCGGGCGGTCTTGCATCAAACCCAGCATGGGGAAGGCTCCTCGGGTGATTGGGAAAATCGATGGGAAACGGATCGGGGGCGAGTATCACGCACCACCCTCTCCGCCCGCAGGCGGGATTGCCCGCAATTGCAGGGCCATCCGCCCACCCCCCGGTTCCCATCGCCCGCCCGATTCACGGCGTGCTGTTCTGCAGCTGCGTCTTGCTGGCGTCGAACACGATCCGGCGCGGCCAGTTCGGCCAGGTGACGCCCAGGCCGGGGTGGTTCGGGTCGCCGGTGCGCGCGAAGGCGGCCAGGCTGCCGACCATGGCATCGGACAGCGCCTCCCGCCCCGGCCGGTTCGCCGCGCCGTAGGCGAAGGAGAAGACGTTGGTGCCGAAGTTGCGGAAGAAGAACACCGTGTCCATGCCGTGTGTCGCGCCATAGACGGTGTTGAAGGGCGCCGCCTCCTGGCTCCAGTCGAAGCGGTAGTACCAGGTCTTCGTCGGCAACTGGGCGGCGACCGAGTCGATCTGGGCCGAGAGCCCGTTGAGGAAGATCGACTGCGTGACCACGTCGGACACCGCCTTCCATCCGGTCAGCGGCGTCGTGACCGGCAGGTAGGCCGGGTTGATGAGGTCGGCCTCCGTGAGGCTGGGCGCCGCGTCGGGGTCGAAGCCGAACTGCAGGCCGAAGCGGTCGTAGTCGTTCGGCTTGAAGCCCGGGATGCCGCTGCCCGTGTACAGGCCGAAGAGGCCGCCGAACAGCGTGCCTTCGTCGCGCGTGTTGCCCACCAGCATCGGCACCTTGTTGAAGTTGCCGGCGGCCACCGCGGCGCGCGAATTCACCGGCAGCACCGTGCCGTCCTCGATCGGCGCCGGCGAATTGCCCAGTTGCGGGTTCGCCAGCATGATGGCCAGCAGCCTGTCGGCCGGGAGGCTGCGCAGGTAGCTGGCCACCTGTGCGTCGGTCTGGCTGGCGAGCCAGTTGGCCGCCGAGGTGGCGTCGGAGGCCTTGCCGTCGGCGATGACGATTGCGTTGACCAGTGCCTTGGCGTAGGTTTGCGCGGTGGCGTGGGTCGAGAAGGCGATGCCGCCGCTCATCGGCACGGCCTTGTGCAGCAGGCCGGCCGCCGCGGGCGAGGCGACGAGCGCCCAGGTGTTCACGGCGCCGGCCGACTGCCCCATCACCGTGACGTTGTCGGCGTCGCCGCCGAAGGCACCGATGTTGGCCTGGACGAACTTCAGCGCCTGCATCTGGTCGAGCAGCGCGAAGTTGCCCGAATCGTTCTTCGGCTCGCCGGTCTTGAGTTGCGGCAGGTCGAACCAGCCGAGGAAGCCGAGCCGGTAGTTGACGGTCACGACCAGCGCGTTGGCCCGCTTCGCCAGTTGCGCGCCGTCGTAGCTCGGGTCGGCGGTGTAGCCCGAAATGTTGCTGCCGCCGTAGATGAACACGATCACCGGCAGCTTCTCGTCGGTGTTGGCGGGCCGCCAGACGTTGAGCGTGAGGCAGTCCTCCTCGCCCACCGGCTTGCCGAAGCCTTCGCGCACTGCGAGGCCGTAGGGTGCGCCGCCCGGTGCCGGGCTGAAGAAGCGTCCGCCCTGCGCGCAGCTGGGGCCGAACTGGGTGGCGGCGCGCACGCCGTCCCAGGGCGCTGGATCGGCCGGCGGCGCCCAGCGCAGGTCGCCCACAGGCGGCTTGGCAAAGGGCACGCCCTTCCAGGACCAGGTGCCGGTGCCGGCGCTGTCGTCCACGCCCTCGACCTTGCCGCCGGTGGTCTGCCGCACCATCGGGCCGTCCGGAGCGGGTGCGGGCGGCGGCGGCGGAGGCGCCGGGGGCGTGGGTGCAGGAG
>SCOE01000014.1 GCA_005503065.1 Comamonadaceae bacterium ALPHA2B
ATCCCCCGCCGCAGCCGCCTCCGCCATCCCCGCTGCCACCGCTGTCGCTGCTGCCGCCTCCTCCGCCGTCGGACGAGGACGATTCGCTGCCTCCGAAGCCCTGCGAATCTCCGGGGTAGCCGCCGGAATCGCCGGACGATCCGCCGCCCTCGGCGAAGCTGGTGCCGCAGTAGGCGTCCGAGCCGCTCGCCCGGTCGATGGCGCTGCAGTCGGGCGTGTAGTGGAAGCCCCCCGCGACCGCGAACTTCGCGTCGAGCGCGAAGAGCAGCGGCAGGCGCGTCGGCTTGCGCGGGTCGATGCTCTCCTCCTTGCAGGCCCAGTACCAGCTGCGGCGCAACCCGTCGTTGCGGCGCGCATCGCGGCCCAGCACCTCGGCCGGCGTGTGGTGCAGCATTGCGCCGAAGGCGCCCTGGCACCAGCGCTGGTAACCCTGTGTGTGCAGGATGTACTCGTGCCAGGCCTGGTCGACCACCTTCGAGGGCATGGCGACGAACTTGCGGCCGCTGCGCAGGTGCGCCATGAAGAACTGCCGCAGGCCGCGCAGCACCAACTCGGCGTCGCGTACCGTCAGCTGCGGGAAGGCCTGTCGCAGCTTGCCGACCAGGAAGGCAGGCAGCGAGGCCTCGCGGATGAACTGCCGGCGCAGGCTGTCTTCCCACGCCCGCAGCGCGGCGGTGAGCACGAGCGCCACCACCACCGCGACGACCAGCGACCAGCCGGTGCGCCAGGCAGCCACCGCGGCGATCGCCAGCAGCCACACCAGCCTGCGCGTCCACACCAGGCCGGCGATGCGGCGTCGAAAGTTCAGTTCGGGCCAGTGCATCCCATTCCTCCTCGCCGCCTCGCGTCGAAGCGCCTTTTTTTCAGGCCGCGCGACCCTGCCGACGCGGCGCCCTCCTGCGGGCCGGTGTCAGACCACCACCGGCTCCGGCTCCAGCCGGATCCCGAAGCGCTCGTAGACGCTGGTCTGGATCGCCTTGGCCAGGGTCATCACCTCGCCGCCGGTGGCCGGATGCTCGCTGCCGCCGCGGTTGACCAGCACGAGCGCCTGTTTCTCGTACACGCCGGCGTTGCCGACCGACTTGCCCTTCCAGCCGCAGGCATCGATGAGCCAGCCGGCTGCGAGCTTGATGCTGCCGTCGGGCATCGGGTAGTGCACGATCTTGGGGTCGCGGGCGATGATGTCGGCGCACTGCTCGGGTGTGACCGTCGGATTCTTGAAGAAGCTGCCGGCGTTGCCCAAGACGCGCCAGTCGGGCAGCTTGGCGCGGCGGATGGCGACGATCCAGTCGAAGATCTGCATCGGCGTCGGGTCGGTCACGCCGGTTTCGGCCATCTTGCGTTCCAGGTCGAGGTAGCCGAGCACGGGCTTCCAGGGCTTGGGCAGGCGAAAGCGCACCCGTGTGATGAGCGCCCGCCCGGCCAGCCCGAAGGCATTGGAGGCTGGATCGCCCGGGTGCTTGAAGACCGAATCGCGGTAGCCGAAGGCGCACTGGGCTGCATCGAGCGTGAAGGGCTGGCCGGTGACGAGATCGATGCCGTCCAGCGACTCGAAACGGTCCTGCAGCTCGACGCCATAGGCGCCGATGTTCTGGACCGGCGCCCCGCCCACGGTGCCGGGAATGAGCGCCATGTTCTCCAGCCCCGGCCAGCCCTGCGCGAGCAGCCACTGCACCGTGTCGTGCCAGACCTCGCCGGCGCCCACCTCGACGATCCATGCCTTGCCGCCGTCGTCGACCAGCCGGCGGCCCGGGATCTCGACCTTGAGCACCAGCGGCTTCACGTCGCCCGTGAGCACGATGTTGCTGCCGCCGCCGAGCACGAACTTCGGCATCTCGCGCAGCGCCGGGTCGGCCAGGACGGCCGCCACGTCGGCCTCGCTCGCGATGCGCACCAGCTGCTGCGCACGGGCCACGATGCCGAAGCTGTTGTGCTGTTGCAGGGGGACGTTGCGCTGGACGATCATGGGAGAATTGTCGCATTCGGCCCATGCCGCCTCCGGCCTTGGGCGCCATCCCAGGAGAACCTTTTCATGCCCTCTTTCGACACCGTTTGCGAGCCGAACCTCGTCGAAGTCCGCAACGCCGTCGACAACGCCGCCAAGGAAATCGGCACCCGCTTCGATTTCAAGGGCACGGCCGCCGCGATCGAGCTCAAGGACAAGGACATCACCCTCACCGGCGACGCCGACTTCCAGCTCCAGCAGGTCGAGGACATCCTGCGCGGCAAGCTCACCAAGCGCAACGTGGACGTGCGCTTCCTCGACAGGGGCGACGTGCAGAAGGCCGGCGGCGACAAGGTCAAGCAGGTCATCAAGGTCAAGAACGGCATCGACGCCGAGACCGGCAAGAAGATCCAGCGCATCCTCAAGGACAGCAAGCTCAAGGTGCAGGCCGCCATCCAGGGCGACGCGGTACGCGTGACCGGCGCCAAGCGCGACGACCTGCAGGCGGCGATGGCGCTGATCAAGAAGGACGTGGCGGACCTGCCGCTGTCCTTCAACAATTTCCGGGACTGAGCCCGGCATGAAGGCGCTGCTCGCCGCCGCCCTGTGCGCCAGCTGCGCGCTCGGCCATGCCCAGTCGGTCACCCTCACCGGCAGCATCGGCAGCCGCGCCATCCTGATGGTCGACGGCGGTGCACCACGCACCGTGGCGCCGGGCGAAACGGTGCAGGGCGTCAAGCTCATCGGCATGCAGGGCGATCAGGCCGTGGTCGAGTCGGGCGGCAAGCGACTCACCCTGCGCATGGATTCGCCGGTGAGCATCGGCGGCGCCGCGCGCAGCGCCGGCGGCACGCGCATCGTCCTGCCGGTCGACAGCCGCGGCCATTTCATGACGCAGGGCGCCATCAACGGCCGCAGCGTCAACTTCATGCTCGACACCGGGGCGACGGCGGTCGCCCTGTCGCTGGCCGATGCGCAGCGCATCGGCCTGGACTACGCCAAGGGCCAGCCGGTGCAGATCAGCACCGCCAACGGCGTGGCCGGAGGCTGGCGCGTGAAGCTGTCGTCGGTGCGCGTGGGGGACGTCGAGGTCTATGACATCGACGCCATCGTCTCGCAACAGCCCATGCCCTTCGTCCTCCTCGGCAACAGCTTCATCAACCGCTTCTCGATGCGGCGCGACGCCGACCAGATGGTGCTCGAGAAGCGCTTCTGACCGATGCCTTCCCTCGCCGCCCTCCGGCGCGCCGCACCGAAGCGCAAGGGGCGGTGGGCGAATTGAACGGTATTTCTCCTGCTATTCGGACCGTGGGCTCGCCAGGGCGCCCCTAGCATCGACGCGTCGCCCAAACAACATTCCACAACCATGGCACGCCTGATCATCGTGGACACCCGCCGCCCCGTCCGGCAGATCAATCTCGACCTTCCGCTCCTGACCATCGGCCGCGACGGCGGCAACAGCATCACGCTGACCAGCGAGCGCGTCAGCCGCCGCCACGCCGTCATCGAGCGCGTGGACGACGGCCACATCCTCACCGACCTGGACAGCCTCAACGGCACCTTCGTCAACGGCGCGCCGCTGCGCATCCGGTCGCATCGTCTTCGCCACGGCGACAGCGTTTCCATCGGACGGTGCGAACTGCGCTTCCTACAGAAGGCAGGCACCAGCCTGGCGGCCGATGCACTCAGGCTGCTGACCCTGCCGGCCGAACTGCCGCGGCGAGGCTGGGGCAGCCCGCAGCCCGCATTCGCCTGAGCGGTGCTCAGGGCAGTGCGGCGCTGACGACGATCTCGATCTTGTAGGCCGGATTGGCGAGCTGCGCCTGCACGGTCGCGCGCGGCGGCGTGTGGCCGGCCGGCACCCAGGCGTCCCACACCTCGTTCATCGCCGCGATCTCGCTGATGTCGGTCAGGAAGATCTGCGTCATGAGGATGCGGGTCTTGTCGCTGCCGGCCTCGGCCAGCAGGCGATCGACCATCGCGAGCACCTGCGCGGTCTGGCCGCGGATGTCCTGCGTGGTGTCGTCGGGCACCTGGCCAGCCAGGTAGACCGTACCGTTGTGGACGGCCGTCTCGGACAGGCGCGGGCCGACGTGGAAGCGTTGGATGGCAGGCATGGGATGTTCCTTCAGTTGGTGGGCTTGGCCTTGCTGCCGAGCTTCGATTCGGTGCCGGCCAGCAGGCGCCGGATGTTCTCTCGGTGGCGCCAGGCCAGCAGCAGGCTCATGACGATGATGGCCGCGAGCACGGTGCGGTGCAGCGGCCAGGCGATCTTGCCGCCCAGAACGTAATAGGCCGGTGCGAAAAAGGCCGCGACCAGCGAGGCGAGCGAGGAGTATCGGAAGAAGAAGGCGATGATGAGCCACGACGCACCCGTGGCCAGGCCCAGCAGCCAGTCGATGCCGAAGAGCACGCCCGCCGCCGTCGCGACGCCCTTGCCGCCCCGGAAGCGGAAGAACACCGGATACAGGTGCCCCAGGAAGGCCGCCAGGCCCGCCAGCGCCGCCGTGCCCGCGCCCAGGCCCCAGGCCGCGCCCCACTGGTTGATGACGAACACCGGCAACCAGCCCTTGAGCGCATCGAGGACCAGCGTGGCCAGCGCCGCCCCCCTGCGGCCGGACCGCAGCACATTGGTCGCGCCAGGGTTGCCGCTGCCATAGCTGCGCGGGTCGTCCATGCCGAGCAGCCTGCTCACGATCACGGCGAAGGACAGCGATCCGAGCAGGTAGCCGACGACGATGGCGATCAAGGAAGGCAGTTCAAGGCTCAAGGGGGGCTCCGTCGCGGGCTCGATGACGCCGCGCGTGGTTGTCTCGTGGGGAAGCCGGTCATTCTGCCAGCGCGCACCGCACCGGCCTGGCGCCCAGAAGCTGCACGCACAGCTGCGGATCGATGCCGACGAGGTAACCGCGCCGCCCGCCGTTGATGAAGATCTTCGGCAACTCGAGGATCGTCGATTCGATGAACACCGGCATCTCGCGCCGCGTGCCGAAGGGCGAGGTGCCACCCACCTGGTAGCCCGAATGGCGCTGCGCCACTTCGGGCTTGCACGGCTCGACCGATTTGGCACCGATCTGCCGCGCGAGGTTCTTGGTCGATACCGTGCGGTTGCCGTGCATCAGCACGATCAGCGGCTTCGCGTCCTGGTCCTGCATCACCAGCGTCTTGACGACGGTGAAGGGATCGAAGCCCAGTACGGCTGCGCTGTACTGTGCCCCGCCGTGATCGAGGTACTCGTAAGGGTGTTCGGTGAACGCGACCTTCGCTTCGCGCAGCACGGCGGTGGCGGGGGTCTCGCTGACGTGGGTCTTGTCTTTCTTGGCCATGGGAGCGGGCGATTCTGCCGCGCTCCCGCCACCGATGCCTGTGCCGGTGTCAGGCGGCCGTGCTCACGGCCGACGCGCCCATCTGACGGACGGGATCGGTGTGGCCGTCCCAGGTGCGCGCCGCTTCGGCAATCTGACGGAAATACTCGCCCTTGCCTCCGGCCATCTCCGACAGTTCGACCATGCCGCTGGGCAGGTCGGGATGCACGAAATACGAGAAGCGCCCGCGCGTGCCCATGCGGCCCCCGTGTCCTTCGACGTAGCCGCTGTCGAGCAGTCGCGCATGCATCGCGTCGTAGCGGTCCTCGGTCCAGTAGGCGATGTGCTGGGCGCATTCGCCGTTCTTCTGCAAGGTGTCGAGGTAGAGCGAGGGTGCGTCGTTGCGCTGCTGGATCAACTCGATCTGCAGGTCGCCCGAGTTGGCCAGCGCGATCGACAGGTCGGGCAGGTGCGCCTGCACCTGGCCGTAGTAGCGGAACTCGGTGGTCCCCACTGCTGCCTTGTAGAACCACGGCCCCACGCCGAGCGCACGGCTCCAGTGCGCCATCGCGCGCTCGATGTCGCGCACCACGAAACCGACCTGCCGTGCACCGCCATAGAAAAGGCTCATGCTTGCTCCTGAATGAAGAAACGTTTTCTCGATTTTGAAAAGAAAGACCCAGTACACGTCACCCGGGTTTGCACCCATACCAGTGACCAGATCGTCGACGCAGACTTGCCGACGTTGTAGAAACGTTTCTACAAACCGTCATCAAGTTTTTCATCCATGTCCGTCGTCACTCCCACCGAGCTGCCCAGCACCGGGCAGGAACTCGCCGTTTCGCGCCGCATGCCGCTGCGCGCTCCGCCCTACGACGAGGCCGCGGCCCGCGCGATCGGCAACACCGCCTTTTCCGGCACGCTGTCACCGCAAAACCTGCGCCTCACGCTGGCGCAGGAACCGAAGCTGGCCGTCGCCTTCCAGCAGATGGCACACGTGGTGCTGTTCAAGGGGAGCGTTTCCGAGCGCGACCGCGAGATCGCCATCATCCGCACCGGCGCCCTCACCCGCTCCGAGTACGAATGGGGCATGCACGTGAGCATCTATGCCGAGCGCTGCGGCCTGAGCGAGGCGCAGGTGATGGAGCTGACCTGCAACAACGCGTTGAGCGAATCGTTGTGGAGCGAGAAGGAGCGCCTGATCGTGCGCATGGTCGACGAGCTGCACCACCACTCCACCGTGGGCGACAGCACCTGGGCCGGACTGCAGGCGCACTGGCCCAAGGACCAGGTGGTGGAGCTCGTGCTGGCGGCGAGCTTCTATCACATGGCCGCCTTCTTCCTCAACAGCATGGCGGTGCCGCTGGAACACGGCGCACGCCGCTTTCCGCCCGGCGTCGTGCAGGCCTTCGTGCCGGGCGACGGGGAACCATGAGCCGCCCCACCATCCGCGACGTGGCGCTGCGCGCCGGCGTGTCCATCGGCACCGCCTCGCGTGCGCTCAACCGCGCCGGGCGCGTGAGCCAGGCCGCTATCGCGGTCGTGCAGGCCGCCGCCGATGCGCTGGGCTACGAGCCCGACGCCATCGCCCAGAGCATGCGCACGCGCAGCACGGGCGTCGTCGGGCTGCTGGTGTCGGACCTGTCGAACCCGCTGTATGCGCGCATCGTGAACGCGGTGGAGGCCAGGCTGCAGCGCGACGGCTGCGCCCTGCTGCTGGCCAACACGCACAACGACGCGGCGCGCGAGCGCACGATGATCGACTTCTTCCGCCGCCGGCGCGTCGACGGCATCATCCTGGCGCCCTGCCAGAGCGAGCGCCCCGAGCTGTTCGAGGGTCTCGTGGCGCAGGGTCTGCCAGCCGTGGCACTGGACCGCGATTTCCACGCCGCCGGCAGCGGCGTGCACGTGGACCATTTCCACGGCGCCCTGCAGGCCACCCGCTACCTGCTCGACCTGGGACATCGCCGCATCGCGCTCATGACGCCAGGCCAGGCCGTGCGGCCCGGGCGCGAGCGGATCGCAGGCTTTCGTGCGGCCTACGCCGAACGCGGCCTGCAGCCCGAGCCGCGCCTGGTGCGCGCCGAGCCGTCGGCCATGCAGTTCGCCTTCAGCGAGACCCTGGCGCTGCTCTCCGGCCTCGAGCGGCCCACGGCCTTCGTGTGTCTGGGCACGCGCATCCTCTCGGGCGTGCTGCAGGGGCTTCGCCACGCCGGCCTCACCGCGCCCGAGGACGCCAGCGTCATCAGCATCGGCGACACCGACCTGTCGCAGCTCTTCTCGCCCGGCATCACCTCGCTGACCTGGGACTTCGAGGCTGTCGGCACCGCCGTGGCCGAGCTGATGCTCAAGCGCCTGCCCGGCGTCGCCACGCCGGCGACCGAGGCCGAGCGCATCGTCATCACCACGCAGATGGTGCTGCGTGAATCCTGCGCGCCGCTGGCGCCTGCGCCCTCGCGCATGGCACCGAAGCCGCGCACCGCCCGCAAGGCCGCATGAGCGCATCGCTGCGCCTGGCCGGCAAGGCGGCCATCGTCGTCGGCGCCGGCACGCCCGCCGACGGCACCAGCAACGGCGCAGCCTGTGCGATCGCCTTCGCGCGAGCAGGCGCACGCGTGCTGTGCGCCGACCTGTCGCCCGATGCGGCGCAGGAGACTGTGCGCCGCATCGCGGCCGAGGGCGGCCAGGCCAGCGCCGTGGTCGCCGACGTGCGCAGTTCGGCGCAGCTGCAGGCCATGGTCGACACCGCCCTGCAGTGCCACGGCCGCATCGACATCCTGCACAACAACGTCGGCATCGAGGCCTTCGGCGACCTGCTGGAACTTACCGAGGCATCGTGGGACCGCGTGCACGAGATCAACCTGCGCGGCGCCATGCTGGCCGCCCGGGCCGCCATGCCCCACTTGATCCGCCAGGGCGGCGGTTCGATCATCAACATGTCCTCCATCGCCAGCCGCAAGTGGAGCCCGATGCAGTTCCTGTCGTACAGCACGTCCAAGGCGGCGCTGAACCACCTGACCCACGTGGTGGCCCGGCAGTACGCGCAGCACCAGGTGCGCTGCAACGCGATCGTCGCCGGCCTCATCGACACGCCGCATGCCGCCGCGCTGTATGCCGATCCGCAGGCCGCGGCGGCCGGCCGCGCGCAGCGCGACGCACGCTGTCCCATGGGCCGTCAGGGTTCGCCCTGGGACATCGCCAACGCCGCCGTCTTCCTCGCCTCCGACGAATCGGCCTACGTGACCGGCGTCGAACTGGTGGTGGACGGCGGCGTCTCGCTCGGCTGAGGCCGCCGGCGCACCGATCACCCCACAATGAAGGAGACATGCCATGCTGAAGAAGACGTTCTGGCTGCCATTCGCAGCCACGGTTGCGCTCATCGCCGGCGCGCCGGCCTCGGCCCAGTCCGCCGCCGACTACCCCAACAAGCCCATCAAGATGGTCCTGCCCTTCGGCGCCGGTGGCGGCGGCGACGTGCTGGGCCGGCTGCTGGCCGACCAGATGAGCCGGCGCCTCAAGCAGCCCATCGTGGTGGAAAACCGGGTCGGCGCCGCAGGCACCATCGGTACGCAGCACGTGGCTGTGTCGGCGCCCGATGGCTACACGATCATGATCGGCGGCATGACGACCCACCTGCTTGCGCCGGTGACGTACAGCAAGCTGGCCTACGATCCGGTCAAGGACTTCAGCGTCGTCGGCCGCATCGGCACCTCCGCGATCGTGATGCTGGCCACGCCGGACTTCCCCGCCAACAACCTCAAGGAATTCGTCGCGCTGGCCAGGTCGAAGCCGAATCCGACCCAGTACGGCAGTTGGGGCTTGGGATCCACCGGTCACTTCTGCGGCGAGGTGCTGGCGCAGAAGGCCGGCCTTCAACTGCAGCACGTTCCTTTCAACGGCACCAACAAGCTGGTGACCGACATGATGGGCGGGCACATCCAGCTGGGGCTGGTCGACATGGCCACCGGCACGCCCTTCGTCAAGGAGGGCAAGCTCAAGGCGCTGGGCGTGTGTACGCAGCGCTCGCCCAGCCTGCCCGACGTGGCGAGCTACAAGGAACAGGGCATCGACTTCGACCAGCTGCTGTCGTGGGTGATGTATGCACCGGCCAACGTGCCCAAGCCCATCCTTGCCAGGCTGACCGACGCGCTGCAGGCCTCGCTCAAGGACAAGGAGGTGGTCGACAAGATGCTCGCGCTGGGCATCACGGCCGACTTCCTGCCGGGCGAACAGCAGGCGGCCATCAATGCGCGCGACATCCAGGTCTGGAAGAAGGTCGCGGCGGATGCCAACATCAAGACGGATTGACGCACCGATGGATGCCTCGGCCCTGAACCCGGTGCGCACCGACATCGGCGCGCTCCTTGCCGGCCGCGTGGCCGTGATCTCCGGCGCCGGCCGTCCCAAGGGCATCGGCAAGGCGACGGCCCTGCTCTTCATGGCGCACGGTGCACGCGTGGCGCTGCTCGACCTGAACGGCGAAGAGGCGCAGGCCGCCGCGGCCGACCTCAACGACGCAACGGACAGCGACCGGGCACGCGCCTGGGCCTGCGACGTCGCCGATGCCGGCGCCTGCGCCGCCGCGATCGAGGGCGTGCTGGGCTGGTCGGACGGCGCGCTCGACGTGCTCGTCAACAACGCGGGCCTCACGCAGAAGCGCGGCGTCGCCGAGATCACCGAAGCGGACTACGACACCGTGACCGACGTGGTGCTGCGCGGGACGCTGCTGCTGTCGCAGGCCGCGCTGCCGGCCCTGCGTGCGCGGCACGGCGGCAGCATCGTCAACGTGTCGTCGATGTCCGCGCAGCAGGGCGGCGGCATCTTCGGCGGTGCGCACTACTGCGCCGCCAAGGCCGGCGTGCTGGGACTCACGCGCGCGATGGCGCGCGAGCTGGGCGCCGAGGGCATCCGCGTCAACGCCATCGCGCCCGGGCTCGTTCTCACCGACTTCTCGCGCACCGGCCGCAGCGACGAGGACAAGCACGCCAGTGGCGCCGGCTGGCCCCTGCCGCGCGCCGGCCACGCGGCCGAGATCGCGGGCGCCTGCCTCTTCCTCGCGTCGGACCTGTCGTCGTACGTGACGGGCGCGACGATCGACGTCAACGGCGGGGCGCACATGCGCTGAGCGCGCGGCGGCGCGTCAACAGCTCAGGCCGCCGGGTCGCGCAGCTCCCACCGGATCTTGTCGATCTCGGCCATCAGCTCCGGCGACGGCGTGGTGCCCCACGCGTCGATGTCCTCGTCCAGCTGCGACACCGAGGTCACGCCGATGATGGTGCTGGCCACCTGCCACTTCGTGTAGCAGAAGGCCAGCGCCAATTGCGTCGGCGTGAGACCGTGGTCGCGTGCGAGCTGGTTGTAGCGGCGGGCGGCGGTGAGCGCCTCAGGCCGTCCCCAGCGCTGCTTGCGCACCGATTCGTAGCTGGCGATGCGGGCGCCCTTCGGTGCGTCGGGGCCGGTGGTGCCGCCCAGGTCGTACTTGCCGGTCAGCAGGCCGAAGGCGAGCGGCGAGTAGGCCAGCAACGAGACATCGAGGCGGTGCATGGTTTCGTCCAGGCCGTTCTCCAACGCGCGGCTCACGAGGCAGTAGACGTTCTGCACCGTGGCCACGCGCGGCAGGCCGTGCTGTTCGGCCAGGCGCACGAACTCGTGCACGCCGTAGGGCGTCTCGTTCGACAGGCCGATGTAGCGCACCTTGCCGGCCTTCACAAGGCCGTTCAGTGCCTCGAGCTGCTCGTGGATGGAGGTCTGCGTGCGCTCGAGCTTCGGGTCGTAGTAGATGTTGCCGAAGGCCGGCACGTTGCGTTCGGGCCAATGGATCTGGTAGAGGTCGATGACGTCGGTCTGCAGGCGCTTCAGGCTGCCTTCGCAGGACGCGACGATGTCCGCGGCCGTCATGCCCGCGCCCTCGCGTACCCAGGGCATGCCGCGCGAGGGGCCGGCCACCTTGGTGGCGAGCGTCAACTTCTGACGCGCGCCGGGGTTCCTGGCGAACCAGTTGCCGATGATGGTTTCGGTGGCGCCGTAGGTCTCCTTGCGGGCCGGCACGGCGTACATCTCGGCCGTGTCGATGAAGTCGACGCCTCGATCCAGCGAGCGGCTGAGAATGGCGTGGGCAGTCGGCTCGTCGACCTGCTCACCAAAGGTCATGGTGCCGAGGCAGATGGGGGTGACGCGCAGCTCGCTGCGCCCGAGGGGGACTTGGGGGAGATTCATGCTCCGGATGCTACCGCCGGGTACGCCCGCATGCCCGGCGTGGTTTCGCGTGGCCGCTGCGGGATGTCGGCGCCATGAATAAAGGGCCCGCACGCCGCGCCGCCGCTGCGCGCGCAGCTATGTTTTTCATAGCGACCGTTTCTGTCCTGCGCCGGACTGCGCGGGCCGTGCCCACTGCCTATGATCCACCGCCATGTACGTTCCCCGCCGCCCTGCCCGCTCCGAATTCGTTCCCGTGCGCAACCTGCGCTACCACGTGCTGACCTGGGGCGACCGTGCCGACGAGCGTCCGCCGCTGGTGCTGCTGCACGGTTGGATGGACGTGGGCGCGTCGTGGCAGTTCGTGGTCGACGCCATGCGCGAGGAACGCTTCATCGTCGCGCCCGACTGGCGTGGCTACGGCCTCACCGAGGGCGGCGGCGTCGACAACTACTGGATGCCCGACTACCTGGCCGACCTCGACTGGCTGCTCGACCACTACGCGGGCGATCGCGCCGTCGACCTGGTCGGCCACAGCATGGGCGGCAACGTCACCATGCACTACGCCGGCGTGCGGCCGCAGCGGCTGCGCCGCGTGGTCAACCTCGAGGGCTTCGGCATGCCGGCGTACCGGGCCGACGAAGCGCCCGCCCGCTATGGCCGCTGGATCGACGAGCTCAAGCGCCTGCATGCGGGCGGCATGGACCTGGCCAGCTACCCGGCGGCCGACGGCGTGGCGCGGCGGCTCATGAAGACCAACCCGCGGCTCACGCAGGACAAGGCCGACTGGCTCGCGCGCCAGTGGGCCAGCTGCACGAGGGACGGTGGAAGCGGCGAGCGCTGGAACATCCTGGGCGACCCGGCGCACAAGGTGGTCAATGCCAACATCTTCCGCGTCGACGAGATGCTCGCGCTCTATGCGGCGATCGAGGCGCCGGTGCTGGCCGTCGAGGCCAGCGACGACAGCCTGCGCGGCTGGTGGGGCCGACGCTACTCGCTCGAGGAGTACCACGAGCGGCTGCGGTCGGTGCGAAACGTGCGCATCGCACGGGTGGACGACGCAGCCCACATGCTGCATCACGACCAGCCCCAGCGCGTGGCCGGGCTGATCGAGGATTTCCTGGCCGGCTGAGGCCGGACCGCAATCTCAGAGCCGCGGGTCTTCCTCGGCCTCCAGCTCGGCCTGCGATTCGCCCAGGCGCGTGTCCGCGTCGTGTGCGGGCACCTCGGGCGCGGCCTCGTCGGCGCGGCGTTCGTCGTGGTCGGCGAGCGCGGCCTCGCCCGCGGCCCGAGCGGCCTCGGCAGAGTCGAAGCGCTCCCCGCCGACATGCGCGGTGCCGGTGCCCGTCTCTCCCACGGGCACGTGGCGCCATTGGTAGCGGCCGTCGTCGGTCGGTTCGATTTCCACGGTCCATCGGCTCATGGAATGCTCCTTTCAAGGGTTGAATGAACGTCGATGCACCGAAGCTTCTCGCGAGGCGAGCGCCCGCTCTGGCGGCCGAGCCAGCGTTGCTTTGCAGGAGGAGCCCCACACACGCATGCCTCGCTCGCCGATCGCGCCTTTTTCCGACACGCGCGCAGCCGCGCTTCGGGCAGACTGCGTCGGTTTTGCCCCGACGCCCCTTCGCGCGAGCGCCCATGGACCGACTGAACGCCACCGAACAAAAAGAATTCCGCCGGCTGCTCCGCCGCAACGTGCAGTTGCCGCTGCTCCTGGGCCTCACCGGCGCCGTCGTCTTCGTGGCGCTGATCGTCTACCTGCTCGCCGTGATCGGCTGGGTCGAGCACACCGACCGCGTGACGCGCAACGCCACCGAGGCACAGCGCCTGCAGGCCGAGATGCAGGCCTCGGTGCGCGGCTACCTGCTCACCGGCAACGACGCCTTCCTCACGCCCTACCACGCCGCCGGCGACCAGGCCCAGAACCTGCTGACGGAACTGCGCGGCCTGGTGGTCGACAACCCGCCGCAGGTGGCCCGCGCCACGCGGCTGGCCGAACTGCAGAAGAGCTGGTCCGACTACGCCGAGGACATCGTCGCGCGCAAGCGCCGCGGCGAGAACGTGGACGAACTGATCCAGGGCGGCCGCGGCAAGCGCATGGCGGACGACGCGCGCAGCACCTTTGCCGCCTTCGTCGACACCGAGCGGGCTCTTCGCACCCAGCGCAACGCGGACGCCAACCGCACCGCCGTCGCGGTGATCGTCGGCTACCTGCTGTTCAGCGCCATCGTGAGCGCGCTGCTGGCGTACTTCGGCCGCCGGCAGATGGTGCAGCTGTCCGACACCTACGCCCGCACCATCGTCGACCTGGCGACGCAGACCGAGCAGTTGCAGCAGCAGGCCTGGCTCCAGGGCGCGCAGACCGAACTGGCCAGCCAGACCGTGGGCCAGCTCACGGCGCAGGAACTGGGCCGGCAGGTGCTCGACTTCTTCGCACGGCATGCCGGCAGCGTGGTCGGCGCGGCCTATGTGCGCGAGCCGCAGGGCGGCCTGCGCCGGGTGGCGAGCTACGGCTTCTCGCGCGAGGCCGAGGCCGCACCGCAGACCGTGCTGCCGGGCGAGGGCCTGGTCGGCCAGGCCGTCAACGGCGGCGAGCCGCAAGTCGTCTCGCCGGTGCCACACGGCTACCTGCGCGTGACCTCCGGCCTCGGCAGCGCCGATCCGCACACGCTGCTGCTGCTGCCGATCCGCCATGAGGGCGAGGTCAACGGCGTGGTCGAACTGGGCCTGCTCGCGCCGCCCACGCCGCGCGTGCTGGCGCTCATGCGCAGCGTGGCCGAGGACGCCGGCGCCTCCATGGCCGCGGCCCGCTACCGCGAGCGGCTGCAGGACGTGCTGGCCGAGACGCAGCAGCTCAACGAGGAGCTGCAGGTGCAGCAGGAGGAGCTGCGCACCGCCAACGAGGAACTCGAGGAGCAGTCGCGCGCACTGAAGGAATCGCAGGCGCACCTGGAGAACCAGCAGGCCGAGCTGGAGCAGACCAACAACCAGCTCGCCGAGCGCACCGAGCAGCTCGACCTGCGCAACGCCGCCCTGCGACGTGCGCAGGAAGACCTGGAGCAGCGCGCCGACGATCTGCAGCGGGCGAGCCGCTACAAGTCCGAATTCCTCGCCAACATGTCGCACGAGCTGCGCACGCCGCTCAACAGCGCACTCATCCTGTCGAAGCTGCTGGCCGACAACGCCAAGGGCAACCTCGACGAGGAACAGGTCAAGTTCGCGCAGTCGATCCATTCCTCGGGCAACGATCTCCTGGTGCTGATCAACGACGTGCTCGACATCGCCAAGGTGGAGGCGGGCCGGCTGGAAGTGCATGCCGAACACGTGCCCGTCGCGCGGCTGGCCGAGGCGCTGCGCAACACCTTCACGCCGCTGGCCGCCGACAAGCAGCTGGAGTTCCGCCTCGACATCGCGGCCGATGCGCCGCAGAGCATCGTCTCCGACCGCCAGCGCGTCGAGCAGATCCTGAAGAACCTGCTGTCCAACGCGATCAAGTTCACCGACCGCGGCAGCGTGGTGCTGGCCATCGCGCGCGGCGAGGCCGACGGGCTGCGCTTCGAGGTCAGCGATTCGGGCATCGGGATCGCGGCCGACCAGCAGGAACTGATCTTCGAGGCCTTCCACCAGGCCGACGGCACCACCAGCCGTCGCTACGGCGGCACCGGGCTCGGGCTGTCGATTTCGCGCGACCTCGCCAC
Source organism: Comamonadaceae bacterium ALPHA2B (assembly GCA_005503065.1). GTDB lineage: Bacteria > Pseudomonadota > Gammaproteobacteria > Burkholderiales > Burkholderiaceae_C > Xenophilus. The sequence goes on from SCOE01000014.1 coordinate 15,144, forward strand.
GCTGCTGGGCGGCACGCTGGGCGTGCGCAGCACGCCGGGCCAGGGCAGCACCTTCACGCTCATGCTGCCGGCCGACCTGGCGCAGCCGCTGCCGGGCGCCGGCCAGGCGCCCGCGCCGGCCGTGACGGCCCAGCCGGCGCCGCGGCCCGCCGCGCTGGCGCCCCACGCGGCCGCCCCACGTGCCGCATCGGGCGACGCCCAGGCGGCCGCCCCTGCCGTGCCGGCCTTCGTCGACGACCGTGAGCTGCCGAGCGGCGACCGGCGGCGCGTGCTGGTGATCGAGGACGAGCCGCAGTTCGCCCGCATCCTGTTCGACCTGGCGCACGAGTACGGCTGGCACTGCGCTGTTGCCCACGCCGCGCAGGACGGCTTCGCGCTCGCGCTGGAACTGCAGCCGCACGCCATCCTGCTCGACATGCGGCTGCCCGACAGCCCGGGCCTGTCGGTGCTGCAGCGGCTCAAGGACGACCCGCGCACCCGCCACATCCCGGTGCACGTGGTGTCGGCGCAGGACCAGAGCGCGGCGGCACTGCACCTGGGCGCGGTGGGCTACGCGCTCAAGCCCACCACGCGCGAGCAGTTGCAGGCCGTGTTCGCACGGCTCGACGCCAAGCTTTCGCAACAACTCAAGGAGGTGCTGCTGGTCGAGGACGACGACGTGCAGCGCGAGAGCGTGGTGCACCTGATCGGCGACGAGGACGTGCGCATCACCGCCGTGGCGACCGGCGAGGAGGCGCTGGCGCTGCTGCGCGAGCGCGTGTTCGACTGCATGATCACCGACCTGCGCCTGCCCGACATGCACGGCGGGGAGTTGCTCAAGCGCATGTCGACCGAGGAGATCTGCTCCTTCCCGCCGGTGATCGTCTACACCGGCCGCAACCTCACGCGCGACGAGGAGGCCGAGCTGCTGCGCTACTCGCGCTCCATCATCATCAAGGGTGCGCGTTCGCCGGAGCGCCTGCTGGACGAGGTGACGCTGTTCCTGCACAAGGTGGAGTCGCAGCTGTCGACCGAGCGCCAGACCATGCTGCGCAGCGCGCGCGAGCGCGACCGCGTCTTCGAGGGCCGGCGCATCCTGATCGTCGACGACGACGTGCGCAACATCTTCGCGCTCACCAGTGCGCTGGAGCAACGCGGCGCGGTGATCGAGGTGGCGCGCAACGGCCGCGAGGCGCTGGAGAAGCTCGACGCCGTGCCCGACATCGACCTGGTGCTGATGGACGTGATGATGCCGGAGATGGACGGCCTGGAAGCCACGCGCCGCCTGCGGCAGGACAAGCGCTTCGCCAAGCTGCCCGTCATCACCGTCACGGCCAAGGCCATGAAGGACGACCAGGAACAGTGCCTGGCCGCGGGCGCCAGCGACTACCTGGCCAAGCCGATCGAGCTGGACCGCCTGTTCTCCCTGCTGCGGGTGTGGATGCCGCACATGGAGCGGCTGTGAGCAACGCAGCACGTGGGGCGCCCGCCTCGCCCACGGGCCCCGCGGCCGCGCCGCCGAGCGCCGGCGACATCGAGCTGCGCCTGCTCATGGAAGCGATCTACCTGCGCTACAACCACGACTTCCGGGACTACACCGGCGCCTCGCAAAAGCGGCGCGTGGCCTATGCGCTGGAGCAGATGCAATTCCGCAGCATCTCGGCCCTGCAGGAACAGGTGCTGCGCGACCCCGAGGTGTTCGCGCGGCTGCTGCAGTTCCTCACCATCCCGGTCAGCGAGATGTTCCGCGACCCCTCGTACTTCCTGGCGCTGCGCGAGCACGTGGTGCCCGTGTTGCACACCTACCCGTCGATCAAGGTGTGGATCGCCGGATGCAGCACCGGCGAGGAGGTGTACTCGATGGCCATCCTGCTCAAGGAGGAAGGCCTGCTCGAGCGCGCGTTGATCTACGCGACCGACATCAACCCGCAGTCGCTCGAGAAGGCCCGCCAGGGCATCTTCCCGGCCGAGGCGGTGCGCGACTACACCGCCAACTACCAGCGCGGGGGCGGGCGGCGTGCGTTTTCCGACTACTACACGGCGGCCTACGGCGGCGCCCGGTTCGACCCCGCGCTGCGCGCCAACGTGATCTTCGCGGACCACAGCCTGGCCACCGACAGCGTGTTCGCGGAGACACACCTCGTGTCGTGCCGCAACGTGCTGATCTACTTCAACCGCCGCCTGCAGGACCGCGCGCTCGGCCTGTTCCACGACTCGCTGTGTTACCGAGGCTTCCTGGGGCTGGGCAGCAAGGAGAGCATCGACTTCTCTGCCTACGGCGAGCGCTTCGACACGGTGAGCCGGCCCGATCGCATCTACCGGAGGGCGACGTGAACGCCGCGTCGCTGCCCGCCGTCGACCTCGTCGCGGTGGGCGCTTCGGCGGGCGGCATCGATGCGATGATGCGCCTGTTCCATGCGCTGCCCCAGCCCTGGCACCTGCCGATGGTGGCGGTGCTGCATCTGCCCGAGGGCCGCGAGAGCCGCCTGGTGGAGATCTTCGCGCGGCGGCTTCGCATGCCGGTGTGCGAGGCGCAGGACAAGGCCGACATCGCCCCCGGCACGCTGCACTTCGCGCCGCCGGGATATCACCTCTTCGTCGAGCGCGATCGCCGCTTCTCCCTGAGCTGCGAACCGCCCGTGCTCTACTCCCGCCCTTCGATCGACCTGATGATGAGTTCCGCGGCCGATGCCTACGGGCCGCGCCTGGCCGGCATGGTACTGACCGGGGCCAACGAGGACGGCGCGCGCGGCCTGGCCGATATCGGTGCGGCCGGCGGCCTGACCGCCGTCCAAGCTCCGCAGGAGGCTGCGACGCCGATGATGCCGCAGGCCGCGATCGCTGCCCGCGCCCCTGACCATGTGCTGCCCCTGACCGACCTTCGCGAACTGCTGATGCAACTGGACGCCCTGCATGCCGCCACCCACTGACATCGAGAGCAAGCTTCTGCTGGTCGATGACCTGAAGGAGAACCTCGTCGCCCTCGACGCGCTGGTGCGCGGGCCCGGCCGGCGCGTGTTCCAGGCCCGCTCGGGCGACGAGGCGCTGGCGCTGATGCTCGAGCACGAATTCGCGCTGGCGCTCGTCGACGTGCAGATGCCCGCGATGAACGGCTTCGAGCTGGCCGAGCTGATGCGCGGGACGGAGCGCACGCGGCACATCCCGATCATCTTCGTGAGCGCGGCGGGGTCGGAGCTCAACTACGCCTTCAAGGGCTATGAGAGCGGCGCGGTCGATTTCCTTCAGAAGCCGCTGGACGCGCAGGTGGTGCACAGCAAGGTGAACGTGTTCGTCGACCTGTTCGCAAGCCGCAAGGCGCTGAAGCAGGAGATGGAGGCGCAGCAGGCGCTGGTGGCCGAACTGCAGGCCGCGCGGCAGGACCTGGAGCGCGCGGTGCGCATGCGCGACGATTTCATGTCGATGGTGTCGCACGAGCTGCGCACGCCGCTGAATACGCTGTTCCTGGAGACGCAGGTGCGCAAGCTGCACCTGGCGCGTGGCAACACGCAGTCCTTCACGGCGGAGAAGCTCAAGGAGATGGCCGAGCGCGACCAGCGGCAGATCCAGAGCATGGTGCGCCTGATCGACGACATGCTGGACGTGACGCGCATGCGCAGCGGCCGGCTGTCGATGAAGCCGCAGGCCTTCGACCTGGCGGTGCTCGCGCGGCGCGTGGTGGAGGGGCTGACGCAGCAGGCCGAGGCGGCGGGCGCGAGTTTCCGCCTGGAGGCAGCGCAGGCGGTGGACGGGGTGTGGGACGAGTTCCGCATCGAACAGGTGCTGACGAACCTGCTGACGAACGCCCTGCGCTACGGTGGCGGGCAGCCGGTCGACGTGCGGGTGGCCAACGCCGGCGAGGAGGCGGTGCTGAGCGTGCGCGACCATGGCATCGGCATCGCGCCGGCCGACCAGGCGAGGATCTTCGAGCAGTTCGAGCGCACCGACTCGGGCCGCAGGCAGGCGGCCGGCGGCCTGGGGCTGGGGCTGTTCATCACCCGGCAGATCGTGGAGTCGCATGGGGGCCGCATCGCCGTATGCAGCGCGCCGGGCGAGGGGGCAACCTTCACGGTGACCTTGCCGCGAGAGCCGGCCGGAGCGTGAGTCTGGAGGACTGCGGGAGATCGTCACGTTTGTGACGAGTTTGGCTGTGACGCCCGACTGGCTTGGGCTGGCGGGCGATTGCACTTTGGGTTTTTTGCGCTGTGGGGTGGGTTCGCTTGGGGCTGGTCGGCTGGTCGGCACGAGCGCTGGTCCAACCTTTGGTCTTGCCCCACTCGTTCGGGCTGAACCTGTCGAAGCCCTGCGCAGCGCTTCGACAGGCTCAGCCCGAACGGGGATGGAGCGTTCAAAGAGGGAAGGAAGAACGTGCAGCGCAGCGCCTCAGGGCGGTGGTCGTGGGACTGCGGGCGCAGGCGCCATTCGCGGCGCCGTGCAGTCCCTCAAGCACGTCGATGGACAGCGAGCACACAGCACGCACGACAAGCCGGCCGGCGCGAGCCAGCGCCGGAGAACGCAGGCCCACGGCCGCCGCCAGCGCCCCGGCCCGTCGTGCGGGCCGATCAACCGCAACGACGGAACAAGCCCCCTTCAGAGCCCAAAGCAGGCCCAAAGCAAGAAAGTAACGAACGTGACGATTTCGGCCCCAGCGCCCGCCCGGCAATGGCCACGGCCCGATTGCACTTTCCACCCACCTGTGGACCCGCCAAGAGCTTGCCTCCGGGCAGGGCAAGCCCCACATGAGAAAATCACGTGTTTTCTCCGGACGCCCTTGCTTCGACGGCATGGCCCCTCGCGCTCCGGCACCCCCCGCACCACAGAACAGGACACCACCATGGACGCAGAACGCATCAACCAGATCGGCACCACCCTGAGCGACCTGAGCGCACGCACGGTCGATCTCCGGAGGTATCTTTGACTTCGATGCCAAAGCCGAACGCCTGAGGACCGTCAACGCCTCGCTGGAAGACCCGGCCGTCTGGAACGACCCCAAGAAGGCCCAGGAACTCGGCAAGGAAAAGAAGGCGCTCGACGGCGTCGTCGTCACCCTCGACAAGCTCACGCGCGACCTGGCCGACAACACCGAGCTCTACGAGATGAGCAAGGAGGAAGGCGACGAAGCCGGCCTGCAGGCCATCGCCGACGAAGTGGCCGCGCTGCAGAAGGATGTCGAGGCGCTTGAGTTCCGCCGCATGTTCAACAATCCGGCCGACCCGCTCAATGCCTTCGTCGACATCCAGGCCGGCGCCGGCGGCACCGAGGCGCAGGACTGGGCCAGCATGCTGCTGCGCCAGTACCTCAAGTACGCCGAGCGCAAGGGCTTCAGCACCACCGTCGAGGACGAATCGCCCGGCGACACCGCCGGCATCAAGAGCGCCACCATCAAGGTCGACGGCGAGTACGCCTACGGCCTGCTGCGCACCGAGACCGGCGTGCACCGCCTGGTGCGCAAGTCGCCCTTCGACTCCTCGGGCGGGCGCCACACCAGCTTCGCGTCGATCTTCGTCTACCCCGAGGTCGACGACTCCATCGAGATCGAGATCAACCCCTCGGACGTGCGCGTGGACACCTACCGCGCCAGCGGCGCCGGCGGCCAGCACATCAACAAGACCGACTCGGCCGTGCGCCTGACGCACATCCCGACCGGCATCGTCGTGCAGTGCCAGGACGGCCGCAGCCAGCACAGCAACCGCGACGTGGCCTGGAAGCGGCTGCGCTCGCGCCTGTACGACCACGAGATGCGCAAGCGCCAGGAAGAGCAGCAGAAGCTCGAGGACAGCAAGACCGACGTCGGCTGGGGCCACCAGATCCGCAGCTACGTGCTGGACAACAGCCGCATCAAGGACCTGCGCACCAACGTCGAGATCTCGGCCACGCAGAAGGTGCTCGACGGCGACCTCGACGCCTTCATCGAGGCTTCGCTCAAGCAAGGAGTCTGAGTGGTGCGCGCAGCGGGTCGGCCGGCGATGCTCCTGCAGGTGCTGCCTTTCGCGGTGGCCGGGGTGCTGCTGGCGGCCTGCGGCGAACGCGATTCCGGCGCTGCGGACGCGGACGAGGCGGGTGCCGCGCCGCGCCCGGCCGCGGCCGCCGGCACCTCGCTGGCCCCGCCTGTGCCTGCACCACGGCTGATCCGCGTGCCCGCGGTACCCAAGCTGCGCGTGTACATCGATTGCTACAACGACCTGGACGAACGCGCACGCAACGCGCTCACCGCGTACTTCCTGAGCGTCGATCCCGAGGGCCTGGGGGCTGGGCGCCCGGTGCCCAGCGCACCCGGCGCGATCGACGTGCGCGACCTGCTGGATTGCCGCACGCGCACGGAGCGCGCTGCCGCGCAGGCGCCGCGCATGGAGCCGCTCGACGGCGCCGCGGCCGACTACCTGCGGCAGCTGACCGCCCTGACGGCCCCGCTCAACGAAACCGCGACCTACTACCGGCAGCAGGACTACAAGGACGACGACTTCGCCAAGGGCCGAGCGCTGCATCCCCGCCTGCTGAACGCCTACCAGGCCTTCGTGCGCGCCAGCCGCGCCTTCGCGGCAGGCATCGACGCCGAGGAAGCGCGCGAGATGCCCGCACAGCTCGCGCAGATCGAGAAGAAGCAGGGGCGCAAGGCCGCGTACTGGAACCTCGCGCTCGCGCTCGAGGCGCAGCAGGCCATGCGCATGCTGGCCGCCGACAGCGTCGATGCCGACGCCGCGCGGCAACGCATCGACGGCTTCGAGCGCGTGGCTGCCGATGCCATGGCCTACATGGACGCGAATCCGCGCGAGCGGCCGGTGAGCTGGAACATCGTGCACGAGTACACCGAGGCCTTTCGCCGCGCCACCAAGGCCCGCATGCGCCGAGTTCGCGACAACACGCCCTACACCCCCGGCGAACAGGAACTCATCCGCACCGGCAGTGCGGTGCACGTCGCGGGCACGGCCCACCAGGTGATGCAGGCCTACAACGGGCTGGTGGGCATGGTCAACTCGGGGGTCTGACGGCCCGCCGCCCGCCTTTTTTCCTCCTTCAACGCATACGCACCTCTCATCCCACCGACCCGATGACCATTGAAGCCCTGATCTTCGACATGGACGGCACCATGATCGACTCCATGCCCTGGCATGCGAAGTCGTGGGTGGCCTTCGCCCGCCAGCACGGCATCGACATGGACGTGTCGGAAATCCTCGCACGCACCACCGGCCGCACCGGCGTGGAATGCATGCGCGAGGTCTTCGGCCGGCCGCTGACCGACGCCGAGTGCGTCGAACTGGTGCACGAGAAGGAAGTCCTCTACCGCGACATGTTCGGCGCCCAGTTCACCGAGGTGGCCGGCTTCACCGCCTTCGCGAAGCGCGCCGCCGGCATGGGGCTGAAGATCGCCGTCGGGACCGCCGGCGACCGGCACAACATCGAATTCGCGATGTCTCGCCTCGCGATGGACCCGCTGCCGCTGGCCATCGTGGGGGGCGACGAAGGTTTCAGCGGCAAGCCCACCCCTGCCATCTTCCTGGAGGCGGCGCGCCGCATCGGCGTCGCGCCCGAGCGCTGCATCGTCTTCGAGGATGCACCCTTCGGCATCGAAGCCGCCCGCCGCGGCGGGATGCGCGCCGTGGCGGTGTGCAGCACGCACACGGCCGAAGAACTCGCCGGCCCGCACGTCATTGCGGCCGTGCGCGACTACAACGAACTCGCCCAATCGAATTTTCTGGAGACCCTCGATGTTGCTATCGCGTGACGCACAAGGCCAGCCGGTCGCCATCCGCCGCGAGGACTATGCCCCGCCCGCCTGGTGGATCGACACGGTGGACCTCACCTTCGACCTCGACCCCGCCAAGACCCGCGTGCTCAACCGCATGCAGGTGCGCCGCAACGCCGAGGTGGCACCGCAGCCGCTGCGCCTGGACGGCGACGAGCTGAACCTCGCGCGCGTGCTGGTCAACGGCCAGGGCGCATCCTTCCGCGTGGAAGGTGATCAGCTGGTGCTCGACGGCCTGCCCGACAGCTTCGAACTGGAGATCTTCACCACCTGCTGCCCGGTGAAGAACACCAAGCTCATGGGCCTGTTCGTGAGCCAGGACACGTTCTTCACCCAGTGCGAGGCCGAGGGCTTCCGCCGCATCACCTACTTCCTCGACCGGCCGGACGTGATGGCCAGCTACACGGTCACGCTGCGCGCCGACAAGGCGGCCTACCCGGTGCTGCTGTCGAACGGCAACCTCGTCGACCAGGGCGATCTGGCCGAGGGCCGGCATTTCGCGCGCTGGGTCGACCCGTTCCGCAAGCCCAGCTACCTGTTCGCTCTGGTGGCCGGCAAGCTGGTGGCGCGCGAGCAGCGCGTGAAGGCGCGCAACGGCAAGGAACACCTGCTGCAGGTGTACGTGCGCGCCGGCGACCTGGACAAGACCGAGCACGCCATGAACTCGCTCATCCACTCGGTGGTGTGGGACGAGGCCCGCTTCGGCCTGCCGCTGGACCTGGACCGCTTCATGATCGTCGCCACCAGCGACTTCAACATGGGCGCGATGGAGAACAAGGGCCTGAACATCTTCAACACGAAGTACGTTCTTGCCAGCCAGGCCACCGCCACCGACGCCGACTACGCCAACATCGAGAGCGTGGTGGGCCACGAGTACTTCCACAACTGGACCGGCGACCGCGTGACCTGCCGCGACTGGTTCCAGCTCTCGCTCAAGGAAGGCCTCACCGTCTTCCGCGACCAGGAGTTCAGCCAGGACCTGTGCGCCGAGGCCTCGGCCCGCGCCGTCAAACGCATCGAGGACGTGCGCGTGCTGCGCAGCGCCCAGTTCCCCGAGGACGCGGGCCCGATGGCGCACCCGGTGCGGCCCGACAGCTACATCGAGATCAGCAACTTCTACACCGTCACCATCTACGAGAAGGGGGCGGAGGTGGTGCGCATGATGCAGACCCTGGTCGGCCGCGACGGCTTCGCCAAGGGCATGCAGCTCTACTTCGAGCGCCACGACGGCCAGGCCGTCACCTGCGACGACTTCGCGCAGGCGATCGCCGACGCCAACCCCGACAGCCCCCTGGCGCGGCTGCTGCCGCAGTTCAAGCGCTGGTACAGCCAGGCCGGCACGCCGCGGCTGACCGCCCGCAGCCAGTACGACGCGCAGGCGCGCCGCTACACGCTGAGCTTCGCGCAGAGCTGCCCGCCGACGCCGGGCCAGGCCGTGAAAGAGCCCTTCGTGCTGCCGGTGAACCTGGGCCTGCTGGCCGCCGACGGCCGGGAACTGCCCGTGCAGCTGGCTGGCGAGTCCTCCGCGGCGACCGGCACGCGCCTGCTCGTGCTGACGCAGGCCGAGGAGAGCTTCACCTTCGAGAACCTCGATGCCGAGCCCGTGCCCTCGATCCTGCGCGGCTTCAGCGCGCCGGTGGTGCTGGACTTCGACTTCGGAGACGCGCAGCTGCTCACGCTGCTGGCGCACGACACCGACCCCTTCAACCGTTGGGAAGCCGGCCAGCGCCTGGCGCTGCGGGCGGCGGTGAAGGCGATCACCGACCCGGCGTCGGTGGCCGGCGCACCCGTGCTCAGCGAAGCCTTCGTGGCCGCCATGCGCGAGGTGCTCCGCCATCCGGAGCTCGACGCCGCGTTCAAGGAGCTGGTGCTCACGCTGCCCTCGGAGGGCTACATTGCCGAGCAGCTCGACGTGGTCGATCCGCAGCGCGTCCACGTCGTGCGCGAAGCCATGCGTGCCCAGCTCGCCACGGCCCTGGCGGCCGAGTGGGCCTGGGCCTACGAGCAGCACCGCGACACCGGCGCCTACACGCCCGACCCGACCTCCTCCGGCCGGCGTGCGCTGGCCGGCATGGCGCTGCTGCATCTGTGCATCGCCGCGCGCGAGTCGGGCGACGCGGTATGGCCGGGCAAGACGCTGCAGCGCTTCAAGGACGCCGGCAACATGACCGACCGCTTCAACGCGCTGACGGCGCTGGTGGCGTCGGGCCAGCCCCTGGCGGCACAGGCGCTGGCGCGCTTCCACGCCATGTTCAAGGACGAGGCGCTGGTCATCGACAAGTGGTTCGCGCTGCAGGCGAGTGCACCCGACCGCGGCGGCGACGTGCTGCCGCTGGTGCGCCAGCTCATGAAGCACCCGGACTTCTCCATCAAGAACCCGAACCGCGCCCGTTCGGTGATCTTCAGCTACTGCAGCGGCAACCCCGGTGCCTTCCACCGCCCCGATGCGGCGGGCTATGTGTGGTGGAGCGAGCGCGTCATCGAGCTCGATGCCATCAATCCGCAGGTGGCCGCCCGCCTGGCGCGCGCCATGGACCGCTGGAACAAGCTGGCCGAGCCGTATCGCACCGCCGCCCGCGAGGCCATCGCCCGCGTCGCCGCCAAGCCCGACCTGAGCAAGGACACGCTCGAAGTCGTCATGCGCGCGCTGTCCAACTGAGCCCGCCCAGAAGCCAAGGAATCGAATGCCCAAGAACATTTCCCTCACCCGCTACCTCGTCGAGCAACAACGCGTCGATGGATCCATCCCGGCGCAGCTGCGCCTTCTGCTCGAAGTGGTGGCCCGTGCCTGCAAGAGCATCAGCATGGCCGTCAACAAGGGCGCGCTCGGCGGCGTGCTCGGCAGCGCCGACAGCGAGAACGTGCAGGGCGAGGTCCAGAAGAAGCTGGACATCATCTCCAACGAAGTGCTCATCGAAGCCAACGAATGGGGCGGCCACCTGGCCGCCATGGCCAGCGAGGAGATGGACAGCATCCACCTGGTGCCCAGCCGCTACCCGCAGGGCGAGTACCTGCTGCTGTTCGACCCGCTCGACGGCTCCAGCAACATCGACGTCAACGTGAGCATCGGCACCATCTTCAGCGTGCTGAGGAAACCCGACGACCACCCGGGCGTGCAGGAAGCCGATTTCCTGCAGGCCGGCGCCAAGCAGGTGGCTGCCGGCTACTGCGTGTACGGCCCGTCGACCACGCTCGTGCTCACCGTGGGCGGCGGCGTGGCCATGTTCACGCTCGACCGCGAGCAGGGCAGCTTCGTGCTGACGCAGGAGAACGTGCAGATCCCCGCCGACACCAAGGAATTCGCCATCAACATGAGCAACATGCGGCACTGGGACGCCCCGGTGAAGCGCTATGTGGACGAGTGCCTGGCCGGCAAGGAAGGCCCACGCGGCAAGGACTTCAACATGCGCTGGATCGCCAGCATGGTGGCCGACGTACACCGCATCCTCACGCGCGGCGGCATCTTCATGTACCCCTGGGACAAGCGCGAACCCGAGAAGGCCGGCAAGCTGCGCCTCATGTACGAGGCCAACCCCATGGCCTGGCTGGTCGAGCAGGCGGGCGGGGCCGCCACCAACGGCAAGCAGCGCATCCTCGACCTGCAGCCCACCAAGCTGCACGAGCGCGTGGCCGTGTTCCTGGGCTCGAAGAACGAAGTCGAACGCGTGACGGCCTACCACACCGGCGGCTGATTCACCCGCTATAATCGCGGGCTTCGCCGGAGTAGCTCAGTCGGTAGAGCAGCTCATTCGTAATGAGAAGGTCGGGGGTTCGATTCCTCTCTCCGGCACCAATAAATACGCCATGGCCGCGCTATCAACGATAGGGCGGCCATGGCGTTTCATATTGCCATGGCCTTTTTGGCCGGCCGAAGCCTTGATACAGCTTTTTCGGCCGCTCCCGGGCTGCCGCACGGCGGTCAACGGCTCAGCCGGGAAAAGCGGGGGGTGCGCAGTTTGGAAGCTCCTCGACCTCGACAGATACGCGCGTGCCCGGATCGCTTGCGTCGAACACCCGGACACCGCAGCCCTTGCCAGCCCAGGTGAACTCGACGGCATACGCACGCCTGTCCCCAGGCACGAAAGAGACCGTCACGGGGCCGCAGTTGACCATTTTGTCGACCTTGAACGGCCCCCCGGTGGACCAGCTCCCATAAGCCCTGACCTGAACTCTTCGGCCCGCTGAGGCGCCGTACACGAACCGGGGCTCGGCCAAGGCCATGCCTCGGTGCAACCCATCCTTGGTCATGACGCCCCATGGGTAGACGCTCGCGACCTCCTCCGAGACCGCCCAGCCGAACGGCATGAATCCCGCGCACTGCCCCGCGGAGACGCTGACGGAAAAATGCGTTGCGACACCGCGGGTCGGACCACGTAGCACCAGTTCGGCAGTGCCTTCCTGCAGGTGCTCGCGCGGATCGCGCAAGCTCCTCAAGTCCCGCACATCTGCCAGTTCGGCACATGCGATCGGGCACAAGCAGAACGCGATGGCACAAGCCCGCCGCAAGTGCGCCAGTCGGGGAGAGCCATCGATCATTCGATGATCATCGGCAAGAACCAGCTCCGCGTGCCACGCGCATCAGCGAACTTTCTACGCTCGCTGTTAAGCCATTCACGACATCGATCGATGTTTTCTTGCGGCCACGGCGAAGCTCACGTGTACGAGCAACGGCTGCTCAACTCACCGGGCAGCTCGTCAGGAGTTTCATCTTCGACAGATTGCGGCATGCGCGCATCGCGCCCGCCATCGGCAGTTGCGACGCACACTCCCGCGCCGGGCGCCTTCCGCTGCCGATGCAGCCGGCTCAGGATGACCGCATCGCTACCCAATGTTTTCAGCTCCCAGCCACAACGCTGCATCTCCAGGGCCCAGGGGAGTGCCTGTACCCATCGAAGCAGCGCCTCGTCCGACCAACCGGCTGCCACCCCTCTGCGAGCAGGCAGGACTCGCCTGAGCTCGGATATTCCCAGGGCACGATGGGCGTGGAAGAAGATCTCGAGGGCGACATCGAACTCCGGCTCGCTCATCACGATCGAGCGATCCAGAAATCCCACTGCACGCTGGTCGGGCCTGAATTCATATGCGCCGAACCGGACCAAGGGCCTGGTCTTCAGCCCCATGATCTTCATCAGGTCCTTGATCAGCTCACTGAAGAATCGCTTGGCGAGCCGCAGCGATCCTTGAAACTCATCCTTGGCTTCATGCAGGACGTCGTTTCTACCCGTGCAGGCACTGAATCAGGGCCGGATTCGCGTTGGCGCCGTGGCAATCCTTGGTGACCGGCTCCTTGTCGCCGCGGCCCAGGGCAGTGACCTTGGCGCCGTCCAATCCTTGGCGGACCATGAGTTCACGCACCGTGTCTGCGCGGCGCTGCGACAGCGCGGCGTTGTAGGCCTCCGTACCCAGTCGATCGGTGTGGCCGACCACGCGCACAGCCGTCAAGGCCCTGAAGTTGGCACGAATGTCCCGCGCCAGCTTCTCGATCTTGGTTCTGCCCTCGGGAAGCAGGTCGTCCAGGCGGCCGCCGTCGAAGCGGAACAGGCCGTCCGCGCCCAAGGTGAGCTTCTGCGCCGGAACCGGCATCAGGGGCGCCGACGCCGCCATCACGGCCGGAGGGTTCGCGAGCGATGCGCAGGTGGAGGGCTTCCACCACCCGCCGGTCACGAGTTGAGCTTCGTCGAAGCGCACCATGTATTGGCAGGTCACGTAGTCGCTCTTGCTGCCGGTGCGGAAGTGAAAGATGTAGTTCCACTCGCGCACGCCCCACAGCCCTTCGCTGAAGTGCGGCCAGCCGATCAGCTCCCGAACCTGGTCCTTGCCCATGCCGGGTGCCATCTTGCGAAGGCTCTCCAGGTTCGGGAAGGCGCCCTGCTTCCACTTGGCCGAATCCAGCGCAGGAAAGTCCTCCTGTGCAGGGGCCTTGGGATTGGCGGCCACGGCCGCGGCTTCGGAGCTTTTGTCGATGGCCGCGCCCGGCGTGCTTGAGCAGCCCTGCATGACCCACATCGCGGCGGCCAGCCCACGACGTCACACGCCGTCAAGCCCGGTGAAACGCTTTGGGATATCGCGCGCCGGCACCTGAATTCGCCACAAAGATGGATCGAGCTGCAGAAAAGGAACGGCGTGGCCATCCCGGAGCTTCTCCAGCCGGGCAGGATACTGCGACTGGCCACACCGGCACCGCCGTTGAACATATCGGTCGTGGAGCTCAGCGGCCTCGCCTGGGTCACGCCCGCGAACGGCGAGCAGCGTGCGCTTCAACTCGGGGCACCGGTGCACCGGGGCGACATCCTGGTCACCGAGCCGGAGTCCTTCCTCTGCTTGGGGTTGTCCGACGGCAGTCGCATGGTCCTTCCATCGAGCAGCGCCATCAGGCTGGTCGAGAGTGTTTCCCGGGGCATCCAGTTCGAATTGCTGGCAGGCCGCGTGGAGTCGTACATCACCAAACAGCACTCCAGGGGATTCGAGGTACGCACGAGGACGGCAGGGGTTGGCGTCCAGGGCACCCACTTCCGCGTACGTGACGAAGCAGGGCTCTCGGCTGCCGAGGTGTTGGAGGGCCGTGTTCGAGTCCACAGCATGGGTTCGGGAGACGGCCCGGATCGACTCTCGCTGCCGCAGGGTCGCGGAGCGCTGCTGGGTCGAGGCCCGTTGACCGCGCAGGAGTTGTTGCCGGCTGCCGCGTCGGTCGACAGCAACTCGGAACAAAGCACCGTCTCCGCAGTGCCCGTGCCTGGCGGGGCGAGTTATCGCCTGCAGTTGGCGCGCGACGAACGGCTGCTGCACCTCGTCTTCGAAACACGCAGTGACCTGCCGTCCTTTCAGCTTCCGGAGCTGCCAGTCGGCTTCTATCACTCGCGTGTCACGGCCATCGACACCTCAGGCCTGGAGGGCTTTCCGGCCGACACGCCGGTCTATGTCCGTCAGGGCTTGAAGCAGGAAGCTCGTGCAAGCGTCGGTGCCGATCGGTCCGTCCTGCTGACCTGGCCTGCCCTGGGCAATCAGGCGTACGTCGTCGAAGTGTCCCTGGACAGCGATTTTCGAATCGTGGTTGCCACGGCCAGGGTGGCAGGCGGCCGCGCCATCGTGGGTCCTTTTCCTGGCGACGGCCTCTACCACTGGCGCGTCAGGTCGCAAGCCTCGGCCGTTGCGAACGGTTCGTTCCACGTTCCGGACAAATGAAATGCGCAGGAAGCTCATCATCGAATGCGCCATCCTCGCTTTCGCAATTCCTGCTGCGGTGTGCTGGTTGGCAGACCGTCCCGGGCTGAGGAATCTCGACGAGGTGATCTACGACAGGCTGCTCGCCTCCGTGCGCCCAGCGCCTTCGAACGACATTCTCATCGTTGCCATCGACCAGCGCAGCTTACGACAGCTCGGCCCCTGGCCTTGGCCGAGGTCGTTGCACGCCAGCCTGCTGAGGCAGCTTAAGCGGCATGCGCCCAGCACCGTGTTTCTGGACATTTTCATGGATGGGCCGGCGCCACCTGAGGACAACCAGAAGCTGGCCAGCGCCATGCAGGGGATGCCGGTCTTTCTACCCATGCGGCCGCAGGAGGACGCGCAGTTCAACCCGAGGCTGCTACAACCACAGCCGGTACTGGCGAAAAATGCCATGGCGCTCGGGCATGCCAGCGTCACCGTCGACGACGATCAAGTGGTGCGCAGAATGTACAAGTTCGAGGGACCGCCGGGCGATCTGCAGCCGTACATCGGCTTGCCTCTGCTTCAGATCAGGTCCGACCCCATGACCGCGGAAAGGTCTGCGAGCGAGTTGAGGCGCAGTTGGAATGTGCAGGGCGAATTCGGCTTTCCGTTGAGCGGTCCCTCGGGGTCCTACCGCCGGGTACCCTACGTCAGCATCCTCCTGGGCGAAGTACCCGACGAGCTCCTGCGAGGAAAAGACATCCTGGTCGGCCCTGCGTCCGATGCCGGGCTGGATCCCAGCTGGGCGGTCGCCGGGTTGCGAACTGGTGAAAGACTCGACAGCATCGAGTTGCATGCCAATGCCATCAGCGCCTTGCGCGAAGGATGGACCATTGGCAACTTGCGCCCGCTCAACCGCCATGCATGGGTGACAGCTCCCATTGTTTTGGTCATTCTTCTTTTCTTCAAACTCGGAAGGCACGGCTTTGCAGGTGCGGCGGCAGCGATGCTCGCGATATCGATGGTCAGCTATTTTTCGTTGATCAGGTTCAACATCTGGCTGCCCCCGGCAGCGCCCGTCGTCGGCGTGTTGGGCGCCTACGTCCTCTGGAGTTGGAGGCGCTTGGCCCTCGTCGCCGCGTATTTGCAGGACCGGGTTGCCAGACTTAACGCGATACCGATCGGTCCCTATCCTCCAGCGGCGGTCGCGCCTCATCCCCACGTCGACGCCGTGGGCCACCAGACCCGGGAACTGGACATCGCGATAAGCCGCCTCGCCTCCTTGCAGTCCTTTCTCAGCGCAGGGCTGAGAGAGCTACCGGTCGCTGCAGTCGTGTGCAATGAAATGGGGACAATCCATCGAAGCAATGCAGCCAGCTGGAGCCTTCTCCTTGACGGGGCGGCACCTGAAGAGCGTTTCTCGCGAAACGACCCCTTGGCCGGAATGAATCTGTCGGACCTGCTCAAGGGTTTCCGACGGAATCCTTCAGCGGATACCTCGCAAGGCTGGAAAGGCGGCGCCGAATACTCCACGGCAGCCGGTCGCATCTTTCATCTTCGAGCGGCTGCGTTCACTGACCAGGAGGAGACGAGCGGGTGGATCGTCGTCATGCGAGAACTCACGATGGAAAAGAAGTCGGAACAGGAGAGAGCACTCTGGCTGCGTTTTCTTTCGCATGACCTGCGCAGCCCGCAGGTCAACATTCTCAGCCTTCTGGCTCTACATAAGGACCAGACCGCCGAGCCCTCGGTGACGCTGCTCATGGATGCCATCAGCCGTGAAGTCGAGCGCACGCTCGATCTGTCCGAGGGGTTCATGGACCTCAGCCATGCCGAATCTGGCAACTATGTGCTTGCAGAGGTCCACGCCGCATCCGTCGCCCAGGAAGCTGCTGACCAGGTGTGGCCCTACGCCCATGCCAAGGACATCGTCGTCGAAACCAGGATCGGCGATGAAGAGGTCTACGTGCGCGCGGATGGCCCTTTGTTGACGCGCGCGCTCATCAATCTGCTGGGCAACGCGTTGCGTCACAGTGCCTCGAACAGCAGCCTTCGAGTCTGCCTGGCAAGCACTTCCCGGGAAGTGATTTTCTCCGTCCATGACGAAGGCGAGGGAATGGATGTCGATACCTTGGAGACCTTGCGCACCGGCAGACAACACCCCGGAGGCAGCCGCACCAAGACAACGGACGACATCAGCGCCAAAGTAAAGCCACGCGGTCTGGGAATGGCAGTGGTCAGGGCCGTCGTTCAGCGCCATGGAGGCTGGCTGGAGGGCTGGAGCGCACCCGGCGCAGGGACCAGCTTCTTCATTGGCCTGCCCAGGCACGAATACGCCCCAGCGCACGCCGAAGAGCTCTATTCGGCTTCCAGCCATCTCGATCTCTGAACGCGACGGACTTGCCGCTGCAGTTCTCGCTTGCATGTCGCCATGCACGGTCCACGTCTGGCCATGGGAAGCGACCGAAGGACCGGTGCGCGGGGGACTGACCTCTGCTGCGGCCCGGTGGCCGCCGGCGGGTGCATGGCCGGTGCGGTGACGGCGCGGCCTACGGGTTCAGTCCGTGCGAGGTGCCACCTTGTCCAATGCCGCCGCAAGGTGCCCCACCGTGCGATCGACATTGCGCCATTTCTCCAGCCCGAAAAGGCCGATGCGGAAGCTCATGAAATCCGGCCCCTCGTCGCACTGCAGCGGCACGCCGGAGGCGGTCTGCAGACCGGCCTCGATGAACTTCTTCGCGCTCTGAATGCCGGGGTCGGTGGTGTAGCTCACGACCACGCCGGGCGCCTTGTAGCCCTCGGCCGCCACGCTCGGGAAGCCGCGCGACTCGAGCAGCGCACGCACCTTGTGGCCGAGCTCCACCTGCGCGGCCTTCACCGGCGCAAAGCCCCACTCGCGCGTCTCGCGCATCACGTCGCGCAGGCGCACCAGCGCGTCGGTCGGCATGGTGGTGTGGTAGGCGTGCTGGCCCTTCTCGTAGCCTTCGGCGATCTGCATCCACTTCTTCAGGTCGCACGAGAAGCTGCTGCTGGTCGTGCCCTCGATGGCCTGCCGTGCGCGTTCGCTGAGCATGACCATGGCGCAGCAGGGAGAGCCGCTCCAGCCCTTCTGCGGCGCGCTGATGAGCACATCGACGCCGGTGGTCTGCATGTCGACCCACATGGCGCCCGAGGCGACACAGTCGAGCACGAACAAGGCGCCGACCTCGTGCGCCGCGGCGCTCACGGTGCGCAGGTACTCGTCGGGCAGCAGGATGCCGCTGGCGGTCTCCACATGCGGCGCGAACACGACCTTGGGCTTCTGCGCGCGGATCGCGGCCGCGACCTCGTCGGCCGGGCACGGCGCCCAGGGCGCCTGCGGGCCATCGCCCTGCTTGCGCGCCTTGCAGACCACGGCGCCGCCGCCCAAGCCACCGGCGTCGAAGATCTGGCTCCAGCGGTAGCTGAACCAGCCGTTGCGGATGATCAGCACCTTTTCCTTGTTGGCGAACTGGCGCGCGACGGCTTCCATGCCGAAGGTGCCGCTGCCCGGCACGAGGACCGCAGTGTGCGCGTGGTAGACCTCCTTGAGCATGGCCAGGATGTCCTGCATGACGCCGGTGAAGCGCTTGGACATGTGGTTGAGCGCGCGGTCGGTGTAGACGACCGAGAACTCGAGCAGGCCGTCGGGATCGATGTCGGGAAGCAGGCCGGGCATGGGATGTCTCCGTACAGGAGGCTGCAGCCGGCACGAAGAGCAACGGCCTGCAACCGGGGCAAAAAGGGCGCACTGCGCCGCGATACTCCAGGGCCGCGACGCGCGCGCCCATGGGCGATCGACGCGCAGCGCCGTGGGCGCACGAGTGTAGCCACAGGCATCCCCGCACCCTCGATTCCTCCTTCCATGCCACTGGCCGCCACCCTCCTCCTCTGCACCGTGTTGACCGTCCAGGACGGCGACACCCTGCGCGCCCGTTGCGACGCGGGCCGCGGCGCCAAGCAGGACGTCGTCACCGTGCGGCTGCATGCCATCGACGCGCCGGAGCACGGTCAGCCCTACGGCCGGCGGGCACGACAGGTGCTGTCGTCGCTGATCGCCCAGCGGCCCGTGCGACTGGCCTGCGTGGACACGGACCGGTTCGAGCGTCGCGTCTGCCAGGTGTGGGTGGCACCAGCCGAAGCGCCGGATGCGCCGCCCACCGTCGACGCCGGACTGGCCCTGGTCGCCGCGGGCCAGGCATGGTGGTATCGGCATTTCGCGTCGGCCCAGACCGCGGACGAACGGGCACGCTACGCCGCGGCCGAGGACGATGCCCGCGCGCACCGGCGCGGGCTCTGGCGCGAGGGCGAGCGTGCCACGCCGCCCTGGCAGTGGCGGCGGACGCATCCGCGCCACGCCGACATCGCCGCGGCACCCTGATGCGGCACCGCTCCCCACGGCGGATGCCACCGCCGCAGTCGACAACAATCATCCGTTCACGCTGAGCTCGTCGAAGCGCGGTGCAAGGCTTCGACGGGCTCAGCCCGACCGGCTCTTGATGATCGAAGACCGACTGCGTCAGTCCTGGGTCGACAGCCCGGCCTCGGCCGGTTCCTCCAGCGCCCGCGCCCGCACGCGGTCGATGCGCCGGCCGTCGAGCGCCAGCACCTCGAACTGCCAGCCGGCGCAGTCGATGCGCTCGCCGACCTCGGGCAGGTGGCCCGACACCGACATGAGCAGGCCGGCCACGGTGTTGTAGCGGCCGCGCTCCTCGTCGGGCAGCTCGCGGATGGCCAGCCGCGCACGCAGCTCCGACACCGGCATGAGCCCGTCGAGCTCCCAGCTGCCGTCCTCGCCCGGCGTCGCCCAGGCGTCGGCGGCCATGCCGGGCTGCAGTTCGCCTGTGATGGCTTCGAGCAGGTCGCGCGGCGTCATCAGGCCCTGCACCACGCCGTATTCGTCGACCACGAACACCAGCCGTCCGGCGCGGGCGCGGAACTGCTCGAGCAGTTCGAGCCCGGTCAGCGTCTCGGGCACGAAGGAGGCGGTCTGCACCGCCGATTCGATCGTGCCCTCGTGGTGGCGGCCCAGCTGCAGCAGGCGTGCCACGCTGATCACGCCGACCACGTCGTCCAGCGAGTTGCGGCACACCGGGTACCACGAGTGCACGAGGTTGAGCGCCGCGGCCGACGCCACCTTGTCGAGCGCGTCGGCCACGGTGAAGCTGGCCTGCATCCATTCGATGTCGGCGCGCGGCACCATCAGCGACGACAGGCGTCGCTCGTCGAGGTGGAACACGTTGCGCACCATCTGGTGCTCGTGCAGTTCGATGACGCCGGCATCGACGCCCTCCTCCAGGCTGGCGGAGATCTCCTCCTCGGTCACGGCCCGGGCGCCCGTCGAATCGATGCGCAGCAGCTTGAGCACCGTGGCCGTGGCGCCCGACAGCAGCCACACGAAGGGCTTGGCGACCTTGGCCAGCACCCGCATGGGCCGCGCGATCCAGCGCGACACCGGCTCCGGGTACAGCTGTCCGATGCGCTTGGGCACCAGCTCGCCGAAGATGATGGTGAAGAAGGTGATGGCCGTGACCACCAGCGCCGTCGACACCACGCTCGCGGTGCCTGCGCCCATGCCGTGCGACTCCATCCACACGGCCAGCGGCCCGGCGAAGGCCGCCTCGCCCACGATGCCGCTGAGCATGCCGATGGAGGTGATACCGATCTGCACCGTCGACAGGAACTGCGTCGGCGATTCCATCAGCTTGAGGGCGGCGATGGCACCGGCATCGCCGGCTTCGGCCAGGGCGGC
Source organism: Comamonadaceae bacterium ALPHA2B (assembly GCA_005503065.1). GTDB lineage: Bacteria > Pseudomonadota > Gammaproteobacteria > Burkholderiales > Burkholderiaceae_C > Xenophilus. The sequence goes on from SCOE01000014.1 coordinate 35,780, forward strand.
CAGGCGGGCGCGCCGGCTGGTGGCCAGCGCCATTTCGGACATCGCGAACAACGCATTGCACGTCGTCAGCAACGCCAACAGAAGAACGTCCATCGAGGGCGGGGAGAGAATGAAGGAATGTCACTCTATCTCATCGGCGACGTGCAGGGCTGCGACGAGGCACTGGGTCGCCTGCTCGGCGAGATCGCGTTCTCGCCCAGCCGCGACCAGCTCGTGCTGCTGGGCGACCTGGTCAACCGCGGTCCCGATTCGCTGGCCGTGCTGCGCCGCGTGCAGGCGCTGGGCGGTGCGGCGCAGAGCCTGCTGGGCAACCACGACCTGCACCTGCTGGGCGTGGCGCACGGCGTGCGCAGGCCGGGCCGGCGCGACACGCTGGGGCTGATCCTCGATGCACCCGACCGCGCCGCGCTGCTCGACTGGCTGCGTGCGCAATCCATGGCGCTGCACCGGCGCATCGGCGGGCAGGACCTGCTCATGGTCCATGCCGGCGTGCTGCCGGCGTGGGACGTGGCCACGACGATGGCCTGCGCCGGCGAACTCGAGGCCGTGCTGCGCAGCCCCGCGCTCGGCGGCTTCCTCTCCGAGATGTATGGCAACGAACCGGCGCGCTGGAACGACGCGCTGACCGGCAGCGCCCGCCTGCGCGTCATCGTCAACGCCCTCACGCGCCTGCGCTTCTGTACCGCCGAGGGCGAGATGGAGTTCGAGACCAAGGACGGCGCCGGCGAGGCGCCCGAGGGTTATCTGCCCTGGTTCGACGTGCCGGGCCGCCGCACCGCCGACGCGGTGCTCGCCTTCGGCCATTGGTCGACGCTGGGTTGGCTGTCGCGCCCCGATCTGCTGTCGACGGACACGGGCTGCGTCTGGGGCGGCTGCCTCAGCGCCGTGCGCATCGGCGCCACGCTGGCCGAGCGGGAGCGGCTGCAGGTGCGCTGCCCGCAGGCACAGGCCCCCGGCTGAGGCCAAACGCTATATTTTTTATAGCTGCCCGCGCCCGTCCCGCGGGCGCTGCAGCTCAATTTCGCTTGGATTCCGCAGGCCGCCGCGTGGCGCAGCCAACACTCAGTTGGCCGGCTCGGACGACTTGAACAGCGCCGCCACCTTGCGCTTGCTCTTGATGTTGGTCGACACGCGCGGCGCGGGCGCCTTGGCGGCCGCTTCCCAGGCCGGTGCTTCCTCACGCTCGCCGGCCTCGTAGGGCTTGTCGAAGAAGGGGTCGCGCGGCGCCGACGGCGTGCGCTGCGGGCGCGGCGAACGGTAACCCTCGGCGCGCGAATCGCGCGGGCGGTCGAGCGCGTCACGGGCATCGCCCGCCTCGCCGGCCTCGCGCCAGTGGCGGCGCCCGTCGTTGATGCGGCCGCGCGGACGCTCATCCTCGAACTCGATGGGCTCGAGTTCGATCTTCTTCTTGATCAGCTTCTCGATGTCGGCCACGAGGCGCACGTCGTTGCCACCGCCGGCGAAGGTCACGGCCAGCCCCGAGGCGCCGGCCCGGCCCGTGCGGCCGATGCGGTGCACGTAGTCCTCGGCGTTGAAGGGCACGTCGAAGTTGAAGACCGCGGGAACGTCCTTGATGTCGAGGCCGCGCGCGGCCACGTCGGTGCACACCAGCAGGTCGACCTCGCCGGCCTTGAAGGCCGCCAGCGCCTTGAGGCGCTCGTCCTGGCTCTTGTCGCCGTGCAGGGCCGTGCAGCGCAGGCCCTCGCGCTCCAGCGAGCGCGCCAGCCGGGCACAGCCCAGCTTGCTGTTGACGAAGACGAAGGCCTGGGTGATGCCGCGCTGGCGCACGATCTGCTTGAGCGCGCGGCGCTTGTCGTCGTCGCCCACGCTGTAGAAATGCTGCTCGACGGTGGACGCCGTCTCGTTGGGCCGCGCCACCTCGATGGTGACCGGGTTCTGCAGGTAGCTGCCGGCCAGCCGCTTGATCTCGGGCGAGAAGGTGGCCGAGAAGAGCAGCGTGGTGCGCTGCTTGGGCAGGTACGACAGGATGCGCTGCAGGTCGGGCAGGAAGCCGATGTCCAGCATGCGGTCGGCCTCGTCGAGCACCACGTACTCGACCTGGTTGAGCACCGCGTTCTTGGCCTCGATATGGTCCAGCAGCCGGCCCGGCGTGGCGACCAGCACCTCGACGCCCTTCTTGAGCTCGGCCGTCTGCGGCTTCATGTCGATGCCGCCGAAAACCACCGTGCTGCGCAGCTGCGTGTACTTGGCGTACATCTTGACCTGCTGGGCCACCTGGTCGGCCAGCTCGCGCGTGGGCAGCAGCACCAGCGCGCGCACCGGGTGCCGGGCCGGCGAGGTGGAAGCGTTCTCGTGCTTGAGCAGGCGCTGCAGCAAGGGCAGCGAAAAGGCGGCCGTCTTGCCGGTGCCCGTCTGAGCGGCGCCCATCACGTCCTGGCCCGACAGCACCACCGGGATGGCCTGCGCCTGGATCGGCGTCATGTTCTCGTAGCCCATGTCGGCTACGGCGCGCTTGAGGGGATCCGCCAGCGCGAGGTCGGAATAGAGAGTACTCATGAAGCCCCCGATTGTCGCACTGCCGCAAAAAGCGGCAGTGACAATGCGGTTACGCCTCACTTTGCTATCAGAAAGATAGCTGCTCGCGCCCGCCGGACGGGCGCTGCGGCCCCTTTTGGCCTGTCATCGCGAACCCGGCAGCCATCAAAGGCTGTTGGTGTTGAAGGTGTCGCAGGCCTTGATCGAGCCGGTCTTGAAGCCGTTGGAGAACCAGCGCTGGCGCTGCGCGCTGGTGCCGTGCGTGAAGCTGTCGGGCACCACGGCGCGGCCGGCGGAGCGCTGCAGCGCGTCGTCGCCGATCTTCGCGGCCGCATTCATGGCCGACTCGATGTCGCCCTGCTCCAGGATCTGGCGCGCGTTGTTGGCCTTGTTGGCCCACACGCCGGCAAAGCAGTCGGCCTGCAGCTCCACGCGCACCGACAGCGCGTTCTGCTCGCGCTCGCTGATGCGGCCGCGCATCGAGTCGACCTTGCCGGTGATGCCCAGCTGGTTCTGCACATGGTGGCCCACCTCGTGCGCGATCACGTAGGCACGCGCGAATTCGCCGCCGGCGCCCAGCTGGCGCTGCAGCGTATCGAAGAAGCTCAGATCGATGTAGACCTTCTGGTCGCCGGGACAGTAGAACGGGCCCATCGCGCTCTGGCCGGTACCGCAGGCGGTGGGCGTCATGCCACGGAACAGGACGAGCTTGGGGTCGCGATACGTCGCGCCGCCAGCCTGGAAGATCGGCTTCCACACGTCTTCGGTGTCGGCCAGCACGGTGGAGACGAAGCGCGCCGCCTCGTCGTTGGCCGGGGGCGGATGGGCGGGACCCTGTTGCTGCTGCACCACCGGCGCGCCGTTGCCGGCGAACATGCTCAGCAGCGTGAGCGGGTTGATGCCGAAGATCCAGCCCGCGATCAGGGCCACGGCGATGGTGCCGAGCCCGACGCCGCGCCCGCCGATCGGCAGGCCGCCGAAGCCGCCGCCGCCTTCCGAGCGGCGATCTTCCACGTTGTCGGATTCGCGGTTGCCTTCCCATCTCATGTCGTTCCCCTTGGCGCGTCCACCGCCGCGCGACGTGGCGTGATGGTACGCGCTCAGCGCACCGGCATGTCGCCGCCGGCGACCAGCATGCGGGCCGGTGCCAGGGCCGTCTCGGGAGACGAGGTGTCGGCCGGCGACGCCACCGCGACGCGCGCCTGCGCATCACGCTGCGCGGCCTGCAGCACCTGGCCGCGCGTCACCATGAACATGGCCGCGACCTGGGCCAGCACGACTGCCAGCAGCGCCGCGACGAACAGTGCGCGATAGGGCGAGAACTCGCCGTCGACGTGGAAGGGAGAGGACATGGCCGGCTCCTTGTGGATGTGCCGGCATGGTCTGCGCGCCCCCCCGCCGTGCCCACCGGCGCGCCGCGCATGACCGTGTAGGACGCCGCAGGCCGCTCGTTCAGGCGCTCAGGCCTTGGGCAGCGTCACGCCGTGCTGGCCCTGGTACTTGCCGCCACGGTCCTTGTAGCTGGTCTCGCACACCTCGTCGCTCTCGAAGAACAGCACCTGGGCGCAACCCTCGCCGGCGTAGATCTTGGCCGGCAGCGGCGTGGTGTTGGAGAACTCCAGCGTCACGTAGCCTTCCCACTCGGGCTCGAAGGGCGTGACGTTGACGATGATGCCGCAACGCGCGTACGTGCTCTTGCCCAGGCAGATGGTCAGCACGTTGCGCGGGATGCGGAAGTACTCCACGGTGCGCGCCAGCGCGAAACTGTTGGGCGGGATGATGCAGCTGTCGCCATGGAAGTCGACGAAGCTCTTCTCGTCGAAGTGCTTGGGGTCTACCACCGTGCTGTGGATGTTGGTGAAGACCTTGAATTCCGGCGCGCAGCGGATGTCGTAGCCGTAGCTGCTGGTGCCGTAGCTGATGAGCTTGTGACCGTCACGCTCGCGCACCTGGCCCGGCTCGAAGGGCTCGATCATGCCGTGCTGCTCGGCCATGCGCCGGATCCATTTGTCGCTCTTGATGGACATGCCGCCCTCGTGTGTGTGTTCAGTGCTGGTGACGAATGCCCTGCAGTGCAGGGGCGCCCCGGCGGCACGTGGCGATGGCTGCGACGGCCGCGCGCGAGGGCGGCCATTTTGGCATGCGGCCCGGTCAGGCCGCGGCCGCCTGCGAGATCACCGTGCGCTCGACCAGCCGGTCGTCGCCCAGCACGATCATCGAGAAGAGCAGTTCCTCGACGTTCTGGGCGCGCGCCGTCTTGCGCGCCAGCAGCGGCGTGGCGGCAGGATTCAGCACCAGGAAGTCCGCCTCGCAGCCGGGCTGCAGGTTGCCCACCACGCCCGCCAGGCCCAGCGCCTCGGCCGCGGCGCCGGTGTGGCGCCACCACAGCTGCGAGGGCGCCAGGCTCAGGCCCGGCTTGGTCTGGCCTTCGCGGCCGACGTAGTACGCGGCCAGCATGGTATGGAAGGGACTGAAGCTGGTGCCGCCGCCGACGTCGCTGGCGAGGCCGTGGTGGTAGCCGATGCGCTGCGCGCCCTCGAAGTCGAAGAAGCCGCTGCCCAGGAACAGGTTGCTCGTGGGGCTGACCGCGGCCGCGGCGCCGGTCTCGCGCATGAGCGCGCGGTCGGCGTCGTCGAAATGGATGCAGTGCGCGTACACCGCGCGCTCGCGCATCAGCCGGAAGCCGACGTACACGTCGAGGTAGGAACGCGCCTTCGGAAACAGCTCGCGCACCCACTTCACCTCGTCGAGGTTCTCGGCCACGTGCGAATGGATCCAGGTGTCGCTGTAGGTGGTGGCCAGTTCGCCGGCACCGGCGAGCTGGGCGTCGGTGCAGCTGGGCGCGAAGCGCGGCGTGATCGCATAGCCCAGCCGGTCGACTTTGTGCCAGCGGCGGATCAGCGCCTCGGTGTCGACCAGGCTCTGCTCGGTCTGGTCGCGCACGCCGTCGGGCGAATGGCGGTCCTGCAGCACCTTGCCGCCGATCATGCGCAGCTTCCGCCGTTGCGAGGCCTCGAAGAAGGCGTCGACCGAGGCCGGGTGCGAGGTCGCGAAAGTCAGCGCGGTGGTGACGCCATTGCGCATCAGCTCGTCGAGGAAGAAGCCGGCCACCTCGGCCGAATGCGCCGGGTCGGCGAAGCGGCTCTCGGCCGGGAAGGTGTAGTTCTCGAGCCAGGGCAGCAGCCCTTCCGCGGGCGCACCGATGATGTCGGTCTGCGGAAAGTGGATGTGCATGTCGATGAAGCCCGGCGCCAGGATGCGGCCCGGCAGGTGCGTCACCGGCACGTCGGGATGGCGCGCCGACACGGCGCGGAAGTCGCCGGCGTCGAGCACGCGCTGGCGGCCCTGCGCGTCGGCGGCCACGACCAGCAGGCCGTCCTCGTCGTAGAGGGGGCGTCCGGCATCGTCGAAGCGCAGGAGGGCGGCACGGTAGGCAATCATCGGATCAGCTTAACGAATTGCGCGCCGTCCGGGATATGCCTCGGCGGATAGCCGGCATCCGGCCGGCGTGTATGCGGGTGCGCGGTGCCGGGCTCAGGGGCCCTCGATGCGCACCTTGGCCGGCAGGGCTCCGAGCGAGGCCTCCAGTGCCGCACGCAAGGCGCCCGCCCGGGCGCCGGCAGGCACGGTCACGCGCACGCCAGCGTCACCGTCGGCCTGCGCCTTCGGGCGTTCGGACGCTGCAACGCCCATCTGATCGGCAGCCTGCGCGATGAGCGCGTCGGCCACGCGGCAGGCGGCCATCTGCCGCAGCTCGGGCTTGAAGATCTTCCCCACGTTCGTCATCGGCATGTGGTCGACGAGGTACACGGCCTTGGGCCGGGCCGGCGCCTCGTCCACCCGCTCGGCGGCGAAGGCCAGCAGTTCCTCCGGCGTCGCCTGCGCGCCCGGGACCAGCGTCGCGAACACGACCGGCAACTCGCCGGCGTAGGCATCGGGGGCACCCACCGCGGCCGTGAGCTGCACGGCGGGGTGCGTGCCCAGCGCGTCCTCGATGGTCTTGGGGTCGATGTTGTGGCCGCTGCGGATGATCAGGTCCTTGGAGCGGCCGGTGAGGTTGAGCCGCTCGTCGCCGTCGAGCCAGCCCAGATCGCCGGTGGCCAGCCAGCCGTCGGGCGTGAAGGCCTTGGCCGTGTCCTTCTCGTCCAGAAAGCCCGAGAACAGGTTGGGCGACTTGAAGAGCACCATGCCCGTCTCGCCCGGTGCCACGTCCTGGTTGCTCGCGCCGCCCTGCACGTCGAGCGCGACGATGCGCAGCTGCGAATACGGCAGGCGAAAGCCCACGCAGCCCGCGGGCCCGACCACGCCCGGCGGCGTGATGGTGGAGATGCCCGCCATCTCGGTCATGCCCAGGCTCTCGTGCACGTGCAGGCCGAACTGGCGCTCGAAGCGCTGGCCCAGCTCGGGCGGCAGCACGGCGGCGCCGGTGCGGCAGTAGCGGATGGAGGAGATGTCGGCGCCATCCAGCGGCACGTTCGCCAGCGCGGCCAGCACGGTGGGCACGGCCGAGAGCGAGGTCGGCTTGTACTTGTCGACCAGGCGCCAGTAGTTCGCCAGCACTTCCTTGTTGCGCATCAGCGCGGTGGTGGGAATGATGACCTCGACCCCGGCCGACAGCGACGCCAGCGAGGCCGGCAACACGCCCGCGACGTGGAAGAGCGGGTAGCCGTTGATGGTGATGTCCTGCGGTCCCAGTCCCGTGAGCTGCACGCCCGCCCAGGCCGTGAACACCTGGGCGCCGTGGCTGTGGCGCGCCAGCTTGGGCGCGCCGGTGGTGCCGCCGGTGTGGAAGTAGGCGGCGATGTCGGCGGGCGCGATGTCTCGGCCGCTCACCAGGCGGTCGGCCGGCTGCGCGGCGCGCACGGCCGCGAAATCGGCCACGCCCTCCGGCAGCAGCGGCGCTGCGTCTTCGTTCAACGGCGCCACGCGCAGCACCTGCACCAGCGTCGGCACCTGGCCGCGGATGCGCATCGCCTTGGACCACATGCCCGATTCGTCGTCGTTCCCCCAGGTGATCAGCACCTTGGCGCGGGCGGCGTTCATGAGCGACACCAGCTTCTCGTCGGTGAGCAGCGGGTTGAGCGGCTGCACGATGCCGGCCGCCTCGCCGCCCCAGAGGGCCAGGTGGTACTCCAGGCAGCCGGGCAGCAGCACGGCGACCGCGTCCTGCGGGCCCACGCCGAGGGCGTGCAGCGCATTGGCGGTCTGGTGGATGCCGGCCAGCAGCTGCACGTAGCTCCAGCGCAGCGGCGCGTCGGCCGGGTTGCCGGTGCGCAGGAAGGTCAGCGCCGGCTTGTGGCCGAAGGCGGCGGCCGAGTTGCGGAAGATCTCGTAGGTGCTGCGGACGGTCAGCGCCTCGGCCAGCGGCGTGGCCTCGAGGCGTCGCACGTCGTCGATGTGGCGGATGGGCGCGGCGGCCGAGAACGCGGCCGACGGGGTGGGAGGAGCAAGGGGCATGGGCGGATCCTTCGGACGCCCCGGCCACCGCGCGGGCGGCCGGGCGCCGCGCGATCGTAGCGCCGCGCCGCGCGCCCTCCCAGGCCGCGAGTCACCCGCGGGTCAGTGCCGGAACTTTCAAGCCGAATCAGCCTGCAGCGCCCGTGGATCGGGCGCGGGCAGCTATGAAAACGATAGCATCCGGCTCAGCGGGCGAGGCGCCCCTGCACGCCCTCGGCCAGCCAGTTCATCTGCAGGATCTGCCCGTCGGTGAGCGCGCTGCCCTTGGCGATGGCCACATGGCCCTCGTTGTCGCGCACATCCTGTGCGCCGGCAGCAAAGGGTTGCAGCCGCCCTGCGGCGATGTCCTGCTGCCGCGCGAGCACCTCCTGGCGCACGGCGTCCGGCACCTTGGGGCCGAAGTCGCCGACGCGGACCATGCCCTCCTTCACGCCGCCCCAGGTGTCCTCGCTTTTCCAGGTGCCGTCGAGCACCGCCCGGGCGCGGCGCGTGTCGTAGTCGCCCCAGCGGTGGGTGACGGCGACGAGCTGCGCATCCGGCGCCACCTGGCGCATGTCGGAGTGGTAGGCGACGGCCCAGCGGCCGCGGTCCTGCGCGGCCTTCATCACGGCCGTGGAGCCGGTGTGGAAGGCGATCACGTCCACGCCCTGGTCGAACAGGCGCATGGCGGCGTCGCGCTCCTGCGGCGGGTCGAACCAGACGTTGAGCCACACCACCTTGACCTGCGCCTTCGGGTTGACCGAACGCATGCCCAGCGTGAAGGCGTTCAGGCCCTGCAGCACCTCGGGAATCGGGAAGCCCGCCACGTAGCCGGCGATGTTCGACTTCGTCATGCGGCCCGCCGCCACGCCCGCGAGGTAGCGGCCTTCGTAGTAGCGCGCGTTGGCCGTGGCCACGTTGGGCGCGCGCTTGTAGCCGGTGATGGATTCGAACTTCACCTCGGGGAAGTCCTTGGCCACCTTCAGCGTCGGCTCCATGTAGCCGAAGCTCGGCGTGAAGATGAGCCGGTTGCCCTGCATCGCGAGGTCGCGGATCACGCGCTCGGCGTCGGCGCCTTCGGCCACGTTCTCGACGTAGGTGGTCTTCACCTGCCCCGGCAGTGCCGCCTCGATGGCCTTGCGGCCCTCGTCGTGCTGGCGCACCCAGCCGGCATCGGACAGCGGCGCCACGTAGACGAAGCCGATCTTCAGCGGCTCGGCGGGCGGCTTCTGCGCCAGGGTGGGGAGACAAAAGGAAAAAGTCGCGGCGCACGCCAGAACGGCGCGGCCGACGAGGTTTTTGTACATGGTGTTCCTCTACATGGCCCCGGTGACAAGGAAGCCCCTCGGTCGATCGCATCGCATCGACCGATCCCCCGAGGGGATGCTTTTCGTCTTGGGGCGGCCCAGCGACGAAAAACAAACGCGCTGCAGCCGGGACGCCTGCAGCGCGAACCGCGATTGTAGAAGCCCGCCCGGCAGGCCTCGGCGCTGGCGAAGCCCACCGACGCCATTCGGCAGGGGCCGCCGGCGCAGATCGCCGCAGAATCGACGGCATGTCTTCCGCGGCCACCGAAGCGCCCTCCAGAACGACCGACGAAGGCCCGTGGCGCCGCAACCTCGCGGTGTGCATGTTCGGCTCGTTCACGACCATCGTGGCGATGACCCTGCTGCTGCCCTTCCTGCCGTTGTACGTCGAGCAGCTGGGCGTGAAGGACCATGCGGCCATCGTGCAATGGTCGGGCGCGGCCTACGGTGCGACCTTCCTCACGGCCGCGCTGGTGGCGCCGCTGTGGGGCCGGCTGGCCGACCTGTATGGCCGCAAGCTGATGCTCATCCGCGCCAGCCTGGGCATGGCCGTGGCCATGGCGCTGATCGGCATCGCGCAGGACGTCTGGCAGCTCGTCGGCCTGCGGCTGCTGGCCGGCCTGCTGGGCGGTTACGCGTCGGGCTCGATGCTGCTGGTGGCCACGCAGACGCCCAAGGCCCGTTCGGGCTGGGCGCTGGGCACCATGTCCTCGGCCATCATGGCGGGCAACCTCGTCGGCCCGCTGGTCGGCGGCGCACTGCCGCCGCTGATCGGCATCCGCGCGACCTTCCTCGCCGCCGGCGCGGTGATCTTCGTGGCCTTCCTGGCCACCGCCCTGCTGATCCGCGAGGCGCCGCGGCCCCGCGACGCCAAGGGCATGCCCGTGGGCGCCGGCTGGGCCTCGATCCCCGACAAGGGGCCGGTCGCGGCCATGTTCGTCACCGGCATGCTGCTGATGCTGGCCAACATGTCGATCGAGCCGATCATCACCGTCTACGTGGCGACGCTGGTGCGCGACGCGTCGCAGGTCACGCTGGTGGCCGGCGTGGTGATGTCCGCCGCCGCGCTGGGCAGCATCCTGTCGGCCGCGCGCCTGGGCCGACTGGCCGACCGCATCGGGCACTGGAACGTGATCGTCGCCTGTCTCGCGGTATCGGCGCTGCTCCTGGTGCCGCAGGCCTTCGTCACCGCCGGCTGGCAGCTGGTGGCGCTGCGCTTCCTCATGGGGCTGTCGCTCGGCGGGCTGCTGCCCTGCATCGCGGCCGTGATCCGCCACCATGTGCCCGAGAACGCCGCGGGCCAGATGCTGGGCTGGTCGGTGTCGGCGCAGTACGTGGGCCAGGTCGCCGGGCCGTTGATGGGCGGGTACGTCGGCGGGCACGCCGGCATGCGGGCGGTGTTCATCGGCACCTGCGTGCTCATGGGCGCAGGTGCGTTGGGCAACGCATGGGCGCAGCGGCGCCGCCGGATGGCGCAGGACGCCGCGTCCTGATGCATGGCGGCCCCGCAGAACGACGCAGCGCTGCTGCGCAAGCGGAGGCCGGCCGGCCCCCGGGTGACGCCCTAGCCGGGTAGCTTGGCCGCGAGCACGTCGACCTTCTGGATCGAGGGCGGTTCCGAGAACAGCTCGCCCGCCTGCGCCATCAAGGCCGCCGCCACCTTGCCGGACAGATGCGCCTGGCGGCCTGATTCATCGGGGAAGGCATCGAAGATGCCGAAGGTGGTCGGCCCCAGGCGAATGCCGAACCAGGCCGTCGTGGCCGGCTCCTCCATGACGAGAGGGAGACCCCCCAGCAGGAAATTCTCGACCTCTTTCTCTTTGCCCGGCTTCGCTTCGAGACGGACGAACAACGCGACGGTGACCATGACGGCTTTCCTTTCGATCCACGACGCGGGGGACCGGAATGGGTCGCATCGGGCACCCAGTCTGCGCCTTTCCAATGCCCATGTCGGGAACATCTTTCGTGCATGGGACCGATCGCTGCGAGCACCGACCGCTCGCCGGCGGCGCTCGGTGCCGGGCCGCTATCCTTTCGATAGCGGCCTGCCCAGGAAGGACGGGCGCCGCAGCCCGATTTCCTTCGAAGCGTCAGGCAAAGGACGCGAAATGCGCGTCCACCTTGTCGAGCCAGCCGCGCTTGGCCGACGCGTCGGCGAAGCTGCCGTCGAAGCTGTTGCGGGCCAGTTGCCAGGCCTGCTGCGCGGTGAGCCCGGTGGCCGCGAAGGTCTGCACGAAGTTGTCGTTCATGTACCCGCCGAAATAGGCCGGGTCGTCCGAATTGACCGTGGCGACCAGCCCGGCATCGAGCAGCGCGCCCAGGTTGTGCTGCGCGAGGTCGGGGAACACGCACAGCTTCTGGTTCGACAGCGGGCACACCGTGAGCGGAATGCGGTCGGCCGCCAGGCGCTTCATGAGGGCCGGGTCCTGGGTGCTCTGCACGCCGTGGTCGATGCGCTCGACCTTCAGCACGTCGAGCGCCGACCACACGTAGGCCGGCGGCCCCTCCTCGCCCGCATGCGCGACGAGGTGCAGGCCCAGCTCGCGGCAGCGGGCGAACACGCGGGCGAACTTCTCGGGCGGATGGCCGACCTCGCTCGAATCGAGGCCCACGCCGATGAACCTGTCCCTGAAGGGCAGCGCCTGCTCCAGCGTGGCGAAGGCGTCTTCCTCGCTCAGATGGCGCAGGAAGCACAGGATGAGCTGCGCATCGACGCCGAGCTTCGCCTTGGCGTCGATGCAGGCGCGGTGCAGGCCGTCGATCACCGTTTCCATGGCCACGCCGCGCTCGGTGTGCGTCTGCGGGTCGAAGAACATCTCGGTGCGCAGCACCCGGTCAGCCGCCGCCCGCTCCAGGTAGGCCCAGGCCATGTCATGGAAGTCCTGCGCCTTCAGCAGCACGCTCGCGCCGGCGTAGTAGATGTCGAGAAAGCTCTGCAGGTTGGTGAAGGCGTAGGCCTTGCGCAGCTCTTCCACGCTGGCGTAGGGAATGGCGACGCCGTTGCGCTGCGCCAGCGCGAAGATCAGCTCGGGCTCGAGCGAACCCTCGATGTGCATGTGCAGCTCGGCCTTGGGCATCGTGCGCAGCAGCTCGGGCAGGCGGTCGGCGGGGATGGCGGCGGGGTCGAAGGGAAGGTTCATGGCGGAACTCGGTTCGGCAACGGCGATGCACAAGCATAAGCCGCACGCCAAATAAAAAGGCCGCTTGCGCGGCCGTCTTCGATGCCAGGGCACCCGCGGAACCGGTTCTGCCGGGCCGCTGCGTGCGCCCCCCGTGGGGGATCGGGCTACACGAAGTGAGCAAGAAACCGGGTGGTCAATTCTTTCCAGGCACCTTGCCTTCCACGCCCTTGACGTAGAAGTTCACGCCCGAAAGGAACTTGTCGTCGGCGTTCGCACCGGCGGCGACGAGTTCCTTGCCGTCCTGGCCGACGATGGGGCCCTTCCAGATGGTGAAGCTGCCGTCCTTCAGGCCCTTCTTCACTTCCTCGACCTTGGCCTTGATGTCGGCCGGCACGTCCTCGGCCACCGACACGATGTCGATCGCGCCTTCCTTCACGCCCCACCAGGTCTGGCCGGTGGTCCAGGTGCCTTCCAGCGCGTCCTTGGTGGCCTTCACGTAGTACGGCGTCCAGTTGATGATGGCCGAGGCCAGGTGCGCCTTGGGACCGTAGGCGGTCATGTCCGAATCCCAGCCGAAGGCGCGCTTGCCCTTTTCCTGTGCGGTCTTGAGCACGGCGGGCGAGTCGGTGTTCTGGAACAGCACGTCGGCGCCGCCGTTGATCAGGGCCGTGGCGGCCTCGGTCTCCTTCGGCGGGCTGAACCATTCGTTGACCCACACCACGTTGGTGGTGATCTTCGGGTTCACCGACTGGGCGCCGAGGGTGAAGGAGTTGATGTTGCGCAGCACCTCGGGAATCGGCACCGAGCCCACCACGCCCAGCTTGTTCGACTTGGTCATGGCGCCGGCGATGATGCCGGCCATGTACGCGCCTTCGTACGTGCGGCTGTCGTAGGTGCGCATGTTCTCGGCCGTCTTGTAGCCGGTGGCATGCTCGAACTTGACGTCCTTGCTATCGTTGGCGACCTTGAGCATCGGCTCCATGTAGCCGAAGGTGGTGCCGAAGATCAGCTTGTTGCCCTGGCCCACGAAGTCGCGGAACACGCGCTCGGCGTCGGCCGATTCGGGCACGCTCTCGACGAAGGTGGTCTTGATCTTGTCGCCGAATTCCTTTTCCAGCGCCTTGCGGGCGGTGTCGTGCGCGAAGGTCCAGCCGCCGTCGCCCACCGGGCCGACGTAGGCGAAGGCGATGTTCAGCGGCGCGGCCGGTGCCGGGGCCGGCGCGGCGGCGGTCGGTGCCGGCGCGGGCGGTGCGGCGGCGGGCGCCGGGGCCTCCTCCTTCTTGCCGCAGCCCATCAGGGCGGCCGACGCGACGGCCGACAGGGCGGCCAGCTTGAGCAGGGAGCGCTTGTTCAGTGCTTGCATGAAAGAGATCCTCGACAGGACAGGTTGGCTGGAAAAAGGACTCGCGATTATGAATGCCCCGGCCGAGCTCAGGAGCCCGGGTAGAAGGGCTTGCCGATCGAGGCCGGCATGTTCACGCGGATGAAGGCCGGGTTGCGCGAGATCAGGGCCAGCACGACGATCGTGGCCAGGTACGGCATCATGGCCAGGAACTGGCTGGGCACCTCGACCCCCGCGCTCTGCAGGTGGAAACCCAGCTGCGTCACGCCGCCGAAGAGGTAGGCGCCCAGCAGCACCCGCACCGGCCGCCAGGTGGCGAAGGTGGTCAGCGCCAGCGCGATCCAGCCGCGGCCGGCCACCATGTTCTCGACCCACAGGCCCGTGTACACCACCGACAGGTAGGCACCTGCGAGCCCGCACAATGCGCCGCCGGCCACCACGGCCAGCAGGCGGATGCGGCGCACCGGATAGCCCAGCGCATGGGCCGATTCGGGGGACTCGCCGACCGAGCGCAGCACCAGTCCGGCACGGGTGCGGTACAGGAACCAGACCAGCGCGAAGGTCAGCACGACCGCGAAATACACCAGCGGGTGGTGCCGGAACAGCGCCGGTCCGACGAAGGGAATGTCGCCGAGCACGGGAATCGCGAAGCCCATGCCGCCCGGCGCCTTGGCCTGCACGTAGTTGATGCCCACGAAGGCCGAGAAGCCGACGCCGAAGAGCGACAGTGCCAGGCCGGTGGCGTACTGGTTGGTGTTGAGCCAGATCACCAGCACGCCGAAGACGGCCGCCAGTGCCGCGCCGGCGGCCATGCCGGCGAGGAAGCCGACCCACGGGTTGTGCGTGTGCACATAGCCCGCGAAGCCCGCGATGGCGGCGCACAGCATCATGCCCTCGGCGCCCAGGTTGACGATGCCGGCCTTCTCGTTGATGAGCAGGCCCAGGGCCGCGATCGCCAGCACCGTGCCGGCGCTGAGCATGGCGCCCAGGAGGAGTGCGTAGTTTTCCATGTCAGGTCTCCTGCCGGGCCGCCCCAAGGGAGGCCTGCGCCCCCTTGGGGGGCAGCGAACACACGAAGTGATGAGCGTGGGGGTTCATGTCAGGCCCCCTTTGCCTGGCTGGCGATTTCTGGTGTCGAGGCCTGGAGCGATGCCGTACCGGCAGCCGCGGAGACCGGCCGCGCATGGGCCTTCATGCGGATGCGGTACGCCACCAGCGTGTCGCAGGCCAGCAGCGTGAACAGCAGCAGGCCCTGGAACACCGCGGTGAGCGACTTCGGCAGCCCCAGGCGCGACTGGGCCAGCTCGCCGCCGATGTAGAACATGCTCATCAGGATGGCCGAGAAGACCATGCCCACCGGATGCAGCCGGCCCACGAAGGCCACGATGATGGCCGCGAAGCCGTAGCCCGCCGGCACGTACGGCGTGAGCTGCCCGATGGGGCCGGCCACTTCGAGCGCGCCGGCCAGGCCGGCCGCCGCGCCCGAGGTGAGCAGCGCGATCCACACCGCGCGCCGCGCCGAGAAGCCGGCATAGCGCGCCGCCGCCGGCGCCAGGCCGCCGACCTGCTGCGCGAAGCCCAGGCGCGTGCGGAAGAGGAAGACCCACAGCACCGCCACGCCGACCAGCGCGATCGGCACGCCGATCGACACGCGCGAGCCCTTCATGAGCCGGGGCATCTGTGTCACGGCCTCGAAGGTCTTGGTCTGCGGGAAGTTGTAGCCCATGGGGTCTTTCCAGGGCCCGCCGACCAGCCACAGCAGCAGCAGCGTGGCCACGTAGACCAGCATCAGGCTGGTGAGGATCTCGTTGGCGTTGCACACGTCGCGCAGCCAGGCCACGATGGCCGCCCACAGCATGCCGCCAAGGACGCCGGCCACGAGGATGGCCGGGATGATCCACGGCCCGGTCGCCTTGTCGGCCAGCAGCGCCACGCCGCCGGCGGCGATGGCACCGAGGACGAACTGGCCTTCGGCGCCGATGTTCCACACATTGGAGCGGAAACACACCGCCAGCCCCAGCGCGATGATCAGCAGGGGCGTCGCCTTCACCAGCAGCTCGCCGATGGCGTAGGGGCTCTTGATCGGCTCCCAGAAGAACACCTGCAGCCCGCGCACCGGGTCCTTGCCCAGGGCGGCGAAGAGCGCGATGCCGATCACCACCGTGATCGCCAGCGCCAGGATGGGGGAGCCGTAGCTCCAGAAACGCGACAGCTGCGGCCGCAGTTCAAGCTTGAGCATGGGCGCCCTCCTCCACGTTCTGCACCGGGCGTGCGGCGGCCGCGCCGTCCCACAGCCCGCTCATCCACTCGCCGATCTGCGGCACGGTGGCCGCAGCGCGATCGATCGAGGGTGACAGCCGCCCCTTGGCGATCACGTGCAGCCGGTCGCTGATCTCGAAGAGCTCGTCCAGCTCTTCGCTGACCACCAGCACCGCGCAGCCGGCGTCGCGCAGCGCCAGGATCTCGGCGCGGATCAGCGCCGCGGCACCGACGTCCACGCCCCAGGTCGGCTGCGAGACGATGAAGAGCCTGGGGTTGGCGTCGATCTCGCGGCCGACGATGAACTTCTGCAGGTTGCCGCCCGACAGCGACTTGGCCGCGGCGTTGGGTCCGCCGGCCTTGACCTTGAAGCGCTCGATGATGGCGCGCGCCTGGCGCTCCATCTGGCCGGTGCGCAGCCACCCGCCCGCGCCCACCGCGTCGTCGCGCGTGAGCAGCAGGTTGTGCGCGAGGCCCAGCGTCGGCACGGCCCCGCGACCCAGCCGCTCCTCGGGCACGAAATGCAGTCCCAGCCGGCGCCGCGCGCGCGGCCGCAGGTGGCCGGCGGGCTGGCCGAAGACGTCGACCATGCCCGGCTCGGCCCGCACGTCCTCGCCCGACAGCGCGTAGAGCAGTTCCTTCTGGCCGTTGCCCGACACGCCCGCCACGCCAACCACCTCGCCGCCGCGCACCTGCAGCGCGACCCCCTCGAGGTCGACGCCGAACTGGTCCTCGCGCGGCAGGCTCAGGCCGTTCACGTGCAGCGCGACGGCACCGATGTTCGACGGCCGGTGCTGCAGCGGCGGCGGCTCGGCGCCGATCATCAGGCGCGAGAGCGACTCGTTGGTCTCGTGCTGCGGGTTGCACACGCCCGTGACCTTGCCGCCCCGCAGCACCGTGCAGGCGGTGCACAGCTCGCGGATCTCGTGCAGCTTGTGGCTGATGTAGAGGATCGAGCAGCCCTGCGACGCCAGCTTCTTGAGCACGACGAAGAGCTTGAGCACGGCCTGCGGCGTGAGCACCGAGGTGGGCTCGTCGAGGATCAGCAGCTTGGGGTCGGTCAGCAGGGCGCGGATGATCTCGACGCGCTGCATCTCGCCCACCGACAGCGTGTGCACGGGCCGCTGGGGATCGATCTCCAGCCCGTACTCGCCGGCCTTGGCGACGATGCGGCGCGTGACCTCGGCGAGGCTGAGACTCTTGTCCAGCCCCAGCCACACGTTCTCGGCCACCGTGAGCGTGTCGAACAGGCTGAAGTGCTGGAACACCATGCTGATGCCCAGCGCCCGCGCCTCCTGCGGGTTGCGGATGTGCGCCGGCTGGCCGTTGAAGTCCACCGTGCCCTCGTCGGGCTTGACGGAGCCGTAGATGATCTTCATCAGCGTCGACTTGCCGGCGCCGTTCTCGCCGAGCACGGCGTGGGTTTCGCCCGGCTGCACCGTCAGCGATACGCCGCTGTTGGCCACCACGGAGGGGTAGCGCTTGGTGATGCCCGCGAGCTGGAGTCTGGGGGTGGACATGGGTGGCCTTCGGTCGTCGCTCTGTTTATGTATGAAAAACCCTCGAAACGCCCGCGGGGCGGGCGCCGGCAGCTATGAAAACAATAGCATGCAAAGTTCCCGCATTGTCACCGCTGTCGAGCCGGCCGGGGCCGGCTCAATGGCCTTCGATCCAGATGAACTTGAACAGGAAGATGCCCCCGATCACCCACACCATCCAGTGCACCTCGCGCGCCCGGCCGGTGAACAGCTTGAGCACCGCGTAGGTGATGAAGCCGAAGGCCAGCCCGTTGGCGATGGAGTAGGTGAAAGGCATGGCCAGCGCCGTCACGGCGGCGGGCACGACCTCGGTGGTCTCGTCCCAGTTCAGTTCTGTCAGTTCCCTCAGCATCAAACATGCCACGAAGAACAAAGCCGGCGCCGTCGCATAGGCCGGCACCACACCGGCCAGCGGCGCGATGAAGAGGCAGGCCAGGAACAGCACCGACACCGTGAGCGCCGTGAGTCCCGTGCGGCCGCCGGCCTGCACGCCGGCGGCGCTCTCGACGTAGGCCGTGGTGCTCGATGTGCCCAGCAGCGAGCCGGCGAAGATGGCGGCCGAATCGGCCAGCAGCGACTTGTTGAGCCGGTCCATCTTGCCCGGCACCAGCAGGCCGGCCCGCT
Source organism: Comamonadaceae bacterium ALPHA2B (assembly GCA_005503065.1). Taxonomy (GTDB): domain Bacteria; phylum Pseudomonadota; class Gammaproteobacteria; order Burkholderiales; family Burkholderiaceae_C; genus Xenophilus. The sequence goes on from SCOE01000014.1 coordinate 53,904, forward strand.
TGGCCACACCCATCAGCGTGCCGGTGGCGTCGAAGAGCTCGACGAGGAAGAACACGAGGATCACGTTGAGGATGCCGCCGGCCAGCGCAGCCTTGATGTCCAGCTGCAGGAAGGTCGGCGCGATCGAGGGCGGCGCCGAGAAGATGCCGCGGTACTCGTTGCCCGCGACGAAGAAGCTCGCCAGCGTGACGGCCACGATGCCGATGAGGATGGCGCCGGGCACCTTGAGCCGGTCCAGCACGACGATGAGGAAGAAGCCCAGCACCGCCAGCACCGCCTGCGGCGTGTGCAGGTCGCCCAGCGTCACGTAGGTGGCCTTCGAGGGCGCCACGATGCCCGCGCTCTTGAGCGCGATCAGCGCCAGGAAGAGCCCGATGCCCACCGTGATCGCGTAGCGCAGCGACAGCGGGATGCCGCGGATGATCAGCTCGCGCAGCCGGAACACCGTGACCAGCAGGAACAGGCAGCCGGACACGAACACCGCCCCGAGCGCCGCCTGCCAGGTGAAGCCCATGTGCAGCACCACCACGTAGGCGAAGTAGGCATTGAGTCCCATGCCCGGGGCCAGCGCGATCGGGTAGTTCGCGTACAGCGCCATGATGGCCGTGCCCAGCGCCGCGATCAGGCAGGTGGCGACGAAGACCGATTCCTTGGGCATCCCCGCGTCGCCCAGGATCGAGGGGTTGACGAAGATGATGTAGGCCATCGTGAGGAAGGTGGTGAGGCCGGCCACCACCTCGGTGCGCACGTTCGTGCCGTGTTCGCGCAGCTTGAAGATGCGCTCGGTCCAGTTCATGGGTCGTGTCTCCTGTTGTTGTGTATTCGGGTGGCGCCGCCTCTCAGGACGACGGCGGCGGGCGCAGCGAGGCCGCCACGCCCTTGACCTGCTCGCGCAGCCACTGCGCCGCGCTCGACGAATGGGTGCGCTCGTGCCACAGCTGGTAATAGAGCAGCCGCGGCAGGGTGGCGGGGCAATCGAGGATCTGCAGCGGCAGCCGCTCGGCGAAGCGCTCGCAGAACTGCCGGCCCGTGGTGAGCACCAGCAGGCTCGATGCCACCATGTCCGGCATGAGGCCGAAGTGCGCGCAGCGTGCCGTGATGTTGCGCTGGCGCCCGATCGCATCGAGCATCTGGTCGATGATCCCGCGCGCACCGGGGTGCGTGGGCGTGGGCGCGATGTGCTCAGCCTCCAGCCAGGTGTCGAGCGTCCAGCCGCGCCGCACCGCGGGGTGCTCGGCGCTCACCATCGACACCACCTCGTCGCCGAACAGGCGCGACATGTGCAGATCCTCCGGCGGCTTGAGCCAGTTGCCAATGACCAGGTCGAGCTCGCCCTGCGCGAGATGCGCGTGGTAGTCGCCGTCCGAGGACAGCGGATGGATCTCGACGCGTGCCATCGGCGCCAGCCGCTTGATCTGCGTGAGCACCATGGGCAGGAACAGGGGATCGAGGTAGTCGCTGGCCGCGATCCGGAAGGTGGTGCCCGCCGTCTGCGGATCGAAGCCACGCGCGTCGGAGAACAGCATCTCGGCCGCGCGCAGGATGCTTGCGGCGGGCTCGATCATGCGCAGCCCGGCGTCGGTGGGCACCATGCCCGAGCCCGAACGCACCAGCAGCGGGTCGCCCGCCAGCTCGCGCAGCCGCTTGAGCGCCGCCGACACGGCCGGCTGGTACATGCCCAGGCGGATGGCGGCACGCGAAACGCTGCGGTCGGTCAGCACGGTGTGCAGCACCCGGATGAGATGAAGATCGATCTTGTCGAACAGCGCCTGGTCTCTCATGGCCACATCCGTTTCATCGAGGGAAAGCGGGCGTGGTTATAGCGCGCGAAGCCGCGAGGCCCGCGCCACAGGCAGGGCAGGACATGCTCAGGCCGCGTTCTGGACGGCGGTGATCGCCGACAGGATCGCTTCGCTGGTCGCCGGCGCGCGCAGCGGCGGATCGACCCGGTGCCCGCCCACGGCCGACACCGCGTCGCGGATCGCGAACAGCACCGAGAAGGGCAGCAGCAGCGGCGGCTCGCCCACCGCCTTGCTGCGGTGGATGGAATCCTCGGCGTTCGGCCCGTCGAACAGGCGCACGTTGAACACCGGCGGGCAGTCGTTGGCGGTGGGAATCTTGTAGGTGCTCGGCGCGTGCGTCATGAGCTTGCCGCTCGCGGGATGCCACACGAGTTCCTCGGTGGTGAGCCAGCCCATGCCCTGGATGAAGGCGCCCTCCACCTGGCCGATGTCCACGGCAGGGTTGAGCGAGCGGCCGGCGTCGTGCAGCACGTCGGCGCGCAGCAGCTTCCACTCGCCGGTGAGCGTGTCCACCACCACCTCGCTCACGGCGGCGCCGTACGCGAAGTAGTAGAAGGGGTGGCCCTGCATGGTCTGCGAATTCCAGTGCAGGCCAGGGGTGCTGTAGAAGCCGTCGGACCACAGCTGCACACGGTCGGTGTAGGCCTCGGCCACCACCGTGGCGAAGGCCAGCTCGCGGCCGGCCACCTGCAACTTGCCGTTGGCGAAGTGCACCTCGTCCGGCGTGCCGCCGTGCCGGCGCGCCGCGCATTCGGCCAGGCGCACGCGGATCTGGCGCGCCGCATCCTGCGCCGCCTTGCCGTTCAGGTCGGCGCCGGTGGACGCGGCGGTCGCCGAGGTGTTGGCCACCTTGGTGGTGTCGGTGGCGGTCGCCCGCACGCGCTCGAACTCCACGCCCAGCTCGTGCGCCACCACCTGCGCGACCTTGGTGTTCAGGCCCTGGCCCATCTCGGTGCCGCCGTGGTTCACGAGGATCGAGCCGTCGGTATAGACGTGCACCAGCGCGCCGGCCTGGTTGAAGTGCGGCACGTTGAAGCTGATGCCGAACTTGATGGGCGTCAGCGCCAGGCCGCGCTTGAGCACCGGGCTGCCGGCGTTGAATTGCGCGATCGCGGCCCGGCGCGCCTCGTAGCCGCTGCTGTCGGCCAGCTGGTCCACCAGTTCGTGGATGACGTTGTCGGTCACCGTCTGGCCGTAGGGCGTCACGTTGCGCTCGGTCGTGCCGTAGAAGTTGGCGCGGCGCACGGCCAGCGCGTCGCGTCCCAGCGCCCGCGCCACCGAGTCGAGGATGTACTCGACCGCGATCGCGCCCTGCGGCCCGCCGAAGCCGCGGAAGGCCGTGTTGCTCTGTGTGTTGGTGCGGCCCGAGAAGCCGTGCATCGACACCTCGGGCAGCCAGTAGGCGTTGTCGAAGTGGCACAGGGCCCGCGTCATCACCGGGCCGGAGAGGTCGGCCGAGTGGCCCGCGCGCGAGACCATCGTGATTTCGGCGCCCAGGAGGCGGCCTTCGTCGTCGTAGCCGACCTCGTACTCGTACCAGAAGCAGTGGCGGCGGCCGGTGATCATGAAGTCGTCGTCGCGGTCGGGCCGCAGCTTGACCGGCCGGCGCAGCTTGTTGGCGGCCACGGCGGCGATGCAGGCGAACAGGCCCGACTGCGATTCCTTGCCACCGAAGCCGCCCCCCATGCGGCGGCACTCCACATGCACCTCGTTCGAGTGCAGGTGCAGCGCATGGGCGATCAGGTGCTGCATCTCGCTCGGATGCTGGGTGGAGCAATGCACATGCATCGTTCCGCCCTCCTTGGGGATGGCGTAGCTGATCTGCCCTTCCAGGTAGAACTGCTCCTGCCCGCCGACGTCGAGTTCGCCCTTCAGGCGGTGCGGCGCGCCGTCGATGGCGGCACGCACCTCGATGCCCCGGGCGCTGCGCTTGAGGTGCATCGGCGGCACCACGTACTGGGCGCGCGCATGCGCCTGCTGGGGCGTGATCACCGGATCGGCGGCCTCGACCTGCGCGGCCTCCTTGGCGCGGGCGGCGGCGCGACGCGCCTCGGTGCGGGTGCGGGCGATGACGGCGAAGAGCGGCTGGCCCAGGTAGCGGATCTCGCCGCCGGGCGCGCCGTCCTCCTGCGGGCCGACGGGGCACAGCAGCGGATCGTCGTGGACGATCGAGCCGCAGTCGTTCGCGCCCGGCACGTCGGCCGCGGTGATGACGTCCACCACGCCGGGCATGGCGCGGATGGCGTCGAGGGCCAGGCCGGTGAGCCGGCCCGCGGCCACCGGCGAGAGGCCCAGCGCGCAGTGCAGCGTGCCCGCCAGCTCGGGCAGGTCGTCGGTGTAGGTGGCCTCGCCGGCGACGTGCAGCTGCGCGGATTCGTGCGGGCGGCTGATGCCCACGCGCGCGCCCTGGGCGAGCGCCCGGGCCTCGGCGTCGGTGTCGATGCGCGCTGCCGTGTTGGCCAGGTAGTCGGCGAAGGCGTGCGCGGGTTGCAGCAGCGCAGGGTCGATCGGCTTGTTCATCGTGGCTCCTTGTGCGCGCTCAGGCGGCGACATCGTGCGGCATGACGCTCCACACGCTGGTGGCGTCGGGCGCCAGGGCATCCTGCGACCGGGTCTCCAGCCACAGGCGCTGCAGCAGGTTCTGCGCCACCTGCAGGCGGTAGTCGGCGCTGGCGCGCATGTCGGTCAGCGGCTTGAAGTCCTGCGCCAGGGCGGCCTTCGCGGCATCGACGCTGGCCTGCGTCCAGGGCCGGCCGGTCAGGGCCGCCTCGGCCTGGGCGGCGCGTTTCACGATGGCGGCCATGCCGCCGTAGGCCAGGCGCACGCTGCGCACGGTGTCTCCGTCGAGCTCGATCGCGAAGCCCGCGCACAGCGCCGAGATGTCGCAGTCGAAGCGCTTGCTGATCTTGTAGCCGCGCAGTTGGCGGCCGAAGGCCGACAGCGGGATGGACAGACCCTGCACGAACTCGCCCGGCTCCAGCCGGTTCTTCATGTAGTCGACGTAGAAGTCGGGCAGCGGCATGCGGCGCACCGCCTTGCCCTTGCGCAGCACGATCTGCGCATCGAGCGCCATCAGGATCGGCGGCGAGTCGCCGATCGGCGAGCCGTTGGCCACGTTGCCGCCCAGGGTGCCGGCATTCCGGATGGGCGGCGAGGCGAAGCGCAGCCACACGTCCTGCAGCGTCGGCGCGCGGCGCACGATGGCGCGCCAGGCCTCTTCCAGCGACGCGCCGGCGCCGATGTGGAGCGCGTCGCCTGCCTCGCCGATGCGCTTGAGCTCGGCCACGTCGCCGACGTAGAGGATGTCGCCCAGGTCGCGGAACTGCTTGTTGACCCACAGGCCGACGTCGGTCGAGCCGGCCAGGATGCGCGCCTGCGGATGCGCCTCGCGCAGCGCCGCGAACGCGTCGAGCGTGACCGGCGCCATGAAGCGGTCGGTGCGCTGGCCCAGCGGCGCGACGTAGTCGAAGGTGCCCTCGCGCTTCAGGCCCTGCAACGCAGCCACCACCGGCACGGTGTCGAGCCGCACGGCGGGCAGGTCGAACATCTTCTGCCCGGCATCGAGGATCGGCCGGTAGCCGGTGCAGCGGCACAGGTTGCCCGACAGTTCGTCGGCCAGCTGCTGGCGGGTGGGTGCGGTGCCCGCCTCGCTGTGGTGCTCGTAGGTCGCCCACAGCGACATGACGAAGCCGGGCGTGCAGAAGCCGCATTGCGAGCCGTGGCAGTCCACCATCGCCTGTTGCACCGGATGCAGCTCGCGCACCGGGTGCTTGCTGTGGCGCTCGCCGTCATGGACGTGGCCGCACTGCTGCTTGAGGTCCTCGACGGTGAACAGCGCCTTGCCCTGCAGCGTGGGCAGGAACTGGATGCAGGCGTTGACAGTCTGCAACTGCAGCCCGCCCACGGCGCCGGGTGCGCCCTCGGCCGCCAGCTCGCCGATGACCACGGTGCAGGCGCCGCAGTCGCCCTCGTTGCAGCCCTCCTTGGTGCCGGTGCACCGCGCATCCTCGCGCAGCCAGTCGAGAACCGAGCGGGTGGGGTGGACGTCCCGGACCTCGACCACCTGGCCGCGGTGGAAGAAACGGATGGGCTGCGCGGGGCGGGCGTTGGGCGTGTCGTTCATGTGGGCGTTCGTGGGCGGGCAACGGGCCGGCATGGCGTTCGGGCCCTGGCCGGCATGTTCGCCCCTGCATCGGCGCCAGGCATACGCGCCGCGTCATAGGGCTTATGCGCAGGCCGGTATGGAGCATACGGGTAAGCCCGCATGGGCGTCGAGCAATTCCCGCGCCACGCACCCCGCCGCGCGCCCGGCGCGGCCCGGCCTGGTGCACCCGCGCGCCCCGCGCAGGTGCCCCGCCCTGCCCTGCCCCTCGGCTCAGCGGCTGCCGGCCATCTCGCGCCGTGCAGGCAGCAGCGTCGGCAGTCCGCAGGGCAGGAACCGGCCCTGCCCGGCCTGCCCGAGGTAGCGCGTGCCGTCCCACACGACCTGGCCGCGCGCAATGGTCGTGCCGGGCCAGGCGGCCAGGCGCATGCCCTCGTAGGGCGTGTAGTCGACGGCATGGTGGAGCATGCCGTTGTGCAGCACGAACTCGCGCTCGTCCCAGATGACCAGGTCGGCGTCGCCGCCCACCGCGATGGTGCCCTTGCGCGGGTGCAGCCCGTAAGCCTTGGCGGGGTTGGTCGCCGTCAGTTCGACGAACTTCTGCGGCGTGATGCGACCGCCCAGCACGCCTTCGGACCACAGCAGCGCCATGCGCGTCTCGATGCCGGGAATGCCGTTGGGGATGTGGTTGAAGGGCACCTCCTCGCCGGCGGGATGCTTGCCGCCCTCGCCCTCGAAGTTGTAGGGCGCATGGTCGGACGAGATCACGGTGAACAGCCCGTCGGCCAGGCCGTCCCAGATCACCTGCTGGTTGGCCTTGTCACGCGGCGGCGGGCTGCAGACGCACTTGGCGCCCTCGTAGCTGTCGTCGATGCCCAGGTCCTCGGCCGTCAGGAACAGGTACTGCGGGCAGGTCTCGGCGAAGACCTGCAGGCCGTGCGCACGGCCCCAGCGGATCTGCTCCACCGCCTCGCGGCCCGAGACGTGCACGATGAGGATCGGCACGTCGACCAGCTCGGACAGTGCGATCGCCCGGTGCGTGGCCTCGCGCTCCACCAGCAGCGGCCGGGCATGCGCGTGGTAGCGCGGCGCCGTCTTGCCCGCAGCCTGCAGCCGGCCGGTCAGCCAGGCGATGCAGTCGGAGTTCTCGGCATGGATCATGGCCATGGCGCCGTGCGAGCGGGCCACGTCCAGCACCTCGAGGATCTGCCGGTCGTCCAGCTTCATGTCGTCGTAGGTCATGTAGATCTTGAACGACGTGTAGCCCTCCGCGATCAGCGCCGGCAGCTCCTCCTTCAGCACCGTCGGCGTGGGGTCGCTGACGATGAGGTGGAAGGCGTAGTCGATGCACGACTTGCCGTCTGCGCGGCGGTGGTAGTCGTCCACCGCCTCACGCAGCGACTGGCCCTTGTGCTGCGCCGCGAAGGGGATCACCGTGGTCGTGCCGCCGCAGGCGGCCGAGCGCGAACCGGTGAGGAAGTCGTCGGCCGACACCACGGGCGGGGCCTGCGGCTGGTCGAGGTGGCAGTGGGTGTCGACGCCGCCGGGCGTGACGGCCCGGCCGGCTGCATCGATCTCGCGCGTGCCGGGGCCCAGGCCCAGGCCGAGCTGGACCACGCGGCCATCGCGCACGCCGATGTCGCAGTGGAAGATGTCGCTGGCCGTCACGGCCTGCGCGTTGCGGATGACGAGGTCGAAATCGGCCATGGGGTCTGCGGTGTGGGTATCAGCGCGCCATCGCGACGCGGGGAATCGGAGCCTTCTTGCTGCTGCGAGGCGCATAGCCCTTGCCGTAGTGGCGTTCCAGGCGCACCTGCACGAGGTTCCACAGCGTCGTGAGCACGAGGTAGTAGCAGGCCGCCACGCAATACAGCTCCAGCACCTCGAATTTCATCTGCATCAGCACCTGGCTGCGGCGCATCAGCTCTTCCATCGAGATCACCGACGCGAGCGAGGTCGCCTTCAGCAGCCCGTTCACCGAGTTGCCCAGCGGCGGGATGATGATGCGGATCACCTGCGGGAGCGTGACCAGCCGCAGCGTGGCCACGCGCGACAGGCTCAGCGCCTTGGCGGCCTCGACCTGGCCCTTGGCCACCGCCGAGAAGCCGGCGCGGATGGTCTCGGACAGGTAGGCCGCCTCATTGAGGCTGAGCGCCAGCACCGCCGAGGTGAGCACGTCCAGCCGGATGCCCAGTTGCGGCAGGCCGGTGTAGATGATGACCAGCTGCACCAGCAGCGGCGTGCCGCGGAACACCCACACGTAGAAGCGTGCAGGTGCGTTGAACAGCCGGTTGGTCGACATGCTGCCCAGCGCCAGCGGCAGGGCCAGCACCAGGCCGATGGCGATGGTGGCCACCGTCAGGCCGATCGTGATGCCGACGCCGCCCAGCAGGTACGGGTTGATCAGGTACGACAGGAAAGCGTCGACATTGAACACGGCCGGTCCTCGGGATGCTTACTTGGGTGCCGGGCCGGTGCCGCGGATGGCGAAGTTCTTGACGTCCTTCAGGCGCGTCATCTTGAACTTGTCGAACAGCTGGTCGTAGACGCCCTCGGCCTTCAGCTCGTCCAGCGCCTTGGCCGCTGCTTCGGCCGCGCCCTTGGTGCGGAAGGCGAGCGTGATGTCGGTGCCGTTGATGCCGCTCAGCCACACCTTGGCGATGCCGCGCTCCTCGAAGGCCTTGGCGGTCTCGTCGATGTTGATGCCCGCCTCGAGCTGGCCGGCGCGCAGGGCGGCCGTCGTCTCCGAGGCGGTCGCGAAGGTGCGGAAGTCGATGGTCTTCTCGCCCTTGGCGACCATGGCGGCGTTGTACTCGCGCGCCTTGCGTTCCTGGTAGGTGCCGGTCTCGATGCCCACCACGTGGCCTGCGAGGTCTTCGAACTTGGTGATCTTCAGCTTGCTGCTCGGCACCGTGTAGATGCTCATCGCCTGCTGGCCGTAGGGGATCATGAACATGAGCTTGGAACGCTCCTCGGTCCAGAACATGCCGGTGTTGATGAGGTCGAAGCGGCCGGCTTGCATGGCAGGGATCATGGGCGGCATGTCCATGCGGATGAAGACGGGCTCGAGGCACAGCTTCTTGGCGACGGCCTTGCCGAGCTCGACGTTCAGGCCCTGCAGCTCGCCCTTCTCGTCGACGAACTGCTGCGGGGGCAGCGTGGGGTTGATGGACATCTGCAGCTTGCCGGGCGTCACGAGCTGATCGGCCGCGACCTTGGGCGTGCAGCTCTGTGCGAAGGCCGGAAGGGTGGCTGCGGCGCCAAGGACGAGGCCGACGATGAGGTGGGTGTGTTTCATGATGAGGTGATGGAGCGGAGTGGTTGAAGAACAGGAAGGAGTTAGCAAGAAGCGGGCACGCACAGACGAAGAGGGAATCAAAGAATCCGGCTCAAAGCACTGCGTCATCGCGGCATGCGACGAGCGCCGCATGCTGTGCCTCGATGACGCATTCGCCGCGTTGATTGACGAGCTGCAGGGCCTCGGTCACCACGCCGCGTCCGCCCTTGGAAGACAGGCGCTTGTCGACGAAGCGGAAGCTCACGTGCACCTCGTCGCCGGCCACCACCGGCCGCGCGAAGCGCACGCCGTCCCAGCCCAGCGACGCAATGGAGCTGTTCTCGTAGAGGCCCATCGCGGTCTTCAGGCCTTCCATGAGCGACAGGCCGAACAGGCCATGGGCGATGACGCCGGGAAAGCCGCGCGACTTCGCGTACGCCGCATCGGTGTGCAGTGGATGGTGGTCCTGCGTGAGATCGCAGAATTGCGCGATCGCCTCTGCACTGACGATGTGCGTGGCGCTGCGCATCTCGGTGCCGACCACCACGTCCTCGAACCAGAGTTCCTTCGACGCGCTCATCGTGCAGCCTCCGGGTGATGCGCGTCGCGCGCGACGTGGCGGGGCGGCTGTGCGACGAAGGCATCGTGCAGGCCCATCGCTCCGGCGCGGAAGATGCGCGGATCCATCGTCCTGAGCGACTCGCTCACGCGGACGTCGAAGCCGATGTGGTCGAGCACGTCCTCCTTCAGGCGCACGCCCGGCGCGACCTCGGTCAGGACGATGCCATCGGCCTCGAGCTCGAACACGGCACGGTCGGTGATGAAGCTCACCTGCTGGCCGCGCTCGCGCGCGAGCTTGCCCGAGAAGCTGATCTGCCCCACGGCCGGCACGAACTTGCGGAACTTGCCGTCGCGGTGGATCGCGAGCTGGCCGCCTTCCACCCGCACGTCGGCCTCGCCGCCGGTGAGCGAGCCGCTGAACACCAGCCGGCGCGTGTTCTGCGTGATGTTGATGAAGCCGCCCGCGCCGTCGTAGCGACGGCCGAAGCGCGTCACGTTCACGTTGCCTTCGGCATCGACCTCCGCAAAGGACAGGAAGGCGCAGCTCAGGCCGCCGCCGTCGTAGAAGTCGAACTGGTAACCCTGGTCGAGGATGACGCGCGGGTTCACGGCCGTGCCGAACTCGCGCGCATGGCCCGGCACGCCACCCACCACGCCCGACTCCACGGTGAGCGTGATCAGTTCGTCGATGCCCTCTTCCGCGGCGACGTTGGGGATCATGGCCGAGATGCCGACGCCCAGGTTCACCACGTCGCCGGGGCGCAGCTCGAAGGCGGCGCGGCGCGCGATGACGCGGCGTGCATCCAGCGGGTCGGGCGCGATGCCCGACGCGGGCAGGCGCGTCTCGCCGCAGCGGGCCGGGTCGTAGCGCGTGGTGTAGGTCTGCAGCTGCTCGGGCTCGACCACGACATGGTCGATCAGGAAGCCGGGGATCTTCACCATGTGCGGGTGCAGCGTGCCCCGGCGCACGCGGCGCTTGACCTGGCAGATCACCAGGCCGCCGGCGTTGTGCACGGCCTGCGCCATCGACAGGTCCTCGCGCGCGGTGGCCTCGTGCTCCATGCTCACGTAGCCGTCCTCGTCGACCGAGGTGCCGCGGATGAGCGCGACCGTGGGCACGCCGGGCGCGCGGTAGAAGAGGTAGTCGGCGCCGGCCACGTGCACGCGCTCGACCAGCGCCTCGGTGGTGCGGGCGTTCATCCGACCGCCGTCCTGCTCCGGGTCCATGTAGGTGCCCAGGCCCACGTGCGTGAGGATGCCCGGCTGGCGGCCGGCCATGGCGCGGCACAGGTGCGTCATCACGCCCTGCGGAAAGTTGTACGCCTCGACCTCGTTGTTCACGATCATCTGGATGAACGGCAGCTGCATGCCGAAGTTGCCGCCGATGACGCGCTTGACCAGCCCCGGGTGCGCGAAGCGGCACAGGCCCTTCTCGGTCAGCGCCCCCACGCCGGTGATGTGGAAGAGCGTGATGGCGTGCGGCCCCTGCCCGGCGAGGAAGCGGCGCTCGACGGCCTCGAAGAGCGCCTCGGGCACGCCCGAGCCGCCGTTGCCGCCGGTGATGACGAAGTCGCCGTCGCGGATGAGCGCTGCGGCCTCGTCGGCGGTGATGCAACTGATCATGGCGCGCCCCCTCAGGCCAGTTCTTTCTCGACCTGGCGCGCGATGATCACGCGCTGGATCTGGTTGGTGCCTTCGTAGATCTGCGCCAGCCGCACGTCGCGGAACAGGCGCTCGATGCGGTAATCGCGCGAGTAGCCGTTGCCGCCGTGGATCTGCAGCGCGTTCGACACGTGCTTCATCGCCATGTCAGTGGTGAAGAGCTTGGCGTGCGCCGCTTCCTTGGCGTAGGGCTGGCCGGCGTCGTACAGGCGCGCGGCGTGGTGGATCAGCAGGCGAGCGGCGGCGATGTCGGTGGACATGTCGGCCACCATGAACTGGATCGCCTGGAAGCCCATGATCGGGCCGCCGAACTGCTTGCGCGTGGTCGCGTAGGCCACGGCGTCCTCCATCGCGGCCTGCGCCATGCCCAGGGCCATCGACGACATCAGCAGCCGGCTGAAGTTGAAGTTGCCCATGGCCGTCTTGAAGGCCGTGTTCTCGGCGCCGATCATGGCCTCCTCCGGCACCCGCACGTCCTCCAGGATGATCTGGCAGTCCTCCAGGCCGTGCATGCCCAGCAGTTCCTCGTTCTTGCCGCGGCTCACGCCCTGCTGGCGGGCATCGACCATGAAGCAGCTGATGCCCTTGTGGCCCGCATCCTTGCCGGTGCGGGCGAAGACCATGATGCGGTCGGCCACGCCGCCCAGGGTGACCCAGGCCTTGGTGCCGTTGATGACCCAGCCGCCTTCGGTGCGCCGTGCCGAGGTGGTGATGCTGGCCGTGTCCGAACCGTAGTCGGGCTCCGTCATGGCGGTGGCCATGACGATGGAGCCGTCGAGGATGCCGGGGATGAGCGCCTTCTGGCTCTCGTTGCCGTGGTGGTGCAGGAAGAGCGCCGCCTCGACCGGGATCGCGAAGGCGTTGCCGATGGCGCCGGAACAGCGGGCCAGCTCCTCCATCACGAGGCAGGTGCCGACGGTGTCGAAGCCCGAGCCGCCGGCGACTTCCGGCAGGCTGGTGCCGAACAGGCCGAGCTCGGCCATGCCGCGGTAGATCGTGCGGTCGAAGGTGTCCTCGCGGTCGATGGCGGCGGCGCGCGGCAGCACCTCGGCCTCGGCAAAGCGGCGCGCGGTGTCGCGCAGAGAGATCTGGTCTTCGGTATAGAAGTAATTCATTTCAGTTGTCCATAGCACTGGGCGCCACCCGCATGGCGTGAAGCCCAAACGGCGACGAGGATCGAGCGGCCCCGGGGCAGGCCAAGCCAGAGCACCCGAGGAACTGGCTCCGCCAGGCCTCTGGGTGCGCCCCCCTCCCAGCCGAAGGCGCCAGAGAGGGGGGAGCCGCGAAGCGGCATGGGGGGTGTTGCATTTCCGGCTCAGGCAGCGGGATGGGCGGCCAGTTCGTCGCTGGCGAGGTGGCCGTCGTGCGCGACTTCGTCGCGCTCGCGGTCCAGGAAATACACCGCCACGTTGTGGCCGGTGGTATCGAAGCAGGCGGCCACGGCCGGCGTCACGGCCTCGGCGACGGCACGGCGCTCGTCGGGGCTGCGGCGGTAGGCATGCACCTTCACGAACACGCGCGAGCCCGTGTCGGGCCGGCCCAGTTCGCCCTCGTGCGCATAGTCGGTGCGCTCGATCGGCTGGAAATAGATGGTGACTGTGGAAGGCTCGACACCGAAGCCGTCGACGATGCCGCGCGTCACGACGCCGGCGAGTTCTCGTTTGCGGGAGGTGTCGGCGCGGGGCGCCAGGATTTCGACGTAGGGCATGCGGTTCAGGGGTTGGAGAGGTTCAGGCAGGACGCGCGCTCGATCAGGCGCGAGCCCACGCGGTATTCGCGGGCGCTGTTGGCGACACCGCCGAGGCGCTGCATCAGGCGGTCGACGGCGAGGTTGGCCATTTCGGCCGCGCCGCTGTCGACCACGCTGATGGCCGGGCGCTGCCACTCGAACCAGGGCGAGTCTTCGTAGAAGAGCAGCGACAGGTCCTGCGGCACCGAGATGCCGCGCTCGGCGACCACGCGCAGCACCCCGACGGAGGATTCATGGTTGGCGACGAACAGCGCCGTCGGCGGCTCGGGCAGCGACAGCAGGGCGTTGGCCGCGGCGACGCCGGTGGCCGGCAGGTAGCGGCCGGTCTGGACGAGCGCCGGATCGATGGGCAGGCCCGCTTCCTGCAAGGCACGGCGGTAGCCCGCCAGGCGCTCCTTGCCGGAGGTGGTCTCGCCGGGGCCGACGATGAGCCCGATGCGCCGGTGGCCGAGCCCCAGCAGGTGCCGGGTGCCGTTGTAGGCGCCGTCGAGGTCGCCGGCCAGCACCGATTCGAGCGAGGCGCCTTCGACGCGCCGCACCGCGCAGATGACGGGGATCTCGGCGTGCTCCATGGCCAGCAGCTGTGCGCCGTTGGCGCCCGTGGGCACGGCGATGAGGCCGTCGACGCCGTGGTCGACCAGCGTGCGCAGGATTTCCTTCTCCTGCGCCGCGTCGTCGCCGCTGATGCTGAGGATGACCTGGTAGCCCGCGGCCTGCACGCGCGCCTGGACCACCGAGGCCAGCACCTGGAAGGAGGCGTTGTCGAGGTTGTGCACCGTGAGGCCGATCAGGCGCGAGCTCCTGGTCTTGAGCGCGCGGGCGAAGGTATTGGTGCGGTAGCCCAGTGCTGCTGCGACCTGCACCACGTGGCGCTGGGTGGCCTGGTTGATGAGGCTCGAGCCCGCCAGGGCGCGGGAGGCGGTGGCGACGGACACATCGGCGGCGCGCGCGACATCGCGCAATGTCACCGCCATGGTGCATCCCCGAGAGTGCCCCAAAATTGGGCATTCATTGCAATCGTTTGCATTTTTCAATGCTAACTCTACGAAGGCACGTTTTGCAATTCCATGACGATTCAGTCGGATTCCACGCGATTTGATTGCAATCGATTGCACTGATGTTTCATACTGCCTGCCTTCATCGACCCGTGGATCGACATGGCCTTGCATCTCTTCGGCGGCGGCGTCTGGCCGGCCACCCTCACCCCTTTCACGCCTGAAGGCGGCATCGACGCCGCCGCCCTCCAGGCCCACGTCGCTCAAGTTGCCGGCACGCGCGGCGTACGCGCCGTGGTCGTCAACGGCCATGCGGGCGAAACCAGCTCTCTCGACTTCGCCGAACGCAGCGACGTGATCGCGCTGGCGGCCGAGGCGGCGGGAGAGGTGCCCGTGGTTGCCGGCGTCGTGGCCGAGGACCCGCGCGACGCCTCCCGGCTGGCCCGCGAGGCCGCAGCGTGCGGCGCGCGCGGCCTGCTCCTCTTTCCGCCCGCACTCTTCGCCAACGGTGCCGCACTGCGGCCCGACATGGTTCGCCGCTTCGTGGGCGACGTGGCGGCCGCGAGCGATCTGCCGATCGTGCTGTTCCAGCTCTCGCGCGCCTCGGGCCAGGCCTTCGCGCCCGCGCTGATGCAGCGCCTGTGCGAAGAGGTGCCGCAGATCGCCGGCGTGAAGGACGGCAGCGACTCGCCCGAGCTCTACGAAGACGTGCTGGCCGTGCTGCGCGGCCTGCCGCGCCCGGTGGCGATGCTCACCAGCAACAACGGCTGGCTCATGGCCTCGCTGGCCTATGGCGGCGACGGCATCCTGTCGGGCCTGGGCAGCGTGGCGGCGCCGCTGCTGGTCGCGCTGCACGAGGCCATGGCGGCCGGCGACCTGGCCGCGGCCCGCGCGGCGAATGCCCGCCTGTTGCCGCTGTGCCGCGTGTTCTACCGCGCGCCGGGCGTGGACATCCACAACCGCATGAAGACCGCCCTGAAGCTGCTGGGCCGCCTGCCGCACGCGGCACCGCGCCTGCCGCTGCTGCCGCTGGACGATGCCGAGACCACACGCATCCACGCCGCGCTGGTCGCCGCCGGCTTGCTCCACGCATGAACGGGAAGCAAGACATGAAGACCTTCCGCGGCACTTACACCATCATGGTCACGCCCTTCGACGCCGAAGGCGCGGTGGACCTCCCCACCCTGGAGCGCTACGTCGACTGGCAGATCGAGGCCGGCATCCACGGCCTCATCCCGCTGGGCTCGACCGGCGAGTTCCTGTCGCTGAGCGACGAGGAGTTCGAGCAGGTCGCCACGACCGTGATCCGCCGCGCGGCGGGTCGCGTGCCGGTGCTCATCGGCACCACGGCCGAAGACACGCGCGTGGCCGTCCGCCGCAGCCGCCAGGTCGAGGCGCTGGGCGCCGACGGCGTGATGGTGCTGCCGCCCTTCTACTGCACGCCCACCGATGCCGAGGTGCTGGCGCACTACCGGGCCATCTCGGACGCGATCGGCATCCCGATCATGGTCTACAACAACCCGGCTGTGACCAACATCGACCTGCGCCCGGCGCTGGTGGCCCGGTTGTCGGCGATCGACAACTGCCGCTACATCAAGGAATCGACGCTGGAAGTGACGCGCGTGCGCGACATCGTGCGCCTGACCGACGGCCGCATGAACGTGTTCGGCGGGATCATGGGCTACGAGTCCTACGTCGAGGGCGCCGTGGGCTGGGCCGCCGTGCCCTCCAACGGTGCGCCGGGCGAGATGGCACGCATCCACGACCTCGTGCAGGCAGGCCGCTTCGTGGAGGCGCGCGAGATCGCCTTCCGCCACTTTCCCATGATCGATTTCGTGGCCGGGCAGTCCTACGTGGCGGGCACCAAGGCCCTGCTCGCGGCGATGGGCCTGCCGGTGGGCAACCCGCGCCCGCCGCGCCTGCCCCTGGGCGCCGACGGCCATGCCGCCGCGCGCCGCATCGTGGCCGAACTGGGCCTGAGCGCCACCCTCTCCCCGTCTTCCTGAACTGCGGAGCTCATCGCATGAACCCCCTGCCATCCCCCCCCGAGCCGGCGGCCTCGCCCGCAGCGGCCGAGCTCGTCATCCGCATGGTCGGCGTGCAGAAGTGGTACGGCGACTTCCAGGTGCTCAAGGACATCGACCTCGAGGTGCGGCGCGGCGAGCGCATCGTGATCTGCGGCCCATCAGGGTCGGGCAAGTCGACGCTGCTTCGCTGCATCAACCGGCTCGAGGAGCACCAGGACGGCAACATCGTCGTCAACCGCATCGAACTCACCAACGACATGCGCCGCATCGACGCCGTGCGGCGCGACGTGGGCATGGTGTTCCAGCACTTCAACCTGTTCCCGCACCTGACCATCCTCGAGAACTGCACGCTGGCACCGATCTGGAGCAAGAAGTACACGCCCAAGGAAGCGAAGGACGTGGCCATGGCCTACCTGGAGCGCGTGCGCATCCCGGAGCAGGCGCACAAATACCCGTCGGAGCTCTCGGGCGGCCAGCAGCAGCGTGTGGCGATCGCCCGCGCGCTGTGCATGGGCCCCAAGGTGATGCTGTTCGACGAGCCCACCTCGGCCCTCGATCCCGAGATGGTCAAGGAGGTGCTCGATACCATGGTGTCGCTGGCCGAGGACGGGATGACCATGCTGTCGGTCACGCACGAGATGAACTTCGCGCGCCAGGTGGCCAACCGCGTCATCTTCATGGACCGCGGCAGCATCGTCGAGCAGGCCCCGCCCGAGGAGTTCTTCAGCAACCCCAAGCACGAGCGCACCCGCCTCTTCCTGAGCCAACTTCTGGACTGAATCTCCCATGACCCGCATCCGCATCCAGGCCGCCGGCCACAGCTTCATTGCCGAGACGCATCCCGACGCGCCGAAGACCGTCGAAGCCTTCCTCACCCTGCTGCCCTACCGGCAGAAGATCATCCACGTGCGCTGGAGCGGCGAGGGCTGCTGGGTGCCGCTGGGCGAGTGGAAGCTCGAGCTCGGCGGCCAGCCCGTGGGCTTCGAGAACCACACCAGCCATCCCTCGGTCGGCGACATCCTGTTCTACCCCGGCGGCTACAGCGAGACCGAGATCATCATGGCCTATGGCGCCTGCAGCTTCGCCAGCAAGATGGGCCAGCTCGCCGGCAACCACTTCCTCACCATCGTGGAAGGCAAGGAGAACCTGCGCGCCCTGGGCGTGAAGGTGCTGTGGGAAGGCGCGCAGGACATCGTGTTCGAGCGGATCGACTGAGCCCGCAGGCGGCGGGCCTCAGCCCGCCTCGCCGAACAGCCCCACGATCAGCTCGCGCAGCCAGCGGTTGGCCGCGTCGTCCTCGAAGCGCCGGCTCCAATGCAGCGAGACGCCGAAGTCGCGCAGCGGAAAGTCCGGCTGCACGATCGCGAAGCCCGCGCCTTCGCCGAAGCCGCGGGCGATGTTGCGCGGCATGACCACCGCGAGGTCGGTCTCGCGCACGATGGCCGGCAGCACCATGAAGTGCTCGGTCACGAGCCGCACGCGGTCGTCCAGCCCCAGCAGCTGGAGGATGCGCAGCGTGTCGGCGTGGGTGCGCACCGCCACGTAGTCCAACGTGCGCAACGCCGCCAGCAGCGGCGCGCCGCGCAGCCGCCGCCGCGCGAAGGGATGGCCGGCGCGCAGCAGCACGATGTAGCGGTCCTGCAGCAGATGCTGCCGGCGCGTGTCCTTCACCTTGGGCAGGAAGCCGAAGGCGAAGTCGATCCGCCCTTCGTCGAGCGCCACGGCAATGTCGGCCGGGCGCAGCGGCAGCGTCTCGACCCGCACGCCGGGCGCCGTCTCGCGCAGGCGCCGCATCAGCGGCGGAAGGAAGCGTCCCTCGCCGATGTCGCTCATGTGGATGCGGAAGCTCCGGCCCGAGGTGGCCGGCTCGAAGTGCCCCGGCTCGGCCAGCGCCTGGGCCAGCGTGCCCAGCGCGGCCTGCACCGCGGAGGCCAGCCTCTCGGCCCGCGGTGTCGGCGCCACGCCGCCAGGCGCCCGGGTGAACAGCGCATCCCCCAAAGCCACTCGCAGCCGCGTGAGGCCATGGCTGGCGGCCGGCTGAGTGATGCCCAGCACCTCGGCCGCCCGGCCGACGTTGCGGCTGCGGTAGACGGCGTCGAACAGGCGCAGCAGGTTGAGGTCGAGGTGATCGATATGCATGGCATGCATGTCGGATAGCGCTTTCATTGTATTGAGCGCACGAAGCCGGGCCCGCACACTGCGCCCGTCGTGTCCATCCACGCGGCCCACGATCGACACAACACACCGGAGACACGGGCTTGGAAGTTTCCTTCAGCAAGGAGGTGCGCGCGCTGCGCCTGGGCACGGGCGACACCTTCCACGGCGAGGGCATCCTCGCCATCACCAAGGGCCTGCTGCAGGCCGGCGTGGCCTACGTCGGCGGGTACCAGGGCGCGCCCGTGTCGCACCTGCTGGACGTGATGGTCCAGGGCAAGGACTACATGGACGAGCTCGGCGTGCACGTCGAAGCCTGCTCCAACGAAGCCTCCGCCGCCGCGATGCTGGGCGCCTCGATCCACTACCCGCTGCGCGGCGCCGTGACCTGGAAGTCCATCGTGGGCACCAACGTGGCGGCCGACGCGCTGTCCAACCTCGCATCGCCCGGCGTGCGCGGCGGGGTGCTGATCGTGGTGGGCGAGGACTACGGCGAAGGCGCCAGCGTGATCCAGGAGCGCACGCACGCCTATGCCCTCAAGTCCAGCCTGTGCCTGCTCGATCCGCGGCCCGACCTGCCGGTGATGGTGCGCATGGTGGAGGAAGGCTTCAACCTCTCCGAAGCCTCGAACATGCCCTGCGTGATGGAACTGCGCATCCGCACCTGCCACGTGCGGGGCAGCTTCGAGTGCAAAGACAACCGCGCGCCGGCCGTCTCGACCCGCGCGCTGATGATCGAGCCGGCCGGCTTCGACTACGACCGCCTCGCGCATCCGCCCGTGACCTTCGGCCACGAGAAGCGCAAGACGGCCGAGCGCATCCCGGCCGCGCAGCGCTACATCGCCGAGCACAGGCTCAACGAGCTGATGCCCGGCCGGCGCGACGACCTGGGCATCGTGGTGCAGGGCGGGCTGTACAACGCGCTCATCCGCGCCCTGCAGCAGCAGGGACTGGCCGATGCCTATGGCGAGAGCGAGATCCCGATCCTCGTGCTCAACGTCACCTATCCCCTGGTGCCGCAGCAGGTGGCGGACTTCGCCTCCGGCAAGCGCGCGCTGCTGGTGGTGGAGGAAGGCCAGCCCGAGTACATCGAGCAGGACATCGCCACGCTGCTGCGCCGGCGCGACCTCCAGACCGCCCTGCACGGCAAGGACCTGCTGCAGATGGCCGGCGAGTACACCACCGAGGTCATGGCGCGCGGCGTCGGCGCCTTCGCCGCGCGCTACCTGCCGGCCACGGCGCAGACCGAGGCGGCGTCGCAATGGCTGGCCGGCAACGACGAGCGGCGCCGCGCGGTGGCGGCGCTGCTGGGCCAGCCCCTGCCCGCACGCCCGCCGGGCTTCTGCATCGGCTGCCCGGAGCGGCCGGTGTTCTCGGCCCTGAAGCTGGCGCAGCAGGAGGTCGGGCCGGTGCACGTGGCGGCCGACATCGGCTGCCATGCGCTGGGCACCTTCGAGCCCTTCGGCACGGGCCACTCCATCCTGGGCTACGGCATGAGCCTGGCCAGCCGCGCGGGCGTGTCGCCGATGATGCAGCGACGCGTGCTGTCGATCATGGGCGACGGCGGTTTCTGGCACAACGGGCTGCTCACCGGCGTGCAGTCGGCCCTGTTCAACGGCGACGACGCCGTGCTGCTGATCTTCAAGAACGGCTACACCAGCGCCACCGGCACGCAGGACATCATCTCCACGCCCGACGAGGAGGTGAAGGCCCGCGCCGAGGACAAGCAGCAGAGCCTCGCGCACAAGAACCAGACCATCGAGAGCACGCTGAACGGGCTGGGCGTGAAGTGGCTGCGCACCGTGCAAACCTACGAGGTGGAGGCGATGCGCGCCACGCTCACCGAGGCCTTCACCAGCCCCTTCGAGGGCCTGAAGGTGATCATTGCGGAAGGCGAGTGCCAGCTGGAGCGCCAGCGCCGCATCAAGCCCTGGATCGCCAGCCTGCTCAAGAAGGGCCAGCGCGTGGTGCGTGTGAAGTACGGCGTGGACGAGGACGTGTGCAACGGCGACCACGCCTGCATCCGGCTGTCGGGCTGCCCCACGCTCACCCTCAAGGACAACCCCGACCCGCTGAAGGTCGACCCAATCGCCACCGTGATCGACGGCTGCGTGGGCTGCGGCCTTTGCGGCGCCAATGCGCACGCCGCCACGCTGTGCCCGAGCTTCTACCGCGCCGAGGTGGTGCAGAACCCCAAGTGGCACGAGCGGCTGCTGCACGCGCTGCAGGGCGCGGTGGTGCGCGCGCTGCGCCCGGCATGAAGGAAACACCCCCCAAGCCGCTTCGCGGCTCCCCCCTCTCTGGCGCCTTCGGCTTGGAGGGGGGGCGCACCCGGAGGCCTGGCGAAGCCAGCTCCTCGGGTGCCCGCGCGTGGCCTGCTCCACGGCCATTGGATCCTTGTCGCCGCGTCGGTTCGATGCCATGCGGGGTAACGCGCCAGCGCAATAAACAACTGATATGCAGACCTCCACCTACAACGCGGCGAACTCGATGAACGACGCCAACACCCAACGCCCCATCACCCTGCTGCTGTGCGCCCTGGGCGGCGAAGGCGGCGGCGTGCTGACCGAGTGGCTGATCGAGGCGGCGCGCCATGCCGGCCACGCGGCGCAGAGCACCTCCATCCCCGGCGTCGCCCAGCGCACCGGTGCGACGACCTACTACGTCGAGGTGTTTCCGGTGCCGCTTGCACAGCTGAACGGCCGCCGCCCGGTGTTCAGCCTCACGCCGGCCGCCGGCACGCTGGATGCCCTGGTGTCCTCCGAGCTCATGGAAACCGTGCGGCAGATGGGCCACGGCATGACCAGCGCCGAGCGCACCTGCGTCATCACCTCCACCGGCCGCAGCCTCACCACCGCCGAGCGCATGGTGCCGGGCGACGGGCGCATGGACGCCGAGCGCCTGCTGGAGGCGGTGCGCCGCTTCAGCCGCGAACACCACCTGCTCGACATGGGCGCGCTGGCGCGCAGCCACGGCACCGTCGTCAGCAGCGTGATGCTGGGCGCCATCGCGGGCAGCGGCCTGCTGCCCTTCGGCCGCGAGAGCTTCGAGGCCGCGATCCGAGGACCGGAGGCCACGCCCGGCGGCGCGGCCCAGGCCAGCCTGCGCGGCTTCGCGGCGGCCTTCGACGCCGTCGCGGCGGCGCGCGCGCAGGCCGCGATGGTCGAGCGCTTGCTATCGAAAGGAGAGCACGCTGCGCCCGCCCCGCGGGCGCCGGAGCCCGATCTGGCTCGAAATTTTCCAAACGCCGTGCACGAGATGCTGGCCCTGGGCCACGCCCGGGTGCTCGACTACCAGGACGGGGCCTATGCGCAGCTGTACGTCGACCGGCTGGCGCGCGTGCTGCAGGCCGAGCAGGCGGCCGACCCGGCGGGCCAGGAGGACCATGCCATCACGCGCGAGATGGCGCGCTGGCTCGCGCTGTGGATGGCCTTCGACGACATCGTGCGCGTGGCGGCGTTGAAGGCCCGCGCCAGCCGCGCCGAACGCGTGCGCACCGAGGTGAAGGCCGGCGACGACGATCTGCTGCGCGTGTACGACCACTTCAAGCCCGGCGTGCCCGAGTTCGCCGCCCTGCTGCCGCCCGGGCTGGCGCGGCGCCTCAACGCCTGGGATGCGGGCCGGCAGCGGCGCGGCCTGCAGCCGTGGGCGATGCCGCTGAAGGTGGGCAGCCATTCGGTGCTGGGCATGGCCGCGCTGCGCACGCTGGCGTCGCTCAAGGGCCTGCGCCGGCGCGGCAGCCGCTTCGCCGAGGAGCAGGCGCTGATCGAGCGCTGGCTCGCGGCGGTGGAGTCCGGTACGCGCGAAGGCTGGGAACTGGGCCACGAGCTGGCGCTGTGCGGCCGGCTGATCAAGGGCTATGGCAGCACCAACGAGCGCGGCAAGACGAACCTGCTGCACATCGTCGACCACCTCGCGCGCGCCCCGGGCCGCACGTCGGCCGAGCGTGCTGCCGCCGTTGCCGCCGCGCGCACCGCCGCCCTGGCCGACGAGGCCGGCACCGCGCTCGACGCCACGCTGCGCCAGCACGGCGCGCCGCCGCGCCCGGTGCGCGAGCAGCCGATCCGCTGGATGCGCCGGCCGCCCGCGACACGGCCGTCCTGAACCGCCTTTCACAAGAACCATCCGGAGACACAAGACGATGACACGCCACGCTTCCCCTCATCTTCTCTCGCGCCGCGGCTTCGCATGGAGCGCAGCCGGCCTGCTCGCCGCCGCCATGGCGCTGCCGCTGCCCGCCGCCGCCCAGGCCTGGCCGGACAAGCCGATCAAGGTGGTCGTCAACTTCCCGCCCGGCGGCGCGGCCGACCAGCTGGCACGCCTGATCGGCCAACCGCTCTCGGAGGCGCTGCACCAGCCGGTGGTGATCGAAAACCGCGGTGGCGCCAACGGCAACATCGGCGGCGAAACGGTGGCGCGTTCGGCGCCCGACGGCTACACGCTGCTGATGAGCAGCGGCGGCATGGTGTCGGTCAACCCCCACCTTTACCAGAAGATGCCCTTCGACCCCGCGAAGGACCTGGTGCCGGTGGCCGCCGCGGCGCGCGTGCTGGTCTTCCTGGTCGAGCGGCCGGAACTGCCGCCGAAGAACATCCAGGAGTTCATCGCCTACCTGAAGGCGCGGCCGGGCAAGCTCTCCTACGGCTCGCCCGGCGTGGGCAGCTCGCCGCACCTGGCAGGCGAGATGTTCAAATCGCAGACCGGCACCTTCGCCACGCACGTGCCCTACCGCGGCGCCGCACCCGCGCTGCAGGACCTGCTGGCCGGGCAGATCGACTTCTACTTCGACCCCGGCATTGCGCTGCAGCAGGTCAAGGCCGGCAAGCTGCGGCTGCTGGCGGTGGGCAGTCCCAAGCGCTCGCCGCTCTTCCCCGACGTGCCGACGCTGGACGAGGCCGGCCTCAAGGGCTTCGACGCCGACACCGTGTTCGGCTTCTATGCGCCGGCCGGCACCCCGCAGCCGGTGATCGCGAAGCTCAACGCCGAGATCAACAAGGTGCTCGCGATGCCCGCGGTGCGCGAGCGCATCGCGCAGCTCGGCGGCGAGGCCGCGCCCGGCACGCCCGCGGCCTTCCACGACAAGGCGATGGCCGACTCGCAGCGCTTCGGCGCGATCATCAGGGAGCGCGGCATCCGTGCAGACTGAGCGTTAACCTGCGCGCATGAGCAAGCAGATCATCTACACCGCCCGCGTCGAGTTCGGCGATTGCGATCCGGCCGGCATCGTCTGGTACCCCAACTTCTTCGGCTGGATGGACGCGGCCTCGCGCCACTTCTTCGCCGAATGCGGCGTGCCGCGCTGGGAAGAAACGACGAAGACGCTGGGCGTGATCGGCACGCCGCTGGTCGACACGAAGTCGCGCTTCGTCAACACCGCCAGCTACGGCGACACCCTGCACATCGCGGTCACGGTACGCGAGTGGCGCGAGAAGAGCTTCGTGCAAAGCTACCGGGTGACGCGCAACGACCCGCAGGGCGAGACCCTGATCCTCGAGGCCGAGGATGTGCGCATCTTCGGCGGCAAGCGCCCCGACGGCCGCCTGCGCGCATTGCCGATTCCGCCGGAGATCCGGGCGCTCTGCGAGTAACGGTCAGCCCGCTGGCCGCAGGCGCGCCACCAGCGCGTCGACGCCCAGCGCGATGAGGTCGAAGGCATGGCGGAAGTCGGCCTCGCCGCCATACCAGGGGTCGGGCACGTCCTCGCCCTCGTGGCCCGGCACGCCATCCATCAGCAGCAGCACGCGGTCGGTCGCACCGGGCGGTGCCAGGCCGCGCAGGGCGGCGCAGTGCGCACCGGTCATGCCGACGATCCAGTCGAAGCGCGCGAAGTCCTCGCGCCGGACCTGGCGGGCGCAGTGCGCGTGCATCGGCACGCCGCGCCGCCGCAGTTCCGCCGCAGCGCGCCGGTCGAAGGGGTTGCCGCGCTCCTCGTCGGAGATGGCGGCACTGTCGACCTCGACCGGCCAGCCCAGCGCCTCGGCGCGGTGCACGAGCAGCGCATGCGCCGTCGGCGAGCGGCAGATGTTGCCGGTGCAGATGAAGAGGATGCGCGGTGCGACGTCGCTCACAAGCCGCGCTCCACCATGTCCAGCAGGCGCTGGCCCAGCGCGTCCAGTTGCGCATCGTCCAGGCCTCGCAGCGGCCCGTCGATGGCCATCATGGCCATGCCGTGCACCGCCGACCAGGCCAGGTACTCGGCGCCGGGCCGGCGCTCGGGCGGCATGGCACCGGCATCGACCAGGCGGTCCAACGCGGTGCCGAGCAGCTCGAAGGGATTGAGGCCGCTGGCGCCGGCCCGCGCGGGATCGCGCGCGCCGGCGGGCGGGGCGGCGGTGGCGAAAGCGGTGCGGAACAGGCCGGTCTCACGGCGGGCGAAGCGCAGGTAGCCGGTGCCCACGGCGCGCACAGCCGCCTGCGCGGAGGCCACAGCGCCGCCGGCCGGCGCGCCGTCGCGCGCGCTGGCCCGCGGAAGATCGGCACCGGCGGCACGCCACGCTTCTTCCATCGCACGCGCCGCCGCCGCCAGCGCCGCCGATCGCACGGCGTCGAGCAGCGCATCGCGGCTGCCGAAATGGCGGTATGCGGCGTTGGGCACCACGCCCGCGCGGCGCGTGGCCTCGCGCAGCACCACGGCGTCGGGGCCGCCTTCGCGGGCCAGGTCGATGCCCGCCTCCAGCAGCGCGCGGCGCAGATCGCCGTGGCGGTAGGTGCTGCGCGGCGGGGGGGACGGGCGGGCGGTGTCTAGGCTCACGGCGGGATCGATGTGGACGGCGTCCAATTATGCGTTCGTATCGACGATTTCAAGGAAAAAAGGTCTGCAGCGCCCGCCCTGCCTGCGCCAGGCGCTACAGAATCAATAGCGCCCGGAAATCGTTGACGTTGGTGTGCGTGGGCCCGGTCACGACCAGGTCCCCGATCGCGTCGAAGTAGCCATAGGCGTCGTTGCGGTCCATGAAAGCGGCGAGCTTGTGGCCCGCGGCTTCGGCACGGGCCAGCGTGTCGGGCGTGACCACGGCGCCCGCGTTGTCCTCCACGCCGTCGATGCCGTCGGTGTCGGCCGCCAGCGCCCACACGCCGGGCTGGCCCATCAGCGCGCCGGCCAGGCCCATGCAGAACTCGCCCGCACGGCCGCCGCGACCCTTGGGCGTGCCCGGCGGGCGCTGGCGGATGGTGACGGTGGTTTCGCCGCCCGAGAGGATCACGCAGGGCCGCGCGAAGGGCGCGCCGCGCAGCGCCACGGCGCGGGCCAGCGCGCCGTGCACCTTGCCGACCTCGCGCGACTCGCCTTCCATTTCGTCGCTGAGGATGTGCGCGTCGATGCCCGCGGCGCGCGCCGCCTCGGCCGCTGCCTCGAGCGACTGCTGCGGCGTGGCGATGAGGTGCGTGACGTGGCCCGCGAAGACGGCGTCGCCGGGCTTGGGCGTTTCGAGCGCGCCGCTCTCGAGCGCGGCGCGCACGGCTGGCGGCACCTCGATGCGGTAGCGCGCCAGGATGGCCAGCGCATCGGCGCAGGTGCTGGCGTCGGGCACCGTGGGGCCGCTGGCGATGATGGCCGGGTCGTCGCCCGGCACGTCGCTGATGGTGAGCGTCACCACCTGCGCCGGCGCGCAGGCCGCGGCGAGCCGGCCGCCCTTGATGCGCGAGAGGTGCTTGCGCACGCAGTTCATCTCGCCGATGTGGGCGCCCGATTCGAGCAGTTCCCTGTTGATGCGCTGCTTGTCGGCCAGCGTCAGGCCCTGGGCCGGCAGCGTCAGCAGCGCCGAGCCGCCGCCCGAGATGAGGCACAGCACCAGGTCGTCGGCTGTCAGCCCTTCGGTGAGTGCGAGCATGCGCTCGGCCGCACGCTGGCCGGCCTCGTCGGGCACGGGGTGCGCGGCCTCGACGACCTCGATGCGCTGCTTCAGGCCTTCGGGCCGTGGGGGGATGTGGTCGTAGCGCGTGACCACCAGGCCTTCGAGCGGTGCGGCGGCCGGCCACAGCGCTTCGAGGGCCTGAGCCATCGAGCCGCCGGCCTTGCCCGCGCCCAGGACCAGCGTGCGGCCCTTCGGCGGCCGGGGCAGGAAGGCGCCCATGTTGGCCAGCGGCAGCGCGCGCGTGACGGCGGCGCGGTAGAGGTGTTCTAGGAAGCCGCGCTGGTTTTCGTGAGGCTTGGGCGCGGATGCGTTCGATGCCATCATGGTCGGGTCTCCGTTTTTGTTCGACAACAAGAAAAGGCTTTGCTCAATGACCACCTTGCTGATCCACAACGCCGACTGCGTGGCCACCTTCGACGATGCGCGGCGCGAGCTGCGCGGCGCCTCGGTGCTGGTGGACGGGCATCGCATCGCGGCCGTCGGCCCGGCGGCGGATCTGCCCGCCGAGGCCGACGAGGTGATCGATGCGCGCGGCCACCTGGTCATGCCGGGCATGGTCAACACGCATCATCACATGACCCAGTCGCTGACCCGGGCGATCCCGGCCACGCAGGACGCCGAGCTCTTCGGCTGGCTGCGCGGGCTGTACCCGATCTGGGCCGGGCTGACGCCGGAGATGGTGCAGGTGTCGACGCAGGTGGCGATGGCCGAACTGCTGCTCTCGGGCTGCACGACCAGCAGCGACCACCTCTACATCTACCCCAACGGCATCAACCTGGAGGACAGCATCGAGGCCGCACAGCGCATCGGCATGCGCTTCACTGCGTCGCGCGGCAGCATGAGCCTGGGCGAATCGCAGGGCGGCCTGCCGCCCGACCGCGTGGTCGAGAAGGAAGACGCCATCCTGGCCGAGACGCAGCGCCTCATCGAACGCTGGCACGACCGCGCGCACGGCGCGATGGTGAACGTGGCGGTGGCGCCGTGCTCGCCCTTCTCGGTGAGCCGCGACCTGATGCGCGAATCGGCGCGGCTCGCGCGGGCCTATGGCGTGCGCCTGCACACCCACCTGGCCGAGAACGACCACGACATCGCCTACACGCGCGAGAAGTTCGACTGCACGCCGGCCGAGTACGCGCAGGACCTGGGCTGGCTGGGCGACGATGTGTGGCACGCGCACTGCGTGAAGCTCGACGCGCCGGGCATCGGCCTGTTCGCGCGCACGCGCACGGGCGTGGCCCATTGCCCCTGCAGCAACATGCGCCTGGCCTCGGGCATCGCGCCGCTGCGGCAGATGCTCGACGCCGGCGTGCCCGTGGGCCTGGGCGTGGACGGCAGCGCCAGCAACGACGGCGCACACCTGGTGGGCGAGGCGCGTCAGGCCCTGCTGCTGGCGCGGGTGCGGCGCTCGCTGGACTCCTTCGGTTGCGACCACGGCCCGGCCGAGATGACGGCGCGCAACGTGCTCGAGGTGGCCACGCGGGGCGGCGCGCAAGTGCTGGGCCGCAGCGACATCGGTCACCTGGCGCCGGGCATGTGCGCCGACCTGGCGCTGTTCGACCTGCGCACCCTCGCCTTCGCCGGCGGCGCGGTGCACGACCCTGTCGCCAGCCTGCTGCTGTGCGCCAGCCCGCAGGCGGCGTACACGGTGGTCAACGGGCGGGTGGTGGTGCGCGAGGGGCGGCTGGCCACCGTCGAGCTGGAGCCGCTGGTCGAGCGTCACAACCGGCTCGCGGTGGAACTGGCGCAAGCCGCGCGCTGAATGCCTGATGTCCGGCCGCCGCGGCGGCCGCACATCAGTTCGTCTTGGCGCCGCTGTTGAACCACTTGCCGACCAGCGCGCGCTCGGCGTCGGTCATGCCGGTGGCGTTGTTCATCGGCATGATCTTCGTCACGACCACCTGCTGGTAGACGGCCTGCGCATGCGCGGCCACCTGGTCGGGCGAATCGAGACGCACGTTCTTCATCTGCACGGCGGCACCGTGGCACGTGTAGCAGCGCTGCTCCAGCACCTTCTGGACTTCGGCATAGGACACCGGCGCGGCAGCCGCCGACGGCGCGGGCGCGGCCACCGGCTCGGGCTTCATCCACACGATGGTCAGGCCCAGCACGACGATGCCGAAGAGCGCATAGGGCAGCGGATTGCGCGCATTGCCCAGCTTGAAGCGGTGCCGCACCACGAAGAACTGCCGGATCGCCGCACCGCCCAGCATGATCAGCAGCAGCACGATCCAGTTGTACTTGTGCGCGTAGGTGAAGCTGTAGTGGTTGCTCAGCATCGCGAACAGCACCGGCAGCGTGAAATACGTGTTGTGCACGCTGCGCTGCTTGCCGCGCTGGCCGTGCACCGGGTCGACCGGCTTGCCTTCGCGCAGCGCCGCCACGTTCTTGCGCTGGCCGGGGATGATCCAGAAGAACACGTTGGCGCTCATGGTCGTGGCCATCATGGCGCCCACCAGCAGGAAGGCCGCGCGGCCGGCGAACCACTGGCAGGCCAGCCAGGTCGCGAAGGCGATGAAGAGCGCGACCAGCACGCCCACGATGGTGTCGCCGTTCTTGCGGCGCCCGAAGACCTGGCAGATGCCGTCGTACACCATCCAGAAGACGACGAAGAAGGCCAGCGCCACGCCGATGGCGGCGCCGGGCTGCCAGTCCATCTTGGACTTGTCGATCAGGTAGGTGCTCGCGTTCCACAGATAGGACATCGTGAACAGCGTGAAGCCCGAGATCCAGGTGGAGTAGCTCTCCCAGTACGACCAGTGCAGGTGGTCGGGCAGCTTCTTCGGGGCCAGCAGGTACTTCTGCATGTTGTAGAAGCCGCCGCCGTGCACGGCCCACTGCTCGCCGCCCACGCCCTTGTCGAGCGACTCTTGGTCCTGCGGCTTCTCGAGGCTGTTGTCCAGCATCACGAAGTAGAAGGACGCGCCGATCCATGCGATCGCGGTGATGACGTGGACCCAGCGCAGCAGCAGGTTGGCCCAGTCGAGGTAATAGCTTTCCATCGCTCAACCCTCGCGGCGCGCCGTGGCGCCGGATTCCGGCCTGCTCACCACCGCGGGCTCTGTGAGCAGAGAAAGGGCCGCGAACGTCGGCATCGTGGGGATGCATCGCGCTCCGCTGCGGCGTGTTGTGGACTGGAGTGTATACAGTTTAGGCGCTTGCATCGTGGTTTTTTCGCTTGGCGCCCTCTTGTGGGAAACCCTAGGCCTGTTCGCGAATTTGCAATAACTGTGCCGCCACCGCGACCGCGATCACCTCCGGCTCCTTGCCGGTGATGCCGGGCACGCCGATCGGGCAGGTGATGCGGTCCATCTCTGCCTCGGTGAAGCCGCGCGCCTCCAGCCGATGGCGGAAGGTCGCCCACTTGGTCCTGCTGCCGATGACGCCGACGTAGGGCAGGTCGCCGCGCTCGCGCAGGCGCTTCAGGCAGGCGATGACGATGTCCAGGTCCTCCGCGTGGCTGAAGCTCATGATGAGGACGTGTGAGCCGGCCGGCAGATCGGCGACCGCGTCCTGCACCGGCTCGCTGTGTTCGGTGTGGACCTGGGCAGGCAGCTCGGCCGGGAACACGCCGTCGCGGCTGTCGATCCAGCGCACGGCATAGGGCAGCGTCGACAGCAGCCGTGCGATCGCGGCGCCGACGTGGCCGCCGCCGAAGAGCGCCACCGGCCGCAGCTGTTCGGTGAGTTCGCGGCGCAAGGCCTCGACGTCGCCGCCGCCGATGCGCCGGAAACCGAGGAACACCACTCCGCCGCAGCACTGGCCCAGGCTGGGGCCGAGGGGATAGCGGCGAACGTCGCCGTGCAGCGGCGCAGGGCCGCGGCGCTCGAGCATGTCGCGCGCCTCCTGGATCGCCTGGAACTCGAGCTGGCCGCCGCCGATGGTGGCCGTGAGCGCATCGGCCCAGACCGCCATCCAGGTGCCGGCCTCGCGCGGCACCGAGCCTTGCGTGGCGGTGACGCGGATCAGCACGCCTTCGTCGCCGCGCGCGAGGCGGTCCAGAAGTTCGTCGACGGCGCCGGTCATGATGGATGAAACGCCCGGTTGCGGGGCCGGGCAGCACCCACGGTATAACGCCGGCCATGCCTTCGCACACTCTCCCCCGTTCGCCCATGTCCGGCCCGCCGCGCCGCCTGCTGCTGGCATCCGGCGCTTCGCTGTCCTTGGCCGTGGCCCTGTCGCTGGCCGGCTGCGGCACGCCCAGTTCCAGCGGAGCGCCGGCCAGCAACTCGGAAGCCCGTGCCTACCGCCCGCAGGCGGCCCGCGTCATCTACGACCGCTACCCCAGCCGCATCTACAGCGGCAAGCTGCCGCCGCTGCTCTATGCGGTGGGCACGCTGCAGGTCGACCTGGACGGCAGCGGCCGCGTGCTGGCGCTGCGCTGGCTGCGGGCACCCCGGCATGCGCCGGAGGTGGTGGCCGAGATCGAACGCATGGTCCGCGCGTCCGCGCCCTACCCCGCCCCGCCGCGCGGCCAGCGGATCACCTGGACCGACACCTGGCTGTGGGACGAGAGCGGGCGTTTCCAGCTCGACACGCTGACCGAGGGGCAGCTGCAGGGCTGAGCGGCCGCCATCGAAAGAAAAGCTGCAAGTGCCCGCACCACGGGCGCCGGAGCCCGATTCGTTCATGCGAATCGCTGCGTGCCGCGGTTCGTCATGACCCGCGGTAGGTGGAGTAGCTCCACGGGCTCACCAGTAGCGGCACGTGGTAGTGCTGGTCGGTGTGCGCCACGCCGAAGTCCAGCGCCACGCGGTTCAGGAAGTTGGGCTGCGGCAACTCCACGCCGCGCGCCTTGAAGTAGCCCGCCACGTCGAACACCAGGCGGTAGGTGCCGACCTTGAGCGTGCTGTTGTCGTACAGCGGCGAATCGCTGCGCCCGTCGTGGTTCAGCGTGAAGCGGCGCACGAGCGTGGCCGACTCGCCCTCGGTGGTGTAGAGCGCGACGTCCATGCCCGCCGCGGGGCAGCCGTGCATCGTGTCCAGTACGTGGGTGCTCAGGCCCATGGGGCTCTCCTTGCTGGCTGAAGATTCGATGATGAGGTTCGGTCGACAAAAGTGTATACAGATTTGCCGTGCAGCACTATCATGCCCCGCATGGAGCCGACCACGACCCGCGCGATCGTCGATGCCCTGACCAAGGCCATTGTGGAGCACCGGCTGCAGCCGGGGAGCAAGCTCGCCGAACAGAAGCTGGCCGACCATTTCGGCGTCTCGCGCACGCTGGTGCGCCAGGCGCTGTTCCAGCTGTCGCAGAACCGGCTGATCCGCCTGGAGCCGGCGCGCGGCGCCTTCGTGGCCGCGCCCGCGGCCGACGAGGCGCGGCAGGTCTTCGCGGTGCGCCGCATGCTCGAGGCCGAGATGACGCGCGAATTCGTGCGCACCGTCACGCCCGCCAAGATCAAGGCGCTGAAGGAGCACGTCGCGCTCGAGCGCTCGGCGGTGGCCGGCGAGGACGTCTCCGGCCGCACCGAGCTGCTCGGCGACTTCCACGTGCGCATGGCCGAGCTCATGGGCAACCAGGTGCTGGCGCAGATGCTGGGCGAGCTGATCTCGCGCTGCGCCCTCATCACGCTGATGTACCAGAGCACCAGCGCCGCCGAGCATTCCAACGACGAGCACGCCGACATCGTCCGCGCCCTGGCCGCCAAGGACGAGGAACGCGCCGTGCGCCTGATGACCGAGCACCTGCTGAACGTCGAGGCCAACCTGACCTTCGACCGCAAGGTGCCGACGAGCGACGTGTCGCTCGCGCTCTCCTGACCCCCGTCCGCCTTCGAGAAAGCCGATCGACATGAGTGAAGACACCAGCAACACACCCTACCCGCGCGACATGGTCGGCTACGGCCGCGACGTGCCGCATGCCCAGTGGCCCGGCCGCGCGAAGATCGCGGTGAACTTCGTCCTCAACT
Source organism: Comamonadaceae bacterium ALPHA2B (assembly GCA_005503065.1). Taxonomy (GTDB): domain Bacteria; phylum Pseudomonadota; class Gammaproteobacteria; order Burkholderiales; family Burkholderiaceae_C; genus Xenophilus. The sequence goes on from SCOE01000014.1 coordinate 85,996, forward strand.
ACGAGGAAGGCGGCGAGAACAGCCCGCTGCACGGCGACGCAGCCACCGAGACCTTCCTGTCGGAAATGGTCACGGCCGCAGCCTACGAGAACCGCCACATGACCATGGAGTCGATGTACGAGTACGGCTCGCGCGCCGGCGTGTGGCGCATCCTGCGCGAGTTCGAGAAGCGCGGCCTGCCGATGACCATCTTCGCGGTGGGCATGGCGGTGCAGCGCTACCCCGAACTGCTGCAGGTGTTCGTGAAGAACGGTTACGAGATCGCCAACCACGGCCTGCGCTGGATCCACTACCAGAACATCCCCGAGAGCTACGAGCGCCGCCACATGGAGCTGGCGACGCACGTGCTGCGCGACATGACCGGCGGGCAGTGGCCGCAGGGCTGGTACACCGGCCGCGACAGCCCCAACACCCGCCGCCTGGTGGTGGACCGCGGCGATTACGAGTACGACAGCGACTACTACGGCGACGACCTGCCCTTCTGGATGGAGGTCACCAAGACCGACGGCAGCGTCGCGCCGCACCTGGTGGTGCCCTACTCGCTCGACTGCAACGACATGCGCTTCGTGCAGGCGCAGGGCTTCAACACGGGCGAGCACTTCTTCACCTACCTGCGCGACAGCTTCGACGCCCTCTACGCCGAGGGCGAGGACGCCCCCAAGATGATGAGCATCGGCATGCACTGCCGGCTGCTCGGCAAGCCGGGCCGCATCGGCGCGTTGCAGCGCTTCCTGGACCACATCCAGAAGCACGAGCGCGTGTGGATCTGCCGCCGCATCGACATCGCGCAGCACTGGAAGAAGGTGCACCCGTACCAGCCCCAGCCGAAGGCCTGACATGCCCATCACCATCGAACAACTCAACGCGGCCAGCGCGCCGGAGGCGGTCGCGCTGCTCGACGGCATCTACGAGCATTCGCCGTGGGTGGCCGAGAAGGCGATCGCCGCGCGCCCCTTCCGCTCGCTGCAGCACCTCAAGCACGCGATGGCGCAGGCCGTGTCCAGTGCACCGGCCGAGCAGCAGCTCACGCTGATCCGCATGCACCCGGAGCTGGCGGGCAAGCAGATGGAGGCCAACACGCTCACGGCAGAATCCACGAACGAGCAAGGCAAGGCGGGCCTGACGAACTGCACGGCCGAGGAACTGGCGCACATCCGAGCGCTCAACCAGGCCTACGGCGAGAAGTTCGGCTTCCCCTTCATCCTCGCGGTGCGCGGGCCGCGCGGCACCGGCCTGATGAAGAAGGAGATCATCGCCACCTTCGAGCGCCGGCTGCACCACCACCCGGACTTCGAGCGCGCCGAGTCGCTGCGCAACATCCACCGCATCGCCGAGATCCGGCTGAACGACAAGTTCGGCGTCTCGCCCGAGCTGGGCAACGTGGTGTGGGACTGGCAGGAGGCGCTGTCGGTACACACCGACCCGGGCTACGCCGAACTGGGCCAGCTCACCGTCACCTACCTCACCGATGCGCACCGCGCGGCGGCGGCGCAGATCGCGGTCGACATGCGGGCCTGCGGCTTCGACACGGTGGAGATCGACGCGGTGGGCAACGTGGTCGGCCGGTATGAAGCGGCCACGCCCGGCGCGAAGACGCTGCTCACCGGCAGCCACTACGACACGGTGCGCAACGGCGGCAAGTACGACGGCCGCCTGGGCATCTTCGTGCCCATGGCCTGCGTGCGAGAACTGAAGAAACAGGGCCGGCGCCTGCCCTTCGCCTTCGAGGTGGTCGGCTTCGCCGAGGAGGAAGGCCAGCGCTACAAGGCCACCTTCCTGGGCTCGGGCGCGCTGATCGGCCACTTCAACCCGGCCTGGCTGGACCAGCAGGACGCCGACGGCGTGACCATGCGCGAGGCCATGGCGCATGCAGGCCTGAACCCGCAGGACATCCCGAAGATCCAGCGCGATCCGGCCAAGTACCTCGGCTTCGTCGAGGTGCACATCGAGCAGGGCCCGGTGCTCAACGAGCTGGACCTGCCGCTGGGCATCGTCACGTCCATCAACGGCAGCGTGCGCTATGTCGGCGAGGTGATCGGCATGGCCAGCCACGCCGGCACCACGCCCATGGATCGCCGGCGCGACGCCGCCTGCGCGGTGGCCGAGCTGATCCTCTTCGCCGAGGCGCGCGCCGGGAAGGACCGCGACTCGGTCGCCACCGTCGGCATGCTGCAGGTGCCCAACGGCTCGATCAACGTGGTACCCGGCAACTGCAGGTTCAGCCTGGACATCCGCGCACCCAACGATGCGCAACGCGATGCCGTGGTGGCCGACGTGCTGGCGGCATTGAAGGACATTTGCACGCGCCGCGGCGTGCGCTACACGCTGGAAGAGACGATGCGCGCCAGTGCGGCGCCGAGCGACCCGGCCTGGCAGCGGCGCTGGGAGCAGGCCGTCGACGCCCTGGGCGTGCCGCTCTTTCGCATGCCCAGTGGCGCCGGCCACGATGCGATGAAGCTGCACGAGGTGATGCCGCAGGCCATGCTCTTCGTGCGCGGCATCAACTCCGGCATCAGCCACAACCCGCTCGAGATGAGCACCAACGACGACATCCAGCTCGCCGTGGAAGCTTTCCAGCGCCTGCTCGACAACCTCGCCGCCGAGACCCCATGACCGACTACAAGCAACTCGACGCCTGGATCGACGCCCACTTCGACGAGGAGATCGCCTTCCTGCAGGAGATGGTGCGCGTGCCCACCGATACGCCGCCGGGCAACAACGCACCGCACGCCAAACGCACGGCAGAACTGATCGCCGCCTGGGGCTTCGATGCCGAAAAGCACGCCGTGCCCGCGCAGGAGGTGAAGGACTACGGCCTGGAGTCGATCACCAACCTGATCGTGCGCCGCAAGTACGGCAACGCCGGCGATGGCGGCCTGACCGTGGCCCTGAACGCCCACGGCGACGTGGTGCCGCCCGGCGAAGGCTGGACGCACGACCCCTACGGCGGCGAGATCGAGAACGGCCAGCTCTTCGGCCGCGCCGCCGCGGTGAGCAAGAGCGACTTCGCGAGCTTCACCTTCGCGGTGCGCGCGCTCGAGGCCGTCGCGAGGCCGACGAAGGGCAGCGTGGAGCTGCACTTCACCTACGACGAGGAATTCGGCGGCCTGCTCGGCCCCGGCTGGCTGCTGGAGCAGGGCCTGACGAAGCCCGACCTGATGATCGCCGCCGGCTTCAGCTACGAGGTGGTGACGGCCCACAACGGCTGCCTGCAGATGGAGGTGACCGTGCACGGCAAGATGGCGCACGCCGCCATCCCGGCCACCGGCGTCGATGCGCTGCAGGGCGCGGTGCACATCCTCAACGCGCTGTACGCACAGAACACGCACTACCGCGAGGTGACTTCGAAGGTCGAGGGCATCACGCACCCCTACCTCAACGTCGGCCGCATCGAGGGCGGCACCAACACCAACGTGGTGCCCGGCAAGGTGACGTTCAAGCTCGACCGCCGCATGATCCCCGAGGAGAACCCGGCCGAGGTCGAGGCCGACATCCGCGCGGTGATCGCCAAGGCCGCGGCGGAATTCACCACGCCCGCCGGCGGCATCACGGTCGAGGTCAAGCGCCTGCTGCTGGCCAATTCGATGAAGCCGCTGGCCGGCAACCGGCCGCTGGTCGACGCGATCCAGAAGCACGGTGCCGAACTCTTCGGCCAGCCCATCAAGGCCATGGGCACGCCGCTGTACACCGACGTGCGGCTGTACGGCGAGGCCGGCATTCCCGGCGTGATCTACGGTGCCGGTCCGCGCACCGTGCTGGAGTCGCACGCCAAGCGCAACGACGAGCGCATCGACCTCGAGGACCTGCGCCGCGCCACCCAGGTGATCGCGCGAACGCTGGCCGACCTGCTGGCCTGAGGCCTTTCCCGGACCTTTCGGCCAAAGTGCAATCGGCCTGCAGCGCCCGGCTGGCGGGCGCTGCGGCCGAATTCGTCACGTTCGTTATCAATTTGCCGACGATTTGGTGCCGCAGCGCCGCGGTACGGAATCGCCACATCTGACGGCCGTGCGCCAGGCCAGCGCACCGGCCGCCGGCGGGCGCGGCAAATGTCCATAGCCGCAGAATTTTCTGCAAGACGCCGCGGCAGCTGGCAAAGACAGTACGGGCCTTCCCGCGCCTCGGCCGGGTGCGCAGCCCGCACGGATCGATGCCGAAGCGGCGCGCCCCGGGCTGGCGCCTATTCCACCGAGGAACCGCCATGCCCTCTTCCACGTCCGAACCCACCGTCATCCTCGTCCACGGCGCCTGGGCCGACGCCTCCAGCTGGGCGCGGGTGATCCCTCTCCTGCAGCGCGCCGGCGTGGCCGTGAAGGCGGTCCAGAACCCGACGACCTCGCTCGCGGCCGACGTGGCGGCCACCCGCCATGCGCTCGACCAGGTGACCGGGCCGGTGGTGCTGGCCGGCCACAGCTGGGGCGGCACCGTCGTCACCGAGGCGGGCAACGACCCGAAGGTGAAGGCGCTGGTCTACGTCGCGGCCTTCGCGCCGGACGCGGGCGAATCCACGGGCGACCAGGTCGCCGCCCATCCCGCGCCGCCCGGACTGTCGACCGTGTCGGTCGACACCACGGGCAGCCTCGTCATGAGCGTCGACGGCTTCCTGCACAACGTGGCGCAGGACCTCCCGGAGGAAGAGGTGCGGGTGCTGGCCGCCGTGTCGCCGCCGCTGGGCGCGAGCACCTTCGGCGACAAGGTGACGCAGGCCGCCTGGCGGACCCGCCCCAGCTGGTACGTGCTGTCCACCGAGGACCGGGCCGTGAGCGTCGAGTTGCAGCACGAACTGGCCGGCCGCCTGAAGGCACGCACGGCCGAGCTCGCCGCCAGCCACATGTCGCTGCTCTCGCAGCCGCAGGCCGTCGCGGACGCGATCCTCGACGCGGTGCGCGCCGTCCGCGGTTGAACGATCCGCCCGACGAACATCCTCTTACGCGACGGCACTTGCCAGGAACCGGAAGAATGAACGACAACCCGACGCTGCCGACCATCGACGATGGCCGGCGAAAGCTCATCCTGGGCACCGCAGCGGCCGCATCGCTGGCCGGCATTCCCGCCTTCGCCCAGGCTGCCGATTCACCCCCCCGCGCGCACCGTGCGCGCAACCACCAAGGAAAGAAAGCCATGAACACGGTCACCACCAAGGACGGCGTCGAGATCTTCTTCAAGGACTGGGGTCCGCGCGACGGCCAGCCCATCATGTTCCACCACGGTTGGCCGCTGTCGAGCGACGACTGGGATGCACAGCTGCTGTACTTCGTGCAGCGCGGCTACCGCGTGATCGCGCACGACCGCCGTGGCCACGGCCGCTCCACGCAGGTGAGCGAGGGCCACGACATGGACCACTACGCCGCCGACGCCTTCGCCGTGGTCGAGGCGCTGGACCTCAAGAAGGTCTTTCACGTCGGCCATTCGACCGGCGGCGGCGAGGTGGCCCGCTATGTGGCCAAGCACGGCCAGCCGAGCGGCCGCGCTGCCAAGGCGGTGCTGGTGAGCGCCGTGCCGCCGCTGATGCTCAAGACGGCCGGCAACCCCGAGGGCCTGCCGATCGAGGTGTTCGACGGCTTCCGCAAGGGCGTGGCCGACAACCGCGCGCAGTTGTTCCTCGACGTGGCCTCGGGCCCGTTCTACGGCTTCAATCGCGAGGGCGCGAAGGTGTCGCAGGGCGTGGTGCAGAACTGGTGGCGCCAGGGCATGATGGGCAGCGCCAAGGCCCACTACGAGGGCATCAAGGCCTTCTCCGAAACCGACCAGACCGCCGACCTGCAGGCCATCACCATTCCCACGCTGGTGCTGCATGGCGACGACGACCAGATCGTGCCGATCGCCGACTCCGCGCTCAAGTCGGCCAAGCTGCTCAAGAACGGCACGCTCAAGGTCTACAAGGGCTACCCGCACGGCATGCTGACCACGCACGCCGACGTGATCAATCCGGACCTGCTGGCGTTCTTCAAGAGCTGAGCCCGGCCCGTCCGGAGGGCGCGGCCGTGCGCAGCCGCAGCGCGCTTGCCCACGTCGCGCCCTCCGTCTCCGACATGGCGGTCGGCGGGCGCGCACACGCGCACGCGGTGGCGGGCGACTGACCGGGGATGGACAGGGCCTAGGGTGAAGCTTCACCCATCCCTTCACCCAGAACCGATCGAGAGGAGTTTCGACCATGTCCACCGACACCGCAGACCACGCCCGCCTGTGGGAACTGATCAAGGACACCCGCTTCGGCATGTTCACCCACCGCCATGGCGACGATGGCCTGCTGCACAGCCATCCGCTGACGACGCAGAACAGGTCGGTGGACGAGGACGCCACCCTGTACTTCTTCGTGCCAAAGGACGGCGAGATCGCAAAGCACGTGCCGCACGACGACGCGGTGAACGTGGCCTACGCCAACCCGGACGACGACAGCTACGTCTCGGTGGCGGGCCGCGCCGCTCTGCTCGAGGACGATGCCCTGAAGCGGGCGCTGTTCAACAGCGCTGCCAAGGCCTGGTTCCCGGACGGCGCGGACGATCCGAACCTGGGACTGCTCTCGGTACGCATCGAGAGCGCCGAATTCTGGGACGTGACAGAGAGCAAGGTGTCGCAGTTGCTCAAGATCGCCAGGGCGGCCGTGACGGGCGACGCGCCGCCCAACCTCGGCGAGCACCGCAAGATCGATCGGCCATGAGGCATGCCGGCGTTGGGTGATCCAACGCCGGCCTTGGATTCGCAACCGGGCATGCCGGCTGCGTCCATGGAAAGGCTCGGCCTCAGGCCGCGACGCCGTCGGCCGCTTCCTTGAACTCTTCGATCTGGTCGAAGTTCAGGTATTGGTAGATCTTGTCGCCATTGCTGTTGATGACGCCGATGTCCGCCATGTACTCGGCCTTGGTCGGGATGCGGCCGAGCTTCGAGCAGATCGACGCCAGTTCCGCGCTGCCCAGGTACACGTTCGTGTTCTTGCCCAGGCGGTTGGGGAAGTTGCGGGTGCTGGTCGACATGACCGTGGCGCCTTCGCGCACCTGGGCCTGGTTGCCCATGCACAGCGAGCAGCCCGGCATCTCGGTGCGTGCTCCGGCATTGCCGAAGACGCCGTAGTGGCCCTCTTCGGTGAGCTGGTGCGCGTCCATCTTGGTGGGCGGTGCGATCCACAGCTTGACCGGGATGTCGCGCTTGCCCTCGAGCAGTTTTGAAGCCGCACGGAAATGGCCGATGTTGGTCATGCACGAGCCGATGAACACCTCGTCGATCTGCGCGCCGGCCACGTCGGACAGCGTCTTCACGTCGTCAGGGTCGTTCGGGCAGGCCACGATGGGTTCGTGGATGTCGGCGAGGTCGATTTCGATCACGGCCGCGTACTCGGCATCCGCGTCCGGCTGCAGCAGCTGCGGGTCCTTCAGCCAGGCTTCCTGCGCGGCAATGCGGCGTGCCAGCGTGCGGGCGTCGGCATAGCCGTTGGCGATCATCCAGCGCATCAGCGTGATGTTGCTGTTCAGGTATTCGATGATCGGCGCCTTGTTCAGGTGCACGGTGCAACCGGCGGCCGAGCGTTCGGCACTGGCATCGGACAGCTCGAAGGCCTGTTCCACCTTCAGGTCGGGCAGGCCCTCGATCTCGAGGATGCGGCCGGAGAAGATGTTCTTCTTGCCCTTCTTCTCGACGGTGAGCAGGCCCTGCTTGATGGCGTACAGCGGGATGGCGTTGACCAGATCGCGCAGCGTGACGCCGGGCTGCATCTTGCCCTTGAAGCGCACCAGCACCGATTCGGGCATGTCCAGCGGCATCACGCCGGTGGCGGCTGCGAAGGCCACCAGGCCGGAGCCGGCCGGGAAGCTGATGCCGATGGGGAAGCGCGTATGGCTGTCGCCGCCGGTGCCGACGGTGTCGGGCGTCAGCAGGCGGTTGAGCCAGGAGTGGATCACGCCGTCGCCGGGACGCAGCGAGATGCCGCCGCGGGTGCTGATGAAGTCGGGCAGCTCGTGGTGCATCTTCACGTCCACCTTCTTGGGATAGGCGGCCGTGTGGCAGAAGGACTGCATGACCAGGTCGGCCGAGAAGCCCAGGCAGGCCAGGTCCTTCAGCTCGTCGCGGGTCATGGGGCCGGTGGTGTCCTGGCTGCCCACCGAGGTCATCTTGGGTTCGCAGTAGGTGCCGGGACGCACGCCCTGGCCTTCGGGCAGGCCGCAGGCGCGGCCGACCATCTTCTGGGCCAGCGAGAAGCCCTTGCCGCTGTCCACCGGGGCTTGCGGCAGGCGGAACAATGTGGAGACAGGCAGGCCCAGCGCCTCGCGTGCCTTGGCCGTCAGGCCGCGGCCGATGATCAGCGGGATGCGGCCGCCGGCGCGCACCTCGTCGAAGAGCACCTCGCTCTTGACCTTGAACTCGGCGATGACCTGGCCGTCCTTCAGGGCCTTGCCTTCGTAGGGGCGCAGCTCGATGGTGTCGCCCATGTTCATCTGGCTCACGTCCAGCTCGATGGGCAGCGAGCCGGCGTCTTCCATCGTGTTGTAGAAGATCGGGGCGATCTTGTTGCCCAGGCAGATGCCGCCGAAGCGCTTGTTCGGGATATAGGGGATGTCTTCGCCGGTGAACCACAGCACGCTGTTGGTGGCCGACTTGCGCGAGGAACCGGTGCCCACCACGTCACCCACGTACGCCACGGGCAGGCCGCGCGCCACGAGGTCCTGGATGAACTTGACCGGGCCACGCTTGCCGTCTTCCTCGGGCTCGAAGGGCGCGCCTTCGCGCTTGTTCTTCAGCATCGCCAGGGCGTGCATCGGGATGTCGGGACGCGTGGTGGCGTCGGGCGCGGGCGACAGGTCGTCGGTGTTGGTCTCGCCCGGCACCTTGAACACGGTGAAGGTGATGCTCTGCGGCACCTCGGGGCGGCTGGTGAACCATTCCGCGTCGGCCCAGCTCTGCAGCACGGCCTGGGCATGGGCGTTGCCGGCATCGGCCAGTTCCTTGACGTCGTGGAACTGGTCGAACATCAGCAGCGTCTTCTTGAGGCCTTCGGCGGCCACGGCGCCCACTTCGGCGTCCTTGAGCAAATCGATCAGCGGGCCGATGTTGTAGCCGCCAAGCATGGTGCCCAGCAGTTCGGTGGCATGCGCCCGGGAGATCAGCGCGTTCTTCTCGGTGCCGTGCGCCACGGCGGCCAGGTAGCTGGCCTTGACCTTGGCGGCGTCGTCCACGCCCGCCGGCACGCGGTGCGTCAGCAGGTTGAGCAGGAATTCGCCGTCCTTGGTGGACGCGTTCTTCAGCAGCTCGATGAGCTCGCTGGTCTGCTTGGCCGACAGGGGCAGCGGCGGAATGCCCAGCGCAGCGCGCTCGGCAACGTGGTCAACATAGGCTTGCAACATCTTCTTTTCTCCGGGAACAGGGCTGGCGGCAGCGCAAGCAAGACGCGCGCCGCCGGCGTGGGGCGAAATCGCGGGTTATTTCTTCGGGGCGTCGGCGCCGTCGAACAGAGCCTTCGGCGGGTTCTTCTTCATCTCGTCGGCGAAGGCGAGCTGGGCAGGCGACTGGCACTCGTCGGCCAAGCGCACGCCCTGCTTCTGGTTCATCAGCATCGACTTGTTGCCCAGCTGGAGCCACATGGCCCCGGCATTCGCGTCTTCGAGGCGGATGGCGCCGGTGCGGCTTTCGACCGGGTGCATGCGATAGCGCGCGCCCTTGGTCGACACGGTGAAGAAGCCGGGCTTCTTGTCGTCGGCGGTCACGGTCACGTCGGCGCCCAGTTCGCACTGGATCTTGCCGGTGAACACCTTCTGCGCCACCGCCAGTTCGGCCTCGGTGAGCACCACGCTCGGGTCGTCCGCGATGGGCGTGACTTCTTCGACCGCCTTGGCGGCGCTGCGCGTGATGGGGGCCTTTTTCTTGGGGGCGGCCTTGGTGGTCTTGGCCGCCGGCTTGGCGGCCGGCTTGGCGGTGCTGCTGCTCTGCGCCGAAGCGGCGAAAGGCAGGGCCACGGCGGCGGCGACGAGGAGTGCGAGCGTCTTCATGGAGGGGCTTCCTTGGGCGTGAAAGTTGTGCATCAGTTTTCCGCGGCGGCGGGCACGAACCACGCCTGCGCTTCGGACGGCAGCGCACGCCCGGTGGCGTGCGCACGCGCCAGCACCTGCCAGAAATGGCGGTAGCTCGCGCGGTCGTGCAATGTGCCATCAAATTGGACCGGAGCCCAGTCTGCATCTGCGGCAGCAGCTATTATTTTTGTAGCAATGTGAATCTGTTCCTCGTCAGGCGCGAAGGCCTCGAGGATGGGGCGGATCTGGTTCGGATGGATGCTCCACATCCGCGTGTAGCCGAACTCTCGGCTGGCACGCCGCGCCGCCGTGCGCAAGGCCTGCGCGTCGCCGAACTCGGTGACGACGCAGTGCGAGGGCACCTTGCCGAAGGCGTGGGCGGCGGAGGCGATCTCGAGCTTGGCCCGCACCACCAGCGGGTGCGAGAACTGGCCCGCCACGCCCATGCCGTCGGAAGGGATGGCCCCCGCGTGGGCCGAGACGAAATCCATCAGGCCGAAGCTGAGCGACTGCACGCGCGGGTGGGCGGCGATGTCGAAGGCATGCCGCACCGCCAGCGGCGACTCGATGAGCACATGCAGCGGCAGATCCGGGGCGCCGGCGGCGTCCAGCGCCGCGGCGGCACGCGCCACGTCGCCCAGCCGCTCGACCTTCGGCACCATCAGGTGGCTGAGCCGGGCGCCTGCACGCCCGGCGATGGTGGCCACGTCGGCGTCGAAGGCCGCATGGTCGACCGGGTGGACGCGTACCCCGATGCGCATGCCCGGCGCCGCGGCCAGCGCCAGTTCGGTCACGAGCTGCGCGTGCTCGGCCTCGCCCCCCACGGGCGCACCGTCCTCGCAGTCGAGCGTGACGTCGAACACGCAGGCGCCGAATTCCTCGGCCATCTCGGCCTGGAGGGCGAGGCTCTTGCGCATGCGCACCTCGACACCGCTGTAGTGGTCGCAGACCGGCAGGCTCACGGCGCCGGCCTGCGCCCCGAGCAGCACCTCGGCGGGATGGGCGCGGTGCGAAGTCGTCATGCCGCCTTGCGCGCGACGATGAACATGCGCGGAAAGGCCAGCAGGCGCTTGCCGTCCGTGCGCGCGGGGTAGGCCGCGTCGACGCGGCGCTCGTATTCCGCCAGGTAGCTCGCCCGCAGTTCGGGCGACAGCGGATCGATGAAGGGCCGCAGCCCGGTGGCGCGCACCCACTCGACGATGGCGGCGGCCGAATCCATGCGGTGCTGGTAGATGGTGTGCCAGACGTCGACCTCGGCCGCCAGCGGCGCCAGCAGGTCGTAGTAGCCGCCGATGTCCAGCAGTTCGGTGCGCAGCCGGGTGTAGTCGCCGATGGGCTCCTTCCACGGGGCCTCGGCCGCCAATTCGCGCATCAGGCGGTGCGTCGGCTCGGCGCGGTTGTCCGGCATCTGGACGGCGAGCACGCCGCCCGGCGCCAGGGCCGCGAAGAGGCGCGGGATCAGCGCCTCATGGTCGGGCACCCATTGCAGCGCCGCGTTGGCGTAGATGAGGTCGGGCGCGCCGGCTTCGGCATCCGGCGCCCAGGTGGCGATGTCGCTCAGCTCGAAGCGAGCCTGCGGCAGCCGCTCGCGGGCGCTGACGAGCATCGCCTCGGAGTTGTCGGTGCCGGTGACCTGCGCCTGCGGGAAGCGCCGCACCAGCAGCTCGGTGGAATTGCCGGGGCCGCAGCCCAGGTCGACCACGCGGGCGGCCGTGGCCAGGGGAACCCGCGCCAGCAGCTCGGCCGCGGGGCGCGTGCGCTCGTCCTCGTAGCGACGGTAGAGCGCGGGGTTCCACTCGGCCATGGCGGTCTCTCAGAGCAGGTGCTTGACGCCGTCCTGCTCGCCCTGGAGTTCGGCCAGGGTCTTGTCGATGCACTTCTGGCTGAACTCGTCGATCGGCAGGCCTTCGACGATCTTGTACTTGCCGTTCTCGGTGGTGACCGGGAAGCCGAAGATCACGTCCTTGGGAATGCCGTACTCGCCGTTGGACGGCACGCCCATGGTGACCCACTTGCCGTTGGAGCCCAGGGCCCAGTCGCGCATGTGGTCGATGGCGGCGTTGGCGGCCGACGCGGCCGACGACAGGCCGCGCGCGTCGATGATGGCCGCGCCACGCTTGCCCACCGTGGGCAGGAAGACGGTCTCATTCCAGACCTGGTCGTTGATCGTGTCCTTGACCGACTTGCCGCCGATGGTGGCGAAGCGGTAGTCGGCGTACATGGTGGGCGAGTGGTTGCCCCACACGGTCAGCTTCTCGATCTCGCCGACCTTGCCGCCGGTCTTGGCGGCGATCTGGCTGGCGGCGCGGTTGTGGTCCAGGCGCAGCATGGCGGTGAAGTTCTCGCGCGGCAGGCTGGGCGCGCTCTTCATGGCGATGTAGGCATTGGTGTTGGCCGGGTTGCCGACCACCAGCACCTTGACGTCGCGGCTGGCGACCTTGTCGAGCGCCTTGCCCTGGGCGGTGAAGATCTGGGCGTTGGCGGCGAGCAGGTCTGCGCGCTCCATGCCGGGGCCGCGCGGGCGGGCACCGACGAGCAGCGCGTAGTCGGCGTCCTTGAAGGCCACTTCCGGGTCGCCGGTCGGCACCACGCCAGCCAGCAGCGGGAAGGCGCAGTCTTCCAGTTCCATGATCACGCCCTTGAGCGCCTTCTGGGCCTTCTCGTCGGGGATCTCGAGCAGTTGCAGGATGACCGGCTGGTCCTTGCCGAGCATTTCGCCCGAGGCGATGCGGAACAGGAGGGCGTAACCGATTTGACCTGCAGCGCCGGTGACGGCAACGCGGACGGGCTTTTTGCTCATGGGAGAACTCCAGAAGGTGATGGGAAAACGCGTGCGACCCTTCTGGCAACGATGGAGCAACAGAAGGACCGCCGAAACGCTGCGATCCCGGCGCCGAGCCCACGGCATCCGTGCACCGTGCAAGGCCCGCCTACGCGGGAACCATCGAGCATTCTAGGCGGAATCGATGGCGCTTGTCTTATGTCTTATATAAGATACGGTCAGCGGACCGGTCCGCGGCATGGCCGACGAAGCCGCGCCGGTCGCCACCCACCTCCTCCATGCCCGCTCCCACCCCCATCGCCGAACCGAGCACCCCCTCGTTCAGCCCCTTGTACCAGCAGATCAAGGCGTTGATATTGCAGAGCCTGCAGGCGGGCGAATGGAAGCCGGGCGAACCCATTCCCAGCGAGATCGAACTGGCGGCACGCTACCGCGTCAGCCAGGGCACGGTGCGCAAGGCGATCGACGAGCTCTCCGCCGAGAACCTGGTCGTGCGGCGCCAGGGCAAGGGCACCTTCGTCGCCACGCATGCCGAACAGCATGTGCAGTACCGCTTCCTCAAGCTGGTGCCCGACAGCGGCGACCTGAACCACGAGGGTCCCGCCGAGCGCACCATCGTCGACTGCCGGCGCCAGCGCGCAAGCGCCGAGGTGGCGCGGGCCCTGGCATTGCGCACCGGCGACCCGGTGCTGCAGGTGCGGCGCGTGCTGGCCTACGGCGGCGTGCCGACGATCCTGGAAGACCTGTGGCTTCCGGGCACCCCCTTCAAGGGCCTCACGGCCGAACGACTGACCCAATGGCACGGGCCGATGTACGCACTCTTCGAAACCGAGTTCGGCGTGCGCATGGTCCGTGCCGAAGAGAAGCTGCGCGCCGTGCTGCCCGATGCGCAACAGGCGCGGCTGCTCGGCGTCGACACGACCACGCCGCTGCTGAGCGTCGAACGCGTCGCCCATACCTACCACGATGCGCCGATGGAACTGCGACGCGGCCTGTACCGCACCGACACGCACCACTATCGCAACGACCTCGGCTGATGCACGACAACAAGGAAAAAGGGCTGCAGCGCCCGAAGTACGGGCGCCTGCAGCTATCAAAGCAATAGCAGCCGAGCGAGTTGGTGCGATGAGCCATTCGCGACCGGTGCGTCATGGTGCATTGCAATAGAATTTTGCGTTGTTTGCATTTCGCCCGAAGAACAAGCCGCTTCCTCCATAAACACGAAAGCCATCCCCCATGACAGAGCTTGCATCCTCCTCTCGGCCACGCCGCGAGTTCCGAAACATCAACGCGATCACCGACCTCACCACCTACCGGCTGCCGCCGGCGGGCATCGTGTCGATCCTCCACCGCGTGAGCGGCGTGCTGATGTTCCTGCTGATGCCCTTCATCATCTGGATGTTCGACACCTCCGTCTCTTCCGAAATCTCTTTCGCCAAGTTCAAGGCCGCCTTCAACAGCGGCCTTGGTTTCGTTCCGGGGTGGTTCCTCAAGCTGGTGGCGCTGGCGCTGATCTGGGCCTACCTTCACCACTTCATCGCCGGCCTGCGCCACCTGTGGATGGACGTGAGCCACGCGGCGGTCACCAAGGAGTTCGGCAAGACCTCCGCCATCGTCACCCTGGCGCTGAGCGTGCTGCTCACCGTCGTGCTGGGCGCCAAGCTCTTCGGCCTCTACTGATCCACGGAGCACATTCATCATGGCAGTGAACTATGGCTCCAAGCGCGTCGTCGTCGGCGCGCACTACGGCCTTCGCGACTGGCTCTCGCAGCGCATCACCGGCGCCCTCATGGCGCTCTTCACCCTCATCGTGCTGGCACAGCTGCTGCTGACCAGCGGGCCGATCGGCTACGACAAGTGGGCCGGCATCTTCGCCTCGCAGTGGATGAAGGTCCTCAGCTTCGCCGTGATCGCGGGCCTGCTCTACCACGTGTGGGTCGGCATGCGCGACGTGTGGATGGACTACGTCCAGCCCGTCGGCATCCGCCTTGCCCTGCAGATCTTCACCATCGTCTGGCTTGTGGGTTGCGCGGGTTGGGCCATCCAAGTCCTCTGGAGAGTGTGATGCTGCCCCCACGCTCTTCGTTTCACGTAATCGCTGCCCCCCGCGGGGGCGAGGCCTCCTTTGGGGCGGCCCGGCAGGAGTCCTGACCAATGAGCTACACAAAAGAAAAAATCGCCCACCGCAAGTTCGACGTCGTGATCGTCGGGGCCGGGGGTTCGGGCCTGCGTGCCGCGCTGGAACTCTCGCGCGCCGGGCTCACCGTCGCCTGCCTGTCCAAGGTCTTTCCCACCCGCTCGCACACCGTCGCAGCGCAGGGCGGCGTGTCGGCGTCGCTGGGCAACATGTCCGAGGACAACTGGCACTACCACTTCTACGACACCATCAAGGGCTCGGACTGGCTGGGCGACCAGGACGCCATCGAGTTCATGTGCCGCGAAGCGCCGAATGTGGTGATCGAGCTCGAGCACTTCGGCATGCCCTTCGACCGCAACCCGGACGGCACGATCTACCAGCGCCCCTTCGGCGGCCACACCGCCAACTATGGCGAGAAGCCCGTGCAGCGCGCCTGCGCCGCCGCCGACCGCACCGGCCACGCGATGCTGCACACGCTGTACCAGCAGAACGTCAAGTCCAAGACGAACTTCTTCGTCGAATGGATGGCGCTGGACCTGATCCGCGACGCCGATGGCGACGTGGTGGGCGTCACCGCGCTCGAACTGGAAACCGGCGACCTGCACGTTCTGCAGGCCAAGGCCGTGCTGCTGGCCACCGGCGGTGCGGGCCGCATCTTCGCCGCCTCGACCAACGCCTTCATCAACACCGGCGACGGCCTGGGCATGGCGGCGCGCGCCGGCATCCCGCTGCAGGACATGGAGTTCTGGCAGTTCCACCCCACCGGCGTGGCCGGCGCGGGCGTGCTGCTGACCGAAGGCTGCCGCGGCGAAGGCGCCATCCTGCTGAACAGCAACGGCGAGCGCTTCATGGAACGCTATGCGCCCACGCTGAAGGACCTGGCGCCGCGCGACTTCGTCTCGCGCTCCATGGACCAGGAGATCAAGGAAGGTCGTGGCTGCGGTCCCAACAAGGACTACATCCTGATGAAGCTCGACCACCTGGGCGCCGACACCATCCGCAAGCGCCTGCCCTCGGTGGAAGAGATCGGCCACAACTTCGCCAACGTCGACATCACCAAGGAACCGATCCCGGTGGTGCCCACCATCCACTACCAGATGGGCGGCATCCCGACCAACATCAACGGCCAGGTGGTGGTGCAGAACGGCGACGTGAACAACCAGGTCGTCAACGGCCTGTACGCGGTGGGCGAATGCTCCTGCGTGTCGGTGCACGGCGCCAACCGCCTGGGCACCAACTCGCTGCTCGACCTGCTGGTGTTCGGCAAGTCGGCCGGCAAGCACATCGTCGAGTTCGTCAAGGGGAGCGGGGAACACAAGCCCCTGCCGAAGGACGGCGCAGACCGCTCGCTGACGCGCCTGAACCAGCTGCAGGACTCGACGGGCGGCGAGTACGCCCAGGAAATCGCCAACGACATCCGCAGCACCATGCAGCAGCACGCCGGCGTGTTCCGCACGCAGGCGAGCATGGACGAAGGCGTGGGCAAGATCGATGCGATCCGCGACCGCGTCGGTGCCGTGGCGCTGGCCGACAAATCGCTGGTGTGGAACACCGCCCGCATGGAGGCCCTGGAAGTCGACAACCTGATCGAGGTCGCGCAGGCCACGATGACGTCGGCGGCGGCGCGCCACGAATGCCGCGGCGCGCACACCGTGGACGACTACGAGCGCCCGGCCGACGATCCGGAATTCCCGCTGGGCCGCAACGACAAGGAATGGATGAAGCACACGCTGTGGCACAGCGCGGGCAACAACCTGACCTACAAGCCGGTCAATCTGAAGCCCCTGACGGTCGAATCGGTTCCGCCGAAGGTCCGCACGTTCTGAACAAGGTCCCACCACGATGAAGCGCACATTCAAGATCTACCGCTACGACCCGGACAAGGACGCCAAGCCCTACATGCAAACCGTCGAGATCGAACTCGACGGGCACGAGCGCATGCTGCTGGACGCCCTGGTCAAGCTCAAGGCGCAGGACCCGACCATCTCCTTCCGCCGCTCCTGCCGCGAAGGCGTGTGCGGTTCGGATGCGATGAACATCAACGGCAAGAACGGCCTGGCGTGCCTCACCAACATGAACACGCTGAAGGACCCGATCGTCCTCAAGCCCCTGCCCGGCCTGCCGGTCATCCGCGACCTGATCGTGGACATGACGCAGTTCTTCAAGCAGTACAACTCGATCAAGCCCTACCTCATCAACGACAACCCGCCGCCCGAGCGCGAGCGGCTGCAGTCGCCCGAGGAACGCGAGGAACTCAACGGCCTGTACGAGTGCATCCTGTGCGCAAGCTGCTCCACCAGCTGCCCGAGCTTCTGGTGGAACCCGGACAAGTTCGTCGGCCCGGCCGGGCTGCTGCAGGCCTACCGCTTCATCGCCGACAGCCGCGACGAAGCCACCGGCGCCCGCCTGGACAACCTCGAGGACCCGTACCGCCTGTTCCGCTGCCACACCATCATGAACTGCGTGGACGTGTGCCCCAAGCACCTGAACCCCACGCAGGCGATCGGCAAGATCAAGGAACTGATGGTGCGCCGCGCCGTCTGACGGTCGCGGCCGCAAGGAAAACGCATGTCCCCTGAGCACGACGCCACCCTCGACCTGCTCGACCCCCGCGAGGTCGGCAAGCTGAAATGGCGCTGCCGGCGGGGCCTGCTGGAAAACGATCTCTTCATCGCCCGCTTCTTCGAGCGGCATGAATCTCGCTTGACCGTGGGTCAGGCCCAGGCGATGGAGACGCTCATGGATCTGTCGGACAACGACCTGCTGGACCTCCTGCTGCAAAGAAAGGAGCCCGAGCCCGCATGGGCCGGGGCCGAGGTGGTGGCGTTGATCGCGCTGATGCGCGCCGAGGGCGCGCACCAGTCGCCCGTTCCTCTTCCGTCTTTGTCTTCGTCTGCTTAATCAACCTTCAGAGAAAGTCGCTATGAAAGCTTCCGACACCAAGGCCGCCCTGTCCTTCAGCAATGGCGGCCAGACCGTGGACCTGCCGATCTACAAGGGCACCATCGGCCCCGACGTGATCGATATCCGCAAGCTGTACGCGCAGACGGGCATGTTCACCTATGACCCGGGCTTCATGTCGACGGCGTCGTGCCAGTCCGCCATCACCTACATCGATGGCGACAAGGGCGAACTGCTCTACCGCGGCTATCCGATCGAGCAGTTGGCCACCAACTGCGACTACCTCGAGACCTGCTACCTGCTGCTCAACGGCGAACTGCCGAACGAGTCCGAGAAGAAGAAGTTCACGCACCTGGTGACCAACCACACGATGGTCAACGAACAGATGCAGTTCTTCCTGCGCGGCTTCCGCCGCGACGCGCATCCGATGGCCATCATGACCGGCCTGGTGGGCGCGCTGTCGGCCTTCTATCACGACAGCACGGACATCAACAATCCCGAGCACCGCGAGATCGCCGCGATCCGCCTGATCGCGAAGATGCCCACGCTCGTGGCCATGGCCTACAAGTACACGATCGGCCAGCCGTACATGTACCCGAAGAACGACGAGACCTACGCAGGCAACTTCCTGCGCATGATGTTCGCGACGCCGTGCGAGGACTACAAGGTCAACCCGGTGCTGGAAAAGGCACTGGACCGCATCTTCATCCTGCACGCCGACCACGAGCAGAACGCGTCGACGTCCACCGTGCGCCTGTGCGGCTCGTCGGGCACGAACCCCTTCGCGGCCATCGCGGCGGGCGTGGCCTGCCTCTGGGGCCCGGCCCATGGCGGCGCCAACGAGGCGGCGCTGAACATGCTCTACGACATCCAGAAACAGGGCGGCGTGGAAAAGATCGGCGAGTTCATCAAGAAGGTCAAGGACAAGAACTCGAACGTCAAGCTGATGGGCTTCGGCCACCGCGTGTACAAGAACTACGACCCGCGCGCCAAGCTCATGCAGGAGACCTGCAACGAGGTGCTGACCGAACTGGGCCTGGAGAAGGACCCGCTGTTCGCCCTGGCCAAGGAGCTGGAGAAGATCGCACTGGAAGACGAGTACTTCGTTTCGCGCAAGCTCTACCCGAACGTGGACTTCTACTCGGGCATCGTGCAGCGCGCCATCGGCATCCCGGTGCCGCTGTTCACCGCCATCTTCGCGCTGGCCCGCACGGTGGGCTGGATCGCCCAGCTCAACGAGATGATCGCCGACCCCGAGTACAAGATCGGCCGCCCGCGCCAGCTGTACGTCGGCGCCGCGTCGCGCGACGTCAAGCCGATCGGCCAGCGCTGATCGCCACGCGACGGCGCGCTTTGCGCCCTGTTCGCCACAGGCCGCCCCGGGGCGGCCTTTTTCATGGGCGATCACAAGGTTGCTACGCATTTGATAGCCAGAGTCCCAAGCGGGGCGGGGGCTGGAGGCCGATAGGACCCGGCATTGCCAAGCCAGCAGCCCACTCGTCGCGATACGCGATGCCTCGAGCCATAAAACGGTAGGAAAATAGCGTTCGCCTTCGCGAACCACGATGCCCAGCCCCGCCCCCTTGCACCCGTCCGAGCGCAATTTCGCGCGCCGCATCGACCTCACGTCGCTGCAGCTGTTCGTGGCCGTGTGCGAACTGGGCAGCATCGGCCGTGCGGCCGAGCGCGAGTTCATCGCCGCCTCGGCGATCAGCAAGCGCCTTTCGGACCTCGAGGCCACGCTCGGCATCACCCTGCTCTATCGCCACGCCCGCGGCGTGGACCTCACGCCGGCCGGCGAGAGCCTGCTGCACCACGCACGCTCGATGCTTTACAGCCTGGAGAAGATGCAGGGCGAGCTCAGCGAGTACGCCGAGGGCGTGCGCGGGCACGTGCGGGTGCACGCGAACATCTCGGCCATCGTGCAGTTTCTGCCCGAGGACCTGGGCGCCTTCGTGCAGGCGCACGACGCCATCAAGATCGACCTGGAAGAACACCTTTCGAGCGAAGTCGTCCGCGCGGTGCAGGAAGGCGCGGCCGACCTGGGCATCTGCCACGTGCCCGACGGTGCCGGCGACCTGCAGACCCAGCCCTATCGCCAGGACCGCCTGGCGCTCATCGTGCCGGCCGGCCACCCGCTCGCGGCCGACGCTGCGATCGATTTCGTCGACGCGCTCGATTTCGACCATGTCGGCCTGCATACCAACAGCTCGATCTACGTCGCCATGCACCAGGCGGCGCTGAACGCGGGCCGCAGCGTGCGCCTGCGCATCCACGTGACCGGCCTGGACGCCATGTGCCGCATGATCGACAACGGCCTGGGCATCGGCGTGATGCCGCAACGCGCCTTCGAGCTCATGCGCGGCGGCATCGGCCGGCGGCTGGTGAGCATCGCGCTGAACGACACCTGGGCGCTGCGCGAGATCCGGCTCGTCGCGCGCGACTTCTCCACCCTGCCGGTGGCGGCCCGAACCCTGGTGCAGCACCTGCAGGCACCGGCCCCCGCCGAGGCACTGGCCGCCTGAGCGCGGCCCCCTTTTCCACGCTTCCCACGAAAGAAACGAGACCCACATGGCACGCACGCTCTACGACAAGATCTGGGACGAACATGTCGTCCACACCGAGGAAGACGGCACCGCGGTGCTCTACATCGACCGCCACCTGGTGCACGAAGTGACCAGCCCGCAGGCCTTCGAGGGCCTGCGCGCGGCCGGCCGCAAGCTGTGGCGCATCAGCTCGGTGGTGGCCACCGCCGACCACAACACGCCCACCACCGGCTGGGAACGCGGCTACGACGGCATCGAGGACCCGATCAGCAAGGAACAGGTCACGACGCTGGACCACAACATCGCCGAGTTCGGTTCCGCCGCCTTCTTCCCCTTCCTGAGCAAGCGCCAGGGCATCGTGCACGTGATCGGCCCGGAGTCGGGCGCCACGCTGCCGGGCATGACGGTGGTCTGCGGCGACAGCCACACGTCCACGCACGGCGCCTTCGGCGCGCTGGCGCACGGCATCGGCACCAGCGAGGTCGAGCACGTGATGGCCACGCAGACGCTGCTGGCCAAGAAGGCGAAGAACATGCTGGTCAAGGTCGAGGGCAAGCTGCCGCTGGGCTGCACCGCCAAGGACGTCGTGCTGGCCATCATCGGCAGGATCGGCACCGCCGGCGGCACGGGCTACACGATCGAGTTCGCCGGCTCGGCCATCCGCGACCTGTCGATGGAAGGCCGGATGACGGTGTGCAACATGGCGATCGAAGCCGGCGCACGCGCGGGCCTGGTCGCCGTGGACCAGAAGACCATCGACTATGTGAAGGGCCGGCCGCTCGCGCCCTCGGGCGTGGAATGGGAGCAGGCCGTCAGCTACTGGAAGACGCTGCACTCGGACGCCGGTGCGCAGTTCGACACCGTGGTCGAGCTCGACGCCACGCAGATCAAGCCGCAGGTGACCTGGGGCACCTCGCCCGAGATGGTGCTGCCCGTCGATGGCCGCGTGCCCGACCCCGACAAGGAGAAGGACGCCAGCAAGCGCGGCGCCATCGAACGCGCGCTGACCTACATGGGCCTCACGCCGAACAAGGCGATGGACGACATCTTCGTCGACAAGGTGTTCATCGGCAGTTGCACCAACAGCCGCATCGAGGACATGCGGGAAGCCGCGGCCATGGTGAAGAAGCTCGGCCAGAAGGTCGCGAAGAACGTCAAGCTCGCGATGGTGGTGCCCGGCTCCGGCGTGGTGAAGGAACAGGCCGAGCGCGAGGGCCTGCACGAGATCTTCAAGGCCGCCGGCTTCGAGTGGCGCGAGCCCGGCTGCTCGATGTGCCTGGCCATGAACGCCGACCGCCTGGAACCCGGCGAGCGCTGCGCCTCGACCAGCAACCGCAACTTCGAAGGCCGCCAGGGCGCCGGTGGCCGCACGCACCTCGTGAGCCCCGCCATGGCCGCCGCCGCCGCGGTGCATGGCCACTTCGTGGACGTGCGCAAGTTCGCCTGAAAAACCGATACGGACAGCCGAACGCAGAAGGAAGACAAAAACTACGCAGAGGGCGCAGAGAAGACCAACATCATTTTTGGTTGTCCTTCTGCGCCCTCTGCGAGATCTTTGCGCCCTCTGCGTTCGGCTGCCCGCTTCCGTATTTGAATTGGAGCTTCACATGCAGAAATTCACCGTGCACCAGGGCCTCGTCGCCCCCATGGACCGCGAGAACGTCGACACCGACGCGATCATCCCCAAGCAATTCCTCAAGTCGATCAAGAAGACGGGGTTCGGCCCGAACCTGTTCGACGAGTGGCGCTACCTCGACCACGGCGAGCCGGGCATGGACCCGGCCAGCCGCAAGCCGAACCCGGACTTCGTGCTGAACCAGCCGCGCTACCAGGGCGCCTCGGTGCTGCTGGCGCGCAAGAACTTCGGCTGCGGCTCCAGCCGCGAGCACGCGCCGTGGGCGCTCGACCAGTTCGGCTTCCGCGCCCTCATCGCGCCGAGCTATGCCGACATCTTCTTCAACAACAGCTTCAAGAACGGCCTGCTGCCGATCGTGCTGCCCGAGGCCACCGTGGCGCAGCTCTTCGACGAGGTGTATGCCTTCCCCGGCTACCAGCTCACCATCGACCTGGAGCGCCAGGTGATCGTCAAGCCGGACGGCGTGGAACTCGCCTTCGACGTGCAGCCCTTCCGCAAGTACTGCCTGGTCAACGGCCTGGACGACATCGGGCTGACGCTGCGCCACAAGGACAAGATCAAGGCCTTCGAAGCCGAGCGTCTGGCGGCCAAGCCCTGGCTGGCCCACCAACTGGTGAGCTAAGCACCGACTTTGCTATATTTTTCATAGCTGCTCGCGCACGTGGGACGGGCGCTGCAGCCCGATTTGATTCATAAACCGAGAACCCCAGAACCATGAAGATCGCAGTCCTGCCCGGAGACGGCATCGGCACCGAAATCGTCGCGGAGGCCGTGCGCGTGCTCGACGCGCTCGAGCTGAAGTTCGAGATGGAGACCGCACTGGTCGGCGGCGCCGCCTACGAGGCGCACGGCCACCCGCTGCCCGAATCGACGCTCAAGCTCGCCAAGGAGGCGGACGCGGTGCTCTTTGGCGCGGTGGGCGACTGGAAGTACGACAAGCTGGACCGCCCGCTGCGGCCCGAACAGGCCATCCTGGGCCTGCGCAAGAACCTGGGGCTGTTCGCGAACTTCCGCCCCGCCATCTGCTACGAGCAACTGGTCGGCGCGTCGAGCTTGAAGCCCGAGCTGATCGCGGGCCTGGACATCCTGATCATCCGCGAGCTGACCGGCGACATCTACTTCGGCCAGCCGCGCGGCAAGCGCGTGGCCACCGACGGGCACTTCCCCGGTGCCGAGGAAGCCTTCGACACGATGCGCTATTCGAGGCCGGAAATCGAGCGCATCGCACGCGTCGCCTTCGAGGCCGCCCGCAAGCGCAGCAAACGGGTGACCAGCGTCGACAAGGCCAACGTGCTGGAGACCTTCCAGTTCTGGAAGGACGTGGTCACCGAGGTGCACAAGGACTACCCGGACGTCGAGCTCGACCACATGTACGTGGACAACGCCGCCATGCAGCTCGTCAAGGCGCCCAAGAAGTTCGACGTCGTCGTGACCGGCAACATGTTCGGCGACATCCTCTCGGACGAGGCTGCCATGCTCACGGGCTCGATCGGCATGCTGCCCTCGGCGTCGCTCAACAGCAACAAACAGGGCCTGTACGAGCCCAGCCACGGCAGCGCGCCCGACATTGCCGGGCAAGGGGTTGCCAATCCTCTGGCTACAATCCTTTCCGCTGCCATGATGCTCCGCTTCTCCCTCGACCAAGCCGAAGCTGCCGACCGTATCGAGTCGGCGGTCAAGGCGGTGCTCGCGTCGGGGCTGCGCACGGCGGACATCTGGTCCGAGGGCACGACCAAGGTCGGCACGCGCGAAATGGGCGACGCCGTCGTGGCCGCCATCACCAAAAAGACGATTACCGGCTAACCGCAGCCCGCTTCGTCACGCCCCTCCCGGCTCGACGAGCCGGGCGCAAGAAAACCTGATTTCCTAGTTTTTTCTTCGAAGGGCATTACTGAAATGGCGAACGCACAACAACCCCTGGTCGGCCTCGTGGGCTGGCGCGGCATGGTCGGCTCGGTCCTGATGGACCGCATGCAGGCCGAAAACGACTTCGCGCTCATCGAGCCGGTCTTCTTCTCGACCTCCAACGCCGGCGGCAAGGCCCCGGCCATGGCGAAGAACGAGGCCACGCTGCAGGATGCGCACGACATCGCCGCGCTGAAGAAGTGCGACATCGTCATCACCTGCCAGGGCGGCGACTACACGACCGAGGTCTTCCCCAAGCTGCGCGCCGCGGGCTGGAACGGCCACTGGATCGACGCCGCCTCCACCCTGCGCATGAACGAGGACGCGATCATCGTCCTCGACCCGGTCAACCTGCCGGTCATCCAGAACGCGCTGGCCAAGGGCGGCAAGAACTGGATCGGCGGCAACTGCACCGTCAGCTGCATGCTGATGGGCGTGGGCGCCCTCTACAAGGCCGGCCTGGTCGAGTGGATGACCAGCATGACCTACCAGGCGGCCTCGGGCGGCGGTGCGCAGCACATGCGCGAGTTGCTGACCCAGTTCGGCACCCTCAATGCCGAGGTGAAGACGCTGCTGGACGACCCCAAGAGCGCGATCCTCGAAATCGACCGCAAGGTGTTGCACAAGCAGCAGACGCTGAGCGCCGCTGAAACCGCCAACTTCGGCGCGCCGCTGGGCGGCTCGCTGATCCCGTGGATCGACAAGGACCTGGGCGACGGCATGTCCAAGGAGGAATGGAAGGGCGGCGCCGAAACCAACAAGATCCTCGGCCAGGGCGCCGGCTTTGGAACGGCTGCCACGCCGGTGGACGGCTTCTGCGTGCGAATCGGCGCCATGCGCTGCCACAGCCAGGCGCTGACCTTCAAGCTGAAGAAGGACGTGCCGGTGGCCGACATCGAAGCCATGATCGCCGCGGACAACGACTGGGTGAAGGTGGTGCCCAACACCCGTGAGGCCACGGTCAGGGAGCTGACGCCCGTTGCCGTCACCGGCACCATGTCGATCCCGGTCGGCCGCATCCGCAAGCTGGCCATGGGTCCGGAGTACGTCGGTGCCTTCACCATCGGCGACCAGCTGCTGTGGGGCGCGGCCGAACCCCTGCGGCGCATGCTGCGCATCCTGCTGGAAGCCTGAGCGGCATGTGCGGGGCGCGGGAGCGCTCCGCCGTTGCACAGCCGCAACGACAACCGTGTGCCGAAGTTGGCGCGCACTGGTGGAACACTTCCGTTGCCTTGTCAGTTCGGGCGGGATGGTGTTAACGTCCTCTTACATTTTGGGCGTCTCGCCCCCTTCAGCATGACAAGACCTTCGCTGCCTGCGACCGGCGTTTCGTCCGCTCGCCCGATTTCGGCCCTTGCCAGCCGCTGCCAGATGTCCCTGCTCAGCGTGGCCGTGGCGATGGCCCTCGGCACGCTGGGCGACAACGCCCACGCGCTGGCGCTGGGCCGCCTGAACGTGCAATCCGCCCTGGGCGAGCCGCTGCGGGCCGAGATCGACGTCACCGAGATCACCGCGGCCGAGGCCGACGGCATGAAGGTGGGCATGGCCTCGCGCGAGGCCTTCCAGGCCGCGGGTGTTGCTTACAACGATGCTCTGTCCAACGTGCGTGCCGCCCTGCAACGGCGTGCCGATGGCCGCTACGTGGTCCGCCTGACCGGCTCGCGTCCGATGAACGAGCCCTTCGTCGACATCCTGCTCGAGGCCAACTGGGCCAGTGGCCGGATCGTCCGCGACTACACCGTCCTGCTCGACCCCCCCGGCAGCCGGCAGGCCAGTGCGGCCGTGCCCATCGCGCCGGTCGCACCGCAGCTGGCAGCACCGGCGCCCGCGCCGCGCGTGGCCGTCGCGCCCTCCGGCAATGCCTCGGCCGCCGCCCCGCGGCGCGAGCGCCCTGCGCCAGCCCCCTCGGCACCTGCCGAGAACCGGGTGCGGGCCGAAGGCGGCGGTGACCAGCAGGTGACCGTGCGCGCCGGCGATACCGCCGGGCGGCTGGCGGCCAGCCTGAAGCCGGCCGACGTGTCGCTCGACCAGATGCTGGTGGCGCTGCTGCGCGCCAATCCCGATGCCTTCATCAACGGCAATGTGAACCGCATCAAGGCCGGCGCGGTGCTGCAGGTGCCGACCGCCACCGCTGCCGCCGCGATGCCGGCCGACGAAGCCCGACGCACGGTCGTGGCCCAGAGCCGCGATTTCGGCGACTACCGCCGCCGCCTGGCCGAGAACGCCCCCACCTCCCGCGTCGCCAGTGCCGATCGCCAGGCATCGGGCCGGTTGCAGGCCAATGTGGAGGACCGCAACGCAAACGCGGCATCGCCCGACAAGCTGACCGTCTCCCAGGGCAGCGCCGCCCGCGCCGCCGAGGAGAAGATCGCGCAGGCACGCCAGTCGCAGGAATCCAGCACGCGCGTCGCCGAGCTGTCGCGCAACATCAACGAGCTCAACAAGATCCAGAACGCCGGCACGGGCGCTGCGCCAGCTCCCGGCGCGACGCCGGCCGCTCCGGCTCCAGCTCCTGCACCCGCATCTGCCGCGGCGCCGGCAACCGCAGCGGCCCCATCCGCTGCCGCACCTGCGGCGACGCCATCGCCCACCACGGCAGCACCTGCGGCGCCGGCTGCGGCCACTGCTGCGCCAGCCGCTCCAGCCGCCCCGGCCGCCCCGGCCGTGCCTGCTGCCAGCCCGGTCGCGCCCGCTGCCAGCGCACCTGCCGCATCTGCCGCATCTGCCGCGCCGGCCTCGCCTGCCGCTGCACCCGCTCCCAAGCCCAAGGTCGCTGCCCCTCCTGCGCCCCCGGAGCCGAGCTTCTTCGACCAGTTGATGGAGAACCCGATCCTGCTGGCCGGGGGTGCCCTGATCCTGCTGCTCATCGGTTTCCTGCTCTACCGTGTGCTCGGTCGCAAGAAGCAGGATGCGGCAGACAGCGTGTTCCCCGAGAGCCGCCTGCCCAAGGACTCCTTCTTCGGCGCCACCGGTGGCGAGTCGGTCGACACCAAGGGCCGCAGCAGTTCCATGGTGTCGTCGCTGTCCTATTCACCCAGCCAGCTCGATGCGGGCGACGTGGACCCGGTCGCCGAGGCCGACGTGTACCTGGCCTATGGCCGCGACCTGCAGGCCGAGGAAATCCTGCGCGAGGCGCTTCGCACCACCCCCGAGCGCACAGCGATCCACCTGAAGCTCCTCGAGATCCATGCCAAGCGCCGCGACCTGCGTGCCTTCGAGGCCCTGGCCAACGATGTGCACAAGCTCACCGGCGGCAGCGGTGCCGACTGGGGCCGAGTGATCGACATGGGCCGCGAACTCGACCCGGGCAATCCGCTGTACCAGGGCAGCGCGGCGCTGGCCGACAGCGAGAAGACGGTGCCGCTGGCCGGGCTGGCAGGCGCGGCGGCCACGGCAGCCGCCATTGCCGCGACGGCACCGCCTCCGCCGGCCGAGCCGCCTCCGCCGTTCGTGCCCTCCGTCGCACCGCTGGATTTCGACCTCGATCTGGCCAAACCCTCCGACGTGGCGCCGTTGCCCGATACGGCACCCGCCCCGGTCACCGTGCCGGCGCCGATCTCCTCGTCGGCGCCCGGCGCGAGCTATGAACCCGCGGCGCGTGCGCCCCTGGATGACACGTCCGCTGCGCTCCAGGCCGCGTCGGCAAAGCCGAGCTACGAGCCGACCCCGCGGGCCCCGCTGTCGCGTGGCGCGATGCCCGAGCTGGACAACGACTTCGACACGGCACCCGCCGAACTCGATGTGCTCCCTCGCAACGGTGCGCTCAACGACGACGAGCACACCCAACCCGCCACCCTGCGCGCCGGCCTGCCGGGCGACTCCGGCTTCATCGAGTTCGACATGAGCACGTTGTCCTCGCTGCGCTCCGGCACGGGCGACACGCGGCCTGGCGCACTCGAACCCACGCGCGCGGCCGAACTCGACGACGGCGGCGGCGACAGCCCGCAGGCCATCAAACTGTCGCTCGCACGCGAACTGCAGGCCCTGGGTGACGCCGAGGGCGCCCGGTCGCTGGTCGAGGAGGTGGCGAACGAAAGCTCCGGCGAGATGCGCCACCAGGCCGAACAACTGCTTGCCCAGTTGCGCTGAGCGTTTGTGCAAGACTCCGGGGCGGCCCTTCGGCCGCCCTTTTCTTTTTCTGCTCCTCGACTTTCATGAGACTGGCGCTCGGCGTCCGCTACAACGGCCAGGCCTACGACGGCTGGCAGAGCCAGCCCTCGGGCCGCACGGTGCAGGACCGCCTCGAGAAGGCGCTTGCGCAATTCACCGCGGGCCCGCGGGTCGGAACGCTGTGCGCCGGCCGTACCGATGCGGGCGTCCACGGCTGGATGCAGGTGGTGCACTTCGACACCGACATCGACCGCCTGCCCTTCTCGTGGGTGCGCGGCCCGAACCGCTTCCTGCCCGACGACATCGCCGTGCAATGGGCGCAGCCGGTGCCCGACGCGTTCCACTGCCGCGCCAGCGCGCTCGGCCGGCGCTACCTCTACGTGCTGTCGCAGTCGCCCGTGCGGCCCAGCCTGGACAGCGGCCGGGTGGGCTGGTCGATGCATGCGCTCGACGGCGATGCGATGCGGGCCGCCGCCGCGCACCTGCTCGGCGAGCACGACTTCTCGTCCTTCCGCGCCTCGGCCTGCCAGGCGCGCTCGCCGGTCAAGACGCTGCGCCGCATCGCAATCACGCGCGTGGGCGAGGGCGCGCGATGCCGTTGGCATTTCGAGTTCGAGGCCGATGCCTTCCTGCACCACATGATCCGCAACATCATGGGCTGCCTGGTGCGCGTCGGCCAGGGCCACGCCGCGCCCGACTGGCTGCGCGAGGTGCGCGATGCCCGCAGCCGCGACGCCGCAGCGCCGACCTTCTCCGCGGACGGGCTGTACTTCCTGGGGCCGCTGTACGACGCCCTCTGGGGCCTTCCGCAGGAGGTCACGCTCGGGGCGCCGGGCGCTTCGTATGATGGGCCGCCATGAAGGATGCCGCCCCCCCGTTCCGCGTTTCACCGCGCTCCCGCACCCGCGTGAAGATCTGCGGCCTGACGCGCGAACAGGACGTCGATGCGGCAGTGGCGGCCGGCGCCGACGCGGTCGGCTTCGTGCTGTATCCCCGGAGCCCGCGCGCCATCACGGCCGAGCGCGCCGCAGAGCTGGCGCGCAGGCTGCCACCCTTCGTGACGCCCGTGCTGCTGTTCGTGAACGAGGATGCTACAAGAACAATAGCAGCCCTCGCAGGCGTGGCGGGTGCCGCAGCCCAATTTCATGGTGATGAAACGCCCGAGCAGTGCTGGGCCGCCAGCGCCGAGGGGCGCTTCCGCTACCTGCGCGCAGCCCGCATTCCCCTGGGCGAGGCAGGCCAGGGCTTCGACCTCGTAAACTACGCGTCCGATTTCTCCCGCGCCCACGCCATCCTGCTCGACGCCCAGGTCGACGGCTTTGGCGGCGGCGGCAAGGCATTCGATTGGTCACTGCTTCCAACCGCCGTCGACGCTCACCTCGTCTTGAGTGGTGGGCTCACACCTGCAAACGTGGGCGATGGCCTGCGTGCCCTGCAGGCGTTGCGGACCGGCGCGAAGTCGCTGTCCGTTGACGTGAGTTCCGGCGTCGAGGCCAGCAAGGGCATCAAGGACGCCGGCAAGATCCGCGAGTTCATCGCTGCCGTGAGGGAGGCCGACGCCGCTCTTCTCCACGCACCGGCAGCCGACGCGACCGCCGCTTCCTGAACCTGCCGCGCAGCCGTCTCGATGTCGAGGGCTTCGCGGCCCTCATCGAGAGTCGAGCTAGACATGGCCACCCCTTACCAGCAACCCGACGCCGCCGGCCACTTCGGCATCTACGGCGGCACCTTCGTGAGCGAGACGCTCACCTACGCGATCGCCGAGCTGCGCGAGGCCTACGCAAAGTACAAGGACGACCCGGCCTTCGTGGCCGAGTTCCAGTACGAGCTCAAGCACTTCGTGGGCCGGCCCTCGCCGATCTATCACGCGGCGCGCACCAGCCGCGAACTGGGCGGGGCGCAGATCTACCTCAAGCGCGAGGACCTCAACCACACCGGCGCGCACAAGATCAACAACGTGATCGGCCAGGCCATGCTGGCGCGCCGCATGGGCAAGCCGCGCATCATTGCCGAGACCGGCGCAGGGCAGCACGGCGTGGCCACGGCCACCATCTGCGCGCGCTACGGGCTCGAATGCGTGGTCTACATGGGCAGCGAGGACGTCAAGCGCCAGTCGCCCAACGTCTACCGCATGAACCTGCTGGGCGCCACGGTGGTGCCGGTCGAATCGGGCAGCAGGACCCTGAAGGACGCGCTCAACGAAGCGATGCGCGACTGGGTCACCAATGTGGAGAACACCTTCTACATCATCGGCACCGTCGCGGGCCCGCACCCCTACCCGGCCATGGTGCGCGACTTCCAGAGCGTGATCGGCAACGAATGCATCGAGCAGATGCCGTCGATGCTGGCGGCGCAGGGAATCACGGGCGAAGCCGAAGGTCGCCAGCCCGACGTGGTGGTCGCCTGCGTGGGCGGCGGCAGCAACGCGATGGGCATCTTCCACCCCTACATCCCCTTCCCGGGCGTGCGCCTGGTGGGCGTGGAGGCGGCGGGCGAAGGCCTCGACAGCGGCAAGCACTCCGCGTCGATCCAGCGCGGCAGCGCGGGCGTGCTGCACGGCAACCGCACCTACATCCTGCAGAACGAGGACGGCCAGATCACCGAGACGCACAGCATCAGCGCCGGCCTGGACTACCCCGGCGTGGGGCCCGAGCATGCGCACCTGGCGGACATCGGACGGGCCGAGTACGTCGGGGCAACGGACGCCGAGGCGCTGGCCGCCTTCCACCACCTGTGTCGCACCGAAGGCATCATCCCCGCGCTGGAGTCGAGCCACGCGCTCGCCTACGCGATGAAGCTGGCACCCACGATGCGACCGGACCAGTCGATCCTCGTCAACCTCTCGGGCCGCGGCGACAAGGACATCGGCACGGTCGCGGATCTGTCGGGTGTCGACTTCTACGACCGGCCGTCCATGCGCGGCCTGGCCGTGAAGGGGGGCAAGCCATGAGTCGCATCCAAGCCACCTTCGACAGCCTGAAGAGAGACGGCCGGCGTGCGCTGATCCCGTACGTCACCGCCGGCTTCCCCTATGCCGACATCACCCCCGAACTCATGCACGGCATGGTCGCCGCCGGCGCCGACGTGATCGAGCTGGGCGTGCCCTTCTCCGACCCCATGGCCGACGGCCCGGTGATCCAGAAGGCCGGCGAGGCCGCGCTGGCGATGGGCATCGGCATGGCCCAGGTGCTGGCGATGGTGCGCACCTTCCGCGAAAAGAACGGCAGCACGCCCGTCGTGCTGATGGGCTACGCCAACCCGATCGAGCGCTACGACCTGCGCCACGGCACCGACGCCTTCGTGCGCGACGCCGCAGCCGCCGGTGTGGACGGCGTGCTGATCGTCGACTACCCGCCCGAGGAGTGCGAGGACTTCGCCGCCAAGCTGCGCGCCGCCGGCATCGACCTGATCTTCCTGCTGGCGCCCACGAGCACGGCCGAGCGCATGGCCCAGGTCGCCCGCATCGCCAGCGGCTACGTGTACTACGTGTCGCTCAAGGGCGTGACGGGCGCCGGCCACCTCGACACCGAAGCCGTCGGACTGATGGTGCCGCGCATCCGCGAACACGTGAAGATCCCGGTCGGCGTGGGCTTCGGCATCCGCGACGCACGCACGGCACAGGCCGTGGGCTCCGCCGGCGACGCGGTGGTGATCGGCACGAAGATCATCCAGTTGATCGAGGGCCGGCCGCGCGATCAGGTGGTGCCGCGGGTGGCCGAATTCCTGGCCGAGATCCGCCAGGCGCTGGACGCCCTGCCGGCGGCCGTGCCCAAGAACGCGGCTGGCGGATAATCGCCTGCTGCCTTTCCAACCCTCCGCCCGCTCGCCGGGCGCAGGAAGCCTTCAGGATGGAACCCCATGAGCTGGCTTGAAAAACTGCTTCCCCCCAAGATCGCCCAGACCGACCCCGCCGAGCGCCGCCAGGTGCCCGAGGGCCTGTGGATCAAGTGCCCGAGCTGCGAAACGGTGCTCTACAAGACCGACCTGGAGCAGAACCAGAACGTCTGCCCGAGCTGCAGCCATCACCACCGCATCGGCGCGCGCGCGCGGCTCGATGCCTTCCTCGACCCCGAAGGCCGTTACGAGATCGGCCAGGAAGTGCTGCCGGTCGATGCCCTCAAGTTCAAGGACAGCCGCAAGTACCCCGAACGCCTGAAGGAAGCACTGGAGTCCACCGGCGAGACCGACGCGCTCATCGTGATGGGCGGCTGCGTGCACAGCATCAATGTGGTCGCAGCCTGCTTCGAGTTCGAGTTCATGGGCGGCTCCATGGGCAGCGTGGTCGGCGAGCGCTTCGTGCGCGGCGTCGAGACGGCCATCGAGCAGAAGGTTCCCTTCATCTGCTTCACCGCCACCGGCGGCGCGCGCATGCAGGAAGGCCTGCTCTCGCTGATGCAGATGGCCAAGACGAATGCCGCGCTCACCCGCCTGGCGAAGAAGGGTCTGCCCTACATCAGCGTGCTGACCGACCCGACGATGGGCGGCGTCTCGGCCGGCTTTGCCTTCGTGGGCGACGTGGTGATCGCCGAGCCCAAGGCGCTGATCGGCTTTGCCGGCCCGCGCGTGATCGAGTCGACCGTGCGCGTGAAGCTGCCCGAAGGGTTCCAGCGCGCCGAGTTCCTCCAGGAAAAGGGCGCCATCGATTTCATCAGCGACCGCCGTCAGCTGCGCAAGACCATCGCCAGCATGCTGGCCATGTTGACGCGCCAGCCGGCCGATGCGGTGAGTTGAGCGCGCCTCGTGGCACACCCATGAACAACGGCGCCCACGGGCGCCGTCGTCCTTGGTGGCGGGCTGGCCTCAGCGTCCCAGGGCGTAGGCGCCGGCCAGCAGGTTGCCGAGGATGATCGCACCCACCTGCAGCAGCACGATGGCCACCAGCGGCGACAGGTCGACGCCGCCCACCAGCGGGACCACCCTCCGCAATGGCCGCACCAGCGGCTCGGCCAGGCGCTCGACCAGATCGCGCAGGATCGACGACACGTTCGGCACCCACGACAGCACCGCGTACACCACCAGCAGTGCGGTGAGGCCCGAGACGGCGAGCTGCAACAGCCCGAAGATCGACAGCAGCGGCAGCACGCTCAACCGCATCACGCCACCCAGCAGCATCAGCAGCAGGTACTTCAACATCACCAGCAGCCAGGCGGCGATGAGGCTGGCGAGGTCCCAGCGCTTGACGGAGGGCACGATCTTGCGCAGCGGCAGCACGATCCAGTCGGACAGCGCGAACACGAAGCGGCCCAGCGGGTTGCCGAAGGGCACGCGGTGGTACTGCATGTACAGGCGCAGCAGGCAGGCGCCACCGAGCAGACCGACGATCACATCGAGCAGGAACGAAGGGATCTGATAGAACATCGACGGCCAGGGCAAAAAGGGAGTGCGATGATAGCCACGCGAAAGGCTCCGATGACCTCCCCTCCCCCGCGTTCCGTACTGCCTTTGTTCCCACTGGGCACCGTGCTCTATCCCGGCGGCCTGCTGCCGCTGCGGATCTTCGAGGTGCGCTACCTCGACATGATCGGCAAGTGCCACAGGGCCGGTACGCCCTTCGGCGTGGTCGGGCTCACGCGGGGCTCGGAAGTGCGCGTGGCCGGCGCCGAGGCCGAACGGTTCGCGGGCATCGGCACGGTGGCCCACATCCGCAGCCTCGAGTCGCCCCAGTCCGGCCTGCTGCAGATCGAATGCGTCGGCGGCTCGCGCTTTCGCGTGCGCAGCAGCGAACTGCACAAGCATGGCCTGTGGACGGCCGAGGTGGACATGGTGGACGACGACGTCGCCATGCCCCTCCCCGACGACCTGCGGCACACCGGAGACGCCTTGCAGCGCCTGGTGCGCACGCTGGAAGACCGCCAGCGCCAGCAGGCAGAGGCCACCGGCACGGCGCCGCGCCTGCCCATCGCCGAGCCCTTCCGCTTCGACGACTGCGGCTGGGTGGCAAACCGCTGGTGCGAGTTGCTGCCGCTGCAGCCGGAACTGAAGCAGCGCCTGATGGAGCTCGGCAGCCCGCTGATGCGGCTCGAACTGGTGAGCGACCTGCTGGCACGCACCGGCATCGCCAAGGAGTGATGCTCCTTTTTTGGTAGCACGGTGCGCCCATCCCGTGGGCGCGAGCGGCCGATTTGCCTCGAAAGCCGGACGGCTAAAATGCCCGGTTGCGCGTTGCGCTCCCTGTCTC
>SCOE01000015.1 GCA_005503065.1 Comamonadaceae bacterium ALPHA2B
GCCGCAGGCCGTGCGCGAGACGCGGCCGATGCCGCCGCCACCCAACGCGCCGACGGGCGTGGTGGAGCCCCCTCCTCCGGCCCCGCCCGCACCGGAGACGCCTCCCGCGCCGCCGGCACCTCCAGCACCGCCGCCAGCGCCGCCCGCCGCCCCGGCGCAGAAGGAACTGACCGGCGCGCAGGCGCAGTGGGTGGTGAAGCCGCCACTCGTGTTCCCGTCCATGAGCAAGCGGCTCGGCGAGTCGGGCACGGTGGTCGTGCGGATCATCTTCGATTCCGATGGCAACGCGAAGCGCGCCACGGTGGTCACCTCGAGCGGCTACGAGCGGCTCGATGTCGCAGGCCGCGAAGCGGCGCTGCGTTCACGCATCGCGATCAACCTGCCCGCGGGTACGCCGCGGTCGCCGGAATACGCGTACACCGCGCCGCTGGCCTTCGTCCTGAACTGATTTTTTTCCTGGAGCACTTATGGATTCCCAATTCGGCTTGATGCACGTCTGGCAGCAGGGCGACTTCGTCACCAAGGCAGTGGCCATCCTTCTGGTGGGCATGTCGCTCGCCTCCTGGATCGTCATCCTCGTGAAGGCCTTCGACATCGTGCGCTACAAGCGCATGGCCCGGCGCTCGGCCGACTTCTGGCACAGCGAGGACTTCGCCACCGCGCTCGACAAGCTGGGCAAGGACGACGCCAATCCCTTCCGCGTGCTGGCGCTGGAAGGCCGCGAAGCCGCCGCACACCACCGCAACACCAAGGCGCACCTGCACGACGCACTCGACGTGAGCGACTGGATCACCCGCGCACTGCGCAACACCATCGACGAATTCACGGCGCGGCTGCAGACCGGGCTGGCGATCCTGGCGTCGGTGGGCTCCACCGCCCCGTTCATCGGCCTCTTCGGCACCGTGTGGGGCATTTATCACGCACTGATGAGCATCGGCTCGGCCGGCCAGGCGACCATCGACAAGGTCGCCGGCCCGATCGGCGAGGCGCTGATCATGACGGCGCTCGGCCTGGCCGTCGCCATTCCGGCGGTGCTGGGCTACAACGCCCTCGTGCGAGGCAACAAGTTCGTGCTGACCAAGCTCAACAGCTTCGCGCACGACCTGCACGCGTACTTCGTGACCGGCGCCCGCGTGCAGGCCGGTGGCGACGCGACCGTCGTCGCGCTGAAAAAGGGATAAGACATGCGCCCCCAAGCTCACATCCGTTCGCTGCCCCCGGAGGGGGCACATGCCTCCCTAGAGGCGGCTCGTCGGGAGGCATGACGCATGGCCTTCGGTACCCAGGACGAACCCGATGACGTGATGAACGAGATCAACATGACGCCGCTGGTCGACGTCATGCTGGTGCTCCTCATCATCTTCATCATCACCGTGCCGGTGATGAAGCACGCCGTGAACATCGACCTGCCGCGCGAGACCACGCAGCGGGAAGAAACCAAGCCCGAGACGATCTCGCTGAGCGTCGACGCCGATGGCAGCTACTACTGGAACCAGGAGAAGATCGACGACGCCACGCTGGAGTCGCGCCTGGCCGCCGCGGGCGCCCAGCCGCAGCCGCCGGAACTGCACATCCGCGCCGACAAGGCCGTGCGCTACGAGCGGGTGGCGGGCGCGATGGCCGCTGCGACGCGCGCCGGCGTGCACAAGATCGGCTTCATCAACGATCCGACGAAGAACTGACGGCGGCACACAAAAAAATGCATCGCGGCGATTGACTTCTTATTGCGAATCATTATCATTTGATCATCGCCTCCCAGAAGGACTCCCTCCATGCAAGCCTCGCCGACCGCTTTCAAAGTTCTGAGCCATCCGTCGCTGGACCAAGCCGGCGGCGGCACGGCCTCCGCCGCGCCCTCCACCGCGCATCCCGCCCACCTCGTCCAGAGCAACGAATTGCTCAAGGGCCAGAAGACCATCGGCATCATGCACAACGGTTCGCTCTACCGCCTGCAGGCCACCAAGCTCGGCAAGCTGATCCTCACCAAGTAAGGATCGGCGCCCCTCGCAAGTTTCATCGTGGGGCGACTCGAGGAGATCAGTCTCCGAGGGTCGTTTTTGGCTAGCCACGGTTCTCCCAGCCAAGCCCTTTTTTTCCACGTTGCGACGCCCCAAGACAAAGCCGGCCCTCGAGGCCGGCTTTTTCATGGGCGAGCCGCGCACGCGCGGCCGCGATCGATCAGAGGCCGAGGGCGGCGATGCCCGCCTTGGCGATCTGCGCATCCTCGTTGGACTTGACGCCGCTCACGCCGACGGCCCCGATGACCTGGCCGTCCTTGACGATCGGCACACCGCCTTCGAGCATGCCCTTGACGGCCGGCGCCGTGAGGAAGGCCGTGCGGCCGCCGTTGATGACGTCCTCGTAGCCCTTGCTCTCGCGGCGGCCCAGGGCCGCGGTGTGTGCCTTGGCCGGCGCGATGTGCGAAGACAGCGCGGCGGCGCCATCCAGGCGCTGCAGCCACAGCAGGTGGCCGGCGTCGTCGCTGATGGCGATGGTCACCGCCCAGTTGTTCTTCAGCGCTTCGGCTTCCGCGGCGGCGGCAATGCGCTTGACGTCGTCGAGTTCGAGGTAGTGCTTGGTCTTCATGGTGTGCTGCAAGGGGGCAAAAGCGGCAAGCATAGCGCCCGGGAGCGCCCGCATGGCAAGGCCGGACGAAGCAGGCGGTGGGCTTGCTGCCCACACGGTTTCTGCCGGCGGCCTCTTGCAGGCTCCTAGAATCCGCCCCATCTTCCACCCGTGCCTCCGCACCCGCGTTGCGCAGCCACCCTTTTCCCAGGAGTTCCTGCCATGACCGATCGCGCCGACACCTTCGAATCCCCGGTCGCCTATGGCCAGACGCTGCCGCAGGCCGAACGCCAGCGCGTGCTGCGCAACACCTACTGGCTGCTGGCCTTGAGCCTGATCCCCACCGTGCTGGGCGCCTGGCTGGGCGTGGCAACCGGCCTCACCCGCTCGCTGACCGGCGGTCTCGGCCTGGTGGTGTTCATGCTGGGCGCCTTCGGCTTCATGTTCGCAATCGAGAAGACCAAGAACTCCGCCGCTGGCGTGCCGGTGCTGCTGGGCTTCACCTTTTTCATGGGCCTCATGCTCTCGCGGCTGATCGCGATGGTGCTGGGCTTCAAGAACGGCTCCGAGCTGGTGATGACCGCCTTCGGCGGCACGGCCGGCGTGTTCTTCGTGATGGCTTCGCTGGCGACGGTGATCAAGCGCGACCTGTCGGGCATGGGCAAGTTCCTGTTCGTCGGCGTGCTCGTGCTCTTCATCGGCTCGATCATCAACGTCTTCGTCGGCTCGACGGCCGGCATGCTCGCGATC
Source organism: Comamonadaceae bacterium ALPHA2B (assembly GCA_005503065.1). Classification (GTDB taxonomy): domain Bacteria; phylum Pseudomonadota; class Gammaproteobacteria; order Burkholderiales; family Burkholderiaceae_C; genus Xenophilus. The sequence continues at coordinate 3,316 of SCOE01000015.1, forward strand.
TCGGTGGCGGCCATCGGCATCTTCTCGGCCTACATGCTGTACGACCTGAAGCAGATCATCGACGGCGGCGAAACCAACTACATCAGCGCCACGCTGGCGCTGTACCTGGATCTGTTCAACGTGTTCCAGAGCCTGCTGGCCCTGCTGGGCATCTTCGGCGGCGAACGGGACTGAAAGACGCTTTGCCGAAGCGACAAGGGGGCCGCCGGCCCCCTTGTCGTTTCCGGCTTCGCCGCGCATGGACGGCAGGCTGCTCAGGTGTCGCGCTCGAACACGGCAATCGACTCCACGTGCGCGGTGTGAGGGAACATGTTGATCGCCCCCGCCAACGTGCAGCGATAGCCCGCCTGATGCACCAGCAGCCCCGCGTCGCGCGCCAGGGTCGAGGGGTTGCAGCTCACGTAGACGATGCGGCGCGGCGCGGTCCAGCCGCCCGTGCGCAGTTCGGGCTGCTGCTCCAGGTCGGCCAGCGCCTTGGCCAGCGCGAAGGCGCCCTCGCGCGGCGGGTCGACCAGCCAGCGGTCGGCGCGGCCATCGGCCACCAGCATCGCCGGCGTCATCTCGAAGAGATTGCGCGCTACAAAATTGGTAGCAGCCAGCGCCCGTCCCACGGGCGCCGCAGGCCGATTTCGTTCGAAATTCTCCCGTGCGCGCGCCACCAGCACCTCGCTGCCCTCGATGCCCAGCACCTCACCCGCCCGCGTGGCCAGCGGCAGCGTGAAGTTGCCGAGGCCGCAGAACCAGTCGATCACGCGGTCGCCGGCCTGCACGTCGAGCAGCCGCAGCGCACGCGACACCAGCACGCGGTTGATGTGCGGGTTGACCTGCGTGAAGTCGGTCGGCTTGAAGGGCATGGTGACGCCAAAGTCCGGCAGCTCGTAGGCCAGTTGCGGGCCGCCCTCTTCCAGCCGATGCACGGTGTCGGGCCCCTTGGGCTGCAGCCACCACTGCACGCCGGCGTGCGCGGCCGCGAAGTCCTTCAGGCGCTGCCCGTCGGCGCCGCTCAGCGGCTCGAGGTGCCGCAGCACGAGCGCGATCACGCCGAGCTGCGTGGTGCCCGGCGCGTCACCGCAGGCCATTTCGATCTGCGGGCAGGTCTCCCGGGCGTCGAGCGAGTCGATCAGCCGGCGCAGCGGCACCAGCATGTCGCTCACCGCGCGCGGCAGCACGGGGCAGACGGTCATGTCGGCCACGTAGCGGCTCTTGCGCTCGTGGAAGCCGATCAGCGTCGTGCCCTTCTTCTGCACGTAGCGCACCGACAGCCGCGCGCGGTAGCGGTAATGCCAGCTCGGGCCCTCCAGCGGGCGCAGCAGTGTCTCGGGCCTGACCTTGCCCAGGTGCCACAGGTTGTCTTCCAGCGCGCGCTGCTTGACGGCCACCTGCGCCGCCGCATCGAGGTGTTGCATCTTGCAGCCACCGCAGGCGCCCGCATGCAGGCCGAAATGCGGGCAGCCCGGCCGCACCCGCTGGGAGGACTCGCGGCGCAGCGCCGACAGCGTGCCCTGCTCCCAGTTGTTCTTCTTCCGGTGCACGTTCACGCGCACCTGCTCGAAGGGCAGCGCGCCATCGATGAACACCACCTTGCCGTCAGGCCGGTGGGCGACGCCCTGTGCGTCGAGGTCGATCGATTCGACGTTCAGCCAGCCATCGTCGGGTGGCACCGCCGTGGGCGCCGCATTGTTCAGGGTCGAATCCGTCGTCATGCGCCGATTGTCGTTGGCCCACGCGGCGTCCTCGGCCGGCGGCGGACACCCCTAGAATCCGCGCCCCGCTTGCGCAGCATGCGCGCCTTTCCCGACCCCGCCGCCCCGCACGGCACCGCACGCCCGAGCCATGACCCCTGCCTCCTCCACCGCCGTCCGGCGGCCTTTTTGCGCCATCGATTTCGGCACCTCCAATTCGGCCATCGCGCTGTCTCATGCGGGTGCCCGCCTGTCGCTGGTCGAGCTGGAGCCGGGGCAGCGCACCATGCCCACCGCGGTGTTCTACGGTGTCGAGGGACTCGCTCGCCACGAGGCGCCGCACCTGCTGTACGGGCGCCGGGCGCTGGCCGCCTACGTCGAAGGCCACGAAGGGCGCCTCATGCGTTCGATGAAGAGCATCCTCGGTTCGACGCTGGCCGACCAGAGCACCGAGGTCGGTGCCGGCCATTCGGTGCGCTACCTCGATGTCGTGTCCTCCTACCTGCGCCACCTCAAGGCCATGGCCGAGCGCGAAGCCGGGGACGCGATCGAGCACGCGGTGCTGGGACGGCCCGTCTACTTCGTGGACGGCGACGCCGTGCGCGACGCCCAGGCGCAGGCGGCGCTCGAAGCCGCCGCGCGCTCGGTGGGCTTCAGCGAACTGAGTTTTCAATACGAGCCCATCGCCGCCGCGCTCGACTACGAGCAGGGCGCCGAGCGCGAAGAACTCGTCCTGGTGGCCGACATCGGGGGCGGCACCTCCGATTTCTCGCTGGTGCGCGTGGGCCCCCTGCGCCGCGGGCGGCTGGACCGCCGGGACGACATCCTGGCCAACCACGGCGTGCATGTCGCAGGCACCGATTTCGACAGGCACGTCGAGCTGGCGAGCATCCTGCCGCTGTGCGGCTACCGGGGACGCGGGCCTTCCCGGCCGGGCCAGGCCCCCCGCGAGGTGCCCAGCCGCGTGTACTTCGACCTCGCCACCTGGCACCTCATCAACACGGTCTACACGGCGCCCCGCGTGGCCGAGCTGCGCCGCATGCGCGAGTTCTACGGCGAGCCCGCGCAGTACCGCCGACTCATGACCGTGGTCGAGGAGCACCTCGGCCATGCCCTCATCGGGCTTGCCGAATCGGCCAAGATCGCGGTGGCCGAAGGGGGCGAAAGCCGCATCGACCTCTCACGACTGGAGACCGGCCTGCACGCCCGGCTCGACCAGGCGCAGGCGGTGCAGGCGCTGGACGCCGACCTGACGCGCATCGCGCAGGCCGCGTTGCACACGCTGCAACTCGCTGGCGTGTCACCGGGTGATGTCGCCGTCGTCTACTTCACCGGCGGCTCGACGGGCTTCAGGCCCCTGACCGAACGCATTGCAGCCGCGCTGCCGCAGGCGCGTGCGATCCACGGCGACCGCAATGCCAGCGTGGCACAGGGCCTCGGGGTGCATGCGCAGAGCCTGTTCGGCTGAAGGACCGGCGCAGCCTGCGCACAGGCGGGATTCAGTTCAGGCTGCGGGCTGCAGGCGCTGCGCCTGCGGCCGGGTGACGCAGGGGCACGGGGGAGCCTGGCATGGTGTCGAAGTCGGTCACCGACTCGTGGCCGTGGATCGCTTCGCCCAAGTGCAAGGACGCGGCCCAGCGGCCGGCTGAGGAGTCGGCCGGTTCGTCGTTGGTGAAGATGCCGTTGCGCAGGAAGAAGACCTCCCCGTCCGCGCGCTCGGCATGCAGCTCGATGAGCCGCGCGATCGGGAAGGTGTAGGTCACGAGCTTCTCGCGCGAGCCCCGCTTCTTGCCACCGCAATTGAAGAAGCCTTCGGCTGCGATGACGATGGAAGAGCCGTCCACCTCGGTGGCGGCCTCGCCGGCACCGTTGCACCGCCAGATCGCCGAGGGCAACCGCACGCGGACCTTGTCGATCACGAGGTCGCGGTTGCGGTTCAGGCTGTTCAGCGGCGGCACGAGGGTGCGCAGTTGCCGCAGCCTTTCTGCAAAGCTGTCGTCGAGCGTGAACTCGACATGGTTCCATTCCTCACCCGCCCGGGTCAGGACCTGCATCACCACTTGTCGTGTCTTGCTCACCGCGTTCACCCCGCCTGAAAACAAAATGGCACCTTGGTTGCCAACTGTTTCCTACTTTAGGGAGTATTGGTGGCGGTGGCTAGACAGCCAAAGGTTCGCATTCGCCCAGACAAGCCGGTGCACCGGCAGCGAGGTGAAGACCTTCGTTTGCAGCCTTCGCGGCGCGCGGGGGAGGATGCAGGCGCCGGCGGCGACCCCCGTGCATCTACAGCAACATCTCCGGCACGACCGGCGCAATCAGCGTGTTGTAAAAGCGCTGCCAGAACCCCGCCTCCGGCTCGCTGGTGAGCACCATCTCCTTCTCGCCGTCGGTGGTCAGCCATTCCAAGGTGCCGCCGGGCTGCGCCAGGCGCAGGCGGTACGAGTTCTGCAGCTTGCTCAGGTTGATGACGCGCAGCATTTCGCGCGCCAACTGCGGGCTGTCGACGACCAGGCCCATCTCGGTGTTCTGCGTCGCCGAGCGCGGGTCGAGGTTCATCGAGCCGATGAAGATGCGCCGCCGGTCGATGGCCGCCGTCTTGGCATGTAGGCGCCCCAGGGACGCACCGAAGGCGCCGAAGCGCTTATTGGCCATGGTGCGCTCGGGGCTGAGCTCGTAGAGGTCGGCGCCGCCCTTGAGCAGGCGCTCGCGGTAGCGCACGTAGCCGGTGTGCACCAGCGGCTCGTCATTGGCGGCCAGCGAGTTGGTCAGCAGCGTGAGCTTGACCTTGCGCCGCGCCAGGTCGTCGAAGGCGGCCATGCCCTTCTCGCCGGGCACCAGGTAGGGCGAAGTGAGGTCGACCTCGGTCTTCGCGTCCATCAGGAGGCCCCAGACCTTCATCGTGACGCTGGTGGACAGCGCCTCGTCGGCGCTCATGGTCGCCGGCTTGGTCGGCGGGTCGGCGATGGCCTGTGCTTCGCCCCACAACAGGCCCAGACGGCCTTCGTCGAGCTCCTCGCCGATGGGGCCGTAGCCCAGCACGTCGACCGGCGGCAGCACGATCTGAGGCGGCGGCGCGGCCATGCCCACCCACTCGTCGAACTGCGCGGCCATCGGGCGCACGCCGCGTTCGCCGGTGACGATCTCTTCCACCGGACGCACCTGCTGGCTGTTCCAGAAGGCGTCGAAGATGCGCTCGAGCTGCGGCACCACCTTGCCGACCACGAGCGCGTCCATGTCGATGAAGTTCTGCGACGGGCTGAGCACGAAGTACTCGTCGGCGATGTTGCGGCCGCCCACCACGGCCATCGTGCCGTCGGCGACGAACAGCTTGTTGTGCATGCGGTGGTTCAGCCGCGGGATCTCGTGCGGCGAGGCCGCGAAGCGCGAGACCAGGCCGCCGCGACCGCAGCAGAAGGGATTGAACAGGCGCACCTGCAGGTTGGGCGTGTCGGCCAGCGCCAGCAACAGCTGCTGGCTGTGCACGGTGTACAGGTCGTCGACCAGCAGCCGCACCTTCACGCCGCGCAGCGCCGCCTCGCGCAGGGTGCGCATCAGCAGGCGGCCTGTGGCGTCGTTCTCGAGCTGGTAGTACTGCACCAGCAGCGAGTGCTGCGCGCGGCGCGCGAGCTGGATGCGGGCGTCGAGCGAATACACACCCAGCGGCATGAGCCGAAAGCCCGAGTGCTCGCCCGGCGGTGTGGACGCCGCGGCGATGCGCGCCAGCGGGCTCGCCGGATCGGGCGTGGCCGCATGCTCGGCCGGGCGCTCCCTGGGCGGCGGCAGGGTGCCGCAGGCGGCGAGCAGCGCGCCTGCGGTCAGCGCCGCCAGCCATCGGAAGACGCGGCGGACCCCGGCGGGGCAGGCGGTCATCGGTCGGTCCTCCATCCTTCTTCTCCTCGGTCGGGCCAGGCGGCCCATCATGAACGAAATACGGATGATTCGACCCTTCGGTTTCACAGCGACGCGAGCGGCAGGCAGCGCGAATCGGGCGGCCGCGGCGGGCAGGCGCTCCCTAGAATCCCAGGCCTCACTCCGGGAGCTTGCGCATGGCCTTCGTCCCACTCTCTTGGCGCCTCGCGGGCGCACTGGCGATCGCACTGGCCGGCGGCGGCGCGCAGGCCGCGCTCGACATCGGCGATCCCGCACCGGCCTTCACCGCGCCGGCGGCCCTGGGCGGGCAGGTGTTCCGCTACTCGCTCAAGGACGAGCTGGCCAAGGGCCCGGTGGTGCTGTACTTCTTCCCTGCCGCGGACTCGGCGGACTGCTCCCTCGAGGCGCATGCCTTCGCCGAGGCCATCGACCAGTTCAAGGCGCTGGGCGCCTCGGTCATCGGCGTCTCGGCCGACGACATCGGCACGCTCACGAAGTTCTCCGTCAAGTCCTGCCAGAGCCGCTTTCCCGTGGCGTCGGACGAGGGCAAGGCGGTGATCCGCAGCTTCGACGCGCTGATGCAGACGCGGCCCGATTTTGCCAACCGGCTGTCGTACGTGATCGCGTCCGACGGCAGGGTCGCGGCCTATTACCAGAACCTCAATCCGGGCCGGCACGTGGAGCGCATGCTCGGTGCGCTGCGCAGCCTGCCCGCTGCGGCAAGGGCGCCAGCACGCTGAGGGCGATCGCTATCGATTTCATAGCTGCTCGCGCCCGTCCGGCGGGCGTTGCGGCCACTTTTGGCTTGAAAACTCAACCAGCGGCCGCCGCCACCGCGTAGACCAGTTGCGTCGCGGGCGCCACCAGGGCGCGCAGATCGGCCTCGCGGCCCTGCTCCACCGCTTCCAGCACCAGCTCGTTGATGCCACCCACCACTGTGAGCGCCAGGGCCCGCGACAGCACCGGCGGCTGCGCGGCGTCGCCCACCGGCCCGGCATGCAGCGTGCCGCGGATGAAGGCGGCAATCTCGTCGTTCACGCGCCGCCGCGCCGCCAGCCCCGGCAGGCCCAGCCCCAGGATCTCGACGAAGAGCGTGCGCAGCAGCACCGGGTTCTGCGCCAGGCAGTCGAAGTACGCCGTCACCGCCCGCTCCACCTGCGCGCGCCACGGCTGCGCGGGGTCGACCGAGTCGGCCAGCACCTTCAGCGCCTCGCGGCTGGCCGCTTCGTAGAGCGCGATCAGGCACTCCTCCTTGGTCGAGAAGTGCTCGTAGAAGGTGCGGCGGGAGACGGCTGCCTCGCGCACGATGTCGGCGATGGAGGTCTGGGCATAGCCCTTGGCGGCCACGGCCTGCGCCATGCCTTCGAGCAGGCGGCTGCGGTGCTCGCGGGCGGCAGGGCTCAGGTCGGCCGGGGAGACATCGAGAGACATGCGGACGGATGCAAGGAACGGAACGGCCGCTTGGCCGGGACCGCGAGCGTAGCGCGTTGCGGCAAGCCTTCGTGCAACGGCTGCTCACGAATTGGTACTTGACAGTACCAGACGTCGCAACGACGATAGCGTGAACGGTACGCAAACGTACCAATCCACCCCAAGCCCCTTCGCACACCATGTCCCAACTCGTCGTCCGCCGCCTGCTCATCGATCTCGAAGCGCCCTTTGCCCGCGACTGGTGCGGGGGCGATGCGTTTTCCACCGCCTTCTTCAACGCCCTGTCGATGAGCTTTCCCTTCGGTGAGCAGTTCTTCATCGACGCCGTGCGCGCCGCCCTGCCGACGCTGCCGGCCGAGGAGCAGGCGCGACGCCAGGCCGAGGTCCGTGGTTTCATCGGCCAGGAGGCGACGCACCGGCGCATCCATGCCCCCTTCAATGCGCAGTTGGAGAAGCAGGGCCTCGTCGACCGCTGGACGCCGCGCGCGATGAAGCGCATGGAACTGCTCAAGGACGCCGACCCGCGCCATGCGCTCGCGATCACGGCGGCCACCGAGCATTTCACGGCCATGTTCGCGCACTGGCTGCTCGCGCACCCGGAAGTACTGGCTGGTGCCGAGCAGCGCCTGCAGACCTTGTGGCTGTGGCACAGCGCCGAGGAATCCGAGCACAAGACCACCGCATTCGACCTGTACCGCGCGGCCGAGGGCTCCGAGGCCTGGCGCACCCGCTGGATGCGCCGCGTGACCACCCTCTTCCTGGGCGACCTGGCGCGCCAGACGGTCGCCAACCTGCGCCACGAGGGCCAGCTGTGGAAATGGTCGACCTGGAAGAGCGCCTGGCGCATCCTCGGCGCCCGCGGCGGCCTGCTGCGCGGCAACTGGGCGGCCTGGCGGCGGTATTTCCGCGCCGACTTCCATCCCTCGCAGGACGACAGCCGCCTGGCCGAGCAGTGGCTCGCCAGCCACGCCGACCGCTTCGTGCCGGTCGGCGGCTGAAAAGACCTCAGGCTTGGTTCAGGCGGGCGCGTGCGAGCGCGCCCAGCGCACGATGTCGGCCGCGCCCATGGCGCCGGGCTGGCGCGCCACCTCGCGCCCGCCCGCGAAGAGGGCCAGCGTCGGAATGCTGCGGATGTTGAAGCGCGCACCGACGCGCTGCTGCGCTTCGGTGTCGACCTTGACGAGCTGGAACTGCGGCTCCAGCGTCTTCGCGGCCTGCGCGAAGTGCGGCGCCATCTGCAGGCAGGGCCCGCACCAGGGCGCCCAGAAGTCGACCAGCACCGGTAGGTCGCTGCGCGCCACATGGCGGTCGAACTGGGCCTCGTCGAGCGCCACGGGGGCGCCCGCGAAAAGCGGCTGATGGCAGTTCCCGCAATCCGGCGCGCTGGCCAGGTCGGCGGCCTTCACGCGGTTGGTGGTGTGGCAGTGCGGGCACACCACGTGGAGCGATGCGGGGGCCTCGCCGCTCATGATCTACCTCATCCCTTGAGCGACTCGTCCAGCTCCTTGCAGGACGGCGCACAGACCGGCTGGGCCTTGCCCAGCACGCGCTTGGTCTGCATCAGCGAGCGCGGGCGATGCTTGCCGCACAGGAAGCAGGACATCGTGGCACCGCTGAACGAGGACGAAGCCTTGAAGGGCGAGCCCGGCGTCTTGGACTTGTAGCGCAGGCCGCCTTCGTTGACGGTGGTTTTGACATCGGCGTTGGACATCGGTCCCTTTCTTCAAACTCAAACAATCGATCCGGGCGGCGTCGCGCTGCCGGCGCGGGCGCGCTCGATGGCCTGGCGCGCCGCCAGCTCGGCGCTCATGGCCGGTTCCAGCGCGCTGCGGCACAGGCCGGCGTGCTGGTAGTGCAGGTTCTCGTAGAGCTCGGCGGCCGCAGGGAAGCGGTCCAGCAGGGGCCCGAGTTCGGCGCCGGAGGCGACGTCCTCGAACTCGTGCACCAGGTTCAGCACGACGGAGCGGTACTGCTCGGCGCCGATGGGGGTGGGGCTGTGTTCGAGCCGCTCGAGCAACTGTGCCAGCGTCGCCGTCACGGCCAGGTCGCGCCCGGCAGGGGGTGTGGAGGTGGCTTTCATGCGTGGCATATGGCGATTTTCGGCGTTTTTTCCAGTGCCGACGGCCAAAGGGCCTTCGTGCACCGCAAATCGGGGCGAGAAACAGGCGCCGGCCGCCCTCGCCGGCACGCCTGCAACGGCGCCTGGGCTCACGCACAATCCGGGCCCATGCAGCTCAACTTCATCGCCAACACCAACGTTCCCTCGGCCTCGGGCCGCCTCCTCCCGGTCCTCGACCCCTCCGACGGGCAGGCCTTCGACGAGCTGCAGCGCAGCAACGCGGACGACATCGACGCCGCCGTGCGTGCGGCACGCGACTGCTTCGACACCGTGTGGCACAAGGTGAGCGCGGCCGAGCGCGGCCGGCTGCTGTACAAGCTGTCACAAAAAATCGCCGAGCATGCCGACGAACTCACGGCACTCGAGCAGCGCGACTGCGGCAAGCCCACCAAGCAGGCCCGCGCCGACGCGCTGGCGCTGGTGCGCTACTTCGAGTTCTACGCCGGCGCCTGCGACAAGTTCCACGGCGAGACCATCCCCTACCAGGACGGCTACAGCGTCTTCACCTGGCGCGAGCCGCACGGCGTGACGGGCCACGTCATTCCCTGGAACTACCCGATGCAGATCTTCGGCCGCAGCGTGGGCGGCGCGCTGGCCGCGGGCAACGTGTGCGTGGTCAAGCCGGCCGAGGACGCCTGCCTCTCGCTGATCCGCGTGGCACAGCTGGCGGCCGAGGTGGGCTTTCCGCCCGGCGCCATCAACATCGTAACGGGCTACGGCCACGAGGTCGGCGACGCGCTGGCCCGGCACCCGGGCATCGACCACATCAGCTTCACCGGCAGCCCGAAGGTGGGCACGATCATCCAGCAGGTGGCAGCCGAGCGGCACTGCCCGGTCACGCTGGAGCTGGGCGGCAAGAGCCCGCAGATCATCTTTGCCGACGCCGACCTGGGTGCGGCCATTCCCGTGATCATCAACGCCATCGTGCAGAACGCCGGCCAGACCTGCTCGGCCGGCTCGCGCGTGCTGATCGAGCGCGAGATCTACGAGCTGCTGCTCGAGCGCCTGGGCCACGCCTTCGAGGCGCTGCGCGTCGGCCCGGCGGCGATGGACCTCGACGTCGGCCCGCTGATCCGCCAGTCGCAGCAGCAGCGCGTGTGGGACTTCCTGTCCGACGCCCATGCTGCCGACATCCCGATGGTGGCGCAGGGCCAGATCGTCGACGAGGCGCCCGACACCGGCTTCTACCAGGCCCCCACCTTGCTGCGCGACGTCCCGGTGCACCACCGGCTGGCGCAGGAAGAGGTCTTCGGCCCGGTGCTGTGCGCCATGCCCTTCGCCGACGAAGACGAGGCCGTGGCGCTCGCCAACGCCACCCAGTTCGGGCTGGTGGCGGGCGTCTGGACCACCAATGGCGCGCGCCAGTTCCGCATGGCCAAGCGGGTGAAGAGCGGTCAGGTCTTCATCAACAACTACGGCGCCGGCGGCGGCGTGGAACTGCCCTTCGGCGGCGTGAAGTCCTCGGGCTACGGCCGCGAGAAGGGCTTCGAGGCGCTGTACGGCTTCACCACGCTGAAGACGGTCGCGGTGCGTCACGGCTAGCGTTTGTGAATGAAATCGGCCTCCAGCGCCCGTCCAGCGGGCGCCGGCAGCTATAGAAACCATAGCAACCGGAGGGAATAACGATGCGACGGATCAGGTCACTCGGGCTGGCGTGGGCCGCCGCCTCGCTGCTCGCCGGCACAGCGGCTGCCCAGAGCACCGCGCCGGCCCCCGGCGTCTACGTCTACGAGGGCGGCGCCGGCACGCTGGAGATCCGTCCGGACGGCCGCTTCAAGATCGACACCGTCGGCGCCAACTTCCACACCTGCAACCTCGAAGGCCGCATCGCGCAGGGCCGGGGCCAGGTGTCGCAGTCGGCCTGCGTGCTGAGCTTCAGGCCGGGCAAGGACGGACTGACGGTCGGCACGAACCAGTCCGACCAGTGCCAGGAAAGCTGCGGCATGCGCGCCACCTTCGTCGGCGAATACATCCGCCCCGCGCCAGCCTGCGTGCCGACCACGGTGGGCGCCACGCGCAAGGCCTTCAAGCGCCAGTACGACGCGAAGCAGTACGCCCAGGCCCAGGCCACGCTGGCGCCCGTGCTGGCCGAGTGCGAGAAGACGCTCTCGTGGCTCGACAAGGGCTGGATCCGCAACGACCTCGCGCTGGCGCAGGTGCGTGCCGGCGACAAGGCCGCCTGCCTGAAGACGCTGGCCCCGCTGGCCGACGATGCGGCGGCCAGCGACAAGGACATCCAGGAGGGCTATCCGCCCTCGGACGCGGACGCCTGGCTGCGCGTGGTGCGCGCCACGCGGACGAATCTCAAGCTGTGCCGCTGAAGCCGGCCCGGGGAGAAGGCTCTCAGCCCAGCGCCGTGTCGAGCAGCATCATGAGCACGAAGCCCACCATCAGGCCCCCGGTGGCGAAGGCCTCGTGGCCCTTGCGGTGCGACTCCGGAATGATCTCGTGGCTGATGACGAAGAGCATCGCCCCGGCCGCAAAGCCCAGCCCCCAGGGCAGCAGCGCCGCCGACCAGCCGATCACCGCAGCGCCCAGTACGGCGCCCAGCGGCTCCACCAGGCCCGAGGCCATCCCCAGGGCGACGGCGACCCGGCGCCGATAGCCCGCGGCGAGCAGCGCCACGGCCACCACCAGCCCCTCGGGCACGTCCTGGATCGCAATGCCCGTGGCCAGCGCGTCGGCGCGCAGGCCGTCGTTGCCCGCATAGCCCACGCCGATGGCCAGCCCCTCGGGCAGGTTGTGCAGCGCGATGGCGATCACGAACAGCCAGGTGCGGCGCAGCTTGCGTGCCGCGTGGCCGTCCATGCCCTCCCGGCCCTTGATGAAATGCTCGTGCGGCAGCAGCTTGTCCATCGCCATCAGCGCGATGCCGCCGAGCAGGATCGCCGTGCCGATGAGCCCGCCCGCCGCCCAGGTGCTGTCGCCCGCGCCGCCGAGGCGCCGCGCGGCCTCCAGGCCGGGGATGATGAGCGAGAAGGCGCAGGCCGCCAGCATGACGCCGGCGCCGAAGCCGAACAGGGTGTCCTGCACCCGGTCCGACAGGCGCTGCGAGAACATCACCGGCACCGTACCCAGGGCCTTTGCCAGCGCCGCCACCGAGCCGCCCAGCAGCGCATGCCAGACGAGCGCATCGCTGCGCACGAAGGCCCAGAACTGCCCGCCCAGCACGAGCGCGCCCGCGGCCACGATGGCCAGGCCCAGCCATTCGCGGGGCGACAGGGGCGCACGGAACGGTGCAGGCCTTGCGGTATCTGTGTCGTCCATCGGAATCCCTCCTGCGCGTTCGACGTGCGGGCGTGGCGGGCCGCTCAGGCGCGCGCCGCCGCGTGGCGGCGGGCCACCTCGGCCCAGTTCACCACGTTGTAGAAGGCGGCGATGTACTCGGGCCGGCGGTTCTGGTACCGGAGGTAGTAGGCGTGCTCCCACACGTCCAGGCCCAGCATGGGCGTGGCGCCGGAACCGATGCCCTGCATCAGCGGGCTGTCCTGGTTGCCGCTGCTTTCCACCGCGAGCCGGCCGTCGGGCCGAACCACCAGCCAGGCCCAGCCGCTGCCGAAGCGCGTGAGCGCCGCTTTCGTGAAAGCGTCCTTGAAGGCATCGAAGCCGCCGAGGTCGCGGTCGATGGCCTGCGCCAGCGCGCCCTGCGGCGTGCCGCCACCACCCTGTGCCGGTGGCGCCATGACGGCCCAGAACAGGCTGTGGTTCGCATGGCCGCCGCCGTTGTTGCGCACGGCCACGCGGATCGCCTCGGGCAACTCGTCGATGCGGGCGATGAGCTGCTCGACCGGCACGCCGTCGTGGGGCGTGTCCTTCACCGCCGCGTTGAGGTTGTTGACGTAGGCCTGGTGGTGCTTGCTGTGGTGGATCTCCATCGTCTGCGCATCGATGTGCGGCTCGAGCGCGTCGTGGGCATAGGGCAGCGGTGGCAGGGTGTAGGGCATGGGACTTCGGGTGAAAAGATGGGGTGAGAAAAAAGAACGGAATGCGATCAGTGCAGATGCGCCGGCCGATGCCCGAAGGCCGGCGCGGGCGTGGCGTGCAGCGCCGCTTCGATCGCCGGCTCCTCGCCCTGCGCGCGAAGCCAGCCCAGCAGATGGGCGCGGGTCTCGCGAAGGTGGCGCCAGGCGGCCTGGCGCACGCCGTGGGGCCGGGCGCCCTCCCCGAGCAGCCGCAGCAGCAGGCGATGCGGCAGGCACAGGTGGTCGACCGCCTGCGCAACCTGCCCGCGGCAGTGGTAGAGCTCGGAGAGGTTGTGGTGCGAGACGACCAGCGCAGCCAGACAATCGTCGGGCCGCATGGCGAGCAGCGCGCCGTCGACCAGCGCTTCGGCGGTCCACAGGGCCCGCACGTGGCCGGCGAGCGCGATTTCGAGCCGCCCGTGGCGGTGCGCTTCCAGCGCGGCGCGGGTCAGCCGCTCCCAGTGCTCGAGGCCGCGTGCGGCGTCGACAGGGGCTTCTGCCCGGGAAGGGATCGGGATGGGATGCATGCACAAGCTCCTTGCTCACAAGAAGCCCTTTGCGTCGATGCGTCCGTCATCCGTGCGTACTTGGGCGTGTCTGGATGATAGTAATTCTCAACAACCTCGGTCCAGAAGGGTTTTCCCAGCACGCGACGACCCTACGGGCGGCTCGTGCGGACCGCGCTCGCTAAACTGGCCGGCCCCACCTGCCGGACCGCCCCGCGCGCCCGCGATTCCCCGTGACAGCCGCCCTCGCCCACCCGCCGTTCCAGGCGCCCACGCATGCCGTGGCGTCGCGCCACTGACCGCTCCATGTCTGTGCGCGTGATCCCCCTCGTCGATGCACGCCGCCCCGTCGTGGCGCCGGCCGACGCGCCCGCGCAGGCGCCCACCGGCTCCCTCCTGGACCGCCTGGGCCGGCCGCTCACCGACCTGCGCATCAGCGTGACCGACCGCTGCAACTTCCGCTGCAGCTACTGCATGCCCAAGGAGGTGTTCGACAAGGACTACCGCTACCTGCCGCATGCCGACCTGCTGAGCTTCGAGGAGATCACGCGCGTCGCCCGCCTGTTCGTGCAGCACGGCGTGCGCAAGATCCGGCTCACGGGCGGCGAGCCGCTGCTGCGCAAGAACATCGAAGGCCTGGTCGAGCAGCTGGCGCAACTTCGCACGCCCGACGGCAAGGCGCTGGACCTCACGCTCACCACCAACGGCTCGCTGCTCGCCCGCAAGTCGAAGGCCCTGAAGGCCGCCGGCCTGCAGCGCGTGACGGTGAGCCTGGACGGGCTGGACGACGCGGTGTTCCGCGCCATGAACGACGTCGACTTCCCGGTCGCCGAGGTGCTGGCCGGCATCGAGGCGGCGCAGGCGGCCGGGCTGGGTCCGATCAAGGTCAACATGGTCGTCAAGCGCGGCACCAACGAGCAGGAGATCCTGCCGATGGCGCGGCGCTTCAGAGGCACCGGGGTCGTGCTGCGCTTCATCGAATACATGGACGTGGGCGCCACCAACGGCTGGCGCATGGACGAGGTGCTGCCGTCGGCCGAGGTGGTCGCGCGCATCGCGGCCGAATTTCCGCTGGTGCCGCTGGAGGCGAGCGCGCCCGGCGAGACGGCGCAGCGCTGGGCCTATGCGGACGGCGCCGGAGAGATCGGCGTCATCAGCAGCGTGACCCAGGCCTTCTGCCAGGACTGCAGCCGCGCGCGCCTGTCCACCGAGGGCCAGCTCTACCTCTGCCTGTTCGCCAGCCGCGGGCACGACCTCAAGCCCCTGCTGCGCGGCGACGCGAGCGATGCGCAGGTCCTCTCGGCCATCGGCCACATCTGGCAGGGCCGCGCCGACCGCTATTCGGAACTGCGTGCGCTGCGCGAACCCGACACCGGCGACGGCGGCCCACGCCGGGTCGAGATGAGCTACATCGGCGGATGACGCCGGTCCGGCCCGACATCGACGTCACCGGCCTCGTGCTGGCCGGCGGCCGCGGCAGCCGCATGGGCGGGCTCGACAAGGGCCTGCAGGACTTCGCCGGCGAGCCGCTGGCACTGCGCGCGCTGCTACGCCTGGCGCCGCAGGTGTACCGCGTGATGCTGAGCGCCAACCGCAACCTGCTGAGCTACGAGTTCTTCGGCGCACCCGTTGTGACCGACGCACAGCCCGACCATCCGGGGCCCCTGGCGGGCTTCCTGGCCGGCCTGCGGCACTGCGAGACGCCCTGCCTGCTCACCGTGCCTTGCGACGCGCCGAACTTCCCGCCCGACCTCGCACAACGCCTCGCCGACGCGATGAACGCGCAACGCGCGGACATCGCCATGGCCAGCGCGTCCGAATTGCAGCCCGACGGCAGCCGCCGCCTGCGCCCGCAGCCGGTGTTCTGCCTGCTGCGCACCACGCTGCAAGGGAGCCTGGCGGCATTCCTGGAGGGTGGCGGACGCAAGGTCTCGGCCTGGACGGCGCAACATGCCGTGGCCATGGTGCCCTTCGACCAGCCCGACGACGCGCCGGACGCCTTCTTCAACGCCAACACGCTGGCCGAACTCCGGTCCATCGCGCCCTCGCGCCCAATTTTTTGAGCCAAATGGGCTTGCAGCGCCCTTGAAGCGGCCGCCAGCAGCTATTAAAAAGATAGCAAATACAGGGCGCCGCTCAAAGTCGCCCCTGCGCGCGCAGAACGCCCTTGTTGGCCAGGGCGTCGGCCTTCTCGTTGCCCGGGTCGCCTGAATGGCCCTTCACCCAGCGCCACTCGATCTGGTGGCCGCCGTTCTGCACCAGGGCGTCGAGCCGCTTCCAGAGCTCGACGTTCTTCACCGGCTGCTTGGTCGAGGTGACCCAGCCCTTGGCCTTCCAGCCGCGGATCCACTCGGTGATGCCCTGCCGCACATACTGGCTGTCCAGGTACAGCACCACCTTGCAAGGCCGCTTGAGCGCCGCCAGGCCCTCGATGACGGCCGTGAGCTCCATGCGGTTGTTGGTCGTGTTCAGTTCGCCGCCGAACAGCTCCTTCTCGCTCGCGCCGGACTTCAGCCAGGCGCCCCAGCCGCCCGGGCCGGGATTGCCCTTGCAGGCGCCGTCGGTGTAGATCGTGACTTCGTTCAATCTCTTGTCTTTCTCTCGGAATGGGCGGAGCGCGCGCGCCCGCCCTCGCGGTGCATGCGGCCCGCCACCGGCATCGGTGCGGTGGCGATCGCGGGGCGGCGCTTCCAGTCGGCCGGCAGCAAACGCATGCCGCGCACGCGCTTGACGGCGACGATGAAATACACCGCGCCGAAGATCGGCCACCAGCGTTCGCCGACCGCGTCGAACCAACGGCAGCGCTCGAGCCAGGCTTCGCTGCGCACCGCCGGCCGGTACAGCCCGAAGCGGCCCGACTCGACCTCGAAGCCCAGCAGCCGCAGCCAGTCGCGCATGCGCCAGTAGTTGATGAATTCGCCCTCGGCAGGCAGGTACAGCTCGCCGAAGCCCAGGCGCCGGTACAGGCGCGCGCGGCGCTGCCGCATGCCCCACAGGCTGACCGGATTGAGGCCGCAGACGACCACGCGGCCCTCGGGCACCAGCACCCGTTCCACCTCGCGCAAGGTGGCGTGCGGATCGGGGCTGAGCTCCAGCGCGTGCGGCAGCGCCAGCAGGTCCAGGCTGTTGGCCGAGAAAGGCAGGGCCGCGAAATCGGCGACGAGCGCGGCCGGTGCACCGTCTGCGTGCGGCGATGCGACCCAACGGTGCGGCATGCGGTTGGCGCGCAAGGCATCGATCGACGGCAGGCCCAACTGCAGCGCGTGGTAGCCGAAGACATCGGCCACCGCATCGTCGAACTGCGCCTGTTCCCAGTGGTGCAGGTAACGCCCGGCCGGGGTCTCGAACCAATCCTGCAAACCTATAATTTGACCGGTCATGACCCTCGTTCCGTTGCCCGCTTTCGCCGACAACTACATCTGGATGTTGCAGGTCGGGGCGCACGCGGTCGTGGTCGATCCGGGCGATGCGAGGCCGGTGCTCGACGCGTTGGCGACGAGGCCCGACCTGACGCTGGCGGCGATTCTAGTCACGCACCACCACGCCGATCACACCGGTGGCGTGGCCGCACTGCGCGAAGCCACCGGCGCACGGGTCTACGGCCCGGCGCACGAGACCATTCCCGAACCCTTCACGCCGCTGTCGCAGGGCGAGCGCGTGCAGGTGCTGGGCCTGGAGTTCACCGTCATCGACGTGCCGGGACACACGGCCGGGCACATCGCCTACTACCTGCCGGCCCACCGCGGCGAGGCGCCGCTGCTCTTTTGCGGCGACACGCTCTTCTCCGGCGGGTGCGGGCGCCTGTTCGAGGGCACGCCGCAGCAGATGCTGCACTCGCTCGACGCGCTGGCCGCGCTGCCCGGCAACACGCGGGTATGCTGCGCCCACGAGTACACGCTGTCCAATCTGCGTTTCGCGCGCGCCGTCGAACCGGGCAACACCAACCTGATCGAATACATCGCGCAGTGCGAGTCGCTGCGCGCCCACGGGCAGCCCACGCTGCCCGCCCTGCTGGCCACCGAGCGCCAGGTCAACCCCTTCCTTCGCAGCCGCGAAGCCACTGTCACCGCCGCCGTGCAAGAGCACGCCGACCTCCCCGCCGATGCGGGCGAGGTCGACGTCTTCGCCGCGCTGCGCCAATGGAAAAACGACTTCCGATGAAGATCCTCCTAGCTGCCGTCGTGGCCAGCGCCCTGCTGCTCGCAGGCTGCGCCACCGGCACCGGTCCCAACGGTTCCCCCTCCTCCTCGTCCCCCCTCTCCTCTTCGTCAGCCTCCGGCGGCAGCGCATCGCCGGTCTATCCCGACGGTTCGCTCTCGCCGATCGCGCCGGGCCGCACCGGCGGCAGCCAGCGCAGCGTGGTCACGCTCGCACCGCCGGCCGACATGTGGGACCGCATCCGCCGCGGCTTCAAGATGCCCAACCTCGAGAGCGACCTGGTGCGTGACCGCGAGCAGTGGTACGCCACCCGGCCCGACTACATCCAGCGCATGACCGAGCGCTCGAACAAATACATCTTCCACATCGTCGAGGAGCTCGAGCGGCGCGACATGCCGACCGAGCTGGCGCTGCTGCCCTACATCGAGAGCGCGTTCAACCCGCAGGCCGTGTCCAGCGCGCGGGCCGCAGGCATGTGGCAGTTCATGCCGGCCACCGGCACCGACTACGACCTTAAGCAGAACATCTTCCGCGACGACCGGCGCGACGTCATCGCGTCCACCCGCGCGGCGCTGGACTACCTGCAACGCCTCTACAACATGTTCGGCGACTGGCAACTGGCGCTGGCCGCCTACAACTGGGGCGAAGGCAACGTGGGCCGCGCCGTCGCGCGCAACCAGAAGGCAGGCCTGCCGGCCGGCTACACCGACATCAACATGCCGGCCGAGACGCGCCTGTACGTGCCCAAGCTGCAGGCGGTGAAGAACATCGTGGCCAACCCGCAGCAGTTCAACGTCGACCTGCCGGTGATCGCCAACCACCCCTATTTCCAGACCGTGACGCTCACGCGCGACCTGGACGTGACGCTGGCCGCCAAGCTGGCCGACGTGCGCATCGAGGATTTCCGCGCGCTCAACCCCGCGGCCCACAAGCCGGTGCTGCTGGCCGCCGGCGGCAACACGCAGATCCTGCTGCCCTGGGACAACGCGGCCGTCTTCCAGCGCAACTTCGAGGCCTACAGCCAGGGCCAGTACGCCAGCTGGACGGCCTGGACCGTGCCCAGCACCATGACCGTGGCCGACGCGGCGCAGCGCTCGGGCATGAGCGAGACCGACCTGCGGGCGATGAACAACATCCCGCCGCGCATGCTGATCAAGGCCGGCTCCACGCTCATCGTGCCGCGCAGCGCGCGCGTGCAGGAAGACGTCGCCGCCGCCGTGGCCGACACCGGCCATTTGAGTTTCGAGCCCGAAATCGTCACGCGCCGCACCGTCGTCAAGGCCGGCCGCAACGACAACGTGGCCAGCATCGCGCGCCGCTACAGGCTGAGCCCGGCCAGCGTCGCGCAGTGGAACGACGTCGGCACCGGCCACACGTTCAAGCGCGGCTACCAGGTGGTCGTCTACCTGCCGGTGCGGGCCGCGGCCGCGACACGCGTGGGCACCGGCGTCCGCGAACCGGTTGCCGGCGGCAAGCACGCCGTCGTCACCAGCAAGCGTGGCGGCGGCGTCGTGAAGACCAGCACCGCCCCGGTGCGTGCGGCACCGGCAAAGGCGACCGCTTCGAGCAAGCAGGTGGTCAAGGAAAAGCGCGGCGGCACGCCCGCGAAGAAGAAGCGCTGATCGTGGCGCCGTACGGCGCCGACCATGGAACGAGGCCCGGCCTGCCACGGCGGCCGGGCACGAAGGGTGCGCACAAGACGCCCTCAACCCACACACACGGAGGACGTCGGTCATGGCGGCAGAAGGCAGCGCGGGGGATCTGGTCAAGGTCGTGACCCTGCTCGGGGCAGCGGTGGTCGCCGTGCCCCTGTTCAAGCGCATCGGGCTCGGCTCGGTGCTGGGCTACCTGGCGGCGGGCCTGGCCATCGGGCCCTTCGGGCTCAAGCTCTTCAGCGACCCGCAGGCCATCCTCCACACGGCCGAGCTCGGCGTGGTCATGTTCCTGTTCGTCATCGGGCTGGAGATGCGGCCCTCGCACCTGTGGAGCCTTCGGCGCGAGATCTTCGGCCTCGGCAGCCTGCAGGTCGTGGTATGCGGCCTGCTGCTCACCGGCGTGGGCGTGGCCTTCGGCTTTTCGCTGGCGGTCTCCTTCGTCAGTGCCATGGGCTTCGTGCTCACCTCCACCGCCATCGTCATGCAGCTGCTGGGCGAACGCGGCGACATCGCGGCGCCGCGCGGCCAGAAGATCGTGGCCATCCTGCTCTTCGAGGACCTGCTCATCGTGCCGCTGCTGGCCATCGTGGCCTTCATGGCGCCGGTCGACGCAAGCGCGCCCGCAGGCCAGGTGGCGGCCGAATCGCGCTGGCTCGGCGTGGCCGTGGCCGTGGGTGCGCTGGCCGCGTTGGTCGCGGCCGGCCTGTGGCTGCTCAACCCGCTCTTTCGCATCCTCGCCAACGCCAAGGCGCGCGAGGTGATGACGGCCGCGGCGCTGTTGGTCGTGCTGGGCGCCGCGCTGCTGATGCAGCTGGGCGGGCTGTCGATGGCCATGGGCGCTTTCCTGGCCGGCGTGCTGCTGTCCGAATCCACCTTCCGCCACCAGCTCGAGGCCGACGTCGAACCCTTCCGCGGGCTGCTGCTGGGCTTGTTCTTCCTCGGCGTCGGCATGTCGCTCGACCTGGCCGTGGTGGCGCGGAACTGGCCGATCATCGTGGCCGGCGTGCTGTCGATGATGGTGGTCAAGGCCCTGTGCATCTACGGCGTGGCGCGCCTGGCCAAGAGCTCGCACGCCGACGCGCTGGACCGCGCCGTGCTGATGGCGCAGGGCGGCGAATTCGCCTTCGTGCTCTTCTCGGCGGCACTCGGCGCCCGGGTGATCGACCCGGTGGTCAATGCCAACATGACGGCGATCGTCGTGCTGTCGATGGCTCTCACCCCGCTGGTGGTGCTGGTGCACGGGCGCTTCGCGCCCAAGGCGAAGACCTCGATGGAGGGCGTGGAGGCGGCCCACGACCTCATGGGCAGCGTGCTCGTCATCGGCTTCGGCCGCTTCGGGCAGATCGCCAGCCAGGGTGTGCTGGCGCGCGGCTCCACCATCTCCATCATCGACAGCGACACCGAAGCCATCCGCAACGCGGGCTCTTTCGGCTTCAAGGTCTACTACGGCGACGGCGGACGCGCCGACGTGCTCCACGCCGCGGGCGCGCACCATGCACGAGCGATCCTGGTGTGCGTCGACGACCGCGCCGCCGCCACGCGCATCGCCGAACTGGTGAAGGCCGAGTTCCCACATGCGCAGCTGCTGGTGCGCGCCTACGATCGCGAACACGCGATGGAACTGCTCAAGGCCAACGTGGACTACCAGATCCGCGAGACCTTCGAATCCGCCATGCTCTTCAGCCGGGAGGCGATCCTGGCACTGGGCGCGACGCCCGACCAGGCGGACGAGGCCTTGGCCGAAGTCCGTCGCCGCGACACCGAGCGCTTCAGCCTCGAAGCCGCGGGCGGTCTGTTTGCCGGGGCCGCCGTGCTGTTCAGCAACACGGTCAAGAACGAGGACGCATGAGTTCCGTCACCTGGGACGAGGTCGTCCGCTTCTGGCGCGACGCGGGGCCCTCGGCCTGGTTCAGGAAGAACGCGGCATTCGACCGTCGCTTTCGCGAGCGCTTCCATGACGCGCACTTCGCCGCAGCCCGGCGCGAGCATGACGGCTGGGCCACGCAAGGCCCGGAGAGTGCACTGGCGCTCGTGCTGCTGCTCGACCAGTACCCGCGCAACGCCTTCCGCGGCACGGGCCACATGTACGCCACCGACCCGCTGGCCCGCCACTACGCAGGCCTCCTGGTCGCGCAGGGCTTCGACCGACAGATCGACGAGTCGCTGCGCCTCTTCTGCTACCTGCCCTTCGCGCATTCGGAGGACATGGCCGACCAGCAGCGCTCGCTCGCACTGAACCGCGCCTTGAGCGCCGAGTCGGGCGAGCATGCGCAAGGGCACCTGGACATCATCCGCCGCTTCGGGCGCTTCCCGCACCGCAACCACCTGCTGGGCCGAACGACCACGCCCGAGGAACAGGCCTTCCTGGACGGCGGCGGCTTCGCCGGCTGATCAGAGCTTCTCGGTCTCGCCGCTGCGCGGTTGCCACTTCATGAGCCGGCGCTCGATGACACCGACCAGGCCATCGAGCACCAGCGCGAAGGCGGTGAGCACTGCGATGCCGGCGAACACCGTGTTCACGTCGAAGGTGCCCTCGGCCTGGAGGATGAGGTAGCCCACACCACGGGCCGAGCCCAGGTACTCGCCCACCACGGCGCCGACGAAGGCCAGTCCCACCGAGGTGTGCAGGCTCGAGAAGACCCAGCTCGTGGCGCTGGGCAGGTACACAGTGCGCAGCAGCTGCCGCTGGTTGGCCCCCAGCATCCGCGCATTGGCCAGCACCACGGGGCTGACTTCGCGCACGCCCTGGTAGACGTTGAAGAAGACGATGAAGAACACCAGCGTCACGGCCAGCGCCACCTTGCTCCAGATGCCCAGGCCGAACCAGAGCGCGAAGATGGGCGCGAGGATCACGCGCGGCATCGAGTTGGCGGCCTTGATGTAGGGGTCCAGGATGAGGCTGGCCGTCGGCGCCAGGGCCAGCCACAGGCCGCAGGCCAGGCCGAGCACGGTGCCGATGCCGAAGGCCAGCACCGTCTCCAGCAGCGTCACGCCCAGATGGATGTAGATGTCTGCATTGCCCTTGAGCCCGTCTGGAAAGAGCGCATTGGTCGGCACGTCGACCGGCAGGAACCAGCTCCAGATGCGGCCTGCCACCTGGATCGGCTCTCCGAGGAAGAAGGCGATCTTCTGGTCGCGCGAGGCCACATGCCACAGCACCAGCAGCAGGACGAGCAGTGCCAGCTGCCACACGCGCGCGTTGCGTTCGTTCGGGCGCAGCATCAGGCGGCCTTCTTCAGTTGCTGCGCGTAGCCCTTGAGGACCTCCTCGCGCAGCACGTCCCAGATCTGCGTGTGCAGCTCGACGAAACGCGGCTGCATGCGTACCTCGGCCACGTCGCGCGGCCGCGGAAGGTCGATCACGAACTCGCCGATGGGGTGCGTGGCCGGGCCCGCCGAGAGCACGACGACGCGGTCGCTCATGGCGATGGCCTCATCCAGGTCGTGCGTGATGAACAGGACTGCTTTTCGCCGGGCTGCCCACAGCTCGAGCACCTCGTTCTCCATCAGTTGCCGCGTCTGGATGTCCAGGGCGCTGAAGGGCTCGTCCATGAGGATGATGTCCGGGTCCAGCGCCAGGGTCTGTGCAAGCGCGGTGCGCTTGCGCATGCCGCCCGACAGCTGGTGCGGGTAGCGGTCGCCGAATCCCGAAAGGCCCACGCGCGCCAGCCACTGCTCGGCCTGCGCCCTCGCCTCGCGCTCGGGCACGCCGCGGTACTGCAGGCCGACCATCACGTTGTCGGCCGCGCTGCGCCAGGGCATCAGCGCCTCGGTCTGGAACATGTACCCGGCGCGCGCGTTGATGCCCGCCAGCGGCTGGCCGAAGACGCGCACCGTGCCCGACGACGGTTCCAGCAGCCCCGCCGCGACGTTCAGCAGCGTGGACTTGCCGCAACCCGTGGGCCCGACGACCGAGACGAACTCGCCGGCGCCGACGCGCAGCGTGGTGTCGGCCACGGCGGTGTAGCGTTGGCGCGCGTCGTCCTTGGCGCGGAAGGCGCAGGTGATGTCGAGCAGTTCGAGGGCGTGGTCGGACATGTCAGTGGCGCCCGGCCGCCCGAAGGCACTGACGCACCCCCTCGGGGGGCAGCGGACCGCGCGCAGCGGGGAAGCGTGGGGGCATCTTCATTTCTCAGAAAAAGGAAATCCCGGCACGAAGGCCGGGACGCAGCAGGGGCGGCGACCGCGTTCAGGCCTTGAACCGGTCCTTCGCGCGGCGGGCGAAGTCGTTGGTGTAGATCTTGTCCAGGTCGATGCGGTCGCCCTTGACCGTGGTGTCGAAGCTGGTGATCGCTGCCAGCGCGGTCTTCGGCCCCTCGGCCGGCACGATGCCATCGGGGGAGATCGATTCGCGCACCTTGTCGAACGACGCCAGGTACAGCGCCCTATCGCCGAGCAGGTAGGTCTCGGGCACGGTCTTGATGATGTCGCCGGGCCCGGCCGTCTGCAGCCATTTGAGGCCGTGCACGATGGCGTTGGCCAGCGCCTGGCAGGTGTTGGGGTTCTTCTGCACGAACTCGGCCGGCGCATACAGGCAGGCCGCGGGCATCGGGCCGCCGAAGACCTCCTGCGTGCCCTTGAGCGTGCGGGTGTCGCTGATGATCTTCACGTCGCCCTTCTGCTCGAGCATGGTCATCACCGGGTCGGTGTTGCTGATCGCATCGATCTGGCCCGAGCGCAGCGCGGTGAGCGCACCGGCCGCCACGCCCACGCCGATGTAGCTCACGTCGCTGGCCTTGAGGCCGCCGCGCGAGAGCACGAGGTTGGCGACCATGTTGGTCGACGAGCCGGGCGCGGAGACGCCGATCTTCCTGCCCTTGAGGTCGGCGATGCCCTTGTAGCTCGCCAGGTTCTTCGTCGACACGCCCACCGCGATCTGCGGCGCGCGCCCCTGCAGCACGAAGGCCTGGAAGAACTGGTTCTTGGCCTGCAGGTTGATGGTGTGCTCGAAGGCGCCCGAGCACACGTCGGCCGAGCCGCCGACCACGGCCTGCAGCGCACGCGCGCCGCCGGCGAAGTCGGAGATCTCGACCTCCAGCCCCTCCGCCTTGAAGTAGCCGAGTTGTTCGGAGATGGTGAGCGGCAGGTAGTAGAACGCGGCCTTGCCACCGACGGCGATCGAGACCTTCGACTTCTCGAGCTTGGGCTGCGCACGCAGCGCGGGCGCGGCGATCAGTGCGGCGCCGGCCATGGCCAGCGAATGGAAGGAGCGTCGGTTGAGCATGAGGGACAGGCGGATCGTTCTTGAAAGACCCGATCGAGCTTAGGTGGCACCCCTGCCGAAGGCATCCGGAACATCCCCACGCGGGTTTCCACGGTAAGCCGAAACGCTCAGCGCAGGGCCTGCGCCGCCCTCAGGCAGAGGTCAGCGCGCGACGAAGAAGATCGCGACGTTGACCAGCAGCGCTGCGCCCCACACCAGGCTGCGCAGCGTGCTGCGGCCACGCACGTACAGCGAGATGTAGACCACGCGCAGCAGCACGTAGGCCAGCGCCAGCGCGTCGAGGCGTCCCTGCGCGGCCCCGAACTGATGCGCGGCGACGACCGCACCGATGAACAGCGGCAGGCCCTCGAAGCTGTTGGCCTGCGCCGCGTTGGCGCGCGCACGCCAGCCGCTCTGGCGCGCGGCCCATTCGCGTGGCGCATCGTTGTCGCCCAGCCCGAAGGCACCGGCCTTGGCCAGCCAGGCCGCGACGTAAGGCAACGCCGCTGCGACCAGGACACACCAGTAGGCCAAAGTGAGGTGGCTGAAGCTCATCGTGTCTCCGAATGAAAGTCATGAACCGAATCGGCCTGCATCGCCCGCCAGTCGGGCGCGAGCAGCTATCAAAAAAGTAGCAATGGCCCGTTGCGACATCAACGCCGGTCGACCAGCGCATGCGCGATGGTGCCGAGGTCGACGTACTCCAGTTCGCTGCCCGCGGGCACACCACGTGCCAGGCGCGTCACGGTGAGGCCGCGCGCGCGCAGGGCCTCGCCGATCACGTGCGCCGTGGCCTCGCCCTCGGCGGTGAAGTTGGTGGCGAGGATCACTTCGCTGACCTGGCCGTCGAGGGCGCGCTCCATCAGCCGGTGCAGGCCGATGTCGCGCACGCCGATGCCGTCGAGCGGGCTGAGCTTGCCCATGAGCACGAAGTAGTAGCCGCGGAAGGCATTGGTGCGTTCCAGTGCGGCCTGGTCGGCCGGCGTCTCGACCACTGCGAGCTTGCTGGCATCGCGCCGCGGGTCGCGGCACACGTTGCAGATCTCGGCCTCGGTGAAGGTGTTGCAGCGGTCGCAGTGGCGCACGGTGCTGGCGGCCGTCTGCAATGCGCGCGCCAGCAGTTGCGCGCCTTCGCGGTCGTGCTGCAGCATGTGGAAGGCCATGCGCGAGGCCGACTTGGCCCCCACGCCCGGCAGGCGGCGCAGTGCATCGACCAGGGCATCGAGCGAGCTGGCGTCGGACACGGTCAGCGCTCCTTCTCGACCCGCGCGCGGTACAGCGGCAGCCAGTCGCCGGGCGCGCCGGCGCAACGGCGCTGGTAGTCGTAGCTCGCGGGCACGAAGCCCTTGCCGTCGAAGGCCCACTGCACCGCATAGCCGCAATCGCCGAGGCCGCGGCCCTTGGACGCGCTGGAGAGCATGGCCGTGTCGGGGGCGTAGTCGCCCTCGGACACGACAGCCGCATCCTCCGCGCGTTCCGGCGCGGGCGCACCCGGCGGTCGCGGCAACGCCACCGGCACGGCGCGCGCGGGCGCGTTGCGCGGCACCCGCAGCACGATCTGCCCCTGTTGGTAGGCGCCACGCCAGCAACTCAGCAACACCAGTGCCTCGTCGGCCGTGAGCGGGTCGGCCTCGTCGCCGTCGAAGTCCTTGAGTTGCGGATCGCAGCGTTGCTTGAGCAGCGGACCCTGCGCCGCGCGCACGGCCTTGGCCAGCGCGGCCGGGTCGGCCAGCGGGGGCGGCGTGGGCGCGGCGCGCACCACGGGCGCCATGGGCCCGTTGGGCACCGCGCCGGCACCGCCCCGCCCGGCCTTGCCCAGCGCCGTGCTGTTGCCGACGCGGCCCTGCACATCGTCGACGAACAGCAGCGCCGCCGCCAGCCCTTCGAGCGGTACCTGGGGACCCTTGGCATCGCCCGTGAGCTGCAGCACGCGGCCGTTGGCGATCGCGCGCACGAAGCGCAGTGCATCGTCCTGCTTCAGGCCATGGCTTTCGCCATCGGCCTTGCCGACCCAGGCGGCCTTGAGCGCCAGCGGCTGGCCGTCCAGGCGCATCTGCGCGGGATCGAAGTCGGAGGCCAGCCAGAGCGTGGCCTGCAGTTCGCCGGTGCCGCCGGACTCGCGCCAGAGCTCGAGCGTGGCCGTGGCCTCGCCCTCCTTCTCCGGCGCGGACTTGGCGGTGCAGGCGCGCACGTTGTCGCAGCCGACGATCCAGTCCTTGAACTCGCGGTACGCCGGCACCGCGGGCGCGGCGATGGCCGTGCCGACGGCCAGTGCGCCGCAGGCGGCCGAGATCCAGCGCCAGGCGGTGCGCATCAGAAGGGCAGCTTCATGCCCGGGGGCAGGCCCGGCATGCCGGAGGCGATCTTGCCCATCTTCTGCTCGCTCGTTTCCTCGGCCTTGCGCACGGCGGCGTTGAAGGCGGCGGCGACCAGGTCTTCCAGCATGTCCTTGTCGTCGGCCAGCAGGCTGGGGTCGATGGTGACGCGCTTGACGTCATGCTTGCAGGTCACGACGACCTTCACCAGGCCGGCACCGGACTCGCCCTCGACCTCGATCGTGGCGAGTTCTTCCTGGGCCTTCTTGAGGTTGTCCTGCATCGCCTGCGCCTGCTTCATGAGGCCGGCGAGTTGTCCTTTGTTGAACATGCTTGGGTTTCCTTGTGGTCGAAAAGGGATGGAAAAAGAAGCCGGGCTCAGGCCGGCTTGAGCGTGCCGGGCACGATGCGCGCGTCCCACTGGCGCATCAGCGACTGCACCTCGGGGTCGTTGTGGATCGCCTCCTCGGCAGCCCGCTGGCGGGCTTCGGCGGCCAGCCGGTTGCGGCGCGCCGGGCTGTCGCTCACGGCGCCGATCTCGATGGCGATGCGCACGGCATGCCCCGCACCCGCGAGCGCATTCTGCAGCTTCTCCCGGCTGGCGGGCTGGTTCAGGGTCTCGCGCTCCACGCGCAGCAGCCACTGGTCGACGTCGCGCGCGACGAGCTGCGATTGCAGCGCCAGCTCGCGCGCCAGCGCACCGATGGCCTCTGCCAGCACGAGCTGGGTCACGGTCGCGTGCCAGAAGTCACCCTCCTCGCTGGGTGGAATGGGCGCCAGCGCCGTCTCGCGCGGCAGTTCGCGCGCGCCGGGTGGCGGCTGTACGCGCAGCGGCACCGCGAGCACTTCGTCTCGCGGCGGCGCATCGGGTGGAGGTGCACGATCGGCCGCAGGGCGGCGCAGGGGCGCATCGACCACGGGCACGCGCTGGCCGGGACGCGCCGACGACGCCGGCGCCTCGTCGGGCATGGGCGCGGGCGCAGGCTCTGGGGCCGGCGCGGGCGCAGCCGTGAAGGTGGTGGCTGGGGCGGTGGCGCGACCTGCCGGCGCCTCAGCCGGCGCTTTCAGCGGACTTTTTTTTTCCGCCGCGGCGCCCTCGCCTGCCGGTTTGAAGGCCAGCAGCCGCAGCAGCACCATGGTCAGGCCGGCGTACTCGTCCGGCGCCAGGCCCAGTTCGCCGCGGCCGTGCAGGCACAGGCTGTAGAGCAGTTGCGTCTCGTCGGCGGGCATCAGCTCCGCCAGGCGCGCGACCTCGGCCGCGTCGGGGTCTGCACCGTCGGCCGCGGGCGCACGCGAAGGCACGGCCTGCAGCACGGCCATGGCCTGCAGCACGCTGGTCATTTCCTCCAGCGTGGAGGCAGCGGAAAGGCCGTCGCGGCGCAGCGCCTCGGCGGTCTCGACCACGGTGCGGCCATCGCCCAGCGCGAGCGCCTGGATCAGCGCATGCACGTGGCCGCGGTCGGCGCTGCCCAGCATCTGGCGCACGCCGCCTTCGACCAGTTCGCCGTTGCCGTATGCGATGGCCTGGTCGGTGAGCGACAGCGCATCGCGCATCGAGCCGCGGGCGGCGCGTGCGAGCAGACGCAGCGCGCCGGGCTCGGCCGCCACCTGCTCGGCACCGAGCACGCGCGTGAGGTGCTCGAGCACTGTCTCGGGCGCCATCGGCCGCAGGTTGAACTGCAGGCAGCGCGACAGCACCGTGACCGGCACCTTCTGCGGGTCGGTCGTGGCCAGCACGAACTTGAGGTATTCGGGCGGCTCCTCCAGCGTCTTGAGCATCGCGTTGAACGCGGTGTTCGTGAGCATGTGCACTTCGTCGATCATGAAGACCTTGAAGCGGCCCTGCACCGGCTTGTAGACCGCCTGCTCGAGCAGCCCCTGCACCTCGTCGACGCCGCGGTTGGAGGCGGCATCGAGCTCGGTGTAGTCGACGAAGCGGCCGGCATCGATGTCGGTGCAGGCCTGGCACACGCCGCAGGGCGTGGCGGTGATGCCGCCCTGCCCGTCCGGGCCCTGGCAGTTGAGCGACTTGGCCAGGATGCGCGACACGGTCGTCTTGCCCACGCCGCGCGTGCCGGTGAAGAGGTAGGCGTGGTGCAGCCGCTGCTGCGTCAGCGCGTTCGTGAGGGCCTGCACCACGTGCTCCTGGCCCACCATCTCCCCGAAATTGCGTGGGCGGTACTTGCGGGCGAGCACGAGGTAGGACATTGCACCCATTCTAGAAGCGCCCCGTCGCACGACCCGGCGCGCCGAGGGTGCATTCGACGCGCGGGTAGAATCGTTCGTGACGGGCCTCCCCGCATGGTGAAGCGGCCAACCGGGTCAGGTGGGGAACCAAGCAGCCCTAACTGTGTAGCCAGTGCCGGGGGTAAGGCTCGTCACCTTCTTCTCCCCCTTCTCGATATTCGTCCGCAGACCGGCATGGTCTGCGGCGCAAGCCTGCGCGTGGTCCTTGTCATCGCGCGCTCGACGGGACTTGAAGTGATGAAAATACTGGATAAATAACCAGTATGATGCCTCGTCCACTTCACCACCCCGAGGCAGACAGCATGGACCATCCGGCCGCGCGACCGATGTCGGCAAGCGCACAGATCCTTCGTTTCCCCGCACGATCGCCGGCCGCGCTGCGCCGCTGCAAGCCATCAGGCTGGCCCTTCGGCCGGGCGTTGGCGCCCGCACCGGTCGACCTCCGCCTGCAGGCCGCGCGAATATTGGCCACCACGGCACGCTGCTGGCTCGTGGGCAAGTGAGGCGTGGCGCCATGCCCTGGTGTACATGCCGTGGGCGCACAGCGGGCAGCGCCCCGCTTGAATCCGATCGACGCCGTCGCGCGTAGACCCAGGTCCGCCTCCTTTCTTGGCTGCGTCATGGACCTCTGGAAGCACTACCGCCTCACCTTTCACCTGAACACCGCGCCGCCGGCGGCGACGGCCATCGCGCGGGTGCGCCAACGCGCCTCGCCCGACCGCCTGCAACGGGTACTTGCCCTCGGCACGGGCGCGGGCCTGCTGGGCGGGCTGGTGCCCGTCGTCGTGTCCGAGGCGGCTTGGGGTTGGGTGCTGCTGCAGGCCCTGCTGCTGGCCATCGCCATCGCGCTGCCGATCTTCTACTGGGTGCGCATCGCCGACCTGCTTGCGACCGCCGCCCATCCGCTGGGCGCGGCCGAGGCCCGCGTGTTCGCGACTTGGGCGGAGCGCGACGAGGCCGTGGGCCGCTACTGGGTCGAACTGGTCGGGCAGCGCCGCGCAGCGGTGTATGGCGACTATGCAGCGCTGGTGACGCACGCGGCACGTGTGACGGGCCAAGCACCCGCCTCGAACAGCGACCTGCACCGGCTGGCGGGCGTGCGGCACCGACCCTGCCATGAGCTTCGCGCCGGTTGAGCCGACCTGCAGGGCATCCAACCTGTGCGTGCTGCCGGTACGCGCCAAGGCGCTGGCCGGGCGGGTGAGCGCCACGGGCAACCGCTCACTGGTGCGTCAGCTGCCCACGAGCGCCACGTACTGCACGACACCACGCGCCGCCACCATGCCGCTGGCCAGGGTGGCCGTGAGCAGGTAGCCACCGGTCGGGGCCTCCCAATCGAGCATCTCCCCGGCCACGAACAGGCCCGGCACCGCCCGGGCCATGAGGTCGCCCTGCAGCGCCTCGAAACGCACGCCGCCGGCGGTGCTGATCGCTTCGGCGACGGGGCGCGGCGCCGTCACGGTGACCGGCGCGGCCTTGAGCGTGGCGGCCACGCGCTGCGCGTCGTGCAGCGCCTCACGGGGCAGCACCTCGTGCAGCATCGCGGACTTGATCGCGTCCAGATTCAGCCGGCTCTTCAGGTGGCTGCCCAGCGAGCGTGCACCGCGCTGCTGCACGGCGGCCAGGACCTGGGCCGCACTGCGGTCGGGCAGCAGGTCGACGTGCAGGGTGGCCTGGCCGCGTGCGGCGATCTCGTCGCGCAGCAGCGCCGACACGGCGTACACCAGGCTGCCCTCGATGCCGGTGGCCGTGGCCACGAACTCGCCCTTGCGCGAGAAGCGCCGGCCCTGTCCGTCCTCGAAGTCGATGGCCACCGACTTGAAGGGCTGGCCGGCGAAGCGTTCGGCGAAGAAAGGCGTCCAGTTCGCCGGCCCGACGTCGAAGCCGCAGTTGGCTGGTTGCAGGGGCGCGATGTCGATGCCGCGTTCGCGCAGCAGCGGCACCCAGGCCCCATCGGAGCCCAGCCGCGGCCAGCTGGCGCCGCCCAGGGCCAGCACGGTGGCATCGGCCGACACCGACACCTCACCGTCCGGCGTGGCGAAACGCAGCGCTGCGCCCTCGCAGCTCCAACCCGTCCAGCGATGGCGCATGTGGAAGCGCACGCCCGCGGCACGCAGGCGGTGCAGCCAGGCGCGCAGCAGCGGGGCCGCTTTCATGTCGGTGGGGAACACGCGCTTGGAGGTGCCGACGAAGGTTTCGATGCCCAAGCCGTGCGCCCAGTCGCGCAGCGCCTGCGCATCGAAGGTCTGCAGCATGGGCTCCACCTGCGCACGCCGTTCGCCGAAGCGGCCGGCGAAGGCCTCGAAGGGCTCGGCGTGCGTGAGGTTGAGGCCGCCACGCCCTGCCAGGAGGAACTTGCGTCCCACCGATGGCATGGCGTCGTACAGGTCCACCTGCACGCCGGCCGCCGACAACTGCTCGGCGGCCATGAGACCGGCCGGGCCACCGCCGACGATGGCCACCGTGGTCGCTGCACCGCGCGTCATTCGACTTCCACCAATTCGCCCTGCCCCGTGAGGAAGGCCGCGCGCACCGTGTCGCCCGGGTAGGCCTCGCGCACCGCGTCGCGGTAGCGCTGCAACTGCGCGATCAGGCTGTCGTCACGTTCCGGGTGGCCGGCGGACTTGTAGTCGAGCACCCACCACCCTTCGCCGCGGCGGCGCACCAGCCGGTCGATGCGCAGCACCGCGCCGCCGTGCGTCAGGGTGACCTCGTTGCCGTGCCAGTCGATGGCCTTGGCGTCCCAGGCCCAGGCGCCAGCGCCGGCGCGGATGCGCTCGGCCAGCACGGCGGCGCCGCGCGCCTGCGACAGCGGCAGGCCGAACTCGCGCGCTGCGGCTCGCACATGGGCGCCCGGCACCGGCTGGCCCGGCTGTGCCCATTCGAGCAGACGATGCACGGCTTGGCCGAAGGCGGCCCAGACGGTGCCCGCAGCCGCTATCTTTTCGATAGCTGGTCGCGCAGGCGGGGCGGGCGTTGCGGGCATTTTTTTCATGAAAAAGGTGTCGTCGGATGCGCTGGCGGAGGCCCGCTCGGGCGTGGCCGTGGCAACCGCCGCGCCGACCGGCGCGGCCAACGCTTCGAGCCGCATCCACCAGCTCTGCGGATTGGCACGCGCCGCCGCCACGGCCGACACGACCAGTTCCTCGCGCGCCCGCGTGGTCGCCACGTACAGCGCGTTGATCTCCTCGCGCTGCCGCTCGGCCTGCTCGCGCGCCAGCAACTCGGCGGCGCACGCGGGCGGCCGCTTCTCGCTGGCCAGGAAGACCAAGCGCTCGGGTGCCGGCGCCTCGCCCGGCCAGTCGACCAGCACGCCCATGGTCTGCGCGCGCTGGGCCTGCGCGTCGGTGTCGAGCAGCAGCACCAGTTCGGCCTCCAGCCCCTTGGCGCCGTGCACGGTGAGCAGTTGCACCGCATCGGCGGCGGCCACCGAGGGCGCGCGAAGCCGGCCCGCACGCAGAGCGCGCACGAAGGCGTAGGGCGTGGCGAAGCGGGCGCCATCGAGCTCGAGCGAGGCGGCCAGCAGCCCGCGCAGGTTGGCCAGCACGCCGGCACGCAGCGCCGCCGGCACGGCCGCGGCGAAGCGCGCCAGCACGTCGGCCTGGTGGTAGATGGCGTTCAGCGCGTCGTGCGGCGGCAGCGTATCGACCAGGCGTTGCCAGGCCAGCAGGCGCTCGCCGATGCCGGCCAGCGCGGGCGGCAGGTCGGTGGCCTGCGTCAGGAGCGCGAACCAGCCCGGCCTTGCCGACGCATCGGCCTGCCGCTGGCGAACGGCCAGCTCGACCAGCGCGGCGTCGTCCAGGCCGAAGATGGGCGACTTCAGCGCACGCGCCAACGACAGCGTGTGCCGCGGCGAGACCAGCGCGTCGAGCAGCGCGGCCACGTCCTGCACCTCGGGCGCGGCGTGCAGGTCGTTCTTCTCGGGCTGCTGCACGGGGATCTGCAAGCGCCGCAGCTCGTCCTGGAGCAGCGCGAGCCGGCTGCGCTTGCGCGCCAGCACCATGATGTCGCCGGGCGCGAGGCCGCCCACGATGCGCTCGGCGATCCATTGCGCCACCTGCCGGCTTTCGAGCTGCAACAGGCGCTCTTCGGGCAGCACGCGCGGCGTCGTGAGGCTGTCGCGCCAGGCGGGCGCCGGCTCGGCGCCGGCGTCGCCGGCCGCGGCCTTGTCGGGGCGCTCGATGCGCGGCAGCCGCATGACGGCGCCCGCCTCGGGCGACTCGGTGGTGTGGGCGCGGAAGCCCTGCGTCTCGCCGGCCTGCTGGGCCGCATCCATGACCGCGTTGACGGCCGCGATGACGCCCTGCGCGTTGCGGCGCGTGTGGTCGCACTGCAGCAGGTCGCCGCCCAGCCCTTCGCGCACGTACTGCTGGGCCGCGACGAAGACTTGCGGCTCGGCGCGGCGGAAGCGGTAGATGCTCTGCTTCGGGTCGCCCACGATGAACACGCTGGGCCGGCGGCCGCCGGCGCCCGCATAGCTGCCCAGCCAGCCGTACAGCGCCTGCCATTGCAGCGGGTTGGTGTCCTGGAACTCGTCGATGAGCAGATGCCGCACGCCGGCATCGAGCCGCTCCAGCACCCAGCCCCACAGTTCGGGCTCGCCCAGCAGCAGGCGCGCCGCGCGTTCGACGTCGTTCATGTCGACCCACGCATGGGCATGCTTGACCTCGCCGTAGGTGGCGATCAGCAGGCGCGTGAGCCGCGCCACGCGTTGCTGGTACAGCCACGCCTCGTGCTGTGCCTGCGCCGCGCAGAGCAGTTGCAGCTCCTGCTCCGCGGCCTGCGCGGCCGGGAACTTCTGCAGGTTCTTCGTGAGCCGGTCTTCGTCGGCGACGAAAAAGGCCTTGCGCAGTCGCGCCAGGGCCTGCTCGGCCAGCGCTGCGTCGACCGGCGCCAGCCCCAGCACGTCGATCACCGCCTCGGCGGCCTTCTGCGGCGTCTTGTTCGATTCGCGGCCCAGCTCGCGCGCCCAGCCGATCCAGCGCTGGCGCACCGCGTCGTCGCACAGGCGGGCGGCGGGCGCCTCCACGCCGGCCAACGCAGGCCAGCGTTCGGCGACCGGCTGCACGCCGGCGTCCACCGCGCCCGCGGCATCGGCCAGCACGAACTCGGTGCGGCGGTTGAGCGCCTCGTCGAGCGCCTTGGCGGTCTGCGAACGGCCATGGCTGGCGACCAGCGCCTCGTAGTCGGCACGCGCCGCGGGGTCGGCCACCAGCGCGGCCTGGAAAGGCCGCCAGGTGCGCGCGCGCGCCTCGGCGTCGTCTTCCAGCAGCTGGTAGCTGGCGGGCAGCTGCAGCCGCTGCAGCACGGCCAGCGGTGCGTTGCGCAGCAAGCCGGCGAACCAGGCGTGGAAGGTGCGGAACTGCACCGCACGGCCCTGGGCAAGCAGTTGCGCATAGAGCCCCGCCAGCCTCGGCGCGGCGGCCTCGGCCTGCGCAGGCGACATGCCGCGCGCGACGAGTTCGGGCACCAGCGCGGCCGGCGGCCGGTGCGCGAAGTCCTCCAGCCATTCGTCCAGGCGCTGGCGCATCTCGCCGGCCGCCTTCTTGGTGAAGGTGATGGCCAGGATCTCCTGCGGCAGGCAGGCCGCGTCGCCGTCTTCGAGCAGGGCGCGCAGGATGCGCGAGACCAGCATCCAGGTCTTGCCGGCGCCGGCGCAGGCCTCCACGGCCACCGATCGCCGCGGGTCGCAGGCCACGGCGTAGAAGGCTGCGCGCGGGACGAGTTGGGCGTTGTGGCGGTAGGCGGCTTGATTCACGACCGGCCCTCCCGGCGAAGAGGCGTGTCCTCGGCCGCCGCCCGGCCGCCCCGAAGGCGGCCGGCCTCCCCCTCGGCGGGCTGCGTGACACGACCGGAGGGAGTGCAGAGCGGGGGGGCTTCATCACTCCAGAAATCCTTGCGACAGAGCCCACGGGCGGCGCAGAACTCGCACACGGCGCCCTCGCCCAATGCGGGCATGGCGGCGCCCTCGCCGATGCGGCGCAGGTCGTGCAGGATGCCCTCGACCAGCGCATCGCGCGCCGCCACCACCTCGGTCTGCTCCACGGTCTGCGTGCCCGAAGCCTTCTCGCCCACGTTGACGTAGGCGGCGCGCAGCGTGTCCTCGTCGAGCAGCGCGGCGTAGAAGGCCAGCTGCGTGTCCTCGAAGGGCTCCTTCACGCGCTGCTTCGAGCTGTCGAGCGACTCGGTCTTGTAGTCGATGACGTAGGCGCGGCCATCGGCCTGCTGGCGGTCGATGCGGTCGAGGCGGCCGACCAGGCGCACCTCGCCCAGGGGCTGTTCCAGCCTCGGCTCGGCCTGCTCGAAGACGGCCCCTTCGTCCGCCTCGTGCGCGGACAGCCAGTCGAGGTAGCCCTCGCGCACCGCGGGCCACGCGGCGGCGAAGGGCAGGAAGTCGGCCTCGGACAGGCCCATGGCCTGCGTGGCCTGCTCGGATGCTATCGAAATCATAGCTGCCCGCGCCCGCCGGTCGGGCGTTGGCGCCGCTTTCAACGCCGCATGGAAGTGGTTCAGCACCTCGTGCAGCCAGTTGCCGAAATCGCGCTTGTCGACCTCGCCCTCGAGCTCGTCGCTGCGCGCCAGGCCCAACTGGCGCAGCGCGAAGAAACGGTAGGGGCAATGGCGCAGGTCGTCGTAGGCACTGGCGGAAAGCTGCGTCACCGGCAGCGCGTCGCCGCGCGGCAGCGGCGGTTGCGTGGGCTGCGGTGCGAAGGGAACGAGCGAGCGCGGATCGTCGGCCGCGCGCGCCGCCCCGGCCAGGCGCAGGGCCTGCACGAAGGGACTGGGCCGCACGGGCTCGCCGCTGGCATCGAACTGACGCCACACCAGGTCGAGCGCAGGAGCCTGCAACGCCAGCGACCACGCGGCACGCTGCGCCTGCGCGAGCGTGTCGCGCAATGGCAGGCCGAGTGCGGCGCGCTGCGCTTCGGTCCAGTCGCCGGGCGGCTCGGGACTCGCAGGCAGGCGCTGGTCGTCGCAGCCGGGAATCACGACCGCCGCGAAGGCGCGTCCGAGCAGTTGCGCCAGCGGCAGCACGGTGACCGCGGGCTCGCCCATGCCGGGCACGGCCAGCACGACGCTGGCCGACTCCAGCACGTCGCGCGCCCAGGCACTGAACTCGACCGGGCTGCTGCGGCCGCTGCCGCGCAGTTCGCCCGGCGCCTCGTCGAGGTACAGCGCGCCGACGACCTCGATGCCGGCCGCGTCGGCGACCAGGGCGTCCCACTGGTCCGCGGCCTGCAGCAGCTCACGCATCGCGCGCAGCCATTCGTCCTGCATGCGCGGCCGGCCCATGGCGGCGCGGCAGGCCTCGACCTCGGCCGTGAGCCCGGCGAGTGCAGCGTCGCCCGCGCGTGCGCCCTCGCCCTCGGCCGCCTGGGCGATGAAGTGGCACCAGGCGTTCCAATCGCGCAGGCCGCGGTCGCGCAGGCGCACCTCGAGTCCATCCAGCACGTCGCCGCGCCAGCGCGGCGCGTTCTTCAGCCAGTCGAGCACCTCGTCGCTGCGCGCGTCGTGCGCGCAAGCGCGCAACGCGCTCATGGCCTGCGCTGCAGCACGCGTGGTGGAGAGCTTCCAGCCCGTCTCGTCCTGCACCGCGATGCCATGCGCGGTGAGCTGGGCGCCGATGCGGCGCGTGAGCGCGCGGTCGGTGGCCACCAGCGCGACCGGCGTCCGGCCGGCCGCGACCCGCTGCATGACGCACGCAGCGGCGCGCTCGGCCTCGTCCTCCGGATCGTCGGCCGCATGCAGGGCCGCCAGTGCCGGGGCCTCGGGCATCGCCCCGGCGATCGGGAGCCGCAACACCTGCGATCCGAAGAGCGCGGCCAGCGACTGCGTGAGCGGGTCGGCCTGCAGGCCCTCGAGCACGATCAGCGCATCGGCCTGCGCCAGCGCAGCCCCCTCGAGCAGCACGTCGGTGGCGTACGACGAGCTGGCCACCCAGGCCAGCGCAATGCCGTTGAGCGCACTCTCGGTGTCGAACCAGGCCGAGCCGCGGCCCGCGTCGATCGCGGGGCGCACGGACCGCGCCCAGGCCGCACGCTGCTGCGGCAGTTGCGCCGCGGCCAGCGGCGCGAGCTGCTGCGCGATGTCGACCAGCCGACCGGCCAGCGCATGCCGCAGGCCGCCCTGGCCGGCGCGCGTCAGCAACGATTGCGCAGTGAGCAGGTCGCGCGCCATGTCGAAGGCGATGTCGTCCTCGGCCGGCACGAAGCCGCCCGCGCTGCGCGCCCAGTTGCGCGTGGTTTCGAAGCGGGGCGCGAAGCCGGCATTCCCGCACTGCGCCCACATCGCGCGGCCGATCGCGATCAACTGGCCGTAGGGCACCAGCACGACGGTGCGGGAAGGATGGAGCGCGTGCTGCGCGATGTGCGCGGCGATGCGTGCGACCAGGCCCTGCGCCGGGTCGCACCACGGCGCACGCGTGGGGTCGTTCAGGGCAGCATTCATGGGGTGCGGCGCAGGGCGCGACGAGGGGGAAAGCTATCGCCGCCATAGCCTGCCCGCAGGGCACGCCGGCTCTTGGTTTCTGTCACAATGGCCTGCACTGTAGCTGCACCGCAACCACACACAGCGCTAAGGAACAGCCCATGGCCAGCGAACTCATCAAGCACGTTTCCGATTCCTCTTTCGAAGCCGACGTCCTGCAATCCGACAAGCCCGTGCTCGTGGACTACTGGGCCGAATGGTGCGGCCCCTGCAAGATGATCGCCCCGATCCTGGACGACGTCTCCGCCACCTACGAAGGCAAGCTGCAGATCGCCAAGATGAACGTCGACGAGAACCGCGACATCCCGGCCAAGTTCGGCATCCGCGGCATCCCCACGCTGATGGTCTTCAAGAACGGCCAGCTCGCTGCCACCAAGGTCGGCGCGATGAGCAAGGCACAGCTCACGGCCTTCATCGACCAGCAACTCGCCTGAGGCTTCAGGCCCCAACGAACGGCCGGCGCGCAATGCCCGGCCGTTCTTTTTTCCTGTCATAATCTCTCGCACTCACCGGCCTCACCCAAGCCCGGTCGAATTCCAAGGTTTGCAGGGCATGCACCTCGCCCCGCCGCAAACCCCTCCCCTCCCGCAGACATTCCAGAATTCCCCCCACGGGGTCATTCCATGCACCTGAACGAACTCAAGGCACTGCACGTGTCGGAACTCCTGAAGCAGGCCGAAGCACTCGAGATCGAGAACGTCGGCCGCATGCGCAAGCAGGAACTGATGTTCGCGATCATCAAGAAGCGCGCGAAGGCCGGCGAACAGGTGTTCGCCGACGGCGTTCTGGAGATCCTGCCCGACGGCTTCGGCTTCCTGCGCAGCCCGGACACGAGCTTCACCGCGAGCACGGACGACATCTACATCAGCCCGAGCCAGGTGCGCCGCTTCAACCTGCACACCGGCGACATGATCGAAGGCGAAGTGCGCATCCCCAAGGACGGCGAGCGCTACTTCGCACTGACCAAGCTCGACAAGGTCAACGACGGCGCGCCCGAGGCGAACAAGCACAAGGTGATGTTCGAGAACCTCACGCCGCTGTTCCCCAAGGAACAGATGAAGCTCGAGCGCGACAACTTCAAAGGCGACGAGAACATCACCGGCCGCGTGATCGACATCATCGCCCCCATCGGCAAGGGCCAGCGCGCGCTGCTCGTCGCACCGCCCAAGAGCGGCAAGACGGTGATGATGCAGCACATCGCCCACGCCATCGCGGCCAATTACCCCGACACGCACATGATGGTGCTGCTGGTGGACGAGCGTCCCGAGGAAGTGACCGAGATGCAGCGCAGCGTGCGCGCCGAGGTCATCGCCTCCACCTTCGACGAGCCCGCCGCACGCCACGTGCACGTGGCCGAGATGGTGATCGAGCGCGCCAAGCGGCTGGTCGAGCTCAAGAAGGACGTGGTGATCCTGCTCGACTCCATCACCCGCCTGGCCCGCGCCTACAACAACGTGGTGCCGTCGTCGGGCAAGGTGCTCACCGGCGGTGTCGACGCCAACGCCTTGCAGCGGCCCAAGCGCTTCCTGGGCGCGGCCCGCAACGTCGAGGAAGGCGGCTCGCTGACCATCATCGGCACCGCGCTGATCGACACCGGCAGCCGGATGGACGAAGTGATCTTCGAAGAGTTCAAGGGCACCGGCAACAGCGAAATCCACCTGGACCGGCGCCTCTACGAAAAGCGCGTGTTCCCCTCCATCCAGCTCAACCGCAGCGGCACGCGCCGCGAAGAGTTGCTGCTCGCCCCCGAGGTGCTGCAGAAGACCCGCATCCTGCGCCAGTTCATGTACAACATGGACGAGATCGAGTCGATGGAAATGGTCTTGAAGAGCATGAAGGCCACCAAGACGAACGTCGAGTTCTTCGACATGATGCGCCGGGGCGGCTGAGCACCGGCACACCGCCCGCAACGAAACGAAACGCCGCGCCTTGCGCGGCGTTTTTGTTTTTGCGCGCCGCCAGAAAGAGCCAGACCCGCCGTTGCGCCGGATCTCGGCGCCATTCGACGGTGCGCTTGCGCCCGTTCCGGTGCACGCGGCCGCCATGGGGCGGCCAAATAGCAGAGGCGCGTCTCGCCCGCACCAAGGGAAATCAAGGATTCGGAATCTGGCACACATCGTGCTGAATGTCGTCTGTCGACAGTTGACGATAACCAGGAACCACCCCATGCCGGTGCATCACGCGCTCAGTCCCTCCATCTCCCCCGCCGAGCGCCAGGTGCGCCGGGACCTGGCCGCTGCCTACCGGCTGGTTGCCCTCTACGGGATGGACGACAGCATCTACACCCACATCTCCGCGCGCGTGCCCGGCACCGACGACCAGTTCCTGATCAATCCCTTCGGCATGCTGTTTCGCGATATCACGGCGTCGTCGCTCGTGAAGATCGACCTGGACGGCAACATCGTCGAACCGAGCGACCACGACGTGAACCCGGCGGGCTTCACGATCCACAGCGCCGTGCATGCGGCCCGCCACGACGCCGCCTGCGTGCTGCACACCCACACCGTGGCGGGAGTGGCCGTGTCGTCGCTGGCCGGTGGATTGCAGCCTTGCAACCAGTGGGCGCTGCAGTTTCACAAGCGCGTGAACTACCACGCCTTCGAGGGCATCGCGCTCGACCACGCCGAGCGCGAGCGCCTGGTGGCCGACCTGGGCCCGACGGCGCGTGCGCTGATCCTGCGCAACCACGGGCTGGTGACGCTGGGCCGCAGCGTGGCCGAAGCCTTCATCCTCATGCACAACCTGGAGCGCGCCTGCCGCGTGCAAGTGGCCATCCAGAGCACGGGACAGCCCGTCAACCCGGTGCCCGAGGACATCTGCGAACTCACCGCCCGCCAGTACGAGAGCGGCGACACGAACCGCCTGGCGGCCGTTCCCACCGACCCCTATGCCCGCGAATGGCGCGCACTGCTTCAGCGGCTGGAGCCGGCCAGCCCCGTTCCCTTCCGCGACTGAGTCTCGTCACCAATTTCTCCCCAAGCCGCCTTCCTGCCCCACCTGACACCGAAAGGTCCGCACCGATGAAACGCCGCCACCTGATCCAAGCCGCCCCCGCCGCCCTCGGCCTGTCCATTGCCGGAGTGCCCCTTCACAGCCTGGCCCAGGCCAGAAAGGGCATCGTCAACGTGCTGGTCCAGCCAGAGCCGCCGGGCCTGATGATGGGCATCGTGCAGAACGGGCCCACGCAGCTGATTTCCGGCAACATCTACGAAGGCCTGCTGCGCTACGACGAGAAGCTGCAGCCGCAGCCGCAACTGGCCACGTCCTGGACCATGAGCCCGGACGCCAGGACCTACGTCTTCAAGCTCAAGCCCAACGTCAAGTGGCACGACGGCAAGCCCTTCACGGCCGACGACGTGGTGTTCTCCTGCGACGTGTTCCTGCGCAAGACGCACGCGCGTTTTCGCGCCAGCCTGGCGCAGGTGGAATCGATCAAGGCACTCGACCCGCTCACCGTGGAGTTCAAGCTCAAGCAGCCGTTCGGGCCCTTCATGGGCATCTTCGAGAACGGCACCATGCCGATGGTGCCCAAGCACATCTACGAAGGCACCGACTTCGCGACCAACCCGGCCAATGCCACGCCCATCGGCACCGGCCCGCTCAAGTTCAAGGAATGGGCCAAGGGCTCGTACATCCACCTCGTGGCCAACGAGAACTACCACCAGGTCGGCGCAGTCAACGTGGAAAGCGTGTATTTCCACGTCATTCCGGATGCCGCCGCACGCGCCGCCGCCTTCGAGTCCGGCAAGGTCGACATCGCACCGGGCGGCACGGTGGAGTACTTCGACGTGGGCCGTCTGGCCAAGCTGCCGGGCGCGGCCGTGACCACGAAGGGCTGGGAGTTCTTCGCGCCGCACAGCTGGCTGTGGATGAACAACCGCACCAAGCCGATGGACAACGTGAAGTTCCGCCAGGCCGTCTGGACCGCCATCGACCGCGAGGCCATGGCCAAGATCGCCTGGTACGGCTTCGCCAAGCCGGCCACGGGTCCGTTCAACAGCCACATCGCCTTCGCCAGCGACGACGTTGCCAAATACCCGCGCGATCTCGCCAAGGCCAAGGCCCTTCTCGCCGAGTCGGGCTACAAGGGCGAGACCCTGCGCCTGCTGCCCCTGCCCTACGGCGAATCCTGGCAGCGCCAGGCCGAGATCGTCCGCCAGAACCTCACGCAGGCCGGCATCAAGATCGAAATGGTCGCCACCGACGTGGCCGGCTGGAACCAGCGCTGCAACGAGTGGGACTTCGACCTGGCCTTCACCTACGTCTATCAGTACGGTGACCCGGCACTGGGCGTCGGGCGCAACTACACCAGCGACAACATCGCCAAGGGCTCGCCTTTCAACAACGTGGCCGGCTACGTGAACCCGAAGGTCGACGCCCTGTTCGCCGCCGGGGCCAAGGAAGGCGACCCGGCCAAGCGCAAGGCGATCTACCTCGAGGTGCAGAAGCTGCTCGTGGACGAGGTGCCCGTCGCCTGGCTGCACGAGATCAATTTCCCGACGCTGTACCGCACCAAGATCCAGAACGTCGTCAGCTCCGGCATCGGCCTGAACGACAGTCTGGGCCGGGTGAAGCTGGCCTGACCTTCCTTTCCACGCATGGGGCAGGCTCGCCAGGCCGGGCCGCTGCATGCCCGAACCGAGCTTGCGATGAAACGACTCCAGTTCATGTCCGTGCGAGTGCTGCAGGGCCTGTTGGCCCTGCTGGTGATCGCCACCGCCAATTTCATGCTGGTACGCGCGGCTCCGGGCGACCCGGTGTCGATCATGGCCGGCGAGGCCGGAGCGTCCGACCCGCAGTTCGTGGCCCAGCTGAGAGCGCAGTTCGGCCTGGACCAGCCGCTGCCCACGCAGCTGGCGAACTACCTGGGCCATGTGCTCAGGCTCGACCTGGGCTACTCCTACCGGCAGCAGCAGCCCGTGGTCGATCTGATCCTGGACCGCCTGCCCGCCACGCTGCTGCTCACGGGCACGGCCTTCGGCCTGTCGCTGTTGTTCGGCATCGTGCTGGGCGCGTTGGCCAGCCGTCACGCGGGCAAGTGGCAGGACAGCCTGATCACCGTCGTGGCCCTGGTCTTCTACGCCACACCGCTGTACTGGCTGGCGATGATGGCCGTGCTGCTGTTCACCGTCCAGATGGACCTGCTGCCGGCCTTCGGCTTCTTCACCGTGGGCGCCGACCTCACCGGCATGGCCAAGGCGCTGGACATCGCCAGGCACCTGGTGCTGCCCGCATTCACGCTGGCGCTCTTCTACATGGCGGTCTACGCACGCATGACGCGCGCCTCGATGCTCGAGGTCGCGCAGATGGATTTCGTCAAGACCGCACGCGCCAAGGGCGTGCATCCAGGCCGCATCCAGCGCAAGCACATCCTGCGCAATGCGCTGCTGCCCGTGGTCACGCTCGCCGGGATCCAGGCGGGCGGCATGATCGGCGGCGCCGTGCTGACCGAAACCGTGTTCGCCTGGCCAGGCATCGGTCGGCTGATGTTCGACGCGCTGCTGCAGCGCGACTACAACCTGCTGCTGGGATGCTTCCTGTTCACCGCGGCCATGGCCGTGCTGTTCAACCTGATCACCGACTTCGTCTACACGCTGGTCGATCCCCGAATCGAACTGGGTTGAGGAGGTTCACATGAAGAACAGATTCTGGCGACGCTTCTGCCGCAACAAGGGCGCGGTCTTCGGCCTCATCGTGCTGATGCTGGTGGCGCTGGTCACTGCGCTCGGCCCCTTCTTCGCCCAGAACAACCCCTGGGACATGGTCGGCATGCCCTTCGCACAGCCAGGCGCCGAGCAGGGCCTGCCCCTGGGCACCGACACCATGGGCCGCGACATCCTCGCAGGCATCGTGGCCGGCGCGCGTGTCTCGCTGCTCATCGGCGTGGTCTCCACCGTGGTGTCACTGCTGATCGGCGTGTCGATCGGCGCCATCGCGGGCTACTTCGGCGGCTGGGTCGACGCCACGCTGATGCGCTTCACCGAGCTCTTTCAGGCCGTGCCGAGCTTCGCCCTGGCCATCGTGCTGGTGGCGATCTTCGAGCCCTCGGTCGGCTCCATCGTGGCAGCCATCGCAGTGGTCTCCTGGCCGCCGGTGGCGCGTCTCGTGCGCAGCGAGTTCCTCACGCTGCGACAGCGCGATTTCGTGGCCGCGGCCCAGCTCGCGGGACAGTCCACGCCGCGCATCATCCTCACGCAGATCCTGCCCAGCGCCGCCTCGCCCATCGTCGTGATGGCTTCGCTGATGGTGGCCACGGCCATCCTGCTGGAGTCGTCCCTGAGCTTCCTGGGCCTGGGCGATCCGAACCAGATGAGCTGGGGCTACATGGTCGGCTCGGCCCGCACGGTGCTGCGCCAGGCCTGGTGGATGGCGGTGTTCCCGGGCGTGGCCATCCTCCTCACGGTGCTGGCGCTGAACCTGGTCGGCGAAGGCCTGAACGATGGACTCAACGCACGTGCCGACGGGAGGGGGAAATGAAGATGGAGAACATCGAACTGCCGGTGCTGGACATCCAGGACCTGGACATCCGCCTGCCCCAGGGTGGTGACCGGGCGCTCGCCGTGCAGCGCGCCTCGCTGCATCTGCTGCCAGGCCAGACCCTGTGCGTGGTGGGCGAGTCCGGATCGGGCAAGTCCATGATCGCCAACGCCATCATGGGCCTCTTGCCGCGGCCGCATGTGGAACCCGTGGCGGGCAAGATCCTGTTCGACGGCAAGGACCTGCTGAAGTTGAACGAAGCCCAACTGCGCGAGCTGCGCGGCCGGCGCATCGGCATGGTGTTCCAGGAGCCGATGACGGCGCTCAACCCCGTCATGCGTATCGGCGAGCAGATCGCGGAGGTGCTCGATGCGCACGTGAGCATGCCGGCCGCCGAGAAGCGTCGGCGCATCCTCGCGGCGCTGGCGGACGTGGGCCTGCCCGAGCCCGAGGCGCTCATCGACAGCTACCCCTTCCGCCTTTCGGGCGGCCAGCGGCAGCGCGTGATGA
The DNA here is from genome assembly GCA_005503065.1 of Comamonadaceae bacterium ALPHA2B. Lineage (GTDB taxonomy): Bacteria > Pseudomonadota > Gammaproteobacteria > Burkholderiales > Burkholderiaceae_C > Xenophilus. The sequence goes on from SCOE01000015.1 coordinate 47,937, forward strand.
TCGCCTGCGCGCTGATCCTGGAGCCGGCCCTGCTGATCTGCGACGAGCCCACGACCGCGCTGGATGTGACCACCCAGGCGCAGATCCTGAAGCTCATCCGCGAGTTGCAGCAGCGCAAGGGCACGGCCGTGCTGTTCATCACGCACGATTTCGGCGTGGTCGCCGAGATCGCCCACCAGGTCGTCGTGATGCAGACCGGCCGGGTGGTCGAGGCCGGCCCGGCCGCCGCCGTGCTGGCCCGCCCCCAGCACGACTACACCCGCAAGCTGATCGCCGCGATCCCGAACGGTCACGTGCGGCAGTTGGCGCACGAACGCCCGATCGACCGCGTGCTGCAGGTGCAGGACCTGCGCAAGACCTATGTCACGGGTGGCAGCCTGTTCAAGAAGGGCCGGCGCGTTGAAGCGGCCAAGGGCCTGTCCTTCGACCTGCGCCGCGGCGAGACGCTGGGTCTGGTGGGCGAGTCCGGCTCGGGCAAGTCCACCGTGGGCCGCTGCATCGTGGGTCTGGCGCCCTTCGACAGCGGGCGCGTGCTGTTCAAGGGGCGCGCGCTGCAGCCGGGCGCACGGTTCCGCCAGCAGACGCAGGGCAGGATCCAGATGGTGTTCCAGGACCCCTACGCCTCGCTCAACCCGCGCCACCGCATCGGTTCGGCCATCGCCCAGGGCCCGATCGCCCAAGGCCTGTCGAAGGAGAAGGCCATGGCCCGCGCCATGGAACTGCTGGAACTGGTGGGCCTGAAGCCCGACGCCGCCGATCGCTTTCCGCACGAATTCTCGGGCGGCCAGCGGCAGCGCATCGGGATCGCGCGTGCGTTGGCCATGGAACCCGAGCTGCTGGTGGCCGACGAGCCGGTCTCGGCCCTGGACGTGTCGGTGCAGGCCCAGGTCCTGAAGCTGTTCGCGCAGGTGCGCGAGCGCTTCCAGCTGGCGATGGTCTTCATCACCCACGACCTGCGCGTGGCCGGCGAGATGTGCGACCACATCGCCGTGATGCAGCGCGGGCAGATCGTCGAGTATGGCGAGACGGCCCAGGTGCTGGCCGATCCGAGGCACGCCTACACACGCACGCTGATCGAGGCGCAGCCCAGGCTGTCGGCGGCTGCCGCGGAGGTGGCCACCGCATGACGCTGAACATCGCCCTGGTCTCCGACCAGATCGCCATGGACTACCTGCGGCCTGCCTTCAGCGCGCGCTTTCCCGATGCCAAGCTCCACCGCATCGACACCGAGGTGCAGGAACTCGAGGCGCTCGACGACATCGACGCCGTCGTCTGCTGGTCGCCCCCCGTCGGCCTGCTCGCCCGCATGCCCAGGCTTCGCCTGATCCAGTCGGTTGGCGCCGGCACCGACCACATCACGCGCGACACCGCGCTGCCCGACGTGCCGATCCGCCGCATCGTCGACCCCGAGATGGCGGCCGGCATGAACGCCTACGTGGCCTGGGCGGTGGTGCATGGCCAGCGCCACATGGCCCGTTACATCGAGAACCAGCGCCGTGCCGCATGGGAGGAAGCGCCCGTGGTGTCTCCAGGTCGCCACCGGGTGGGCATCGCAGGCCTGGGCGTGCTCGGCCAATCGGCTGCGCGCGCGCTCACGGCCATCGGCTACAGGGTGCGCGGCTGGAGCCGCAGCGCCAAGAGCGGTCTGCCCGACGGCGTGGAGGCCTTCCACGGCGACGCGGCGCGCGCCGATTTCCTCGCCGGCTGCGACACCCTGGTCTGCCTGCTGCCGCTGACAGAAGACACCCGCGGCATCCTGAACGCCGCACTTTTCGAGCAACTGCCGCACGGTGCGCACCTGGTCAACGCGGGCCGCGGTGCCCAGCTCGTGCAGGACGACCTGCTCGCCGCGCTGGAGAGCGGCCAGGTTGCCTCGGCCGTGCTGGATGCCTTCGTGGAGGAGCCGTTGCACGCCGCGCATCCGTTCTGGCACCACCCGCGCATCACCGTCACGCCGCACATCGCCACGCGCACCGGCCCCGAGGCCATCGCGCGGCAGACCGAAGACAACCTGAAGCGCCTTTGAGGGCCCTTCACGCCTGAAAACCCAGGAAGAACATCCATGGCCAAAGACATGCTGAGCACCGGCGAGAAGGACGTCGCCACCCACCTGCACTCGTACACCAACCTCGCCGCGCTGCCGCAGACGCCGCCGCTGGTGATCGTGAGCGGCGACGGCATCCACGTCGTCGACGACCAGGGCAGGCGTTACGTCGAGGGCATGTCCGGTCTGTGGTGCGCCTCGCTGGGCTTTTCGAACAAGCGCCTGGCTGCGGCCGGCGCCAGGGCGCTGGAAACCCTGCCTTATTACCACACCTTCAACCAGCGCACCAACGTCGCCGTGGCCGACCTGGCCGAGAAGCTGCTGGCACTGGCGCCAGCACCGATGGCGCGCGTGTTCTTCGCCAACTCGGGCTCCGAGGCCAACGACAGCGCCGTCAAGATGGTCTGGTACTACCACAACGCCATCGGCCAACCCGGCAAGAAGAAGATCATTGCGCGTCGCAACGCCTACCACGGCGTGACCGTGGCCGCCGCCAGCCTGGGCGGCCTGGACGGCAACCACCGCGACTTCGACCTGCCCATCGCCACGGCGCCTGCTGCGCGCTTCCTTCATGTGGATTGCCCGCATCACTACCGCTATGCCCAACCCGGCGAGACCGAACAGGACTTCTCCACGCGCCTCGCGCAGCAGCTCGAGGAACGCATCCTGGCCGAAGGCCCCGACACCGTGGCCGCCTTCATCGCGGAGCCCGTCATGGGCGCAGGCGGCGTGCTGGTGCCGCCGGCCGGCTACTTCGACAAGGTACAGGCCGTGCTGCGCAGGTACGACGTGCTCATGATCGCCGACGAGGTGATCTGCGGCTTCGGCCGCACCGGCAACATGTTCGGCTCGACGACCTTCGGCATCCGGCCCGACATCCTCACCTGCGCCAAGGCGCTGTCCTCGGGTTACATGCCGATCTCGGCCGTCATGGTCAACGACAAGGTGCACAGCGCCATCGCTGCCCACAGCGGCAAGCTCGGCAGCTTCGGCCACGGCTACACCTACTCGGGCCACCCGGTCGCCTGCGCGGTGGCGCTGGAGACGCTGCAGGTCTACGAGGACGAGAAACTCGTCGACCATGTGCAGGCGCTGGCACCGGCCTTCCGGGCCGGCCTCGAGGGCTTTGCCGACCGCCGCTGGGTCGGGAACGTGCGCTGCGCGGGCCTGATCGGCGCCATCGAACTCATGGCCGACAAGGCGGCGCGCACCCCCTTCGCGGCCGACCGCAAGGCCGGGTACCGCTTCGCCACGCTGGCGCTGGAAGAAGGGCTGATCGTGCGCGCCATGGGCGACAGCATCGGCCTGTGCCCGCCGCTGGTCATCACCACGGTCGAGCTGGCCGACCTGTTCGCGCGCCTTGCGCGCGCCATGGACCGTTTCGACGCGGAACTGGAGGCCTGACCATGCAAGCCTTTTTCTCCGAAGACCAGCTGCTGCACGACCCACAGCAGTACATGCGCGTGGGCCGCATCTGCAAGCCCGCCGACCTGCCCACGCGCGCCGAGGCACTGATGGGAACCTTGGCCGCGCGCGGCATCACGGTGAGCGCGCCGCCCGAGGCGGGCCGCCAGGCGCTGGAGCTCGTCCACGCCACCGATTACCTGGACTACCTGGAAACGGCGTTCGAGCGCTGGCAGAAGATCGAGTCCTTCGGCCTGCAACCCGGCATCGAGGTCCTGCCCAACATGTCGCCGCACGGTCCTCGCGAAGGCGCGTGCCCTTCGCCCGCCATGCTCGCTCAGACGGGCTGGTACGTGGGCGACCTGTCCTGCCCCATCGGCCCGAACACCTGGCGTTCGGTGCTGCGCTCGGCCCACGCAGCACTGGCCGCAGCCAAGACGGTGCAAGCCGCAGGCGGCGTGGCCTATGCCCTGTGCCGGCCTTCCGGCCACCATGCCCAGCGTGCCCGCGCGGCCGGCTTCTGCTACGTGAACAACAGCGCCATCGCGGCAGCGACGCTGCGCCAGACGCATGCCCGCGTGGCCGTGCTCGACATCGACGCGCACCATGGCGACGGCACGCAGCAGATCTTCTACGGCCGCGGCGATGTGCTGACCATCTCCACGCATGCCGACCCTTCCAACTACTACCCCTGGTACACGGGCTACGCACACGAGCGCGGCACGGGCGAGGGCGCCGGCTGCAACCTGAACCTGCCGCTCGCCCACGGCAGCGGCAACGAAGAGTTCGCGCATGCGCTGGACCAGGCCGTGGCCGCCATCGAGCGCTTCCAGCCCCAGGCGCTGGTGATGCCGCTGGGCTTCGACACGTACAGGGACGATCCCATCAGCGTGCTCAAGTTCGACATGGAAGCCTTCCGGCTGGCCGGCGCCCGCGTGCGCGCCCTCGGCCTTCCCACCGTGGTGGTGCAGGAAGGCGGCTACATGGTGAGCGCCATCGGCGCTGCGCTGGATGCCTTCCTGGAAGGGCTGAACGCGTGACGCCGGCGTTGAATCACGAGCGGCTCTGCCGGGACCGGGCCCGATGAACTCCGTGGCGGCTTCGACATCACTGCCGCACGGCGATGGCGCGGCCACCGGCATCGCGCTGTTCCTGGGTGCGCTGGTGCTGTTCGCGGCCTACGACGCCTTCGCCAAGCAGATGGTGGCGCACTACGCCCCGGCCGTCGTCAACCTGGGACGCTATACCTCCATCAACATGCTGGCCCTGGTGCTGCTGCTGCGTCATGGCGACTTGCGCCTGTGGCGCCAGCCTCATCAGAAACTGCTCGTGGCGCGCAGCGTGGCGCTGGCCGTCGTGGCCACCTGCTTCATGACCGCGCTGGTCACCATGCCGCTGGCCGAGGCCACGGCCATCTACTTCACGGCACCGCTGATCATGGTGGCGGTTTCACCCTGGCTGCTCGGCGAGCGCGTGGACCGCGCCCAATGGACGGCGGTGCTTCTGGGCTTCGCAGGCATGCTGTGCATCGTGCGACCGGGGGCCGACCTGCCCCTGGCAGGCACACTGCTGATGGCGGTGTCGGCCGTGTGCTACGCGCTGTTCCAGGTCCTCACGCGCCGGCTCTCCGGGCTCGTGGCCGCACCGGTGCAGTTCGCCCATGCGGCATTGGCCTGCCTCGTCATCACCAACCTGCCCGCGCTGTTCGTTCCGCACATCACGCTGCCGCCCTGGCCCGAGATGGCGGTGCTGGTCGCCGGCGGCGCCCTGAGCGGCAGCGCCCAGCTGCTGCTGCTGGCCGCATTCCGGCGCGTGGGCGCGGCTACCCTGGCGCCGCTCAACTACGTGCAGCTGCTGCTGGCCGTGCTGATCAGCACGCTGTGGTTCCAGCGCCCGCCGGACGCACCGGCCCTGGGCGGCATGGCGCTGATCGCGGTGGCCGGCGCCTACCTGGCGCGGGCGCGGCGCCCGGCATGATGCGGGGGCACACAAGACAACGATGGAGATCACCATGAGCACGAGCCGGGCCGAAGCGGCCGCCGCACCGTCCTTTTCCTCTATCCAGGTCCCCGACCTGGTCGGCGTGGTCGAGGCGCAGTTGCAGCAGGCCATCCTGTCTGGACGCATCGCGCCCGGCGAGCGCATCGTCGAAGCCGAGCTGGCGCGCCAGATGGGCGTGAGCCGCGCGCCCGTGCGCGAGGCGGCGCGTCGGCTGGAGAGCCTGGGCCTGCTGGTCTCGCGCCCGCGCCACGGCTTCGCGGTGCGTACGGTCTCGCCCAAGCAGGTCAACGACCTCTACGAGGTGCGCATCCAGCTCGAATTGCTCGGCGCTGCGCTGGCATGCCAGCACGCCAGCGACGCCGACCTGGCCGCGCTGGATGCGCGCGTCGACGACATGGTGGCACGCGCCGACACGCTCGCGACAGCCGAGCGCGTGGCGCTGGACCTGGACTTCCATTTCGCGATCAGCGCGCTGTCGGGCAACGACTATCTGCACCGGCTGTTCGACAACCTCCAGACCGAGGTCCGCATGTTCCTGGCGCTCAGTGAAGACAGCTACGGCGACCTGAAGACCCTGGCCGAGACGCACCGCCCCATTGCCCAGGCGATGGCGCGGCGCGATGTGGATGCCGTTCAGCACGCGCTGCGTTTCCACCTCGAGGACGCCAAGGCCCATGCCTGCGGCCTGTTCAGGACCTGAAGCACCCACCGATGAAAGTCATCTACAGCGACCGGCACATCGGGCACGACCCGCAACAGTTCGTCGTGCGCGGCAAGTTCAAGCGCAGCAACGAGCAGCCCGAGCGCGCCCACCTGCTGCTGCAGGCAGCCCGCGAGCAGGGCCACGCCGTGCTCGCGCCCGAGGACCACGGCGCCGGCCCACGCGCCGCCATCCACACGCCCCAGTACCTGCGCTTCCTGGAGACGGCCTGGGCGCGCTGGCAGCAGCTCGACGATCCCTCCTTCGAGGTGATCCCCAACGTCCACCCCTTCCCGGGCCAGCCCTTCACCTACCCGGACAGCCTGGTCGGCCAGGCCGGCTACCACCTGGGCGACATGGCATGCGCCATCGGCCCCCATACCTGGGAGGCGGCCGTGTGGTCGGCCCACACGGCCACGCACGCGGCCCAACTGGTGCTCGACGGCGAGCGCGCCGCCTATGCCTTGTGCCGCCCGCCGGGGCACCATGCCTATGCCGACCGGGCCAACGGCTTCACCTACCTCAACAACGCGGCCATCGCCGCGCAGCAGCTGCGCCGGCTTTTCGACCGCGTGGCCATCGTGGACGTGGACGTGCACCACGGCAACGGCACGCAAGGCATCTTCTGGCGACGACGCGACGTGCTCACGGTCTCCCTGCACGGCGACCCGCACTTCTGCACGCCCTTCTTCACCGGCCATGCCCACGAGCAGGGCGAAGGCGACGGCCTGGGCTACAACCTGAATGTGCCGCTGGCCCGCGGCACCGACACCGAGGGCTACCTCGCGGCGTTGCGGCGCGCCCTGGACGCCGTGCGTGCCTACGCCCCCGGCGCCCTGGTGGTGGCACTGGGCCTCGACGCCCACGAGCACGATCCCTACCAGGCCCTGGCCGTGAGCACCGAAGGCTTCGCGCGCATCACCGCCGAACTGGCCCGGCTGGGCCTGCCCACCGTGCTGGTACAGGAGGGTGGCTACCTGTCTCCCGACCTCGGGCCCAATCTTGGCAGCGCGCTGGCCGGCTTCGAGCAGGCGGCATGACCGAGGCCGCCTTCGAACACCTGCCCGAGGCGGCGGTGCTGAGCGCTCCCCCGGCCCCGGTGTCGCTTGCAGAGGCGAGGCGCCTGCTTGCGCAGCACTACGGCCTCGAGGGGCAGCTCGAACCGCTCGGTGGCGAGCGCGACGCCAACTTCCTGCTGCACCCGGCCGACGGCGGCGCACCGTGCATGCTGAAGGTGTCGCATCCGGCGGAAAGCGCCACCGTCGCCGACTTCCAGACACAGGCGTTGCTTCATCTGGCCGCCACCGCGCCCGAGCTGCCCGTGCAGCGCCTGCGGCCCGCCCGTGACGGACGCCCAGCAGTGCAGGATGTGGCGGGGGACGACCGGCCGCGGGTGGTGCGCCTGTTCAGCTACCTGGACGGCCTGCCGCTGCCCAAGGCGCCGCATACCGAGGGCCGCGCCGCCCACATGGGCGCGCTGCTGGCCCGCCTGGATCTGGCCCTGGCCGACCTGCGGCATCCGGCCGGAGACCTGCCTCTGCCCTGGGACCTGCAGCGCGCCATCGGCACCCGCAGCCTGCTGTCGCATCTGCCCGATGCGACCCGCCGCGCCATGGCGGCCGCGGCGCTCGACCATTTCGCCGCCCAGGCGCTGCCCCGGCTGCTGGCTCTCCCGCGGCAGGCCATCCACAATGACTTCAACCCCTCCAATCTGCTGGTCGACCCGCAGGCGCCCGATCGATTGGTGGGCATCCTGGACTTCGGCGACATGGTGGCGGCACCGCGCATCGCCGACCTGGCCGTCGCCGCCTCGTACCAGCTCGACGCGCAAGCGCCGGCCGCCAGCATCGCCGCCTTCGCCGGCGCTTACCACGCGGTCGCGCCGCTGGCAGCAGCCGAACGCGAACTGCTGCCCGCGCTGGTCGCCGCCCGGCTGGCCATGGTGGTGGCCATCAGCGGCTGGCGCGCCGCACGGGAGCCCGGCAATGCACCCTACCTGCTGCGCAACAACGGCGCTTCCTGGAGCCGGCTGGAGGCGCTGCTCGCGCTGCCGGCGGGCGCGCTGGACGACGCGCTGCGCAGCGCCTGTCCCTGAGAACCCGAGGCTCGTTCATCCATGCCCACCACCGCCGAACTGATCGAACGCCGCGCCCGCCTGCTCGGCCCCAGCTACCGCCTGTTCTACGACGAGCCGCTGCACCTGGTGCGCGGCGCAGGCGTCTGGCTGCACGACGCCGCGGGCCGGCGCTACCTCGACGCCTACAACAACGTCGCGTGCGTCGGGCATGCCCATCCACAGGTGGTGGAAGCCATCGCCCGCCAGGCTGCCACGCTCAACACCCACACGCGCTACCTGCACGAAGGCGTGCTCGACTATGCCGAGCGCCTGCTGGCGACCCTGCCGCCCGAGCTGGGGCATGCCGTCTTCACCTGCACAGGCAGCGAAGCCAACGACCTGGCCTTGCGCATCGCGCGCACCCACACCGGCGGGCGGGGCGTCATCATCACGCGCTTCGCCTACCACGGCGTCACGGCGATCCTGGCCGAGGCTTCGCCCTCGCTGGGCCGCTACGTGCAGCTGGGCGATGCGGTGCGCACCGTGCCCGCGCCGGATGGCGACGACCTGCACGCCGAAGAGCTCGGCCGCCGCTTCGCCGACGGCGTGCGCAGCGCCATCGCGGACCTGCACGCCGCAGGCCTCCAGCCCGCAGCCCTGCTGGTGGACACCGTGTTCTCCAGCGACGGCATCTTCACCGGCCCGCGCGGCTTCCTGCAGCCGGCGGTCGACGCGATTCACGAGGCAGGCGGGCTGTTCATCGCCGACGAGGTACAGCCCGGCTTCGCCCGCACCGGCGAGGCGTTCTGGGGCTTTGCGCGTCACGGCGTGGTGCCCGACATCGTGACGATGGGCAAGCCCATGGGCAACGGCCATCCGGTGGCGGGCCTCGCCGTTCGACCGGAGGTGATGGCCGCGTTCGGCCGGCAGTGCCGCTACTTCAACACCTTCGGCGGCAATCCGGTGTCCATGGCGGCGGCAAGCGCGGTGCTCGACGTGATCCAGGGGCAGGCCCTGCAGGCCAACGCGCTGGCCGTGGGCGGGCACCTGGTGACCAGCTTGCGCCAACTCGGCGAGAAACATGCGCTGATCGGCCAGGTGCGCGGCGCCGGCCTGTTCGTGGGCGTCGAGCTGGTCACCGACCGCGCGCGGCGCACGCCCGCCACGGCCGAGGCAACCCGCGTGGTCAACGGCCTGCGCGAGGCCGGGGTGCTGCTCAGTGCCACCGGCGAGGCGGGCCACATCCTCAAGCTGCGACCGCCGCTCGTCTTCGAACGCCAGCACGCGGACCTGTTGGTCCAGACCCTGGACGAAGTCCTGCGCCGCCTTTGAGCTTCCGTCAGAGGGACAAGGCGCGCCCTTCGTCCGCGCTGCGACGACCGAGGTCGAGCCAGGCCATGAGCTCGACGGCCTCCTCCAGGGTCACGGGGACCGGGCCTGTGCCGCGGACGGCGTCGCGCACCCGCTCGTAGTAGCGTGCATAGTCACCCGGCAGGTTGGGCACCGGCCTGCGTTCGACCGTGCCGTCGTCCCGCGGCGACACCAGCAGCCCCTCGCGCGGATCGACGCCCCAGCCGGCGCCGCCCGGACGGCCGCCCGCGCGCAGGGCGTCCTCCTGCGGGTCGACGCCCTCCTTCACGTAGCTGCCCAGCGAGCCATGCAGCAGGTAGCGTGGCGCCGCGTGGGCAGCCAGGGTGGTCGCGTGCAACACGACGCGCAGGGGCGCCGACAAGCCGGATTCATAGCGCAGCACGGCGTGGAAGCAGTCCTCGACCTGCGCCCCCTCGCGCAGCGCCGCGGTATCCAGCTGCAGCGTGTCGGGTGGCCCGAAAAGCTGCAGTGCCTGGTCCAGCAAATGCGATCCCAGATCCACCCACAGGCCGGCGCCCGGCATCGCCCGTTCGCGCCAGCGGTCGCGCACCTGCGGCCGGAAGCGGTCGATGTGCGATTCGAAGTACACCGGCCGGCCGACGGCGCGCTCGGTCAGCAGCGCTCGCAGGGTGAGGAAGTCGGCATCCCAGCGCCTGTTCTGATAGACGGTCAGGACGCGGTCCTGCGCCGTCGCCAGCGCGGCCAGTTCGCGTGCCTGCGCCACGTCGAGCGTGAAGGGCTTGTCGACCACGACATGCTTGCCAGCCCGCAGCGCGGCCGTGGCCACGGGATGGTGCTGCGCATTCGGCGTGGCCACCACCACCAGATCGATGTCCGGCCGTGCGACCAGGGCCTCGACATCGGGCACGACGGCCACGCCGGGCCAGTCGTTGTGCACCTTGTGCGGCTGTGAGCTGGCCACGGCCGAAAGCACCATGTCGGGCACGGCGGACAGCACCGGTGCATGGAAGGTCTGGCCGGCGAAGCCGTAGCCCACGAGACCGACACGGACAGGCGCGAAAGCATGCGGGGTCGGCGGCGGCGGCTGGCTGGACATGCGCGGGGATTTGACGAGTTGACCTGCCAGTATGCGATAATCGAAGGCTTCCCGCGAAAAGTGCACCCGGCACACCGCCGGCATGCCAGTTGCCCCACGACACCCGGTCCGGCGCAATGGGCAGATGTGGCTCTCGCATCGACCTCAAGGAAAAGACCATGGCCAAAGAAGGCATCCACCCCAATTACCGCGAAGTCCTGTTCGTGGACCTCTCCAACGGTTTCAAGTTCGTGACGCGCTCGTGCGTGAACACCAAGGAAACCGGCAAGACCGACGACGGCCGCGAACTGCCGCTGTTCAAGCTCGACACCTCGAGCGAGTCGCACCCCTTCTACACCGGCACCCAGAAGTCGGTCGACAACATGGGCGGCCGCGTCGAGCGCTTCCGCAACAAGTTCGGCAAGACCGCGCTGTCGAAGTAAGCTTCTTCGCCGACCACCTGCACGCCGGGCCCCGGATGTGCAACGGGCAGCCCGGGTGACCGCGCTGCCCTTTTTCATGCCTCTTCCCATCGTCATCCTCGACGACACTCGGTTCCGTTGAATCAGCCCACGCCTGCCATCGTCGCCCAGAGCGCCGTGCGACGCCTCCCGCGCATCGCGCTGCTGCTGCTGTGCGCGGCCTACCTGATGCCAGGCCTGCTGGGGCGCGGCCCCTGGAAGAGCGCCGACGTCACCGCCTTCGGCTACATGGCGGCGTTGGCGCAGAACACCGCCGGCATCGCCCGCTGGTTCGACCCCCTCCTGCTCGGCCTGCGCCCCGAGACGCCGGCCCTGCTGCCCTACTGGCTCGGCGCCTGGGCGATCCAGCTGGCCCCCTGGCTGCGGCCGGACCTGGCCGTGCGCATCGTGTTCGCCCTGATGCTGTGGGGCACCTTCACGGCCACCTGGTACGCGGTCTACTACCTGGCCCGCACGCCGCGTGCGCAGCCGGTGGCCTTCGCCTTCGGCGGGGAAGCACGCCCCACCGACTACGCGCGCGCCATGGCCGATGGCGGCCTCCTCGCCCTCATCGCCAGCCTGGGGCTGGCCCAGCTGGGCCACGAGACCACGCCTGCGCTGGCGCAGCTTTTCTTCGTCGCCTGCCTGTTCTACGGCGTCGCCGCCCTGCCCTATCGCCGCACTGCACCGCTGGTCGGGCTGGCGGTCGGCAGCCTCGGCCTGGCGTTGAGCGGCGCCCCTTCGCTCGGGCTGGCGCTCGGCCTGGGCGCGCTATGGCTGGCGATTCGCGAACTGCGCGGCGCGGTGCGCGAAGACAACGCCGAACCCGCGCCGACCTTCGGCTGGCCGGCCATCGCCGGCATCGCCCTCGTGACGGCGATCGCGCTCGCCGTGGCCGTCGCGCTCAAGCAGGTGCACTGGCGCATCGCGCCGCCGGGCTCGCACGCCGGCGTATCCGCCTGGTCGGACTGGCGCAGCCTCATCAAGCTCTTCATCTGGTTCACCTGGCCGGCCTGGCCGCTGGCCGTGTGGACGCTGTGGCGCTGGCGCCGGCAGCTGGGTGCGCGTCACGTCGCGCTGCCGCTGTGGTTCATGCTGGTGCCGGTGGCGGCCACGCTGCTCACCGATTTCGCCGATCGCTCGCTGCTGCTGGCGCTGCCCGCTCTGGCCACGCTGGCCGCCTTCGCGCTGCCGACCTTCCGGCGCAACGTGTCGGCGCTCATCGACTGGTTCACGCTCCTGTTCTTCAGCGGCTCGGCAGTGCTGATCTGGCTGTACTGGATCGCCATGCAGACCGGCATCCCGCCCAAGATGGCCGGCAGCGTCGCGCGCCTGGCGCCCGGCTACGTGGCGGAGTTCTCGCCGCTGGTGTTCGTGCTGGCCGTGCTCGCGACGCTGGTGTGGTGCTGGCTGGTTCGCTGGCGCACCGGCCGCCACCGGGCGGCGCTGTGGAAAACGCTGGTGCTGCCGGCCGGCGGCGTGACGTTGTGCTGGATGCTGCTGATGACGCTGTGGCTGCCGGCGCTCGACCATGCCCTGAGCTACGCGCCCCAGGTGCGTGCCATCGCGCAGCGCACCGGCCCGACGCGCTGCGTCGCCGAGCTCGGCGTGGGCCGTGCGCAGATCGCCGCGCTGCGCCACCATGCCGGCTTCGAGCTGCGGCCGATCAACTCGCACACCGAGTGCGACTGGCTGATCGTCAAGCCCGAGGTCGTCAGCCTGCTGCACCACATCGTGAGCCTCGAGGACTGGCGCCTGATCGGCACCTTCCGCCGCACGACCAACCCCAACGACGACCTGCTGCTGTACCAGCGCGCGCCGGCGAGTCGGTGACGCGGCCGTGAACGCCATCCGTTCCGGCACGGGCGAGCGCGCCACCATCGCCCGCCACGCCGGCACCGTGCTGGTGGGACAGCTCGCGGTGATGGCCTTCGGCGTCACCGACACCATCGTCGCCGGCCGCTTCGCCGAGAACGCGCTGGCGGCGCTGTCGGTCGGGGCCGCCATCTTCATCAGCGTGTTCGTCTCGCTGATGGGCGCGCTGCAGGCACTGCTGCCGATCTGGGCCGAGTTGCACGGCGCGGGCCGCGGCCACGACATGGGCCGCTCCGTGCGGCAGTCGCTGTATCTGTGCGGGGCCGCCATCGTGGTGGGCATGGCGGTGCTGCTCTTTCCGCAACCGCTGCTGCGCTGGACGCAGGTGCCCGAGGCGATGCAGACCGACGTCGCGCGCTACCTCGGCGTGCTGGCCTTCGCGCTGCCGCCTGCACTGCTCTTTCGCCTCTACAGCACGCTCAACCAGGCCCTGGGACGCCCGCAGCTCGTCACCTGGCTGCAGCTCGGATCGCTGGCCCTGAAGCTTCCGCTGTCGATCCTGCTGACCTTCGGGGGCCTGGGCATACCGCCGCTCGGCCTGCTGGGCTGCGGGCTGGCGACGCTGGCCGTCAACTGGCTGATGCTCGGCATGGCCGTGTGGCTGCTGCGCACCCAGCCGCTGTACCGCGCCTTCGCGCTCTGGCGCCGCCCCGAACGGCCGGACTGGGCCCAGTTGCGGCAGTTCGCGCGGCTGGGCGTGCCCGGCGGGCTATCGGTGCTCGTGGAAGTCACCTCCTTCACGCTGATGGCGCTCTTCATCGCGCGCCTGGGCACCACCGCGGCGGCAGCGCACCAGATCGCCTCCAACCTCACCGCAGTGGCCTACATGGCGCCGCTGTCGCTGGGCCTGGCGACAAGCGCGCGCGTGAGCTACTGGCTCGGTGCGGGCGATGCCGCGAAGGCCCGCCATGCCTGCCGCCTGGGCTTCGAGCTGGCCCTGGCCTGTGCCCTCGTCGCGGCCGGCACCATGGCGGTAGCGCGCATGCAGTTGGCCGGGCTGTACTCCACCCACCCGGACGTGGTTGCCCTGGCCGCGACGCTGCTGCTGGCCACGGCCGGCTACCACCTGGCGGATGCAACGCAGACGATGTGCGTCTTCGTGCTGCGCTGCTACCGCGTCACGGTGCTGCCGCTGGCCATCTACTGCGCGCTGCTGTGGGGGCTGGGGCTGGCCGGCAGCTACCTGCTGGCGTACCACGGGCTCGGCCCGGTCGCGGCGATGCGCTCGCCCCTGGCCTTCTGGATCATGAGCGCTGCGGCGCTGGGGCTCACGGCGCTGATCTTCGTGGTGCTGCTGGTGTCAGTCCTCAGGCGTTCACGCTCACCGGCCGCGCCGGCCGCAGCCGCGTGACCGGGAACAGCAGCGCGAAGCGCGAGCCCTGCCCCGGCGTGCTCTCGATGCGCAACTGCGCACCGTGGCGCTGCGCGATGTGCTTGACGATCGCCAGGCCCAGGCCCGTGCCGCCGGTCTCGCGCGAGCGGCTGCGGTCGACGCGGTAGAAGCGCTCGGTCAGTCGCGGAACGTGCTCGGCCGCGATGCCCGGCCCGGTGTCGCGCACGGCGAACTCCCCACGGCCGTCGGGCAGCAGGCGCCAGGTCACCGTCACTTCGCCGCCCGGCGGCGTGTAGCGCACCGCGTTGCTCACCAGGTTGGACATGGCGCTCTGCAACTCGGTGGCCGCCCCCGAGAGTTCCGAATCGGATTCGATGGCGAAGAAGAGCCGGTGCCCCTGCGCCGACAGCCGCTCCGACAGTCCGCGCGCCTCGTCTTCGCAGTGCGCGAGCAGCGCACGCACCCGCGTCCACTGGTTCATCGGCGGCGCGGCGCTCCCCTCCAGGCGCGACAGTGTCAGCAGGTCCTGCACCAGCGTGCCCATGCGCTGCGCCTGCTGCCCCATGAGGCCGAGGTAGCGGCTGCGCTCGTCCGCCTCCAGCGGCAAGCTCTGCAGCGTCTCGACGAAGCCGGTGAGCACCGTGAGCGGCGTGCGGATCTCGTGCGACACGTTGGCGACGAAGTCGCGCCGCATCGCATCCGCCTGTTCCAGCGCCGTGATGTCGCGCGTCAGCAGCAGCCGCCGGTTGCCGGCATAGGGATGCACCTGCACCGACAGCCGCATGAGCTTGCCGTGCGGCCCGGTCTGCATCGAGGGCGCGTCGATGATCACGTCGCGGCTGTAGTTCCACGATGCAAGGTAGGCCACGAAGGCCGGGTCCCGCACCAGGTTGGCCAGGTGCTGCTGCAGGTCGCGTTCGGCGTCGATGCCCAGCTGGATGGCCGCCGTCTGGTTGCACCATTCGATGCGCCCCTGCTCGTCAATCAGCACCACGCCGTTGGGTGAGGCCTGGATGGCTTCAAGGAATTCGTGCAGCCGGTCCTCGGCCTGCCGCGTCTGCTGCTCGCGCGTGCGCAGCAACTTGCGGATGCGCTCGGCCAGTTCGCCCCAGATCCCCGGACCGCGCGACGGCAGGCCGGCCGCGTCATCGCGCAGCGCCAGCAGCAGACGCTGTGCGCGCCATGCGTCGAGCAGCAGCCAGGCCAGCGCGCCGGCCCAGGCGCCGATCCACAGGAATTTCCAGCCAAACAGGGCTCCAACGCCCGCCCCACCTACGCAGGAAGCTATCAAAAACGTAGCAATTCGGAAAGGCATGGGAGGCGATTATCCGTACCGGCCAGGCGCCGGGAAACGGCCATGGATGGCCGGCGCCCGGCGGCAAGGCCCAGCGCCTGAGAGCGACTCAGACGGTCGCCTGGGCGGTGAAGCGGTAGCCCGCGCCACGCACGGTTTCCACCATCACCGCGGCGGCGCCCAGCGATTCGCGCAGGCGCTTGACGTGCACGTCCACCGTGCGTTCCTCGATGAAGACGTGGTCGCCCCACACCTTGTCGAGCAACTGCGAGCGGCTGTGCACGCGCTCGGCGTTCTGCATCAGGTAGGCCAGCAGCTTGAACTCGGTCGGGCCCATCTTCAGGGGCGCGCCCTGCCAGGTCACGCGATGCGTCGCGGTGTCCAGCGCCAGCTCGCCCACCTCCACGCGCTCGGCTGCCGCCTCGGGGGCGCGGCGGCGCAGCACGGCGCGGATGCGCGCGAGCATCTCCTGCGTCGAGAAGGGCTTGGTGATGTAGTCGTCGGCACCGGCATCCAGGCCGGCGACCTTGTCGGGCTCGTCGCCGCGGGCGGTGAGCATGAGGATGGGCACAGCCTTCGTGCGGGCATCCTTGCGCCACTGGCGGGCCAGCTGCAGGCCGCTCTGGCCGGGCAGCATCCAGTCCAGCAGGATGAGGTCGGGCAGGACGGCGTCGATCTCGCGCTGGGCCGAGATACCGTCTTCCGACCAGATCGGCTCGAACCCGTTGTGCCGCAGGTTCACGGCCAGGAGCTCGGCGATGGCGGATTCGTCTTCGACGATGAGGACTCTGGGTTTCTTCATGTCAATGCGGATACGGGTACCGAACGCAGAGGGCGCAGAGATTTCGCAGAGGGCGCAGAAGCAAGACCAAATTTCTGGCTTCTTTTTGCGACCTCTGCGCAACCTTTGCGTTCTCTGCGTTCGGCTGTCCGACTTCTATTGCAATGCCGACTCGATCTCTTCCATCGAGGTATGCCGCACATCGGCACCCTTGACGATGTAGATGATGAACTCGGCGATGTTCTTGGCGTGGTCACCGATGCGTTCGATGGCCTTGGCCAGGAACAGCAGGTCCAGGCTGGGGGAGATGGTACGCGGGTCTTCCATCATGTAGGTGACCAGCTTGCGCACGAAGCCGTCGAACTCCTGGTCGATCAGGTCGTCGTCCTTGAGGATCGACAGCGCCGCCGCGGTGTCCAGCCGCGCGAAGGCGTCCAGCGCCTTGCGCAGCAGGCCCGAGGCCAGATCGGCCGCCACGCGCAGCTCGGTGGCCGGCAACTGGCGGGCCGAGCCGCTTTCGATGATCGACTTGACCATGCGGGCGATCTTGTTCGCCTCGTCGCCCACGCGCTCGAGGTTGGCGGTGGTCTTGCTGATCGCGATCAAGAGGCGCAGGTCGCGGGCCGTGGGCTGGCGGCGGGCGATGATCGACGACAGCTCGCGGTCGATCTCCATCTCCATCGCATTGACCTTGTGCTCGGTCGCCATCACGCGTTCGGCGGTCTCGACGTCGAACTGCAGCAGCGCATGGATCGCCAGCCGGATCTGCGACTCGGCCATGCCGCCGAGCTCCATCACGCGCGAGGAGACGCCGTTGAGTTCGCTGTCGAACTGGCTGGAAAGGTGTTTTTCAGTCATTCTGTTGTCCTTATGAAGCGAGTTGAATACGGACTACCGAACGCAGAGGGCGCAGAGATTTCGCAGAGGGCGCAAAGAATTCAAATAAAAGATTTGGCTTCCCTTCTGCGCCCTCTGCGTCACCTTTGCGTCCTCTGCGTTCGGCTGTCCGCCTCCGCTTTCTTTCAACCAAAGCGCCCCGTGATGTAGTCCTCGGTTTCCTTGCGCTGCGGCTTGAAGAACATCTGTTCCGTCGGGCCGAACTCGATCAGGTCGCCCAGGTACATGTAGGCCGTGTAGTCGCTGCAGCGGGCGGCCTGCTGCATGTTGTGCGTCACGATCACGACCGTGTACTCGTTCTTCAGCTCGGCGATCAGCTCCTCGATCTTCGCGGTCGAGATCGGGTCCAGCGCCGAACAGGGCTCATCGAGCAGCAGCACCTCGGGCTTGATCGCGATGCCGCGCGCGATGCACAGGCGCTGCTGCTGGCCACCCGAGAGGCCGGAGCCGCTCTGCTGCAGCTTGTCCCGCACCTCGGTCCACAGCGCGGCCTTCTTCAGCGCCCATTCCACGCGGTCGTCCATCTCGCTGGCCGAGAGGTTCTCGAACAGCTTCACCCCGAAGGCGATGTTGTCGTAGATCGACATCGGGAAGGGCGTGGGCTTCTGGAACACCATGCCGACCTTGGCGCGGATCAGCGCCACGTCCTGCTTGCTGGTCAGCAGGTTCTCGCCGTCCAGCGCGATGGTGCCCTCGGCGCGTTGCTCCGGGTACAGCTCGAACATGCGGTTGAAGGTGCGCAGCAGCGTCGACTTGCCGCAGCCCGAGGGGCCGATGAAGGCCGTGACCTTGTTCTCCGGGATCTCGAGGTTGATGCCCTTGAGGGCGTGGAACTTGCCGTAGTAGAAGTTCAGGTCCTTGACGGCGATCTTGGCGCGCGGCGCCGACGAGGCAACGGTGGCGGGCATGTCTTTCTTCTCTCTCTTTTTCAGTTCTTGCCGCGCGTCAGCACGCGGGCCAGGATGTTCAGCGCCAGCACGGCGACGGTGATCAGGAACACGCCGGCCCACGCCAGCTTCTGCAGGTTCGGATCGATGTTCATGGCGAACTTGAAGATCGTCACCGGCAGGCTCGCCATCGGCGAGCTGAGGTCGGACGTCCAGAACTGGTTGTTCAGGGCCGTGAACAGCAGCGGCGCCGTCTCGCCGGCGATGCGCGCCACCGCCAGCAGGATGCCGGTGACGACGCCGGCACGCGCCGCGCGCAGCGTGATCGACAGGATCACCTTCCACTTCGGCGTTCCCAGCGCGTAGGCGGCTTCGCGCAGTCCGGGCGGCACCAGCTGCAGCATGTTCTCGGTGGTGCGGATCACCACCGGGATGGTGATCAGCGACAGGGCCAGCGCACCGGCAAGGCCGGAGTAGCTCTTGAACTGCGCAACCACGATGGCGTAGACGAACAGGCCGATCACGATCGACGGTGCCGACAGCAGGATGTCGTTCACGAAGCGCACCAGCGACGAGAGCCAGCCCTTCGGGTTGTACTCGGCCAGGTAGATGCCGGCCATGATGCCGATGGGCGTGCCGATGAAGGTGGCCAGCCCGACCATCACCAGCGAGCCGACGATCGCGTTCAGCAGACCGCCTTCGTCGCCGGGCGCCGGCGTCATTTCGGTGAAGATCGAGAGCGACAGGCCGCCCACGCCCAGGCGCAGCGTTTCCCACAGGATCCAGATCAGCCAGAACACGCCGAAGGCCATCGCGGCCAGCGACAGGGTCAGCGCGATCTTGTTGACGCGGTCGCGCGCCGCGAACTTGGCCTGGCGCTTCTCGGCCAGCGTCTTCGCGTTGAGCAGTGCTTCGCCGGTTGTCACGATTTCTTCCCTTCGCTCTTCTTCATCCGGGCCAGCAGCAGCTTGGACAGCGACAGCACGACGAAGGTGATGAAGAACAGGACCAGCGCGAGGTACAGCAACGCGGCGCGGTGCATGTCGCTGCTGGCTTCGGCGAACTCGTTGGCGAGCACCGAGGTGATGCTGTTGGCGGCCTCGAAGACCGACAGCGATGCGAGCTGGTTGGCGTTGCCGATCACGAAGGTGACGGCCATCGTCTCGCCCAGGGCGCGGCCCAGGCCGAGCATGATGCCGCCGATGACCCCGGCCTTGGTGTACGGCAGCACCACCTTGCTCACCACTTCCCAGGTCGTCGAACCCAGGCCGTAGGCCGACTCCTTCAGCAACGGCGGCGTGACCTCGAACACGTCACGCATCACCGAGGCGATGAAGGGAATGATCATGATCGCCAGGATGATCCCGGCCGACAGGATGCCGATGCCCACCGGCGGGCCCGACACCAGCGCACCCAGGTAGGGCACGCCCGTGAGCAGCTTCTGCAGCGGCTGCTGGACCCAGGTGGACAGGATGGGACCGAACACCAGCAGGCCCCACATGCCGTACACGATGGACGGCACGGCGGCCAGCAGTTCGATGGCCGTGCCCAGCGGGCGCTTGAGCCAGGCGGGCGAGAGCTCGGTGAGGAAGAGCGCGATGCCGAAGCTCACCGGCACCGCGATCACCAGGGCGATGATCGAGGTGGCCAGCGTGCCGTAGATCATGACCAGGCCGCCGAACTCGTTGGCGACGGGGTCCCAGGTGCTGCTGGCCAGAAAGCCCAGGCCGTACTTGGCGATCGCGGGCCAGGCGCCGGCGATCAGCGACAGCAGGATGCCGACGAGCAGCGCGAGCGTCAGCAACGCGGCGCCCTTGGCGGCCCAGCCGAAGAGCCGGTCGGCCATCGGGCCGGACCGCGCCTTCTTGGCGGGAGGAGGGGTGACCGTGCGCGCGCGCGCACGGTCGGCAGGCAGGTCCAGCGTGTTAGCGCCGGCGGTGAGGGTGGATGACACAGGTCGCTCCGTGGTGGGCGCGCGGTCCAGGCTGGCTCCTTCCACCGCGCGCCCTGTTCTGGTTCTTCTGTTGTGCTGCGAACGGCCGGTCAGCCGATCAGTCCGGGCTCACGACCTTGCCGTCGGCGGCCTTGATCTGCGTCCACGACTTGGCGATGGCCGTCTTCACCGGGGCAGGCATCGGCACGTAGTCGAGGTTGTCGGCGGTGGTGTCGCCGTTCTTGTAGGCCCAGTTGAAGAACTTCAGCACGGTCGCGGCCTGCGCGGGCTTGTCCTGTGCCTTGTGCATCAGGATGAAGGTCGCGCCGGTGATGGGCCACGAGGCGTCGCCCGGCTGGTTCGTCAGGATCTGGTAGAAGCTCTTGTCCCACTCGGCGCCGGCCGCGGCGGCCTTGAAAGCCGTGTCTTCCGGCGAGACGAACTTGCCTGCGGCGTTCTGCATCTGGGCGTAGACCATCTTGTTCTGCTTCACGTAGGCGTACTCGACGTAGCCGATCGAGTTGGGCAGTCGGCCGACGAAGGCGGCGACGCCCTCGTTGCCCTTGCCGCCCGCGCCCGTGGGCCAGTTGACGGCGGTGCCCTCGCCCACCTTGGACTTCCACTCGGCGTTGACCTTCGAGAGGTAGTTGGTGAACAGGAAGCTGGTGCCCGAACCGTCGGCGCGGCGCACGGGTGCGATCGCGGCGTCAGGCAGGTTCAGCGACGGGTTCAGGGCCTTGATGGCGGGGTCGTTCCACTTGGCGATCTTGCCCAGGTAGATGTCGCCCAGCACCGGGCCGCTGAGCTTGAGCTCGCCGGGCTTGACGCCCTGGATGTTCACGACGGGGATCACGCCGCCGATCACGGTGGGGAACTGCAGCAGGCCCTTGGCCTGGAGTTCCTCGTCCTTCAGGGGCGCGTCCGACGCGCCGAAGTCGACGGTCTTGGCCTCGATCTGCTTGATGCCGGCGCCCGAGCCGACGGATTGGTAGTTGATCTTGATGCCGGTGGCCTTGTTGAAGTCGGCCGCCCACTTCGAATACAGCGGTGCCGGGAAGCTGGCGCCGGCGCCGGTGGCTTCCTGGGCGAAGGCGGGGACATGGGCGAAAGCCGCGACGGCGAGGCCGGCGACTGCAATTTGAAACGAGGTTTTCATGCTCTTCCTTTCGAAGGATCGTTGTGCCCCGGTGAGGGGTTGGGCGGACTGTAGGAAGCTTGTGTGACAGCACCGTGACATCGATCTCCCGAGGGAAAAGCGTGTTCCGGCGCTCCCTGGTACATGACAGCTGTCACGGTTTCGTCATCTGTCCCGAGCACCATCTGCGCCCCTGCAGCGCCGTTACCATGCAGGCTCACTCCCGGCTCTCCTTCCCATGCAAAATGGCACCCGCCTGGCCGCGATCGACATCGGCTCCAACAGCTTCCGGCTCGAGATCGGGCGCGTCGACCACGGGCAGATCCACCGCAGCGAATACCTCAAGGACACCGTGCGCCTGGGCAACGGCCTGGACAGCGCGCGCAACCTCACGCCCGAGGCCATGCAGCGCGGCTGGGACGCCCTCGCCCGCTTCGGCGAGCGGCTGGCGGGCTTCGAGCGCTCGCAGGTGCGCGCCGTGGCCACCCAGACCCTGCGCGAGGCGCGCAACCGCGACGAGTTCCTGCTGCGCGCGCGGACCGTGCTGGGCTTCGGCATCGACGTCATTCCGGGGCGCGAAGAGGCACGCCTGATCTACCAGGGCGTGGCCCACCTGCTGCCGCAGGGCGAGAGCAGCGACGCCGAGCGCCGCCTGGTCATCGACATCGGCGGCCGCTCGACCGAGCTGATCATCGGCCAGCGGTTCAAGCCGCTGGTCACCGAGTCCTACCGCGTCGGCAGCGTGGCCTGGTCGATGAAGTACTTCCCGCAGGGCCAGTTCACCGCCGGCGCCTTCCGCACCGCCGAGATCGCCGCCCAGGCGCTGCTCGACGATGCGCTGGGCAGCTACACGCGCGACCGCTGGGACGTGGCCTACGGCGCCTCGGGCACCATCGGCGCGGTGGGCGACGTGCTGGCCGCGGCCGGCGGCGCGCCCGGCGTGGTCACGCGCGAGGGGCTGGACTGGCTGCTCGACCGGCTGCTCAAGGCCGGCAGCGCCGACAAGCTGCGCATCGAGGGCATGCGCGAGGACCGCAAGGCCGTCATCGGCGGCGGCGTGAGCGTGCTGCGTGCGCTGTTCGATCTGCTGCGCATCGACCACATGAAGGTCGCGGCCGGCGCGCTGCGCCACGGCGTGCTGTACGAGCTGCTGGAGCGCGACGAGGCGGTGGCCGACCTGCGCACCACCACGGTGGAGCGCCTGGCCACCCGCTTCGATGCCGACGCCGCCCAGTCGGCCCGCGTCGAGGACGCCGCGAGCGCCCTCTTCGTCCAGCTCGTGCCCGAGGCCCGGGGCGGCGCGACGACCAGCCGCTCCGGCCGCTCGCTGCGCAAGCTGCAGTGGGCGGCCCGGCTGCACGAGATCGGCATGCAGATCTCGCACAGCGACTACCACAAGCATGGCGCCTACATCCTCGACCATGCGGATGCGCCGGGCTTCGCGGTCAACGAGATGCACGTGCTGAGCCAGCTGGTGCTGGGCCACCGCGGCAAGCTGCGCAAGATCGAGCCCGCGCTGGACGAACCGGCCTTCGCCGCCCAGTTGCTGGCGCTGCGGCTGGCCGTCATCCTCTGCCACGCGCACCGCGAGCCTGAGCTGGCGGCGCTCAGCGTCGAAGCGGCGGGGCCGCGTGCTTTCGCCGTGCGGTGCAGTGCCGACTGGTGCGAGCGCTTCCCGCAGTCGGCACACCTGCTGCGCGAGGAAGTGCTGGCCTGGCAGAAGACGCCCTGGCGCCTCACGCTCACCGTGGGCTGAGCGCTCTCTTTTTGATAGCTGATCGTGCCCGTCTGGCGGGCGTTTCGGCCACTTTGGGCTTGAAGAGCGAGCCGAGGGCGATCAGAGCAGCTCGGGCGCCTGCACCGTCACCATCACGGTCTGCACCTCACCGTCGCGCTCGCGCGTGCGCAGCCACCACACGGCCCCCTTTCGCACTGCGCAGCTGTCCTGCTTCAGACCGAGCAGCCGGGCCACGGCCTGGCCCAGCGCCGGCTGGTGCCCCACCAGCAGCACGACGGACTTGCCGTTGGGCCAGCCCGCGGCCTCGAGCAGCGCCTCGGCGCCGGCATCAGGCTTGAGTTCGTCGCGCAACTTGTACTTGCGGCCCAGGGCCAGCACGGTCTGCTCGCAGCGGCGGGCCGGGCTGCTCAGGACGCGTGTGCCCTCGGGCAACTGCCGGTCGAGCCAGGCGGCCATGCGCTTGGCCTGCTTCTCGCCACGCCCGGTGAGCGAGCGCTGCAGGTCGTCGCAGCCTTCGGTCCAGTCTTCGGCTTCGGCGTGGCGCCAGAGGATCAGGTCCATGTCCTTCTTCACTTTCTCGTCGGCGCGCGGGTTCAATCGCGGCGCGCCTCGCGGCTGCGGCCGCGCGCGCCGTAGCGCGCCATGAGCGCCTGCTGGGCGCCGTGGGCTTCGATGGTGCGCGACGCGCCTTCCTCGCCGGCGTGGGTGTCGCTGTTCACGCGCTCGTAGGTTCCGTCGGGTCGCAGCTCCCAGGCGTCGCGGCCGTCGTGGAGGTAGGCCACCAGGCATTCGTCGATGAGGCGCTGGCGCAGCACCGGGTCGGTCACCGGCCAGGCCAGCTCGACGCGCCGCATCATGTTGCGGTTCATCCAGTCGGCGCTGGACAGGTAGAGCGACTCGTCCTCGCCGTCGCGGAAATAGAAGACGCGCGAATGCTCCAGGAAGCGCCCGATGATCGAGCGCACGCGGATGTTCTCGCTGTGGCCCGGCACCTGGGCGGCCAGCGTGCAGGCACCGCGCACGATGAGGTCGATCTTCACGCCGCGCTGGCCCGCACGCAGCAGCGCGGCGATCAGCGCCTCGTCCGTCAGCGCGTTCATCTTGGCCACCACGCGCGTGGCCCGGCCCTGCCCGGCCGCCAGGCCGAGCGCGTCGATCTGCGCGATCAGGTGGCTGTGCAGGTCGAAGGGCGCAAGCCACATGCGGTTGAGCTTCGGCAGCCGGCTCTGGCTGGCCAGGTGCACGAACACGGCCTCCATGTCGGCCGTGAGCAGCGGGTCCGCCGTGAGGTGGCTGATGTCGGTGTACAGGCTCGCCGTGCGCGGGTTGTAGTTGCCGGTGGACAGGTGGCCGTAGTGGCACAGTCGCTTGCCCTCGCGGCGCGTGACCAGCAGCATCTTGGCGTGGGTCTTGAGGCCCACGACGCCGTACACCACCTGCGCGCCGATGGCTTCCAGCACCTCGGCCCAGTTGATGTTGGCCTCTTCGTCGAAGCGGGCCTTGAGTTCCACCACCACCGTCACTTCCTTGCCGCGGCGCACGGCCTCGCGCAGCAGGTCCATCAGTTCCGAGTCGGCGCCGGTGCGGTAGATGGTCTGCTTGATCGCCAGCACGTGCGGGTCGGCCACCGCCTCACGCAGGAAGGCCAGCACACCATCGAAGCTCTCGAAGGGCTGGTGGATCAGCACGTCCCCGCGCTTGAGGCGGTCGAAGAAGGACTGGCCCGGCGACAGGTGGATCGGGTAGGAGGCCTGGTACGGCGGAAAGCGCAGCTTGCGGAATTCCGGCGCGTCGATCAGGTCGATCATCTGCGTGAAGCGCGCCAGGTTCACCGGCCCGTGCACGCGGTACAGCGCGCCCGCCGGCAGGTTGAACTGCGCCAGCAGGAAGCTCGCCAGCGGCTCGGCGCAGCTGGATGAGACCTCCAGCCGCACGGCCTGCCCGTAGTGGCGGTGCTGCAGGCCCTGGCGCAGGGCGGTGCGCAGGTTGGTCACGTCCTCCTCGTCCACCGCGAGGTCGGAATGGCGCGTGACGCGGAACTGGGAGAACTCGCCCACCACGCGCCCCGGGAACATCGACTGCAGGTGCGCCCGCACGATGCTCGAGAGCGCCACCACCAGCGTCTTGCCGCCCGACACCTTGGCCGGCATGCGGATGAGGCGCGGCAGCACGCGCGGCACCTTGAGGATGGCGATGGGGTTCTCGCGTCCGAAGGCGTCCTTGCCGGCCAGGCGCACGATGAAGTTGAGCGACTTGTTGGCCACCTGCGGGAAGGGGTGCGCCGGGTCGAGCCCCACCGGGATCAGCAGCGGGCGCACCTCGCGCTCGAAGTACTCCTGCACCCACTTGCGCTGGGCGGCATCGCGCTTGCCGTGCGAAATGATCTGGATGCCGTGCTTGCCGAAGGCCGGCATCAGCTCGTCGTTGTACAGCGCGTACTGGCGCTCGACCAGCGCGTGCGCGGCCTGGGACAGGGCCTCGAAGGACTCGGCGGTGTAGTTGCCCTTCTGCTCGCCGGCGGCGTGGGCCTGCAGGTGCGGTGCGGCGCGCACCTCGAAGAATTCGTCCAGGTTCGACGACACGATGCACAGGTAGCGCAGGCGCTCGAGCAGCGGCACTTCAGGCCGCTCGGCCCAGTTGAGCACCCGGCGGTTGAAGGCCAGGATGCTGTGGTCACGGTCCAGCAGGGTGACGGGTTGGAGGGCGGGCACGGGCACCGCCTCGGGCAACACGGCGTCGTCGGGGAGTGCGGGGGACAAAGGCATGAAACTTGATTCTGCGGCAATGATGACAGCCGTCACGGAAGTGTCATCACGCCACATGACAGCCCCGTGACAGTGTTCTTCGCCGCTTGGCGTGGGTGAGCGCGTCGGTCAGTCGCCGAGGAAATGCCGCCGGTAGCGCGGTGGCAGGTCTGCGATGCGCATCAGCATCGGCAGGTCGGCGGTGTTGAAGTCCGGGTCCCAGGCCGGCGCGCCGAGCACCTTGGCACCCAGGCGCAGGTAGCCCTTGATGAGGGCCGGCGGCTCGATGGCGAGCGAGTCGTCCAGCCGCTCCACCGGCAGCGGCAGGCGCGGCTGCACGTGGTACTGGATCGGTGCCATGTGCGTCTGAGACACCTGCCGCCAGATGCTGGCGGCCGCGTCGCCGGTCGTCACGCCGTTGTGCCACATGGGAATGCTCGCGCAGCCGATCATGGTGTCGAGCTGGTTGCGGTGCATGAAGGCGGCCAGCGCGCCCCACAGCGCCATGATGACGCCGCCCTGGCGGTGGTCGCGGTGCACGCAGCTGCGGCCGAGCTCGACCATGCGCTCGCGCAGGCCGCGCAGCCGTGTCAGGTCGAATTCGGTGTCGCTGTAGGTGCCTCCCACGCGCCGCGCCTGGGCGGGCGTGAGCACGCGGTAGGTGCCGATGACCTGGCCCGTGGCCTCGTCGCGCACCAGCAGGTGTTCGCAGAAGTCGTCGAACAGGTCGACATCGTGGCCCGGCAGCGGCGTGCTCAGGCGCGCGCCCATCTCCCCGGCGAAGACCTCGTGGCGCAGGCGCTGGGCGGCCCGCACCTCGTCCTGGTGGCGCGCCCAGCCGACCACCAAGCCGCGCTGCGCGGACACCGCGGGGGTCTCGACGGCCAGGCCGGTGGCGCGCGGCGCGGCCGGGACGGGAGTGGGCCAGAGCGTGCGGCGCAGGTCCAGCCCGGCCAGGGCGAGGGTGGGAATGGGCAGGTCTTTCATTGGATGGGCTGTGGATGTCGCCGCGCAGTCTGGTGGCGCGCCATGAAGCCGGGATGACATGCCCATGGCAGTTGGATGACGGCCGCGGCTGGCGTCTAATGGCGCCGACCGCCCTTCTCACCCGTACGCCCAGGAGTGCCCATGGCCCAGACCGGCCCCACCGACATGGACAGCCGTCGCCACCAGATGTTTCCCGTGCTCGGCGATGCCGACCTGGCGCGCGTGGCGCGTTTCGGCACGATGGAGCGCTACCCCGACGGCACGCGCATCTTCACGGCCGGCGAGGTCGGCCCCGGCATGCTGGTGGTGCTGCACGGCGTGATCGCCGTGAGCCAGCGCGACGGCCTGGGCCACGTGGTGCCGATCGTGCGCCAGGGGCCCGGCGAGTTCACCGCCGAGGTCGGCCAGCTCTCCGGCCGGCCGGCCCTGGTCGACGGCCACGCCGAGGGCGATGTCGAGGCCCTGGTCGTGCCGCCGGCGTCGCTGCGCGCGCTGCTGATCGCCGAGGCCGATCTGGGGGAGCGCATCACCCGGGCGCTGATCCTGCGTCGCGTGGCCTTGATCGAATCCGGCCACAGTGGCCCCGTGCTGCTGGGCGACCCCGACGCGGCCGACATGGCGCGCCTGCAGAACTTCCTGCGGCGCAACGGCCACCCCTACCACCTGGTCGATGCCAGCCAGGACCCCGACGCCGCGGCCGTGCTGGAACGCTACGGCCGCTGCCAGGTGCTGGTGGTCTGCCCGGACGGCTCGGTGCTCCCCAACCCCGGCGAGGACGCGCTGGCGCGCTGCCTGGGCATGTTCGACAGCACGCCGCTGGACACCCTGTATGACGTCGCCATCGTCGGCGCCGGGCCCGCAGGCCTGGCTGCGGCGGTGTACGCGGCCTCGGAAGGCCTGCGCGTGGCGGTGCTGGACTGCCGCGCCTTCGGCGGCCAGGCCGGCGCCAGCGCGCGCATCGAGAACTACCTGGGCTTCCCCACCGGCATCTCCGGCCAGGCACTGGCCGGCCGCGCCTTCGTGCAGGCGCAGAAGTTCGGCGTCGAGATGCTGATCCCTGTCGAGGTCGTGGGCCTGGACTGCGCCCGGGACAACCCCGACGGCGCGCTGCACCTGCGGCTGGCCGACGGTCGCGTGCTGCGCTCGCGCACCGTGGTGGCGGCCAGTGGCGCACGCTACCGCCGCCCGACCGTGCCGCGCCTGGCCGAGTTCGAGGGCCGCGGCGTCTGGTACTGGGCCTCGGCCATCGAGGCCAAGCTGTGCAGCCAGCAGGAAGTCGCCCTCGTCGGCGGCGGCAACTCGGCCGGGCAGGCGGCAGTGTTCCTGTCGCAGCACGCGGCCAAGGTGTCGGTGCTGATCCGCGGCCCGTCGCTGGCGGCCAGCATGTCGCGCTACCTCATCGAACGCATCGAGGCCACGCCCAACATCGCGCTGCATCCGTACACCGAACTGCTGCGGCTCGACGGCGACCCCGCCACCGGGCTGGCCGGCGCCTTCTGGCACAACCGCCAGAGCGGCGAGGACTACCGCTGCGACACGCGCAACGTGTTCCTCTTCATTGGTGCCGACCCCGAGACCGGCTGGCTGCAGGACTGCGGCGTCGAGGTCGACCACGCGGGCTTCGTGTGCACGGGCCGCCACGGCGCGGCGCCGCTGGAAGCGAGCGTCGCGGGCGTGTTCGCGATCGGCGACGTGCGCTCCGGCTCGGTCAAGCGCGTGGGCGGCGCCATCGGCGAAGGCGCGGCCGCGGTGGCGCAGATCCACCGGCACCTGGCGCCGGCCACCGCTGCCACCTGAGCGGCACCCGGCCAAGCCCACGCCAACGGCGGGGCGGCGGCTGCGGCGCGGGCGCGCCGACCGGGCCGCCGCTATGCTGGCCGGCCCCTTTCACCCCCCTTCAATCCCGACGGAAGCCGAGTCCATGCCCCAAGCGCCCATCGACGTCTATTCCTGGCCCACGCCCAATGGCCACAAGGTCCACATCCTGCTCGAGGAGACCGGCCTGCCCTACCGCGTGCACCCGATCAACATCGGCCAGGGCGACCAGTTCACCGAGGACTTCCTGGCCATCAGCCCCAACAACAAGATCCCGGCCATCACCGATCCCGAAGGGCCGGACGGCCGGCCCATCTCGCTGTTCGAATCCGGCGCCATCCTCGTGTACCTGGCGGGCAAGACCGGGAGGTTCCTGCCCGAGGGCGACCGAGCGCGCTACGAGGTGCTGCAGTGGCTCATGTTCCAGATGGGCGGCGTCGGCCCCATGCTGGGCCAGGCGCACCACTTCCGCATGTATGCGCCCGAGAAGATCGGCTACGCCATCGACCGCTACACCAACGAGGCCAAGCGCCTGTACGGCGTGATCGACAAGCGCCTGTCGAAGAGCGCCTTCATCGCGGGCGACGACTACACCATCGCCGACATGGCCATCTTCCCGTGGCTGCGCAGCTGGGAGAACCAGGGCATCGTGCTCGGCGAGTATCCGCACCTCAAGGCCTGGTTCGACGGCATCGCCGCGCGCCCCGCCGTGCAGCGCGGCGTGAAGGTGCTGGCCGACCTGCGCAAGCCCATCACCGACGACAAGGCGCGCGACATCCTCTTCGGCAAGTCGCAGTACGAACGGCGCTGACAAGCCCGGCGGGCGCGGGTTTTCTGTAGGTAGAATGCGCAGTTCGTCGGAGCGTAGCGCAGCCTGGTAGCGCATCTGCTTTGGGAGCAGAGGGTCGCGAGTTCGAATCCCGCCGCTCCGACCACCTTTTTCTTCCCGCCTCCCACCGCATTCCTGCAACAGGAATCTGCCCGTAGCTCAACTGGATAGAGCAGCTGCCTTCTAAGCAGCAGGTCGGGGGTTCGAGCCCCTCCGGGCAGGCCATATGAACAATGCATGTTGCTTCATATGAACCAAAATTTCCTTGAATATCAACGAGTTACTGCATCCTTGCGCAGTAAATCCGTGTCGGCGGAGGCAGCGGGACATGACACTGCTGGTGGACGTCCGAACGCGTCCACCGATTCTGCGGCCCATGAATGAGACGTGGCGCAGGTCGCCGACCTGTTGCACGGCACGAGGAGCAGATCTGGCTCGCGCCGGCATGCCATCACCCTGTTTGCGCCATCGAACCTGGGGACGGTGCGCAAGCAGTTGATGGGAGAGCTGGGGGTGGCGTCCGAATGCTGCATGACGCGAGCAAGAAGCATGGAAACGCGAAAAACGCACGCCTGGAGATGTATCTCTCGATCACGCCGACTCAATGCGTCCGGCACCCGGCTCAAACGGGCTTCTTCAGACCTTCCCTAGTCGATCGTGATCCGGTTGTCGCGGATGACGCGCCCCCAATCCCGGGCATCCTCCGTCACAAACTTCTGGAAGGCGGAGGGGGTGCTTCCCACGGGGAGAAGGCCATATTCACGGACTTGGGTGCGGAAGCCCGGTGCCGCGACGATCTGGTTTGAAAGCGCCGCGAGGGTCTGCACGACATCGTTGGGCGTGCCCTTCGGCGCGAACAGGCCCTGCCAGGAATTGGCGGAATAGCCGGGCACTGTCTCGGCAATGGCTGGCACGTCGGGCAACTGTTCCAGCCGCTTCGGATCGGAGACACCCAGGGCCCGCAAGGTCCCGCCGCGGACCTGGGCAATGGCCGTGGTGCTCGCATCGAACGTGACATCGATGCGTCCGGCGATCAGGTCCGGAATGAAAGCGTCCCTGTAGGGCACATGTGTCATCGACGTGCCGGTGGCATTCAGCAGCCTTGCCATCGCGACGTGGAAGCCACTGCCCATCCCGGCCGACCCGTAGTTCAGCGCGTTCGGCCGCGCCCGGGCGTCGTCAAGCAGGTCACCCAGCGTCCGCCAGCGTGCTTGCGGCGCGACCAGCAAAACGAAAGGGACCGCAAGCACCTGGGTCACGGGGACGAAGTCCTCGATCGTGTAGGGAAGTTTGCGGAACACGAAGGGATTGATGGAGAAGGTGTTGTTGAACGTCCAGAGCAACGTATAGCCGTCGGCTGGCGCGTTGGCGACCGCCTGCGCAGCAATGATGGTGGTGGCACCGGTCTTGTTCTCGACAAGCACCGGCACACCCGACAGCTTGGAAAACCGCTCTCCCCATTGACGGGCCATGACGTCCGGCGACGAGCCAGGCGGCGCGGGCACCACCAGCTTGACTGGGTGTTGCGGATAGCCGCTATGTGCATGCGCCATCGGCGACCACAGGCCCGCAACCGTCATCGACGGAAGCAGACCCAGAACGCGGCGACGCCGTAGGACAGGGCTTGAGCCGATGTCTAGTCCCGCCGGCTGTCGTTGCGAGCGATATGTCTCCATAGGTCTTGCGCCTTTCAATTGGATGGGAACTGCGAGTGGAACGAGGCTTAGATTACAAACCGCTGAACCCGGCCACAAATCGCTTTCGTCGATGCATCGCATAGACGCCGGTGATGTCCTTCTGAACCGCCCAGGGTCTTCCGGAGGCTGGTGGCTTGAGCCAGGCCGGTCGGAGCCGGGGAAGGAATTGTTGTTGCCGCCGTTGCTGGTGGGTGGGGCTTCCCGTCCTGCCCGAACTTATGAACTCATCCCAGGCGCCGTGCCTCGTCGCGGATGAGATCGCGTAGCCAGACGCTGCCTGGATCCTGATCGCGGTAGCGGTGCCACTGCATCACCACCGAAAACTTTGGCGTCTCGAAGCCAGGGCGCACGTGGCGTACTGGAAGGCTGGCCGCTGCCAAATCAGCCATGCGACCCGGCATGGCCGCGACACGCGCGCTTCCCACCAGCACCTGCGCCATCTGCCAGAAAGAATTAACGACCACTTCGATGCGCCGTACCTCTCCGTGCCTCTTCTCAAACCAAGTGTCGTAGTCTGGCTTGCCGTAATGGTCGAACACGACGTGTCCGAGCTCGAGGTAACGCGCAAACGGAAGTTGGTCGGCGAGTGCATCGTTCGCCTGATCGGCCACGACCTTGTAATCATCGTCGAACAGCGGTACCGCCTCCTGCTCGGCACTCGCAAAACGCGTGGGTACCACCAGGACGTCGATCTCTCCTGCATCGAGAAGTGCCGCGGCGCCATCGCCAGGCGGTCGGATCTGTACCCGCAGGCCCGGCGCCTCCTTCTCGATGCGGCGCAGCACGCCCTGCAGGAGAACGCTCACCACATAGTCGGACGCCAAAATTGTGAACTGCCGGCAGCTGGTGGCCGGCTCGAACCGCGGCCGCGTCGCGAGGGTCGCGTGAATGTGGGTCAGCGTATCGTTCAGCGGACTCAGCAGACATTCCGCGAGCGGCGTCAGCTCCATGCTCCGGCCCACTTGAACGATCAGATGGTCGTCAAAGTAGTCGCGCAGCCGGGCAAGACTGGCACTCATGGCCGGCTGCGTGACGCACATGGCTTGCGCGGCACGGGTGACGCTGCGTTCGGCAAGCAGCGTCTTCAACGTGACCAACAAGTTGAGATCAAGGCGCGGCCGCTGCATGGCAAGGAATTCTATAGAAGCAACCCGGCTGCAGCCGCTACGCAGGGCTGGGCATCAATGTCGCTGATGCCCCGCATCCACGGTTTCGATTAGGTCCATCGTCGCATGCGCTCATAGCATCGCGCCTCGCGATCAAGCACCAAAAGGAACCCTGTCATGCCACATTCCACTGTTCGCCGATTCGTCACCGGCCACAACGCCCTGGGCCGATCCATCATCGTTGAAAGCGCACAGCCGACTGTCTACACGCTGCCCGGCGTCAACGTCGTCTTCCATGAGCTCTGGAGCACCGATGCCATGCCGATCTCGGTCCCGCTGCACGGCCATGAAGATCCGGCAGCAGGGCCGGTGGTGCTTCCACCGCCCGCCAATGGCACTCGCTTTCGCATCATCGACATCCCACCCGACAAGGACACCTTTCGCCCCGGCGACGAAGTACGGATGAAGGAGGTGTTCAGCAAGATTGGCGACGCCGATGCCTCGACGGCGTCTGCTTCTGCGCGGCATCCGGCCATGCACCGAACCGAATCCGTTGACTACGCTTTCGTCATAGAAGGCGAAATCACGCTGCTGCTGGACGAAGGCGAAGCCCATCTGAAGTCTGGCGACGTCGTCATCCAGCGCGGAACCAATCACGCCTGGTCCAACCGCTCGGATCAGAAGTGCCGGATGCTGTTCGTGCTGATGGACGGCGAGTTTCAACCTGAGCTGCGCGCTGCCCTGGGCAGCGCCGCGCAATGATCACGAGGCGACCTTCCATGCCGATGACCGGTAACGACTACCTGGCCCAGACCTTCGCGGACTGCGGGATCACCCATTTCTTCCATGTACCGGTCATCGTGCCCGGCGCGTTGAAGGCCATGCAGGCGCGCGGCGTAACACCCGTGATGACGCACGGTGAAAAGGCCGCGGCCTATATGGCAGACGGCTTTGCACGTGCATCTCGCCGTGTCGGTGCGTGCGGAGCGCAGGCCATTGGCGCGACCAACCTGGCGGCGGGCCTGCGTGATGCGTACATGGCGCGTATCCCGGTGCTGGCGATCACGGGCGGCTCGACGGCCGAGAACCGTTACCGCCACTTCTATCAACAGATTGACGACATGCCGATCTATGACGCGTTGACGAAGTTCAACGCGCGGGTCGAATCTCCCGCGCGCTTGCCCGACCTGCTGCGCACGGCGTTGCGCGCCGCGACGACGGGCATGCCGCAGCCGGTGCATCTGGAGATCGATCAGCTGGCGGGCGCGATCCTCGCCGGAGAGGTCGGCGAGCCCATGGCGATCCATCCGCGCTATGCGCGTTTTCCGGCGGACCGCCCTGCCGCCAGCGGCACGGACGTTTCGGCGGCGGTCACGGCACTTCTGGCAAGCCAGCGGCCCATCATCGTGGCGGGTGGCGGCGTGCGCAGCTCCGGTGCCGAGGCGGAGATGCTGGCCTTTGCACGCTATCACCGGATACCGATCGCCACGGCGCTGAATGCCAAGGGTGCCATCGTCGACAGCGATCCGCTGGCCGTGGGCGTCGTGGGCGAATATTCGCGCGACTGCGCCAACCAAGCCGTCAGCGAAGCTGATCTCGTATTCTTCATTGGCAGTCTCACGGGCGGCTTGACCACGCGCGGTTGGGCCATTCCGGCGATGTCGACGCAAGTGATTCACCTGGACATCCATGCGGAAAACATCGGGCGCAACTACCCCAATACGCTGCCGCTGTGCGGCGATGCCAGAACGGTACTGCAGCAACTGATTGATGCCGCACCACAGGCCATCGATCGACGTGACTGGCTGGATCGGGTGCAGAGCCTGAGGGCGCAATGGCTGCAGACGGCGGCCGCTTGGGAACAATCGGACGCCATGCCGATGCGGCCCGAGCGCCTGTGTGCCGAGCTTTCGCGCAGTCTGCCTCGGAACGCCATTCTGGTTGGCGACACTGGCCATGCTGCTGCGTGGCTCGCGCGGCACATCGATGTCCACTCCCCGCTGCAGACGGTCATACGCGCGCACGGCTCCTTGGGTTGGGCATTTCCAGCCTCGATTGGGGCCAAGGCTGCCTGTCCGGACCGCCCGGTGGTCAGCTTCGTCGGGGATGGGGCTTTCCTGTACCACCTGCAAGAGCTCGAAACTGCAGTCCGCTACGGGCTCAATGTGATATGTGTGGTCAACAACAACCAGTCACTCAACCAGGAACAGGACTTGTGGGTGGACAGCACCGACTACGACAAGAACTGGCGCTTCGAGAAAGTGGACTTCGTGAAG
Organism: Comamonadaceae bacterium ALPHA2B; assembly: GCA_005503065.1. Taxonomy (GTDB): domain Bacteria; phylum Pseudomonadota; class Gammaproteobacteria; order Burkholderiales; family Burkholderiaceae_C; genus Xenophilus. The sequence continues at coordinate 82,337 of SCOE01000015.1, forward strand.
ACGGCTGAGGCCTTTGGATGCCTTGGCCTGCGCGTGGAGCACCCGACCGATTTCCAGCCTGCCATGGAGCAGGCGCTGGCGGCGGGCCGACCCGTGGTGATCGAGGCGATCACCGACAAATGGGTCTTCTCGCCCGGAGCCTGGATGCCAGGCGGAAAAGCCGGTGCAGGAAGTTTCTACGCGCCTCCCTCTGCCAACTAGGACGGTTCTGGCACTCGCTCGCCACAGCATGGTGTTCTGCGGCCTGGCGATTGGGGCAGAGCGCCCCGTCGCACCCGGTCAACGCGCTGGAGAAGGAACGCGCGACGAGTGGGCGCGCTTCCACGGCAGCTGATCGACGGGCTTGCTACGAAATCGATAGCTGCTCGCGCCCGTCCGACGGGCGCTGCGGGCCGATTTGGCTTCAGATCCGGGCGAACGCTCAGGCCGGGTCGGCAAAGCGCGGCAGGCGCTTTTCCATGTTGGCGCGCACCGCTTCGGCCTGGTTGGGGCTGCCGATCAGCGCCTGCTGCTCCTTCGATTCGGCCAGCAGCAGTTCGGCGTCGCTCACGCCGGGGTTCGCCATGGCGTTGAGCAGGCGCTTGCCGCCGCGGATCGCGTCGGGGCTGCGCGCCGCGATCTCGTGCGCGAGGCGCTGCGCCTCGGCCAGCGGATCGGCCACCACGCGCGTGGCCAGGCCGAGGGCCACGGCCTCCTCGCCGGCGACGATGCGGCCGGTGTAGGTCAGCTCGCGTGCGACGTCGTCGCGCACCAGCGCCCGCAGCAGCGGCGTGCCGCCCATGTCCGGCACCAGGCCCCACTTGATCTCCATGACTGACATCCGCGTGTCGGCCGTGATCAGGCGCAGGTCGGCACCCAGCGCCACCTGCAGCCCGCCGCCGAAGGCCACGCCGTGCACCGCGGCGATCACCGGCACCGGCACCTCGCGCCAAGCGATGGCGACGTACTGCGCGGCGTTCGAGATGCCGTGGGTGCGCTCGATGAGGTCGGTGCGGCCGCCCTGCCCCAGCACGCCGGCGCCCGCGGCCTCGTCGCCCATGCGCGAGAAGGACGCCATGTCGAGCCCGGCGCAGAAGGCCTTGCCGCGGCCGGTGATCACCACGGCGCGCACCGCGCGGTCCTCGCGCAGCCGCTCTCCGGCGGCCACCAGCGCGTCGAACATCGCCGGGTCGAGCGCGTTCATCTTGTCGGGGCGGTTCAGGTGCAGTTCGACGACGCCGTCGTCGTGGCGGATCCATTCGATGCGTTGCTCGCTCATGCGGGGGTCTCCTTGGGATCGCAAACACGTTCTTGCAGTATCCCGTTCGGCGATGATCGCGGCTGTCGTCCACGCTACAACCGCGCCATGCCGCTCGACTCGCCCGACCGACCCGATCGCCGCCTCTTCCTGCACGCCGGCGGCGCCGCCGCGGTGGTGTCGCTGCTGGGCCAAGGCTGTGCACACGGCGCCACCGACGCGAGCCTGCCTTCCTTTGCCGGTGTGGCCGCGTCGCTCGACGACGCGGTGCGCGTGCCGGCCGGCTACGACTGGCAACTGCTCTACCCCTGGGGCTCGCCCACGGGCGTGGCCGGCCGCATGCCGGCCTTCGCGCCCGATGCCTCCAACAGCGCCGCGGACCAGGCCGTGCAGGCGGGCATGCACCACGACGGCATGCACTTCTTCCCCTTGGACGGCAGCAGCGACCACGGCCTGCTGGTGATGAACCACGAGTACACCGACGAACAGCTGCTGCACACCGACGGCGTGCCCCATGCCGCCGCCTGGACTGCCGAGAAGGTGCGCAAGTCGCAGCATGCGATGGGCGTGTCGGTGATCGAGGTGCGGCGCGCCGCGCAGGGCTGGCAGCAGGTGCTGCCCTCGCGCTTCGCGCGGCGCATCCATGCCGCCACGCCGATGCGCCTCGCCGGACCAGCCGCCGGCACGGCGCGCATGCGCACCGCGGCCGACCCGGCGGGCGAGCGCGTGCTGGGCACCTTCGCCAATTGCGCGATGGGCGTCACGCCGTGGGGCACCTACCTGACCTGCGAAGAGAACTTCCACGGCTACTTCGGCGGCCCGAAGGAGGCGGCGCGCACTGCCACGCCGGCGCAGCAGCGCTACGGCACCGTGCCGGGCAGCCAGTGGGTGGAGTACTGGCGGCACGACGAGCGCTTCGACCTCACGCGCCATCCCAACGAGCCGCACCGCTTCGGCTGGGTGGTGGAGATCGATCCCTTCGATCCGCAGTCGGTGCCGGTCAAGCGCACGGCGCTGGGCCGCAAGCGGCAGGAAAGTGCCACGTGCACCCTCACCCGCGACGGCCGGCTGGCCGTGTACATGGGCGACGACGCGCGCTTCGAATACATCTACAAGTTCGTGAGCCGCCGCCGCGTGCAGCCGGGGCAGGACGCCGCGGCGCGCGCCGCCAACCGCGACCTGCTGGACGACGGCACGCTGTTCGTGGCGCGCTACGACGACGGCGGGCGCGGCCGCTGGCTGCCGCTGGTGCACGGGCAGAACGGCATCGACGCCGCGGCGGGCTTCGTCGATGCGGCCGACGTGCTGATCCACGCGCGCCTGGCTGGCGACATCGTCGGCGGCACGAAGATGGACCGGCCCGAATGGATCGCCGTGCACCCGCAGTCGGGCGAGGTCTACGTCACCCTCACCAACAACAGCCAGCGGGGCGACCCGGGCAAGCCCGCGGCCGACCCCGCCAACCCGCGGGCCGACAACCTCTTCGGCGGCATCCTGCGCTGGCGCGAGGACGGCGGCGACGCGGGGGCCACCACCTTCGCCTGGGACCATTTCGTGCTGGCCGGCGACACCGCCTTGCCACAGGCGGGCGCCCGGTACCCTGACGGCCCAGGAGGCGAGAAGGCGGACCTCTTCGGCAGCCCCGACGGCCTGCACTTCGACGGCGCCGGGCTGCTGTGGATCCAGACCGACATGAGCGGCCAGACCATCGGCAAGCCGCCCTATGCGGCGCTGGGCAACAACCAGCTGCTGTGCGCCAACCCGGCCACGGGGCGCATCCGCCGCTTCCTCACCGGACCGAAGGGCTGCGAGATCACCGGCTGCGTGCTCACGCCCGACCGGCGCACGCTGTTCGTGAACGTGCAGCACCCCGGCGAGACGCGAGACGACGGCAGTGCCGCGCCCAACAGCGCCTGGCCGGACGGCAAGGCCATGGGCAGCGCACGCCCCCGCTCGGCCACCGTCGCCGTGCGCCGGCGCGATGGTGGGATCGTGGGCACCTGACACATTCAACCGAAGGGAGAACCACACCATGAGCATCCGCATCGTCCGCCTCGGCACCCCGCGCGCGCCCGGCGAGGGCCTGCGCATCGGCACCGTGCGCCGCCCGCCGCGCGGCGTGCCCAAGGCCGAGTTCGCTACGCAGAACTGGTACGACGTCTGGTACCCCAACCTCGCGCCCTCGGCCGAGACGATGAAGCTGGGCCAGGAGGCCAAGACATCTGCCGAGTGGAACGCCTTCGTTCGCAAGTACAAGGCAGAGATGGCCGAAGCCGACGCCAGCCGCAGCCTGGACCTGCTGGCCGCCCTCTCGCACCAGTCGGCGCTGGCCGTGGGCTGCTACTGCGAGGACGAGGCGCACTGCCACCGCTCGGTGCTGCGCGCGCTGCTGGCCGAGCGCGGGGCGGACATCGCGTCCTGATTCCAGGCATCCCCGTGCCCGCACGTTCCCGCAGCGCCCAGAGCACCCGCCGCGCCCGCCAGCCCCGCCCGCTGCCGATGCGCGACGGCCTCAGTGCAAGCTGCGTGGCGCTGCCGCCCGGTGCGTGGGCGACTGTCCTGGACTGGCTGGTCGAACGCTTTCCGATGGTCTCGCGCGAAGCATGGATCGCGCGCATGGAGGCGGGCCGCGTGGTCGAGGGCGACGGCACGCCGCTCGTGCCGGGCCGGGCCTATGCGAAGGATCTGCGCGTCTGGTACTACCGCGAACTGCCGGCAGAGCCGGCCGTGCCCTTCGAGGCGCAGTTGCTGTTCCGCGACGATTGGCTGGTGGTGGCCGACAAGCCGCACTTTCTGCCCGTGATCCCGAGCGGCAAGTACGTGCAGGAGACGCTGCTGGTGCGTCTGAAGCGCGAGCTGGGGATCGAGTCTCTGGTGCCCATCCACCGGATCGACCGCGGCACCGCCGGGCTGGTGGTCTTCGCGGTGCAGCCGCACACGCGCAACGCCTATCAGCGCCTCTTCGAGCAGCGCGAGGTGCACAAGACCTACGAGGCGATCGTGCACTGGCCGCCGCCCCAGGCGCTGCCCGCGGTGTATCGCAGCCGCCTCGCGTCGAGCTTCATGCGCTCGGACGAAGTGCCGGGCGAGCCGAATTCGGAAACCGGCATCGAGCTGCTGGCCGCCGACGGGCCATGGGCGCACCTGCGCCTGACGCCGCTGACGGGCCGCAAGCACCAGCTGCGCGCGCATTGCGCGGCGCTGGGCGTGCCGATCGCGAACGACACGATCTACCCGGTGTTCTGGCCCGAGGGCAGCGACGACTTCTCGCGGCCCATGCAGCTGCTGGCCAGGACGTTGGCCTTCACCGACCCGGTGACCGGGGCCGAGCGCCGCTTCGAGAGCGCGCGCAGGCTGTCGATGCCGCCGCCCGGCGCCTGAGCGGACTTCAGCCCAGCAGCGAGCCGCCCTGCGAGAGCAGCGCCGCGAGGCCGCCTGCGCTGATGGCCAGTCCAAGCACCTGTCGAGCCCGTGTAGCGATGGAGTTCATGCCCCGAGTGTGGGGGCGCTCCCGCGGCTTGTGAAATTGAACGATGCGATGGCGCCGATAGCCGGCGCGGCCGTCGCCGCGCTCAGGAGGCCGCGCGGGCCGGCGGCTGGCCGCCCGCCGCCGTTCGCGGACGCTCGGGCGCCGTGAGGTAGAGCACGACGCCGGCCAGGACCATCGGCACGCACAGCCACTGGCCCATGCTCATGTTCAGCGCCAGCAGGCCCAGGAAGTCGTCGGGCTCGCGGAAGTACTCGGCGATGAAGCGCATCACGCCGTAGCCGATCAGGAACACGGCCGACACGCGGCGCTCGCGCCGCTCCCTGCGCGCGTAGAGCCAGAGGATGACGAAGAGCAGCAGCCCCTCGAGCAGGAACTGGTAGACCTGCGAGGGATGGCGCGGCAGCATCGAGCCGCTCTGCGGGAAGACCATGCCCCACGGCAGGTCCGGGCTGGAGAAGCGGCCCCAGAGCTCGCCGTTGATGAAGTTGCCGACGCGGCCCGCAGCCAGGCCGGTGGGCACGCAGGGCGCGACGAAATCCAGCACCTGCCACACCGGCCGCTGGCGCGAGTGGGCGTACCAAAACATCGCCGCAATCACGCCGAGCAGGCCGCCGTGGAAGCTCATGCCGCCCTGCCAGACCATGAAGATCTCCAGCGGATGCGTCAGGTAGTAGCCGGGCTTGTAGAAGAGGCAGTAGCCCAGCCGGCCGCCGACGATCACGCCCATGACGCCGAGGAAGAGGATGTCCTCGACGTCCTTGCGGCTCCAGGCACCCGGCCCGGTGATGGAGCGGAAGGGTTCGTGCCGCAGCCGGCGCGTGCCCAGGAAATAGAACAGGCCGAAGGCCGCGAGGTAGGTCAGGCCATACCAGTGAATCGCCACCGGGCCGATCTGCAGGGCCACGGGGTTGAGCTGCGGGTACATGAGCATGGCGGCCATTGTCGCGCAGCCGCCCGATCCGCCCGGCAGCGCGGACGCCGCCGGGCCGGCGCGCGATTGCTCCTGATTCGATAGCGCCTTGTGCAGGAACGACGGGCGCTGCGGCTCGATTCGGCCCTGAAGCGGTCGGGGTTCAGCGGGTCGTGTAGCCGCCGTTCGCGAAGATCGTCTGACCGGTGATCCACCAGCCGTCGGTGACCAGGAACTTGACGATCGGGGCAATGTCCTCGATGTCGGTCAGGCCCTTCTTCGAGTACTTGCTCAGGGCGGCGGCGCTGCTGTGGTAGGCCACGGCCTCCTTGCTCTCCTGGCCGTAGAAGAAGGCCGTGTCCATTGGGCCCGGCCCGACGGCGTTGACCGAGATGCCGCGCTCGCCGAACTCCTTCGACGCGGCGCGCGTGTAGTGCTCCACCGCCGCCTTGCTGCCCGGGTAGATCGCATAGAACGGCGTGTAGGCTGCCAGGAGCGAACTCACGATGGTGACGATGCTGCCCCGCTCTTCCAGCACGCGGCCGGCCTGCTGCATGAAGAAGAAGGCGGCCTTGGCGTTGGCGTCGAAGCTCTTGTCGTAGTCGGCCTCGGTGACCTCGGCGATGGGCTTCTTGATGACGACGCCTGCGGTGTTGATGGCGACATGGACCTTGCCGAACTTCGCCTTGGCCTGGTCGAACAGCTTCGCGTTGTTGGCCACCACCGCCAGGTCGCCCTGGAAGGTGATGACGTCGGCGCCCTTCTCGCGCAGTTCGCCGGCCGTCTTCTCGGCTTCGGCCTTCGATCCGTCGCTGTTGTAGTGGAGCGCGAACCCCTTGGCGCCTGCATCGGCGAACTGGTGGGCGATCAGCGCCCCCAGGTTCTTGCCGCCGCCGGCGATGACGACGGCCTTGCCGTCGAGCGTGGGTGCTGCCATGAATGACCTCCTTGGTGTGGACAGAGAATTCGGCGCGCCACCTGCGCGCCATGGGGAAATCTATGGACCGACCTTCCCGGCCGCCTTCAAAATCCTCTCGGATTGTCGAAATCCCGCGTTTTGTTGCCATCCGACATGGAAACTCATTCGGCTCCCGGACTTTTCCCGCATGACGATGCGGCAGGCGCTGCAGCCGAGCGGGTGATCGTCAGGCGGCAGCGGGTCGCCTCCGGCGACCTGTCGGCGCAACTCATCACTGAGGACGTGAGCGCGCCGACCGACTGGAGCTTCGTCGAGGACGCGCACACGGTCGTGGTGCACCTGGCCGGCCGGCTGAGCCGCATGGAATCCGTCTTTTCTGCCGGTCCGTCCTCGGACCTGCTGCCCCAGGTCGGCGACATCTGGACCATCCCCGCCGGTTGCCGGTACGCGGCGATGGCACAGGGGGCCACCGTGCGCTTCGCCGAGTTCCGCGTGCCCGCCGAACTGCTCGGCGGCGGCGAGATGGCGGCCCGCGTCGGCCACCGCGACGCCTTCCTGCATCAAGCCAGTGCGCGCGTCCTGCAACTCGCGCAGCGCGGCGACGACCTGGGCCGCATGGCACTGCAATCGCTGCTGGCGGCGATCCGTTTCCACATCGCGGATGCCTACCTGCGGTCACGCCCGGACGCCACGCCTGCGCGGCGCGCGAACCGTGCGCACCGCTTCTCGGACCGGCAGCGCCAGCGCCTGGTGCACTACATCGCGGCGTCGATGCACGAGACCATCAGCGTGGAGGCCCTCGCGCAAGTGGCCGGCGTGTCGGCGGCGCACCTGATGGAAGGCTTCAAGGCCAGCTTCGGCACGACGCCTTGGCAACACGTGCTGCGCACGCGCGTTGCGGAGGCCCGGCGACTGCTCGAGGCCACCGACCTGAGCATCACCGCAATCGCCGTGGCGGTGGGCTTTTCGAGCCCGAGCCACTTCGCCTCGGCCTTCGGGCGGCACGTGGGCGCCAGCCCGGGCGCCTACCGGCGCGAACGGCGCGGAGGCTGAGCGGCGTACGGCTCCGGGGCCGAGCACACGCCGACAGGGACCGAATGGCGGACCCGCGTCACCAGAACTGCCACCAGCGCCGGCGCGGCTTCGGCTCGGCAAAGCGCAGCGGCGCCCCATACTCGCTGATGATGCCGGCGCGATGGCGCAGCTCCTCTTCGAGCGCCTGGGCCTCGCGGTCCAGGTAGCCGCTGCCGCGCAGTGCCGCGCGGCGATGGCGCTGGATGGCGACCGCCAGTTCGGCGTCGGACATGTCGGCCGGGTCGATGGGATCTGGACTGCGACGGTTCACGAGGCCGATTCTCGCGGCAGCCGGCACGTGTCGCCAAGCCCCGGGCTCACCGTCGCCCGCTTCGGTCGTATCAGCGGCCGCGACCACGCACGAACTCGACGAAACGCGCCATCGCCGGCGCGACCTCGCCGGCCGGCCAGACCAGGCTGGTCTCGCAGGCCGGGAACTGGATGCCTGCGGACAACCGTCGCCGGCCCGTACGCGCCACGAAGTCCGCGGCCGGCCGGTACACCACCCCGGCGCGGCGGAAGCTCGTCACGCTCTCCGGTACCCAGGCGATGCCCAATCCTCCCCAGACGAGGTTGACGATGGTCTGCATCTGGATCGCCTCCTGTGCGACCTGCGGCACCCGGCCATGCCGCTGGTACAAGCCGAATACGGCGTCGTGCAGCGAGGGCAGGATGCGGCGCGGAAACATCACCAGCGGCTGCTCCAGCAGTTGGGCAAGCTCGGGGGCGCGGGCTCGTGCCAACGGGTGCTGCGTCGGCATGGCCAGGACCAGCGGCTCGACACTCACCACCAGGCTCGCGAGCGACGCGGGGGCCTGGCCGGGCGAATGCAGCATCAGGCCGGCGTCGATCTCGCCGCGCGCGAAGGCCTCCATCTGCACATCGCCCGTGGCCTCGACCAGCTCCAGCGCCACGCCGGGTTGCTGCGCATGGAACTCGCGCACCCAGGTCGGCAGCCGCTCGAAACCCACCGTGGACACGAAGGCCAGCCGCACCCGTCCCACCTCGCCGGCCGCAGCGGCGCGCGCACGGGCGGGCAGCGCCTGTGCTCGCGCCAGCAACTCGCGAACCTCGGGCAGCAGCGCCTCGCCCGCCGGCGTCAATGCGACGCGGCGCCGGGTACGGTCGAACAGGCGCACGCCCAGCGAGCGCTCCATCTGCGCGATGGCCTGGGTCACGGGCGGCTGGGTCATGTGCAGGCGCTGGGCGGCGCGGCCGAAATGCAGCTCCTCGGCCACGGCGACGAACTGGCGCCAGGCGCGCAATTCGATGGCGGGCGCGGCGCTGGCAGGCGAAGCCGTGGCGGCGGGCGGGGTCGCATTCATTCCTGCAGCATATCAATGGCGCATGAAAATAGGATTGGAGCCAATCAATACGCCGGCCGACAATCGGCGCTCCCACGAATGCCGCCCCCGCGCCGGGGCCAGAGAGACACCCACATGGACACCAAGACGATCCAGATCAACCGCCGCAGCGCGAACATCACCGAAGGCAAGGCGCGCGCATCGAACCGCTCGATGTACTACGCCATGGGCTACCAGGAAGGCGACTTCAAGAAGCCGATGGTCGGCGTGGCCAATGGCCACAGCACCATCACGCCCTGCAACTCGGGCCTGCAGAAGCTGGCCGACGCCGCGATCGCAGGCATCGAGGAAGCGGGCGGCAACGCGCAGGTCTTCGGCACGCCCACCATCTCGGACGGCATGGCCATGGGCACCGAGGGCATGAAGTACTCGCTGGTCAGCCGCGAGGTCATCTCCGACTGCATCGAGACCTGCGTCGGCGGCCAGTGGATGGACGGCGTGGTGGTGGTCGGCGGCTGCGACAAGAACATGCCCGGCGGCATGATGGGCATGCTGCGGGCCAACGTGCCGGCCATCTACGTCTACGGCGGAACGATCCTGCCGGGCAAGTGGCGCGGCCAGGACCTGAACATCGTCAGCGTGTTCGAGGCCGTCGGCCAGAACGCCGCCGGCAAGCTCTCCGACGAGGACCTGAAGGAAATCGAGCAGAACGCGATTCCCGGCACCGGTTCCTGCGGCGGCATGTACACGGCCAACACCATGTCCTCGGCCTTCGAGGCACTGGGCATGAGCCTGCCCTACTCGTCCACCATGGCCAACCCGCACGACGAGAAGCAGAACTCGGCCAAGGAATCGGCCAAGGTGCTGATCGAGGCGATCAAGAAGGACCTGAAGCCGCGCGACATCGTGACCAAGGAAGCGATCGAGAACGCGGTGGCGGTGATCATGGCCACCGGCGGCTCGACCAACGCGGTGCTGCACTTCATGGCCATCGCGCACGCGGCCGAGGTCGAGTGGACCATCGACGACTTCGAGCGCATGCGCAAGAAGATCCCCGTGATCTGCGACCTCAAGCCCAGCGGCAAGTACCTCGCGGTGGACCTGCACCAGGCCGGCGGCATCCCGCAGGTGATGAAGGTGCTGCTCGACGCCGGCCTGCTGCACGGCGAGTGCATGACCATCACCGGCAAGACCATCGCCGAGACCCTCGCCGACGTGCCGCCGCTGCGTGCCGACCAGGACGTGATCCGCCCCATCGACAAGCCGATGTACGCCGAGGGCCACCTGGCGATCCTCAAGGGCAACCTCTCGCCCGAAGGTTCGGTGGCCAAGATCACGGGGTTGAAGAACCCGGTCATCACCGGCCCGGCGCGCGTGTTCGACGACGAGCAGTCGGCCCTGCAGGCCATCCTCGACGGCAAGATCGTGGCCGGCGACGTGATGGTGCTGCGCTACCTGGGCCCCAAGGGCGGCCCGGGCATGCCGGAGATGCTGGCGCCCACGGGCGCGCTGATCGGCGCCGGACTGGGTGAATCGGTCGGCCTCATCACCGACGGCCGCTTCTCGGGCGGCACCTGGGGCATGGTGGTGGGCCACGTGGCGCCCGAGGCCTACGCGGGCGGCCTGATCGCCTTCGTGAAGGAAGGCGACTCGATCACCATCGACGCCCACCAGCTCAAGCTGGAGCTGAATGTGCCCGAGGCCGAGATCGCCGAACGCAAGAAGGGCTGGAAGGCGCCGGCGCCGCGCTACACGCGCGGTGTGCTGGCCAAGTTCGCGTTCAATGCCTCGAGTGCGAGCTCGGGGGCAGTGCTCGACAACTTCGAAGCCTGATCGGCCTGCAGCCCTTGGCCTGCCTGCGCAAGCAGCTATCGTTTCGATAGCACGCCGCGCAGGCTTTTTCTTTTCAGCGCCGCTTGCCGCGGTTGGAGCGGCTGCTGAGCATGCCCATCTGGCTGCGCTGGCGGTCGATGCGCTCCTGCTTGCGCCGCTCCTCGCGCTCCATGGCCTTGCGCTTGGTGTAGCCGGACGCGTCGGCCCAGGCCCACCAGGCCATCGCCAGGCCGAAAGGGATCAGCACGATCCACCAGCTGAGCGTGGCGACGAAGCCGACCTCGAAATACTTGAGGAGGACGCCGAGGACGCCCAGCATCAGAAACCACATGGAAAGACCCCTTCGGACGTCGAGCTCTTGGCAGGGGAAGCGGGCGGCCCGGGTACACGCCGCTTCCTACAATCGCGTTGAAACGAATGTAACGCAGCCCACGCACCGTCACACCATGAGTTTGTCCCCGATCCGCTCCCTGCCTGCCCTTGCGCTGCTGCTGTCGCTGGCTGGTGCCGCCACGCCGGCCGCGGCCGACCTCGCGCTGGCCACCTCGAAGAACTGCATGAGCTGCCACGCGGTCGACCGCAAGGTGCTGGGCCCCTCGTTCAAGGACGTGGCCGCCAAATACAAGGACAACAAGGGTGCGGCCGACCTGCTGGCGACCAAGATCGTGAAGGGCGGCGCCGGCGTGTGGGGACCGGTGCCGATGCCGGCCAACACGCAGGTCAGCGAAGCGGACGCGAAGAAGCTGGCCGCCTGGGTGCTGTCGACCAAGTAGGCGGCGGGCGCAGCCGCCCCACCCGGCGTCACAGCGGCGTGGTCAGCACCGGGCGGTCCAGCGGGTCGACGGGGTCACGCGGACGTTCGCCCACGCGCCGGTCCAGCCGGTCCTCGAGCTGGCCGATGTGCGCGGCCAGCGTGTTGTCGGCCTGCTCGGCACGGGCGCGCAGCGTGTTCTCCAGTTGCTCGATGCGCGCGAGCAGCGCGGCATGGCGGTCGCCGTTGCGGGCCATGTGGCGGTTCTCCTGCGCCTCGAGGAAGTTGCGCAGCTCGGTGAAGCGCGAGGCCTCGGCCTTGTCGGCCAGCTCGCGCTGGGCCTGCAGTTCGCGGGTGTGGCGGCGCGCATCCACCAGCACGGTGCTCTGCATGTAGAGAACGTAGACCAGGAAGAACAGGCCGAGCAGCACGGTGAGCCCGAACATGATCAGGCCCAGCGGCGCCGTGACCTGCATGAAGCCCAGCGACATGACGGTGGGGGTGGCGATCGTGCCCCAGTTGAGCGCGGCGAGTGCGGCGATCACCAGCACGATGAAAAACAGGATGCCCGTACGAACGCCCATGGCGGCCTCTCCTTCTTGGAATCTCGGAAAGGTCGCGTTGTAACGCACAACGGCCCGCGGCCGTGTAGTCCACGGGCGCGGGCCGGGGGCTCTTGGCGGGCCGGTCAGTTGGTCTGGGCCAATTGATCGAGGATGGCTGGATTCTGCCGGCACATCACATCGCCTTCGGCGATATGAGTGCCGTCAAATCCAGCCTCGGCGCGATGCGCCGCCGCCTGACGGCGGCCTCGATCAATTGGTCTGGGCCAATTGATCGAGGATGGCTGGATTTTCGAGCGTGGACGTGTCCTGCGTGATGGCCTCGCCCTTGGCGATCGAGCGCAGCAGCCGCCGCATGATCTTGCCGCTGCGGGTCTTGGGCAGGTTGTCGCCGAAGCGGATGTCCTTGGGCTTGGCGATGGGCCCGATCTCCTTGGCCACCCAGTTGCGCAGTTCGTTGGCGATCTGCTTCGCCTCGTCGCCGGTCGGGCGGGCACGCTTGAGCACGACGAAGGCGCACACCGCCTCGCCCGTCACGTCGTCGGGCCGGCCGACCACCGCGGCCTCGGCCACCAGGTCGGTCTTGGCCACGAGTGCAGATTCAATTTCCATCGTGCCCAGCCGGTGGCCCGAGACGTTGAGCACGTCGTCGATGCGCCCGGTGATGCGGAAATAGCCGCGGTCGGCGCTGCGCACCGCGCCGTCGCCGGCCAGGTAGATGGTGCCGCCCATCTCCTCGGGGAAGTAGCTCTTCTTGAAGCGCTCGGGGTCGTTCCAGATGGTGCGGATCATCGAGGGCCACGGCCGCTTGATGACCAGCATGCCGCCCGAGCCGTTGGGAATGTCCTTGCCCGTCTCGTCGACGATGGCGGCCATGATGCCCGGCAGCGGCAGCGTGCACGAGCCCGGCACCAGCGGCGTGGCACCCGGCAGCGGCGTGATGACGTGGCCGCCGGTCTCGGTCTGCCAGAAGGTGTCGACGATGGGGCAGCGCTCGTGGCCCACGTTCCGGTGGTACCACATCCAGGCCTCGGGGTTGATGGGCTCGCCCACCGAGCCGAGGATGCGCAGGCTGTCGAGGTTCCAGTTCTTCGGGTGCACCTTCTCGTCGGAATCCGCGGCCTTGATGAGCGAGCGGATCGCGGTGGGCGCCGTGTAGAAGATCGAGACCTGGTGCTTCTCGATCATCTGCCAGAAGCGGCCGGCGTTCGGGTAGGTGGGGATGCCCTCGAACACCACCTGCGTGGCGCCGGCGGCGAGCGGCCCGTACGCCACGTAGGTGTGGCCGGTGATCCAGCCGATGTCGGCGGTGCACCAGAAGACGTCCTCCGGGCGGATGTCGAAGGTCCACTCCATCGTCATCTTCGCCCACAGCAGGTAGCCGCCGGTGGCGTGCTGCACGCCCTTGGGCTTGCCGGTGGAGCCGGAGGTGTAGAGGATGAAGAGCGGGTGCTCGGCGTCGACGGGCACGGGTGCGCATTCGCTGCCCTGTCCGTCCAGCGCCTCGGTGAAGGTCTTGTCGCGGCCCTCGACCTTGTTCCATGCCGAGGGCGTGCGCTCGTACACCAGCACGGTCTTCAGGGTGTCGCAGCCGCCCAGCGCGATGGCGTCGTCGACGATGGCCTTGAGCGGCAGCTCCTTGCCGCCGCGCAGCTGGAAGTTGGCGGTGATCACCGCCTTCGCGCCGGCATCGATGATGCGTTCCTGCAGCGCCTTGGCCGAGAACCCGCCGAACACCACGCTGTGCGTGGCACCGATGCGCGCGCAGGCCTGCATCGCCACCACGCCCTCGATGGTCATGGGCATGTAGACGATGACGCGGTCGCCCTTGGCGATGCCCTGCGCCTTGAGCGCATTGGCGAAGCGGCTCACGCGCGCGAGCAGCTCCTTGTACGTGACCTGGGTGACCGTGCCGTCGTCGGCCTCGAACACGATCGCGGCCTTGTTCTCCACCGGCGTGCCGATGTGGCGGTCCAGGCAGTTGGCGCTGGCGTTGAGCTCGCCGTCGTCGAACCACCGGTAGAACGGCGCCTTCGATTCGTCGAGCGTGCGCGTGAAGGGCTTCGTCCACTGCAGGTGGGCGCGGGCCTGCTTCGCCCAGAAGCCTTCGAAGTCGGCCTCGGCCTCCTTGCACAGCGCGTCGTAGGCGGCCATGCCGGCGACGCGCGCGCCCTGTGTCGCGCGCGCGTCGGGCTCGAACACGCGGTTCTCGATCAGGACGGATTCGATGGTGGACGTGCTGCTGCTCACGTGTTGTCTCCAGAGGCTGATTGTTGCGGCCGTAATGTCACGGCGGTGTCTTACGGTGCACTGACGCTGCGAGAAGGGAATGCCCCATGGTAGCCCGCCCGCCTCCTAGAATCCTGCCTCGCTTCCTGCCGCCCCCATCGGGGCACCTTTCCGATGTCCGACCGCGACCCTGCCGAATTCCGCCCCTCCTCCGCCATGCGCCCGCTGCCGAAGCTGATCTTCGCCAGCCGCTGGCTGCAGCTGCCGCTCTACCTGGGCCTGATCGTGGCCCAGGCGGTGTACGTGGTGCACTTCCTGGTCGAGCTCACGCACCTGGTCGAGGCCGCCTTCGGCAGCCAGATCGCCCTGCAGGCCCTGGTCACCAGCATCGGCTACAAGACCGACGCACCGCCCACCTCGCTCAACGAGACGGTCATCATGCTGGTGGTGCTGGCGCTGATCGACGTGGTGATGATCTCCAACCTGCTGATCATGGTGATCGTGGGCGGCTACGAGACTTTCGTCAGCCGCATGGACCTCGACGGCCACCGCGACCAGCCCGAGTGGCTGAGCCACGTGAATGCCTCGGTGCTCAAGGTCAAGCTGGGCCTGTCGATCATCGGCATCAGCTCGATCCACCTGCTCAAGACCTTCATCAACGCCGACAACTACACGGACAAGGTGCTGATCGCGCAGACCGTGATCCACATCGCCTTCCTGCTGTCGGCCATGGCCATCGCGTACACCGACAAGCTGATGTCGGCATCGGCCAACCACGGCCACTGACCCCGCCGAAGCCCGCAGTGGCGACACGGCGTCTTTCATGAGCGAAATCTGCCCGCAGCGCCCGGTGGGCGGGCGCCGGTAGCTCACTTTTCGATAGCAGATTCGCGCCGGCGATCGGGCACTGCGGGCGCCGGTGGCCAGCGCCCCCAGGCCGGATCGCCCGCAAAGCGCTCGACCAGGAAGTCGAGCAACGCGCGCAGCGCCGGCAGCATGTGGCGGCGCGACGCGTACACGGCGTACACGCCCGCGAGCTGCGGTGTCCACCCCTCGAGCACGGCCACCAGCTCACCTGCCGCCAGCGCCGGGGCGGCCAGCACCACCGGCAGCATCGCAACGCCCGCGCCGGCGCGCGCCGCGGCGAGCAGGGTCATCGCGTCGTTGGCCGAGATGTTGCCGCCGACCGCCACTGCCTCGGGCGCCCCGTCCGGCCCCTGGAAGCGCCAGACGCTCTTGCCGAAGTACGAGTGGGTGAGGCAGTTGGCCTTGGCCAGCTCGGCCGGATGGCGCGGCGTGCCCCGGGACGCCAGCCAGGCCGGCGACGCACACACGACGGAATGGCAGTCGCACAGGCGCCGCGCGATGAGGTTCGGGTCGAGCTCCACGGCAATGCGGATGGCCAGGTCGATGCGCTCCTCGATCAGGTTGACCGTGCGGTCGGCCATCACGAGGTCGACCGACACGCCGGGATGCCGCGCCACGAAGGCCGCGACCACGGGCGCGAGCTGCGTCTGGCCCATCGAATGGCTGGCGCTGAGCCGGATCTGCCCCGACAGCGCCGCGTCCGGCGCAACGGCCGCCACGCGCATGCTGTCGGCCAGTTCGACCACTTGGCGGCAGGCGGGCAGCAACGCCTCCCCGGCCGCCGTCAAGGTGAGGCGGCGCGTGCTGCGGTGCAGGAGCCGGGCCCCGGCCCAGGTCTCGAGTTCGGCAACGCAGCGCGTCACCACCGGGCGCGAAAGGTCCATCGCCGCCGCGGCGGCGCTGAGGCTGCCGCCCTCCACCACCGCCACAAAGACCTGCATCGCCTTCAGCCGATCCATGAATGCTCGCGTTTCGAATTCATCTGCACGATTCTGGCAACAAAGCTGGCCTGTTAAGCCGGTTTATTCGTTCGAATCCGGAAACTACGATGACGCCATCCTGTTTGATGACTGAAAAGGAACATCCATGAGTCAGATTGCCATCATCGGCGCCACCGGCCGCGCCGGCAGCCAATTGCTCGACGAAGCGCTGCGCCGCGGCCACGAGGTCACCGCCATCGCCCGACATGCCGGCGCCAAGCTCGCCGGCCGTGCGAATGTGAAGGCCGTGGACCTCGATGTACTCGACGGCGACGCGCTCGCCGCCACGCTCAAGGGCCACGATGCGGTGTTCAGCGCCGCCCATTTCGCCACCGTGCCGCCGGCCGCCGTCATCGGGCCGGTGAAAGCCGCGGGCGTGCCGCGCCTGCTGGTGGTCGGCGGGGCCGGCAGCCTGTTCGCCGCGCCCGGCCTGAAGGTCATCGACGCGCCGGGCTTCCCCGACGCCTACCGCCAGGAAGCCGCTGCGGGCGGCGTGTTTCTCGATGCGCTGCGCGCCGAACCCACGCTGGACTGGACCTTCCTCTCGCCCTCGGCCGAGTTCGTGGAAGGCGAGCGCACCGGCCAGTTCCGCCTCGGCGGCGACGACCTGCTGGTGAGCGCCGAAGGCCGCAGCTGGATCACCTTCGCCGACTTCGCGATCGCGCTGCTGGACGAATTCGAGCAGCCGAAGCATTCGCGCCGGCGCTTCACCATCGGGTATTGATCGATCCTGAGGTTCTGAAGGAAAAGTGGCTGTAGCGCCCGACCAGCGGGCGCCACCAGCTATCGATTCAGTAGCAGAACGGCCGACCAGGACGACGCGGGCGCCCGGGCCGCACGGCGGCTCCGACAGCCGAACGCAGAGGATGCCAGGTGCCGCAGAGGCCGCGGATGAGGTCGCATGGGCGCTGCCTACAATCCCGCCCTTTTTCGCCCAAGCCCTGCCCGCGCCCCATGGACATCGTCGTCGACCCCGACCTGCAAGCCTACATCGACCCCCTCACACCCGACGAATACGAGGCCCTGGAGCGCAGCCTGCTCGCCGAGGGCTGCCGCGATGCCCTGGTGCTGTGGGGCAACGTGCTGGTGGACGGCCACAACCGCTACGGCATCTGCCGCAAGCACGAACTGCCCTTCCAGACCGTGCAGAACACGCGCTTCCGCTCGATGGAGGACGTGCACCTGTGGATGATCGACCAGCACCTGGGCCGGCGCAGCCTGTCGGACTTCCAGCGCGGCGTGCTGGCACTGCGCAAGCGCGAGATCGTGGCCGAACGGCGGCGCCAACCTGCGCCCGAGGCAACCCCGGCCAGCGCTGCGGCCGATGCCACCGTCGAGGCCGCGGCAGCCACGCCCCAGCCGCTGCCCGATCCGATCGACACCCGCGAAGCCCTGGCGCGCGCGGCCAAGCTGTCGAGCAGCCAGGTGGGCATGATCGAACGCATCCAGAAGCAGGCGACGCCGGAGCTGGTGGCGGCCGTGAAGTCCGGCGCCGTCTCGCTCAGCGCGGCAGCGGCCGTGGCCAGCCTGCCGGCCGAGGAGCAGATCGCGGCCGCCAGCGGCGGTGCGGACGAGCTCAAGCAGGCCGCGAAGCGCGTGCGCGAGGCCAAGCGCAAGCCGCGGGAAGAAGCCGCGGCGCCCGAGACGTCGCCGTCCGCGGCCGCCGACGCAGGCGAGCCGACCGACCCGGCGGCATTGATCGCCTCGCTGCGCCAGCGCATCGCCGAACTGACGGCGGAGAACGCGTCGCTGCGCGAGCAGCTTGCCGCGCAGCAGGCGGGCGGGCCGCCCTTTTAAGGCCCGTTCCGTCCGTTTAGGGCCCGTTCCACCCCAGCCGTTCAGGCTGAGCCTGTCGAAGCCCGGGGCGGCACTTCGACAGGCTCAGTGCGCACGGCCAAGGGGGTACTCAGCGCCCCGTCATGTTTTCGGGCACCACCCACGCATCGAACTGCTCGCCGGTGAGGTGCCCGGAGGCGATGGCTGCCTCGCGCAGGCTGGTGCCTTCCTTGTGCGCCTTCTTGGCGATGAAGGCGGCCTTGTCGTAGCCGATGTGGGTGTTCAGCGCCGTCACCAGCATCAGCGAACGGCTGACCAGTTCGGCGATGCGGTCGCGGTTGGGCTCGATGCCCACGGCGCAGTGGTCGTTGAAGCTCACCATGCCGTCGGCCAGGAGGCGCACGCTCTGCAGGAAGTTGTGGGCCACCATCGGGCGGAACACGTTGAGCTCGAAGTTGCCGCTCATGCCGCCGATGTTGATGGCGACGTCGTTGCCCATCACCTGCGCGGCCAGCATGGTCACGGCCTCGCTCTGCGTCGGGTTGACCTTGCCGGGCATGATCGACGAGCCCGGCTCGTTCTCGGGAATCGACAGTTCGCCGATGCCGCTGCGCGGGCCGCTGGCCAGCCAGCGCACGTCGTTGGCGATCTTGTTCAGGCTCGCGGCCAGGGTCTTGAGCGCGCCGTGGGCGTGCACGAAGGCGTCGCTGGCGGCCATCACCTCGAACTTGCTCGGCGCGGTGACGAAGGGCAGGCCCGTGAGGCGCGCCAGTTCCGCCGCCACGGCCTCGGCATAGCCCTTGGGCGCATTCAGGCCCGTGCCCACGGCCGTGCCGCCCAGGGCCAGTTCGCACAGGTGAGGCAGCGCGGCGCGCACGTGCTTCTCGTTCTGGTCGAGCTGGGCGACCCAGCCCGAGATCTCCTGGCCCAGCGTGAGGGGCGTGGCGTCCTGCAGGTGGGTGCGGCCGATCTTCACGATGTCCATGAAGTCCTCGGACTTCTTTGCCAGCGTGGCACGCAGCTTCGCGATGGCGGGCAGCACCTTGTGCGTGAGGCCCTGCACGGCGGCCACATGCATCGCGGTGGGGAAGACGTCGTTGCTGGACTGGCTGCGGTTCACGTCGTCGTTGGGGTGCACCAGGCGCCCTTCGCCGCGCGGGCCGCCGAGCAGCTCGCTGGCGCGATTGGCCAGGACCTCGTTGACGTTCATGTTCGACTGCGTGCCCGAGCCGGTCTGCCAGACCACGAGCGGGAACTCGCCCTCGTGCTTGCCGGCCAGCACCTCGTCGGCGGCGGCAACGATGGCGCCGGTCTTCTTCTCGTCCTGCAGGCCGAGCTGCTGGTTGACCACCGCCGAGGCGCGCTTGACCAGCGCCAGCGCATGGATCACCTCGCGCGACTGGCGCTCGCCGGAGATGTCGAAGTTCTGCAGCGAGCGCTGCGTCTGCGCGCCCCACAGCTTGTCGGCGGGGACCTCGATGGGGCCGAAAGTGTCCTTCTCGGTGCGGGTGGCGATCGTCATGGCATTCGTTGCTCGTTGGTCGAAAGCGCCAGTATCGGCCGAACGAGAGCAATTCTCATCTGCATGGTCTTCCGAGCCGCACCGTGGGGCATCGGGGCCGCCGATAATCGCGGGCTGCCCGCCACGACGGGCGCGCGTTCCCCACTCTCCCACGACACCCACCATGACGACGATCCAGCAGGCGGACCTCATCGAATCGATCGCGGCCGCGCTCCAGTACATCAGCTACTACCACCCCACCGACTACATCGCGCACCTGGCCAAGGCCTACGAACGCGAGCAGAGCCCGGCGGCCAAGGACGCGATGGCGCAGATCCTGACCAACAGCAAGATGAGCGCGACCGGCCAGCGCCCGATCTGCCAGGACACCGGCATCGTCAACGTGTTCCTCAAGGTGGGCATGGACGTGCGCTGGGGCGGCTTCACCGGCAGTTTGGATGACGCGATCAACGAAGGCGTGCGCCGCGGCCACAACCACCCCGACAACACGCTGCGCGCCTCGGTCGTGGCCGACCCGCAGTTCGAGCGCAAGAACACCAAGGACAACACGCCGGCGGTGATCTTCACGGAGATCGTGCCGGGCAACACGGTGGAAGTGACCGTGGCCGCCAAGGGCGGCGGCAGCGAGAACAAGAGCAAGATGGTCATGCTCAACCCGGGCGACAGCGTGGTCGACTGGGTGCTCAAGACGGTGCCGACGATGGGCGCCGGCTGGTGCCCGCCCGGCATGCTGGGCATCGGCATCGGCGGCACGGCCGAGAAGGCCGCGCTGATGGCCAAGGAGAGCCTGATGGACGACCTGGACATGCACGAGCTGCAGGCCAAGGCCGCGCGCAAGGAGCCGCTGACCAAGGTCGAGGAACTGCGCCTGGAGCTGTACGAGAAGGTCAACGCCCTGGGCATCGGCGCGCAGGGCCTGGGCGGCCTGTCGACCGTGCTCGACGTCAAGATCAAGATGTACCCCACGCACGCGGCCAGCAAGCCGGTGGCGATGATCCCCAACTGCGCCGCCACCCGCCACGCGCATTTCGTGCTCGACGGCTCGGGCCCGGTGTACCTCGAGGCCCCCTCGCTCGACCTGTGGCCCAAGATCGACTGGGCGCCCGACTACAACAGGAGCAAGCGCGTCGACCTGGACGCACTCACGGCCGAGGAAGTCGCGAGCTGGAAGCCCGGCGACACGCTGCTGCTCAACGGCAAGATGCTCACCGGCCGCGACGCCGCGCACAAGCGCATCCAGGGGATGCTGGCCAAGGGCGAGAAGCTGCCGGTGGACTTCACCAACCGCGTCATCTACTACGTCGGCCCGGTCGACCCGGTCAAGGACGAGGCCGTCGGCCCCGCCGGCCCGACCACCGCCACGCGCATGGACGGCTTCACCGAGATGATGCTGGCGCAGACCGGCCTGATCGCCATGATCGGCAAGGCCGAGCGCGGCCCGGTCGCCATCGAGGCGATCAAGAAGCACAAGTCGGCCTACCTGATGGCCGTGGGCGGCGCGGCCTACCTGGTGAGCAAGGCGATCAAGACCGCCAAGGTCGTCGGCTTCGAGGACCTGGGCATGGAAGCGATCTACGAGTTCGACGTGGTCGACATGCCCGTCACCGTGGCGGTCGACGCCGGCGGTACCAGCGCCCACATCACGGGCCCGGCCGAGTGGAGCAAGCGCATCGCCAGCGGCGAGTTCAAGGGCATCGCGCTGGAAACGGCTTGAGCCTGCCGGACGCTTCTGCGGCAAGCGCCGATCGGCCGATCGGCAGCGCACCGAACGCCGATCGCCCGATCGGCGTGTTCGACAGCGGCGTCGGCGGACTGAGCGTGCTGCGCGCACTGCAGGCCGAACTGCCGCACGAGCATTTCGTCTATTTCGCCGACACGGCCCATGCGCCCTACGGCGAGCGGGGTGACGCCTACGTGGCCGAGTGCGCATTGGCGGTGGCGCACGAACTGATCGGCACGCACGGCATCAAGGCGCTGGTGGTCGCCTGCAACACCGCCACGGCCGCCGCGGTGCATCTGCTGCGCGCGCAGTGGCCGGCGCTGCCGGTGGTGGGGCTCGAACCGGCGCTCAAGCCCGCCGTGACCGCCAGCCGCACCGGACACATCGCCGTGCTCGCGACCCGCGGCACGCTGGCGAGCGCCAAATTCGGTCGCCTGCACGAGGCGCTGCGGGGCCAGGCGCAATTCCGCCTGGTGCCCTGCGACGGCCTCGCCGATGCCATCGAACGTGACGACGCTATTAAAACAGGAGCACTCTGCGCCCGCTACATGGGCGCTGCAGGCCCATTCGGCTTGCAAGCCGGCGAGGTGGACACGGTGGTGCTGGGTTGCACGCACTACCCGTTCGCCGCGCCGCTGCTGCACGCCCATGCGCCCGAGGGCGTGCGCTTCATCGACACCGGCGTGCCGGTTGCACTGCACACCCGGCGGGTGATTGCCGCGCAAGGCCTGCTTGCCGGTGCGCCCGCGTCCGCGCCAGGTCTGACGCTGCGCGGCAGCGCCGACCTGGCGCATCTGCAGGCCGCAGCGGCGCGCTGGCTCGCGCCGTCGGCACCGTCTTTGCCGAAAGTTTCCGTTTCCGCACCATTGTCTGCCGGGGCAGCCGTCGCCGGCCGCTGAGCGCGCGCCGACAATCGCCGGATGCGCATCCGGCGTCTTCCCTGCCTTCTCGTTTTCGCCCTGGCGGCCCTGGCTGGCACCGGTGCGCATGCGGCCTGCGAAAGCGGCCTGGCCGAACGCATGCACGCCAAGCTGCATCCCAAGCGCAAGCTGGACGAATCGCTCGCGGCCTGCAGGGCCTGGCCCGCCTACCCGGGGCGCAGCATCGTAGTGCTGCCGCTGGTCAACGGCGCGGCCACGGCGCACGGCAAGGTGCTCGACCTGGAGGTGCTGGTGATCCAGCGCCCGGACAACGGCAACACCGAGCGCGATACGGTGCTGGCCCGGCTCTTCCAGCCGGAGGCGCTGGAGGAGGACGTGATCCGCATCCAGGACATCCGCATCGACACGGGGCGCTATGTGCTATCGCCCGACGCGCGCGCCTTCGGCCTGCGGGTGCGCTACAGCAGCAGTTCGCGCACCAACCCGCTGTCGAGCGAGACGCTGCGCCTGTACGTGCCCCAGGGCAGCCGGCTGCGCGAGGTGCTGGCCGAGGTGGAGGTCGAGCGCGATGGCGGCGAATGGGACATGCGCTGCAATGGCCGCTTCGAGCAGATGCGCACCATGCTCTCGGTCGGCAAGGCCCGCACCGAGGGCTATGCCGACCTGACGCTGGCGCGCAGCCTCACGCAGAGCCGCGCGCAGGTACAGGACGACGGCGCCTGCCACGATCGTGCGCTGCCCGAGCGGTACAGCACCGAGGTGCTGCACTACGACGGAGAACGCTACCGCGTGCCGAAGTCGCTGCGCACGCCCTGACTCACCGCACGACGCCCTGCAGCGCCGCCGCGCGGCCGCGCCGCATGTCGATCGGCGCCAGCAAGGCCAGGCCCGCCACGAACAGACCCGCCGTCGCTACGATCGCCACGCGCTGGTTGCCGCCGCTGGCCCAGGTGATCGCGCCGTAGGAGAGCGGCCCCACGATGCTGGCCAGGCGCGTCGCAAAGGTCCACAAGCCGAAGAACTCGGCCAGTTGCGTCGGTGGGGCGAGCACGCCCGTCATCGCACGGCCGGCGGATTGGCTGGATCCCATCGCCAGGCCGGCGATGGCCGCCGCGACCCAGAAGCCGCCCTTGGTCGTGGCTGCGGCCGCCACGATGCATACCAGCACCCAGGCCACCAGCGTCGCGCCGAGCGACAGGCGATGTCCGAGCCGATCCTGCACATAGCCGAAGCCGAAGGCGCCGGCGGCTGCCGCGAGGTTGAGCACGAAGATCAGCACCATCGTCTCGTGCGGGACGAAGCCGATCACCTGCTCGGCGTAGATCGCCGCCAGCGTGATCGCGACCGCGACACCGCCCTGGTAGCAGACGGTGCATGCCAGGAGCCACATGAAGTCGCGATAGCGGCGCGCCTCGTGCAGGGTGTGCAGCAGTTGCCGCATCGCGCCTCCGGCGCGCCCCGGCTGCGGCGCCGATCGCTCGGGCAGCAGCGCGAAGGTCGCGCACGCGGCCAGCCCGTAGACCACGGCCGTGACGAGCATGGTGACAGGCACGAACTGCGACGCGGGCAGACCGCGCGACTGGGCCCACAGCACGTAGGCGAGGCACAGCCCGAGGGTGAGCATCCCGCCCACGTAGCCGAACGCCCAGCCCCATCCGCTCACCTTGCCCATGCCCTCGGCGGTCGCAAGCTCCGGCAGGAAGGCGCCCGTCAGCGATTCGCCATACGAGTAGAAGGTGTTGGACACGATGACCAGGGCCATCGCCACCCCCACGCCCACAAGCGGCGCGCTGCTCGCGGCGAAGCGCGGCGTGACTGCCAGCGCGGCCGTGGCCAGCACGCAGCCCGCCGTGGCCAGGACCAGCACGCGCTTCTTGGCCGCGCGGCGGTCGGCCCAGGCACCGATGGCGGGCATCGTGACCATCACGAGCGCGTACGAGATGCTCAGCGCGAGCGTCCAGGCGAAGGTCGCCCAGGGTGCTCCCTTGGCGATGCCTCCGACGAAGTACGCAGCGAACACGGCCGTGATGACCACCGTCGTGTAGCCCGAGTTCGCGAAGTCGTACATCGCCCATCCGAAGACTTCGCGCTTGCGAACGCCGGGCTGCAGGACCGACGAAGGAAACAACGCCACAGGCACTCCTCGCAGGCGGATGACGGCGCGAGCATAGCGGAGCACCACGACGGCAGCGCCAAAGACAAGGCCCGCCGAAGCGGGCCTGTGATGTGGCGGCCGGTCGCGCGCCGCCGGGTCAGTGCAGGTGGCGCGGCCGCCGGCCGCCGCCATGGCCACCGGCACCGGGGCCGCCCGTGCCGCCGCCGCGCGGGCGCTTGCCGATCTCGAGCGAATTCACGAGCGCATCAAAGCGGTCGCTGAACAGCTTGTCGATCTCGGCCACGACGCCGCCGAGTTCGGCGCCGTCGAAGTGGCGCTCCATGAGGTTGACCACGTCCTCAACCAGCAGGTCGCGCTGCACCTGCATGATCGCGGCGGGATTGGGGCCGACGAAGAGCATGACGAAGTCGTCGCGCGACTCCTCCTCGGGATCGCCGTCTTCCTCTTCGTCGAACTCGGTGTCGTAGAAGGTGACCTCGATGGCGGCGCCCTGCTCCGCCAGTTCGTTGACGCCCATGCACATCTCGTCGAGCGCCTGGCGGAAGTCCTCGTCGCCGGCGACGGTCCAGCAGATCTGCAGCATGCTGTCCTTCTGCTCGTAGCGGATGCCCGGCTCCTCTTCGTAGGAACTGGTGGCGCCGTCAGCCAGCGACTTGGCACCGGCGTAGGTCCACAGCGGCTTGAGGGCTTCCTGGATCTGGTCGTAGGTCACGTCCGAGCGCAGCGGCACGTCGCCGTGCACATGGATCTCGAATGGAGCGTTGTAGCGAGGCATGAGCAGCTCCCTTGTACTCGTGGATGTGGTGCCGGAACCGGGGTCGCAAACTCGGCGCCAACCCGCATGGATGCTGGGTTTCGCCGCCTGCAAGCCGACAGATACCGTAAAAAGCACCGTAAAACTTCGGGCGTGGGCTCGACGCAACGTCGAGCTCCGCGTACCGACCAGTGTATTCGACCGTCTCCCTTGAGCTAGGGTTGGTGACGAGAAGGAACCAGGCGAGCGGGGCCAGTTATCCACAGCCACGCAATTTCCGAAGGGTGCCGGCCAGAACGCCAAGAAACCTGCTCAACGACGGGCAGGGCTGTAGCATCCAGTCAAACGGAAGCTTCATGGCCGCCCTCCTCCCCCAAGTCGCCGCTCTGGCGCTCTTCATGGTCGCAAGCGGGCCAGCGGTTGCGCAGGTCTACAAATGCACGGATGCAAGCGGAAGCATCAGCTACGGCGAAGCGCCGTGCGCTCCGAGCACCAGGAAGTCGGTCGAGTTGAAAAGCAAGCCACCCGCCGTGATGACCGGTCGCAAGGATGGCGACTCGGCGCCGGACACCCGGTCTGGCGAGCTTTCGGCAGGCCCGACGCCGCCCGGGCCGGACGAGCTCAGTGCAGAGTCAGCAGCCAAGACGCTTCAGCGCGCCCAGCTTCAAGCCGAGGCCGCCCGCCAACGCCTTGCCGAGGAGCGCTCGCCGGGGCAGTTGATCAATTGCGACGACACCGGATGTTGGGGCGCCAAAAACGGCGTGCGCTACGTGTTCAGCGCAGACGGCAAGCTGGTGGGCACGAACGGGTCGACTTGCGTCCGAGTAGCACCAGGCCAGTTCAGTTGCAATTGACCATGGACGCGAAGGAGTGTTGGGAGGCCGGGCGGCGCAATAAAGAGCAAGGCTGAAGAGGAGCGGGATAGCAAGGACGGTGGTTGGTCCTCAGTTGGAGAAAGCAAGGAAGCAAAATATGAACGTCCTCAACGACCCGATCGTTCAGGACTCCGACATCAGGACGATCGAATCAGCCATTCGCGAGGCGGCCGAGACGTTCGGGCTTCATCGTTTCGCGCAAGCGCTGGCCGATTCTCCAGAGGAACTGCGCAAGGCAGCTTGATCGCGCGATCCTCCACACAAGCCCGCCCCGCGCGGGCTTTTTCTTGCCTGCCGCCAACTAATTCACGCGCCCTGCCGAGGAATCTCACAGAAACTGACAATCCTCGCTGGCCGACCTCCAAGCGGCCTTCAGCCCACCCTGAACGGTGGGCTTTTTCATTCATGGTAAGGGTTACCGGCTGCTGACGGCTGTCCCCGCCGTCGTTGCCCTGCTGCGGGGCAGCTGTCGATCCTGCACACCTTCTACGCATCGATCGATGTCAGCTCCACCAACTTGGCAAACTCTTCCAATATCTCGGGGTAGTGCTTCTGCATGTAGTGCATCACACGCTCGTTATCAATCATCTTCACGACGTATCCGCGCGCTAGCATCAGGTTCAACATGTCTTCCCCGTGAGACTGCTCGGCAATCTTGTACTGCGCGAGCAAATTTGACATCTCGGTCTCCATGCGCAGTAGCTGCTCCTGAGAAAGAGCGCGACGACCAAGCGGCCTCTTCCCGGCGACTAAAAGTTCTGGCGACGTTGCCGCAAGCAATGCCCGGGCATATGAGGCAGTGACGCTGTTGGCCGACACCATCAACTCCGCACATTCGATTTGACGAGTGGGCTTCATTCTTCTCAGCGCGACCGGGACCTCGGGAGAGAAGTTGACGTCCTTTAGTATGGCTACGACCTCCTCGCAAATTCCGTCAAGCAGGGTACTTTTCTTCTGAAGCAGAGTAACGTCAATCGACAGGCCTTTGGCAAGTTTGGCCGGAGGGATGCCGCGATCTACCGCGCGACGAATCATCAGATGCTCTTGTATAGTCGACAGGCGGCTGATGCGGTTGTTGTAGGTAAAGGTCTCGTCATCAGTGGCGATGAGGCACGGCACCTCGGGAATTGAAAGCTCCTTGATGACCTCCAGTCGCAAGTGACCATCCAGAACAAGGTGATGCCCAGTTTTCTTATCCACACCAGACACCGATAGAGGTTCAATCAGTCCAATCTCTTGGATCGACTCGCGAATCTGTCGATACTTGGGAATCAGCTTGTTCTTCGGATCGAGCTTTACTGATGGGAGTAGCGCGTTCACCGCAATCATGATCGGCTTGGGAAGAAAGGCCAACAGGGTGCTCATATCGAGCCTCCCATACGGATTACTCGCTCGGCGAGGTAAGCAGGGAGGGTGTCTAGTCCTTCCAGCCGCAAGACGTTTACCAAGTTCTCATCGGTGAACATCTTGCGCAGCGCGCCGAGAATAAAGAACAGGCGCTGCTGGGCCAGTGATGATTTCCGGACCATCATGCGCTGTCTCTCAACTTCCTTTTTGTAGGCGCGGACTAGACTTGAACTACTGACATCCGCTCGGCGACGTGGCGGTGCTCTTGCAATGCTCCTGCCCAAGAACTGGCGCCGTTCGATCAATTTTTTGGCGTACATCAACTGTGGCCCGCGCAGTTGCCCCGATTCATACGAGTCTTGCATCGCCAACTGCACAGCCTTGTCGTCGTCACCTGCCCCGACGATCAGCAGTGCGACAGTAATTGGGATCTGCCCCCGGCCTACTGCAACGAGCAGCCGTTCTTCCCCCTTGTCTGCAAGCTCTAGGATTTGGCGGACATAGCCTTCGTGCATGTCGATCTTCTGGGCGATCTCCCGTGGAGAGCAGCCCTTGTCGCGAAGAAGCACGATGCCGTTCAAAAGCTCCATGGGTTTGTGTCGGCGCCGAGCGATGTTCTCCGCCAAGCTCATAACGAAAGCATCCTCGTCGGAGACTGTCACCACAAGCGCCGGTATGCTGGACTCTCCCAATCTCTGGAATGCCTTCATGCGGCCCTCGCCGCAGATCAAGACGTAGCGTTCTGCGCCATCCGGGCCGGGCCGAGGCGTCACGGTGACGGGCTTCTTCAGTCCCACCACACCAATATTCTTCACGATGACGTCGAACTTCTGTTGATCCCGCTCCCGAGGGTTCAGAACTTCGATTCGATTCAGCGGAATCATCCGCAGTTCAGGCAGAGAGAGGTTGGCGGTCATGCAGCCCTCTTGAGTCGCGTGCGCGCTGCCATCTTGTAGAAGTAATCCAAGCTGTCGAAGCGGTAGCTTTCAAGCTCGATCGGATTCCGCTCGCCTAGCCTGATGCGCGGACAATTGATGTCCAGCCTGGGTAGTAAGTAGTAGTCGAACGCAGACCGGTTGTCTTGGTTCAAACGTATGGCAACTGTGAGGTCAGGATTCAGCCCGGTGTCGAATCTGATCTTCCAGAAAAGGCTTCCGCTCTCGACCTTGTGGCACCGCGCCAGCACAACAGAGACATCAAACTCATCGTTCACCCGCAGCATGTCGGTGTCGGCGTCTCGCTTCACTTTCCCCCCGATGGCCTCGATCCGCGATTCCGCGTCGCTCACAACAGCAGGGTGCAACTGCCGAAGAATGCGATTGATCTCGATGTACTGAAAGTCTCGAGCAGGCGTATATCCAACCAAGTGATACGCGCGAATGAGGCTGCCAAAGCGAGACGCATAAACCGAGGATGAAGGCATTCCTTCGGTTGAGTTGATGATCAAACCTGACAGGGCCTGGCGCTCTTCGTAGAGCACGCGAAGCCGTGTGATCAGTTCTTCATCGGTCAGCCGCCGGGAGCGCGCCCGAATGATTCCCTGTGCCGTGTAGAAGACCTCTTTTGCGACGATCGGGGCAAAGGCGTCTTCACGGCGGATCCACATATCGGACGGATTGACTACACGCAGCTTGCGAAGCTTGAACGAAACGCGGTTGTAGACATTGCTTCCGATGTACTTTTCGTTAATCAGCACCCCATGAACCGTCGCCCTCGACCAGGATCGCCCAAGATCAGTAAGGATCTGCATCGAGTTGAGTCTGCCGGCTATTTGATTCTCCTGCAGTCCGTCCCTGACAAACCACGTATAGATCTGCCGAACCGTTTCAACCTCGTCGTCTGGGCCAGGGACCAAGATCACCCGGTCGGTCTGAAGACTCTTTTGCTCACCTCGATCGAGCAGGCCCTTTTGCTGGCCGAGTTGATCGATCAGCAACCGTCGAAGTCCGAATCCCGCAGGGCCACCCTGGCGAAAGCCCTCCTCGACGAGCCTGCACTGGCCAGCAAACACCTTTGCGGACAGTTCACGGCTGTATTCGCCGGCCATCGCACGTTTGACGCCTTTGACGATGGTCGAGACCGGCGAGCCATCGTTCTCGAACTGCTCAGCGCAATAGATGACCTGAATGCCCGCCCGTTTGCAGATGTACTCGTAGTACGCACTTTCGTCAGCATCTTGAAAGCGACCCCAGCGACTCACGTCATAGACGAGGATCATCGAATAGCCCGGTCGTCCTGACTCGACGTCCTGAATGAGTTGTTGCAGTGCAAGCCTCCCCGCGATGCGAAGGCCGCTCTTCCCCTCATCCGCATATGTCTTCACGACTTCTATGCCGCGCTGCCTGGCGTACTCCCGGATTCGGTCCGTCTGGTTCTGCGTGGAGTACTGCTGATGTTCGGTCGACATCCGCACATATTCCGCGGCGCACACTCCTGAGGAGTGGCTTTGCGGGATGTCGGCGCGCAATGCTTCCATCGGGTAACCCCTCGAGCACAACTGGCTGGTTCAGAAAATTTGTGCGCCAAGCAAGAGGGCGCAGCGCAGGCGGCATGCTCGCACCGTAACAGGACTCTGCAGGAAACTCGATCAAGTCTTCTCTTTGCAATCAGTCCGCAATGGCTGCGATCGGGATGAGTTGGACGAGCCAACTCTGCGCGGCGGTGGCCTCACCACCCCACAGCCGTGCCAAACAAAAAAGCCCGGGGGGTGGCGGCCAAGCTGAGGACGCGTCAACCTTTGCAATCGAATTGAAATCGTCAGTGCGACGACGGTTTCGCTCCCGCTGCTGCTCGCGATTTGAGGCGACGTATTCAGGGTGCTCGCCGCGATACTTCCTCCAGTACTCCCTATTTTTCTGTCGCCAGACCGACTGAGCTTCGAGCTGTTCCTGGTGGTAGTCAGGATCTGTTCTGCGTTTGGTTCGTTGCCACAAAAGCTTTCTTGCCTTCTGGCAATCAATGTCCGAACAGTACGCCTGTCTGGGTGCCCGAGGGTTGGGGTCGTATGGCCTGCCACAGGCGCTGCACCACCGCTTTTCCATGGCTGCTCCTTGCGCCCTTCAGGGCCAACACAAGAGAGAGCCCAAATTGTCGAAGCTGCCGCGCCGGGCTCTGGGGCGCCAGCAGCTGATGGAAAACCGCCTCACCGCGGCTTGGGCTGATCTAGGACTTGGAGCGCCCGGTCGGCCCACGGACCTCCTGTCCTTGCTCGACTTGAAAGGGGCGCGGACTCCTAGTTGTCCGCTGTGAGAACAATCCCACCAGGAATTGCGAACGGGATGTGGCTAGAAGAGGCCGACGGCTTCAAGTTGCGCAGCTGGTGGACCCGCAGGCGCCGCGTCAAACACCTCGTGCGGCGTGAGCTTAATGAGCGCCCTCGCCTCCTCGACCGTGCCTTGCAGCCACCGGTCTACTTCGCCTCGTTCAAGCAGCACTAAGCTGCGCTTGTCCTGTTTGTCGGGGCCGAGACGCGGATCAGGCTTATGCATGCGCTTCATGAGCGGGTGCGCGTCCGCGTTTACCGTCACCATGGTATAGCTGGGCACGACTTCCCCGCTTGCGGGATCAGTCCACTCGCTCCAAAGACCCGCCACGCTCCACGGCTGACCATCAGCGCGGAGGAACCGCCACCAGACATTCGCGCCAGTTTCCCAGTTTGGCTCGAAGAAAAGCCGGGCAGGAACGATGCAGCGTTGGCCCTTCTTCCATGCCTCGCGGTAAGTCGGCCGAATTGCGATCGTCTCCTGACGAGCGTTCCGGTGCTGATTCGCTTGGGCTTCTCGCCTGGGCCGCGTGGCCGGCTCATCGGGATGCGAGTCTCGCTGTCCGGAGGGATCATCCCCCACTGAGCCAGTTGCGCCGTGCGCTCGCCCTCGCCATCCAGGCGCACGATCGGCCCTGTGGACAGCGGGAACAGTTCGCGTGCCCTGAACAGCCCCGACGGCATCCGCTTGCCGGCACCGATTTGCCAGAAGTCTTCTAGCTCGCGCATCTCGGGCGGGATGTAGCGGGTGCACATATCAGCAGCATATGCTGACAAGTCCGAGCATCTGAGAGCTGGTCATATAATGCATTAGTTCACATTGTTGAGCGCTGCTCCTACGTCGCGCCCGATTTCTCTGCTGGACTCTCACCGGTCAGAGTAGTCTCTGAATGAAACCCGACCATCCACTTGGCGAAGAATTTTCCGACTGGGCCGAGCTAACCGATCAGTATCGCGCTCGGCTGGAGCAGGCGTCGCCTCAGAAAATTCCACACCGGACCCAGCTGGCCCGCATGGTGAGGCGTTTGCGGGCCCTTGCGACCGCAGCCACCGAGGCGGTCGCGCGACAGACTCCACCACCCCGCTGACCGCTCAGGGCTGAAGGCGCGCTTGAAACTCGGCCGAGAGAGCGTCGAAGAGCATGCCAAGAAGGCTGACATTGGTCCGGCGTTGCTGAAAACGCCCAAGTTATCGCGCTGACGGCTCAGAGAGGGTTTGGATTGTCGATTCGATCGCGTTGCGCATGGCTGCGTGCCCGGGCGGCTCCCTCAGCCACACCAAGACAAGCCACAACACGCCGACAGCAAGCACGACGCAGCTCGCGAGCGCGTAGATCAACAGCATTTCCATCCCCTCGAAGAGTTGAGCCAGGAAACGATTGGCTCGCGTGATTTATGAAGACCGGCTCGACCCGGCTGTACCAGGCTGTACGTTCCGGATTGTCCCGACGGGCTCCAGCCAAGCAAGCGCCGCCTCGTCAGGGGTGAGACCAAGCAGATCCGGATTGTTCGCGATCTCGCGCGCCACCTCGTCCAGTTCGGCCGGATCAATGGTCCTCCAGCGCCGTTGTAGGCGATGTGCGCAGAGAGCGATCCAGATTTCGCGATCCATGGTGATACTGTATGAAAATACAGGTGTGTTCGCAATCGTTTATCGCTGTCGATTCCATGGTGCGCGGCTAGATGCCGACGCCATCCGCGCCAACCCCCTGCAGGGAGACCTCATCGTGCACCGCCGGGGAATGGGCCGAATCGCCAAGTTGGTGGCCGCAGACGGGGAAACCTACCTGACCCCGCTCATGGACAAAGTTCGCCTGCTCGACCTGAACGAGCGCGGTCTCCTGATCGCGGGGCGGGAGAGGTATCCCGGCAGAAACGACAAGCGCGACGGGCCGACCTATCCACAGGCTTGGTGGTGCATCCCGACTCAACGGCCAGTGCTCAGGCCCGATACGCGGCCGCAGCAGCTCGGGGAAGCGGCCGAGATAGGCCGCACGATGGTCAACCACTACTCTCGACGTAGAGGCTGACCCACAGACAATCACGCCCCCATGGACCTGTTCGATATCCCAACCACTGTGCTTCGGCACCCCGCTTGGTACAGCGACGCCGTGTCCGAGGAAACCGCCCTTCCTCTTCGTGTGGGCGACTACAAGGTAAGTCCTGGATCTGGCCGTGACGATCGATGGACAGTCAC
Source organism: Comamonadaceae bacterium ALPHA2B (assembly GCA_005503065.1). Taxonomy (GTDB): domain Bacteria; phylum Pseudomonadota; class Gammaproteobacteria; order Burkholderiales; family Burkholderiaceae_C; genus Xenophilus. Next base: position 114,943 of record SCOE01000015.1, read on the forward strand.
CTCAATCAAGGGTGAAACGGTGTATTGGGGTATCGGGCCGGTCACCGTCCTGGCTGACTATCAGTTTCTCGGGCATCGAGCCGAACGGTAAGGTTTGGGTTGCCCAGGCCCGCATTGCGAGACCTACAACACCAGCACGCCTGTTGGCGCGTCGAAGAAGCCGGACGGAACTTGCGATCACCCTGGTGCGGCAGCAGGGTGACTTTCCAATGTTGAGGATGGCCCCAACATATCGCGGCGCGTTGGACGCACGGTAGACGCTGCGCGATTGTCATCGTTGGCAAAGCATCACGGACATGTACAGCGGAGTGCTTTCCTTACTGTTTGGGCTCGCAAAGGCCCTGCCCGCACCCTTCAACTGCTCAATGACGCTCTGGGCGTAGGCTACAAACTGGGGTGCGGCCTTGACCTCGCTCGTGACGCCTGGATCGTAGAGGACTTGCGCACCGACCGACACGTCAAATCCCTTGTCTTTCAACTCTGCGTCGCTAATCTCGCGCAAAGCAATGCGGCGCTCGGGGACCCCCTTGCTGACAAGCAGTGAACGCATTTGCTGCACGAACTTGTCGTTAGTTCCGGAGCATCGGAAGATCCCAAATCGCATGGCCTCCAGCGGAATGTCTGCGGGGATAGCAACATTTGCCTGTCGTTGCAGTGCCACTGAAGCCTCGGCTCTGGCGACATTAGGGTTCTCAGCGTTGCCCGTCCGCAGAAAGGCGTTCGTTTCGACTTCGAGAACTTTCTCTTCACAGTACTCGCGCGTGGCAAGCCTTGCGCACATGTCGATTCGCTGGGCTGCTGGACAAGAGTTCTCGACGGTGGAGGCCACAGTGGCGCGTGAATTGGCGGCGTAGCAATTCTCGAATTGGAAAGACTTAGTTACGATCAACTCGACGATGTTGAAGACGGTTTGAGAGACAACCGCCATGTCCGAACTCGATCCGCCGGGGGAAACAACGGCCTTGGATATCTCGCCGGTTGCAGTCGATGCATTCAATTGGGCGCTGCCCGATCTCCCCGTGTCTTTAGACTTTGCTGCAGCCGAATTTTGGTCGACTCCAGTGGCTTGAGCCCCGTTAGCTACAGCCTTCGTAGACACAACCTTCCCTGATCCGGTCTTATCCGAGGCCGCTTTGACAGCGGCCCCAACCGAGGCGACCACTTTTTTAGGATCGACCTTCGACATAGCATCAGTATTTGACTCGCCGTCCTCCGGCGCGGCTGCGCCCTTTTTGGATGCTCCAGTTGCTTCACCTGAAGCTTTGTCATCAGCAGTAGTCTGGTCTGCGGTCTTCTTGCCGCCCTCCACCACCACCGTCGCATTGCCCGTGGCGCTTACCTGTACAGGAGGCACCCGAACGGCACCTGTAAGCTGCTCAATGGCAAGAACGCCCAGGACCGCCGCCTGATAGCGCTTGAACAGCAGCAGGTAGGCATCTGCATCCAAATCAGCCCTGGAATCTGCCATGCGGAGGAGGCACTGAATCACCCCGGGATTCGCGGAGGCTGTTTGGTTTAAGTCAGACCGCCACCGTGGTGGCCTGACTGGTGAGTTGCCGGTAGTAGTTTGCCTCGGCTTCTGATGGTGGGATG
>SCOE01000016.1 GCA_005503065.1 Comamonadaceae bacterium ALPHA2B
GCCCACCCTCTCCGACTTCCCCATCACCAAGAAATGGCCTGCCGCCCACCCCGAGCGCATCCAGCTGTATTCGCTGCCCACGCCCAATGGCGTGAAGGCGTCGATCATGCTGGAGGAATGCGGGCTGCCTTACGAGGTGCACCGGGTGGACTTCGGCAAGAACGACCAGCTCTCGCCGGAATTCATCTCGCTCAACCCCAACAACAAGATCCCGGCCATGATCGATCCGGACGGGCCGGGCGGCGAGCCGCTGGCGCTGTTCGAGTCGGGCGCGATGCTCATGTACCTGGCGGACAAGACGGGCCGCTTCATTCCCGCCGACGCGGCCGGGCGCTGGCACACGCTGCAGTGGGTGATGTTCCAGATGGGGGGCATCGGGCCGATGTTCGGGCAGCTGGGCTTCTTCCATAAGTTCGCCGGCAAGGACTACGAGGACAAGCGCCCGCGCGACCGCTATGTGGCCGAGAGCAAGCGCCTGCTGGGCGTGCTCGACAAGCACCTGGCGGGCCGCGACTGGATCATGGGCACCGAGTACACGGTGGCCGACATCGCGACCTTTCCGTGGATCCGCAACCTGATCGGCTTCTACGAGGCCCGCGAGTTGGTGGGCTTCGACGAGTTCAAGAACGTGGCGCGCGTGCTCGCCGCCTTCGTGGCGCGGCCGGCGGTGGAGCGCGGACTGCAGATTCCGGCGGCGCCGAAGTAAACGCCGTCAAGGCGCAAGGCGCTGCCCCTCACCCTGCCTCTCCCCAGGGGGGGAGAGGAGCAAGCCACTCGGGCGAGGGCGACCGGCGGCTGCGGGGTCGGCCCGATGCGCAGGCGCAGCACGCGGCGCACACTGGCACGTCCCCTCCCCGCTTCAGGAGCTTCCGTGGCCGTTGCCCCTCGCGCCCGACCTCAGGACTTTTTTACCGACGCCCAATGGCAGGCGCTGACTGCGCGCTCGCCGTGGCGCGGCCTCTGGCTGGTGGCGCATTGCTGGGGCGTGATCGCGCTGGCCATCGCGATGGGCGTGCTGTGGCCGGCGACGATCCCGCTCGCGGTGCTGATCGTCGGGGCGCGGCAGCTGGGCCTGTTCATCCTGATGCACGACGCGGCGCATGCGGTGCTGCACCGCGACCGGCGCGTCAACGACTGGGTGGGCGAATGGCTGTGCTCGCCGACGATCACGGCCTACCGCCCCTACCACCTGCAGCACCACCGCTTCGTGCAGCAGACCGAGGACCCGGACCTGGTGCTGTCGGCGCCCTTCCCCATCACGCGCGCGTCGCTGTGGCGCAAGGTGGCACGCGACCTGACGGGCCAGACCTTCTGGAAGCAGCGCTTCGGCCACTATGGCGAGGCGCTGCGCGCACGGCCCGCCGGCACGCCTTGGGGACCGGTGCTGCGGGCCGAGCTGCGCAAGGACCAGCGCTTCCTGCTCGCCAACGGCCTGGGCCTCGTGGCCTTCTCCGTCGCCGGCCTGTGGTGGGCCTGGGTGCTGATGTGGCTGCTGCCGATGGCGACCTGGCTGCCGCTGGTGAGCCGGGTGCGCAACATCGCCGAGCACGCGCTCATTGCGCAGAACGAGGCCGACCCGCTGCGCCAGGCACGCACCACGCACGCGGGCTGGCTCGAACGCGCACTGGTCGCACCCTACTGGGTCAACTACCACTGCGAGCACCACATGTTCACGGCGATCCCGTGCTGGAACCTGCCCAGGGCGCACCGGCTGCTGCGCGATGGCGGCGTGCTGCCGCGCATGGCGACGGAGCCGGGCTATGCGTCGCTGCTGCGGCGCGCGGCACCCGCCTGAACGACGGCGTGAAGGGCAAAGTGCAATCGGGCTGCAGCGCCCGCCCGCCGGGCGTCTTGGCCAAAGTCGTCACATCCGTTACCAATCGGCTCATGCGCCATTGCGTGATCTGCGCCGAGCCGTGAACGACACGTCGCATGCTCTGCTCATGCATCTCGTCGGCCCGGGCGGTGCCGGCAAGACGACGGCAGGTCGACTCGCCGCGCAGGCGCTGGGCTGGCAGTTCGTCGACCTGGACACGCGCTTCATGCACGAGGTCGGCGGCATCGCCGAGTGCATCGACACCCATGGGCATCGCCACTACGCCCAGTGCAATGTCGCGACATACCGGCGGGTGCGGGCCGGCGCCTCAAGGCCGACGGTGCTCGCCCTGTCCTCGGGCTTCATGGTCTATCCCCCGGACATCACCGAAGACTACGAAGAGCTGCGCCGGACCATCGAGAGCGACCCGCTCACGGCGCTGCTGATGCCCGGGTGGACCCTGGAGGCTTGCACCGAGCGCATCGTCCAGCGACAACTGGCGCGGCCCTATCTGCGCGCCGATGCGGCACGCGAGCGCCAGCGCATCCGCGAGCGTTTTCCGCTCTACATGGCATTGCGCTGCGCACGCATTGGCACCGATGCTCCGCCCGAGGCCGTGGCGGCCGACATCACACGCCTGGCCCACACCGTTCATTCGCGGCGCACACCGGGCCCTTGAACGGGATGCGCATACCGGCACGCGGCGCCCGTGCCGCTGCGGCGTCCCAGCGATCTCGTGGATCGCATCTCCCGCGCGTGGCGTCCGCACGCGGCGGGGTCGCCTCAGGCCGCGGCCGCCTTCGGCCGGCGCACGGCGCGCACACGGCCGCTGCCGCCACCGCCGCAGTAGAAGAGGTCGGCACCATCGGATTCGAGCCCACTGACGCCCGCGCCCGCGGGCATCTGCAGGCGCTCGAGCACGCGGCCGTCGTCCGCGTCCACATGGCGCAACTCGCTCTCTTCGCCCTCCCAGGTGCCGTGCCACAGGGCGCCGTCGACCCAGGTGACGCCGGTGACGAAGCGGTTGGACTCGATGGTGCGCAGCACCTTGCCGGTGGCGGGGTCGAGGCGGTGGATGCGGCGGCCCCGGTAGTCGCCCACCCACAGGCTGCCCTCGGCCCAGGTCATGCCGGAGTTGTTGCCCTCGGGATTGGGCGTGGGGATGGACGCGAGCACGCGGCCGCTGGCCGGGTCGATTTGCTCGATGCGCGCGCCGGCGATCTGCCAGAAGTGCCGGCCGTCGAAGGCGGTGCCGGCGTCGCAGCGCACGGCCAGCGAGTCGGCGGCCTCGCCGCTGGCCGGGTCGAAACCGACCAGGCGCGTGCCGGTGGCGGCCCACACGCGGCGGCCGTCGTGCGTCACGCCGTGGATGGCGGTGGCGTCGCCGAAGGGGCCGTACTCGCGCACCACCTCGGCGGGCTGGGCGGCGGGCGTGCCGGGCGGGTGCGGCAGGTACTCGGCGACGGGAAGGGTTTGCGGCATGGTGGAAGGACTCCGTGGATTTTTCTGGCCCGCGGACATCGCGTCGCCATGGACCGCAATCTAGCCAGCCGGCAGCACGGCGGGGAGTAACAAGATCGTCGTGAAAGCCGTGAGCGGCGGCGCCACCCAGCGCCGTGCGCGCGCGTTGCCGACGGCGCGCACGCGGCCTTCGGCCTCCAGCTCGGCGAGGGCGCGCTGCACGGTGCGCTGGCTGGCGTCGAGCGCGAGCGCCAGGGCCGAGGTGGACCATGCGGCGCCATCGGCCAGCAAGGCCAGCAGCGCGCCCTGCTCGCCGTCGATGGGCGGCAGCAGGAGCACGCAGGATGCGCCATCTACCGGGTGCAGCACGAAGCCTTGCGGCGTGGCCTCGATGCGCGCCAGGCCGCGCAGCAGCGCGCGCAGGCGGCCCATCTCGACGCGCAGCCGTGCGCGGTGCGTCTCGTCGGGATGGCGGGTGCGGAACACCTCGGCGATCAGCTCGTCGCGCGACGCGTCCTGCGGCCAGGCTTCGCCCAGTGCGCGCAGCAGGCCGAAGAGCACAGGTCGGCGGGCCAGCGCCAGCCCGCGCCCGCCCGCGTGCACGCCGCGACGGCAGGCATCGACCACCAGCGCGCCCGACGCGCGCAGCGCCTCGACCTCGTGCAGACGCAGCGGTGCGTCCTGCCCCGCGCTGCGGCGGCGTGCGGCGGGTCGCGCGAGCAGGGCCTGCGCGTCGGCCACCTCGGCCGCGAGGGCGGGGATGCCGGCGCGCTGAGCGGCCATCTGCGCGTGCTTCAACGCGGTGGTGGCGTCTTGGGTGCGCAGCGAGCGCAGGGCCAGTTCGGCGCGGCTCAGGGCGGCCAGCGCAGCCAGGGGCGGCGGCAGCGGCTGCGCCGGGTCGATGGCATCGAGCGCCGCCTGCGCCTCGCCGAGCCGGCCCAGCAGCAGGGCGCGCCGCGCGATCGTCAACCGCGCCTGAACCGCATTGCCGCGATCGCCGTGCGCGGACAGGGTGGCCGCGGCGGCCGACAGCGTGCGCGGGCTGCCGCCCAGGTCGCGCAGGGCCAGGGCCACTTCGGCCTCGGCCACCACGCAGCGCGCGCGGGCCACGGCTTCGTGCGTGCCGAAGCGCCGCGCGGCCTGGCGCAGCAGCTCGCGCGCCCGCGGGTACTCGCCCAGCCGGGCCATGGCGATGCCGCGCAGGGCCAATGCGGGCGGGTCGTCGCGCAGCGCGATACCGCCGAGCGCGCCCAGTGCGTCGCCCAGGGCAAGGGCACGGGCCGAGGCGGCGAGGAGCGGGTCCATGGGCGACAGGCTACACGGCGATCGCGCGGATGGCGTGAGGCGCTGTCCTGCATGGCGGATGCAGGGCGTCTGCTGTGCGCAGGAGGACGCACGCGCAACGCTGGGTCCCTCGCCAACACAATACAGGAGCCCAGCCATGGCCGATGACCTGAGCAATGCCGGCGCGCAGGACCGCAGCCGGATCAATGTGAACGAGCCGCACGAGGTGCGCTACTGGACGCAACGCTTCGGCGTGTCCGAACACGCGCTGCGCGTGGCGGTAGAGCAGGTCGGCGTGTCGGTGGAGGCCGTCGCCAGCCATCTGGGCAAGCGCTGATCCAGCCAGCGGCCGTGCGTCGTCACACCGTCAACGCGCCTCGGAAGCCGCGCGCCGCGTAGTACGACTGCACGCCGTTGTGGTACGTGAAGACCTGGCCGTAGCGCCGGTCGCAAAACAGTGCGCCACCCAGCTTGCGCATCGTGGGCGGCGTGGCGATCCAACTCGAGGTCTTGAGGTCGAACTCGCCGAGCTGCTGCAACTGGCGGTACTGCGCCTCGGTCAGCAGCTCGATGCCGAGCTCGGCGGCCATCTCGACGGCGCTGCCGGCGGGTGCGTGCTCCTTGCGTGATTCGCGCGCGGCGCGGTCGTAGCACAGGCTGCGGCGGCCGGCTGGGCTCTCGGGCGCGCAGTCGCAGAACACGACACCTTCGGCCTGCGGATGGCGGCCGATCACGTCGGGCTCGCCGCCGGTGGCTTCCATCGCCTGCAGGGTCTTCAGCGCCTTCGCGTTCGATTCGAGCCGGGCCTGGACCTCGGTCCACGCGATGCCGGCGTGGCGTTGCGGGTGCTTGTCGAAGCGGGCTTTCAGTGTGTGAAGCAAGTTGTCTGTTTCGGTCGGGGTCATGGGGTGGGCGTGAAGGGATGAAGCGGTCGGCTTCAGGGGCTGAGCGCGATGAGGCTCCACACGATCGCGACCAGCTGCGCGATGTTGATGAGGATGGCCCACACATGGAGCTTGCGAAAGCCCGGGATCGCGTCCATGAAATCGCCCTGGATGCGCGAGCCCAGCGCGTCCATGCTGGGGATGACGCGCCGTCGCAGCAGCAGGGCCACCAGCGCCAGCGCGGCGGCGCCGCAGGCCACGCCCGGCCGCCCGGCGATCCCGTAGCTCAGCGCGGTGGCGCCGGCGGTGATGAAGGCGGCCCGGTAGTAGACGTTGAAGAAGCCGCGCACGAAGCGCGCATCGAGCGGCGTGTCGTGCCGCAGGATGAGCAGCGGGATCGCGCCCATGATGAAGTAGGCGGTGGTGACGAGCAGCGCCACCGTGAAGAAGAGCGCGGCAATGATGGCGGCGGACATGGCAGGCACCCCCGTTTCGGCCCGCGTCGGCGGGCGCGACAGTCTATGCCTCGGCGCCGCGCGCGGCCAGCCAAGATTCAACCGATGGTCATCAGGTGTGCATTGCCACCGGCTGCGGCGGTGTTGATGCTGAGGCTGCGCTCCAGCAGCAACCGGTCGAGCACGATGGCCGCATCGCCGGGTGCCAGGCCCTGCACGCCCACGATGGCGCCGGGCCGCGCGGCGAGCGCCTCGCAGACCGCGCGCAACGCACCGGGGCTGCCATGGTGCAGCACGGCGTCGAAGGCCGTCGGCTCGCTGCTTCGCCAGTCGGGCGTGAAGATGACCTGCGCCTGCGCCTCGGCCGGCAGCGCGGCGTGCAGCGCGCGGGCCTCGGGCGACTCGGGCCACAGCGCGCGTGAACCGACGGCCAGCACGGCGGCCAGTTGCGCGAGGCGGTCGCCTTCGTCGCCGGCCAGGCAGAGCACGGCATGGCGGCCTTCGAGCCGGTAGACGTTGCGCTCGCCGGTCGGCCCCGGCAGCACGCGCTGCACGCCGGCCACGCAGGCACCGGCGAAGCGCTCGCACAAGGCCGCATCGCCGCGCTGCTGCGCACGGCACCAGGCGGTCAACGCCCGCAGCGCGGGCCGCGCGGGCGTGCCGTCTGCGGCCTGCGCGTCGGCCTGTGGCGGCAGCGGCGTGGCAAGGGGCCGCTGCGCGAGCAAGCGGTACAGGTACAGCGGCCCGCCGGCCTTCGGGCCCGTGCCCGACAGCCCCTCGCCGCCGAAGGGCTGCACGCCGACCACGGCGCCCACCATGTTGCGGTTGACGTAGAGGTTGCCCACCTGCGCCCGCGCGGCGACGCGCTCGATGGTTTCGTCGATGCGCGAATGCACGCCCATGGTCAGGCCGTAGCCGGTGGCGGCGATGCGCTGGAGCAGCGCATCGAGCCCGCTGCGCGCGAAGCGCAGCACGTGCAGCACGGGGCCGAAGACCTCCTTCTCCAGCCGCTCGATGCCGTCGATCTCGATGAGCGTGGGCGGCACGAAGGTGCCTGGGTCCGCGCCAGGGTTCGCACCGCGCGCGGCCTGGAACACGTCGAAGCCGCGCGCGCGCATCGCCTCGATGTGGGCCAGCAGGGCCTGCTGGGCCTCGGCGTCGATGACGGGGCCGACGTCGGTCGCCAGTCGCGTCGGCTCGCCCAGCGCGAGCTCGGCCATGGCGCCGCGCAGCATGGCCAGCAGGCGCTCGGCGACGTCGTCCTGCACGCACAGCACGCGCAGCGCCGAGCAGCGCTGGCCCGCGCTGTCGAAGGCCGAGGCCACCACGTCGGCGACCACCTGCTCGACCAGCGCGGAGGAGTCGACCACCATGGCGTTCTGGCCGCCGGTCTCGGCGATCAGCGGCACGGGCTGGCCATGGTCGCCAAGGCGGCCGGCCAGCGCGCGCTGCAGCAGCCGCGCGACCGGCGTGGAACCGGTGAAGAGCACGCCCTGCACGCGCGCATCGGCCACCAGCGCGGCGCCCACGGTCTCGCCCGGGCCGGGCAGCAGCTGCAGGGCGCCGGGCGGCACGCCGGCCGCATGCAGCAGGCGCACCGCCTCGGCCGCGACCAGCGGCGTCTGCTCCGCCGGCTTGGCCAGCACGGTGTTGCCGGCCGCGAGGGCCGCCGCGACCTGGCCGGTGAAGATGGCCAGCGGGAAGTTCCACGGGCTGATGCACACCACGGGGCCGAGCGGCCGGTGCGTGGCGTTGTCGAACGCGGCGCGCAGCTGCGCCGCGTCGTAGCGCAGGAAGTCGACCGCCTCGCGCACCTCGGCCACGGCGTTGCCGAGCGTCTTGCCGGCCTCGCGCACGAGCAGGTCCAGCAGGCGCGGCATGGTGGACTCGAAGGCGTCGGCGGCGCGCTCGAGGATGGCGGCGCGGTCCGCGGGCGGCGTGGCGCGCCAGCCCGTGAAGGCGGCCTGCGCGGCAGCGATGGCCGCTGGCACGTCCTCGGCCGTGGCGTCCTGTACCTCGCCCACGACGTCGCCGTGATTCGCGGGGTTGCGCACCGGGCTCGCGGCCCTTGCAGCGATCGGCGTGGCGAGCATCGGCGCCGCATGCGCAGGGCGTGCGGCGCTCTCGCGCAGGGCGACGGCCAGCTCGGCCAGCACGGGTTCGCTCGCCAGGTCCAGGCCGCGCGAATTGGCGCGGTCCGAGTAGAGCGCGCGCGGGGCCGGAATGCGCGGATGCGGCAGGCCGAGCGCACCCTCCTCGCGCGCCTGCGCCTCGACGGCCTGCACCGGATCGACGATCAGAGCGTCGATGGGCAGGCTGCGGTCGGCCACGCGGTTGACGAAGGAGGTGTTGGCGCCGTTCTCCAGCAGGCGCCGCACGAGGTAGGCCAGCAGGGTTTCGTGCGTGCCCACGGGCGCGTAGATGCGGCAGGGGCGGTTCAGCCCGCGCTCGCCCACGACCTGTTCGTACAGCGGCTCGCCCATGCCGTGCAGGCACTGGAACTCGTACCGGCCCTTGTGGAAGTCCGGCCCCGCGAGCTGCACGATGGCCGCCAGCGTGTGCGCGTTGTGCGTGGCGAACTGCGGGAACACCGCATCGGGCGCCGCGAGCAGCCGGCGCGCGCAGGCGATGTAGGCGACGTCGGTGTGCACCTTGCGCGTGTAGACGGGGTAATCGGCCAGGCCGTCGACCTGGGCGCGCTTGATCTCGCTGTCCCAGTAGGCGCCCTTGACCAGCCGCACCATGAGCCGGTGGCCGCTGCGTCGTCCCAGGTCGACCAGCCAGTCGATCACCTGCGGGCAGCGCTTCTGGTAGGCCTGGATGACGAAGCCGATGCCGTGCCAGCCCGCCAGCGAAGGCTCGTGGCACAGGCGCTCGAGCAGGTCGAGCGACAGCTCCAGCCGGTCGGCCTCCTCGGCGTCGATGTTCAGGCCGATGTCGTGGCCGCGCGCGCGTTCGGCCAGCGCGAGCAGGCGTGGGTAGAGCGCGTCCATCACGCGCTCGCGCTGCGCCCGGCTGTAGCGCGGGTGCAGGGCCGAGAGCTTGATCGAGATGCCCGGACCGCCGACCACGCCCGCACCGGCCGAGGCGGCGCCGATGGCGTCGATGGCGGCCTCGTAGGCCGCGAGGTAGCGGCGCGCATCGGCGTCGGTGAGCGCGGCCTCGCCGAGCATGTCGTACGAATAGCGAAAGCCCCGCGCCTCCTGCCGCCGGGCGTTGGCCAGGGCCTCGTCGATGGTCTCGCCGGTGACGAACTGCTCGCCCATGAGACGCATGGCCATGTCCACGCCCTTGCGGATCAGCGGCTCGCCGCCACGCGCCAGCACGCGCCCCAGCGCACCGCCGAGCGCCGTCTCGTTGTGCGTGGCGACCAGCTTGCCCGTGAGCACGAGCCCCCAGGTCGCGGCATGGACGAAGAGCGAGGGGCTGCCGCCCACGTGCGCCTGCCAGTCGCCGGGGCCCAGCTTGTCGCGGATGAGCGCGTCGCGCGTGGCGCGGTCGGGGATGCGCAGCAGCGCCTCGGCCAGGCACATGAGCGCCACGCCCTCCTGCGACGACAGCGAGTAGGCCTGCAACAGCCCCTGCACCAGCCCGGCCTTGCCGACCTGCGGGTGCGCGCGCAGGCCTTCGGCGAGGCGTCGGGCGAGCGCGTGGGCGGCTTGCGCCTGCGCGGGTGACAGGCGTGCCTCGGGCAGGAGTGCGGCGAGCTGCTCGGGCTCCGGGCGGCGGCAAGCGGCGGAGATGGCGGCGCGCAGCGGGCCTTGGGCCTGCAGCTGCAGGTCGAAGGGCGCGTCGTGTGCAGCGGCGGGGTCAGCGGTCATGGCGGCAGGGCAAGCGGTGTGGATTGCTCGATGTTTCCGCAGATTGCACCGAATTTCCGGTCGAAAATCGTCCACTTCACCGAACGAATCTCTATCCGCCATGGCCGACCTCGACCGACTCGACCTGCGCATCCTGGCCGCCCTGCAGGCCGACGGCCGGCTGCCGAACGTGAAGCTGGCCGAATCGGTGGGGCTGTCGCCCACGGCCGTGCTGGCGCGTGTGCAGCGACTCACGCAGGAGGGCTACATCCTGGGTTACGAGGCGCGGCTGAACCCGGCCAAGCTGGGCGCGGGGATGCTGGTCTTCGTCGAGGTGTTGCTGGACCGCACGACGCCCAACGTGTTCGACCAGTTCAAGGCCGCGGTGCAGACGCGGCCGGAGATCCTGGAATGCCACATGGTGGCCGGCGGCTTCGACTACCTGCTCAAGACGCGCAGCGCCGACATGGACCACTACCGCCGCTTCGCGGGCTCGGTCCTGTGGCAACTGCCGGGCGTGCGCGAGACGCGCACCTATGCCGTGATGGAGGAGGTGAAGACCTCCTCGCGGCTGCATCTGCCCGGCGTTTGAAGGCCGCGGGTCGTTTCAGCGCAGCCCGAAGCGCGTCATCAGCCGACGTTGCGGCGAGCGGCTGCGCTGCCAGGCCCCGTAGGCCCACCAGGCGACCGCGCCGAGGCCGATGACGGCCGACGAGGCCAATGCCACCGGGGTGGGCCGGCGCCACACCGGCCGCTCCTCCACCGCAGCCGTCGGCGCTTCCCTGCGCGGTGCGGCGGCGGGAGGCTCGCTCACGGTGACGGACACCGGGTCGCTGGCCGGGAAGGACTCGGCAATCGCCTGGTCGAGGGTGTTGTCGTCGGGCTGGGGCGTGCGGGCGCTGGCGACCTTTTCGGCCTGCGCAGGGTGCTCCGCGGTGGGGAAGGCGAAGGCGGGTGGCGATTGGTCGTTCATGGTGGGGACTCCTTGGTCTGGGTCGGTCGTCGTGCAATGCGAACCACATGAGGCTGCGCCCACGTCATCCGGCGCCCTGTGGGAGGAGCCCGCGATGCGGGTAGGAGTGCGCGCACGCCACAGGCTTGGCACCGCTTGGGCGCAAAGTGCAATCGGGCTGTGGCGCTTGCTGTGTCTGCGTTGCGGCCGAAATCGTCACGTTCGTTACTTTCTTGGTTCGCAGCCTTCTGAGGCTTTGACTGGGGGCTCGCTCCGTCGTTGCGGCTGATTGGCCAGCACGACGCACGGGGGCGCTGGCGGCGGCCGCACCGAACCGCTGCGCTGCACTTTCTTCTTCCCTCTTTGAGTGCCCCATCCCCGTTCGCGCTGAGCCTGTCGAAGCGCTGCGCAGGGTTTCGACAAGCTCAACCCGAACGGCTGGGACAAGACCAAAGGTTGGAGGTGAGGGGCAGAGAAGAGCCGCGACCAAACCGAACGCGCCCCCGTCGTGCCGGCCGATCAACCCCACCGTCCAGGCCGGTGGTGCCGGTGTGCGGGCGCAGGCGCCATTCGCGGCGCCGTGCAGTGCCCCAAGCGCGTCGATTCCAGGCGAGCACATCCGTTGTGCCGCACGACAGTCAGCGCGAGCCTGCGCCGGAGAACGCATACCGGCGCCGCCGGCCGGGTTCAGGCCCACGGCGCTCGTGCCGACCAGCCGAAGAGCCCCAACAAACCCAACCAAGGACTCGAAAAGCAGAAGTGCAATCGCCCGCCAGCGCAAGCCAGCCGGGCATCACAGCCAAACTCGTCACAAACGTGACGATCTCCGCCAAGGCTCAGCGCGAATTCGACTTGTTGCGCCGCGCCGCCTTCTTCGCCGGCGCATCCTCGCTGCCGAACAGGCGCTCCAACTTCTGCCCGATGCGCGCGCCGATGGCCGTGCCCACGCCCGGCAGCACCGCACTGCCGGCCGCCGCGCCCGCCAGCGCGCCGCCGGTCAGCGACAGCTCGGGCTTGTCCAGCGTGCCGCCGAGCTTGAGCGGGAACCCCACCACGCCGTCGACCAGATCGACCGCCACGTCGCCCTGCAGCCGGCGGTTGAGCACGCGCACGTCGCCGCTCGCCGTCAGCACCCCCGAGCGTGCACGCAGGTCGATGTAGTGCAGCGCGATGCCGTCCCCCGTGTTTTGCGTGTCCAGCGTGCCGGTGAGCTCGTCCAGCACCGTCTGGCCCTCGCGCTGCGTGCCGGCCGTGCTCACCGTGCGGGCCAGGTCGAAGCGCCGCAGCGTGGCCGGATGCACCTTGAAGCGCGTGCGGGTGTGCAGGCTGCGCACCAGTTCGCCCACATGCTCGCCATTGGCCTCCAGCGTGGTCTCGCCCGACATGCGGCCGGCCACGGCCGAGTGGCGGCCGAAGGCACCGGTGAGTGCTTCCAGGTCGATGTCCTTCGGCGCCAGCTGGGCCGTCAGGCGCATGCGGCCGTCGGGTTCGGTCGCCAAGGTGGCGTCGCCATCCCAGCTGCCGCCACCGACCTCCACGGCGACGCGCCAGCGCTCGGTGCCCACGTCACCCTGGCCGGCGCTGTCGTCGATCACCTCGCCGTCCCGCGTGATGTGTGCGCGCGCCGGCGGCGACACGCCGGGCCGCTCGACCTGCACCTCGCGCGGGCGCCAGCGGCTGCCGAACTCGATCTCGCCGTCGTAGGCCAGGCCGATCCCGCGGCGGTCGATCCACGACACGTCGCTGAAGCGCACCGTGTGCACGGGGATGTCGGCGAGCGTCCAGCTCGACGCGGCCGGCGGATCGTCGGCACGCTTCTCGCGCCCGCGGAAGGCCCGCACCGACGCGCGCGGCAGCACCAGGCCCTCGACCTCCAGGCGCGAGATCTCGATGCGGCGCTGCAGCAGCGAACGCCACTGCGGGTACACCGCCAGCCGGCGCAGCGTGATCGGCTGGTCCTGCTGCGTGGCCACATCGCGGAACTCGATGACCGGCACCGGACGCAGCGCCCAACGGGCGTTGCCGATGGTCAGCGCGACGCCGAAGCGCCGCTCGAACTCCTGTGCCGTGCGCTGCGCGACCTCGTCGTCGTCGGGCAGCCAGGCCATCAGGGCCACCACCGCCAGCACCACGGCGCCGAGCACGCCCAGGCCGCCCCAGGCCAGCCAGCGGGCGGGGCGGCGTCTGCGGGCCGGCGGGGGCGCGGCGGGTGCATCCATGCGGCGCAGCTTAGACGCTGGCGCGACGCCCGCCTGTCAGTCGCCGTCGCTATAGTTCCGGGCCGCCGGCGCCGCGCCGGACATCCCCCCCTTGGAGACCTGCATGCGCATCTGGAAGAAAGACGTGTCCGTCGACGAACTCACCCGCAGCCACGCGAAGACCGCGGTCGAGCGGCTCGGCATCGAGTTCCTGGAGGTCGGCGACGACTTCATCCGCGCCCGCGTACCGGTGGACGAGCGCACCGTGCAGCCCTTCCGCATCCTGCATGGCGGCGTCTCGGTGGTGCTGGCCGAGACGCTGGGCTCCTGCGGCGCGCATTACTCCGCCCCCGAAGGCCACCGCGCCGTCGGCCTGGACATCAACGCCAACCACATCCGCTCGGCCAGCAGCGGCTGGGTGACCGGCACCGCCCGCGCCGTGCACATCGGCCGCACCACCCAGGTGTGGCAGATCGACATGACCAACGACGCGGGGCAGCTGACCTGCGTGTCGCGCATCACGATGGCGGTGCTGCAGGGCTGATCGAATACGGGCAGCCGGACGCAGAGGACGCGAGGGGCTCGCAGAGGGCGCAGAAGAACTCCATTCAAAAGTTTGGCTGTTGTTCTTCTGCGCCCTTGGCGTGATCTCTGCGCCCTCTGCGTTCGGCTGTCCGATCCCGCTTCCAGGCATCCAACAACACACAGGAGACATCCATGGGCCTTTTCAGCTGGCGCGAAGTCGCCATGACCCCGGGTGCCGTCGTGGCGCCCGACGAGCGGCTGCCGTGGCCGCAGACCGCGGCGATGGGTGTGCAGCACGTCATCGCGATGTTCGGCGCCACGGTGCTGGCGCCGATCCTGATGGGCTTCAACCCCAACATCGCGATCCTGATGAGCGGCATCGGCACGCTCATCTTCTTCCTCGTCACCGGCGGGCGCGTGCCGAGCTACCTGGGCTCGAGCTTCGCCTTCATCGGCGTGGTGATCGCGGCCAGCGGCTATGCGGGCAAGGGGCCGAACGGCAACCTCGCGGTGGCGCTGGGCGGCATCGTGGCCTGTGGCGTCGTCTACATCCTCATCGGCGCCATCGTGCAGGCCATTGGCACCGGCTGGATCGAGCGCTTCATGCCGCCGGTGGTGACGGGGGCGGTGGTGGCGGTCATCGGCCTGAACCTCGCGCAGGTGCCGATCAAGAACATGGCACCGACGAACTTCGATGCGTGGATGCAGGCCGTGACCTTCCTGTGCGTGGGGCTGGTGGCGGTGTTCACGCGCGGCATGGTGCAGCGCCTGCTGATCCTCATCGGGCTGATCCTGGCGAGCATCGTCTACGCGGTGCTGACCAACGGCCTGGGCCTGGGCAAGCCGATGGACTTCTCGGGCATCGCGGCCGCCGCCTGGTTCGGCGCACCCACCTTCACCACGCCGGTGTTCGAGGGCAGCGCGATGCTGCTGATCGCGCCGGTGGCCGTCATCCTCGTGGCCGAGAACCTGGGGCACCTCAAGGCCGTCACGGCCATGACCGGCCGCAACCTCGACCCGCTGATCGGCCGCGCCTTCATCGGCGACGGCATCGCCACGGTGGTGAGCGGCTCGGCCGGCGGCACGGGCGTGACGACCTACGCCGAGAACATCGGCGTGATGGCCGCGACGCGCATCTACTCGACGGCGGTGTTCGTGGTGGCGGCATTGATCGCGCTGCTGCTGGGCTTCTCGCCGAAGTTCGGCGCGCTGATCCAGGCCATTCCGCTGCCGGTGATGGGCGGCGTGAGCATCGTGGTGTTCGGCCTCATCGCGGTGGCGGGCGCCAAGATCTGGGTCGACAACAAAGTCGACTTCTCGCAGAACCGCAACCTCATCGTGGCGGCCATCACGCTCATCCTCGGCACCGGCGACTTCACGCTCAAGTTCGGCCAGTTCGCGCTGGGCGGCATCGGCACCGCGACCTTCGGGGCGATCATCCTGTGGGCGCTGCTGGGCAGGTCGAAGAACGCCTAGTTGCCGACGTCGGCGCTTGCGCGCCGCTACAGCCGGCACGCTGGCTGCACTCGCAGGTGGCTCGCCTGCCTGCCGCTCAGTTCGGCCGGACATTCGAGCCAGCAAGCTTGAGTTGGCCCTTGGCAAAACTCTGCAACTTGCTCTGCTTGACCTGCGTGTTGCTCAGGTCCACCAACCGATTGATCGTGTTGCCCATGAGTTCGAGTTGATCGATGCGGCTGTTGCTCAGGTCGAGGGCGCCAATTTCGTTGCCTTGCAGGATCACCTGGCCCGCATTCAGTGCGCCAGCGTCAAAGATGGGGAACTTGCTTCCGCGTACCACATAGCTGTGCGTGATCACGGGTTGAGGTGTCTTGACGTTGGGATCAAATCCTCCTGCAACGAGGACCCGTGCGAGCAGATCACTGCCAAACGCACAGTTGTCGATCAACACACTCTTGAAGGCACCAGCGTATACGTAGTTGGTGGCATTGATGTCGCTAGAGCCACCATACAACTGGCTGTCCTTGAGTCTGAAGTTGCCTGCGTTCTCCTTGATGCCTAGCTTGATGTGCCCTCCTCGCACCCGTTCCATCACCACATCCCCCTTGACCGTCGCCCCGCTCAGATCGAGGTGCTCCAAAACGGTGTCGCGGATGGTCAGGGATTGGAGATAGCTCGATGGCGCTTCAACAATCCCACGCAGCTTGCAGTTCTCGATCCACACCTCAGAACTTTGATAGGCGTCACCGCTGCTTGCTCGACTGTCAGTACGAAGCCTGACATTCTCGAGCGTACAGTCGCTCAAGGTCAGTCGCGCAAATCCGAACACCGAGAACCACTTGACCTTGCATCGCAAGTACTCGGCCTCTCCCTCGGTACCCATCGTGCCCCAGTGATTGCGATCATCCGCGCCTTCAAACTTGCAATCCTCGAAGCGCACCGCCTTGCTTCCTGGCTCTGTCCCGATATTGACTTCTCCGCCCAAGGCTTCGCACTTTGAAAAGACCACATCCTGAGCCACGCCCCAATCGATGATGGCCGAGAAGCGGCAGCTTTCGAATTGGCAGTGACGTAGCCCATCGAGCTTGATTTCGTAAGCCCCGACGAAATCACAGTTCACGAAGCGAACGTTGCGCCAAACCTGGGTGTCGAAGGTCTCGCCGTTGAATAGCGCCCCTTCCACCACCAACGGTGCATCTCCTGTTTCCTGCTTCCTTAGTTCCGGATCCTTGACGTCGACCATGTCACCAAAACTGTGAACGCCGACGAATTCGCAATCGTCGAAAGTGGTGGTCTCCAGCCGATCTAGCTTCGTTTCGTAGCCACCTCGAAAGCTGCAGTTCTTGAATTGAATGTTCTTCCAGACCAGACCTTTGAAGTCCACGCCACTGAAGTCGGCATCCTCGATGATCAACAGGCTGTCGCCCGTTTCTTTCTTGCGACGCTCAGGGTCCTGAAGGTAATCGTAGGTCCTTCCGAAGCTCTTGATGTTTCGTTTGCCAAGTACACCGTGTCCTCGGTGCTCACGATCTCCACGTCCTTCAGGGCCGTCAGGTCGATCGCGTCGCTGTGCGCCTCGATGTCGATGTCGCCCTCGCTCGCATAGGCCTTGATGCCGTTCTTGAGGGTGAAGGCGCGGATGCCGTCCTTGACCGCCGCCAGCCAGCGCCTGGCGGTGCTGAAGGAGGTGTGGCCGCCGCTGGTGAGCTGGGTGTGCCCGCCGCTGTGGGCGTGCAGGCTGTCGGTGGCGGTGGCGGCGATGCCGGCCGGACTGGCGAGCACGAGGTGGGGTTCGCTCAATTCGGGGAAGTGGCCCTTGGCGGGGTCGGCGCTGCCCTTGCCCTGGATGGCCTCGTTCTGGCGCTGGGTCTCCTTGGCCACGGTCGACTGGTCGTCGCCCTGGTCTTGCGCGGTGGCGAGGGCGGCAGCGTCGTGCAGGCCCTCGATCTGGTCGCGGGCGGCCGTGAGGCGGGCGACGGTCTCGCCCAGGCCTTTGACATGGCCGCTGGCATTCGGGCGCGCCTCGGTGGTGATGAGCAGCCCGTCCTGGGCGCGCACTGCGCCGTGGCCGTCGGTGCGCAGCTCGAAGCCCTGACCCCGCTGGTCCTTGCGGCCTTGGTTGTCTTCGATTCTGGTGATGTGCCCCAGGGGCGCAGGACGAGGCGGTACTGGACGTGGCGGCCTTCTTCGCCCCAGAGGGCCGCTTCGGTGATGAGGGCGTTGATCTCCCGGGTGCCGGCGCCGATGCGGTCCACGGAGGCTCCGGCGGCACCGGGCAGCAATTCGCCGGCACCGTCCAGTTCGATGAGGCACGACAGCTCCCGGCCGATGAAGGCGTCGAGGTCGAAGTCGGTGGCGCCAGAAGCTCCCAGGTTCAGGGCATCCGGGGTCTTGAGCAGCAGCTCGTACTCGAACAGGTGGTTCAGGCCTTCCCTGCCCGAGAGCCGCACGGGCTCCGGGGCGGGCTGCCCCGCATGCAAAGGAATGGCTGCGCTGCGAACGCGCAGCGCGTGTGACGATGCCTGCATGGCCTCTCCCTGAACTTCTGTTGTTGTTCGGTACTTCATCAAGCCCATCACGACTGGATCGACTGGACCTGATGAGTACGCCTGTACCGATGGCCATTATGGGGAGGTCGGGGACATCGGCTGGCGATGCGAAGTCCATCGAAAAAGGGATGAGCGATCTTTCATCCAGACAGCGTGAAAACCGTCTCGAAAAGCTGGGCGTTTCGGGTGGTCGCCATGCGCGGTCTACTACCTCGGCACCACGCACCCCGAAGGCGGGCCCCGCCTGTTGTACCGGTCGAAGCCAGATCGACGCTATTGTTTCGATAGCGTTGTGCGTCCGCTGGCGTTGCGCCGGGGCGTTTTAGCTTGCAAGCCGCGTGTTCAGTGCGCCGTCGCCACCAGCCGCACGCCACGCATCTGCTCTTCGCAGAGCGCATCGGTCGCCACGATCATGAGCGTGGCCGGCAGCGACGAACTCTTGGCGGGCGCGGAGGCGTCCGGCGACCCGGTCACGCTGTCGGGGAACACGTACATGCCGCCGGTGGCCAGGTCGACGCCGATCATCCCGGTCAGGCCGCCGAAGAGGATGTTGCCGATGTACCAGCCGCTCACCGTCGGGTGATGGATGTTATGGAGCTGCGAATGTGGGTGCGCGTTACAGGGCCGACAAGGAACAATTGCCCACGCCCGCGCCGCCCGCACCAGGCCCATGAAAACAGGCGCACCGCCGATGGGCGGTTGCGCCTGCATGACGGCCTCGACGAGGGTCAGCCCGCAGTGGCCGCCTTGCGCGCCCGCGTCGTCTTGGCCGCTGTCTTCCTGGCCGGCGCCGCCTTCCGGGCAGGCGTCTTGGCCGCCGCCGGGGGCGCGGCCTTGCCCGCGGCAGCGGCCGGGGCCCTGGTCTTCTTCGCGGCCGGCGCCTTGCGCGGGGCGGCGGCCTTGCGGGCCGGGGCGGCCGGGACTTCGGCCGCGACCGCGGGTGCCGGTGCGGGCGCGGTGCCGGCCACCGGCTTGGCGGCGCCCGCCACGGCCGGCACCTTCTGCATCAGGTCCATCAGCTTCTTGTGCTCGGCCAGCATGTAGTCGCCGATCTCGGTGATGTCGGGCACGGCACGGCGGCAGGCGATGAGGCCGTAGTCCATGCGGCCGTTGTAGCTCTGCACGGTGACGTTGAGGGCCATGCCCTGGCTGGCGATCGACACGGGGTAGTAGCAGGTGACCAGCGCGCCGGCGAAATACATCGGGAAGGGCGCGCCGGCCACGTTGGAGATGGCGACGTTGGCCATCGGCGGCAGCACGTTGACCAGGCCCGAGCGCCCCACCATCGACGCCACGCCCGACATCAGCCAGGGCGCGCCGAACATGGGGAAGTCGTCGAGCACGACGGCCTTGAACTTGTTCATCGTCGACTTCGACTGCGTCGACGACTTGTGGATGGCCTTCAGGCGCTCCAGCGGGTCCTTGATGTCGCTGGCCAGGCTCACGAGGATCATGCTGGCCTGGTTGTTGGCGGTGTCGTCGCCGGCCTCGCGCAGGCTCACGGGCACGCCGGCCACGAGCGACTTGTCGGGCAGCTCGTTGCTGTCCTTGAGGTAGCTGCGCAGCGCGCCCGAGACGGTGGCCATGACCACGTCGTTGAGCGTGACGCCGAAGTGCTTGGCGATCGCCTTGGTCTCGGCCAGCGGGATGGTGCGGCCGGCGAAGCTGCGCTGGTTGGTGATCGAGACGTTGAAGGGCGTGCGCGGCGCCGTGAGGTCGAAGCGCTTGGCGAGCGCCTTCGCATCGGCCGGGGTCGAGTCGGCGGTCGGGGTCGCGAGCGAACTCAGGGCCTTGCCCAGCGCCGGGAGCATCTTGTAGAGCTTGACGTACTGCGCCGCGGTGTTGCGCAGCGCGGCAGTCGCCAGTTCGGCCATGCCGAGCTGGTAGCCGTTGCGGCGCGGCTTGTCGCGCGGCGGCTTGACGACGCGGCCCGTGGGCTCGAGGTCGAAAATGGCCTTGCCGACCTCGACGCCCGCCTGGCCGTCGATGCCCGCGTGGTGGACCTTGGTGTAGAGCGCCACGTCGCCGCTCTGCAGGCCATCGATGATGTAGAACTCCCACATCGGGCGGCTGCGGTCGATCAGCGACGAATGCAGCCGGGCCACGTACTGCTGCAGCTGCCGGTTGGTGCCGGGCTTGGGCAGCGTGATGTGCCGCACGTGGTAGTCGATGTCGATGTCGTCGTCGTCCACCCACACCGGGTTGGACAGGTCGAAGGGCATCAATGCCAGCTTGCGCGTGAACACATCGGCCAGGTGGATGCGGCTGGCCATGAAGGCCTTGGCGTCCTCGTAGAAGTCGCCCTTGTAGCCCTTGGGCAGCTCCAGCACGTTCAGCGAACCGACGTGCATGGGCATCTCCGGGGTCTCGAAATGCAGGAATGTGGCGTCCAGGCCGCTCAGGTGCTTCACGCGATGCCTCCGAATCTTGATGTCTCTGTGTGTTGGAAGGAGATGGCGCACGGGCCGCGCCCGCACGCGCTCTGCTTTGTACAGCGGCGCCGGAGCCGGCCACCCCCTCGGAAACGCCGAGATCGGACGGCTCCGGCGCCGCCACGGGCAGGTGAAACGGCATGCAACAGCTGTGCACCGGCCGCGCGTGGCCCCGTCGCAGCGGCTTCGCGCCAGCCGTTGCGCCGTTAGACTCGGGCGCTGCACGCCCACGGCGATCCCCTCTTCTCCTCTCCCCTTCCGATTTGTCGATGACCGATGCCTCCGCCGCGCGCACCCACGCGGTGTTCGAATTCAAGAGCGCGACGCTGCCGCTGATCGCGGTGATCCTGAAGACGGCCGACCTGGCCGTGCTGACCGAGGCGCTCGACGCCCAGTTGGCCGACTCGCCCGACTTCTTCGAGCAGGAGCCGGTGGTCATCGACCTGTCGCAGCTGCCGGCGGACGGTTCGGGCGAGGCCATCGATTTCGTGAAGCTGCGCGCCATCCTCGCGCGGCACCAGACGCAGCCCGTGGCCGTGCGCGGCGCGACCGAGGGCCAGTCGGCAGCCGCACGTGCGGCGGGCCTCGCGATCGCCGCCATGCCCGTCGCGCCGCCGGCGCGGGCGCCCGCGCCCACCGAGGCGCCGAGCCCCGCGCCGCAGATCGTGCGCGAGGTGCCGGTACCGCAGGGCGGCACGCTGCTGATCGACCGGCCGCTGCGCTCGGGCCAGCAGGTGTACGCGCGCGGCGGCGACGTGATCGTGACGGAGGTGGTGAACTTCGGCGCCGAGGTGATCGCCGACGGCCACGTGCACGTGTACGCGCCGCTGCGCGGCAAGGCGATCGCGGGGGCGCGCGGCAACGCCGAGGCACGCATCTTCACCACTTGCCTGGAGGCGCAGCTGGTGGCGATCGCCGGCATCTACCGCACGGCCGAGGTGGCGCTGCCCGAGCGGGTGGCCGGCAAGGCGGCGCAGATCCGGCTGCAGGACGACAAACTCGTGATGGAGCCGATCGCCGGCTGAGCCCGGCGGCGGCGTCCCTCGCGACCCGACATTCGATTCGAACGTAGACGACAGAAGGATTCAGGCAATGGCCAAAATCGTGGTGGTGACCTCGGGCAAGGGCGGCGTCGGCAAGACGACCACCAGCGCGAGCTTTTCGTCCGGGCTCGCGCTGGCCGGCAAGAAGACGGCGGTGATCGACTTCGACGTCGGCCTGCGCAACCTGGACCTCATCATGGGCTGCGAGCGCCGCGTGGTGTACGACCTGATCAACGTGATCCAGGGCGAGGCCAACCTCAAGCAGGCGCTGATCAAGGACAAGCAGTGCGAGAACCTCTTCGTGCTGGCCGCCTCGCAGACGCGCGACAAGGAAGCGCTGACGCAGGAAGGCGTCGAGAAGGTCCTCAAGGACCTGCAGGAGATGGACTTCGACTACATCGTCTGCGACTCGCCCGCCGGCATCGAGACCGGGGCGCTGATGGCGATGCACTTCGCCGACGAGGCGCTGGTGGTGACCAACCCCGAGGTGTCCTCGGTGCGCGACTCCGACCGCATCCTGGGCATGCTCAGCAGCAAGACGAAGCGGGCGAAGGACGGCGGCGAGCCGATCAAGGAGCACCTGCTCATCACGCGCTACAACCCCAACCGCGTGGCCGACGGCCAGATGCTGTCGCTGGAGGACATCCAGGACATCCTGCGCATCAAGCTGATCGGCGTGATTCCCGAGTCCGAGTCGGTGCTGCAGGCCTCCAACCAGGGCGTGCCGGCCATCCACGACAAGGACACCGAAGTCGCCCAGGCCTACCAGGACGTGGTGGCGCGCTTCCTCGGCGAGGACCGGCCGATGCGCTTCATCGAGGCCGAGAAGCCCGGCTTCTTCAAGCGCCTGTTCGGCGGGAGGTGAGCCGCATGTCCTTTCTCTCCTTTCTGCTCGGCGAGAAGAAGAAGACGGCCAGCGTGGCCAAGGAGCGGCTGCAGATCATCCTGGCGCACGAGCGCACCAGCCTCTCGGCCAAGCGCCCGGACTACCTGGCCGACCTGCAGCGCGAGCTGGTGGCGGTGATCTCCAAGTACGTGTCGATCAAGGCCGAGGACATCAAGGTCAACCTCGAACGCCAGGACGACCTGGAAGTGCTCGAGGTCAAGATCGAGCTGCCCGAAGCGGCGCCTGCGCGCTGACCTTTGCTCCTTTTTTGATAGCTGACAGCGCCCGCCGGACGGGCGCTGCAGGCCTTTGCGGCTTGGAACTTTCGGCACGGCACCCAAGAGCCGGGCCGTCGCTCAGGCATCCGCGACGAAGCCGGCCACCGCCTCCAGCACCGTCGGCTCCCTGAGGATGCGGCGATGGCCCCAGCCCTGGGTGGCCACGAGGCGCGCGCCGGGGATGGCGTCGCGAAAGGCCTCGCCGTCGGCGAAGGCGTTCACCCGGTCGTCGCGGTCGTGCACCACCAGCGTGGGTTGGGTGATGCGGGCACCCACCGCTGCGGGCTCGAACTGCGGCATCACGATGCCCTCGCGCGATTCGATGAGGCGCTGCATGGCGGCACGCGTGCGCTCGCGCAGCCCGAAGACCTGCGCGAAATAGCGCGTGTAGTCGACCGGCGAGGCCGGCGGCGCCAGCAGCACGATGCGCTGCGCAGGCAGCCCCTGGCTGGCGGCCTGCGCCAGCGCGTTGGCACCCAGCGAATGCGCCGCCACCGCATGGAATGCGGCACCCGTGTCGTGCCGATGGCGCGCCGCCACGTAGCTGATGGCGCGCGTGAACTGCGCCAGGTTGCTGGTGCCCCCGCCGCTGCGGCCGTGGGCCGGCATCTCCAGCAGCACCGGACGCAGGCCACGCGCCATCAGCGCCGCGGCCAAGGGCAGCATCTGGCCCGCGTGGCCACCCCAGCCGTGCACCAGCAGCACCGTGGGCGCGTCGGCGGGCAACGCGTCGGTGGCCCGGTGGTAGACGCCCAGGCGGCCCTGCTCGAAGGTCTGCAGCCCGTGCTGCCAGCCCGGGCCGGGCGTGTGCCGGCGCTGCAGCCAGGCGGGCGGCAGCGGCGTGCCGAAGACCCGCGCCGCGATGCGCACGCCCAGCGCCGGCCAGAGACGCTGCGAGGCGCCGAGGCCCAGGCGCAGCGCGCGCACCAGCGGATTGGCGCCGTAGAAGCCGGACGCGGCGGCATGGGGGGCGGTGGTCGTGTTCATGCTCATCGTGTGCGCTCCATCGTCAGTACCAGACCCAGTCCTGGTTGCTGCCGGGCAGCTGGCGCAGCGCCCCCCGGCCGGCGCGACGGGCGGCCCCGATGGCCGCCGCAGCGAGCAGACCGGCGAGGAAAGCGAGAAGGATCAGCATGGCGGGCTCCTTTTATCGCACGAATGTGCGAAATTGATGCAAGGCCGGGCGGCGTGGTGACGTTGGCATGTTCAGGGGGCGTGCGGCCGCGCGCTCAGGCGCGGTAGCTCTCAAGCAGGCGTTGCCAAGTGGCGGCGGCACGCTCGGCGGCCTTCGGGTCGCGCAGGAAGCGGGCGTCGTGCAGCAGGGTCATCGCGAGGCCGTTGATCTCGCTCACGAACTGTGCCGCGTCGGTGTCGGCGCGCAGCTCGCCGGCTTCCACGGCCTGGAGCACGGTGCGACGCAAGGCTGCGCGCCAGCGCACGACCTCGTCGAGCAGCAATTGGCGCAGCTCGCCCTCGCGGTCGTCGAGCTCGAAGGCGCCGGCGACATAGATGCAGCCGGTGTGGACCTCGACGTCGCGCATGCGCACGATCCAGCGGCGCACGATGTCCTCGAGCCGGGCCAGGCCCTTGGGCTGCTGCATCGCGGGCACGAACACGTCGGCCAGGAAGCGGCGGCCATACTCCTCGATCACCGCCTTCTGCAGCGCCTCGCGTGAGCCGACGCGCGAGAACACGCCGCTCTTGGAAAGCTCGAGCCGGTCGGCCACCCGCTGCAGGGTGATCGCCTCCAGCCCCTCGGCCGCCGCGAGGTCGACCGCGGCGCCGACGATGGCAGCGCGGGTCAGCTCGCTTTTCTGTGTCTTGGCGTCCATGACCATCATTTTGCGCACGATCGTGCGAAATTGCAAGAAGCTTTGAGCGGCACGGCTTGCGGCGTATCGTGCACGGGCGCCGCCGACTGCGGCCGGCTCGGCGCGACACCCTCATCCTCTTCATCCACATCAGGAGACATTGCCCATGGCCACACGCAAGACGAGCGGCGCCGACAAGAGCACCGGACTGCCCGACCCGGCAGACATCCAGGAGGCGTTTGCGCAGTCCTTCAAGGGCATCACCGACCGCATGCAGAACCTCAACCTCACGGGCAGCGCGGCGACGCTGCTGGAAAGCGGCCGCAAGGACATCGAGGCGCTGGTGGAGGCCAACAAGCGCTCCTACCAGGGCCTGCAGACGGTGGTGCAGCGCCAGACGGAGATGCTGCGCAACTCGATCACCGAGTGGCAGGGTGCCATGCAGGGCATGCAGGGCCAGGACATGAGCGCCAACCTCGCCAAGCTCGACGAGATGGGCAAGGCCGCCTTCCAGCAGGCGCTCAACGACATCCGCGAGCTGGCCGACGTGGCCGCCAAGTCGCAGGCCGAGGCCTTCGAGATCGTGCGCAAGCGCGTGAGCGACAACGTGGAGCAGGTGACCCAGCTGCTGCAGCAGGGCGGCCCCGGCAAGAAGTAGGCGAGCGGTCCGGCGGCCCGCGCGAGGCCGCCGCCGTGACGGGGGCCGGAAGCGGCCTCAGCGCGGCCGCAGCAGCTTGCCGGTGGACGACGCCCGGGCCAGCATGCGGCCATCGGCGGCGAACAGGTCCGCTTCGAGGAACACCACGCTGCCGCCCCAGCGCAGCACGCGCGCCTCGCCCTCCACGGGCGCCACGCCCACGCGGTCGAGAAAGCTCACCTTCAGTTCCAGCGTGGCCAGGCCGGTGCCGGGCTCGCGCGCCGCGACGGAGAAGGCCATGGCGTTGTCGAGCCAGGCCGTGATGAAGCCGCCCTGCACGATGGTGCCGTTGGTGTGGGCGAACTCGGGCCGCGGCGCGAAGCGCACGCGGGCCACGCCGGCCGGATCGCTGGCGAGCAGGCGGTCGAAGCCGATCGCGTGGAGCAGGGGGTGGGCGTCCTTCTCGATGTCCATGGCGTGGGATGGGGGCGTTGGGGTGCAGCGCCGCAGGATAGCTGCGGGATTCGGGCCGGCCCTGTCGCCTCGGCGCGCGGTCTACGATGGCACACATCCCGCCCGCCACACGGAGGCCGCATTGCCCATCGAACTGCCCAAGGAGGCCCGCACCGCGGCCGTCCAGTCCATCGAGCGCTACTTCGACGAGGAGTTGCAGCAGCGCATCGGCAACATCCAGGCCGGTGCGTTGCTGAACTTCTTCCTTCAGGAGATCGGGCCCAGCATCTACAACACCGCGGTAGCCGACGCGCAGGAGCGCATGCTGGCGCGGGTGCAGGAACTCGACATCGACTGCCACGAGGACGAATTCGGCTTCTGGAAAGGGCGCGGCCCGCAGGCCGCACCCGCAGGCCGCCGGCGCTGAGCCCCCTGCCCGCTCACTGGCCGGCCACGATGGCGGCGATCAGGCCGCCGGCGATCGCGCCCAGCACGAAGTCGCCGTTGATCTGCATCCACTGGTAGCCCGAGGGCGGTGCCTGCAGGTGGCGCGCACGCCAGTCGGTGACGACGTACTGCGGCGCACGGTAGCTGGCGGGCACGTAGCCGCCGCGGTGCCATTGCGCGTGGGGGCGCGGCGGGCCGGGCCGGAAGTCGCGGCGATCGTCACGGTCCCAACGTTCGTGGCGGTCCCAGCGCTCGGCACGGTCGCGCCGGTCGTGGTCGCGCTCGAAGCGCTGGCCTTGTTCCCAGCGCGGCCCGGGGCCGTCGCCGCGGCCCGGGAAGCCCTGGGCCATGGCACCGCCGGCCAGCGTGAGGGCCAGCGTCGCGGCCAGGACGCGCATGCCGCGGCGGGTGCGGGTGCGGGTGGACGAGGTGGTGGGGCTGTGCTTCATGGCGACTCCTTCTGTGTGTGAAACCATGGCCCCAATGCTGACGGGCGCATGTGTCGCCGCCGTCCGGCCGGGATGAGCCGCGAATGAAGGATGTAAGCGCCTGTCAGGACGCGGGGCATGTCGCCGGGGCGGGCGGCGCACCGCCGCTCATCGGCCGACGCAGAAAAAAGCCCGCGTGGAGCGGGCCAAAGAACCTTGCGGTTCGCGAAGAGACGTTGCGCCGGATCGTTCTGGCTCTGGCGGCGCTTCCCCTTGAAGCGTCGATGCGTGACGGCCTCACTGTGGCACGACGGCCGCTTTGGAACCGTGAAATAGTTGGCGATCACTCCATCCTCTTGGTGAACAAATGTCACCCAGGGGCCGGCCGGGCGCTCAACCGCGCGGCCGCAAACGGGCTGTGGCCTCGATTTCGATCCGCATGCGGGGATCGGCCAGCCCGGCCGAGATCATCATCGCCGCCGGCCGCACCTCGCCGAACCAGCGGCGCAGCACCGGCCAGCAGGCCGGAAAGTCGGCCGCCTCGGGCAGCACGTAGGTGACGCGCACCACGTCGGCCATCGTGGCGCCGGCCTCGCGCAGCGCCGCGTCGATGTTCTTCAGGCATTGCTCGGCCTGCGCCACCACATCGTCGGCGATGGTCATCGTGGCGTAGTCGAAGCCGGTGGTGCCGGAGACGAAGACCCAGTCGCCGTCGACCACGGCGCGGGAATAGCCCATCTCCTGCTCGAAGGTGGAACCGGAACTGATGAGGCGTCGGGCCATGGCGTCAGGGGTGCGCTCGGCACCGCGATTGCTACTGTTTCGATAGCTGCCTGCGCCCGTGCCACGGGCGCTACAGGCTCTTTTTGCTTGAAGGCGCGGACTTGATCAGGGCGCGTTGCCCTGCGGCCCCACGGGCGGCGGCGCCGCACGCCCGCTGGAGCCCGGCGCGAGCTTGCGCCCAAACGCCTCACCCACGTTGCGCACCGGCCGGCTGGCGGCTTCGGAGCCGCGCTGGATGCCCCGGCGCGCCGCGTCGTCGGCGCGCCCGATGCTGCGGCCGGCGGCGTCGGTGCCACGCTGCATGCCCGATGTCGCCTTGTTGTGCGGTGCCTTGAGCGTGTTCGCCGGCCGGGTGGGCGGCGGATTGTTGGCGTTGGCCGTCTGCGCGTGCGCCACGCCGGCCGCCGCGAGGGCGACCGCGGCGGCGCCAGCGCCCAGGGCACGGAAGGAAAGTCGGAAGGTCATCGGTCGAGGTCTCCTGCGGGTGGCGGCACCCGCAGGGCACCACCGGTTCACACGGCCGGCTTGTCGCTCGGCGTCTGGATGTTGTCCTTGAGCTCCTGGTTCATCGGCAGGCCGATGGCCTGGTTCTTGGGTGGGATCGGGCCCATGAACCACTTGTTGTAGAGCTTCTCGAACTCGCCGGATTTCATCATGCCGGTGATCACGCCGTCGACCAGCGCCTTGAACTTGGGATCGTCCTTGCGCAGCATGCAGGCGTAGGGCTCGACCTGCAGCGCGTCGCCCACCACGTCGAGCGCGGCGGGATCCTTCGCATTGGCCTTGAGGCCGAAGAGCAGGATGTCGTCCATCGGGAAGGCCGAGGCGCGGTCGGTCTCCACCAGCAGCAGCGCGTCGGCATGGTCCTTGGTGCCGATGACGTCGAGGTCGAGCTTCTTCTCGTCGTTGTACTTACGCACGACCAGCATGTTGGTGGTGCCGGTGGTGATGGCCACCTTCTTGCCCTTGAGATCGGGCCAGTTCTTGATGCCCGAACTCTTCTTCACCAGCAGGCGCGTGCCGGTGTAGAAGTGGTTGATGGCGAAGTCCACTTCCTTGCCGCGGGCGGTGTTGTTGGTGGTGGAGCCGCATTCGAGGTCGATCGTGCCGTTGGTGAGCAGCGGGATGCGGTTCTGCGAGGTCACGGCCATCCAGCCCACCTCGAGGTTGGGCTTGCCCGTCTGCTTCTTCACCGCGGCCACCACGGCGTTGGCGATGTCCACCGCGAAGCCGATCGGCTTGCCGGGTGCCTCGAGGTAGCTGAAGGGCACAGAGGATTCGCGGTACGCCAGCGTGATCTTGTTCGCCTCGGCGACCTTGGCCAGCGTGTCGGCCGCCTGGGCACCGGTGGCGGCCAGCGCGACCAGCAAAACGGCGGAGGAAAGAACGGAGAGCTTCATGGGCACCTTTCTGGGAATGGAGCGAAGTGGAGGAGAGAGCCTCTCTAGCAAGGCGCCGGCCAGTGTGGCAGCGCGGGCCGCGTCGGCGGCATTCCTTTTTGCCCGGCGGCCATGTCCAAAGCTTATGGGCCGCAGCCACGCACATCGCCGCCGCCGGCCGGCCCATTACCTCGCGGCATGGGTGGCGGTGCTATCGGCATTTTCCAGAACGCACCGCGGCCCGTAGAGTGGGCGGGCGCTCAGGTTGCGACGACGCGCCCACCTGGCCGATCCACCACCGCCCTCTTCTCTCGAAGCTTCCTCTTCATCATGCACATCTGCGTGCTCGGCGCCGGCATCGTGGGCCTGGCCACCGCCTGGGAACTGCAGCGGCAGGGCCACGCCGTCACCGTGGTCGACCGCGCCCTGCCCGGCAGCGGCACCAGCGGCGGCAACGGCGCGCAGCTGAGCTACTCCTACGTCGCCCCGTTGGCCGACCCGTCGATCTGGGCACAGCTGCCGCAGCTGCTGCTGGCCGCCGATTCGCCGCTCAAGCTGCGGCCGCAGCTCGATCCCCACCAGTGGCGCTGGGGCATCGAATTCCTGGCCGCCTGCAACGCGGGCACTGCCGCCGCGACCACGAAGCGCCTGCTCGCGCTGGCCGCACGCAGCCGCGATGGCTTCGAGGCGATGCGCGCCGAACTCGCGCCCGACTGCGACTTCTCGGCCACCGGCAAGCTGGTGCTCTACCGCACCGCCGCCGGCGTCGATGCCGCGCGCCGCCAGGTCGAGCTGCAGCGCATGCTGGGCGCCGCGGCCCAGACGATCGTCACGCCCGAGGAATGCGCCACGCTGGAGCCGGCCCTCGCCGGCTACCACCGCCAGATCGCCGGTGGCGTGCACACGCCGAGCGAATGCGCGGCCGACTGCCTGAAGGTCTGCCAGGCGCTGGCCGCGGCCCTGTCGGCCCGCGGCGTGCGCTTCGTGCTCGGCCATGCGGTGCAGGCCTTCGACCGCAAGGGACGCGAGGTCGCCGCCGTGCAGACCGAGGCCGGCCCCATCCCGGCCGACATGTTCGTCATGGCCCTGGGCACCGCCTCGGCCCGCTTCGGCCGCCAGCTCGGCGCCCATGTGCCGGTCTACCCGCTGAAGGGCTACAGCATCACCGTGCCGGTCGATCCCGCGCCGGGTTCGGCGCCGCGCGTGAGCGTGACCGACAGCGCCCGCAAGGCCGTGTTCGCGCGCCTGGGCGACCGGCTGCGCGTGGCCGGCATGGCCGAGCTGGTGGGTGAAGATGCACGCATCCCGCAGGACCGCATCGACACCCTGGTTGCCGCGACGAAGGCCGTCTTCCCACGCGCCGCGCGCGACTTCGACGCCCCCAAGCCCTGGACCGGCATGCGCCCCGCCACGCCCAGGGGCACGCCGCTGGTCGGCGCCCTGCCCGGCGCGCCGCGCAACCTGTTGTTCAACACGGGGCATGGGGCCTTGGGCTTCACGCTGGCGTTCGGGACGGCGCGGGAGATCGCAGCGTTGTTGCCTTCGGTACACGAGCATCCGCCGATGCCATGACGCGCGGCGTGTCAGGATCGCCGGGAAGCCGCGGTCGGCGTTGAGAGCAGGACGCGACCCACATCGGCCCGAATCGGCCCGAATCGGCCGAGCGTGGTCACATGCCAATTCCTGCGTGCCTCGTCAAAGAGCGGGGTGGAGGTTGCGTACCCCGCTGGCCGACTCCAGCAGCGCGGCGGCATGCAGCAGCGTGGCTTCGCTCAGCCAGGTCGACACCAGTTGCACACCGATCGGCATACCGTCGCGGCTGGTGCCGAATCGGATCGACATGCCAGGCAACCCTGTCAGGTTCAAGGGCACCGTTGATCCCTGCAGGTAGGTGGCGTCTACCTTCCGGCCGTTGATGATGAACCGGGAGAGGCCGTGCCTTTGCGCCGGTATCGGCTGCACCGGCGTGAGCAGCAGGTCGAAACGCTTGAAGTACTCGGCGAAGCCGTCTTTCAGTCGCTCGGCTGCCTGCTCGGCCTCGATGTAGTCCTTCATGGACGTGTCGGGCAAGGCAAGCATGGTCTTCGCCATCAGGTAGAGCTCGTCGTCGTGGCGGCCGTGGGTGGCTTCTGCGAAGGCTGGCTTCATCTCCATCACGTGAAGACGGTTGAAGACCTCGAGCGCAAAGTCCCGCTCCAGCGCCGGAATTCGCACCGGCTCCACGAAGGCGCCCATGCTCTTGAAGGCGTCGGCTGCCGCGACCACCGTTGACGCGACTTCCGGGTCGATCGGTCCGAAGCCGGGTTCAACCAGCCAGCCCACGCGCAGCGGTCGTGCAGGCGTGAAGCTGGCCGCGCCATCGAACGGGCCCACGCTGGACGAAAACGCGTCCGCTCCATCCGGACCCGCCATCAGCGAATACGCCAGTGCAACGTCGCGAACGCTGCGCGCCATCGGTCCGACGTGCCAGAAGCGGCGGGGCGCGCGCGGCCAGATGCCTGTCATGGGCACACGTCCGTGCGTCGCCTTCAACGAGGTGATGCCGGTTTGCGCCGCCGGGCCGCGGACGGAGATCGCCAGGTCGGTGCCCAGGCCGAGCGGCGACATGCCGGCTGCGATGGCTGCCGACTCGCCGCCGCTGGACCCTCCCGGCGTGCGCTCGAGGTTCCATGGGTTGTTCGTGCGACCCGAGAGCAGGTTGTCGCTTTCGATCCAGTAGGAGAACTCGGGAAGGTTGGTCTTTGCGAGGAGGATGCCACCCGCGGCCTTCAGCCGCGCAACGCTGGTGGCATCCGCGTCCGGCATGCGGCCCTTGAAGATCGGCGAGCCGCGTTGCGTCGCCACGCCCGCGGTGTCGATCGAATCCTTGACCGTGAAGGGCACACCGTGCAAAGGACCCAGTTCACCGCCTTTCATGACGGCTGCTTCGGCTGCCTTGGCCGCGGCCAGCACGGTGTCTGCGAGGGTGACGATGGCGTTGACCCGCGGGTCGACGGCTTCGATGCGATCGAGGTGCGCCTGGACGACCTCAACGGGGGAGACCTCGCGGGTGCGGATGAGTTCGGCCAGCCGGGTGGCGTCGCAATGGATGAGTTCGGAGGTCATGAAGATCTTTCTATCTGCCAGTTGGTAGACCGAGGATCGTAGGCGCGCCCATCATGGCCGTCAACAACTATCTGCCAGTTGATAGAAAAATAGCGGCGAGCTAAGATCGCGTGCTTCGGCGCCTGTCGACAACGGCACAACGCGTCTCAACAAAAGTAGTCAGTGGGCACCAACTCTCGAGAAACCATATTGGCTGCTGCGAGGCAGACCGCGCAATTGCACGGCTACAGCGGCTTGAACTTCCGCGACCTCGCACGCGACGTGGGGATCAAGAGTGCGAGCATCCACTACTACTTCCCGAGCAAGGCCGATTTGGGAGCGGCCGTTGCGCGCCGATATTGGGAGGACAACGCAGCAGCGTTGGACGCGATGTCGGCGGAGTTCGAGGACCCGCGGCAATGCTTGCAGGCTTACCCGGACCGCTTCCGCCAGTCCCTCGCGAACGAAAACCGCCTGTGCCTGTCCAGCTTCATGGCCGCGGAATACGACGATTTGCCAGATGCCGTGAAAGCGGAAGTGCAGGCCTTTGCCGACGTCAACGTTGCGTGGCTGAGCAAAGTGCTGGTGGCTGCGGGGGTGGTCCCGGCCGAAGACAGCGAGGCGCGCGCACGCGCCATCTTCGCGGCAGTGGCAGGTGCGCAACTCATCGCACGCAGCCGTTCCGACATTTCGCTGTACGACGCGATGATCGACAGCTATCGAGCGGCGGGGCTGTTCGGGCGCCTTCCTCCCTCTTGAAGCGAACATCGGGCCGGCTCGGACCGAAGCGTTGGGCCCTGCACCCGATCACAGGGGCCTGCTTCGACAAGACCTCAAAGCCGCGATCCGGCCAACACTTGCTGCACACACCGCAGCATGCTGCGCACCGCCACCGACTCGCGCCCCTCGGCCGGCCGCAGCGCGCGCACGGGCACGGGCAGCTCCGGCTGCAGCGCCAGCACGTCGACCTTCGACGCGTCGGCCGACAGGGCCGTGCAGCCATCGACGAGCGCGACACCCAGCCCGTGCTGCGCCATGGCGAGCGCGGCGTGGTACGTCTGCACGGTGACCACGGCCTGCAGGCCCACGCCCGCCTCGCGGCAGGCCTGGCTCAGGCTCAGGCCCACCGGGTCGCGGGCATCGAGGGCGATGACCGGGACATCGCCCAGCGCTGTGAGTTCGACGGCGCCTGCGCGCACCACGGCGGGCGGCAGCAGGCCCTTGGGCGCGACACCGACCATGCGGCTGTTGGCCAGGGTCTCGTGCGTGAGGCCGGGCGGGACGACGGGGCTGAAGGCGAAGCCGATGTCGGCCTCGCGCAGCAGCAGCTTCGAGACGATCTGCGGCGTGTGCAGCGCCTCGACATGGATCGTCACCTTCGGATGCTTCCTGCGGAAGGCCACCAGCGCACGCGGCAGCACCTCGTGCGTGAGCGCCATGACGGCGAGGATGCGCAGTTCCTGCGCCGCATCATCCGCCTGGCGCAGGTTGGCGGCCAGCCGCTGCACCTCGTCGAGCTGGGCGAACAGGCGCTCGATGTGCGGGTAAAGCGCCTGCGCTTCCGCCGTCGGCGTGAGGCGCCCCTTGGCGCGGCGGAACAGCGCGAAGCCCAGCTGCAGTTCGGCATGCTGCAGGGTGCGGCTGACGGCCGGCTGCGTGACGTTGATGAGCCGGGCCGCGGCGCTCACGCTGCCGGTGAGCATGACGGCGTTGAAGACCTCGATGTGGCGCAGGCGCATGCGGCGCTCAGTCGTCCGCGCCCGAATCGGCGGCGCGCGCCATGCGCTCGCTCTTCCAGTAGACGTCGTCGCCGCCGTCCATGCGGTTGAGCACGCGGGCCAGCACGAAGAGCAGGTCGCTCAGGCGGTTGAGGTACTGGCGCAGGCCGTCGTTGAGCGGTTCCTGCGCACCCAGCGCGACCACGGCGCGTTCGGCCCGGCGCGCCACGGTGCGGCACACATGCGCCTGCGAGGCAGCGCGCGTGCCGGCCGGCAGGATGAATTCCGCGAGGCGCGGCAGCGTGGCGTTGTGGTCGGCCAGGGCCTGGTCGAGCTGGAGCAGCGCCTCGGGCTTGAGCAGCGTGTAGCCCGGCATCGACAGCTCGCCGCCGAGGTTGAAGAGCTGGTGCTGCACGTCGACGAGCAATTCACGCACCGCATCGGGCAGTGGCTCGCACAACAGCAGGCCGATGTGCGAGTTGAGCTCGTCCACGTCGCCCATGGCGTGCACGCGCAGGTGGCTCTTGGGCACGCGCGTGTTGTCGCCCAGGCCGGTGGTGCCGTCGTCGCCGGTGCGGGTGGCGATCTGTGAGAGTCGGTTGCCCATGGAGGGTGCTGCCTTGTGGTGATGGATTGATCCGGGCGCCACGCAGCACCCATCCGTTGCAGAATGGTAGACCGCTTGCCTCACGCTCCTTCCCACGACCCTCGGCCGCGCACCGCCGGCGCCGGAGACCTGCCATGAACGCCCCCGCTTC
This sequence comes from Comamonadaceae bacterium ALPHA2B, assembly GCA_005503065.1. GTDB lineage: Bacteria > Pseudomonadota > Gammaproteobacteria > Burkholderiales > Burkholderiaceae_C > Xenophilus. The sequence continues at coordinate 33,520 of SCOE01000016.1, forward strand.
CCTCGCCCATGTGACGCCCGAGATCGCCGTGCGCGACGTGCCCGACGCATTGATCCAGGCCCTGCAGCAGCGCTTCGGCGCGCAATGCTCCACCGCGATGGCGGTGCGCACCCAGCACGGACGCGACGAGTCGGCCTTCACCGAAGTGCCGCCACCCGCGGCCGTCGTCTTCGCCGAGAGCACGCAGGACGTCGCCGATGCGGTGAAGCTCGCCAGCCAGTACGCCGTGCCGGTGATCCCCTTCGGCGTCGGCTCCTCGCTCGAAGGCCACCTGCTCGCCGTGCAGGGCGGCATCAGCATCGACGTGTCGCGCATGAACAGGGTGCTTTCGGTCAACGCCGACGACCTCACGGTGACGGTGCAGCCGGGCGTGACGCGCAAGCAGCTCAACGAGGAGATCAAGAGCACGGGTCTTTTCTTCCCCATCGACCCCGGTGCCGACGCATCGATCGGCGGCATGACGGCCACGCGCGCCAGCGGCACGAACGCGGTGCGCTACGGCACCATGCGCGAGAACGTGCTGGCGCTCGAGGTGGTCACGGCCAGCGGCGAGGTGATCCGCACCGGCACGCGGGCGAAGAAGTCGTCGGCGGGCTACGACCTGACGCGGCTCTTCGTGGGCAGCGAGGGCACGCTGGGCGTGGTGACCGAGATCACGCTGCGCATCTTTCCGCTGCCCGAGGCGGTGTCGGCAGCGATCTGCTCCTTCCCCAGCATCGAGGCGGCCGTGCGCACCACCATCGAGATCATCCAGCTGGGCGTGCCGATCGCGCGCGTGGAACTGATCGACGTGAACACCGTGCGCATGGTCAACGCCTACAGCAAGCTCACCCTGCGCGAGGAGCCCATGCTGCTGATGGAGTTCCACGGCTCTCCCGCCGGCGTGAAGGAGCAGGCCGAGGTGGTACAGGAGCTGGCCAGCGGCCATGGCGGCAACGCCTTCGAATGGGCCAGCACGCCGGAAGAGCGCACGCGCCTGTGGACTGCGCGGCACAACAGCTACTTCGCGGCGATTGCCTCGCGCCCGGGCTGCCGCGCGATCAGCACCGACACCTGCGTGCCGATCTCGCGCCTGGCCGACTGCCTGCTCGAATCGGTGGCCGAGGTCGATGCCAGCGGCATTCCCTACTTCCTCGTCGGCCACGTGGGCGACGGCAACTTCCACTTCGGCTACCTCATCAACCCGGACGATGCGCAGGAGCGCGCCAAGGCCGAGCAGCTCAACCACGCGCTGGTTGCGCGTGCCATTGCGCTGGAGGGCACCTGCACCGGCGAGCACGGCGTGGGGCTGCACAAGATGGGCTTCCTGGTCGACGAGGCCGGGGCCGGCGCGATCGACATGATGCGGACCATCAAGCGTGCGCTCGACCCGAAGAACATCATGAACCCGGGGAAGATCTTCGCCCTTTGATGCTATCGATTCGATAGCTGCACGTGCCCACTGGACGGGCGCTTCAGGCCGATTCGACCATGAAAAAAGCCCGGCGTTGCCGGGCTTTGTCGTTGAAGGCCGCGCCAGCTCAGCGACGGCGGCGCGTCGGCTGCTCGCTCGGCACGTAGGTCTGCGACGGTGCCGCGCCCCCGTCCACACCCAGCCGGCCACCGCCACCCAGGCCCTGGCCGCGCACGGTCTGGGCCCTGTAGTTGCGCAGCGAGACCACGAGCTGGTTGTACGAGTCCATGAAGGCTGCGGCGATGACCTTGCCTTGCGGCGTGCGCGAGTAGCCGCCGATGCTGCCGGCCGCCGACGCACCGGCCACGCCCAGGAAGCCGCCGAAGTCGGTCTTGGAGGCGCTGCCTTCCGACACGCCGATCTGCACGCCCGAGCGGTTGTCGATCAGGGTCAGCATGGTGCTGGCTTCGCGGGTCTGCAGGCTGCCGCCGACATTGGCCAGCACGTTGCTGTAGCGGCCGCGGTTGATGATGCCGCCGAGCGCAGCGCCCATGCCACCGGCATCGCTGTTGTTGATGATGACCTCGGGCGAGATGCCGTAGTCGGAGGCGACCATCTGGCCCTTGCCGAAGTTGCTGCCGGCGCGCATTTCGCCCGACTGCATGATGGCGCGCTCGCGGTTCATGGCGTTCATGCCGGCCGCGCCGCGCTCGACGACGACGAAACAGTTCGACTGCTGGATCAGCAGGCGCAGCAGCGTGGAGGTGGGCGGCAGCTTGTACTCGCCGGTGACGATGGTGTACCAGCCGGCCGACTGGTTCTCGATCAGCGAGACGGTGCCCAGCGGCGATTCGCAGCGTTCCAGCGCGCTGCTGGCGTTGGCCGAAGCCGAGCCGGCCGCGCTGCCGGTGGCGACGGTCTTGGCCGACTGGCTGCCCATCTGCATGTCGGTGGTCTGGCAACCGGCGAGTGCGAGCATGCCGGCCAAGGCGGCTGCGAGAGGAGTTCTGGCGAAGGTCATTGGGTCGGCCCTGACAAGTTGCAACAATCGGCGAGGATATCGCGAAACGATTGGATGACCATTCATCAAACGGGTGGGTCGACGTCGAATCGGTTCCGCGTGCGTGTCGGGCCGCCGTCAGGCCGTGCTGCCGCGCAGCCGGTCGATGAGCCCGTTGAGCGACTCCAGCGAGCCGAAATGGATCGCCAGTTCGCCGCTCTCCTCCACCTTGCCGCCGCGCTTGCTGCGCTTCTTGATGCGCACCTCGACCTCGGCCGTCAGCAGATCGGCCAGTTCCTCCTCGACGCGCTGCAGGTCGCGCGATTTCTCGGCGGCACCGCCGCGCCGCACGGGCGCCGTGAGGTTGAACTCCGCGGCCAGCTTCTTGACCAGCGACTCCGCTTCGCGCACCGACAGCTTCTTCGCCACGATCTGGTTGGCCGCCGTGATCTGCGTTGCGCGGTCCAGCGCCAGGAGCGCGCGCGCATGGCCCATGTCGACGTCGCCGGCCATCAGCAGGCCCTGCACCGGTTCGGCGAGATTGAGCAGGCGCAGCAGGTTGCTGGCCGCGCTGCGCGAGCGGCCCACGGCCTGCGCCGCCGCCTCGTGCGTGAGGCCGAACTCGTTCACCAGCCGCTGCAGGCCCTGGGCCTCTTCGAGCGGGTTCAGGTCTTCGCGCTGGATGTTCTCGATCAGCGACATCGCCGCGGCGGCCTCGTTGGGCACGTCGCGCACCAGCACCGGCACCTCGGCCAGACCCGCCAGCTTCGCGGCGCGGAAGCGCCGCTCGCCGGCGATGATTTCGAAGGGCGCGTTCTTGGCGGCCGCCTGCACGGCGTCGAGGCGGCGCACGAGGATGGGTTGCATGATCCCCTGCGCCTTGATGCTCTCGGCCAGCTCGTACAGGGCGCCCTCGTCCATGCGCGTGCGCGGCTGGTAGACGCCGGGGACCATCTGGTCGAGCGCGAGCGTGCTGGGATTGCCGTCGCGCCCGGCCGGCGCGCTCGCGCCCTCGCCGTCGTCGCTGCCGCTGTCGCGCGATGCGCCTGCGTTGCCGGCGGCAGGGCCGAGCAGGGCTTCGAGTCCGCGGCCGAGGCCCTTGGGTTTCTTGGTGGCCATCAGGGGGTCTTCGTGGTGTGGGGGTTCATCAGGTCGAGCAGCAGCGCGCGGCCTTCGGGCCAATCGCCCAGGCCCGAGTCGGCGTTGACATGGCCGCGCGCACCGAGGTCGACGAAGCGCGCGCCCCAGTCGGCGGCGAGGCCGCGGGCACGATCGGCGCTGCAATACGGGTCGTCGGTCGAGCCGACCAGAATCGAAGGAAAAGGCAGGCGCTGGCGCACGATGGGCGCCCAGCCGGGGATCTGCTGGCGCAGATCGTCCCGCTCCAGGTCGCCCGGCGCCACCAGCAGCGCGCCCCCCACCCGGCCGGTGTGGCGCGAGTGCGCGGCCCAGGCCGCGACCAGCAGGCAGCCCATGCTGTGGGCCGCGAGGACGACCGGGCCCTCGGCAGCGAGCACCGCCTCCTCGAGCTGGGCCGACCAGTCGCCGCGCAGTGGGCGCATCCAGTCGTGCTGCTGCACCCGCCGGTCGCCGTGCAGCACCTCCCAGCGGCTTTGCCAGTGGCCGGGGCCGCTGTTCTGCCAGCCGGGCAGCAGGAGCACTTCAGGGGACGCTGTCATCTGCTATTCTTTTGATAGCTGCTCGCGCAAGCAGGACGGGCGTTACAGGCCGTTTTCATCTGAAACGCCGGATGCGGCGGGCGCTGCGGCCGGCACCACGGCCGGCGGCGCCACCACCGGCGGTGCCGGCTGCGCGAAGGCGCTGGCCGGCGGCATCTTCTTCACCAGCTCCTCGGCGAAGGCGATGAAGGCCTGGCTGCCGCGGGCCGAGGGGTCGAACACCACGCCCGGCAGGCCGTAGCTGGGCGCCTCGGCCAGCCGCACGTTGCGCGGGATGACGGTGTCGAAGACCTTGTCGCCGAAGTGCGCCTTGAGCTGTTCACTGACCTGCTGCTGCAGCGTGATGCGCGGATCGAACATGACGCGCAGCAAGCCGATGATCTGCAGGTTCTTGTTGAGGTTGGCGTGCACCTGCTTGATGGTGTTGACCAGGTCGGTGAGCCCTTCGAGCGCGAAGTACTCGCACTGCATGGGCACGATCACGCCGTGCGCGGCGCACAGGCCGTTGAGCGTCAGCAGGCTCAAGGACGGCGGGCAGTCGATGAGGATGAAGTCGTACTCCGCGCCCACACCGGCCAGCGCGGTGCGCAGGCGCTTCTCGCGGCGGTCGAGCGCCACCATCTCGACCTCCGCACCGGCCAGCTCGCGGTTGGCGGCCAGCACGTCGTAGGCGCAGCCGGCTTCGACCAGCTTCTCGGGACGGATGCGCGCCTCGGCCACCGAGGCCGACTCGAGCAGCACGTCGTACACCGTGAGTTCGGCCTCGCGCTTGTCGACACCCGACCCCATGGTGGCATTGCCCTGCGGGTCGAGGTCGATCATCAGCACGCGCTGGCCGACCTTGGCCAGCCCGGCGGCGAGGTTCACGGTGGTGGTGGTCTTCCCGACCCCACCCTTCTGATTGGCGATGCAGAAAATCTTGGCCATGGGGTCACTGGCTCAGCGCGAGCTTGATGCCGAAGCCGACGAGCAGGGTGCCGGCGATCTTTTCCAGCGCGCCCGAGACCTTCGTATTGGCGCGGATGCGCTCGGCGAAGAAATGGGTCAGCGTGATCGAAACGAGGCAGTAGCCCAGCGTGATCGTGGCGACGGTGGCGGCCATGACCGCGAAGGTCACGACCCCCTGATGGCGGGCCGGATCGATGAAGAGCGGGAAGAAAGCCATGTAGAAGACGATGGCCTTGGGGTTCAGCAAGGTGATGAGGAAGGACTGGCGCAGGTAATGCCGCGGCTGGATCTGCAGCACCGGGCCGGCGCCCGGCTTCGCGCGAAGCATCTTCAGTCCCATCCAGGCCAGGTATGCCGCGCCGAGCCACTGGGCCAGATGGAAGGCCGTGGGATAGGCCGACAGCAGTGCTGCGACGCCGGCCACCGCCGACCACATCAGCACTTGGTCACCCAGGATCACGCCGAAGGTCGAGCCCAGCCCGCCCCGCAGGCCGCCCTTGCCGGTCGAGGTGATCAAGGCGAGGTTGCCTGGCCCCGGAATGAGCAGGAAGACGATGATGGCGACGACGAAAGCGCCGTAGTCCGCGATGCCGAACATGGAAGAAGCCCAGGGCGGGCCTGAAGAGGGGAAGGCGACGAGTCTAAGTCAGTACTGAGTCACGCATGCCGCTGAACAAGGTGGCGTCGGCTCATTCCGCGCTTTTTCGTGCCCAGACGATGCACCGCTCGGCGTCCAGACCGGGCACAGCAAGCTGTTCCACGTGAAACACGTCGACGCTCTGCGGCAAGGCGGCGATCTCGTCCGAGGGCACCTTGCCCTTCATCGCCATCCAGATGCCGTCCTTGGCCAGGAGATGATTCGACCCCGCGACGAAATCCGCGAGCGAGGCAAAGGCACGCGAGCTGATCACCTCGTACCCACCTTGCAAGGACTCGACGCGGGCATGCACACCGCGGAGATTGGGCAACTTCAGCTCCCCCGCCGCCTGCTGCACGAATGCCGTCTTCTTGGCCACGGCGTCGAGGCAGCTGACCTCGACGTCGGGGCGCAGGATCGCGATGACGACTCCGGGCAGGCCAGCGCCGGCCCCCACATCGAGCAGGCGGGCCGCACCCGGACGCTGCCGGTTCAAGGGCCCGACTGCGGCCAGGCTGTCCAGCAGATGGTGCGTGCGCACGCTGGCCTCATCGCGCAGCGCCGTCAGGTTGTAGACCTTGTTCCACTTCAGGATCAGCGCACCGTAGGCCTCCAGTTGCTCGATCTGCCGGGCGCTCGGCGCCAGGCCCAGCGCGCGGGCGCCCTCCTCCAGCACGATCGTCATGCGGCAGCCGGCTCGGTCGCGGATGTCGTCTGGAAGGCCTTGTAGCCGCCCTTGCGCAGGTGGATCATGAGCAGCGAGATGGCCGCCGGCGTGATGCCCGAGATGCGCGAGGCCTGGCCCAGCGTTTCGGGCCGGTGCTTGGCCAGCTTCTGGCGCGCCTCGATACTGAGGGCCTGCACCTGCATGTAATCCAGCTCCGGCGGCAGGCGCAGGTTCTCGTAGGTGGCGGCACGCTGCACCTCGTCGTGCTGGCGTTCGATGTAGCCGCTGTACTTGGCCGCGATCTCCACCTGCTCGACTTGATCGGCGGCCAGCGCCTGTTCGGGCGCGTACTTGCCCCCGTCCAGCGACAGCAGCGCCTCGTAGCTCACCCCCGGCCGACGCAGCAGGTCACCGAGGTTGTACTCGTGCTCGATGGCCTTGCCCAGGACACGTTCCGATTCGCTCGCCGGCAGGTTGCGCGGGTTCACCCACGTCGACTTGAGGCGCTCTGTTTCACGTGAAACAGCATCGCGTTTGCGGCTGAAGGCGTCCCAGCGCGCGTCGTCCACCAGCCCCAGCTTGCGGCCGGTCTCGGTCAGCCGCATGTCGGCGTTGTCCTCGCGCAGCTGCAGCCGGAACTCGGCCCGGCTGGTGAACATGCGGTACGGCTCCGTCACGCCCTTGGTGATGAGGTCGTCGACCAGCACACCCAGGTACGCCTCGTCCCGGCGCGGCACCCACGCGTCCTCGCCCCGGCACTGCAGCGCCGCGTTGATCCCGGCGAACAGGCCCTGTGCCGCGGCCTCCTCGTAGCCGGTGGTGCCGTTGATCTGGCCGGCAAAAAACAGGCCCTGGATCGCACGCGTCTCGAAGCTGCTCTTCAGCCCGCGCGGATCGAAGTAGTCGTATTCGATGGCATAGCCCGGCCGCAGGATGTGCGCGTTCTCGAGCCCCGGCATCGAGCGCACCAGCGCGTACTGGATGTCGAAGGGCAGGCTCGTCGAGATGCCGTTCGGGTAGTACTCGTTCGTCGTCAGGCCCTCGGGCTCCAGGAAGATCTGGTGGCTGTCCTTGTCGGCGAAGCGGTTGATCTTGTCTTCCACGCTCGGGCAGTAGCGCGGCCCCACGCCGTCGATCTTGCCGGTGAACATCGGGCTGCGGTCGAAGCCGGACCGGATGATCTCGTGCGTGCGGGCGTTGGTGTGGGTGATCCAGCACGGCACCTGCTGCGGATGCATGTCCGCGCGGCCCATGAAGCTGAACACCGGCATGGCGGCGTTGTCGCTGCCCGGCATGCCGTCGCCGGGCTGTTCGGTGCACTTGCTGAAGTCGATGGTCCGGCCATCCAGGCGCGGTGGCGTGCCGGTCTTCAGTCGGCCCTGGGGCAGCTTCAGCTCCTTCAGCCGCGCCGACAGGCTCACGGCCGGTGGGTCGCCGGCTCGGCCGGCCTGGTAGTTGTCCAGGCCCACATGGATGCGGCCGTCCAGGAAGGTGCCGGCCGTCAGCACCACCGTCCGCGCCCGGAAGGCGATGCCCACCTGGGTCACGGCACCGACCACGCGGTCGCCCTCCACCATCAGGTCGTCCACCGCCTGCTGGAAGAGCATCAGGTTGGGCTGGTTCTCCAGCCGGCGCCGGATGGCCGCCTTGTAGAGGATGCGGTCGGCCTGCGCCCGCGTCGCACGCACCGCCGGGCCCTTGCTCGAGTTGAGGATGCGGAACTGGATGCCCGCCTCGTCGGTCGCGATGGCCATCGCGCCGCCCAGCGCGTCGACCTCCTTCACCAGGTGCCCCTTGCCGATACCGCCGATCGACGGGTTGCAGCTCATCTGGCCCAGCGTCTCGATGTTGTGGGTCAGCAGCAGGGTCTTCGCGCCCATGCGCGCCGAGGCGAGCGCGGCCTCGGTGCCGGCATGGCCACCGCCGACGACGATCACGTCGAATTCTTCCGGGTACAGCATGGTCAGGGTCGCGCAGTGGCCGATCGGTCCGAGGCCCCGTGCGGGGGGCCGGCCGTCACTGCGTCTTCAGGGGAGGAAAGGGCGTCGATTTTATTCGCGCCCGCCCTCGCCTGCTCAAAATATGGGCATCCGGATTCGGGGCATCGAATCAGCCCGAACCGCCCGTCCGTATTAGTGTATTAGCTATAATTTTTATAGCAACGAGCGCGGCGATGCTCAATCGCTCAGCGGCACGGTCTGCACCGGCGGCGGCTCGCACACCGCGGCCGTTCCCGTGGCCGCGGACAACGGCACGGGCTTCTCGATGCCCACGACGATGCCGCTGGGCTCCGGCGGGCGCGGCGGCGGAATGGCCTCGTTCTGCTTCTCGCGCACCACGATCTCTTTCTTCGTCATCGTGACCGGTCCGAAGATCGTGCAGAAGGCGACGTCCTTGGCATCGCGTCCCGTGCCCACGCGCACCAGGCGGTCCACCGGCGCCATGCGCGTGGCGTCGAAGAGCACCCAGCGCCCGCCAACCCAGGCCTCGAAGACGGCATGGAAATCCTGCGGCGGCTCGTCGAACCACACATAGCCCACCACCAGCCGCGCCGGGATGTTGAGGGCGCGGCAGAAGGTGATGCCCAGATGCGCGAAATCGCGGCACACGCCCGCACGCGCAACGAACACCTCCTGCGCCGTGGTGGTGGAGTCGCTGCTGCCCGGCTGGTAGCACAGGCTGTCGTGGATCCAGTCGACGATCGCCTGCACGCGGCCGATGCCCGGCGGCAGGTCGCCGAACAGCTGCTGCGCCGCACGCGCCATCACGTCCGATTCGCAGTAGCGCGTGGGCATGAGGTAGTGCATCAGGGCGTCAGGCACCTGATTCACAGGTGCCTCCGCCAGGTCGGCCGGCAGGCTCACGGGCGCACGCTGCACGCTGGCGCGGTAGCGGATGGTGAGCGGCCCCGGCGCCGCGTCGAATCGGACGAAACGGTTGCCGCTGTTGTCGTCGCTGTAGTGGTGCAGCGCGACGGGCGGCTCGACCTGCAGCGATTCGCTGAGGATCGACTGCGAGGCGCAGTGCGCCGCCTCGATGTTCAGCAGCAGGTGCGAAGGCGCCGTGACCTCGTACTCGAGCACGGCATCGATGTGCGATTCATGCATGACTGCCTGCGCGCGCTGGGCTGCGCAGCCTCCCTGCCAGACATTGAAGGAACGAAGGTGTGGTGGCCGGCGCGGCGTCGCTCAGGCCAGGGCCGGCAGAGGCATCGGCCCGCGCCGCCCGCGACGGCGCTCGGGCAACTGCCAATTGGATTGGGTCACATGCAGCACCCGCACCACCTGGTGGGCGGGTGATTGCAGCAACTGGCCGAGCGAGCGCCGGCGCGGCCAGCGCAGGTTCCGGTGAGCAGTGTCGGTCGCAGGCACGGTCAATCCAGCGCCTTGCGCGCCGCACCGATGCCCAGCGCGGCCAGCACCAGGAACACCACGGCCAGCAGCAGGAACAGGCCGAACAGCACCTTGGCGATGCCGGCCGCGCCCGCGGCCACGCCGCCGAAGCCGAGGGCCCCGGCCACCAGCGAAATCAGGGCGAAGATGATGGCGTACTTCAACATGGGGAAGCTCCTTGAAAAGAGGCGGCATCCGGATACAGAGTGCGTCCTCGCTGCCAGCACATGGAGCTTAGAAACGCGCCTTCGGCCCCCCGGACGGCGCGCCCCGCATGGCCCCGTAGGACAAGCTCGCGCGGCCCTGACGCCCGCCACCGCCATCCCTGTCAGGCGGGGTCCGCGCTGCGGCGCGAACGGCTACATTCGCTGCGGACACCGGCCCCGGCCGGCTTCGCATCCCCGCATCCGCCCATCGACGGCACCAACGAACCAGGAGCTCTCTCGCCATGAAGCTGTACTACTCCCCCGGGGCCTGTTCCCTCTCGCCCCACATCGCGCTGCAGGAAGCCGGGCTGGCCTTCGAGCCGGTGATGGCCAGCACCAAGAGCCACAAGCTCCAGGACGGCACCGACTACTACGGCATCAACCCGCTGGGCTACGTGCCGCTGCTCGAGCTCGACGACGGCACCACGCTGCGCGAAGGCCCGGCCATCGTCCAGTACATCGCCGACCTGGCGCCCACCAAGAACCTCGCCCCCGCCGCCGGCACCATGCAGCGCTACCGCCTGCAGGAATGGCTGACCTTCATCGGCACCGAGATCCACAAGGGTTTCAGCCCGCTGTTCAATCCGGCCATGCCCGAGGAAGCCAAAACGATCTCGAAGGACAAGCTGAAGTCGCGCTACCAGTGGCTCGACAAGCAGCTCGAGGGCCGCGAGTTCCTGATGGGCGAGCACTTCAGCGTGGCCGACGGCTACCTGTTCACCGTCACCAACTGGGCCAAGCCCACGGGCGTCGACCTGTCGTCCTTCCCGAACGTGCTGGCCTGGCACGAACGCATCGGCCAGCGCCCGGCGGTGCAGGCGGCGATGAAGGCCGAAGGCCTGATCAAGTAAGCCGAAGCCATCGCCTCACAGCGCCTGCGGATCGTCCCGCATGCGCTGTGCGGTTCGGCGCAGCGCGGCCACCTCGTCGGCACCGAAGCGCTGCAGGTTCTTCACCATCATCACCGTGCGCGGATTGCCCTCGAGCATGCGCGCATGCCGCGCGACGAAGTCCCAGTACATCACCGTCATCGGGCAGGCCGCCTCGCCGCTGCGCTCGGCCGGGCGGTACCGGCAGCCGTCGCAGTAATTGCTCATGCGCCGGATGTAGGCGCCGCCGGCCGCGTACGGCTTGGTGACGAAGCGCGCGCCGTCCGCGTAGAGCGACATGCCCAGCGTGTTGGGCGCCTCCACCCATTCCACCGCATCGACGTACACCGCCAGGTACCAGGTGTGCACCTGCGCCGGTTCCACGCCGAAGGTGAGCGCGAAGTTGCCCGTGACCATCAGCCGCTGGATGTGGTGCGCGTAGCCGGTGCGCAGGGTCTGGCCGATGGCCTGGCGCATGCAGCTCATGTGCACGTTGCCGGTCCAGTACCAGTCGGGCAGCGGCGCGTCGTGCCGCAGCGCATTGGCCTGCAGCAGCTTCGGCATGCGCCACCAGTACACGCCCCGCATGAACTCGCGCCAGCCGAGGATCTGGCGCACGAAGCCCTCCACCGCCTCGATGGGCGCGCGGCCGGCCTCGTGCTCGGCCACCGCCGCCGCGATCACCTCGCGCGGATCGAGCAGCTTGAGGTTGAGCGAGGACGAGATCAGGCCGTGGTAGAGGTAGGGCTCGTCCTGCCACATCGCGTCCTGGAAGCGGCCGAAGTCCTGCAGCCGTTCGGCCATGAAGGCGGCCAGCGCATGCAGCGCCTGCTCGCGCGTGACCGGCCAGTCGAAGCCGTCGGCGCTGCCGTAGTGGTCGCCGAAATGCGCCTCCACATCGGCCAGCACCTCGCGCGTGATCGCGTCCGGCGCGAAGGACGGCGGGCGTGGCAGCATGCCCGGCCCGGCGCGGCCGAAGGCGCCGCGGTTGTCGTGGTCGTAGTTCCACTGCCCGCCGGCCGGGCCGCCCTTTGCGTCGAGCAGCACGCCGTGCTGCTGGCGCATGCGGCGGTAGAAGGCCTCCATCACCAGCCGCGTCTTGCCGCGTGCATGGTCGGCGAACTCGGCGCGCGAGGCCATGAAGTGCAGGTCGTCGCGCACGTCCAGGCGCACGCCGGCGCGCGTGCAGGTGCCGGCGATGGCCTGCTCGAGGCGCCACTCGCCGGCCTCGGTCATCACCACGACCTCCGGCCGATGATGCGCGAGCGCGTCGGCCAGCGCGTCGGCGATGCCGGCGAAGCGGTGGGTGCCGATGCGCAGGTACTGGAGCGGCCAGTGGCGTTCGTGCAGCAGCTCGGCGAAATGCCGCATCGCCGACAGGAAGAGCGCCGTACGCATCTTCGTGCTCGGCACATGTTCGGATTCCTCCTTGGCCTCGACCATCAGCACGCGGTCGTGGGCCGCGTCGAAACCTTCGAACGCCACGTTCTGCAGGCTCAGCTGGTCGCCGAGCACCAGCACCAGCCGACGCACGCGTGTCATGCCAGCGCTTTCTGCCGCCAGGCCAGCGCGGCCCCCAGCCACAACGCCAGGGCCGACGCGACCAGCCCGCGCGCCAGCCCGCCCGGGCCGTCGGCGATCCAGCCGACGACCGTGGGCCCGACGATCTGCCCGAGCGCGAAGAGGATGGTGAAGGCGCTGATGCCCGCAGCCCACTGCACCGGCGGCAGGTTGTGCCGCACCAGCGCGGTGGTCGACGCCACCACCGACAGGAACACGGCGCCGAACAGCAGCCCCGACGCCAGCGCCACCGGCCACGCCGGGCTGAGCACCGGCAGCAGCGTGGCCACGCCCAGCAGCGCATTGAGCAGTGCCTGCGGCCCGCCGCCGCGCCAGCGGCCCAGCACGCCGGCCCACAGCCGCGACGAGGCCACCACCGCTACGCCGAGCAGCGCGTAGAAGAGCGTGAGCTGGGCGGCGCTGGCGCCGCCGGTGCGCAGCAGCGCGATCACGAAGGTCATGTAGCCGATGTAGCCGGCACCGAAGCAGAGGTACCCGGCCATCGCCCAGCCCAGGCGGCGCAGCGGCACGGTGGCACCTTGCGACGCGGGCCCGCCCGCGCCGGGCGCGGGCGCTGCCGGCAAGGCAAGGGCGGTCGCAGCAAGAAGGGCCGTCGCCATCAGGCTCGCGACCGCCAGGCCCCACCAGGCCCAGCGCCACGCGTGCGCACCGTCGGCACCCCAGGCCAGCAGCGGCGGCACGCCCAGCGCCGACACCACGATGCCCAGGCCGGTGCCGCCGTAGTACAGCCCCAGCAGGAAGCCCGACTGCGCAGGATGCCGCGCCGCCAGTTGCGCGGCCAGCAGCCCGCCGGCGACGAACACCCACGCGCTCGCGACGCCCGCCAGCAGGCGCTGCACCCACAATGCCGGCGCGCCGGTGAAGAAGCCGCTGGCCGCCATGAACGCGCTTGCCAGCAGCGCGCCCACCACCAGCAGCCGCCCGGCACCCCAGCGCCGCATCAGCGCCGGCGTGCACAGGGCGCCCAGCAGGTAGCCCAGCGCGTTGGCGGTGTTCATGCCGCCGGCCAGCGCGTAGCTCCAGCCCAGGTCGTCGCGCATCGGTGGCAGCAGCAGGCCGTAGGCGAAGCGGGTGATGCCCAGCGATACGGCCGCGCCCATCGACAGGCCGAGCGCCAGCAGCACGGACCTCGCGGCGGAAGCGGACGCGTCGGCGGAGGTGTCGGGCACGGTGCTCATGGGGTCGGCGCATTCTGCGCTGGCGGCACTTGGGCCGCCTGTCGGACCGTTGCCTAGCAACAAACCGGCAACCCCGCTGCCGCAAGGCCGCGCGACGTGGCGTACGCTGCGCGGTGGAGGGTTCTGGCGCCGCCTGCGCGCCGGTCGCCCCGAAGACCCACAACAACCTCAGCGACGAAAGGCTTCACGCCCATGCCCACCCTTTTCGACCCGGTCCAGGCCGGCGACCTGCACCTGAAGAACCGCATCGTGATGGCGCCGCTCACGCGCAACCGCTCGCCCAATGCGATCCCGCGCGACATCACCGCCACCTACTACGCGCAGCGCGCCGATGCCGGCCTGCTCATCACCGAGGCCACCGCCATCAGCCACCAGGGCCAGGGCTATGCCGACGTGCCGGGCCTGTACGGCACCGAGCAGCTCGACGGCTGGAAGAAGGTCACCGCCGCCGTGCATGCCAAGGACGGCAAGATCGTCACGCAGCTGTGGCACGTCGGCCGCGTGTCGCACACCGAGCTGCAGCCCGACGGCGGCGCGCCGGTCGCGCCTTCGGCCATCACGGCCAAGACCAAGACCGTGCTCATCAAGGACGGCGTCCCCACGTTCGTCGAAACCTCGCACCCGCGCGCGCTGCGTGCCGACGAGCTGCCCGGCATCGTCCACACCTACGCCGCCGCCGCGCGCAACGCGGTCGAGACGGCCGGCTTCGACGGCGTCGAGATCCACGGCGCCAACGGCTACCTGCTCGACCAGTTCCTCAAGGACGGCAGCAACCACCGCACCGACGACTACGGCGGCTCCATCGAGAACCGCGCGCGCCTGCTGCTGGAGGTCACGCGCGCCGTGGCCGATGCCGTGGGCCATGGCAAGGTGGGCATCCGCCTGTCGCCGGTCACGCCGGCCAACGACGTGGTCGACAGCAACCCGCAGCCGCTGTTCGAGTACGTGGTGAAGCAGCTGGCGCAGCTCGGCCTGGCCTACATCCACATCATCGAGGGCGCGACCGGCGGCCCGCGCGAGATCCCCGACCGCCCCTTCGACTACGACGCGCTCAAGCAGGCCTACCGCGAGGCCGGCGGCCGCGCGGCCTGGATGGTGAACAACGGCTACGACCTGCCCATGGCCGAGATCGCCGTGAAGGAAGGCGACGACCTGATCGCCTTCGGCAAGCCCTTCATCGCCAACCCCGACCTGGTGCGCCGCATCCGCGAACACGCGCCGTGGAACGAGGTCGACAAGGCCACGCTCTACGGTGGCGGAGAGAAGGGCTACACCGACTATCCGACGCTGGGCTGAGCACCGCGCCGGGACGCGGGCGTTTCGCAGCCAAAACGGCCTGAAACGCCCGCCCCACCTGCGCAGACAGCTATCGATTCAATAGCAACGCCGATGGCGGTGCCCCCGTCGGCTCCCACGGAGCTCCGCCCATGCCCTACCTGCAGCTCGACGTCGCCGGCGCCTATCCCGCCGCGACCAAGCAGCGCCTGGCCGACGCGATGAGCCGGACCTACGCGCGCATGATGTCGGTCGACATTCGCCGCATCACCGTCGCCGTGCGCGAGCTGGGCGACGGCGGGCTGTGGCGCATCGCCGTCGAAGGCGAAGCACCGGTTCAGGTCGCCATCCTGATGCTCGACATCCGCGCGGGCCGTCCGGCCGAGCTGCGGATGGCCGTCGCGCAGGCCCTGTGCGCCCACTGCATCGAGCTGCTGGGGCTGCGGGAAGACCGGCTCAACGTCGAGTTCACCCAGCACAGCGGCGACGAGATGTACCACCCCGCGCTCGGCGGTTTCAGCCCCGACTGGTCGCCGGACGAGGCCTAGGCGTGCGCATCGGCGGCGCGTGCTCCTCCATGAGCGCCGCCACCCAGTCGATGAACACGCGCAGCTTGGCGCTCACATGCCGGTTGGGCGGGAAGGCGACG
The DNA here is from genome assembly GCA_005503065.1 of Comamonadaceae bacterium ALPHA2B. GTDB lineage: Bacteria > Pseudomonadota > Gammaproteobacteria > Burkholderiales > Burkholderiaceae_C > Xenophilus. The sequence goes on from SCOE01000016.1 coordinate 48,994, forward strand.
TACAGCGGCATCGGATCCAGCTGCCAGTCGTCCAGCAGCGGCACCAGCTCGCCGCGCGCACGGTGCTCGCGGGCCATGTAGTCGGGCAGCCAGAGAATGCCCAGCCCCGCGAGGCCGGCCGCCAAATAGGCGTTGCCGTCGTCGACCGAGAACACGTGGCGCCCGCGCACCTCCACCCGCTCGCCCGCGCGGTGCATCGCGTAGGGCAGCGTCCGTCCGCTGCGCGCCCAGAGGAAACCGACCACCCGGTGGTGCGTGTCGGCCAGCTCGCCCGGGTGCGCGGGCCGGCCCGCGCGCGCCAGGTAGGCGGGTGACGCGTACACGCGCAGCTGCAGGTCGGCCACGCGCCGGGCCACGAGCGACGGGTCGGTCAACTCGCCGCCGCGCACCACGCAGTCGACCCGCTCGTCGATGAGGTCGACCCGGCGATCGCTCACGCCCATGTCGATCTCGATGTCGGGGTAGCGTGCATGAAAGGCCGGCAGCGCAGGCACCAGCACCAGGCGTGCGAGCGGGCTGGGCACGTCCACGCGCAGGTGCCCGCGTGGGGCGACGGCGGCGCCCGACAGGCTCGTCTCGGCATCGTCCAGGTCGGCCAGCAGGCGCACCACGCGCTCGTAGTACGCCGCACCGTCGGCCGTGACGTTGACCTTGCGCGTGGTGCGGTTGAGCAGCTTCACGCGCAGCCGCGCCTCCAGTTGCTGCACGAGCTGGGTCACCGTGGTCTTGTTGATCTGCAGCGTGGCGGCCGCCTGGGTGAAGCTGCGCGTCTCCACCACCCGGGCAAAGGCTTGCATCGCGTCGATGCGGTCCATGGTCGCTCCTCGCGGCGAAGGGATTGTTCGGAATCGCCAAACAGTGATTCTGGACCTGGCGTGTTTATTCCGACCCGGTGGCTGCCTAGAGTCAGGGACATCGCCCAACCACCCCAATCCCGGACTCCGATGAACTCCACCCCCACCCGCGACGTCGTCTTCCCGCCCGGCCGGCAGGCCCTGTACGAGAAGAACCGCTACTCCCCGGCCGTGCGCTCCAACGGTTTCCTCTTCGTCTCCGGCCAGGTCGGCAGCCGGCCGGACGGCTCGCCCGAGCCGGGGCTCGAGGCGCAGGTGCGCCGCGCCTTCGACAACCTCAACGCCATCCTCGGCGCAGCGGGCTGCACCTTCGACGACGTGGTCGACGTCACCGTGTTCGTCGTCGACCCGGCCGAGAAGTTCGAGACCATCTGGAAGATCGTGCCCGAGTACTGGGGCCACGCGCCCCACCCCACGCTCACCGGCATCGGCGTGACCTGGCTCTACGGCTTCGACTTCGAGATCAAGGCCATCGCCCGGCTGCCCGAAACGAAGGCGGCCTGAGCGCGCGCCGGCTGCATCCGCTCGGCCGGCGGCCCGTCGCGCCGCGCGTCCGGCTGCGATCATCGGCCGCATGACCGATGCCCTGCTCCGCCTCGGCGGCACCCTGCTGCTCTTCATTGCCACTGCCGTGGCCGAGATCGTGGGCTGCTACCTGCCCTGGCTGTGGCTGCGCAAGGGCGGCCCGGTGTGGCTGCTGCTGCCGGCCGCGCTGAGCCTGGCGCTCTTCGCCTGGCTGCTCACCCTGCACCCGCAGGCGGCCGGGCGCGTGTACGCGGCCTACGGCGGCGTCTACATCGCGGTGGCGCTGGGCTGGCTGTGGGTCGTCGACGGCATCGCGCCCACGCGCTGGGACGTGGTGGGCGCCGGCGTGGCGCTGGCGGGCATGGCGATCATCGTGCTGGCCCCGCGCGGGACGGCATGATTGCGACCCGAATCGGGCCGCAGTGCCCGCCCAGCGGCTGCAGTCAGCTATCGAAAAGATATCAATCGGCCCCTATGCGACCCGGGCGTGGTGCCCTACCCCTTGGCGAAGATCAGCTCCACCCGCAGCCCGCCCTGCGGCCCGGCGGTCGCCAGCGACAGCGGCGCCTTCAGCAGCTGCGCATAGCGCGCCACGATGGCCAGGCCCAGCCCGGCACCCTGCCCCAGCTTCTGCCCGTCGGGCCCCTGCGCCCAGCGCTGCATCAGATCGCGCTGGGCGGCCTCGGGGATGCCCGGCCCGTCGTCCACCACCGCCAGGGTGCAGCGCGTGGGCGTGGCGGCCAGTTCGAGCGTGATGGTCTTGCCGCCATAGCGCAGCGCGTTGTCGATCAGGTTGTCGAGGATGCCTTCGATCAGGCCGGCATCTGCCAGCACGGTGAAGTCCTGGGCTTCGCCTTCGTCCAGCCCGCGCGCCCCCAGGTCGACGCCGCGCGCGTCCGCCTTGGCCAGGTGGCGCAGCACGGTGTCGCCGACCAGCGCGTCGAGCCGCACCGGCTCGCGCTGGAGCACCGCGTCGCTCTCGTCGGCCAGCGCCAGCGCCAGCAGCTGGTCGACCAGGTGGCTGGCGCGCGCCTCGCTCGCGGCGATGCGCTGCAGCTGCTCGCGCCACACGCCGGGCGTGGGGTTGGCCAGGCCGTAGTCGGCCAGCGCGCGGATGCCGGCCAGCGGCGTGCGCAGCTCATGGGCCACGTTGCCGGCGAACTCGCGTTGCGAACGCACGCTGCGGTCCAGCCGCACGAACAGGTCGTTCACCGCCTCGCCCACGCGCTCGATCTCGCGCGCCGTGGGCGGCACCGCGACCGGCGACAGGTCGCTCGCGTCGCGGTGCGCCAGCGTCGTCTGCAGCGCGGCCAGCGGCGCCAGGTCGCGCGCGATGCCGCGCCACAGCCACACGGCCAGCAGCGCCAGCAGCAGCACCTGCGGCAGCGTCGCGAAGACCAGCACCCGGCCGGCCAGCACGCCGCGCGTGACGGTGGTGTGCGCCACCACCACGCGGTAGTCGCCCGGACGGTCCTGCACCTGGTGGCGCAAGGTGACGGCGCGCACGTCGTGGCCGTCGAGGGTGAATTCGGAGAAATGGAAGGCCTCGCCCGGCGCCGGCCCCTCGGCCGGCATCGGCGTGCCGGCCAGCTGGCGGCCGTCGGGCCGCAGCACGCCGAAGTACACCTTCTCGGCACGGTCGAAGAGCGCGGCCGTCAGCTCGCGCGGCGTGAGCTGCAGCGCCACCTCGCCGTCCGGGTTGGGCCGCACGTTCGAGGCGATCGAGTACGCATCGTCGAGCAGCGCGCGGTCGAAGGCCTGCTGTGTGAAGTAGCTCGCCACCATGAAGGTGACGACCGTGCCGGCCAGCCAGGTGAGCGCGAGCGGCAGCATCACGTGCCGCAGCACCCGCGCGCGCAGCGAGGGCGATGCGCGCCGCGTCGCGCCCGGGGCTGCGGCGTGCGGCCCGCTCAAGCCGCTTCTGCCTCCAGCAGGTAGCCGATGCCGCGCAGCGTGCGGATGGCGGCACCGCTGCCGATCAGCTTCTTGCGCAGGCGCGAGATGAAGGCCTCCAGCGCGTTGTCGCCCAGCGACTCGTCGAAGTTCGACAGCTTGTCCGACAGGGTGCGCTTGCTCACCGCATGGCCCGGCGGGCTCATCAGCTCCCACAGCACCTCGAACTCGCGCGCCGGCAGGTCCAGCGGCGCACCGCCGACCGAGAAGCGGCGCGCCTTGCGGTCCAGCTTGAGTTGGCCCAGCAGCGCCACGTCGTCGGTGCCCTGGGCACGGCGGGCCAGCGCGCGCAGGCGGGCCTCCACCTCGGCCAGGTCGAAGGGCTTGCCCAGGTAGTCGTCGGCGCCGGCATCAAGGCCGGCGATGCGCTCTTCGGTGCGGTCGCGCGCCGTGAGCACCAGCACCGGCGTGCGGTCGCCACGGCTGCGCGCCTGGCGCAGCACCGTCAACCCGCTGCCCATGCCGCTGCCCGGCTGCGAGCGCGCGGGCAGGTTCAGGTCCAGCAGCACCACGTCGAAGGGCTGCACGCGCCACAGGTGGTCGGCGTCCTCCACGCTCTGGGCCAGGTCCACGCGGTGCCCCGCATCGCCCAGGCTGCGCAACATCACGTCGCGCAGCACGGCATCGTCTTCGACCAGGAGGATTCGCATAGGAGGCAATCGAGCGGAAGGAGAAGGAACAAAAGGACGCGCGCCCGGCATTGTCCGGCGGCGCCCACGCCGCCCCGACACTAGCAGGAGCGGCCTTGGCCCCACAAGCGGGCCGTCAGGCGCGAGTCAGTGCCTTGGACCCACAAGGCGGATGGTCGGCCCGCGACGCGCGGCCGGCCTACACCGTGTGTCATGCACACGGCGTACAACACCTGCGCCCCGTTTCGATACCCCATCCGAGGCCCGCCGTGACCACCCCGACCTACCACACCCTCGCCCGCATCCTCACGCAGGAGTTCCGCTGCCCACCCGACGCGATCCGGCCCGAGAGCGGCTTCGGCGAGCTGGGCCTGGACTGCAGCGGCCGCCGCATCGACTTCGTCTGCGCGGCCGAGGACGCCCTGCGCCTGCGCATCCCCGACGAGCCGCTGGCCGCGCGCGCGGACTGGACGCTGGGCCACATGTGCAGCGTGATCGACGAGGTGATGTCACGGGACGGCGTCCACTGACCCGCCCACCGGCAGCCGAGCAGCCACGGTCGCATCGGGGGCTGCGTGACGATGCGTTAGAAAGCGGACATGCCACTGCATGCCGTCACTCCCATCCTGCGCATCTTCGACGAAGCCAAGGCGCGCGAGTTCTACGCCGACTTCCTGGGCTTCAAGGTCGACTGGCAGCACCGCTTCGAGCCAGCGCTGCCGCTGTACCTCCAGGTGTCGCGCGAGGGCTGCGTGCTGCACCTGTCCGAGCACCACGGCGACGCCTGTCCCGGCGCGGCCCTGCGCATCGCCTGCGATGACATCGATGGCTTGCATGACGAGCTGACGGCCAGACGGTACGGCTACGCCCGCCCCGGCATCGAATCCACGCCGTGGGAGACACGCGAGGTCACGGTGCGCGACCCCTTCGGCAACCGGCTGACCTTCGTGGGCGCCAGCCGCACGTGACGGACGGTCCGACTGTCCAGCGCCGCCGGCGCCCGTGGCTCCAGTCGCTCACGACCCTCTTCGTCGCAGCCTTGATCGGCTGGGGTTGCCTCATCGGCGCCAGCGAGTTGCTGGACAGCCTGCGCACCGGGGTGCTCGACAACCGCAAGGGACCCGACGTCTTCGCCATGGACCGGCCCTTTCTTTACTGGGCCTTGTTCGGCTTCTACACGGCGGCAACGCTGACCGCCGCCTGCCTCGCGCTGTTGTTGTCGGTGATCGCGGTGCGTGATCTGATGTTTCGAATGGGCCCCGGTCGGTGAGCGCCGGGGCGCAGCGCCTCGCACCGGGCGGCCGTTGTCCGGGCCGCCCGGCTCCCTTGGGGATAACACTGCCCGTCCTGTCGGCTGACTGACAGCTTCGGTGCCTACGATGGCCCTCTACCGCGTCGACAGCGATGGCCTGTCGCCCCACGATTCGCCAAGGAGACCGACCCATGACCCGATTGCTCTGGACCCGCCGCGCCGCCCTGTCGCTGGCGAGCGTCGCCCTGCTCGCCGCCTGCGGCAGCATGGCCCCCACCCCACCCGCCGGCACCGAGATCGTGATGATGACCTCGGGCGGCTTCGCCGCCGCGTCGGACGAGCTCAAGCCCGGCTTCGAGCGCAGCACCGGCTACAGGGTGAAGACGGTGTACGGCTCCTCCATGGGTGGCGCCAGCGACTCGATCCCGAGCCGGCTGGCGCGCAACGAGCCAGTGGACGTGGTGATCCTCGCGCGCTCGTCGCTCGACCAGCTCGTGGCGCAAGGCAAGGTGGTGCCCGGCAGCCAAGTGGACATCGTGCATTCGCTGATCGGCTTCGCGGTGAAGAAGGGCGCGCCCAAGCCCGACGTCAGCACGCCCGAGGCGGTGAAGCGCGCGCTGCTCGCGGCGCCGTCGATCGCCTACTCGGCCAGCGCCAGCGGCACCTACTACGAGACCGAGATGCTCAAGAACCTGGGCATCGAGGCCGAGGTCAAGCCCAAGAGCAAGCGCATCCTGAGCGAGCGTGTGGCGACCGTGGTGGCACGCGGCGACGCAGCACTGGGCCTGCAGCAGGTCAGCGAGCTCATCCCGATTCCGGGCGCGGACTTCGTCGGCGTGCTGCCGCCGCCGCTGCAGCGCGTGACGGTGTTCTCGGCCGGCATCTCGACCACGGCGAAGAACCCCGATGCGGCACGCGCGCTGATCCGCTACTACGTCTCGGCCGACGCGGCACCGACGATCCGCAAGGCCGGGCTGGAGCCGGCGCCGGTGAAATAGAAGCACCCCCCATGCCGCTTCGCGGCTCCCCCCTCTCTGGCGCCTTCGGCTTGGAGGGGGGCTGAGCCCGTACACGAAATGTCCAGTGGACATTTCGTGACCGGCGAAGGGCGAGGCCACTGGCCTCGCGCGGCCTGCAAGGCTCCCCAGAGGCCTGGCAAAGCCAGTTCCTCGGGTGCCCTGGGGGCTTCGCTGCGCTCGCCGGCTGGGTTGCGTTGTAGGCCAAATTGCCCTGCAGCGCCCGTGGAACGTGCGCCGACAGCTACGAATTCGATAGCAAGCGATTCGGCTTCCAGCGCCGCAGCAACAACGCGTTGGCCATCACGCTCACGCTCGACGCCGCCATCGCGGCCCCGGCCACCACGGGGCTGAGCAGGCCCAGCGCCGCGAAGGGGATGCCGACCACGTTGTAGGCGAAGGCCCAGAACAGGTTCTGCCGGATCTTGCGCACGGTGCGGTGCGACAGCTGAAGTGCATCGCCGATCAGCGCCAGGTCGCCGCGCATCAGCGTGATGCCGGCGGCCTCCATCGCCACGTCGGTGCCGTTGGCCATCGCCATGCCCACGTCGGCGGCCGCCAGCGCGGGTGCGTCGTTGGCGCCGTCGCCCACCATCGCGACGGTGTGGCCTCCGGCCTTCAGTTCGGCCACCACCTTCGCCTTGTCCCCCGGCAGCACCTGGGCACGCACGTCCTCGGGATCGATGCCCACGCGCTGCGCCACGGCGCACGCGGCGGCGGCGTTGTCGCCGGAGATCATCACCACGCGCAGGCCGGCCGCGCGCAGGCGGGCCACGGCCTCGGCCGCACCGGGCTTGGGCTCGTCGCTGAAGGCCAGCAGTGCCTCGGCGCGCGGCACGGGGTCGAAGGCCAGCAGCACCGATACCGAGGCGCCTTCGCGCATGAAGGCCTCGGCCTGGGCCAGGTCGACGGCGACGCCCAGTTCCTCGCACCAGCGCAGGCTGGCGATGGCGCGGCGCACGCCGTCCACGCGGCCCTGCACGCCCCGGCCGGGCATGTTCTCCACGGCCTCGGCCGGCGGCAGTTCCAGGTGCTCGGCCCGCGCGGCCTGCACCACCGCATGCGCCAGCGGATGCTCGCTGCCGGACTGCAGCGCCGCGGCCGCCTGCAGGGCACGTGTGCGTGCAGGCGCCTCGTCGGGCACGGCCAGCGGCACCAGGGCGCGCAGCACCGGCTCGCCGCGCGTCAGCGTGCCGGTCTTGTCGAAGGCGACGGTGTCGACGCGGTGGGCGGTCTCCAGCGCCCGCGCGTCCTTGACCAGGATGCCGTGGCGCGCCGCCACGCCGGTGCCGGCCATCACGGCCACCGGCGTCGCCAGGCCGAGCGCGCAGGGGCAGGCGATGACCAGCACCGCCACCGCATGCACCAGCGCCGTCTCCATCCCCGCCCCGTACCAGCCCCAGGCCAGCCCGGTGAGCAAGGCCACGACCAGCACCGCCGGCACGAACACCGCCGCCACGCGGTCGACCAGTTGCTGGATCGGCGCCTTGGCCGCCTGCGCATCCTCGACCAGGCGGATGATGCGTGCCAGCACGCTCTCGGCGCCCGTGGCCGTGACCTCGGCCACCAGGCGGCCATCGCCGTTGACCGAGCCACCGGTCAGCCGGTCGCCCACCGACTTGGCGACCGGCAGCGGTTCGCCGGTGAGCATCGATTCGTTGACGGCGGATTGGCCCTCGATCACGCGTGCATCGGCCGGCACGCGCTCGTTGGGCCGTACCACCAGCACGTCGCCCACGCGCAACTCGGCCACCGGCACGTCGACCTCCTGCACCTGCGGGCCGCGCTGGCGGCGCAGGTGGGCCACCTCGGGCCGCAGCTGCTGCAGCGCGCGGATGGCCGTCGTCGCCTGGCGCTTGGCCCGCGTTTCCAGCCACTTGCCCAGCCGCACCAGGGCGATCACCACGGCCGAGGCCTCGAAGTACAGGTGAGGCTGCCCGTGGGCCGCGTGCGGGTCGGCCGCCCAGCGCCACCACAGCCACAGCGACAGGCCGAAGGCCGCGCTGGTGCCCAGGGCCACCAGCAGGTCCATGTTGCCGGTGCCGGCGCGCGCTGCATGCCAGCCGGCGCGGTAGAAGCGCGCCCCCAGCCAGAACTGCACCGGCGCGGCGAGCAGCAGTTGCACCCATGGCGGCGGCGCGAGGTCGAGCCCGAAGGGCATGGCCAGCATCGGCAGCACCAGCGGCGCGCACAGCAGCAGGCCGGCCGCGACGGGGCCGAATCCGGCCCAGGGCGACGCGGCTTCCTCGGCGGCGACGGCCTCGGCACGCGGCGTATAGCCGGCATCGCGCACCGCACGGCTGAGGCGGGCGCGCACTGCGTCGGACGCCTCGCCATCGACGGGCGTGGCCTGCACGCGCGCGCTTTCAGTCGCGAGGTTGACGCTCGCGGCGGTCACGCCCGGCACCTTCTGCAGCGCGCGTTCCACGCGCGACACGCAGGATGCGCAGGTCATGCCATCGACGCCGAGGTCGAGCGTCAGCGGCGCCGGCGACGTCGCCCGGGCGGGGGAGGGTGCGGTGATCGAAACATCCATGGAACGAAGCCTGAGGCCTCACATCATGGCAAGGTCAAGCCCTTGTCGCCGGCGGGGTCCGGGCTCGGCATCTGCAACAGCGTGCTTGACCTTGCCATGATGGGAAGGTTCAGACTGCATGGATCCCCATCGAAAGGAACCCACCCATGAGCCAGAAATTCCAGGTCGAAGGCATGAGCTGCCAGCATTGCGTCCAGTCGGTGCAGAACGCCGTCTGGACAGTGGATCCGAAGGCGCAGGTCACCGTCGACCTGCCCACGGGCCACGTCGACGTCCTCAGCGCGCAGCCGCGCAAGGACCTGGTCGCCGCCATCGAGGACGCCGGCTACCGCGTGCACGCCGGCTACGACGCGGCCTGAGCGACTTGGCCATGACCCCATCCGCACCGGTGGCCATCGGTGTCGCGGCCGAACGCTCGGGCGTGTCGGCCCGCATGGTGCGCCACTACGAAGGGCTGGGCCTGCTGCCTTCCGTGGCGCGCACCGAGGCCGGCTACCGGCAGTACACGGCGGCCGACATCCACACCCTGCGCTTCATCAAGCGCGCCCGCGACCTCGGCTTCTCGATGGACGAGATCGCCGAGCTCGTGGGCCTGTGGCACAACCGCCGCCGCGCGAGCGCCAGCGTCAAGCGCATCGCGCAGAAGCACCTCCTCGACCTGGAGGCGCGCATCGCCGGCCTCCAGGCGATGCAGCGCACCCTGTCGCAGCTGGTTCATTGCTGCCACGGCGACGGGCGGCCCGACTGCCCGATCCTCGACGACCTGGCCGGCAGCACGCCGGCGTTCTGAGCGTCGCCGACCCCTCTGCACGGCCCTTCGTGTCCTTCGGTGCCCCGGCCCTGCCCGGCCGGCGGCGCCTGGACCGCCGCTTTCCCACAGCGCGTCGGTTCTCCCCACAAAGCTTGGATAACTTTGTGGGCAACTCATGCACTTTGTTGTAAAGCTTTCGCAACCTGTTGATTTTAAAGGGAAATCAACAGTCTGCTGATTTTTTGTGCAGTGCACATTTCCGCCGGCGCGGCCTTCTTTCCCAGATTTCCGGACCCCTGTCAAAGGACAACTCTGGGGAGAGTTCTGGCACAAGCGGGGGCTTATCCACAAGCCGGCGCGGTACCGCCGGGTTGTTCGCTGCGGCGCGACAGCAGGGTCGCACGGGTGCGCACAGGGGTTCGGGCACGGCAACTGCCTGTCGGCGCTGAAGAAAATCGCCCTGTCCACAGCAAGGCGCGACCCTTAGCTACTACTACTAATCAGAAATAGAAGACATAAGAATGAATTCAGGGGACCGTGCCCGTTGGAAAAAAAGACCGTGGCCGGTTCCGGCCGTGCGCGCCCGGGCAAAAAAAGAAGCCGGCTGACGCCGGCTTGAAAGATGGAAGGGCGACGTTTCGTCGCCGATGCCCGGGGCTTCAGGCGCCGCGGACCATGGCCAGCACCTTTCCCGCGTCGAGCGTGCGTGCCTGGGCCTGCATGTCCGGCAGATAGCGCGACTGCAGCGCCTGGCCTTCCTGCACCACACCCGCGAAGGCGTCCTTGAGGGTCTGGGCCGACAACTGCCGTCCGCCGGCGTAGTAGCGCTTGGCCACGTGGCCCAGCGCATAGGTGCTGGCGAAGCTCATGCCCGAGCTCACGGCCTGCCGGCCCACACCGCGCAGCAGTCCGCCGCCAACCTTGCCGAGCAGCCCGCCCAGGAGCTTTCGGCCTGCCTGCTCGAGGTACTGCGAGGTGAGGCCCACGCCGACGGTGGCCAGGAAGTCCTTGATGTGGCCCTTGTCGAGTTCGTAGCCGTGCGCCTTGCCGATGCCGTACACCAGCTTCATCTGCAGCGGGATGATGGCCAGCGTGGACAGGGTTTCCGGCAACAGTTCGAGCGCACCGTTGAGGATGGAGGCGCGGAGGATCTGGGCATCCAGTGCGGCCTCGTCGACCTGGGCTGCCGCCGGGGTGGGCGTTGCGGCCGGCAGGGATGCCGGCACCGGCACCGGGCCCGCGGCCGCAGGTTCGATGGACGAGAGCATGGCCTCCACCTCGGCGTTGCGTCCCAGCGGCGCGTCGGCGACGGCCTGGGCCTGTTGCGCAAACTCGGCCGCCGGGCCGGCGGACAGACCGAGGGCGCCTTGCAGTTCGGCCAGGAAGGCCTGCTCCGGCCCACTCTGGGCGCCGTCGGCATCGCAGACGCACACGGCCATCTCGTAGGCCAGCTGGCGGGCCTCGGCGCCCTGCAGGCCGGCCACGGCGTCGGCCAGTGACACGCGCTTCATCAGCACGTCCTGGTACAGGCCCGACAGATCGCCGGCCTGCGCCAGCCCGTCGGCGATGCGGCGCACCTCCTCCCGCTCGCGTGCGTGTTTCTCGCCGTCGACGAAGGCGGCCATGAGGCAGAGGGTGACGATGCTGCGGGATTCCTGGGGTGTCATCTGAAGGCTCCTGATGGAAATGGAGATCGGGGTGCGGAATGGCCACAGCTTGCAGCCGAGGGGCTGCGTCCAGAACGCTCAACCTCAATTTCGTATTGAATACTTTCAGGCTACAAGACAAAATACGAGACCGCTTTCTGTCCGTTCCATCTCCCATTGCTCTTCGGAGAACGCCGTTGTTCGCTGCCGAAGCCCTGTACGACGCCCCCCTTCTTGGCTGGTTGAGGACCCTGCTCGACCTGCCGCCGCTGCGGCAATGGCGCAAGTGGATGTACCGGCGGCGTTTCCTCGACAACCCGGGCGACAGCCTCTTCATGGGCCGCTACCCGAGCTTCGAGGCGGCGGCAGCCGACCTGCCGTCGAGCCTGCCCGAGCCGATCGGCGGCGAGATCGTGCTGGGCCTGGAGCGCAGCACCCAGGTGCGGCCCGACGATTACCCGCTCCTGTTCTGGCTGGGCCGCTCCTTCGACATCGGCCTGCGCACGGTCTTCGAACTCGGCGGCCACGTGGGCATCAAGTACTACGCCTTCCGCCGCGTGCTGCCGCTGCCCGACGGCCTGCGCTGGACCGTGTGGGACCTGCCGCCCGTCGTCGAGCGCGGGACCGAGCTCGCCACCCTCCGCGCCCCCGAGGGGATGCTGCGCTTCACCACCGAGCTGGCGGAGGCGAGCGGCAGCGACATCCTGCTGGCCTCGGGCTCGCTGCCCTACTTCCCCGAGCGCCTGTCCGAGATCCTCGAGGCGCTGCCGGTGAAGCCGCGGCGCATCCTGCTCAACGCGATCGCCGTCCATCCGAGCGAGACCTTCTACACCGTCAACAGCCTCACGATGGCCTTCCGCGCCTACCGCATCCAGTCCTGGGACGAGCTGCAGGACGAGCTCGAGGCCGCCGGCTACATGCGTCGCGACGTCTGGCGCAACGAGGGCCAGCCGATCCAGGTGCCCTTCGAGCGCGACGGCGACCAGGTGTATTACGTGGGCGGCTGCTACGACTTGAGGTAGCACGGCCGTCGTAGGATCGCGGCCATGTCCAGTACGCGGCCGCGCATCCTCATCGCTGAAGACGAATCCGGCATCGCCGACACCCTGCAGTACGTGCTGCAGAGCGACGGCTTCACGCCCGTGTGGTGCGCCACCGCCGAGGCGGCCATCGCGAGCTTCGAGGCCGAGCCGCCGGCGCTGGCCATCCTGGACGTCGGCCTGCCCGACATGAACGGCTTCGAGCTCTTCAAGCGGCTGCAGGCACGCATGCGCGACACCGGCGGTGCCGAGGTGCCGATGGTCTTCCTCACTGCCCGCAGCGACGAGATCGATCGCGTGGTGGGCCTGGAACTGGGGGCCGACGACTACATCGCCAAGCCCTTTTCGCCGCGCGAGCTGGTGGCGCGGGTGCGCACCATCCTGCGGCGCAGCCAGCGAGCGGCGGCTGCGGCACCTGCCGCTGCCACGGCGCCGGAACCGGTGTCTGCGCCGCTGCCCTTCGTCGTCGACGCCGAGCGCATGCTGATCCGCTACTACGGACGGCCCCTGGAACTGTCGCGCTACGAGTACGGCCTGCTGCGCCTGTTCGTGCAGCGACCCGGCCGCGTGTTCACGCGCGACGAGCTGCTCTCGATGGTGTGGGACGATGCGAGCGACAGCTTCGACCGCACGGTGGACGCGCACATCAAGACCCTGCGCGCCAAGCTCAAGCTCGTCGCGCCGGATGTGGACCCGATCCGCACCCTGCGCGGCACGGGCTATGCGCTGAACGAGGACCTGCCGGCGAGGTTGCCGTCTTGAAGAGCGGGAACGGCCAGCCGAATTCTTCAAGCCAAACAGGCCCGCAGCGCCCGTCCCGCCTGCGCGAGCAGCTATGGAATTCATAGCAGACGCGGGCCACGCCTGATGCTCTCCCGCCGCACGCGCATCTTCATCGGCATCCTGCTCATCTACGTGGTGGGCATCGGCTCCCTGCTGTACCGCGTCATGGGCGACATCGACCCGCGCTATCGCGAATCGGCGGAGGAGTCGCTGGTGGAGACCTCCCAACTGCTGGCCAGCCTGGTCGAGCAGGACGTGGTGGCCGGCGCCATCAACACCGCGCGGCTGGAGCCGCTGTTCCGCACCGTCTACGCGCGCGAGTTCTCGGCGCAGATCTACAACCTGCACAAGCGGCGCGTGGAGCTGCGCGTGTACGTCACCGACCGCGCGGGCCACGTGCTCTTCGATTCGACCGGCCGCGCCACCGGTGCCGACTTCTCGCAATGGCGCGACGTCAACCGCACGCTCGCGGGCCAGTACGGCGCGCGCTCCTCGCGCGACGTCGAGTCCGACCCGCTGAGCTCGGTCATGTACGTCGGCGCGCCCGTGCGCTGGAACGGCGAGATCGTCGGCATGGTCAGCGTCGGCAAGCCGGTGCAGAGCTTCGGCCAGTTCGTCGAGGATGCGCGCACGCGCACGCTGTGGGTGGGCATCGGCTCGGCGGCGGCGCTGCTCGTGTTCGCGCTCATCGTCTCGGTGTGGCTGGTGCGGCCCTTCGGGTTCACCGCCGACTACCTGCGCTGGCTGCGCCGCCAGCACGGCTTCCATCCCCTGCGCATGGTGCGCCAGGCCATCGGCATGCTGCGTGGCGCCGTGCACGAGATGCGGGATGCCGTCACCGGCCGCAACTACGTCGCCGACTACGTGCAGACCTTCACGCACGAGGTGAAGAGCCCGCTCTCGGCCATCCGAGGCGCGGCCGAGCTGCTGCAGGAAGGAGGCATGCCGCCGGCGCAGCGCGAGCGCTTTCTCGCCAACATCGCGCGCGAGACCCGGCGCATCCAGGAGATCGTCGACCGCATGATGGAACTCACGGCGCTCGAGACGCGCCGCGTGCTGGAGCGCGTCGAGCCGGTGCCGCTTCGCCCCCTGCTCGAAGAGGTGGCCGATGGCGCGCAGGCCGCCGCGTCGCTGCGCCAGGTGCGGGTGCGGCTCGACCTGCGCGCCGACGCCGTGACCGAGGGCGACCCCTTCCTGCTGCGCCGCGCCGTGAGCAACCTGCTGGCCAACGCCATCGACTTCTCGCCGGCCGGCGGGGAGGTGGTGTTGGGGCTTGCCGCCACCTCGCGCCAGGCGCGCATCACCGTGCGCGACCACGGCCCCGGCATCCCCGACTACGCGAGCGACAAGGTGTTCGAGAAGTTCTATTCGCTGGCCCGCCCGCACAGCCAGAGGAAGAGCACCGGCCTGGGCCTGGCCTTCGTCAAGGAGATCGCGACCCTGCACCGCGGGCGCATCGAACTGGGCAATGCGGCCGGCGGCGGCGCCCTGGCCCTGCTGACGCTGCCGCTCGGCGCCCTGCCACGGGATTCGGGGCGCATCGGTCCCTGACACCGGCGCCGCCGTGTCCTCCGCGGGCGCATCCGCGAATTTCAACCGGTTGGTTCACATTTGCAACAAATAGTTGTAAAATTTGGCGATACCTACCTCTTTGGTGGTACCTCTTCGGTGTTTGCTTCCTAGAATTCGTTTCGGCGCTCCCTGGAAGACCAAATACGACGCTGCCTAGCCGATAGGCGGTGATTCACTTACACATCAGTTCTGAAGTCGCTGATGTGTACCGTCCTTGTAACCAGAAGTGTCGGTCGCGCGGGTTCGCGTCGATCACCGTCCTGTTTTGCACCGCGTCGAAGCGTGTTCCGGCAGGCCTGGGCGTCGGTCCGGGCCGGCGCTGGTGGCCTCCTGTTGACGCGGCGCGCGGGCCGGCCCGGCACGCAAGTGCGGGGTCGGCCGTCGATTGCCTTGCCCGCCGAATGAAGCCGTCCTCTTCGCTGCCCGAGTTCCTCCGCCCCCGCACCCACCGATTCGCACTGGAAAGCCGGCAGCTCTTCGACGGCGCCGCGGTCGTCGAGGCCGCCCACACCGACGCGCCCGGCGCGCCGCACGCGGCGCCGGCAGCACCGGACCATGCCGGCAGCGAGGCCGCGCCGCCCCGCAGCGCCCCCGCCTTCGAGGGCCCGCATGCACAGCATGCCGAGGCCGGCCTGCCCGCCGCTGATGCGGCTCCGCACGAGGTCTACGTCATCGACCGCAGCATCGCCAACTGGGAACAGCTGGCGGCCCAGGTGCCGCAGGGCGCACGCACGATCCTGCTCGACCCCGGGCGTTCGGGTGCGGCCCAAATCGCCGAGGCGCTGCAGGGCGAGACAGGCATCACCGCGCTGCACATCCTCAGCCATGGCGGCGATGGCGAACTCATCCTCGGCAACGACACCGTCCGCGCCGGCTCGGTGGACGCCCAGGCCGCGGCCTGGCAATCCATTGGCCAGGCGATGAGCAGCGAGGGCGACATCCTGCTGTACGGCTGCGACGTCAGCCTCAGCTCCGACGCACTCGCCCAGCGGCTGAGCGTGCTCACCGGCGCCGACGTCGCCTCGTCGAACGACGACACCGGCGCTGCGGCCCGCGGCGGCGACTGGGTGCTGGAGTCGGCCACCGGCCCGATCGAGGCCCGGGCCTTCGCAGCGGCCGCCTTCGACGGCCTGCTGGCGGCACCGACCGTCGACACCACCGCCACCGGCCTGACCGTCGCCGAACCGAGCACGCTCAACGCCCCCGGCGCCGAGCGGGCGAGCCTCTCGGGCTGGAGCGTGGCCGACGATGGCACCGGCAACGTCACGGTACGCGCGGTGGTCCTGGACCCGGGCGTCGGCAGCCTGTCCTCGGCGGCCACGGCCGGGGTCACGGCGGTGGCCAACGGCTTCGAATACACCGGCACCGCGGCCAATGCCACGGCTTGGCTGAACCAGCTGGTGTTCGTCGCGAGCGACGCCGAACTCGGCCTCACGGCCGCCGGCACCACCGTGCGGGTGAGCGTCACCGATGCGGAGAACCTCACCGCCACCCGCGACCTCGCCGTCACCGTCACGCCCTCGAACGATCCGGCGACCATCGCCGACGCCCGCCAGTCGGTGGCAGAGATCGGGTCGACCACGATCACCTCGGCCACGCTGGCCGCGCTGGACCCCGAGGTCGCCTTCGGCTCCCAGAACAGCACGCAGCTGGTCTATGCGCTCACGGCGCTGCCCTCGCAGGGCTACCTCACGCTCAACGGCACCCGCCTGGGCGTCGGCTCGGTCTTCACCCAGGCCGACGTCGATGCCAACCGCGTGGTCTACGTCCACACCGCGACCGGAGCCGACCAGAACACGCCCGACAGCTTCGCCGTGCGGGTCAACGACGGCGCCACACCGACCTCGCGCTCCGCTCAGGCCACGATCTCGCTCGACGTCACGCCCTTCAACCAGGCGCCGTCGGTCCAGGGCAGCGGGAGCGTCTTCGAGGGCCAGCCCGCGAACGCGGCCAGCGGCGCGTCCGCCGTGGGCAACTTCATTCGCGCCAGCGGCGGCGGCGACGATGCCGACAGCACGCTCACCGTGCAACTGACCCAGCTGCCGACCGACGGAACGCTCTACTACACCGGCGCCGCCACGATCAACGGCGTGTCGCAGTCGCTGGTCGACCATGCCGTGACCGCGGCGGACATTGCCAACGGCTTCTTCATTGCCTACGCCGATCGCGGCGGGCTGCTCTACGCCAATGCCGGCCAGCGCGACAACAGCGGCGCGGGAAGCTACCCCTTCGCCGACGGCTTCAACGTCATCGTGCGGGACGGCGGCGGCGGCACCGGCACGCCCGGGGCGACGCCGGACACCCGCATCGCCATCACCGTGCGCCCTGTCAACGACGACCCGGTCTACACGGGCGATCCTGCCCCGCGCGCCATCGTGACGGCGGCGGGGGACGGTGTGGGCACCTATCGCGGCGACTACACCGTGACGCTCACGCCGGCCATGATCGCCGCCACGGACGTCGACTCCAGCAACACCAACCTCACCTTCCGCGTCACCTCGCAGGCCGGCATCGACCAGGGACACATCCTGCTGCGCGGCGCCATCCTGCCCCTGGGCGGCTCCTTCACGATGGCCGACGTACTGGCCGGGCGCGTGCAGTACGTGCAGACGGTGGGCGCCGCCCCGGGCGACACCGACAGTTTCCAGTTCCAGGTCGTGGACAACGCCTTCGGCCCGCGCTGGAACGCCGATGGCTCGGTGCTCACGCGCGAAGGCGGTGTCTACGACGACGCGGGCACGCCGGGCAATGCCGGCGACGACACGCTGCGCACCTTCACCTTCACCATCGACCTGGCACCCACGGCGGGCGGAAACGGCGGCGTCTTCACGTCGCCGACCTACATCGTCGATGTGGCCTCGTCCACCTTCGCCGGCAACGATGGCACCGCCTCGCGCGGCACGCTGGTGGAAGGCGGCACCGTGGTGCTGCGCGGCACCGGCTACACGGCCGGCGAGCCCGGGCTGAGCTACACCGTGGGCGACAGCGCCACCGGCACCGAGGTGCCGGCCTCGCAGGTCATCTACACCATCCTCGGCTACGGCGGTGGCGGTGGGCCCGGCGGCGCAGGCGTGCTGGAGCGGCAGACCAGCCCCGGCGTGTGGACCGCGCTGGGCCAGTACGCCACCTTCACGCAGCAGGACCTGAACGACGGCAACGTGCGCTTCGTGCACGACGGCGACGTGGAGGATTTCGTCTCGACCGTGAACCTGCGCGCCTCTGCCGGGGTGACGGTGAACGACAACGGCACGCTGCGTCCCGATTCGTGGTCGACCACCTTCACCTTCTACGTCACCCCGGCGAACGATGCGCCGACCGCCGCCGGTTCCTCGACGGCGGTGGTGGCCGAGGGCGGCACCATCGGCCTGACCAGCGGCCAGATCGGCATCGCCGACGCCGATGACGCGACCAGCGAGCCGCAGTTCGAAGGGAGTCCCACCCTGCCCGGCGGCGACCCCAACTACGCCTACGACAACGATGCCGGCGGCAGCGACCTGCTGCGCTTCGTCGTCGACTCGCTGCCCACGGGCGGCACCCTGCAGTACCGCGACGGCAACGGCGCATGGCAGACCGTCGCGCTGGGCCAGGCCTTGCCGGCCTCCCTGCTGGCGGCCGACGCCGCATCGACCGGCCTGCGCTTCGTCAGCGACGGTTCGGAAGTGCGCAACACCAGTTTCCAGGTGCACGCCATCGACCGGTGGAACGCGAGCTCGTCGCAGGCGACGGTGAACATCCAGATCACCAACGTCAACGATGCGCCGCAGATCGCCGCCGACCCGACCCAGGCCGATCCCGATGCCACCTCGGCCAACGAGCCGCTGACGGTGGTCGAGGGCAGCTACAGCCGCATCACCAGCGCCATGCTGGCCGCCTACGACCCCGACAGCTCGCGCGAGCAGGTCCAGTACGCGATCACCTCGGTGCCGGTGGGAAACCGCATCGCCATCTCCCGCGACGGCGGCGCGACCTTCCAGTACCTGGGCGTCGGTTCCTCGTTCACGCAGCGCGACATCGACAACGGGCTGGTCTACATCGTCAACCGGGGCGGCGAATCCGACGGCAAGGTCTACCCGACCGCGCCGCCGACCGACCGCTTCACCTTCACCCTCAGCGACGGCGACAAGGAACAGACCAACAACCAGTTCTGGATCTACGTCGATCCGGCCAACGACGCGCCGGTGGTGTCCGCGCCCTCCGGCCCCATCAACCTGGACAGCGCCACGCCCGGGCGCAACCCGGTGGCGGGCTTCTCGGTCAGCGACGTCGACACCACCGCCGTCACCGCCGGCGAGCAGGACTTCCTGCAGGTCACCGTGCGCTTGCTCGACGCCTCCGGCAATCCCTTCGCCGCTGCGGACTACGCCGCCGCCGGCGGGGTGCGCATCGGCGTCGGTTCGGCGTCGGGCGCGAGCGTCGATGCCGACCGCGACGGCGTGGACGACTACCTCGTGCTGCGCGGCACGCGCGCGCAGGTACAGGCGGCGCTCGATGCGCTCGACGTGACCTTCGGGCAGGACCGCAACCGCGTCTTCCAGGTGCAGGTCATCGCCGACGACCGCCTGCGCGACGGCGGCGGCGCGCTCGCCGGCGGGGCCAACGGCGGTGCGGCGAACCAGCCGCAAACGCCCGGCGGCAGCCCCGCCGCCATCGACGCGACCGAGCCCGACTGGTACAGCGCCGCCGTGCCCACCACTGGCGCGCTGGCCGGCAACATCGCCGCCGCCAGCGTCGCCGTCCGCGCCTCCAGCGTGAACGAAGCCGCCACGCTCGATGGCGGCACTTCGGCCACCACCTTCGAGGACCAGCCCACCCGCATCGGGCCGGCGCTGGCCATCGTGGTCGCCGATCCGGAATCCGAGGCCTTCGGCCTGCCCGTCACCGTGACGCTCAGCGTCCCGGGCGGCCAGCTGGGCATCGGCGGCAACGGCACGCAGACCAGCGTGCCGATCGGCGGCCGCACGGTCGCCGTGTCGGGCGACAACACCGGCACCCTGGCCCTGACCGGCGTCGCCAGCGACATCCAGGCACTGCTGCGCGACGGCAGCCTGGGGCTGACCTACCAGGGCGCGGCCAACCTCAACCACGACACCAACGGCGCGTCTGCCGGCGACGTGACGTTGACCATCAGCTTTTCCGACGGTGCCGCAGGCATCGGCGGCGACACCGGCGCCGGCAGCCAGCCGAACAATGCGCCGAGCCGCGAGGTCGCGATCGACATCGTCGCGGTCAACGACGCGCCCGCCGTGGCGGCCGGCGCCGGCACGGTGGTGCTCACCGGCACCACGGCCGTGCCGGGCTTCTCGGTCGGCGACATCGACGATGCCGATGGCGGCAGCTTGGCCACCACGGCGGGCGAGACCGACTTCATGCAGGTCACGGTGCGCCTGACGAGTGCCGCGGGCGTACCGCTTGCGGCGACCCAGTACCTGGACGCCGGAGCCGACGGCGTGTTCATCGGCTCGTCCGTGACCAACTCGGGCGTCACGGTCGACGGCAGCTTCGACGGTACCGGCAGCGCGCTCGTGATCCGCGGCACCCGCGCCCAGGTCAACGACTACCTGAGCGGCCTGCAGGTCGGCATCAGCTCCAGCACGCTGTCCAACACCGACGAAGGCTTTCGCGTCGAGGTGATCGCCGACGACCGCCTGCGCGATGCCGCCGGCACGCTGACCGGCAGCGCCAATGGCGGCGACAACCCGGCCGCGGCCGGCGGAACGCAGGCCGTTCCCACCGCTGCCATCGACCCCTACGCCGCGGTGCCCGCGGGCCTGGGTGCGAACGTGGCACAGGCCTCGCGCGCCGTCTTCCTTTCCGCGGTCAATGACCCGGCGCACATCCTGGTCACGCCGCAGACAGTGTCCGAAGGCGGCGGCACGGTCGTCCTCACGGGCATTGATGTGACCGATGCCGATGCGCTGGACGGGGCCATGACGGCCACGGTGACGGTGCCGGCCGGCTTCACCATCTCGGCCGTCACCGGCACCGGGGGCACGGTCACGGGCGTGGGCACGGCAAGCGTCGTCATCAGCGGCACCCTGGCCGAGATCAACAGCCGCCTCGACAACCTGCGCGTGAGCCTGCCCGACGCCCCGGGTGTCGCCACCGCTGCCGACTGGAACGGCACCTTCCGCGTCACGGTGGTGATCAACGACGGCGGCAACAGCGGCGGCCGTCCGTCCACCCTGCCCGGCGACACGGACGATCCGAACGCCAACCCCGGCGATTTCGCCTACGAGGACGCCAGCTCGAACCGGCTGGTGACCACGCGCGTGTTCGACGTGACCGTCAACCCCGTCAACGACGCGCCGGTGGTCGCCGACAGCTCGCCGGTGGTGCTGGCTCCAGCCGTCGAGGACGTGAACACGCCGGCCGGCAGCACCGTCGGCGCCCTGTTCGCCGGCCGTTTCTCCGATGGCGCGGACGCCATCGACAACAGTGGCGTCACGGGCGTCTCCGGCGGCACCGCGTCCGACACCTTCTACGGCATCGCGATCAGCGCGGCCGCGGTCAACACCAGCCAGGGCGTCTGGCAGTACTCGCTCAACGGCGGCGCCAGTTGGAGCAACGTCGGTGCCCGCACCAATGCCAACGCCCTGGTGCTGGACGCCAGCGCGCAGTTGCGCTTCGTGCCCGCGGCCAACTACCACGGCACGCCCACCGGCCTGACGGTGCGGCTGGTCGAGACCGATGCCAACGGCGATGCCAGCACCCCGGTGCCCGCCAGCGGTGTGGGCGTGAACCTCGCCACCGTCGGCGGCGCCAGCGTCTTCAGCGCCGGCACCATCGCGCTCGCGACCTCGGTCACCAACGTGAACGACCGCCCCTTGGCGGCCAACGGCAGCATTCCTGCCGGCGTGGAGGACCAGCCCGGCAGCGGCGCGACCGTGAACGAGCTGTACGGCGCCTCGTACAGCGACGCGACCGACAACCAGAGCGCCATCGCCGGCGGCGGCAACGCTGCCACGGCCTTTGGCGGCATCGCGGTCGTGGGCGACAACTCGACGGCGGCGCAGGGGCACTGGGAGTACGACAGCGGCAGCGGCTGGGCGGCCGTGCCGGCCGGGCTCGGCGATCGCAATGCCCTGCTGCTGCCGCCGAACGCGTCGCTGCGCTTCGTGCCGGCGGCCGACTTCAATGGCGTGCCGGGCACGCTGGTGGTCCGGGTGTCGGACCAGGCGGTGACCGCGGCCACCGGCGCCGATCTCGGTTCCACGGCCACGCTCGATGCCGATGCGACCAGCCACTGGTCGCTCACGCGCACGCTGGCCACCAGCGTGCAGCCCCGCAACGACGCGCCGCAGCTCGGCGGCAGCGCCACCAATCCCACGCTGACCGAGAACGGGCAGACCGGCACCGGCGTGAGCGTCCCTTCCGCACCGCTGCTCAGCGGCGCCTTCGTGGCCGACGTCGACCCGGCCACCACGGCGGCACTGGCCGCCAGCGTGGTCGGCGGTGGGCGCATCACCGTGACGCTGGACCGCTACGTGGCCGGCGACCTGCTGTTCGTCGACGGCACGCTGCCCCCGGGGGTGACGACCACTGGCGGCAATGCCGCGGCGCTGACCATCGTCTTCGACGGCGACACCACCTTCGCACAGGTGCAGGCGGTGCTGAATGCGCTCGCCTACAGCAGCAGCAGCGACAACCCGACCGACTACGGTGCCGCGTCCACCCGCGCATACACCGTGGTCTTCAACGACGGCAACAACGCGCAGGCCG
This sequence comes from Comamonadaceae bacterium ALPHA2B, assembly GCA_005503065.1. Classification (GTDB taxonomy): domain Bacteria; phylum Pseudomonadota; class Gammaproteobacteria; order Burkholderiales; family Burkholderiaceae_C; genus Xenophilus. The sequence goes on from SCOE01000016.1 coordinate 71,270, forward strand.
GCGGCAATGCCGGCGGCCCCGCCGCGCTGGACAGCAACGCCATCAACGGCCTGATCACCCTGGTGGCCACCAACGACGCACCGCGCGCCAACGACGATGCGCGCAGCGTCGCCGAGGACGGCCCGGCAATCACCGGCAACCTCATCACGGCCGGCGCCACGGGGGACGTCGCCGACACCGATCCCGACAACCGCGTCGCCGACCTGCGCGCCGTGGGCGTGCGCACCGGCCCCGAGGCCGGCAGCGGCACGGTGGGCACCGTCGGCAGCGCGCTGGCGGGCCTCTACGGCACGCTGGTGCTCAATGCCGACGGCAGCTACACCTACACGCTGGACAACGACAACCCGGCGGTCAATGCGCTCAAGACCGGCGACACCCTCACCGAGGTCTACACGTACACCGTGTCCGACGGGGCCGGCGGCACCGACACGGCCCAGCTCACCATCACCATCCAGGGCCGCACGGACGGCACGCCGGGCATCGCGCCGGTGGATGGCAACGGCGCGGCGACGGGCCAGGCGGAAGTGCGCGAGGCGGGGCTGGTGGACGGTGCGGGCGGTCCGGACACGTCCGAGCGCACGAGCGGCAGCATCACGGTGAGCGCGGCCGACGGCCTGCAGAGCGTGACGGTGGGCGGCACGACGCTGACGCCGGCGCAGCTGTCGGCGCTGGGCACGACGCCGGTGAGCATCGACACGGGCGAAGGCACGCTGGTGCTCTCGGGCTTCACGGCCAGCGCGACGGTGGGCGGTGTGCCCACGGGTGGCACGCTGTCGTACACGTACACGCTGAAGGCGCCGCTGTCGCAGCCGGGCGCGAGCGAGAGCACGGACGCGATCGCGCTGCAGGTGGTGGATGCGGCGGGCGTCACGAGCGCGGGCACGCTGACGGTGCGCATCGTGGACGACTTGCCGCAGGCGCAGCCGGACACCAACAGCGTGACCGAGGATGCGGCGCAGGACACGGCCACGGGCAACGTGGTGAGCGCCGGTGCGGGCATCGACCGCTTGGGCGCGGACGGCGCAGCCGCGGGCGGGCCGGTGACGGCGGTGCGCTTCGGCACGACGACGGGCACGGTGGGCACGGTGCTGACGACGGCGTACGGGCAGATCGTGCTCAACGCCGACGGCAGCTACACGTACACGCTGGACAACGGCAACGCGGCGGTCAACGCACTGAAGGACGGCGACACGCTGACCGAGGTGGTGGGCTACACCATCACCGATGCGGACGGCGATACCTCCGCCAGCACCCTCACCATCACCATCCAGGGCCGCACGGACGGCACGCCGGGCATCGTGCCGGTGGACGGCAACGGCGCGGCGACGGGCCAGGCGGAAGTGCGCGAGGCGGGGCTGGTGGACGGTGCGGGCGGTCCGGACACGTCCGAGCGCACGAGCGGCAGCATCACGGTGAGCGCGGCCGACGGCCTGCAGAGCGTGGCGGTGGGCGGCACGACGCTGACGCCGGCGCAGCTGTCGGCACTGGGCACGACGCCGGTGAGCATCGACACGGGCGAAGGCACGCTGGTGCTCACGGGCTTCACGGCCAGCGCGACGGTGGGCGGCGTGCCCACGGGTGGCACGCTGTCGTACACGTACACGCTGAAGGCGCCGCTGTCGCAGCCGGGTGCGAGCGAGAGCACGGACGCGATCGCGCTGCAGGTGGTGGATGCGGCGGGCGTCACGAGCGCGGGCACGCTGACGGTGCGCATCGTGGACGACGTGCCGCAGGCGCAGCCGGACACCAACAGCGTGACCGAGGATGCGGCGCAGGACACGGCCACGGGCAACGTGGTGAGCGCCGGTGCGGGCATCGACCGGCTGGGCGCGGACGGCGCGGCCGCGGGCGGGCCGGTGACGGCGGTGCGCTTCGGCACGACGACGGGCACGGTGGGCACGGTGCTGACGACGGCGTACGGGCAGATCGTGCTCAACGCCGACGGCAGCTACACGTACACGCTGGACAACGGCAACGCGGCGGTCAATGCCCTGAAGGACGGCGACACGCTGACCGAGGTGGTGGGCTACACCATCACCGACGCCGACGGCGACACCTCCGCCAGCACCCTCACCGTCACCATCCAGGGCCGCACCGACGCCGGCAGCGGCCCGGGCCTGGTGGTGGTCGACGGCAACGGCAGCGCGGCCGGCCAGGCCGAAGTGAACGAGCGCGGCCTGGTGGACGGCCCGGCGGGCCCCGACACCTCCGAGCGCACCACGGGCAGCATCCAGCTCAGCACACCCGACGGGCTGCGCAGCGTCACGGTGGGCGGCACTGTGGTCACGCTCGCCCAGCTGCAGGGCCTGGGCACCACGCCGGTGGTGATCGACACGCCGGCCGGCACGCTGGTGCTGACCGGCTTCACGGCGACCACCAGCGTGGGGGGCGTGCCGACGGCCGGCGAGCTGCGCTATGCCTACGTGCTCGACGGCCCGCAGCAGCAACCCGGTGCCTCCGAGAGCCTCGAGGTGATCGCCCTGGCGGTGACCGACGCCGGCGGCGCCTCGACTCCCGGCAGCCTGGCCATCCGGATCATCGACGACGCGCCCACGGCGCTCGACGACGCGATCGACATCACCGAGGACGCCGCGCCCGGCTTCGTGAGCGGCAACCTGCGCGACAACGACCGCCTGGGCGCCGACCAGGCCAACGGCGTGCCTGTCACCGGTCTCCTGATCGATGGCGTGCCCGTCGCGCCGGGCAGCGTCGCGACGCTCGCCTACGGCACGCTGGTGGTGCAGCCGGACGGTCGCTACACCTACACCCTGGACAACACCAGCCCGGCGGTGCAGCGCCTGATCGTCGGCGAGACGCTGGTCGAGCGCATCGGCTACACCCTCACAGATGCCGACGGCGACACCAGCAGCGCCACGCTCACGGTGACCATCCGGGGTGCCAACGACGGCGCCTTCCTGAACCTGGTGGATGGCAACGGTGCCGACGCGCTCGGCCAGGCCACCGTGCACGAAGCCGGTCTGGACACGCGCGACGGCAGCCAGGCCACGACCGGACTGATGGTGGTGGCCGCGCCCGACGGCCTGGACAGCATCCAGGTCGGCGACGCGCTGCTCGACACCACGCGCCTGCAGGCGCTGGCGAGCCAGCCGCTCTCGATCACCACCAGCCGCGGCGTGCTGACGCTCACCGGCTTCGATGCCGCCACCGGCACGCTGCGCTACAGCTACGTGCTGGGCGCCGCGCAGGACCACCGCGCCGGCCCGGTCACCGACGATGTCCAGGTCGTCGTGCGCGACCGCGATGGCGATGCTGCCAGCGGCGTGCTGCGCGTCCTGGTGGTCGACGACGTGCCCACCGCCCGCGACGACAGCGCCACGGTCGGCACGGCCCGGCCCGACCCGACCTCGGTCGACGGCAACGTGTTCGGCCCGGCAGGCGCCGGCCGCGGCGACGTGCTCGACCGGCTCGGCAGCGATGCCACGGCCGCGCCGGTGACCGGCATCGCCTTCGACGGCACCGCCGGCACGGTTGGCGGGCCCGCCCTCGCGGGACGCTACGGCAGCCTGGTCATGCGGGCGGACGGTTCGTACACCTATGCGGTCGACACCCGGAATTCGCGCGTGCTGGCGCTGGGGTCCGGCCAGACGCTGACGGAGGTCTTCGTCTACACCCTTACCGACGCCGACGGCAGCACCAGCCAGGCCCGGCTGACGATCACGATCCAGGGCGCGTCGCAGTGGAACCCGCCGACGATCGACCCGGTGTGGCCGACGGACCTGGGCGCCGCGCTCCCGCGCATCGGCCAGGGCATGGCGCCGGCGCTGTTCGTGCAGCAGGCGGTGCGCGAATCGCGCGAGCTCGGCCAGTTGTTCGACGCCCGTGTTGCCATCCGTGTGGCCGGCGCCGGCGACGAGCCTGGCCTCGAGGCAGCGCGCGCCGAACTCGAGCCGCTCGGCTCAGGCCCGTCGAATGCGGAGTACGTCGGTCGCGACGGCGTGGCCTTCTCGCGTTCGCTCGTGCGCGATGCAGCCCTCGCGATGGCCCGGCGGGGGCTGCCCCTGCCGATGCCGGCGGATGCGGCGAACCTGTTCCCGGGCTTCGAACCGACCGAAGGCGCACACCCCGATGCGGCGCAGCCGGCCGCGCACGATGCGACGGCCGCCGGTCGGGCGGACCCGCCCACGGCGCCTGCCGCCGCCAACGACCCCGCCCCGCCCGATGCGCCGGTGCGCCTGCGCGTGGCACAGCCCGGCGGCCCGCTGCCGGTGGCCGGCGACGCCGCGCCCTCGTTCTCGCAACGCATCTCCACCCAGGCCGCCGAGCACGGCACGGCGCGCGACATGGCCCGAGCGCCCGTGCGCATCCGCGTGCCGGCCCGCCCGCAGGCCTGAGGCCCGCACACGGCCCGAGACCCGAAAGCCTCCCATGACCCTTTCTTCCCTTTCGAACCAGATTCTCATGAAGACCCCGATGCCCGGCGCCCCCAAGGCCGTGCTCGCGGCGGCCGCGGCGCTCGTGCTCGCGGGCTGCAGCGTCACGCCGGTACAACTCACCCAGGACGAGGTGGCCCAGCGGGTGCGCAACGACCAGGCGCAGATGTACAAGGATGCCGCCCCTGTGTCCGCACCGATCGGCTACGCCGAGGCTCTCGCGCGCGCCCTGCGCTTCAACCTGGACTATCGGCTCAAGCTGATGGAAAGCGCGCTCGCCAAGGGGCTGCTGGATGTCTCGGCCCAGGACATGCTGCCCAAGCTGGTGGCCGATGCGGGCTACAACGATCGCAACAACGATTCCGGCGGCGTGAGCATCGGCATCGAGGACCGCCAGGTCAGCCTGCGGCCCTCGACCTCCGAGGAACGCACCCACTACTACGGCCGCGCCACGCTGTCGTGGAACGCGCTGGACTTCGGCCTGAGCTACTTCCGCGCCCGGCAGGCGGCCGACGAGGTCAACATCGCCGAGGAGCGCCGCCGCAAGATCCTGCAGAACATCGCCCAGGACGTGCGCAATGCCTACTGGCGCGCGCTCGGCGCCCAGCGCCTCTCGGCCGAGGCGGATGCGCTGGCCTCGCGCATCCAGGAGGCGCTGGACAAGTCCCGCCAGGCCGAGCGTGCCGGCGTGCTGCCGCCCGCCCAGGGCCTGGCGTACCAGCGGGCACTGCTGGACGCCATGTCGCTGGTCAACGCCAAGCGCCAGGAGATGCAGTTCGCCAAACGTGAACTCGCCGCGCTCATGAGCCTGCCGCCCGGCACGGAGTTCACGCTGGCCGACGACGGCGCCGCGATGGCGGCCACGCCGATGCTGATGGACACCACGCGCCTGGAGGAACTTGCGCTCGCCAGCCGCCCCGAACTGCGCGAGGAAGACTACAAGGCCCGCATCGGCGTCAACGAGACCCGCAAGCAGATCGCGGCGCTGTTCCCGAGCCTGAACCTCTACGGAGGCGTGCGCTACGACTCCAACCAGTACCTCTACAACAACCACTGGAACGACGTCGGCCTGAGCGTCTCGATGGACCTGTTCCGCCTGGCCGCCATTCCCGCCATCACGCGCACCAACGATGCGCGCAAGGCGACCGACGAGGCCCGTCGCCTGGCCCTGTCGATGGCCGTGCTCACGCAGGTGCGCGTGTCGGTCGAGCGCTACAAGCTGGCGGTGGTGGACGAAGAGCTGGCGGCGGAATCCAGCCGCGTCGACCAGCGCCTCTCGAGCATCTCGCGCGCCGGTGCCAGCAGCCGGCTCGAAAGCGAACTGGAGGCGCTGCGCACCGACTCGCGCGCCCTGGTCTCGCGCTTCCAGCTCGCCACGGCGCATGCCGCCACGCAGGCCTCGTACGCACGCGTGCTGAACTCGGTGGGCATCGACCTCATGCCCGAGTCGGTGACCGCCACCGACATCCCGACGCTGGCCGGCGCGATCCAGCGCAGCGACGTCGCCGCGCAGGGGCAGGTTGCGACGGAGGTGGCTGCCGCCGCTGCCCGGCTGCGTCCGGTGCAGGTGCGCATCTCCGGCCTGCCGGCCGGGGTGGACGAAACGGCCGTGCGCGACGCGGTGCAGCGCATCCTCAGCCGCAACGACCTCGTGCTCGGCGACGGCCCGGACGCGCTGGCGCTCGGCCTCGCCTGGGAACGTGCCGCGCCCTCGCCGCGCGGCACGGGGCGCGCGCTGTGGCGCATCACGCTGGCCGAGCCGGGCGGGCGCGGCCTGCTGGCGCAGGAGTACGCGGCCTTCGTGCCGGCCAGCGTCAGCGACCGTGCGGTCGGCGCGCTGGCCGAGGCCGCCACGCTGTCGGTGATCTCGGACCTGCGGCGCCACACGCGTGGCGGCACCGCGGTGTCGGTCCGGTGATGCGGCGGCATGTCTCGCGGGGCCTGGCCGTGGCCATCGTCGGGCTGGCCTGCGCCGGCCTGCCGAAGGCCCAGCCGGTCGCCTCGCCGCCCATGAGTGCCCCGGCCGGCACGGCCGCGCCGGTGCGCTTCCTGGTGGTCGCCGACCGCGAAAGCACGCTGGCCGCATCGACGGCGGGCCGCTTTGCCCGGGTGGCGGTCAACCTTGGCGACAGCGTGCGCGCCGGCCAGCTGCTGGCCGCGTTCGACTGCGGCGAGGTGCAGGCGCGCCGCGACGCCGCGCGCGCCGAGCTGGAAGCCGCGCGCGTGCAGTACGAGGCCAAGGTCAAGCTGCAGGGCCTGCAGTCCGCGGCCGAGGTCGAGGTCGAGCTGGCGGCCGCCAACGTCAACAAGGCGCAGAGCCAGATCCGCGTCTTCGATGCGCAGCTCGCGCAGTGCAACTTCGTCGCGCCCTTCGCCGGCCGTGTCGCCCGCGTGCATGTGAAGGTGGGCCAGGGCGTCAACCCCGGCGCCCCGGTGATCGACATCGTCGGCAGCGGGCCGCTGAAGGCCCGCGTGAACGTGCCGTCGAACTGGCTGGCCTGGCTCAAGCCCGGCGAGCGGCTGCCCGCGCGGGTGGACGAGACCGGCGAAGCGGTCGGCCTCAAGGTAGCGCGCATCTCGGCCCGCGTCGACGCGGTCAGCCAGACGGTGGAGATCGAGGCCGACATCGAAGGCGGCGGCCCGAGCGTGCTCCCGGGCATGAGCGGTCAGGCGCGCGCGCCTGCCGGGCGATGAGGGCTGTGGCCCCCCGGCACGCGACCGTGGCCGAGCACGCCTGAATCGATGGCCGACCTGAGCTTCCATGCGCTCGCGGCCAAGGTGCAGGCTGCCGCGCGCCCTGCCGACCTGGCCTTCGTCATCTGCAACGAGACGCTGGCCCTGGTGCCCTTCCGGCAGGCGGCGCTGATCGCCTACCTGGGCCGTCGACGCACGCGGCTGGTGGGCCATTCGGGCCTGGCCGACGTCGAGCCCGACTCTCCCTACGCGCTGTGGCTGGCCGACGTGGCCGACCACCTGCGCGCCGAGCTCGAGGCGCTGCCGGCGCAGGCGCGCGTGATGGCCTTGTCGCGCGGCATGCTGCCACCCGCGCTGTCCGAGGGCTGGCAGGAATGGCTGCCGCCCCATGTGTGGTTGCTGCCGCTGGTGGACCCGGAGGGCCGCCTGCGCGCCGTGCTGCTGCTGGCGCGCGAGCAGCCCTGGCCGGACGATTTCGACGACCGCGCCCCCGAATACCTGCTGCTGCAGGCGGCCGGCATGTACGGCCATGCCTGGTGGGCGCTGACCGGCCGCCGCCGCTCGCTCCAGGCCGCCTGGAGCCGGCTCTGGGCCAGCCGGCGTGCCCGCGTCGCCGCCGCGCTCGTGCCGCTCGTGCTGCTGGTGCCGGTGCGCGAGTACGCGCTGGTCCATGCCGAGATCGTCTCGTTGAAGACGCAGGTGGTGGCCTCGCCGCGCGAGGGCGTCATCAAGCGCATCGCCGTGCCGCCCAACACCGAAGTGCGGGCCGGCCAGGTGGTCGCGCAGCTGGACGACACCACCCTGGACAACCGCCTCGCCGTGGCGCGCGCGGCGCTGTCCACCGCCCGGCTGGAACTGCACCAGGCCTCGCAGCGCGCCATCGAGACGCAGGCGGCCAAGGCCGAGCTCAACCTGGCGCAGGGGCGCCTTCGCGAACGCGAGGTGGAGGTCGATTCGCTGGAGCGCGAACTCGCCCAGCTGTCGATCCAGGCCGCCGCGCCGGGCGTGTTCGTGTATTCCGATCCCGACGACTGGGCCGGCCGGCCGGTGCAGACCGGCGAGCGCATCGGGCAGCTGGCCGACCCCGGGCAGCTCGGGGTGCAGGCCTGGGCGCCGGTGGGCGAGGCGGTCAACCTGCGCGCCGGCGCGCCGATGACCGTGTTCCTCAGCGTCGCGCCGCTGGCGCCGGTCAGCGCCGTGCTCGACCATGCCGGCTACCAGGCCGTGGACGCGCCCGACGGTGTGGCCAGCTACGTGCTGCGCGGCCACCTGGAGGGTGACCCGAAGCGCGCCCGCATCGGCCTGCGCGGCACGGCCCGCGTGTCGGGCGACTGGACCGTGCTCGGCTACCTGCTGCTGCGCCGTCCCTTCGCCGCGCTGCGGGAGTGGTGCGGATGCTAGGCGTGGCCGTTTCGCAGGCCGGCGGCGCGCGGCCCGGCGTGGCGACGCGGGCGCCGCAGCGCGCACCCTGGCCGGCGCTGCGCGAGGAACTGCAGATCGAGCCGGGCGGACCCAACCCCGACGGTTCTCCGGCCTGGCACATCTGCGACCCGGTGCGCAATCTTTTCTTTCGCATCGGCTGGCTCGAGTTCGAGATCCTGCGCCGCTGGCACCTGGGCGATGCGGCCCGGATCGCCGGCGATGTCCGCGCGGCCACCACCCTCGCCGCCCACCCGGAGGACGTCGCCCGACTGCAGGACTTCCTCGCGCGCCACCAGCTCGTGCGCACGCCGCGCCCGCGTGCGCCCACGCCGGCCTGGCGCTGGCTGCTCAACAACTACCTTTTCGTGCGCGTGCCGCTGGTACGCCCGCAGCGCTGGCTGAAGGCGGCACTGCCCTGGGTCGCCTGGCTCTACACCCGCACCTTCGTGGGCGCGACGCTGCTGGCCGCGTTGGCGGGGCTGCTCATGGCGGCGCGGCAGTGGGACACCGTGCGCGCCCACCTGCACGGCGCGCTGAGCTGGGAAGGCGTGTTCGGCTTCGCCGGCGCGCTGGTACTGTCCAAGCTGCTGCACGAGCTGGGACATGCGCTCATGTCGACGCGCCACGGCGTGCGGGTCGGCCACATGGGCGTCGCCTTCCTCGTCATGTGGCCCATGGCGTACACCGACACCGGCGAGAGCTGGAAGCTGCGCCGTTCGCGCCACCGCCTGGCCATCGCTTCGGCGGGCATCTGCGCCGAGCTGGTGCTGGCGGCCTGGTGCACCCTGGGCTGGGCCTTCCTGCCCGAGTCCGACCTGCGCAACGCGCTGTTCTTTCTGGCGACCACCGCCTGGGTGCTGACGCTGGCGGTCAACGCCAGCCCGTTCATGCGCTTCGACGGCTACTACATCCTCACCGACGCGCTGGACCTGCCGGGCCTGCACGAGCGGGCGGGTGCGCAGGCGCGGCGCGTGTTGCGCGCCTGGCTGCCGGGCCTGGCCGAGCCCTCGCCCGAAGCGCTTTCGCCGGCGTTCCGGCGCGCGCTGGTGGCCTTTGCCTTCGCCACCTGGGCCTACCGCTTCGTGCTGTTCCTGGGCATCGCGCTGGTGGTCTACCACGCCTTCTTCAAGGCGCTGGGGGTGTTCCTCTTCTTCGTCGAGATCTCCGTGTTCATCGTGCGCCCAGTGCTTGCCGAGCTGCGCGTCTGGCATGCGCGGCGCGCCGAGATCCCGTCGCGCCGGCGGTGGCTGGCCGCCCTGCTGCTGGCCTGCGCCGCGCTGGTGCTGGCGCTGCCGTGGTCGTCCCGCGTGGGTGCGCCGGGCGTGCTGCGTGCCGGCGTCGAGCAGCCGGTGTACTCGCCCTTCGCTGCCCGCCTGGTCGCGCTGGACGTGGCCGAAGGTGCGACCGTGCGCGCCGGGCAGCCCTTGCTGGCCCTGGAGGCGCCGGTGCAGGCGGTCGAGCGCGACAAGGCCGAGGCCATGGCCGCGGCCTACGAGCGGGCCGCTCAGGGTGCATTGGGTCTGGACGATTCGCCGGCGGCGCAGGCCGCCCTGGCCCAGCAGCAGGCGGCCCGCTGGACGCGCGAGCAGCGGGCTCGCCAAGCCGAGCTGCAGCGCCTGCAGATCGTCACCGCTGCCGGGGGCACCGTGCGCGACCTCGACCCGCTGCTGGCGCCCGGGGTGTGGGTGGCGCCTTCGCAGCGCCTGGCGACGGTGGTGGACGCGCAGCGCTGGCGCGCCGAGGCCCTGGTGCCCGAACGCGACCGCCTCCGGATCGAGGCCGGTGCGCCGGTCAAGGCCTACGTCCAGGGCCGCGGCGGACGCCTGGAGGGCCGCATCGTCGCCATCGACGGCGGCAGCGTGAAGCGCTTGCCGCACGCCATGCTGGCGCAGCCCCATGGAGGCGAGATTGCGCTCAACCCCACCGCGCCCGCCAAGGATCTCAAGCCGGCCCAGGCCTGGTTCCGCATCGTGGCCGAGGGGCCGCTGCCGCCCGATTGGCGCGCGCCGCCGGGCGAGGCCCGCGTCACGCTGCAGACGCAGGCGGCGGCCCAGAGCCTGTGGCGGCGCTGGAGCGATGCCGCCATCACGGCCCTGATCCAGCAGACCGGCCTGTAGCGAAGGCTCAGCGGAACAGGTCCAGGATGCGGTTGCGCTCGGGCGATCCGCGTTGGGGTGCGCCCTGTCCCATCGGAAATACCCCCAGTTCGGCCGGCACGTTGCTGCCCATGCCCGGCACCGTGCCCGCATCGGGGCCGCTGCCCGGCACCAGGGGCGCGGTCGGCTCCACGCCGAGGGCCTGCACGCCGCCCCCGTTGGCATATTCGTTGTACGCCCAGTCGCCGCCGGCGTCGGTCACGCCTTCGGGCACGGCCAGCCTGGCGACGGGCACGCCCTTGAGCGCGGTCTTCATGTACGCGGTCCACACGGGCAGCGCGACGCTGCCTCCGGTCTCGCCGCGCACGCCCAGCTGGCGCGGCGTGTCGTAGCCAACCCAGGCGATGCCCACGCGCGTGGGCTGGAAGCCGGCGAACCAGGCGTCGAAGGAATCGTTGGTGGTGCCGGTCTTGCCGTACAGGTCGTCGCGCCTGAGCGCCGCGTAGGCCTTGTAGCCGGTGCCGCTGCGAACCACCGAGTTGAGCAGGCTGTCCATCACGAAGGCGTTGCGCGCGGGGATGGCACGCTGCGCCTCGTCGACCGGCGGCAGGGGCATCTCCTCGATCACCTGGCCGCGCGCGTCGGCGATGCGTGTCACCAGCTGCGGCTGCACGCGCAAACCGCCGTTGGCGAAGACGGCATAGGCGCCGGCCATCTGCAAGGGCGTGACCGAGCCCGCGCCCAGGCCCATCGTGAGGTAGGCCGGGTGCTTGGCCGGGTCGAAGCCGAAGCGGCCGATCCATTCCTGCGCGTACTGCGGCGTGATGGCATCCAGCACCCGGATGGTCACCAGGTTCTTCGACTTCTGGAGGGCGGTGCGCAGGCTCATCGGGCCGTCGAAGCCACCCTCGAAGTTCTTCGGCTCCCAGGGCTGGCCGCCGGTGGCGGCGGAGTCGAACACCAGCGGCGTGTCGTTCACGACCGTGGCGGGCCCGAAGCCCTTCTCGAGCGCGGCGGAGTAGATGAAGGGCTTGAAGCTCGAGCCCGGCTGGCGCCACGCCTGCGTGACGTGGTTGAACTTGTTCTTGTTGAAGTCGAAGCCGCCCACCAGGGCCTTCACCGAGCCGTCGCGCGGGTCGAGCGAGACGAAGGCGCCTTCCACCTCGGGCAGTTGCGCCACCTCCCAGGTCTTGCCGTTGGGCTCCAGCCGGATGATGGCGCCGCGCTGGATGCGCACCGGTGCCTGCGCCTTGTCGCTCAGCGCGCGCTGCGCGAGTTGCAGGCCGCGGCCGGTGACCTCGACCGTGTCGCCGTTGGCGCGCACGGCGGTGATCTTCTTCGGGCTCGCATCGAGCACGATGGCGGCCACCAGTTCGCCGTTGTCAGGATGGTCGGCCAGGGCCTCGTCGACGGCCTGGTCCAGGGCCTTCGGCTCGGTGGGCAGGTCGGCGACCAGCCCTTCGGGGCCGCGGTAGGGCTGGCGCTGTTCGTAATCGAGCAGGCCGGCGCGCAGCGCGGCGTACGCGGCGTTCTGGTCGGCGGCGGTGAGCGTGGTCGTCACGTTCAGGCCGCGCGTATAGGCCGCGTCGCCGAACTTGTCGACCATCTGCTGGCGCACCATCTCGGCCACATACTCGGCGTGCACACGCGTGGGGTCGTTGGCTTCGCGCAGCTTCAGCGGTTCGGCGCGCGCGGCCTCGGCGTCGGCGGGCTTCAGGTAGCCGGTCTCCACCATGCGCTGGATCACGTACTGCTGCCGGGCCACGGCGCGCCGCGGGTTGGCCACCGGGTTGTTGGTGCCCGGCGCCTTGGGCAGGCCGGCCAGCATGGCGGCCTCGGCGGTGGTGATCTGGTCCAGCGGCTTGCCGAAGTAGGTCTGCGCGGCCGCCGCGAAGCCGTAGGCGCGGTTGCCCAGGTAGATCTGGTTCAGGTAGATCTCGAGGATCTGGTCCTTGGTGAGCTTGTCCTCCAGCCGCCAGGCGAGGATCGCCTCCTTGAGCTTGCGGCTCACGGTGCGTTCGGATGTGAGGAACATGTTGCGCGCCACCTGCTGCGTGATGGTCGAGGCGCCCTGCGCCCGCCCGCCGGAGAGGTTGGCGAACACCGCGCGCATCACGCCCTTGGTGTCGATGCCGCCGTGCTGGTAGAAGCGCGCGTCCTCGGTGGCCAGCACCGCGTCCTTGAGCACGCGCGGGATCCTGTCGATCGGCACCAGCTCGCGGCGTTCCTCGCCGAACTCGCCGATCAGCGCGCCGTCGGCGGTGTAGACGCGCAGCGGCAGCTTGGGCTGGTAGTTGGCCAGAGATGAAACATCAGGTAACTGCGGCGCGATGAGGACGAGGGCGACGCCGATGGCCAGCAGGCCGGCGGCGAGCGCGCCGCCCACCCCGGCCGCGCTCCACAGCGCGATGCGCTTGGCGCGCGGAGACCAGAGGCGAGACGTGGAAGGCATAGAAAAGAGAAATCAGAAACTTGAGAAAGAAATCGGCCGTCAACGCCCATGGGACGGGCGCTGCCAGCTATCAATTCGATAGCGTTTGGCCGGTGGCGGCGGCCGGCTCGGCGTGCCGGGCCCTTCCCTCAGACAGCGCATACCAGTCGACGTTCCGTGTCACCAGCATCAGCAGCGCCAGCATGCCGAAGGTCAGCAGGGCCCCGAGCAGCAGCGCATTGTTCTCCGAGGCGAGCAGCCCGTACAGCGCGCCGTACAGCACGGCCACGAACGCGCCCAATCCCACACCGCGGCGCCAGCCACGCAACACCGCACGGAAGTAGGCCACGAGCAGCAGCACGCTTGCGCAGGCGGACAGCGCATAGGCCTGCCAGAAGGTTAGCTTCTCCGACAGCGCCACCAGCAACAAAAAGAACAGGGCGACCGACAGGCCGACGAGGCCGTACTGCACCGGATGCAGGCGCAGCTGGCGGAACAGCTCGAACATGAAGCTGGCCATCAGCACCAGTCCGATGAAGAGCGCGCCGTACTTGGCCGCGCGGTGGGCCATGAAGTAGACGTTGACCGGCTGCGCCAGCGCGACGTCGAAGCTGTCGACCTCGCGCAGGTCGGCCCGCGCGGGCGCCGCCAGAGCGGTCTGCGCGGCCGATGCCGCCGTAGCCGCCACCCTGCAGGCGCTGTCGTCGCCCGCGCAGGCCACGCCCGCCGGCGGCGCCGCCTCGCCGGCCCATTGGCGCAACAGCTGCATGCGCGCGGTGCTCACCAGCGCGGACACGCGCCAGCGCGCGTCGAAGCCGGCGTCGCCCACCGTGCGCTCGCTGGCCAGGAAGCGGCCGCCGAAGCTCGGATGCGGCCAGGGCGACTGCAAGTGCGCCTCGGTGTCCTCGGCCGCCGGCACGATGCGCAGCTGCTCCTGCCCGACCAGCTTCAACGCCAGTCGGAAGTCCAACGCCTGCCCGCTCGCCAGCGCGCGCAGCGCCTCGCCGGAGAGCGGCGCATGGATGCCCTGGGACGACTCCGACGCGCCCAGCCCGGGGATGCCTTGCTGCAAGCGCAGCGGCACGCCGCCCAGCGTGGCGTCGGGCAGGCCTTCGATGCCGCGCACGTCGCTCACGCTGAAGGCCAGCCGCGGCGTGCCCAGCGTCACGGTGCCCCCGCGCTCGCTGGGCCGCGGCGCCGGTCCGATGGCGGCGAAGCGGCCGTCCAGCGTGGCGTCGAGCTTGTAGAACAGCACGCGGAAGATGCCGCGGTAGCGCTCCTCGGGCGTCATGCGGCCGTCGATCTTCAGCCGCTCGGGGAAGACGATGGCCGTGCGCGTCTTGCTGCGCTGCGACTGCCCCGTGACCTGGTCCTTGCTGTTGCGCTCGGTCTCGGTCCATTGCTCGACCCAGGGCAGCACGAGGAAGGGGCCGGCCACGGTCTGTGCGCCGGCGTGCGTGCTCGCCAGTTCCTGGGCCGCCTCGGCCTGGCTCTGGCCGCGTTCGCGGATGAGCGAGCCGATCTCGGCCAGCGGAATGCACAGCAGCAGGGTGAGCGCCACCAGCGCGAGCACCTTGACGAGTGCGGAGTTGCGAAGGGTCTGGATCAATTTGGTTTTCCTCTCCGTGGATGCGATGGGGGCCGATGGTCCCTGCGCCGACCGAAGCCCGTATGAAGCCGCGGGCGCGCGGCGCACACCTGCACTTCACACGGACTTCACACAGGCCGGTTGGCTTCGACATCGCTTCTCGCACGCTTCCTCATGGCTTCTCGGCGGGCTTCGACAGTGGCGTTGCGCTTCGACGCACACCGATCCCAAGGAGCCCCTTCATGGAAGCCGCCACCCTCACCGAACCCCTCCCCTCCGACCCGCCAGCGCCGCGCGCCGGCCGCTGGCTCTGGCTCGCCACCGTGAGCCTGGCCGCCACCTGTTTCGTGCTGCTCACCGCCCGGCCGCTGCACGCGCAGGAGGCCGCACCCCGCCAGAAGACCGAGAGCCCGTATTTCTTCGTCAAGAGCGACTCGCCGGACGTGGACCGCCTGCCCCTCAAGGGCACCGACGTCGACGTGCGCATCTCGGGCGTGATCGCCGACGTCACCGTCACCCAGACCTACCGCAACGAGGGCCAGCGTCCCATCGAGGCCAAGTACGTCTTCCCCGGCTCGACCAAGGCCGCCGTGGGTGGTCTCACCGTAAGGCTGGCCGACCGCCTCATCACGGCGCAGATCCGCGAGAAGCAGCAGGCCCGCATCGAGTACGAAACCGCCAAGCAGGAGGGCAAGACCGCCGCGCTGCTCGAGCAGCAGCTGCCCAACGTGTTCCAGATGAACGTGGCCAACATCCTGCCCGGCGACGACGTGAAGGTGGAGCTGCGCTACACCGAGCTGCTGGTGCCGCAGGGCGGCAACTACCAGTTCGTGTTCCCCACCGTGGTGGGCCCGCGCTACAACAGCCCGCAGTCGGAGAACGCGCAGGCGAAGTGGGTCACTCAGCCGACGCTGCGCGCCGACGTGGCGCCCAGCACCTCGTTCAAGATGAAGGTCGCGATCGACACGCCCATGGGTATCAAGGAAGTGCGCTCGCTCACCCATGCGATCGACGTGAAGACCAGCGACGAGGCCCGCCACGCCGACGTGGCCCTGCGCGCCGACGGGCGCCCGCTGGACAACCGCGATGTCGTCATCGACTACCGCCTTGCGGGCGAGAAGATCGAATCGGGCCTGATGCTCTACAAGGGCAACGGCGACGGCGCGGAGAACTTCTTCCTTGCGATGGTCGAGCCGCCGAAATCGGTCGCGGCCACCGCCATCTCGCCGCGCGACTACATCTTCGTGGTCGACATCTCGGGCTCGATGCACGGCTTTCCGCTCGACACCGCCAAGACGGTGCTCGAACGGCTGATCGGTGGCCTGCGCCCCAGCGACACCTTCAACGTGCTGCTCTTCTCGGGCAGCAACAGGATGCTCAACGACCATTCCGTGCCGGCCACGCGCGCCAACATCGAGCAGGCCCTGGCCACCATCAAGAACTACAACGGCAGCGGCAGCACCGAACTCATCCCCGCGCTCAAGCGCGTGTATGCCGAACCCAAGGCCGCGAACGTCTCGCGCAGCATCGTCGTCGTGACCGATGGCTACGTGACCGTCGAGCGCGAAGCCTTCGACGTGGTGCGCAAGAACCTCGACAAGGCGAACCTCTTCTCCTTCGGCATCGGCTCCTCGGTCAACCGCCACCTCATGGAAGGCCTGGCGCGCGCCGGCATGGGTGAGCCCTTCATCATCACCGACCCGGTGCAGGCGCCCGAGCAGGCGGCGCGCTTTCGCCGCATGATCGAATCGCCCGTGCTGACCAACGTGCATGCCACCTTCGGCGGCCTCGATGTGTACGACGTCGAGCCGCAGCAGCTGCCCGACGTGCTCGGCGAGCGCCCGGTGATCGTGTTCGGCAAATGGCGCGGCGAAGCCAGGGGCGGTGTGACCATCGCGGGCCAGAGCGCCAACGGGCCGTGGAAGCAGGAACTGCGCATCGGCGGCCGCACGGCGCAGAACGCGAGCGCCTTGCGTGCGCTGTGGGCGCGCCACCGCATCGCCGCACTGTCCGACCAGGAAGCGCTGGCGGCCGGCGACCGCTACAAGCAGGCCATCACCGACCTGGGCCTGAAGTACAGCCTGCTCACGCAGTACACCAGCTTCATCGCCGTCGACAAGGTGGTGCGCAACACGGCGGGCAGCGACAGCGTGAACCAGCCCCTGCCGCTGCCGCAGGGCGTGAGCGAGAACGCGCTGGGCGCCGAAGTGCCCAGCACGCCCGAGCCCGAGGTCTTCGGTGCGGTGGCCGTGGCGCTGTCGATGCTGGCCATGCTGCGCCGCCGTGCCCGTCGCCACGACAAGCGGCGCCTGACGGCCTGAGGCAGCGATGAGCACTTTGTCCCTCGCCTCGCTGGCCCGGCACCATCCCCGCTGGGTGGATGCGGGCATTCGCCTCGATCGCGTGCCGCCCATCGCCTGGCTGGCGCTGCAGGCCGCCGCGCTGCTGCCGACCTGGGTGTGGATGGCGATGCGGCTGGCCGATGGTTCCGACGATCCGCTGGGGCTGCTCGCCTTGGCCTCCCTGGCTGCGCTCGCCTGGCAGCACCGGCGCGGCCTGCGTGCGGCGCCCGGCCTGGGCTGGCTGGCGCTGGCCAGCTTCGGCACGGTGGCGGCGACGCTGCTGCGCGGCGGGCTGCCGGGCCTGCCGGCGCTGCCGCCGCTGGCCACGGGGCTGGTGTCCGTGGTGGCCTTCGCGTTCGGCCTGCTGGCCTTCCTGCCGCGCCGGGTGGCCAGCCTGCCGGTCCTCGGGCTGGCGGTGCTGGCCCTGCCGCTGCTGTCGTCGCTGCAGTTCTACGCCGGCTACCCGCTGCGCGTCGTCACGGCCGAAGCGAGCCAGTGGCTGCTGGCGCCCTTCTTCACGGTGATGCGCGAGGGCAGCAGCCTGTGGATCGCCGGCCGCCTCGTGATCGTCGATGCACCTTGCTCCGGTGTGCAGATGGTGTGGCTGGGGTACTTCACGGCGTGCGCGGTGGCATTGTTCGTGGCGCCGGCCCACAACCGCCGCTTTCTCGCCCGGCTGCCGGCCGTCAGCTTGCTGGTGCTGGCCGGCAACGTCGTTCGCAACGCAGTCCTGGTCGGCCTCGAAGGCGCCGGCTGGCCGCTGGCACCCTGGGCGCACGAGGCGCTGGGCCTCGTGCTGCTCGCCGCCGTCTGCGGCGGCATCGCGTGGGCGATGCAGCGCCGCGGCCACCATTCCGTAACGGTCGCCGAACCCTCTCGTCCGTGGTCGGGCGCATCGCTTGAAACGCCGTACAGCCGGCGAGCGCAGCGAAGCCCTCAGGGCACCCGCGGAACTGGCTCGGCCAGGCCGCTGGGTGCGCCCCCCTCCAAGCCGAAGGCGCCAGAGAGGGGGGAGCCGCGAAGCGGCATGGGGGGTGTTTCATTCCAGGGCCTGCGCCATGTCGATACGCACCATTGAACGCTGTTTCGCCAACACCTTCGTGCACCGCGCGCTGCACAAGGCCGTCTTCGCCCTCGCAATGCTCGGCTGCCTGGCCCTCGGGCTGCCGGGCATGGCGCGGTCGCCGGAGGCGGCCCCGCGCATGGCCGGCCCCCAGGAATGGCCCGCCCAGTGGGACGGCGCCGCACTGCGCCCGCTCGCGCTCAGCGAGGTCGAGCAGCGCTTCGCGGCCCACTTCCCCGGTGCCATCGCGCGCCTGACCGACGGTGAGCGCATGTTCGTGATGCGGCAGGTGGACCGGCCCACCCGCATGCTGCACCCGGCGGCCGACTGCTACCGCGCCCTGGGCTACCGCATCGTGCAGGCGCGCCTCGAGCAGGACGCCCAGGCGCGGATGTGGCGCTGTTTCAACGCCGAGCGCGGCGGGCAGGCCAAACTGCGTGTATGCGAGCGCATCGTGGACGCCCGGGGTGACGCTTTCACCGACACTTCGGCCTGGTACTGGGCGGGCGCCAGCGGGCGCTCGACCGGGCCGTGGCAGGCGGTGACGGTGGCGACCCCACTGTGAGCCCCCAGGGCCGGCTTCGCCCAGCCGCCGGGGGGCAAGAAAGCTTGGGGCGGCGCGGCGTTTTCTTGTGACGACCGCCACGGATCGATGACGAACGCGAGACAGAGCGCTGTGGGAGCCTTGTGAAGAAGACCTTGCGAGTGGTGTTGTACGGGCTGCTGGCCCTGGTGGTGACGGGCGGGGTGGCGCTCGTGCTGATCGCGAAGATCGCGCTGGCGCCGGCCAAGGGCGAGTGGGCGGCCGAACTGCCGATCGGCCCCCTCAGGCTGGAGGTGGGCGTGCCCACGCTGGTGCGGCTGGCCACCTCTCCATGGTTCGGACCGCACCTGGACGGCCGTCGCGTGGACACCCGCTTCGGCCCCGTGCAACTGGGCTGGAACGAGGCCGGCCACCAGCTCGAGGCCCGCTGTGCCCCCTGCAGCGCCGTGGTGGCCGCGCTGGGCGCCAAGCCGGTGCGCCTGGACGACCTGCGGATCACCGTGCGACGCGACGCCGATCGTCTCGCCGGCGAGCTGTCGGCCACGCCGCCGGCCGCCGCAGGCGCGCCCGGCCATCCTCCGGCGCTGACGGGCCGCTGGGACGGCAAGCTGAGCCAGCGCGACCTGCAGGTCAACGTCGACATGGCCGACGCCCCCATCGCCCAGTGGTACGCCGTGCTGGTGCCCGACATGCCCGAGCTGCAGCGCGCGCAGATCGGCGGCACGCTGGGCCTGCGCGGCCAGTTCACCCAGCCCACCGGCAGCTTCGGGCTGCAGCCGCGCGTGGCGCAGTTCACCGTCGCCGGCCTGGGCACCGAGGCCATGCTGGGCGCGCGCACCGCCTGCGGGCCGCCGTCGCGCCTGGCGGCCGACAGCTGGCTGGCCCGTGCCGTCATCGCGGCGGAGGACCAGCGCTTCTTCCAGCACCCGGGCTACGACCTGGTCGAGCTCTCGGCGGCGCTCGACAGCAACCAGAAGAAGGGCGGCATCGACCGCGGCGGCAGCACTATCACCCAGCAGCTGGCCAAGATGCTGGTGACCGGCAGCGAGCGCAGCCTGGAGCGCAAGCTGCGCGAGATGCTCTACGCGGTGGAGATGGAGCAGACGCTGGGCAAGGCGCGCATCCTGCAGCTCTACCTGGACAACGCGCCCTGGGGCAAAGTCTGCGGCGCCGAGGCGGCCGCAAAGCACTACTTCAAGCGCAGCGCCGCGCGGCTGGAGCCGGCGCAGGCCGTGTGGCTGGCTTCCATGCTCCATGCGCCCGGCCTGGCGGCCGAGCGCTGGGCGCGCGAGGGCAGCCTCGACCCGCAGCGCGTGAAGTGGGTGGCCGAGGGCATCCGCGGCATCTCGCGCGCACAGCGCGAGGCGCTGCTGCGCAACGTCGAGAAGGCACGCTACGCGCCGCCGTCCGCTGAATGATCTGCAGGACCATGTCCGTCCCGGCGTCGCGATGAAGCGGGAACCCACCCGGACATGCGCAGCCTGATCGATGTGCTCGTGTGGGCCCTTGCCGCGGCCGCGCTGCTTCCGTTGCTGCTGCTCGGGCTGTACGTGCTGGCCGACCGCCTCGGTGTGAAGGGCGCCGATCGCCTGTTGGACTGGACGGTTCGCGGCCTGGTGCTGCAATGGACCGTGGGGGGCCTGGTGAACCTGGCCGGCGGGCTGGCGATCGTGGCCCTGGGCGCCTGGGTGATCCAGCGTCCGGGCGCGACCTGGCAGGCCTGGGCCGGTAGCGCGCTGGTGCTGGTGGGGCTCTGGCGCGGATGGCGCGGCGCCGCGGTGCTGGCTGGCCTGGGCGGTCGGCGTCCCTGAAACCCGCACTCGCCGGATCGCCGCCCCTGGCGCTCACGTTGCTCCTCATTTCATAGCAGATTGCGCAAGCAGGACGGGCGCTGCGGGCCGATTTGGCTCGATGCCCGTACGTTGGGCCGTGGCGCATCCGCGACCGCACCAACCCGGTGCGCCTGCAGCCCACGCCCCCCGCCGGGGCGCTGGCATCCATCTTGCGAAACGCCCGGAATGGATGCCATCGCCGTGCCCGAGCCCGCCGCCGTCGAGATCGTCGCGCTGACCAAGCGCTATGCGCCCGGTACGCCGGCGGCGGTGGACGCCATCGACCTGCGCATCGCGGCCGGCAGCTACTGCTGCCTGCTGGGGCCCTCGGGCTGCGGCAAGAGCACCACCCTGCGCATGATCGCGGGGCACGAATCGGTGAGCAGCGGCGACATCCTGCAGGGCAACCGGAACATCACCAACCTGCCGGCCGCCGAACGCGGCACGGCCATGATGTTCCAGAGCTTCGCGCTCTTCCCGCACCTGTCTGCGCTCGACAACGTGGCCTTCAGCCTGAAGATGAAAGGCATGGCCAAGGCCGAGCGCCACCGGCGCGCGCAGGACCTGCTCGACCGCGTGGCCATGGGCCATCTCGCCCAGCGCAAGCCCGGCGAACTCTCGGGTGGCCAGCAGCAGCGCGTGGCGCTGGCGCGCGCCCTGATCACGCAGCCGCGCGTGCTGCTGCTCGACGAACCGCTCTCCGCCCTCGACCCCTTCCTGCGCATCCAGATGCGTGCCGAGCTGCGCCGCTGGCAGAAGGAGCTGGGGCTGACCTTCATCCACGTCACCCATTCGCAGGAAGAGGCGATGGCGCTGGCCGACACCATGGTGGTGATGAACCACGGCCTGATCGAGCAGGTCGGTTCGCCGCACCAGGTCTACAACCATCCGGCCAGCGAGTTCGTGGCGCGCTTCATGGGCGGCCACAACGTGCTCTTCACGCCCGCCGGGCCGATCGCCGTGCGCAACGACCACATGCAGGTCGCGCCGGCCGACAGCACGCCGTCCGGCCTGTTGGCGACGGTCACCGACGTCGAGTACCAGGGCACCTACGTGCTGCTGGGCCTGCAGCTGGCCGAGGCGCCCCCCGGCAAGGCTGGCGTGTCCGTGCAGCTGGCCGAGGCCGCTTTCGATGCCCAGCCCTACGCCGTGGGCGACACCGTTCGCCTGACCTGGGCCGATGCGCATGCGCGCCCGCTGGGCCCCGGTGCCGTGCGGCCGGGCGAGCGCCAGCCCGCGCCGCCGCCGGCCGTCGACCCCGCCACCGCACCCGATGCGGCGGCGCTGCCGGCCGTGGCTTTCTGAAAATTTCCCCTTCCCCCTTTTGCAACCGCCATCACCGAAAGAGGCAACACCGATGTCCGCATCCAACGAAGACAACCGCAACTCCTCCTCCTCCTCTTTGAAGCGCCGTACCCTGCTGCAGGGTACGGCCGGCATCCTGGCCACGGGCATCGCGCCCTTCGTCCATGCGCAGGAGAAGGTGGTGTTGCGCTACTTGGGCACGGCGGTGAACCAGGACAAGGCCATCGCCGAGAAGTTCAAGGCCGACACCGGCATCGAGATCCAGTACGTGGCCGTCACCACCGACGACGTGACCAAGCGTGCCGTCACCGCCCCCAACAGCTTCGACCTGATCGACACCGAGTACTTCTCGCTCAAGAAGATCGTGCCGACCGGCAACCTCAAGGGCATCGACACCAAGAAGATCAAGAACGCCGACAAGATCACGCCCCTCTTCACCAAGGGCGAAGTCGGCGGCAAGGCGGTGGGCGACCAGGGCACGGCGCCCAAGAAGGTCATCTTCCTCGAAGGCGAGAAGAGCAAGAAGTTCTCGGCCACGCCCACGCAGTTCATGTCGTTGATCCCCACCGTGTACAACGCCGACACGCTGGGCATCCGCCCCGACCTGATCAAGCGCCCCATCGAGAGCTGGGCCGAGCTGCTCAACCCGGAGTTCAAGGGCAAGGCCGCGATCCTGAACATCCCGTCCATCGGCATCATGGACGCGGCCATGGTGGTGGAGGCCAAGGGCATCCACAAGTACAAGGACAAGGGCAACATGACGAAGGCCGAGATCGACCTGACGATCAAGACCCTCATCGAAGCCAAGAAGGCCGGCCAGTTCCGCGCGCTGTGGAAGGACTTCAACGAGTCCGTCAACCTCATGGCCTCGGGCGAAGTGGTGATCCAGTCGATGTGGTCGCCCGCCGTGACCGCCGTGCGCACCAAGGGCATCGACTGCGTGTTCCAGCCGCTCAAGGAGGGTTATCGCGCCTGGGCCGCCGGTTTCGGCCTGCCGGCCACGCTGTCGGGCAAGAAGCTCGACGGCGCCTACGAGTTCATCAACTGGTTCCTCGACGGCTGGGCTGGGGCGTACCTCAACCGCCAGGGCTACTACAGCGCCGTGCTGGAAACCGCCAAGGCCAAGATGGAACCGTACGAGTGGGCCTACTGGATGGAAGGCAAGGAAGCCACCCAGGACATCAAGAGTCCCAACGGCGATGTACTGGCCAAGAAGGGCGCCAAGCGCGACGGCGGCAGCTACGAGCAGCGCATGGGCGGCATCGCCTGCTGGAATGCCGTCATGGACGAGAACGAGTACATGGTTCGCAAGTGGAACGAGTTCGTGGCGGCCTGACATGAACCGGATACGGGCAGCCGAACGCAGAGTGCGCAAAGATTTCGCAGAGGGCGCAGAAGAAGTTCAAGAATTTCGGCTGTTCCTTCTGCGCCCTTTGCGTAGCCTTTGCGACCTCTGCGTTCGGCTGCCCGATCCCGTATTCCCATGAGCGCCCCCGCCACCGCCACCCACGCCGCCACCCGGCCGCTGCACACCATCGCCGCGTGGTGGCAGGCGGCGCCGTTCGCGCTGGTGTTCCTGCTGTTCTTCATCGTCCCGCTGCTGCTCATCGGCATGGTGAGCCTGTGGGACTTCAACGAGTACGAGCTGATCCCGGCCGTCTCGCTGCGCAACTACCTCAGCATCTTCGAGGGCTGCTCGCACCTCACCGACAACGGCGACTTCTGCGTCACGCTGTCGACGTATCTCTCCACGCTCAAGTTCTGCTTCCTGGTCTGGGCGATCACGCTGGTGCTGGGCTTCGCGGTGGCGTACTTCCTGGCCTTCCACGTGCGCTCGTCGGGCATGCAGACGGCGCTGTTCGTGCTGTGCACCGTGCCCTTCTGGACCTCCAACGTCATCCGCATGATCTCGTGGGTGCCGCTGCTGGGGCGCAACGGCCTGGTGAACCAGACGCTCATGGGCATCGGCCTGGTGAACGAGCCGGTCGAGTGGCTGCTGTTCTCCGATTTCTCGGTGGTGCTGGCCTTCGTGCACCTGTACACGATGTTCATGATCGTGCCGATCTTCAATTCGATGATGCGCATCGACCGCAGCCTGCTCGAAGCCGCCACCGATGCCGGCGCCAGCGGCTGGCAGACGCTGTGGAACGTGATCGTGCCGCTCACCAAGACCGGCATCATCATCGGCTCGATCTTCGTCATCACCATCGTCATGGGCGACTTCGTCACCATCGGCGTCATGGGCGGCCAGCAGATCGCCTCGGTCGGCAAGATCATCCAGGTGCAGACCAGCTACCTCCAGTTCCCCCTGGCCGCAGCCAACGCCGTCATCCTGCTGGCGGTCGTGCTCATGATCATCTACGGGCTCACGCGGCTCGTGGACATCCGCAAGGAGCTGTGATGCAAACACGGGAACGGGATCGGGCAGCCGAACGCAGAGGGCGCAGAGAACGCGCAAAAGCCGCAAAAGAAGAAATAAAAAAATCGGGCTGTTCCTTCTGCGCCCTCTGCGAATCCTCTGCGCCCTCTGCGTTCGGCTGTCCGCATTCGGGTCGAACCCCATGAACATCCGTTACCGCCCCCCCCGCGCCCCCGGCTTCTGGCCGCTGGCGGTCGTGTTCGCGCTGTTCGTGGTGTTCATGTACGGGCCGATGTTCACGATCTTCGTGCTGAGCTTCCAGGGGCCGGAAGGCGGCCTGACGTTTCCGATGCGCGGGATGTCGCTGCACTGGTTCCACAAGTTGGCCGAAGGGCTGGGCACGGTGGACATCGGCGCGGCCTTCCGGCGCTCGCTGATGCTCGGCGCGGTGGTGATGGCCTTCACCGTCGTGCTCTCGGTGCTCGCAGGGCTGGCCTTCCGCAAGCGGCTCAAGGGCGGGGACGCGCTCTTCTACATCGCCGTGGCCAGCCTCATCATGCCGTCCATCATCGTGTCGCTGGGCATCGGGCTGCAGTTCCGCCTGCTGGACACCGGCATCAAATCGGCCCTCGCCGCGATGGGCGCCGAAGGCACGCTGGAGAACTACGGCACCGCGCTGGGCCTGCTGACCTCGGCGCTGGGCGCACACCTGACCTGGACGCTGCCCTTCGGGCTGCTGATCATGTTCGCGGTGTTCAACCGCTTCAACCCGGCCTACGAGGAAGCCGCGCGCGATCTCGGCGCCACGCCCTGGCAAAGCTTCCGGCACGTCGTGCTGCCGCTCATCGGGCCCTCGGTGATCGGCATCGGCATGTTCGGCTTCACCCTCAGCTGGGACGAGATCGCGCGTACCTCGCAGGCCATCGGCGACGTCAACACCCTGCCGCTCGAGCTGCAGGGCCTCACCTCGACCGTGACCACGCCCTCGATCTACGCGCTGGGCACGGTCACCACGATCGTGTCGTTCGCGGTCATGGGCGTGGCGCTGGGCAGCGCGGCGCTGCTGGGGCGCCGCGCCTCGAAGAAGCGCGGTGGTTGAATTGAAGAACAGCGGGCAGCCGAACGCAGAGGACGCGGAGATCTCGCAGCGGGCGCAGAGGGATGCGAGGACATCCTTGGTGGTCTTCCGCGGCGCCCTCTGCGAATCCTTTGCGCCCCCTGCGTCCGGCTGCCCGGCTTCGCCTCTCCGCGTCGCAGCGTCATCGAACAAAAAGAGCTGACATGCCCTCGCTGCTGGTCATCAACCCCAACACCTCGACCAGCGTCAGTGCCTTGCTGCAACAGCACGTGAAAGCCGCGGTCGGCGCCGGCATCGACGTGCGCACCCTCACCGCCCGCTTCGGGGCACCCTACATCGCTTCGGAGGCCAGCTACGCGGTGGCGCAGCACACGGTGCTCGACGCGTGGGCCGTGGCCAAGGCGCAGGGCCTCGCAGCCGATGCGGTCCTCATCGGCTGTTTCGGCGACCCAGGGCTGTTCGCGCTGCGCGAAGGCGCGGGTGTTCCGGTGAGCGGGCTGGCCGAAGCGTCGTTCCTCGCCGCAGCGCGGCACGGACGTTACGCCGTCGTCACCGGCGGCGAACGCTGGAAATCGATGCTCGAGCGCCTGGCGCACGCGCTCGGCCAAGGCCAATCGCTGGCCGGCGTGCACACGGTCGCGCCGTCCGGCGCGCAACTCGCCGCCGACCCGGCCGGCGCGCGGGTCCTGCTCGCCGAGGCCTGCCGCGAGGCCGCGGAGCGCTTCGGTGTCGACGCGGTGATCCTTGGCGGTGCCGGACTTGCCGGAATGGGCGCGGACATCGCGCCGCAGGTGCCGGTGCTGCTGGTGGACAGTGTGCACGCGGGCGCACAGTGGGCGCGGGATGCCCTGGCGCACCCGCCCGTCACGGCACCCGCCACAGGGTTCGGCGTGCCATGGCAGAACGTGTCGTGGGAGCTGGTCGCGTTGTCCTGACAGCGCGTCCGTCGCTCCCGCCCGTTATTCCTTATTTCGGCGTTCCGCCCGGCATCGGCTTGGGCTTGCCCGGGCGACGCGCGTCGCGCGTCTCCGCGCGGCGTTCGCCTGCGACGGCCGCGCGGTCGGTGCCGATGGCGCCACCCTCGGGGGTGCGCGGTTCGTCGCCCGCCGGCGGGCGGACCTGGCCCTGCGGACGTGCTGCCTTGCGGGCTTCCGCGGCGTTCTCGCTGCGGCCGCCGGCAATGCCGGGGGTGTTGGGCGGCACCGCAGCACCAGGGGGGTTCGATTGCGCATAGGCGCCGGCGGCGACGCAGAGGGTGCCCACGAGGGCAAGCAGGCGATGGGTATGCATGAAGGCTCCGGAGGAATGCGCCCGCCAACGCCGGCGAGCGAGGGTCTACGTTGGCATCCTCGCCGGAGAGCGACGTAGGACGTTGCGCCCATTCCGTGCGGCCGCTTCCCCCCGACGCTGGAAGGTCGGCGCCCGCACGGGTCGCTTGTCGGCCGAGAGGCATCGCTTGCCGGGGTGCGCGCCGGCAGCCTGTGCACGGGGCGGCTCGTCACAGTGCCCGCATGCAGACACCCACGATCCGCAAGGGCCAGGCGCCCGGCCACCTCGATCGCAGCGAGTTTCACCTGCGCTTCATGCAGCCCTTCCAGGACCCGGCCTTCGGCGCCGAGGCCGATGCGCTTGCTCGTCTCGAGGCCATCGCCTGGGACGCCTACGACGAGGGACGCAAGTCCCCCGTCACGCGCCCGGCCGGCCCGGGCTATGCCGACCCCAGCTACGACCTCTCGGTCGACTGGCTGGAGGCCAAGGCCCGCCTCGACGCGGCCCAGGCTGCCTGGGGTCAGGCCGAAACGCGCTCGCGCGTGCTGCTGGTCAACGGTTCGCCGCGCAATGACGGCACCTGCCCCGGCGAGGTGTCGAAGACCTGGCGCATGGCGCAGATGGCGCAGCGGACGCTGGAGGCCGCAGGCATCGAAGTCGACCTGCTCGACCTCAGCCTGGTGACCTCCGAATACGGCCGGCAGATCCATCCGTGCAAGGGCTGCGTCTCCACGGCGATGCCGCTGTGCCACTGGCCCTGCAGCTGCTACCCCAACCACTCGCTGCGGCAGACCGGCGACTGGATGAACGAGATCTACGAGCGCTGGGTCGCGGCCCACGGCGTCATCGTGCTCACGCCCACGCACTGGTACCAGGCCACCAGCCCGCTCAAGCTCATGATCGACCGCCTGGTCTGCGCCGACGGCGGCAACCCCGACCCGACCAGCACCCACGGCAAGTCGGCCGAGGAGGCCAAGGCGCTGGAACTGCGGGGCTGGGACTTTCCCAAGCACCTCGATGGCCGCGTCTACGGCGTCGTCGTGCACGGCGACGTGGCCGGCATCGAGAGCCTGCGCCGCAACCTGTCGGACTGGCTCGATTGGATGGGCCTCGTCGACGCGGGCCAGCAGGCACGGCTGGACCGCTACGTCGGCTACTACGAACCCTACGCGACCAGCCACGATGCGCTCGATGCCGACGAGGCGCTGCAGCAGGAGGTGCGCAATGTGGCGCAGGCCGTGGCCAATGCGGTGGGCGAGCTGCGTGCCGGACGCCTGAGCGTGCCCGATCGCTCCCTGAAGCGGCCCAGGCCCAAGTGAGCCGCGCCGCCAACGGCATTCACGGCATCTTTACCTTCGATCACGCCGCGTTGACCCGGTCCTCACTACCGGGACATTCGCACCTTCCACACTCCGTCTCACCTGCTGCACTCCTCACCGCGGCAGCATTCCCAAGAAAGGAAGGACTCGCATGATCTCTCTTCGCCAACGGATGGTCTGGGCCGGTGTGCTGGCCTCTGCCGCCTTCGCCGCCTCGGCCCAGACGCCGCCTCCGTCCAACGTGCCGCTCTCGGCCACCCAGGCCCAGGCCGCCGCGACGTCGTCGGACGCCAAGCCCCGCCTCGACCGCAAGAAGGATTTCGCCCAGCGCCTGGAGCGCATGCAGCAGCACCGGGCCCAGCGCCTGGCAGCCTTGAAGGACAAGTTGCAGCTCAGCGAGCAGCAACAGGGCGCGTGGACGAGCTACACCACGGCGCTGCAGCCGCCGGCCATGCCCAAGCCTGAAGACCGCGCCGCGCGCCGCGCGGAATTCGAGAAGTTGACGACGCCCGAACGCATCGACCGCATGCAGGCCCGCCAGGCCGAACGCAGTGCGATGTTCGCCAAGCGCGCCGACGCGACCAAGGCCTTCTACGCGCAGCTCACGCCTGCGCAGCAGAAGACCTTCGACGCCGAGAGTCTGCGCATGGGCCCGCGCGGCCACGGCCCCCATGGCCACCGCGCGCACGGCGAGGCCCAGGTCCCGGCCAAGGGCTGAACCTCCGATCGGCCCCCGCGGGGCCTGATCGGCACAGGCCCGCCGCGCTTCATGCGCGGCGGGCCTTTTCGTGTACGAGGGTCCGCTTCTGCGAGGCCAAAAAAAAGCAGCGCCGAAGCGCTGCTCGTATCGGTCGGTGCGGGGCCTGCGGCCACGCGCCGCGGTCACTTGGGCGTGCCTGTCGAATCGATCGGGTTGGTCGCCACGTCGGGGCGCTCGCCGGTGTAGCCGAAGGGGCGAGGCTGGTGCAGCGCTTCCTGGCGCACCTCGGCCCGGGTGCGTTGGCCCACCTGGGGCGTCGCGTTGGGCTGGTTGTTGTGCATGGTGCTGGCCTCGCCGCCGGGCGTGTTGGTATTGGCCTGGTTGTGGTTGTTCCACACCGCGCCCATGCGCACGCCCTCGCGCGAGTTGGGCTGGCTGTAGTCCGGGCGCTGCGGGGGGTTGGGCACGCCGGCGGGCGTCATGGTGCTGGCCTGGCCGGCAACGCCGGGCTGCGTGGCAGGCACCGAGGTCGTCTGTGCGCTGGCTGCGGCCGAGGCGGCCAGCAAGCCGGCGGCAACGAGGGCAGGAAGGGTGATGGGTTTCATTCGACGCTCCTTGAACAATGACGGTTGGGGAGGTGCTGCCCTGGGACGGGCATTGACGAGGGCACCAGCGAAACCCCAAGTTAGGAGCCGGTGTGCGGCCCGCCTGTCGGGACGCGCGGTGCGCGGCTGTAGGAATGCCACGCACCGGGCCTGCGGCATCCGCGAATTTCGGACGGCAAGAAGCTGACGCCTTCCTACAGCCGCAGCGCGGACGGCCCCGTAAAAACCAGGGGGTGGCACTCCTCTCCGAACCCCATCTGCCCCTGGTGGCCGCCGCCGCACCGAAATCGCTGAAGGTGATGACGGTGAACACCCACAAGGGCTTCACGGCGCTCAACCGCAGGTTCATCCTTCCCGAACTGCGCGATGCCGTGCGCACCGTGGGGGCCGACGTCGTGTTCCTGCAGGAGGTGCTGGGCACGCATTCGCGGCACCAGAAGAAGGTGGACAACTGGCCGGAGGCGCCGCACTACGAATTCCTGGCCGACACCATGTGGCCGCAATTCGCCTATGGCCGCAACGCCGTGTATCCGCGCGGCCATCATGGCAATGCCGTGCTGTCGAAATTTCCCATCGTGCACCACCGCAACCACGACGTGTCGGTGGCCGGCCCCGAGAAGCGCGGGCTCCTGCACTGCGTGCTGCGCCTGCCTGGCCGCACG
Organism: Comamonadaceae bacterium ALPHA2B; assembly: GCA_005503065.1. Lineage (GTDB taxonomy): Bacteria > Pseudomonadota > Gammaproteobacteria > Burkholderiales > Burkholderiaceae_C > Xenophilus. The sequence continues at coordinate 100,970 of SCOE01000016.1, forward strand.
GTGGACGTGCACGTGATCTGCGCCCACCTCGGCCTGGCGGAATCGCATCGCCAGCAGCAGCTGGAGCTGCTGTGCCACATCGTGCGCGACGAGGTGCCGGCCGATGCGCCGCTGGTGGTGGCCGGCGACTTCAACGACTGGCGCAACCGGGCGCACGACGTGCTCGAGCAAGGCGCCGGCCTGCGCGAGGTGTTCAAGCACGCCAACGGCCGCGCGGCCAAGACCTTCCCCTCGCGCTTCCCGGTGCTGCCGCTGGACCGCATCTACGTGCGCAACGCCGGCGCCCACGCACCGGTGGTGCTGCCGCGCCAGCCCTGGTCGCACCTGTCGGACCATGCGCCGCTCGTGGCGGAGATCGACCTGTGAACGACAAGACGGGAGCACGCCCATGAGCGGACGCCGCTGGTACCCCGGCAACCAAGTCGAACTGCTGGAGAACGGCGAAGCCTTCTTCCCGCGCGTGTTCGAAGCCATCCGCGCCGCCGAGCGCGAGGTGATCGTCGAGACCTTCATCCTGTTCGAGGACAAGATCGGCCGCGGCCTGCATGCGGCGTTGTGCGACGCGGCGCGCAAGGGCGTCAAGGTCGACCTGATGATCGACGGCTTCGGTTCGCCTGACCTGTCGGCCGAGTTTCTCGACAGCCTGGGGCAGGCCGGCGTCCGCGTGCGCGTGTTCGACCCCGGCACGCGCTTCCTGGGCCAACGCCTCAACGTGTTCCGCCGCATGCACCGCAAGATCGTCGTCATCGACGGCCTGCGCGCCTTCGTCGGCGGCATCAACTACTCGGCCGACCACGTGATGGACTTCGGGCCCAAGGCCAAGCAGGACTATGCGGTCGAGCTGACGGGGCCGGTCGTGAGCGAGATCCACCGCTTCGTCCTGCATGCGATCGCGGTGGGCGGCAAGGGGGCAGGCTGGTTCCGCCGGCGCCTGCGTCGCACCGCCGACGTGGAGAACGCGCCGACTGGCCAGGCCGAGGTGATGTTCGTCACCCGCGACAACCGCCGCCACACGACCGACATCGAGCGCCACTACCGGGCCGCGATCCGCACCGCGCGGCGCCGCATCGTCATCGCCAACGCCTACTTCTTTCCCGGCTACCGGCTCATCAAGGACCTGCGGCGCGCGGCGCGGCGCGGCGTCGACGTGCGCCTCATCCTGCAGGGCGAGCCCGACATGCCGATCGTGAAGACGGCGGCCAGCATGCTCTACCACCACCTGCTGAACGCGGGCGTGAAGATCCACGAGTACTGCGAACGGCCGCTGCACGGCAAGGTCGCCGTGGTCGACGACGTGTGGAGCACCGTCGGCTCGAGCAACCTCGATCCGCTGAGCCTGTCGCTCAACCTCGAGGCCAACGTCATCATTCGCGACAAGGACTTCAACCGCGTGCTGACCGAACGCCTCGACCACCTGATGCGCCACAGCTGCAAGCAGGTCGAGGCCGAAGCGCTGGGCGAATGGAGCGGGTGGCGCCTGGTGCGCAGCTTCTTCGTCTTCCACTTCATGCGCTGGTACCCCTCGTGGGCCGGCTGGCTGCCGCGCCATGCGCCCAGGCTCAAGCCTGCCGTACCGACGGAGCCGCCGCGCGAGCGCGGCCACGACGGCTCCGTCGCCCAGACCGACGCCGCCTGAGACGGTCGACGCGAGCCGCCATGGCGCCTTCCTCCACCGCCGCGCCGTCGAGCACGCTGCCCACGGGCGAGGTGCGAGCGAAGTCCCGCGGTGGCCAGCGCCTGCAGGCCTGGCGCGAGCGGCCGTGGTGGCCCTGGGCCAGGCGCCTCGTCGTGCTGGGCTTCCTCGCCTTCGTGGCCGCGCTGCTGGTGAGCCAGGCGCGCGCCATCGAGTGGGCGCAGGTGTTCGCCACCATGCGCGCCTACCCGCTGCGCACGCTCCTCGTGGCAGCCGGCCTGGCCGCGATGAGCCATCTCATCTACGCCAGCTTCGACCTCGTCGGCCGGCACTACACCGGGCACCGCCTGCCGGTGCCCACCGTGATGGCGATCACCTTCGTGAGCTACGCCTTCAACCTGAACATGGGCACGATCGTCGGCGCGGTCGGCATGCGGGTGCGCCTGTATTCGCGGCTCGGCCTGGCGCCCGGGCAGATCACGCGCGTGGTCGGCATGAGCATGCTCACCAACTGGCTGGGCTACTTCCTGCTGGCCGGGCTGGCCTTCCTGCTGTGGCCGCTGGCCCTGCCCGACGACTGGCACCTGGGCCGGACCGCTCTGCGCGCATTGGGCGCGGGGCTGGTTGCCGTGTCGCTGGCCTACCTGCTTGCCTGCGCCTTCTCGCGCCGGCGCGAATGGACGGTGCGCGGCCACGACATCGCGCTGCCCAGCCTGCGCGTGGCCTTCGTGCAGCTGGCGCTGTCCTGCGCCAACTGGGGCGTGATGGGGCTCGCAATGTTCGTGCTGCTGCAGGACCGCGTGCCCTACCCCATGGCGCTGGGCGTGCTGCTGATCGGTGCGGTGGCCGGCCTCATGTCGCGCGTGCCCGCGGGGCTGGGCGTGCTGGAGGCGGTGTTCGTCGCCCTGCTGGCGCCGCCGTTGACGCCCACGGCGCTGATCGCCGCGGTGCTGTGCTACCGCGCCGTGTACTACTGGGCGCCGCTCGCCGTCGCGGTGGTGCTCTATCTGGCCATGGAGGCGCAGGCGCGCCGCCTGGCCGCTGCCGGCGCCCCCGCGTCGCACTGACCACCGACCCGGGCCCTGCCGGGCCTTCCGCCCCCTCTATTCAGGAGACCTCCATGACTCAGCTCACCCGCCTTCTCGCCCTCGGTGCCACCGCGCTGGCCCTGTCTGCCTGCGGCAAGAGCGGCAACGACACCGCCACGCCCGCGGCCAATCCGCCGGCGGCCGCGTCTCCGGGCACGTCGAGCAGCGCGCCCCATCCGAGCGAGCCCACGGGCGCGGGCGCTGCCGTGCAACCCATCACGCCGGCGCCCGCGCCCGGTTCCGGCGAAGGCGCGCCCGCCTCCAGCGACCCTGCCGGCCAGTCGAAGAAATAGGCCCTGCCGAGGCGATGGGCGGTGTGGCATGCATCGCGGAATCACTGTAAATTCATCCAGTGATTCTCCAGCGCAAGCTCGCCATCCTCGCCGACGCGGCCAAGTACGACGCCTCCTGTGCCTCCAGCGGCACTGAGAAGCGGCACTCGGTGGGCGGGCGCGGCATCGGCTCGACCGAAGGCTCGGGCATCTGCCACAGCTACGCGCCCGACGGCCGCTGCATTTCGCTGCTCAAGATCCTGCTGACCAACTTCTGCCAGTACGACTGCCTCTACTGCGTCAACCGCGTCACCAGCAACGTGCCGCGGGCCCGCTTCTCGGTCGACGAGGTGGTGCAGCTCACGCTGGATTTCTACCGCCGCAACTGCATCGAAGGCCTGTTCCTTTCCAGCGGCATCATCCGCAGCCCCGACTACACGATGGAGCAGGTGGTCGAGGTCGCGCGGGTGCTGCGCGAGGAGCACGACTTTCGCGGCTACATCCACCTCAAGACGATCCCCGATGCGGCGCCCGAACTGCTGCAGAAGGCTGGCCGCTATGCCGACCGGCTCAGCATCAACGTCGAGCTGCCCACGGTGCAGGGCCTGGAAAGCCTCGCGCCCGAGAAGGACGGTGCGGCCATCCGCCGCTCGATGGCGCGGCTGACGGTGCACATCGACGAGGCCAAGGCCCAGAAGGCGCAGGCCGAGGCGGCGCCCACCGTGTCGCTGCCGCGCGCGCGCCCGGCCCGTGCCGCGGCGCCGCGTTTCGCGCCCGCCGGGCAGAGCACGCAGATGATCGTGGGCGCCGACGCCACCGACGACGCCGCCATCCTGGCCAGCAGCGCGCAGCTCTACGGCGCCTACCGGCTGCGGCGCGTCTACTACTCGGCCTTCAGCCCCATTCCCGATGCGTCCTCGTCGCTGCCGCTGGTGGCGCCGCCGCTGGTGCGCGAGCACCGGCTCTACCAGGCCGACTGGCTGTTGCGCTTCTACGGCTTCGAGGCGAGCGAGATCGTCGCGCCCGCGCAGGGCGGCATGCTCGCGCTCGACGTCGATCCCAAGCTGGCCTGGGCGTTGGCACACCGCGAGCGCTTCCCGGTCGACCTCAACACCGCGCCGCGCGAGTTGTTGTGGCGCGTGCCGGGCCTGGGTGTGCGCACCGTGCAGCAGCTGCTGGCCACGCGCCGGGTGCGCCGACTGCGCAGCGACGACCTCAAGCGCCTGCGCGTGCCCTTGCGCAAGGTCATGCCTTTCGTGGTGCTGGCGGACCATCGGCCAGGCCGTGTGCTGGAGGCCGAAGACCTCAAGGCCCAGCTCGCGCCTGCGCCCGTGCAACGCAGCCTCTTCGACGCCTGAGCAGCGGCGCTCGTGCGCATGCCGCTGAACGATTTCGCTGCCCGGCCCGCGCGCCGGCCACCTACACACGGGCTTCGTCCTCGACCCTAGCTTGGCATGCATGCGCCACACCGTCACTCTCAGCAGCGAAACCGACTGGCCCGGATTTCGAAGCGAGGCGCGGCGGCTGCTGGCGCAGCTGGTGCCGCCCGAAGACGTGGCGTGGCACACCCCTGCAGGCGCGGCGGAAGACTTGTTCGCGCCGACCGCCGGTTCAGAGCAAAAACGGCCTGCAGCGCCCGTCCCATCTGCACAAGGCGCCATGAATTTCGTAGTGCCGCCGGCCTTCCTCACCTTGTGCGAGAAGGTGGTGCTGCACCAGGACCCGGCCCGCTTCGCGCTGCTCTATCGCCTGTTGTGGCGCCTGGTGCACGAACGCGCACTGCGTCACGATCCGCTCGATGCCGACCGCACCCGCGCGCGCCACATGATGCAGGCCGTGCGCCGCGACCTGCACAAGATGAAGGCCTTCGTGCGCTTCCGTCCGCTCGAGCGCGAAGGCGAGCCGCCGCTGCACGTGGCCTGGTTCGAGCCCGACCATCACATCGTCGAAGCCGTCGCGCCCTTCTTCGTGCGCCGCTTCACCGCGATGCACTGGGCCATCCTCACGCCGGAGCGCTCGGTGCAATGGACGCCGGCGCAGACGGACCCCACCGTCTCCACCCCCAAGGCGCCGGACGCATCGCTGCCGCCCGGCGAGCTGCGCTTCGGCCCTGGCGCCTCGCGCGCCGATGCGCCGCCGGCCGATGCGGGCGAAGCGCTGTGGCTCACCTACTACGCGCACATCTTCAACCCCGCGCGGCTGAAGACGGACATGATGCGCAAGGAGATGCCCGTGAAGTACTGGCACAACCTGCCCGAGGCCGCGCTCATCGCGCCGCTCACCGCACAGGCCACCGAACGTTCCGGCCGCATGGTGGAGGCCGCGCCGACGTCGCCGGCGCGCCGCATCGTGCAGCCGGTGCAACAGGCCCATGCGCTCGACCCGCACCACAGCGCGGCGCTGCCCGACGACCCGAAGGCCGCGCTGGCCGCGCTGAAGCGCGCCACCGAGCGCTGCCGCGAATGCCCGATCGGCGCGCATGCCACCCAGTCGGTCATGGGCGAGGGGCCGATCCACGCGGCGCTGATGGTGGTAGGCGAGCAGCCCGGCGAGCAGGAGGACCTCGTGGGCCGGCCCTTCGTCGGGCCCTCCGGCCAGCTCTTCAACCGCGCGGTGGCCGAGCTCGGCTGGTCGCGCGAGCACTTCTTCGTCACCAACGCGGTGAAGCACTTCAAGTTCGAGTTGCGTGGCAAGCGGCGCATCCACAAGACGCCCGGCCAGCGCGAAGCCGCGGCCTGCCTGCATTGGCTCGAATCGGAGATCGCGCAGGTGCGCCCGCGTGCCTTCATCGCCCTGGGTGCCACTGCGGCGCGCGCCCTGGTGGGCCGGCCCGTGGCGGTGATGGCCGAGCGCGGCCATTGGCTCGAAGGGCCCGAAGGCCGGCGCGTGCTGATCACGCTGCATCCCTCGGCCCTGCTGCGCGGCGACCCCGCCGAGCGCGAGGAGGCGTGGCGCGCCTGGCTCGACGATCTTTCGCAGGCCAGCGACATCGCCGGCCTCGAGGCGGCGCGCTGAGGCTCAGCTGCCGCTGACCACGGTGCGCAGCTTGCGCTGCGCCGCGTTGATCGCGCCGGTGTGGTCGTTGAGTTCCTGCAGCATCGCGTTGAGTTCGTCCTTCACCTTCGTGTCGCTCACGGTGATGGCGTTGCCGGCGATCTGGATCTGCGCGCGGTGCGCATCGACGTAGTCGCCGATGCGCACGGCCCCGGCAAGGACCGCGTCGAGCGCGGGGAACACCTCGCGGAAGGTGGCCGCAGGCAGCGTCACGGTCTTCTCGTAGGCCTTGTCGAACACCGCCTTCAGGTCCTCCGGCTGTCTGAGCGCGGCATGGGCGGCATCGGCCTTGGCCAGGTTGGCGTCGAGTGCGGTCCGCATCTGCTTGACGCCCTCGCGCGCGGTGCGGATGTCGTCGCGCCGCGCGACGATGTCGCCGATCGAGCGTGGCGAGCCCCTGGCGATGACGGCCTCCATGGGCTGGCCCACCGAGCGGTTCATCGACTCGTTGAAATCGGCGATGACGGCGTAGTGCTGCGCGTAGTCGCCGAAGGGCTTCTTCTGCTCGTCGGTCGGCTTGGGTACGCGCACGCCCGGCCGCTCGAGCACCCGGGTCTGCAGGAACTGGATGAAGGCTGCGCGCTGTTCGGGCTCCTTGCTGCCGCAGGCCGCCAGCGCCAGGCCGGCGGCCAGCAGGCACGCGCCCGCCAGTCGCATCCACATCGATCGCATGGTCCGGTCCTCGTCATCATTGATCCGCCAGGATCATAGAAAGGCGCGGTCGCGGCCGGTATTGCCCGCGCTGCCTAGCTCAGAAGCGATAGGCGTAGCGCAGGCGCACGAAGTTCTCGCCCGGGTTGGGCTTCTTGATGCCGGCGTTGGAGAAGTGCTGCAGCCGCAGCGACAGCTCGTGCCGACCGTTGGCGCCGAAGCTGTAGCCCGCGCCGATGGCCTCGGTGAACTGGAAGGCGGTGCTGAAGCCACGGTCGTCGGTCTGGTAGAGGCGGTCCATCACGCTGACGCCGATGCCTCCCTCGACGAACCAGGGCGAGGCCCCGCCGTCGAAGCGATAGCGCCAGGTGGCGATGGCGCCGATCTGCGCGATGCTGCGGCGGTCGCCGTTGAGGGGGCCGCGCCACTGGCTGGCGAAGAGGTCCCAGTAAAAGGAGCGCCCGCTGCCCTGCCAGCCCGGGACGGACAGCCACGGCAGCATCACGCCGATGCCTGCCATGTCGCTGTTCGCGCTTCCGTGCAGCGTCTGCCCGCCTTCGACATAGATGGCCGGCGACGCGTCCGCAAGCGGCTGCGCGGCCGCGCCGGTGGCGGCCAGCGCCAGCAGCACGGCGGCCATCGTCATCCTGTTGTTGTGCATCTTGGATTCCTGAACCCGGCTGTTTCATTCAGCAACGGTTCATCGAGTATGTGCACCCGCTGTGCGCGGCGCTTTCCCCGCCACCGATTTCCCCGGTAGGACGCTGCCGGGAAGGGCCGATCAGCGCACCGTCGGACGTGGGAGTGTCAATGTGATAAGCGCGATCTCGGACGGTGCGCCGAATCGCTTCGGCGGCCCCCAGTAACCGGTGCCGCGGCTCACGTAGACCCACATCTGCTGTAGCCGGTGCAGCCCGGCCGTGAAGGGCTGCTGCAGCGGCACGAACAAATTCCAGGGAAAGAACTGCCCGCCATGGGTGTGGCCCGACAGCTGCAGCTGGAAGCCCGCCTCGGCGGCGGCCGGCGCGCTGCGCGGCTGGTGCGCGAGCAGCACCCGCGTGTGCACCAGCGGCGGCGCGTCGCGCACCGCGCGCTGCGGGTCGCTGGCGTGCGCGGCGTCGAAATGGCCGGCGGTGTAGTCGGTCACGCCGGCCACCACCAGTGCGCTCTCGAGGATCTCCTCGTCGGTCTGCGCGCCATGCACGTTGCGGGTCTGCAGCACCACGTGCTCGTTGAGCAGCACGCGCAGGCCCAGGCGCCGCAGCTCGTCGATCCAGGCATGGGCGCCGGCGTAGTACTCGTGGTTGCCGGTGACGACGAAGGTGCCGTGCCGCGCGCGCAGCTGGCCCAGCGGCGCGATGTGCTCGCGCAGCTCGTGCACCGTGCCGTCGACCAGGTCGCCGGTGATCGCCACCATGTCGGCGCCCAGTCCGTTGACCGTGTCGACGATGCGCTGGATGTAGCGCTGGCGGATCGTGGGACCGACGTGGATGTCGCTCAGCTGCGCGATGGTGAAGCCGCGCAGCTGCGAGGGCAGTCCCTCGATCGGCACCTCGACCCGCCGCACGGCCGCGGTGCGGCGCGCGTTGAAGAAGCCGACCACCGACACCGCCGTGGCCAGCGCCACCGCGCCCAGCGCGCTCAGCCCCTGCCAGCGCGGCCAGTCGGGCGTGGTGCCGAGGATTCGGCTGCCGCCCCAGGCCAGCAGCAGCCCCGCGTCGCGCGCCAGCGTCAGCAGCAGCAGCGAGGAGAACCAGCCCATCGACAGCAGGCCCAGCCACTGCAGCGCGGCAGGCCAGCCCTGCGCCGGCCCGCGGCGGCGCAGGAAGGGCAGCGGCATGGTGAGCGCCGACACCACGAGCAGCACCACGACGAGCGGCCAGCCTGTCGTCACCCCCGCCATCGCCGGCACAAGGCGCAGGCCGATGAACACGTGCAGCAACGTGGTCAGCAGGGTCAGGGGGGCGAGCGGCATGGATGGTAGAGATTGCTGCGGCGCAGCATACGACGATTGTCTCGCCACTGCATGCCGCGGGGAAGGCAGGCCCACGACGAGAGGATGGCCTATGTCGCTATGAAAAAGAGAGCCGAATTCCTAGGCTTGGCGGGCGCTGCAGGCCGATTCGAAGCACGAAGCCGGCATGCCGGGCGGGGCCCGGACGCTACGCCCCAGGCCGCGGCAAGCGGGAAATCCCCCATCCCATGGGGCGGTCCCTCCCCCTGCGCCTCACTCGATCGCGAAGGCCAGCACCACGGCGCCCAGTGCCAGCACGCCGAGCCCGAGCAGGAACACGCTCTCGGCCCAGCCCTCGTAGCGCTGCGGCCGGCCCGCACGGCGGCTGCGCATCGACATGAAGGACAGCACGGCGCTGGTGAGGAACATCAGCGCGTCGAACGCCAGCAGCTTGTCGAGCACGACGCGCGAATGGCCGCCCTGGCGCAGGTGGCCGATCGACAGCACCGTCATGCACACGCCGATCATCGTGGCCGAGGTCGGCAGGATGTGGGCCGACAGCCCGCGCAGCGGCGGGTCGGCTGCGCCCGGGCCGTCGGCGGCGGGCGCGATGGCACGCAGGTGCCGGGGCGGGGCCGGCCCGTCCGGGCGTCGCTGCAGCATGGTCGGGCGATCGGGCGCTCGGGCGGGCCTGGCGTTCAGCCGGTGCTCAGCGCGCCGCCGGCGCGACGGCGTTGCTCGCCATGTCGGTGCCGGCCGGGAACAGGAAGAGCGCCTTGGCCGGGCCCGTGCCGTTCACGGTGATCTCCTGCTGCAGCGTCTGGCCGGCCAGCGTGGCATCGACCTGGTAGCGGCCCTTGTCGAGCCGCGCCACCATGAAGGGGCCGTGCGCATCCACGCGGTCGAGCACCACGGCGCCGGTCTCGGCATTGCGCACCGTCACGCGCACGTCGGCGGCGAAGTCGGCCTTCTGGTGGTCCTTCACGGCGAACTCGAAGCTGGCCGGCCAGCGCGGCTCGACGGTTTCCATGAGCTGGGCCTCGTCGTGCCCGATGCCGCCGCTCATGTACTCCACGCCGGCCTTGGTCATCTGGATCGGCGGGTTGTAGGTGGCGGCGTGCGCCGCGGTGCCGGCATACAGCGCGCCGAACAGCGCGCCGGCGCACAGCATGAGGGTGCCCACGACGGGGCGTGCATGGGGAAGCTTGCGAGCCATGATGGATTCCTTTCGTTCGGGTTCGGTGGCCGGGGCGATGAACGAACAGGGCGGCGACCACGGCACCGACTGTGGCCCGCGTGCCTTAGAACTTGCTTAAAGGAAAGGCGCCCGCCCGGCGCCGGGGGCCTACTTGCCCTGGGCCACGGCCTGGCGCGGCATCGTGGCCGCCGCCATGTCGAAATTCGACGGCCACAGGAAGAGCGCACGGCCCGGCACGCCGAGCGCCACGTTCACCGTCTGCGTGAGCGTGAGGTCGCCCAGCGTGGCCTGGACGTCGTAGGTGCCCGGCTCCAGGCGCGCGAGCATGAACGGGCCGCTGGCGCTGGCCTGCATCACTTCGGCGCCGCTGTACTTGTCGATCACCTTCACCTCGACCGACTCGGGGAACTGCCCGCGCGGCCCGCGCGAGACGGCGAACTCGAAGGTGGCGGCCCAGCGGGGCGACACCATCTCCATGAAGGCGATCTCGTCCTTGTTCTTGCCCCCGCACATGAACTCGACGCCCTGCGGCGCCATCTGGATCGGCGGGTTCGCCATCACCGCGTGCGCGGCAGACGAAAGGCCCAGGGCGGCGGCGCCCAGCGCCAGGGCGGCAGCGGGGCAGGACAGGCGGAACAGCTTCATGGCGATGGACATCCTCTCAAGAAAACGCCGGGCCGCCCCAAGTTGTCTTGCCCCCCTCGGGGGGCGGGCGGGGCGGAGCCCGGCC
>SCOE01000017.1 GCA_005503065.1 Comamonadaceae bacterium ALPHA2B
GCACTGGGGCGGGCGGCGGGGGCTTCGGCCGCGCCGGTGCCGCCTGGCGAGGATGGGGGCGCAGGCGCGCGTTGGGCGCGGGACCAGCCTGCTCCGGCTGGGCTGCCGGGGCCGCCGCAGCACCGGGCGATCCGCCGCCGGTGGCGGCGGGCGGTGCGATGACGATGGTGCGGGTGCTGAAGCGATGCGCCAACGGCAGGGCATCGTTGCGCGTACCGTGCGGCAACGCGCCCATCACCAGCAGGTGCGCGAGCGTGACGACCACCGTCAGCACCGCCACCGCGCGCCACGGCCGCCGCGGACGCGGCAGCACGGCGATCATCGGGCGCAGGGAGGTCATGGACGGACGGCAAAGGCAGGAGCGAACGCGCAGGGGGCGGATGGGGATGGCTCGCCACTAAACTCCCGGCCTTCATCCAGTTTAGTGGGCCCGCAGGCGGGCACTGCCCGCCGCGGCCTTTCCGCGCACCCCATGAAACTCGCCACGCTCCAGGACGGTTCGCGCGACGGCCAGTTGGTCGTCGTCTCGCGCGACCTGACCACCGCCCACTACGCCACCGGCATCGCCCACCGCCTGCAGCAGGTGCTGGACGACTGGGGCTTCATGAGCCCGCAGTTGCAGGACCTGTACACCGCGCTCAACCACGGCCGGGCGCGCCATGCCTTCCCGTTCAACCCCGGGCAATGCATGGCGCCGCTGCCGCGCGCCTACCAGTGGGCCGACGGCTCGGCCTACCTGAACCACGTGGAACTGGTGCGCAAGGCCCGCAACGCCGAGGTGCCCGCCACCTTCTACACCGACCCGCTCATGTACCAGGGCGGCAGCGACGACTTCCTCGGTCCCACGGACGACATCGTGGTGCCCAGTGAAGCGATGGGCATCGACTTCGAGGCCGAGGTCGCCGTCGTCACCGGCGACGTGCCCATGGGCGCCACGCCGGAGCAGGCGCTGGACGGCATCCGCCTCGTCATGCTGGCCAACGACGTGAGCCTGCGCAACCTCATCCCGGCCGAGCTGGCGAAGGGCTTCGGCTTCTTCCAGAGCAAGCCCGCCACCGCCTTCAGCCCCGTGGCCGTGACCTTGGACGAACTCGGCCCCGCCTGGCAGGACGGCCGTGTGCACCTGGCGCTGCAGAGCACCTGGAACGGCCGCAAGGTCGGCCTGTGCGACGCCGGCCCGGACATGACCTTCCACTTCGGCCAGCTGATCGCCCACATCGCCAAGACCCGGAACGTGCGCGCCGGGAGCATCGTCGGCAGCGGCACGGTGAGCAACCCCGGCGTCGAGAAGAACGGCCGCATGGAGTGGCCCAAGGGCTATTCCTGCATCGCCGAGAAACGCTGCATCGAGACCATCCAGGACGGCGCGCCCCAGACCGAGTTCATGAAGTACGGCGACACCATCCGCATCGAGATGAAGGGGCTGGACGGCAAGTCGCTGTTCGGGGCGATCGAGCAGGAGGTGGTGCCGGTGGGCGGGCGTGTGAAGCCGGCCGAGGCCGCGGCATCACAGGGCGTGCGCGGTGAGGACGAGGCGCTGGAAGACTGAGCGTGAAGCGTCGCCAGCCGGAGACGCTACGCCTCGGAACCTGCCGGCATGGCATAGGGCGCCAGGGAGCCGCCGTCCTGGCTGAGAAGCTGAATCAGCTTGGGGTGGATGAAGAGTTTTTCCCGTCCCACCACCTGTTCGCGCAGCACGCCCGCGGCCACCAGGTCCTGCAGGTAGCGTGACGCCGCCTGCCGCTGTGCGATGCCCTTGTTCACCAGGTTGCTGATGCGGCAGTAGGGCTGCTCGAAGAGCGTTTCGACCAGTTCGTGGCTGTAGATCTTGGGCAGCCGCTGGCGCACGTAGTCGGCGGTCTGGGCCTGCAGCATGCGCAGTGCGGCGATCTTGTCGGTGGTCCAGCGGGCGGTCTGCTCGACGGCACGCAGCATGTACAGCACCCACGCCTCCCACGCCTGGTCGCGCGTCACCTCCTGCAGCAGGCGGTAGTAGTCGGCCTTGTGCTGGATGATGTAGCGGCTGAGGTAGAGCACGGGCAGACTCAGCAATTCCTCCTGGATGAGGATGAGGATGTTGAGCACGCGGCCCGTGCGGCCATTGCCGTCGGTGAACGGGTGGATGGCCTCGAACTGGTAGTGCGCCACGGCCATGCGGATGAGCGGATCAAGGTCGCGCTGCTCGTGAATGAAGCGCTCCCAATTGGCCAACAGTTCGCGCAACAGCGCCTCGCCTTCGGGCGGGGTGTAGATGGCATTGCCGCTGCGGTCGCTGATGAGCTGCGTGCCAGGTGTTCGCCGCACGTCCACGGCCACACCCTTGATGGCGGTGCAGATGTCGACAGCGGTGCGCGTGGTCAAGGGGCGCTCGCGCAGCGACTCGAAGCCCTGGTAGAGCGCGGTGCGGTAGCGCAGCGCCTCCTTCGTGGCCGGATCGGCACGCTCTGCGTCGTCGGCATGTCGGAAGAGCTCGTCGGTGGTGGTGACGATGTTCTCGATCTCGGAGCTGTCCTTGGCTTCCAGCAACGGGATGGTGTTGATGAGCACCGTCGGGTTGGGGATGAGCGCGGTGGCCTGCTTCAGGCCGGCGAGGGCAGCCCGGGCAGGGATGCACTGCTTCAGGATGGCACGGCTTTCCAGTTCCACCCGCGGGGGCAGGGGCGGCAAGGCGTTGTACGGACGGTCTTGCCGCCACAGCGAGGTAGAAATGTTCTCGTTTTCGTGTTTTTGCGACACGTTTGCAGGATAGGTCGCCCGTGAAAACAAATCAACTGAACGTGTTCTCTTTTTTGGATTTCAGCGACACGTCACAGCGACATGTCGCACCGGACGACATCAACCGCAAACATGTCGCAAAAATTCAAAACTGGCGACACGTGCTACGCAATCTCAGGCCATCGAGCTGCGCAGCAACACCTTCACCGACCCGATCCCCAACCGCCGGAACGCCCGGTACTGATGAGTCCGCACGGTGCTCAACGCCACGCCGAGTTCGCGTGCCGCCTCCTTGGCGGTACGGCCCGCCATCAGTTGCCCGATGACCTCGCGCTCGCGAACGCTCAGGGTCAGCAGGCGCGAGGCAAACGCGGGCTCGACGGCGTTGCCGGCGGCCAGCGCGATGCGGCCGTGTGCGGCGGTGGCATCGGCCAGCAGGGCCGCGTGCACCTCGAGCAGCGCGAAGTCGCGGTCGTCGAACTCGCGCTGCGCCAGGCTGCGGTAGAAGCTCACGGCCGCACGCTGGCCGGTGGGCAACAGCAGCAGGACGGACGCGCGTTCGCGGATGCCGACGTCGCCGTAGCAGGCGGCGCGGTAGTCGGCGTCGGCCAGTTCGTCGCCGCGGTGGTGGCCCAGCCAGAGCTGCGCGCCGCGCCGCGGCCGCGGGCGGCCGGCCAGCCACACCATGTGCGGGTCGAGCAGGTCGAAGCGCTGCGCGACGTAGCGCTCGGCCGTGCGTTCGGCGGTGCTGCCGTAGCTGCTGGCGGCCGACACGGTCTCGATGCGGCCGGTGGCGCCGACGGCGAACACGGTGCAGAAGGTGACGGGCAGCACGCCGTGCATGGCGGCCAGGTAGCGCGCGGCGAGCTGCGGCGTGCCGACGCCGGCCAGCACGCCGCTGACGACGGCCGGTGCCAGCGGCTCGGCGCAGGGGCGGATGCGCCAGCGCTTCATGCGGGGCGACTTCCAGGATTCAGGGTAAACACTTCGTGAGAAGTTAGGACAGTGGCGCGCCTGGCGCATCGGGACAATTCCTGCTGCCGCCACGACGTCCCCGCATCGCTGGCCAGCGCCATTCTTCAAGCAAAAAGTGCCTGCAACGCCCGCTGGACAGGCGCAAGCAGCTATCAAAAGAAGAGCAACGAGACACCCCCAGCCGCCTTCACCCAGGACCGCCCGATGAACCGCCCCGCCGCCACCCGCCCGCCGACCGCTGCGCCGTCCGCCCGTGCCGGCGATGCCGCGGGCGGCCCCGTCCCGCCGCCCGCCACGGGCGCGCTGCCGCCCTCGGTCGGCGCCTTCCACTACACCCGCTTCGCGCCGCGGCTGCCCGTGCTGGCCGATGGCGTGGAAGTGCAGCGTCATCCCGTCGTGATCGCCGGCGGTGGCCCGGTCGGCATGGCGCTGGCGCTGGGCCTGGCCAACCACGGCGTGCGCAGCGTGATCCTCGAAGCCGACGAGACGGTCTGCGTGGGCAGCCGGGCCGCCTGCATCTCGCGCCGCAGCCTGGAGATCGTCGAGCGCCTCGGCGCGCTGCCGGCCTTCCTCGCCAAGGGCCTGCCCTGGAGCGCGGGCACGAGCTACTACCAGACCACCGAGGTGTTCCGCTTCGAGATGCCGACGCACGCACGGCAGAAGCTGCCGCCGATGATCAACCTCGAGCAGTACTACATCGAGCAGTACCTGCTGGACGAGATCATGCGGCGCAACGCGGCGCAGCCGGGCCTGATCGACATCCGCTGGGGCACCGAGCTCACCGGCTTCACGCAGGACGACCGTGGCACGACGCTCCACGCCCGCCATGCGCTGGGTGCGTACACGCTGCAGGCCGACTGGCTCGCGGCCTGCGACGGCGGCCAGAGCTTCGTGCGCAAGTCGCTGAACCTCGCGCTCGAAGGCACGGCCTACGAAGGCCGCTACGTGATCATCGACATCGAGCTGCCGAGCCGCCACCCGACCGAGCGCCGCGCCTGGTTCGACCCGCCGTGGAACCGCGGCTCCACCGTGCTGATGCACCGCCAGCCCGACGACATCTGGCGCATCGACTACCAGTTGCGCCCCGGCCAGAGCACCGAGGCCGCCCTCGCGCCCGAGGCGGTGACCGAGTTCGTGCAGCGCCACCTCGACGCCATCGGGGAAGGCCACCTGCCCTGGAAGACGGTGTGGACCTCGGTGTACCGCGCCGGTGCCATGACGCTGGCCGACTACCGCCACGGGCGCATCCTCTTCGCCGGCAATGCGGCGCACGCGATGCCGATCTTCGGCGTGCGCGGCCTCAACTCGGGCTTCGACGACGCCGACAACCTGGCCTGGAAACTCGCCGCCGTGGCCAAGGGCGAATCCGATGCGGCCCTGCTCGACAGCTATTCGCAGGAGCGCATCGCCGCCTTCCACATCAACGCCGAGGCCGCGATGCGCAGCACCGAATTCATGTCGCCGCCCTCGCGCGGCTTCGACCTGCTGCGCGAGGCGGCGCTGTCGCTGTCGGAAAGGCACCGCGGCATCGCCCAGCTCATCAACCCGCGGCAGACGCAGGCCGTGCGTTACGACGCTTCGATGCTCTCGAGCGCCAGCGACGCGCTCGGCGCCGGCCCGCGGCCGGGCGAGGCGATGGGCGAACAGCCGCTGCGCGCCGGCCACCTGACCGACCACATCGGCCCGCGCTTCACGCTGCTGGTGCTGCAGCCGGGCGAGGAGGTGGTGCCGCTGCCGCCGGACCTGCCCGTGCACGTCGTGACCCTGGGCGACGCACAGTGCCCGCCAGCCACCTTCGAAGCACTGGGCGCCGCGGCCGGTGCCGTGTACCTGCTGCGGCCCGACGGTCACGTGGCGGCACGCTGGCGCCGGCCCACCGGCGGACAGATCACCGCCGCACTGCAACGCGCCACGGCGCAACGGGCGACCGCATGACAACGTCCACCTTGACGCCCGAGGCGCGCGACCGCCTCTACGCCGCCTGCGCCCATGCCATCAGCGAGGCCGGGCCCGAGCGCGAATCGCTGTTCCTGGCTCGCCTGGCGCTGCTGCTGTTCGAGCAGCTCGGCGACGAGGCCCAGGGGCATCGCGCGCTGGCCGACGCGCTCGAAGCGCTGCCCGTACCATCGCTGTCCGCATACGAACACCAAGGAGACTGAATTCCATGCACCGCAGAGACCTGCTGGCCACCCTGGCCTCCGGCGCCGCCCTGGCCGCCTCGCCTTTCGCCCGCGCGCAGAACAGCAACTACCCCGACCAACTCATCCGGTGGGTCGTGCCCTACCCGGCCGGCGGCGGCACCGACGTGATCGCGCGTTCGCTGGCCGAGGCGATGCGCCAGACGCTGGGCCAGCAGATCGTGATCGACAACCGCCCCGGCGCCTCGACCAACATCGGCGCCGACCTCGTGGCCAAGGCCAAGCCCGACGGCTACACCGTCATGTCGGCCGACAACGCCGTGCTGGCCTTCAACGAACACCTGTTCGGCAAGCTGCCCTTCAACCCCGAGCGCGACTTCAGCTACATCGGCGCGATCGGCAAGTTCCCGCTGGCGCTTGTCGTCAACCCCGACTTCCCGGCCAAGGACTTCAAGGAGTTCCTGGCCTACGTGAAGGCCAACCCCGGCAAGGTGAACTACGCCTCGCCCGGCAACGGCTCGCCGCACCACCTGGCGATGGAGCTGTTCAAGAACCGCACCGGCACCTTCATCACGCACATCCCCTACCGCGGCGCTGCGCCGGCCATGGCCGACGTGATGGGCGGCCAGGTGCCGTGCATGTTCCTGGACCTCGCCTCGGGCCTGCCGATCATGCAGGGCAAGAAGGTGCGCGTGCTGGCCATCGGCTCGGGCGCGCGCAACAAGCTCCTGCCCGATGTGCCCACGCTGGCCGAGGTGGGCGTGCGCGATGCCGAGGTGTTCGCCTTCCAGGGCGTGCTCGGCCCGGGCGGCCTGCAGGCCAACGTGGTGAGCCGGCTCAACGGCGACCTGAACAAGGCCATGTCGACACCCGCCGTGCTCAAGCGTTTTGCCGACTTCGGCATGGAAGCCATGCCCGGCACGCCGCAGCAGTTCCAGCAGCTGGCGCGGGCCGAGTCGAAGCGCTGGGGCCCGGTGATCAAGGCAGCTGGCATTAAATTGGACTAGCACCCCCCAAGCCGCTTCGCGGCTCCCCCCCCTCTCTGGCGCCTTCGGCTTGGAGGGGGGCTGAGCCCGTACACGAAATGTCCAGTGGACATTTCGTGACTGGCGAAGGGCGAGGCCACTGGCCTCGCGCGGCCTGCAAGGCCTTCCCAGAGGCCTGGCCAAGCCAGTTCCTCGGGTGCCCTGGAGGCTTCGCTGCGCTCGCCGGCCGCGCACACCGCGCATGCCCGATCAGTGCGCGGGGCCGCCGCTGTGCACTAAGCTCGCCGCATGAGCACCCCTTCCTTCACCCCCAAGAACTACACCGCCACGCCGCCGCGCCGCGTGGCTTTCCTCGGCCTCGGCGTCATGGGCTATCCCATGGCCGCGCACCTGGCGAAGGCCGGCCACACCGTCACGGTCTACAACCGCACGCCGGCCAAGTCGGCCGCATGGGTGCAGGAGCTGGGCGGCGCGCCGCACGCTGCCGCGGCAACGCCGCGCGAGGCGGCGGCCGGGGCGGAGATCGTGTTCTGCTGCGTGGGCAACGACGACGACCTGCGCTCGGTGGTGCTCGGCGCCGACGGCGCCTTCGCCGGCATGCAGCCCGGCGCGGTGTTCGTCGACCACACCACCGCCTCGGCCGACGTGGCGCGCGAGCTGGCCAAGGCGGCGCAGGATCAAGGCCTGCAATTCATCGACGCGCCCGTGTCCGGCGGCCAGGCCGGCGCGCAGAACGGCGTGCTGACGGTGATGTGCGGCGGCGATGCGGCCGCATTCGCCAAGGTGCAGCCCGTCATCGACGCCTTCGCGCGCGCCGTGACCCTGCTGGGCGAGAGCGGCGCCGGCCAGCTCGCCAAGATGGTCAACCAGATCTGCATTGCGGGCCTCGTGCAGGGCCTGTCGGAAGCCATCGCCTTCGGCCAGCGCGCCGGGCTCGACATGGAACAGGTGCTGGGCGTCATCAGCAAGGGCGCGGCCCAGAGCTGGCAGATGGAGAACCGCGGCAAGACGATGATCGCCGGCAAGTTCGACTATGGCTTCGCGGTCGACTGGATGCGCAAGGACCTGGGCCTGGTGCTGGACGAGGCCAAGCGCAACGGCGCGCGCCTGCCGGTGACGGCGCTGGTGGACCAGTTCTATGCCGACGTGCAGCAGGCCGGCGGCGCCCGCTGGGACACGTCGAGTCTGATCACGCGGCTGAAATAGCTCCGTACGCTATCAAAAGGATAGCTGTCCGCGCCCGATGGACGGGCGCCACAGGCACTTTTGGCTTGAAGAATTCGCCTCAGCGCACCGGCGTGGTCACCACGCCGGGCTGCGGCTGCGGCGACACCTGCACCGGCGCGCCGGGCTGCGGCTGGCCCGGCAGCGGCTGCATGGGCGGCAGCGGCACGCGCGAGCCGCTGCTGTTGGTGCCGTCGACGGCCGAAGGCTGCAGGCCGGTGCCGCCCTCGACGGCGCCCTGGCCGAGCTGCTGCTCGCTGATGACCTCGACCGCGCGCACCACCTTCTGCACGCCCGACACGCTGCGCGCGATGTCGGTGGCGCGGTCGAGTTCGCGGCGCGTGGCCAGGCCCATGAGGTAGACCACGCCGCCCTCGGTCACGACCTTGAAGGAGTTGGCGAAGATGTCCTTGGCGTCGAGCAGCGAGGCCTTCACCTTGCCGGTGATGTAGGTGTCGTTGGAACGCTGCGCGATGCCCAGCGCGGGACCGACCACCACCTCGTTGACCACCGAACGCACGTTCGGCGTGCCGCGCACCACCTCTTCGGCGCGGCGCTTGTCGGCCTCGCTGCCGACGGTGCCGATCATCAGCACCTGGCGGTTGTAGCTCACGGTGGTGATGTTCATGGTGTCGTTGGCGATGTCGCGGATGCGCGCCGCCGAGCGCAGCTCGATCGACTGGTCGTCCAGCTGTGCGCCCGAGGTGCGGCGGTCGGTCGCGACCATGCCGGCACCGGCCACCGCCGCGCCGCCGACCACCAGCGGCACGCAGCCCGACAGCGAGGCGACCAGCGTCGCGCCGGCGAGTGCTGCGGCAAGGGGGCGGAAGGAAGCTTGGATGCGGGTCATGGAGGGGTTCCTGGGCTGGATGCAGTGGATGCGAAGGGGGCGTGCAGCGAGGCGCGCAAGGGCGCGGCTGACGCGGGGCGCAGGGGCCGCGGAAAGTTTAGCCCAGCGACTGCGGCGCTCCTGTGTCAATGGGTGCCGGTGCGAAAGGGTTGACTCACTCGACCGCCAGCACGTCGCCGTCGGGATCGCCGAGCAGTTGTGCATCGACCCCGTCGCACAGGCAGTGCAGCGCCGTCAGGTGCACCTCGTGCACGCGCAGCGGGCGCTCGTGCGGCACGCAGATCTGCACGTCGGTCTCGCGCAGCGCGCGGCCCACGGCACCGCCGGCCCCGCTGCCGACGCCGCCGGTGAGCGCGATCACGGTCATGTCGCGCTCGTGCGCCGCCAGCACGGCCGACAGCACCGCCGCCGATTCACCGCTGGGGCTGAGCACCAGCAGCACGTCGCCGGCCTCGCCCAGCGCGCGCAGCTGGCGTGCGAAGGCCTGCGGATCGGCCGCGGCCCGGGTGTCCGCGGCCGGGTCGTCCGCGATGCCGGGCAGCGCGAGGGCGGCCAGCGCCGGCCGTTCGCGCTCGAAACGGCCCACGAACTGGGCCGCGAACTGCGCCGCGAGCAGGCCGGACACACCGGCACCGCAGGCCAGTACCTTGCCGCCGCTGGTCACGCAGGCCAGCAGCGCCTGCACGGCCTGCGAGAGGGGTTTGCTGAGGGCCGGTCCCCCTTGGTACTTGAGGTCGGCGCTGTCGATGAAATGCTGCTGAATGCGTTGCTCGAGCATGAAGATAGATTTGGCATCCCCCATGCCGCTTCGCGGCTCCCCCTTCTTCCGCACGCGGGAAGGGGGCGCACCCGGTGGCCTGGAGAAGCCAGTTCCACGGGTGCCCTGGGGGCTTCGCTGCGCTCGCCGGTCGGGCTTTGCGTTCGTGGGCGACGGCACGAGGCGCCGAACAAAGCCGGAATGATAGATCGCCCTCACCCTCACTCGGCGTCGAAGGCGGCCCGCAGCCAGGTGATGCGCTCCTCGACCAGCACCACATCGAAGCGGCAGGGCGGCGGCGACGCGAGCCGCATCAGGTAATGCCGCGCCGCGAAGACGATGCGCCGCCGCTTGGTGGCCGTGATGCTGGCGGCCGCCCCGCCGTGCGAGGCGCTGCCGCGGCGGCGGACCTCCACGAAGACCAGCGTGCCGTCGCGCTCGCGCAGGATCAGGTCCACCTCGCCGCCGCCGCGGCCCGGCGTCCGATAATTGCGCGCCACCAGCCGCAGGCCTGCCGCCTGCAGGTGCGCGAGCGCGGCGTCTTCCGCCGCGTCGCCCACGGCCTTGGTGGTGCGGCTGCGGCCGAACAGAAAACCCATGGTGAATGCTCTCCCCTCTTCCGCCGGCTTCGGCGCCGCCCTGCAGGCCGCGCGCGATGCCGCGGGTGCGCAGCATTATCCGGAGGGCACGCTCTACGTCGTCGCCACGCCCATCGGCAACCTGGCCGACATCACGCTGCGCGCGCTGCACGTGCTGGCCCATGTGGCCGATGCCATCGCCTGCGAGGACACGCGCCACACCCAGCAGCTGCTGCGGGCCTACGGCATCGACCGGCCGGGCGCTCAGATGCTGGCCGTGCACCAGCACAACGAGGCCGAGGCCGCGCAGGCCGTCGTCGCGCGGCTGCAGCAGGGCCAACGCATCGCCTACGTGAGCGACGCCGGCACACCTGGGGTGAGCGACCCCGGCGCGCGCCTGGTGGCGGCCGTGCGCGCTGCGCGGCTGCGCGTGCTGCCGCTGCCGGGCGCCAGCAGCGTGACCACGCTCGTGGGCGCTGCCGGCCTGGTGGGCGGCGAGGCCGAGGGCGCGGGCTTTGTCTTCGCCGGCTTCCTGCCGAACAAGGCCGCCGAGCGCGACCGGGCGATCCAGGCGCTGGCCGCCGAGGCGCGCCCCGTGGTGCTGCTGGAAGCGCCGCACCGCATCGAGGCCCTGGCGCGCGCACTCGCGGTGCTGGGCGCGCGCGAGGTGACCGTCGGGCGCGAGCTGACCAAGCAGTTCGAGGAGATCGACACGGTGCCGGCGGAGGCGCTGGCGGGCTGGCTGGCAGCCTCGCCGCAGCGCACGCGCGGCGAGTTCGCGCTCGTGCTGCACCCGCTGTCCGCGGCGGACGATGGCGCCGGGCCGGATGCCGAGGCCCAGCGCGTGCTGCGGCTGTTGCTGGCCGAGCTGCCGACCAAGGCGGCGGTGAAGCTGGCCGCCGACATCACGAAGGCGCCGCGCAACGCGCTCTACGCGCTGGCGCTGCAATGGAAAGACGGCGGTGCCTGATCCGGCACGCCGGCCTGCCGCGTCATCGCTACGTTTTTGATAGCTGTCTGCGCAAGCAGGACGGGCGCTTCAGGCCCTTTTTGCTTGAAGTTCAGCCATCGAGTTCAGGGTAGTGGCGGAAGATGCCCTCCTCGTTGAACGGGATGCGGCGCGGGCTGTCGAGGTAGGCCTTCACGCGCTCGCGCCGCGCCACGTTCCTGTGAAGGCGCGTGACCGCGGGCGTGTCCGCCAGCACGCGCGTCGTGGCTTTGGGGAAGGCATAGCGCAGGCCGGCCACGAGCTGGAACAGCGACAGGTCGGCATAGCTCAGCGCATCGCCGACCAGGTGCGTGTCGCCCGCCGGGTTGCGCTGCAGGACGCGCTCGAACCAGTGCAGGAACTTCGGGATGCGCTCCTCACGAAAGGCACGGCTGCGTTCGAGGGCCGCGTCGCGCTGGTCCTCGTAGTAGGCGCTGCTGGCCAGCGGATGGTGCGTGTCGTGCGCCTCGACCACGGCATCGGCGATGGTGAGCTGCAGCTGGTGCGTCCACACGCGGTCGGCCTCGCTCTCGCCCACCAGATGCAGCCGCGGGCCGAGGTACAGCAGGATGGCTGCCGTCTGGCCCACCACGACGTCGCCGTCGACCAGAAAGGGCGGAGCGAAGGACGGCCGCGGGTTGCGGGAATCGCCGAGCGATTCCATCAGTGCCTCCTCGCCGCCTCCCTGGGCGGGCGTGCCGCGCGCCACGTCCAGGTAGGGCGCACCGGCCGCCTCCAGGGCCAGGCGCACGAATTCGCCCCGGCCCTGGATGCTGGGCCAGTAATGGAGGCGATAGGGCCTGGCTGCGGAAGCGGAAGCGGAAGCGGAAGCGGCAGAGGGCGTGGCTTGGGTCATGCCGGAAGGATGCCGCGCCGACTCGCAAGCGCAAGTCGGCGGCCGGCAGCTTTACCTTTGGACACCATGCCGCGTCGTCGCGGGCGGCGGTCGCCGCGTTGTGAGGGCCTGGGCGGTCCATCGCACCGCCGCTTGCAGGAGCCCTCCATGTCTTCCCGTGCTTCGAAGTTCGTTGCCGTCGCACTCGCCGCCGCCGGCCTCTTGGGCGTGGGCGCGGCCCAGGCCCGCGTGTCGTGGTCGGTCGGCGTCGGCCTGCCCGGCGTCGCCGTCGGCGTGGCCGAGCCCTACTACGCACCGGCCCCGGTCTACACCGCGCCGCCCGCCTACTATGCCCCGCCGCCGCCGGTGTACTACCGCCCTGCGGCACCCGTCTACTACCGCCCGCCCCCGCCGGTCTACTACCGGCCCGCGCCCGTGTACTACGGCCCGCCTCCCGGGTACTACCGCCCGGCGGGCGTGACCTTCTACGGGCCCTGAGCCCGCGGCAGCGGCGCCGCGCAAGGGGCGCCGTGAAGCCAAAGAAAAAGGCCGGAAGCTGTTGCAGCTTCCGGCCTTTTCGTCGTGTGGTCCCGCCGCCAGGAATCGAACCTGGATCTCAGCCTTCGGAGGGCCGAATTCTATCCGTTGAAATACGGCGAGAAGGGTGCGCCGCACGGCGGCGCGAACCCGGCATTATGGCCGATCGCGATGGCGCCGCATCGGGCGGTGCCGCCGCACCGCAGGCCGCGCAGGGCGCCAGGTCCTCGCCCGCACGGTCGAAGCCCAGGCCGCGCAGGTACACATGGAAAACGCGCCGCCCCGCCTGCACCAGCGCGAAACCCGCCGGATCGAGCAGCCAGTCCTGGATCAATCCGGCGATCAAGGCATGCAGGCCCTGGGCCGCCGTGGCCGCCGGGATGGGCAACCGCAGCCTGCTGCGCTGCGCCGCAAGCCGCAGGGCCTTCTCGAAATCCTCGATGCAGGCGCCCCGGCCCGCCAGATGGCGCTCCTGCACGGAGGCCATCTCCTGCGTGTACTCGACCTTGTGCGACGCGATCTCGAACACGCGCCGCACCTGGGGGTCGGTGGTGACGAGCCGCAATGCCGCGAGCATGCCCTGCTCCAGCACGGCGAGCGGGTCGTCCTGCGCGCCGCTGGCCGCCACGCGCACGCCGTCCTCCATGGGCAGGGTGACGCGCTCCATCATGGCGTTGAACAGGTCGGCCTTGTCCTTGAAGTGCCAGTAGATGGCACCGCGCGTGGCACCGGCCTGCTGCGCGATCTCCTGCAGCGTGGTCTGCGAGACGCCTTGCGCGTGAAACAGGACCTCGGCAGCATCCAGCAGGCGATGCCGGGTGGCGAGGGCCTCTTCCTTGGTGCGACGAACCACGATGTCTCCTGGGGGGATGCGAACGACGAAACGCGAGGTCATGAATATACATGCATGAATGTATGTAAACTCGCCGCTTCGGCAAATTCCCTTCACGCACCCGTGCCTCGGCATGCCCGGTGCATGCGTCGGCGTTGCCTTCCCCGATCCCAGCCCTTCAAAGGATTCGCATGCCCGATCTGCATGTCTCACATGATTCGACGTTCTTGCCTCGCGCCACGCGTGTTGCCGCGGCCGTGCTGATGGTGGTGGCCCTGGTGGCCTGCGGCAAGAAGGAGGCCGCCCCGGGCGCGGGTGCGCCGGGCGCCGGGGGTGGCGCTCCACCGCCGCCCGCCGTCGGCGTGATCGTCGCGACGCCGGGCGAGGTCGGCCTGGTGACCGAGCTGCCGGGCCGCCTCGAAGCCACCCGCGTGTCGCAGGTGCGGGCGCGGGCCGCCGGCATCCTGCAGCAACGGCTGTTCCGCGAGGGCAGCGACGTGAAGGCCGGCCAGCCGCTCTTTCGCATCGACCCGGCACCGCTGGTGGCCGCCTCTCAGAGCGCGCAGGCCAGCCTGGCGCGCTCGGAAGCCAATGCGGTGCAGGCCAAGGCCCTCGCCGACCGCTACAAGCCGCTGGTGGAAGCCAACGCGGTGAGCAAGCAGGAATACGCCAACGCCGTCGCCGCCTGGAAGGCGGCCGAAGCGGACGTGGCGGCAGGCCGTGCTGCCGTGCAGACGGCGAAGATCAACCTGGGCTACGCCACCGTGACCGCCCCGATCTCCGGCCGCATCGGCCGCGCCCTGGTGACCGAAGGCGCCCTCGTGGGCCAGGGGGATGCCACCGAACTGGCCGTGATCCAGCAGATCGACACCCTCTACGTCAACTTCACGCAGTCGGCCAACGACGCCCTGCGGCTGCGCCGCGCCATGGCCGACGGCAAGCTCAAGCGCGCCGGCGGCAGCGAAGGCGCGAGCGTGCGCATCGTGCTGGAAGACGGCACCGAGTACGCGCAGCCGGGCCGGTTGCTGTTCTCCGACCTCACGGTCGATGCGACCACGGGCCAGGTCACGCTGCGCGCCGAGGTGCCCAACCCCAAGGGCGAACTGCTGCCCGGCCTGTACGTGCGCGTGCGCATCGAACAGGCGCAGGCCGACAACGCCATCAGCGTGCCGCAGCAGGCCGTCACGCGCACCCAGCAGGGCGACAGCCTCATGGTGGTGAGCGCCGATGGCAAGGTGAGCAAGCGCGATGTGAAGATCACCGCCGGCCAGAACAACCGCTGGATCGTCACCGAGGGCCTGAAGGCCGGCGAGCAGGTCATGGTCGACGGCTTCCAGAAGCTGCAGATGATGCCGCCGGGCGCCCCCGTGAAGCCCGTACCGTGGACCCCGCCCGGCGCAGCGCCGGCTCCCGCGCCAGCCGCCGCGCCAGCCGCCGCGCCAGCCGCCGCGCCGGCGGCAGCCCCGGCGCCCGCCCCGGCCGAAGCGCCCAAGCAGTAAGGACCGCGAGCAGATATGGCCAAGTTCTTCATCGAACGACCGATCTTCGCCTGGGTGATCGCCCTGTTCATCATCGTGATGGGCGCGGTGTCGATCACGCAGTTGCCGATCGCGCAGTACCCGCCCGTGGCCCCGCCCACGATCGTGGTGAACGTCGCCTATCCCGGCGCCTCGGCGCAGACGCTGGAAGACAGCGTGCTGGCCGTCATCGAACGCGAGATGAACGGCTCGCCGGGCATGATCTACATGGAGTCGGTCGCGCAGGCCGACGGCACCGGCACCTTGACCATCAGCTTCGAGACCGGCACCAACGACGATCTCGCGCAGGTGGACGTGCAGAACCGCCTGTCGCGCGCCACGCCGCGTCTGCCGGCGGTGGTGACGCAGCAGGGCGTGCGCGTGGACAAGTCGCGCAGCAACTTCCTGATGTTCGCGATGCTCGCTTCGGACAATCCGGCCTACACGCCGGTGGAGCTGGGTGACTACGCGGCCCGCTACATCCAGCCCGACCTGCAGCGCGTCAAGGGCATCGGCCAGGTGCAGCTCTTCGGCAGCGAAAGCGCGATGCGCGTGTGGATCGACCCGGACAAGCTGCGCGGCTACAACATGTCGCCCTCCGATGTCACGGCCGCCATCCGCGCGCAGAACGCACAGGTGGCCTCGGGCACCATCGGCGATCTGCCCAATGTCACCGGGCAGAGCATCGCGGCCACGGTCGTGGTCCGCGGGCAGCTCTCCAGCGTCGAGCAGTTCGGCAACATCTCGCTGCGCACCAACACCGACGGCTCCTCCGTGCGCCTGAAGGACGTGGCGCGCATCGAGCTGGGCGGCCAGAGCTACGCCACCTCGGCGCGCCTGAACGGCAGCCCGGCCGTGGGCCTGGGCGTGCAGCTCGCGCCGACGGGCAATGCGCTCGAGTCGGCGCGCCTGGTGCGCGAGAAGATGGACGAGCTGAAGAAGTACTTCCCGCAGGGCGTGAAGTACAGCATCCCCTACGACAGCTCGCGCTTCGTGCAGATCTCGATCACCGAAGTGGTCAAGACGCTGTTCGAGGCCGTGGCGCTGGTGTTCGTCGTGATGTTCCTGTTCCTGCAGAACTGGCGTTACACGATCATCCCGACCATCGTGGTGCCTATCGCGCTGCTGGGCACCTTCGCGACGCTGCTGGCGCTGGGCTTCTCGATCAACGTGCTCACCATGTTCGGCATGGTGCTGGTCATCGGCATCGTGGTGGACGACGCCATCGTGGTGGTGGAGAACGTCGAGCGCATCATGAGCGAGGAAGGCCTGTCGCCGCTGGAGGCCGCGCGCAAGGCCATGCAGCAGATCTCCGGCGCCATCATCGGCGTGACGGTGGTGCTGATCTCGGTGTTCGTGCCGCTGGCCTTCTTCGCCGGCTCCACCGGCAACATCTACCGACAGTTCTCGGTGGTGATGGTGGCGTCGATCGGATTCTCGGCCTTCATGGCGCTGTCGCTCACGCCGGCGCTGTGCGCCACGCTGCTCAAGCCGGTCGAGGCGGGACACCACCACGAGAAGCGCGGCTTCTTCGGGTGGTTCAACCGCGGCTTCTCGCGCACGGCCAAGGGCTACGAGGGGCTGGTGTCGCGGCTGCTGCGCCGGTCCGGCCGCTACATGATCGTCTACCTGGCGATCATCGCTGCGGTGGCGCTGGTGTACACGCGCATCCCGACCGCCTTCCTGCCGCAGGAAGATCAGGGCAACATCCTGGTCAACGTGCAGCTGCCACCCGGCGCCACGCAGGAGCGCACGCTGTCGGCGATGGAACAGGTCGAGAAGTTCATGCTCAAGCAGCCCGAGGTGGAAAGCATCGTCGGCGTGCTGGGCTTCTCCTTCTCGGGCCAGGGCCAGAACGCCGGCATCGCCTTCGTGACGCTGAAGGACTGGCATGAGCGCGAGGGCGAGCAGCACGCAGCCTCGGCGCTCGCAGGCCGCGCCTTCGGCGCCCTGTCGCAGGTGCGAGATGCGTTCATCTACCCGCTGAGCCCGCCGCCGATCCCCGAGCTGGGCACCGGCAGCGGCTTCTCGTTCCGCCTGCAGGACCGCAGCGGGGCCGGCCACGACGCGCTGGTCAACGCACGCAACCAGCTGCTGGGCATGGCGATGAAGAGCCCGGTGCTCACCGGCATTCGCCCCGACGGCCTGGAGGACGCACCGCAGCTGCAGATCGAGATCGACCGCGAGAAGGCGCAGGCGCTGGGCGTGGGCTTCGACGCCATCAACGGCGCTTTGTCGACCGCACTGGGTTCCAGCTACGTGAACGACTTCCCAAGCCGCGGGCGCATGCAGCGCGTGGTGGTGCAGGCCGACGCGCCCGGCCGCATGCAGCCGGAAGACCTGCTGCGCATCAACGCGACCAACAGCCAGGGCCAACCGGTACCGTTGTCGGCCTTTGCCTCCACCAAATGGGTCAAGGGCGCGCAGCAGACGGTGCGCTACAACGGCTACCCGGCGATGCGCATCAGCGGCGAGCCGGCACCGGGCCACAGCTCGGGCGCCGCGCTGGCCGAGATGGAGAAGCTGGCCGCGCAACTCCCGGCGGGCTTCGGCTTCGAATGGACCGGCACCTCGCGGGAGGAAAAGCTCGCGGGTTCGCAGGCCATGATCCTGTACGGCTTCGCGATCCTGGCGGTGTTCCTCTGCCTGGCTGCGCTGTACGAGAGCTGGTCGATCCCGATGTCGGTGATCCTGGTGGTGCCGTTGGGCGTGCTGGGCGTGCTGCTGGCCACGATGCTGCGGGCCTACTCGAACGACGTGTACTTCCAGGTGGGGCTGATCACGATCATCGGCCTGTCGGCGAAGAACGCGATCCTGATCATCGAGTTCGCGAAGGACCTCCAGGCGCAGGGCAAGGGCGTGATCGAAGCCGCACTCACCGCGGCCCACCTGCGCTTCCGGCCCATCGTCATGACCTCGCTGGCCTTCGGCCTGGGCGTGGTGCCGCTGGCCATCGCCGCGGGCGCCGGCTCGGCCAGCCAGCGCGCCATCGGCACCGGCGTGATCGGCGGCATGATCACGGGCACGGCACTGGCCGTGTTCTTCGTGCCGCTGTTCTTCGTGGTGGTGCGCAGCCTGTTCAAGGGCAGCAAGCGCCAACAGGAATTGAACAAGAAGCACGCGGAAGCGGCTGGCATCCAGGAAGAATCCCGCCATGACTGAGCGACGAAACACCATGCGACTGATCCCCGTGGCGATGGCCACCGCCCTGCTGGCCGCCGGCTGTTCGCTGATCCCGACCTACGAGCGCCCCGCGGCACCGGTGCCTACCACCTTCCCGGGCGACCCGGCCCAGCCGCCGGGACCGGCGGCGGCCGCGCTGCCATGGCAGGACTTCTTCACCGACCCGCGGCTGGCGGGCCTGATCGAGACCGCGCTGGCCAACAACCGCGACCTGCGCGTGACGGTGCAGAACATCGAGCAGGCACGCGCGCAGTTCGGCATCCAGCGCGCCGCGCTCTTCCCGGCGGTCGGGCTGTCGGCCTCGGGCTCGCGCTCGAGCCCCAACCCGGCGCAGGCCTACAACTCGGACGCGCCCAGCGTGGCGCAGAGCTTCTCGGTCAACCTGGGCGTCTCGGCCTGGGAGATCGATTTCTTCGGCCGCGTGCGCAGCCTGCGCGACCAGGCGCTCGCCCAGTACCTGGCCACCGAGGAAGCGCGCAAGTCGGCGCAGATCAGCCTGATCGCCAACGTCGCGAATGGCTGGCTGACGCTGATTGCCGACGAGGAACTGCTCGCCATCACGCGCCAGACGCTGGCCACGCGCGAGGACACGCTCAAGCTAACCAAGCTGCGCTTCGACAACGGCGTGTCGTCCGAGCTGGACTTCCAGCTCGCCAACTCCCTGGCCGAGAGCGCGCGCGCCACGTACGCGCAGCAGCAGCGCCTGCGCCGCCAGGACGAGAACGCGCTGGCCCTGCTGCTGGGCGCGCCGGTGCCGGCATCGGCGCTCGCGGGCACCGATGGCGGCCTCGCCGCCGTCAAGCCGATGCCCGATGTGCCGGCCGGCCTGCCCTCCGACCTGCTGACCGAGCGACCGGACATCCGCGCCGCGGAGCAGCAGCTCATCGCCGCCAATGCCAACATCGGTGCGGCGCGCGCGGCCTTCTTCCCGCGCGTGGCGCTCACCACCTCCATCGGCACGCAGAGCCGCGAGTTCTCGGACCTGTTCAGCACCGGCACCAAGGCCTGGTCCTTCGCGCCGTCGATCACGCTGCCGATCTTCGACGCCGGCCGCAACCAGGCCAACCTGGACTCCGCGCGTGCCGGCCGCGAGATCGCGGTGGCGCAGTACGAGAAGTCGATCCAGAGCGCCTTCCGCGAGGTGGCCGACGCCCTGGCCGGCCGCGAGACGCTGACCGAACAGGCGCGTGCGCTGCGCGCCACCGCCGAAGCCGAAAGCGTGCGTTTCCGCCTGTCGGACCTGCGCTACCGCAACGGCGTGGCCAGCTCGCTCGACCTGCTGGACGCGCAGCGCTCGCTGTTCTCGGCACAGCAGTCGGCAGTACAGGCGCAACTGCTGGAACTGCAGAACCGGGTGACGCTGTACCGCACGCTGGGCGGCGGCTGGACCGAGCGCGCGCCGGCCCAGGCGCCGGCTTGAGGGCCGTCCGGGGCGCGCAACGCACCGGACAGGGGCCGCGGGGGCCCCTCCCTATAATCCGCGGTTGATCCGAAAAAGCCCCCCGATAACGAGGACGCCATGAGCGACAGCGCGCAATACCACGCAACGGAAGACGCCCACACCGGTCCGATCAAGAACCCCAAGCAGCTGCTCATGGCAGTGTTCTTCGGATTCATCGTGCCGATCCTCATCATCGTGGGCCTCGTTTCGTACGTGGTGTCGGGCACCAAGCCCTCCGGCGCGGCGCAGGGCGACAACATGTCGCTGTACGGCGTGTCGCAGGAGGCGCGCGATCGCGAGGTGGCCGACCGCATCAAGAAGGTGGGCACGATCGAGATCCGCGACGCCAACCGCCCCCTCGCGGCCGGCGAGGCCGTCTTCAAGGCGCAGTGCGTCGCCTGCCACGGTTCGCCCGGCATCCCCGGCGCCCCGCATTACGGCGATGCCGCAGCCTGGGGCCCGCGCATCGGCCAGGGCTACGCCACGCTGCTCGAGCACGCCCTCAAGGGCAAGGGCGCCATGCCGCCGCAGGGCGGCGGCGACTTCGAGGACGCCGAGATCGGCCGCGCCGTGGTCTACATGGCCAACGCCGGTGGCGCCAAGTTCCCCGAACCCCAGCGCCCTGCACCGGCCGGCGCTGCGCCTGCCGACGGTGCTGCAGCAGCGGCACCCGCCGCCGGTGCATCGGACGCGGCCGCCGCCGCGCCGGCGGCCCCAGCGGCCGGCGCTGCCAAGTAAGGCGGTCTGCACGCCAGGAACAAGCCGGCCTTCGAGCCGGCTTTTTCATGGCTCGACCTCTGAGCCAAATCGGGCTGTGGCGCCCGCCCCGCTTGCGCAAGAAGCTATCTTTTTGATAGCAATTGAGGGCTGGTCACGTAGCCGTAGCGGGCCGGCAGGCTGGCGGCCTGCACGGTCTCGGGCGTCCAGCGCCCCTGCTCGATGGCCTCGGCCGCGATGCCGACGTCCTGCGTGTGGACCAGGCCCAGGCCGAGCGGCGAGGCCAGGTACAGGCGCCCGTCCTCGTCGAGCAGACAGTCGGTGGGCTCGGCGTCTGCGCCCGTGTGCGCGGTGACGCGGAAGTCGTCCGCCACGCGCCAGACGAGCGGCGTCAGCTCCAGCTCCACGTACACGCGCTGCGGCCCGTTCTGGAAGAACCACTGCCCTGCCTCGTCGTGCTCGTAGTTGCGGTGGATGAATTCGATCAGCTTGTCGTGCCGAAGCAGCGAACCCTTGGCCGCGGGAAAGGACCCGGCCGCCTGGGTGCGGTCGTCGCGCATGTACCAGTTGCCGCGCGCATCCAGGCCGAGCCAGCCGTAGCAATGGGGCACGTTCGGCCACTTGGCCAGCGCCTGTCTGACGATGTCGTCCATGGCCGGGATTGTGCGCCGCGGCCCCGGTGCCGGCTGTCGGAGGGTGCGCCTAGAGGTGGGCGCACAGCCAGGCCCCGACGGCCTCTGGCATCGTGCGCACATGGCCCGGGGGCCGCCCCCACGGGAAGCCCACGTGCCCGCCGTGCAGCGGCTGCCACAGCGTCACGTGGCTGCCGACCTCGTGCGTGCCCGGCAGGCTGCTGCCGGGCACGAAGGGGTCGTTGCGCGCGTTGACCACGAGCGCCGGCACGCGGATGGCGCGCAGGTGCGGCTTGGCCGACGCGCGCGCCCAGTAATCCTCGGTGTTGCGAAAGCCGTGCAGCGGCGCGGTGAAGACGTTGTCGAAGGCGTACAGGTCGCGCGCGGCACGCAGCCGCTCGGCGTCGAACAGCCCCGGGTGCTGCGCCAGCTTGGCCAGCGCCTTGGGCTTCATGGTCGCGAGGAACATGCGCGTGTAGACGAGGCGATTGAAGCCGCGCCCGATGGCCGCGCCACCGGCCGCGAGGTCCAGCGGCGCGCTGACCGAGGCGACGGCCTTCACCACCCCGGCCGCCGATTCGCCGGCCTCCTCGGCCCAGCGCAAGAGCGCGTTGCCGCCCAGCGAGACGCCCACGGCGAGCAGCGGGCGCCCTGCGACCCGCTCGGCCAATCGCCGCAGGATCCAGTCCACCTCCTCGTGGTCGCCCGAGTGGTAGGCGCGCGGCGCCAGGTTGATCTCGCCGCTGCAGCCACGGAAATGCGGCACGGCGAAGGCCATGCCGTGCGCCGCGGCGTAGGCGGCAAAGGCCTCGGCATAGTGGCTGTGCGAAGAACCCTCGAGGCCGTGGAAGAGCACCAGCAGCGGCGCAGCTGGCTGCGGAGGGAGCCCGAGCGCGCGATCCGCAGGATCGCCCGCCCCGGCTTGGCCGGGGCCCGGCGCGAGCGCCCCCTCGGGGGGGAGCGAGCCTCGCGCAACGCGGAGCGTGGGGGCCACTGCATCCTGGAAATCGACATCGATGAAATCGCCGTCGGGCGTGTTCCAGCGCTCGCGCCGGTAGACCGGCGGCGGCCCGTCGTGGCGGCGCGACCAGAGCGCCGGCCAGATGGTCTGGAGGTTGCCGCCGGGCAGCCAGCGGGGAGAGACGTAGCGTTCCATCGCGAACAACCGGCGCAAACGCCGCGCAGCATCAGTGCAGCAGCGCCGGCACCTCGTGCGAATCGTCGGGTGCCTGCGCGGTGCCGGGGCTGGCGTGGTGGGCCACCATGCGCCAACCCTGCGCGGTCTTGTGGTAGACGTTGGTGGCCAGCACGAAGGCATGCTTCGGGCCCTCGGCCGTGAGCACCTCGATGCGCTCCAGCACGTTGTGCACGCTGCTGGCTAGCGAGTCGATCTTGCGCACGCGCGCGGGCTGCGCATGGATGGCCCCGCCGTCGGCGAACATCTGCTCGAAGGCGGCTCGGATGGCGCCGCTGCCCACCAGGCGCGGGCCGCCGGGGTGCACGCAGAAGACCTCGTCCTCGTCGGCCCAGCAGGCCATCAGCGCGTCGACGTCGCCGCGGTGCAGCGCCTCGTAGAAGGCGGCTTCGACCTCATCGGCGGTTCCCCCGAGGGCCGCGGCACGGAGTTTGGACTTGGTGGACATGGCAGCAGAGATTGTGCCTGCTGCCTCATCGCCCTCAGACGGCCTTCCAGGCGTCCTTGGCGGACACGGGGTCCGAGCCCTCGCCCGGGGTGCCGAGCAGCCAGCGCTCGGCCACCGCACGGGTGTGGCCCTGGGACGCGGCCCACACCACCTCGGGCGCGGCGACGTGCACGCCGGGCGGCGCGATCTGCAGCGCCACGTCGAGCAGTTCGGCCACCTTGGCGCCGCGCACCGGGCGTTCGGTGCTGGGCACCATGAAGCGGGTGACCGACAGCATCCAGGCCGCGAGCCGCTCGAGCAGGCCGAGCTTGAGCGCCGCGGGCTTGCGCGCGGTGCGCAGGATCAGCACGCAATCGAAGTCCAGCGCCGCGAGCGCATGCTCGTCCATCGTCGCCAGGCCGTGCTTGAGGGCCTCGGGCAGGCTGCCCTGGTCGTGCGGCTGCACCACCGCCAGCGTGCGTACGCCCTGTCCCTGCAGCCAGCGGGCGAGCTCGCCCAGCTGCGCCGGTGCCGGCGCCCACAGCGCGCGCTCGCGACCGTGGTACAGCCGCGGCGGGTCGAAGGCCACCACGGCCACGTCGGCGGTTGCATGCGGCATGGCCGGCCAGGCGCCGACCGGCTCGGCGGCCGGCACCGTGACGGACTCGACGCCGCGCAGCCCGTCGTGCATGGGCTCGCCGGCCAGCACGCGCGTGTGCGCATAGCGGTGCGTGCCTGCGAGACGGCGCACGAGCTCGCTGCCCAACGCACCGGTGGCGCCTGCAATCAGCAGCGTCTGCGGCCGCGCGGTAGGACGGGCCGCCGGCCGCATG
The DNA here is from genome assembly GCA_005503065.1 of Comamonadaceae bacterium ALPHA2B. Taxonomy (GTDB): domain Bacteria; phylum Pseudomonadota; class Gammaproteobacteria; order Burkholderiales; family Burkholderiaceae_C; genus Xenophilus. Next base: position 23,361 of record SCOE01000017.1, read on the forward strand.
GCAGCCTGCAGCGCCTGGAGGGGTTCAACGGGGTCCGGTGGCATGGACCTATGCTACCTTTGCCCTCCTTTCGAACAACCCGCAGTTGGAGGACCGAACCATGATGACCATGATCAAACGCTGGCTTCCGATGCTGATGCTCGCCGCCGTGCTCACCGGCTGCGGCTACAACGATTTCCAGCGCCTGGACGAAGCCAGCAAGTCGGCCTGGAGCGAGGTCCTCAACCAGTACCAGCGCCGCGCCGACCTGGTGCCCAACATCGTGGCCTCGGTCAAGGGCGAAGCCAACTTCGAGCAGGACACTCTGACCAAGGTGATCGAGGCGCGCGCCAAGGCCACGTCGATCCAGGTCACGCCCGAGACGCTGAACAACCCCGAGGCCTTCAACAAGTTCCAGCAGGCGCAGGGCGAGCTGTCGAGCGCCCTGTCGCGCCTGATGGTGGTGTCGGAGCGCTACCCGCAGCTGCAGGCCAACCAGGCCTTCCGCGACCTGCGCGTGACACTGGAGGGCACCGAGAACCGCATCACGGTGGCGCGCAACCGCTACATCCAGACGGTGCAGGAGTACAATGTGCTGGCCCGCAGCTTCCCGACCAACCTCACGGCCAAGGTGATGGGCTACGACCCCAAGCCCAACTTCAGCGTGCAGAACGAGGCGGAGATCTCCAAGCCCCCCGTCGTGAACTTCGACAAGAAGTGATCCACCCGCTGCGCTGAGCTCCGACATGGCCTTTGCGCGCATCTGGCGCACGCTCGGCGCCCTGTTCCTGATCGCCGCGACCACCGCGGCCTTCATGGCGGCGGCCTGGGCGCAGGGCCTGCTGCCCGTGCCGACGCTCACGGCGCGGGTCATCGACCAGACCGGCACGCTCACCGCCGCGCAGGTGCAGGCGCTCGATGCGAAGCTCGCCGCCTTCGAGCAGAAGAAGGGCTCGCAGATCGTCGTGCTGATGGTGCCGGCCACGGCGCCGGAGGACATCGCGTCCTATGCCAACCGCGTCGCCAACGCCTGGAAGATCGGCCGCCGCGAGGTGGGCGACGGCGTGCTGGTCATCGTCGCCAAGGACGAGCGGCGCATGCGCATCGAGGTGGCCAAGACGCTCGAAGGCGCGATCCCCGACCTGGCGGCGGCCCGCATCATCGACCAGCAGATGAAGCCGGCCTTCCGCAACAACGACTTCGCGGGCGGGCTCGACGCGGCCGCGGACCAGCTCATCGCCCGCATCGACGGCGAGGCGCTGCCCGAGGTTGCACCGCCGGTGGGCGACGGCGACCGCGGCCTGCTCGACGTGGACTGGGAGCACCTGGCGATCTTCCTGTTCTTCTTCGTGGCCATCGGCGGGCCGATCCTGCGCACCATCGTCGGCGGCAAGCTCGGGTCCTTCGCCACCGGCGGCATCGCGGGCGTGATCGCCTTCGTGCTGACGAGCAGCCTGGTGATCTCCGGCATCGCGGGCTTCGTCGCGCTGCTGTTCACGCTGTTCTCGGGCGCGCGCATGCTGGCGCCCGGTGGACGCAGCGGCGGGTACGGCGGGGGTGGCTGGTCCGGTGGCGGAAGTGGCGGCGGCTGGTCGGGCGGTTCGTCATCGGGCGGCGGCTTCAGCTCGGGCGGTGGTGGCGATTTCGGAGGCGGCGGCGCCTCGGGAGACTGGTGATGGCAACCCATGCCCCGGGCCTCATGGGCCGGCTGAAACGCCTGCTGCGCCACCGCTGGACCGACGAGGCCACGCTGCGCCGCGCGCTGCCGCCCGAGGCGCTGGCGCGCATCGGCGAGCGCGTGGCGGCGAGCGAGCGCCGCCACACGGGCCAGATCCGCGTGTGCATCGAGGCCGGCCTGCCCTGGAGCTACATCCGCCGCGACGCACCGGCGCGGCAGCGCGCCATCACGCTCTTCGGCAAGCTGCGCGTGTGGGACACGGCGCAGAACAACGGCGTGCTGATCTACCTGCTGCTGGCCGAGCACGCGATCGAGATCGTGGCCGATCGCGGCATCGACCTGCACGTGGACGCGGCGGATTGGGCGGCGATGACGAAGCGAATGGCGCAGGCCTTCCGCGAGGGCCGCTTCGAGGATGGCCTGACGCAGGCGCTGGAGGAAGTGTCGGCGCTGCTGGTCCAGCACTTCCCAGCCGACCCGGACGCCCCCGCGCGCGGCAACGAACTGCCGGACGCGCCGGTGGTGCTGCTCTGATCGCTGCGGGATTGCTATCGAATCGATAGCTGCATGTGCTTGCCGGACATGGGCCGGCAACACTTTCGACCCGCAGGTTTCGTCACCGGACCGGGCATCCGCCGCCACGGCAACCCGCGCAGCCGGCGAGATTCAGGGCCGAGTGTCCTCTTCCCCGAGGAGCCGACGGTTGACGGCATGCGTCGCGTCCAGCTCCCGCTGCAGCGCGCGCGTGACCTGCGACAGCGTGCGCAGCCGGCGGTTGCTCTCGCGCACACGCTGCGCCATCGACTGCGCCACGGCCAGCAGCAGGCGTGCCGCCAGCGCGGGCTGCACTTCGACCAGGCCGCGCAGCGCGGCGCGGGACAGCGTGGCCATCTTCACGTCGGTGAGCGCGGTGCAGGTGGCCGAGCGCGGCGAGCCATCGAGCAGGCCCATCTCGCCGATCAGCTGCCCGGGGTTGAGGATGGAGATCACCACCTCCTCGCCGGCCACGCCCGAGGCGGTCTCCGCGCGCACCTGGCCTTCGAGCAGCAGGGCCATGTAGTCGGCATCCTCGGTCTGCCCCTCCTCCATGATGACGGTGCCGGCCTCGACCAGCATCGGGCTCATCGCGTCGATGACCAGCCTGGCCTCGTGCGCATCGAGCTCGGCCACGATGGACGAATGCATCAGCATGCGCGCGGCCTCGTCGCGCAGCGGACCGGGACGGCGCGCCGTCATGCGCGCTCCTTCGGCCGGCGCGGCGCGGTGGGGCCATTCATGCGGCGAGCTCCCCGCGCGCGGGCGGCAACGCCCACACGGCCGAACCGCCCACGCCGTAGAAGCGCCGGCCCGGTGCCGCCGGCATCGCCCAGCCGCCGGTGAATTCGCCGAAGGCCGGCAGGATGGCCTGGTGCGCGTCGCTCACGAAACAGGGCATGCGCAGGCTGTCGCGGCCGCGGCCGTAGAGGCTGCAGGTCGGGTGCAGGTGGCCCGCCAGCACGAAATGGGTGGGGTGCGTCTGCGGGTGATGGCAGCAGGCGAAGGGGCCGAGCTCGAAGGGTTCCTCGACCACGCGGATGCCCAGCGCCGACGGCGGGTCGCCTGCGCGGCTGTCGTGGTTGCCGCGCACCAGCGTCATCGCGAGCGCCGCATGGCCCGAACGCCAGGCCTGCAGCGCCGCCAGCACGGGCGCGGTGCGCGCCTGCGCCGCATGCAGGAAGTCGCCGAGGAAGACCAGGTGCGCAGGGACGTGTGACTCGATCAGCGCGTCCAGCCGCGCCAGGTTCTCCTGCGTGGTGCCGCCCGGAACCGGCTGGCCGAGCGCCCGGTAGGTGGCGGCCTTGCCGATGTGCAGATCGGCGATGAAGAGGGTGTTCCGCGCCGGCCACCAGAGCGCGCGTTCCGGCAACAGTCGAAGATGCTCGCCGGCCCACAGCACCTCGCAGGGTGTGGGAGCGGCGGCGGAAGAAGGGAAGGAATGGGCCACGAAGCGCGCAGTTTCGCAAAAGAATCATTTCTTCGTACCTCCCTGCGAGGGCGAAGTGTATAGAGCCCCCAGGTGCGGCATGTCAGAGTGGTGGCAAGGGCCTGGAAGGCGGACGCCGCCGTCGCCGCTCGCGCGGGGCGGCCGCGCCCTGGCCGCCATCTTCCGCCGTGCTGGCGCGCGTGCCGCCTGCCGCCTCCTGGCCGAAGGCCAGCGTTTCGCGGACCTGGGTCGCGTCGCCGACCGGCACCGCGCCGCCCGCGGCTTTCTCGAGCTGCGCCACCATCCGCGCGATGCGGTCGGCCACGCTTTCGTTGCTCAGCTTCTCGCGGAAGCGCTCGACCATCAATGGGAAGGCGAATGGCGTCGGCCGTGCCAGCGCCTGCATCTCCAGGCGCTGGCCGGCCATGCGCGCGAGGCTGGCCGCGAGGCGGCCGATCTCGAGTTCCTGCGCGAGCAGCTCGGCCTCGGCCTGGGCCAGCAGGCGGTTGGCCGGGTCGTACTTGCGGAACACCTCCCAGAAGAGCGAGGACGAGGCCTGCAGCTGCTTGTTGCTGCGCCGCTCGCCCGGGTAGCCCTGGTAGATGAGGCCCGAGACGCGCGCGATCTCGCGAAAACGCCGCTGCGCGAGTTCGCTCGCGTTCAGGCTGGCCAGCACCTCGTGCAGCAGCTCGGCCGGTTCGCGCGGCGCCAGCACCTGCGGCAGCAGCGTGGGCCAGTCGAGCTCGGTGGCGCTGAGCAGCTCGAAGCCGTAGTCGTTGACGGCGATGGAGAAGGTGCGCGGCGCCTGCTGCGCGGCGCGCCAGCCCAGCAGGTTGGCCAGCCCCAGGTGCACCGAGCGCCCCGCGAAGGGGTAGAGGAAGAGGTGCCACCCTTCGCGCGTGTGCAGCGCCTCGGCCAGCAGGGTGTCGGGCGTGGGCAGCGCCGACCAGCGCTGCTGGATCTCCAGCAGCGGCCGTACGCACTGCAGCTCGGGCGATTCCCAGCGGCCCGCGGATGCTTCGCCCAGCTGCTGCACCACCGCGTCGGCCAGCGTGGTCGACAGCGGAAAGCGACCGCCATTCCAGCGCGGCACCGCCGGCCGCGCGCCGCTGGCGCGGCGCACCCAGGCCGTCATGTCGTGGATGCGCACCAGCTCCAGCATGCGGCCGCCGAAGAGGAAGCAGTCGCCCGGCTTCATGCGGGCGACGAAGCCCTCTTCCACGCTGCCGATGCGTGCGCCGCCGACGAACTGCACCGACATGCTGGCGTCGCTGACGATGGTGCCGATGTTCATGCGGTGCCGCCGCGCGAGCCGCGCGTCGGGCACGCGCCACACGCCCTGGTCGTCCGGCACCACGCGCCGGTAGTCCGGGTAGGCCGCCAGCGAGGGGCCGCCCTGGCGCACGAAGTCCAGGCACCACTGCCAGTTCTCGTCGGACAGGTGGGCGTAGGCGGCCGTGCGCTGCACCTCGGCCCGCAGCGCCTCGGGCACGAAGCCGCCGCCCAGCGCCACCGTGACCAGGTGCTGCACCAGCACGTCCAGCGGCTGCTGCGGCGTGTGGCGCGCCTCGATGTGGCCGGCGGCGATGGCCGCGCGCGCCGCGGCGCCCTCGACCATCTCGATGCTGTGCGTGGGCACGAGCGTGATGCGCGACGGCCGCCCCGGCGCGTGGCCCGAGCGCCCGGCACGCTGCAGCAGCCGCGCCACGCCCTTGGGCGAGCCGATCTGCAGCACGCGCTCCACCGGCAGGAAGTCGACGCCGAGGTCGAGGCTGGAGGTACAGACCACGGCGCGCAGCTCGCCCTTCTTGAGCCCCAGCTCGACCCACTCGCGCACCGCGCGGTCGAGCGAGCCGTGGTGCAGCGCGATGAGCCCCGCCCACTCGGGTTTCGCCTCCAGGATGGCCTGGTACCAGATCTCGGCCTGCGAGCGCGTGTTGGTGAAGACCAGGGTGGTGCTGCTCGACGCGATCTCGGCCACCACCTGCGGCAGCATCGTGATGCCCAGGTGGCCGCCCCAGGGAAAGCGTTCGGCACGGCCGGGCAGCAGCGAGTCGACCACGAGCTGCTTGGGCACCTCGCCCTCGACCAGCGTGCCGGGCGCCTCGGGACCCAGCAGCGTGCGCATCGCCTCATCGAGGTTGCCGAGCGTGGCCGACATGCCCCAGGTCATGAGCGACGGGTTCCACAGCCGCAGCCGTGCCAGCGCAAGCTGGACCTGCACGCCGCGCTTGTTGCCCAGCAGCTCGTGCCACTCGTCGACCACGACGAGCTTCAGATGTCGGAAGACGTCCTGCGCGTCGGCCCGCGCCAGCAGCAGCGACAGGCTCTCGGGCGTGGTGACGAGCGCCGTGGGCAGGCGCGCGTTCTGGGCGGCGCGCTCCCCGCTGGTGGTGTCGCCGCTGCGTGCGGCGGCGGACCAGTCTGGGGCCAGCGTTTCCAGCGGCTGCTGCAGGGCGCGCAGCGTGTCGGCGGCCAGCGCGCGCATGGGGGTGAGCCAGAGCACCGTGAGCGGGGGTGCTATGGATTTTGTAGCTGCTCGCGCCCGAGGGGCGGGCGTTGCGGGCACTTTTGGCTTGGAAGTCTTCGGTGCTTGCGCCAGGGCCTGCAGGGCGCCGAGCCAGACGGCGTAGGTCTTGCCGGCGCCGGTGGTGGCGTGCAGGAGGCCGGATTCGCCGGCGGCGAGGGCGTGCCAGACGGCTTGCTGGAAGGGGAAGGGTTTCCAGGCTTTTTGTTTGAACCACTGGTGGAGCGCCTTGCTGGTCATGAGACCACCTTGCGCTGTGTCGACAGCAGGAGCCGGGATGTGCGCCCGGCGGCGCAGTCACTTTCTCTTGTCTCGCCAAGAGAAAGTAACCAAAGAGAAGGCGACCCCACTGTCTGCGTCCCTCCGCTTCGCTGCGGGCAACCTGCGGTGCTCGCGGCTGGCGGGGTCCGCGCAAACTCGCTTCGCTCAAACATGCGCGGCCCTTTTCCCGCCAGCCGCTGCGCTCCTCGGCGCATACAGAGGGGACCCGGGCCCCGGATCAACAAGGCTGCTGCGCAGCCTTGTCCTTCGGCTTGGCTTTGCAGGCCGAGCGAAGCGATGGCCCGTTCTGATGGGTCCCTTCTGGATGCGCCTGTGACGTGGCGCTGGCGGGGTGACCGCTGTGCCGCGTGCGGCAACAGCGGCTTCGTCATCTGACTCGCCGCGGCTGTCCGAGCGCAGTGAACGAAGTGAACGCAGCGAGTTCTGCGGCGCACCCCGGCAGCGTCACGGCGCAGGTTGCCCGTAGCGAAGCGGAGGGACGCAGCCAGCAGGGTCGCCTTTTCTTTGCCTACTTTCTTTTGGCGAAGCAAAAGAAAGTAGGTCGCCCGCCGGGGCGACATCCCGGCCCCCGCCTGCGAAAAGCAGCAACCCTTCATGAGGGCAGCAACGCCTCCAACGTCGCCAACGTATCCGCCTCCTCCACCCCCTTGTCCTCCCTCCACCGCAACATCCGCGGAAACCGCACCGCGATCCCGCTCTTGTGCCGCGGACTGCGCGCGATCCCCTCGAAGCCCAGCTCGAACACGAGCGTGGGCTTCACCGAACGCACTGGCCCGAAGCTCTCGATGGTGGTCTTGCGGATCACCGCATCCACGCGCGCCATCTCGGCGTCGGTCAGCCCCGAGTAGGCCTTCGCGAAGGGCACCAGCCTGCGATCGGGCTGGTCGGGCGGACCGTCCCACACCGCGAAGGTGTAGTCGCTGTACAGGCTCGCGCGCCGGCCATGCCCGCGCTGTGCATAGATGAGCACCGCATCGACCGAGAGCGGATCGATCTTCCATTTCCACCACACCCCGACGTCCTTGGTGCGGCCCACGCCGTACTGCGCGTCGCGCCGCTTGAGCATCATGCCTTCGACGCCCAGGCTGCGCGCGGCCTCGCGCTGCCGTGCCAGGTCCGCCCAGTCGGCACCGGTGAGCATGGGGCTCGCGATGAGTTGCGGGTGCTGCACCTGCGCAACCACGTCGTCGAGCAGCACGCGGCGGTCGGCCTGCGGCAACGCGCGCAGGTCGCGGCCCTGCCACTCGACGATGTCGTACACCAGCAGCACCACCGGCAGTTCGCGCAGCAGCTTCGGGCCCAGCGTCTTGCGGCCGAGGCGCCTTTGCAGCTCCGCAAAGGGCTGCACGCGATCTTCGCGCCAGACGACGATCTCCCCGTCGAGCACGGTGCCGTCGGGCAAGGCTTCGCCCATCGTGGCGAGCTCCGGAAAACGCTCGGTCACGAGTTCCTCGCCGCGCGACCATAGCCACACCTGGCCCGCGCGCTTGACCAGCTGAGCGCGGATGCCGTCCCACTTCCATTCCACGAGCCAATTGGCCGGCGGGCCGAGCAGCGCATCGAACTGCTCGACGCCGACGTTGAACGGGTGCGCGAGGAAGAAGGGGTACGGCTGGCCGCTGGTGACGGTGTTCTGCTCGCCTTCGGTCTCGGGCGCGATGAGCGCGCCGTAGGCGGCCGCATCGGGCCGCGCGCCGATGTGCGTGTAGCCCATGAGCCGCTGCGCGACGCGCTTGGCGTCGACGGCGCCCACGGCCGCCAGCGCCTGGGTGACCTGCAGCTTCGACACCCCAACACGGAACGCGCCGGTGATGAGCTTGAAGTACACCAGCCGCTCGTCGGGCGCGAGCTGTCGCCACTGCGCCCGCAGGCGGTCGGGCAGCTCGTCGGCCGGTGCGCCGCGCAGGGGCAGCAGGTGCTGCTCGACCCACTGCGCCAGGCCGAGGTCGTGCGCATCGGTCGGTGGGGGCAGCAGCAGCGCGATGGTCTCGGCCAGGTCGCCCACCGCTTCGTAGCTTTCGTCGAACAGCCACTCCGGCAAGCCCGCCGCTTCCTGCGCCAGCAGGCGCAGCAGCTTCACCGGAACCAGCTGACGCGGCTTGCCGCCTGCGAGGAAGTAAACCGCCCAGGCCGCATCCTGTGATGGCGCCTCGCGCAGATACCGCTGCAGCGCGGCCTGCTTGGCCAGGTTGGAGGTGCTCGCGTCCAGCTCGCGATAGAGGGCGGCGAAGGCTTTCATGCGGATTCGGACAGCCGAACGCAGAGGACGCAGAAGTTCCGCAGAGGTAGCAGAAGAAATCCAATCGGAAATCCTTTCATGGCTGTTCCTTCTGCGCCCTTTGCGAATCCTCTGCGCCCTCTGCGTTCGGCTGCCCGCTTTCGGCGTCCTCGTCCCCGTACTCGGTCTTGAAGCCCTGCGCATCCAGCCCGTTCTCGTTCAACCACCGGACCAGCACCGCCACGCTGCCGTGGGTGACGAACACGCGCTCGGCGCCGGTGCCCGCAATGGCCTGCTGCAGGCCGGGCCAGTCGGCGTGGTCGCTCATGACGAAGCCGCGGTCCACACCGCGCCGGCGGCGCGTGCCGCGCAGTTGCATCCAGCCCGAGGCGAAGGCGTCGGCGTAATGGCCGAAGCGCTTCATCCACGGTGTGCCCTGGGCCGAGGGCGGCGCCAGCACCAGCGCGCGCCTGAGCAGCGCGGCATCGACGCCCGGATCCGTCACGCGCAGGGTGGGCGGCAGCGCCACACCCGCGGCGCGGTACACGGCATTGAGTGGTTCCACGGCACCGTGCACGACGATGGGACCGATGCTGGCGTCGACGCCGTGCAGGATGCGCTGCGCCTTGCCGAAGGCATAGCAGAAGAGCACCGACGCACGACCCTCCTCGGCATTGCGGCGCCACCAGGCGTCGATCTCGGCGAAGAGCACCGGCTGGGTGGGCCAGCGGTAGATGGGCAGGCCGAAGGTGGATTCGGTGATGAAGGTGTCGCAGGGCACCGGCTCGAAAGGTGTGCAGGTGCCGTCGGGCTCGGTCTTGTAATCGCCCGAGGCGACCCACACGCGGCCGCCGTGTTCGAGCCGCACCTGCGCCGAGCCCAGCACGTGGCCGGCCGGGTGGAGCGAGATGCGCACGCCGTGGTGCTCGATCGCTTCGCCGTAGGGCAAGGTCTGCAGCGCGATGTCCGCGCCCAGCCGCTGACGCAGCGTGCCTTCGCTGTGGGTGTGGGCCAGATAGTGGCCGTGGCCCCAGCGCGCATGGTCGGAATGGCCGTGCGTGATGACGGCGCGCTCGACCGGCTTCCAGGGATCGATATAGAAGTCGCCGGCTGGGCAGTACAGGCCCTCGGGGCGGGCAACCACCAACTCCTCCGGACGGACGCGAGGCGGTTCCGGGATGGGGTCCAAGGGCGGAGCCGGCGGGTTCATGCGCAGCCCATGGTAGGCGCGGGCGCCGCACGGCACGCTGCCGACGGTGCGCGAACGGTTGTCGGCGAAGAGCGGATGCCAGCGGTCGGTTCGGCGGCCACGGAACTGGCACGATTGCTGCATTCTTCAGCAATTGTGCACAATTCAATGATTGAAGTGCACAATACAGGTGCAGCACTTCCCGAACGAACCGGCGTGCCGGCACCTCCCGTCGATTCACCTTTGCTGGAGCCCGCCATGCACCGTTCCCCTCCTCCCCGGTCCGTCCCGTCTGTCCGCCGCCTTCTGATGAGCGCTCTCGTCGGCTTCACCGCCATGGCTTCACTGTCTGCCGCGCAGGGCGCGGAAGGCGCATGGCCGGATCGCCCCGTGAAGATCGTCGTGCCCTTCCCGCCGGGCGGCGCGGCGGACGTGTATGCGCGCCTGGTCGGCCAGAAGCTGGCAGCGGCCACGGGCAACCGCCAGCCCATCGTGATCGACAACCGGCCCGGTGCCGGCGGCGTGATCGGCACCGACGTGGCGGCCAAGTCGCCGGCCGACGGCAGCACCTTCCTCATGGTGACCATCGGGCACGCGGTGAACCCCTTCATGTACGCCAAGCTGCCGTACGACACCAGGGCCGACTTCGTGCCGGTGGGCATCGTGGCGCAGGTGCCGAGCGTCGTCGTCACCGGCCCGGCGCTCAAGGGCAAGACATTGAAGGACCTGCTCGACATGGCGCGCGCCAAGCCCGACGACCTGCAGTACGCCTCGTCGGGGGTGGGCACCACGAGCCATGTGGGTGCGGCGCTGATCGAGTCGATGACCGGCGTGCGCATGTCGCATGTGCCCTACAAGGGTGCCGCACCCGCGCTGCAGGACGTGATGGCCGACCGCGTCGCACTGTCGGTGGACATCATCACCTCCTCGCTGCCGCTGGTGACCAGCGGCAAGCTCAACGCCGTGGCCGTGACCGGCGCCAAGCGCGCGCCCAAGCTGCCCGACGTGCCCACGGTGGCCGAAGCCGGCATCCCCGGCTACGACTTCGTGGCCTGGTACATGTTGCTGGCACCGGCCCGGACACCCAAGGCGGTGATCGAGCAGGTGAACGCCGAGCTGCGCAAGATCGCGACGGCGCCGGACTTCCGTGGGCGCATCGAGGACACGGGTGGCGAGGCCGTCAGCATGACCGTGCCGCAAGCCAAGGACTACCTTGACGCCGAATTCACGCGCTGGGCCAAGGTGGTCAAGGACCGAAACATCAAAGCCGACTGACCTTTGCTTCATGACCCTGCCCGCCCTGCCCCGCGACTTCACCGGCTACGCCAACCGTCCGCCCGCCGTCCGATGGCCGGGCGGGGCGCGCGTGGCCGTGTCCTTCGTGCTCAATTTCGAAGAAGGCGCCGAGTTCTCGGTGGCCGACGGCGACGCGCGCAACGAGGCGGTCTACGAGGTGATCGATCCGCGCACCGGCTGGGACCCGTGCATCGACAGCCATTTCGAGTACGGCACGCGCGCGGCCTGGTGGCGCATCGCCGAGACCTTCGACCGGCATGGCGCACCGATGACCGTGAGCGCCTGCGGCCGCGCCGTCGAACGCAGCCCCTGGCTGGCGCGCGACGCCGTGGCCCGCGGACACGAGCTGTCTGCGCATGGCTGGCGCTGGGAGAGCCATGCAGGCCTCACGCCCGAGCGCGAGGGCGCCGACATGGACGCCTGCATCCGCACCTTCGAGGCCGTGTGCGGGCGCCGGCCGCTGGGATGGCACACGCGCTCGGCCTGCACGCCGGCCACACGGGCCTTGCTGGCCGAGCGCGGCTTCCTCTACGACAGCGATGCGTACAACGACGACCTGCCCTACTTCGTCCAGGCGGCGGGGCGCCCGCATCTGGTGCTGCCCTACGCCTTCGACACCAACGACATGCAGTTCCAGCACACCCAGCGCTTTGCCACCGCAGCGCAGTTCGCCGAATACGTGTGCGACGCCTACGACTGGCTGCACGGCGAAGGCGAGCGGGCGCCACGCATGATGTCGGTGGGACTGCACCTGCGCATGATCGGCCGGCCCGCACGCATGAAGGCCCTGGACCTGATCCTCGCCCACCTCTCGCAACGCGGCGGAGCCTGGGTCGCCACGCGCGAGCAGATTGCACGGCACTGGATCGCGCATGCACCGGCCAGCGCGCCGGGCTGAAGCGCCGCGCGGGCGCTGCGCTAAAGTCGTCCGCATGCGCCCGCAGGAAGAAGCCATCCACCGCACCCTCGCCCAGATCCTGCTGGCGGGCCGGCTGGCGCCGGGCTCGCAACTGGTGGAGATGCGCCTGGCGCAGATCTTCGGCGTCTCGCGCGAGCGTGTGCGCAAGGTGCTGCACCGCCTGGGCCACGAGCGGCTGCTCGAGCTGGTGCCCAACCGCGGCTGTTTCGTCTCCAGCCCATCGCTGGTGCAGGCGCGAGAGATCTACGACGCGCGCCGCGTGATCGAAGGCGGCATCGCGGGTGCGCTGGCCGGGCGCCTGGATGCCGGGCAACTGGCGCGGCTGGAGGCGCACGCACGGCAAGAACACGAGGCCCTGCACGCTGGTGACCGCGCCGCGTCGATCCGGCTCTCGGGCGAGTTCCACATGCTGCTGGCCGAATTCACCGGCAGCCCTTTCGTGCTACGGCAGCTGCAGGAACTGGTGAGCCGCACCTCGATGCTGGTGGCCTTCTTCGAGCCGGCGAGCGCTTCGGCCTGCGGCTGCGAGGAGCACGAGGACATCTTCACTGCGCTGCGGCAAGGCGACGCAGCACGCGCGATGAAGGCGATGCACGTCCATCTCTCGCTCATCGAAACGCGCCTCAGGCCTCGGGCGGATGTCGCGGCCGCGGTGGATGTGGAGCGGGAGATCGAGCGGGCCTGGGCCGCCGAGCAGGCACGGGCCCCCCAGGCCGCCTGACGGCACGGCCATGTCCGCCATCGCCCCTCGGGCACCGCACCGACTCAGGCTGCTGGTGCTCAATCCCAACAGCACGGTGGCCATGACCGAACGCGTGCTGGCACGCCTGCAGCAGTTGGCGGGTGATCGGATCGTGCTGCGCGGCCTCACGGCGCCCGACGGCCCTCCCGTCATCGCCAGCCGCGAGTCTTTCGCGGCCGGCGCCTCGGCCGCACAGCGCGCGTTGGCCGGCGTGACCGACGGCTGGGCCGACGCAGTGCTGCTCGCCTGCTATGGCGATCCGGGCCTGGACATGCTGCGCGCGCAAAGCCGCGTGCCGGTGCTAGGGATGGCCAAGAGCAGCGTGCAGGAGGCGCTGGCGCGCGGAAGGCCCTTCCACATCCTCACGGCGGGCCGCGAATGGGGCCCGATGCTGCGCGAAGCGGTGGCGCGGCAGCCAGGAGCCGCGGCCCTGCTGGATGGCGTCACCACGCTGGAGTCGACCGGCCTGGCAGCCGGCCAGGACCGCGACGGCTTCGTGTTGCGGGTGCAGGCCGCACTGGATGCGCTGGCCGCTGCGGGGGCGCCCGACTGCGTGCTGGGAGGCGCCGGCTTCGCGGGGCTGGAAGACCAACTGCACTACCCCGGCCGGCTCACCGACGGGTTGCGCACGGCGGTGGGCGCCCTGGACAAGATGGGGCGGCCGACCTTCTGACGGCGCCCGTTACTTGCCGCTCGCGCGCTGCTGGCCCTGCTGCTGCTCCATCTGCTTGTTCATCTGCTCGGCCATGCGCTTCATGGCCTCCAGGTCGACCTTGGTGCCGTCGGGCAAGGTCATCTCCCCGGGTCGGGTGTCGGGGCCGGTGCGCATGACCTTGCCGGCCATGGCGCCCATGGCCGTCAGGTCGGCGATGTTCGTCTTCATGCCGCCGGGCAGCATCATGTCGCCGGCCTTCATGCCGGGGGGGCAGGCGCCGAGCCAGCGCATCTCGGCCACCATGTCGTCGTCGGGCGGCGGTGTCTTCGGCTTGGGCTCGTAGACCGTGTGCGACTCGACCCGGTAGGCCGCATTGAAGTCGCCCGACATGACGATGCGCCGCGTCATGGTGGTCTCGCTCTGCTTGCAGACCTCGGTGTGCACCAGCATCTTGCCGGCCTCGTTGCGCATCTCTTCCTTGCAGAACTTGCGGTTCATCTTCGGCTGCGAAAGGCCGTATTCCTGCAACGCCTTGTCGGTGGCGGGATCGGCGCACTGCTGCACGACGATGCTGTCCTTGGCCCCCGCCTTCTGGGTCGAGCGCATCTCCCACAACCCGGCCTTGCGCTCGGGGAAGGTGGGGCCGGCAAGCGCCTGGGTGGCCAGGGCCGCCAGCGGCAGCAGGAGCATCGGCAGTCGGCGGCAGGAGGTCGGCAGCGGCATGGCGGACGGGCAGAAAACGACGACCGCCGTTTCTACCGCCGCCGTGGACGGCCGCCCATAGGACGTTCGGGCTAGGCCGCCGGCACGCTCAGAAGGCCGTCCACTTGCGCTCGCTGGCGGCGCTCTCCAGCGCCTTCTCGATGAAGCGCACGCCGCGCGCGCCGTCGGCCAGCGTGGGATGGTCCGCATGCAACGGGTCGGGCGCGAAGCCCTGCTGCTGCGCACGGATGCGCGCGATGACGCCGAGGTAGACGTTGGCGAAGGCCTCGATGAAGGCCTCGGGATGACCCGCGGGCAGGCGCGTGGCCAGCCGGGCCGATTCGCCGAGCCAGGGCGATCCGCGCGTGAGCAGGCGGCGCGGGCCGTCGATGGGCGCGTGCACCAGGGTGTCGGGCTGCTCCTGGCGCCAGTCCAGCGTGCCGGTGGTGCCGAAGACGCGCAGGCGCAGGTCGTTCTCGCAGCCCACCGCGATCTGCGTCGCCATGAGCACGCCGCGCGCGCCGCCCTGGAAGCGCAGCAGCAGGCTGGCGTCGTCGTCCAGCCGGCGACCGGGCACGAAGGTGCCCAGGTCGGCGCACAGGCTCTCGAGTTCGAGCCCGGTGACGGTGGCGACGAGGTTCTCGGCATGCGAGCCGATGTCGCCCAGCGCGCCGGCCGCGCCGCTGCGGGCGGGGTCGGTGCGCCAGCCGGCCTGCTTGTTGTCGCTGCCCTCCAGCTTGGTGGCGAGCCAGCCCTGGTGGTACTCGACCACCACCTTGCGCACCTCGCCGATCGCGCCGGCGGCCACCAGCGCACGGGCCTCGCGCACCATCGGGTAGCCGCTGTAGTTGTAGGTCACGCCGAACACGGTGCCGCTGCGCTCGACCGTGCGCAGCAGGTCCTCGGCCTGCTCGCTGGTATGGACGAGCGGCTTGTCGCACACGACGTGGATGCCCGCCGCGGCGAAGGCCTTCGCCACGGGATGGTGCAGGTGGTTGGGTGTGACGATGGAGACGAAGTCGATGCGTTCGTCGGCGGCGCGCCGCAATTCGTCGTCGAGCAGCGACTGCCAGTCAGCGTGGTTGCGATCGTCGGCGAGGCCCAGTTCGCGCCCCGACGCCAGCGCACGCTCGGGCGTGGAGGCCAGCGCGCCGGCCACCAGCTCGGCCTGGCCGTCGAGCGCGAGGGCCTTGCGGTGCACGGCACCGATGAAGGCGCCCTGCCCGCCGCCGACCATGGCATAGCGGAGTCTTCTTGTCATCGCGCAGCCGCTCCGCGGGGAGATGCCGCGACCCGGACAAGCTTCGGGTTCGCGCTCATGTGCCGGCCATCCCGCCCTGGGCCGACTTGTCGAAGGCGGCGTCGAAGGCACCGGCCGCGGCGGGAAAGTCCAGCCGGCGGCAGAAGGCAGCGCTCTCGGTGGCGCCGTGCACGCGGTCCATGCGGCTGTCCTCCCACTCGACCGAGAGCGGGCCGGCATAGCCGATGTCGTTGAGCGCGACGATGATGGATTCGAAGTCCACCATGCCGCGGCCGACGCTGCGGAAGTCCCAGAAACGACGCGCGTCGCCGAAGCTGGTGTGGCCGCCGAACACGCCGACGCTGCCGTCGCCCCTGCCCCACCACACGTCCTTCATGTGGGCGTTGTGGATGCGGTCGGCGAAGCGGCGGATGAAGCGCACGTAGTCCACCCCCTGGTAGGCCAGGTGGCTGGGGTCGTAGTTGAAGCCGAAGCGGCGATGCCCGCCCACGGCCTCGACGGCCCGCTCGGCCGAGGCGATGTCGAAGGCGATCTCCGTCGGGTGCACCTCGAGCGCGAAGTTCACGTCCTCCTGCTCGAAGGTGTCGAGGATCGGGCCGAAGCGCCGGCCGAAGTCGGCGAAGCCGGCGTCCCAGTAGGCCTGGGTGGTGGGCGGGAAGGCGTAGGTGGCATGCCAGATCGACGAGCCGGTGAAGCCGGTGACGGTCTTCACGCCGAACTTCGCCGCAGCACGCGCGGTGTCGGCCAGCTCGCGTGCCGCGCGCTGTCGCACGCCTTCGGGATCGCCGTCGCCCCAGACGTGCGCGGGCAGTATGGCGCGGTGGCGCTCGTCGATGCGGTCGCACACCGCCTGGCCCACGAGGTGGTTGCCGATGGCCAGGCAGGTGAGGCCGTGCTCGCGCAGCAGCGCCCACTTGTCCTTCGCGTAGGTGTCGGACGAGAGCGCCTGCTGCACGTCGAAGTGGTCGCCCCAGCAGGCGAGTTCAAGGCCGTCGTAGCCCATGCGCCGGGCCAGCGGCGCCAGTTCGGCCAGCGGCAGGTCGGCCCACTGGCCGGTGAAGAGGGTGACGGGGCGTGGCATGGCCAGGGTCCTTTCTCGACTCGCATGCGCCGTCGCGCCCGCACGGCGGCGCGTGGAGGCCGGCAACGGGGCCGACGGCGACGATTGCTACAAATTCGATAGCTGCCAGCGCCCGTCCCACGGGCGCTGGAGGCCGATTTCACTCAGAAAGGCGAGTCGGGGTGGTAGAAGTCCTTGGCGTTGTCCTTGGTGATCAGCACCGACGGGATGATGGTCGTCGCCGGCAGCTTCTCGCCCTTCAGCCGCGCCTCGGCCGTGAGCTTGATCGCGTCGTAGATGAACTTGGGCGAGTAGCTCACGTCGGCCGCGATGCGCGGGTCCTTGCCGTCGAGGATGGTCTTGACCATGCCCTTGGCACCGGCACCGCCGAAGACGATCTTGATGTCGTTGCGCTTGGCCTGCTCGATGGCCTTGAGCACGCCCACGGCCATGTCGTCGTCGGCCGCCCAGATCGCGTCGATCTCCTTGAAGCGCGTGAGGTAGTCCTGCGTGACCTTGAAGGCGTCGTCGCGGTTCCAGTTGGCGTACTTGGCGTCGAGCAGCTTGATGTCGGGATAGTTCTTGAGCACGGCGTTGAAGGCGTCCATGCGTTCGTTGTCCAGCGTCGTCGCGATGCCGCGCAACGCCACGACGTTGCCCTTGCCGTTGAGTTTCTTGGCGATGTACTCGGCCGGGATCTTGCCGAAGGCGGTGTTGTCGCCGGCGACGTAGGCGTCCTGCGCGCTGGTGTCGGTCAGGCCGCGGTCGACCACGGTGACGTAGGCGCCCTTGGCCTTCACCTGCGCGACCGGCTTCGTCAGCGCGGCCGATTCGAAGGGGAACACCACCAGCGCGTTGATCTTGGTGACGGTGCTGAAGTCCTGCAGCTGGTTGGCCTGCTCGGGCGCGTTGGCAGCCGTCTTGATGGTGATCTTCAGGTCCTTGTGCTGCTTCTCCAGGTCCTTCTTCGCCTGGTTGGCCCAGTAGTTGATGCCGCCCATGAAGCTGTGCGTGGCGGCCGGGATGGACACGCCGAGGTTCACTTTCTCGGCGGCCAGCGCCGGCACGCTGGCGAAGGCAGCTGCGGCGGCCACGGCGGTGAGCGCGAGGCGACGGGTGATGAAGGTCATGCTGGGAGTCTCCTTGGTTGAAAGGTCACTGACACGGGACACGAACAGGCCGTTCGCGCTGAGCCTGTCGAAGCGCAGCGCAAGGCTTCGACAGGCTCAGCCCGAACGGTGGGGGATCGAACGGTGCGTTCAACGGCGGCCTCGCTGCAGGAAGGCCACCACGATGATCACGAAGCCCTGCACCGCCGCGTTGAGGTACACGCTGATGATGCTGGTGAGGTTGAGGATGTTGCTGATGACCGAAAGCAGGATGGCCCCCACCACCGTGCCGGTGATGCTGCCCGCGCCTCCCTTGAGCGCCGTGCCGCCGACGATCACGGCGGCGATCGCCTCCAGCTCCCACAGGAGGCCCGTGGTGGGCGAGGCCGACCCCAGCCGCGGCACGTAGAGCAAGGTGGCGATGCCCACGCACACGCCCAGCAGCACGTAGGTGAGGATCTTCACGCGGTCCACGTCCACCGCCGCGTAGCGTGCCACCTGCTCGTTCGAGCCGATGGCCTGCACGTAGCGGCCGTAGGCGGTGCGGTTGAGGATCACGCCGCCCACGACGGCCACCAGCAGGAAGATCCAGACCGGCACGGGGATGCCCGCCAGGCTGGCGTAGTACACGGGCGCGTAGAGGTCCGACAGCTCGTTGTCGAGCGTGAGCGCACCGCCGTCGGCGAAATAGGTGAGATAGGCGCGGAAGATGCCCAGCGTGCCGAGCGTGACGATGAAGGGTTCGATGCGCCCCTTGGTGATGAGCAGCCCGTGCGCCAGGCCGAACATCGCCCCCAGCACCACCGCGAGCCCCGCGCCGAGCACCACCGCCAGCAGCGGCGAGCCCGTCGCCGGGCCGGCCCAGTTGATGAACATGATCACGCTGCCGGCGATGAGCGCCGCCATCGAGCCTACCGACAGGTCGATGCCCCCCGAGATGATGACGAAGCACATGCCCACCGCGATGATGCCGATGAAGGCCGTGCGTGTGAGCACGTTCATCGCGTTGTCCAGGGTGGCGAAATCGCTGTTGAGCAGCGCGCCGGCGATGCACAGCAGCACCAGGCCGATGACGGGCCCGAAGCCGTGCAGACGCTCGGTCCAGCGCGGCGTGCTTTCTGCGCGGTGCTGCGCGCCTTCGGCGGCGGCGCTGGTGGAAGTCTCAGGCGTCGGCATGTGCAGTCCCTGTGGCATGGGCGATGAGTTGTTCTTCGGTCAGGCCGTCGGCCGGCAGCGTGGCGACGATGCGGCCCGCCCGCATCACGGCCACGCGGTGCGCCAGGCCGATGAGTTCCATCAGTTCCGACGAGATGACGATCACGGCCAGGCCTTCGCGCGCGAGGCGCTGGACGAGGAAGTAGATGTCGCGCTTGGCGCCGACGTCGACGCCGCGCGTGGGCTCGTCGAGCACCACCACCTTGGGGCGCGGCTGCAGCACCTTCGCCAGCGCGAGCTTCTGCTGGTTGCCGCCCGACAGCGACGAAGCGCGCACGTCGAGCGAGCCGGTTCGGATGCCGTAATCCTTGACGGCCGTGTCGAGCGCAACGCGCTCGGCGTCGGGGCGCAGCCAGGGCCTGGCGTACTGATCGAGCGCCATCAGCGTGAGGTTCTCGCGCAGGCCGAAGGCCACGTGCAGGCCCTTGCCCTTGCGGTCTTCGCTGAGGTAGGTGAGGCCGTGGCGCGCCGCATCGCGCGGCGAACGCAGGTGCACCGCGTGGCCCGCCAGTTCGACCTGCCCGCTGCCTGGCCGCAGGCCCAGCAGGCCTTCGAAGAGTTCGGTGCGCCCTGCGCCCACCAAGCCTGCGAAGCCGAGGATCTCGCCCGGCCGCACCTCGAAGCTCGCCTGCTGCGCCCAGCCGGGCACGCTGAAGCCCTGCACGCGCAGCGCGGGTTCGCCATCGGTATTCACTTGGTCGCGCGGCGGGTAGAGGTCGGACAGTTCCCGACCCACCATGAGGTTGGCCATCTGGTGCCGCGTCACATCGGCCGTCGCAGTGCGAGTGACGAAGCGGCCGTCGCGCATGACGACCACCTCGTCGGTCACGCGTTCCACCTCGTCGAGCTTGTGCGAGATGTAGACGACGGTGACGCCGTCGGCACGCAGCTGCGCGATGAGCTTGAAGAGGCGCTCCGTCTCGCCCGGCGTGAGGGTGGCCGTGGGCTCGTCCATGATGAGCAGCCGCGCCCGGCGGGCCATGGCCTTGGCGATCTCGACCAGCTGCTTCTCGGCCACGATGAGGCGTCGCACCTTGGTGGCGGGATCGACCTGCAGGCCCACCTGCGCCAGGGCGGCGGTAGCTTCCGCATGCATGGCGCGGTCGTCGAGGAAGAGGCCCTTGCGTTTTTCATGGCCGAGGAAGATGTTGTCGGCAACGCTCAGGTCTTCGGCGAGGTTGAACTCCTGGTGGATGAGCACGATGCCCAGGGCCTCGGCGTCGCGCGAGTTTCGGAACTGCTGCGGCTGGCCGTTGACGCGCAGCTCGCCGCCCGTGAGCCCCTCGTAGCCGGCCAGGATCTTCATCAGCGTCGACTTGCCCGCGCCGTTCTCGCCGAGCAGGCCGACGACGCGGCCCGGTGTGAGCGTGAAGCTCACGCCATGCAGGACCTCGACCGGCCCGAAGGACTTGGTGACCTGGTCGAACTCGACCGCCACGCCACGCGTGCTGTCGTGGGCAATGCCTGCCGTCATGGCGCCACCCCGCGCACCTTGAGCGATTCGTGCATCGCCAGCACCCCCGCGCCGATCACGCCGCCCTGCGCGCCCAGCGACGCGTACTGGATCTCCAGGTGCCGCGTCGACAGGGCCAGCGAGCGCTGGTAGACGCTCTGCCGCACGGCGGCCAGGAACAGCGGACCGATGTGCGTGATGCCGCCGCCGATGAACACGTGCGAAGGGTTGAAGAAGTTCACCACCGACGCGAGCATCTGGCCGATCAGGGTGCCCGCACGCTGGATGATGCCGTTGGCCGCGGCATCGCCGGCACGGCTGGCCTGGCCGACGTCGATCGCCTCGATGCGCCCGTGCAGGCGCAGGTGTTCGGCGAGCATCGGGCTCTCGCCCGCCTCGGCCGCGGCGACGGCCATGCGCACGATCGCCGGGCCGGCCGCCATGGCCTCGACGCAGCCCACGTTGCCGCAATGGCAGCGCGGGCCGTCCTGGTCGACGCAGATGTGGCCCACGTCGCCCGCCGAGCCGGCCGCGCCGCGGTATACCTCGCCATGGCACACGATGCCGCAGCCGATGCCCGTGCCGACCTTGATGACGAGGAAGTTGGACAGCTGCCGCTGCAGGCGCCACAGCTCGCCCAGCGCCATGAGGTTGACGTCGTTGTCGACGAAGACCGGCGCGGCGTAGTCCTCGCGCAGGTAGTCGCGGATCGAGAAGCTGTCCCAGCCCGGCATGAGCGGCGGGTTCACCAGTTGGCCGGACTCGAAGTTCACCGGGCCGGGCACGCCCATGCCGATGCCCAGGACCTCGGAGGCCGCGATGCCCTGGCCCTGCAGCAGCTCGCGCATGATGGCGCGCACGCGGGCCAGCACCACGCCCGGCCCTTGGCGGACATCAACCACCTCCTGGTGATGGGCCAGCACGGTGAGGTCGGGCTGGAGGATGGCGACGTCCACGCTGGTGGCGCCGACGTCGATGCCTACCAGCACGCCGAGCCCGTCGTGCAGTCGCAGATGCTCGGCGCGCCGCCCGCCCGAGGAAGCCCGCGGTCCAGCCTCGGCCAGGAGGCCCTGGTCGAGAAGTCCCGCGATCAGGGCGTTGGCCTTGCTGCGCGAGAAGCCCAGGCGTTCGGCCATCCCATGGCGAGAGCCGCCAGCGGACCAGAAGGTGGTCTGCAGCAACTGCATCTCGGGCGCGGACAGGCCGTTCCAGGGTGCCAAGCGTTTGTCTCCGTGCATGTTCTTCTCTCCGCGATCTGCGCGCCGGCTGCGCGCATGTCACGGTGTCGGGCGCATCCTAGGTGTGCATCTTCGGCCGGACAAGGCCAAACTTCGGCCCAATATTGGCCGAAGTGGACGAATGAGAGAAGTTGGCGGAAACGAAAAAGCCGCCCGGCGGGCGGCTTTGTCTGGCATGGAGAGGGCGCGACCATCGCCGCACCCCGTTGCTCACTTCTTCTGACGGTACTTGCGCAGCGCAGCGATCTGTGCGGCCATCACGGCGAGTTCCGATTGCGCCATGGCGATGTCGATGTCGCTCTTGGCGTTCTTGAGGGCTTCCTCCGCCGCCTTCTTGGCAGCACTGGCCTTCTCGTCGTCCAGGTCCTTGCCGCGGATGGCAGTGTCGGACAGCACGGTCACCGCGTCGGGCTGCACCTCGAGGATGCCGCCGGCCACGAACACGAACTCCTCGCCGCCGTCGGCCGTCTCGATCCGCACGGCACCCGGGCGGATGCGCGTGATCAGCGGCGTGTGGCGCGGGTAGATACCCAGTTCACCGGCTTCACCCGGCAGCGCCACGAAGCGCGCCTGGCCCGAGAAGATCGACTCCTCGGCGCTGACCACATCGACTTGAATGGTGTTGGCCATATGCGTTCCTTTCAGATGAAAAAGGTCGGATGAGCAAGCAGACGGGAGGGCCCGCTAGGCGCCGCGCACAGCCGTACTGATGTACGGCGAGCACGGCAACGACGCGGGCTGCCCGTATGCGCCGCTCAGGCGACCTTTTTCCCTTTTTCCATGGCTTCGTCGATGGTGCCCACCATGTAGAAGGCCTGTTCCGGCAGGTGATCGCACTCACCGTTCACGATCATCTTGAAGCCGCGAATGGTTTCCGACAGCGGCACGTACTTGCCGGGCGAGCCGGTGAACACTTCGGCGACGTGGAAGGGCTGCGACAGGAAGCGCTGGATCTTCCGGGCGCGGGCCACGGCCAGCTTGTCTTCGGGTGCCAGTTCGTCCATGCCCAGGATGGCGATGATGTCGCGCAGTTCCTTGTAGCGCTGCAGCGTGCCCTGCACGGCGCGGGCCACGCTGTAGTGCTCTTCGCCGACGACGTTGGGGTCGAGCTGGCGCGAGGTCGAGTCCAGCGGGTCCACGGCCGGGTAGATGCCCAGCGAGGCGATGTCACGGCTCAGCACCACGGTGGAGTCCAGGTGGGCGAAGGTCGTGGCCGGCGAGGGGTCGGTCAAGTCGTCGGCAGGGACGTACACGGCCTGGATCGAGGTGATCGAGCCGACCTTGGTCGAGGTGATGCGCTCCTGCAGGCGGCCCATTTCCTCGGCCAGCGTCGGCTGGTAGCCCACGGCGGAAGGCATGCGGCCCAGCAGTGCCGACACTTCGGTACCGGCCAGGGTGTAGCGGTAGATGTTGTCGACGAAGAACAGCACGTCGCGGCCTTCGTCGCGGAAGGACTCGGCGATGGTCAGGCCGGTCAGCGCCACGCGCAGACGGTTGCCCGGGGGCTCGTTCATCTGGCCGTAGACCATGGCCACCTTCGACTCGGACAGGTTCTCCTGGTTCACGACGCCGGAGTCCGACATCTCGTGATAGAAGTCGTTGCCCTCGCGGGTGCGCTCACCCACGCCGGCGAACACGGACAGGCCGGAGTGCGCCTTGGCGATGTTGTTGATGAGCTCCATCATGTTCACGGTCTTGCCGACGCCGGCGCCGCCGAACAGGCCCACCTTGCCGCCCTTGGCGAACGGGCACACCAGGTCGATCACCTTGATGCCGGTCTCGAGCAGTTCCTGCGAGGGGCTCAGCTCGTCGTAGGCAGGGGCCTTGCGGTGGATGGAGGCCGTCAGCTCCTGGCCGACCGGGCCGCGCTCGTCGATGGGCGAGCCCAGCACGTCCATGATGCGGCCCAGGGTGGCCTTGCCCACCGGCACCGTGATGGGCGCGCCGGTGTTGGTGACGATGAGGCCGCGGCGCAGGCCGTCGGACGAGCCCAGCGCAATGGTGCGCACCACGCCGTCGCCGAGCTGCTGCTGCACTTCGAGGGTCAGGGCGCCGCCTTCGAACTTGAGGGCGTCATACACCTTGGGCATCTGGTCACGGGGGAATTCCACGTCGACCACGGCGCCGATACATTGAACGATCTTGCCTTGTGCTTGAGCCATTGTGTGCTCCAGTAAATTTGTCTTGAATCTCTGCGCGGTGGCCGCGGATCAGCTGCCGGTCGCCGCGGCCGCACCGGCCACGATCTCCGACAGCTCCTTCGTGATCCCGGCCTGGCGGGTCTTGTTGTAGACCAGCTTGAGCTCGTTGATCACGTTGCCGGCGTTGTCCGTGGCGGCTTTCATCGCCACCATGCGGGCCGACTGCTCCGACGCCATGTTCTCGGCCACGGCCTGGTACACCAGCGACTCCACATAGCGCACCAGCAGTTCGTCGATGACGGTCTGCGCATCGGGCTCGTAGATGTAGTCCCAGCTGTGCTGGCCCTTCTCGGCCTGCAGCGACTCGGCCTTGAGCGGCAGCAACTGCTCGACGACCGATTCCTGGCGCATGGTGTTGATGAACTTGGTGTAGCTCAGGTACACCGCGTTGATCTTGCCCTCGGCGTACGCGTCGAACAGCACCTTCACGGGGCCGATCAGCTTGTCGAGGTGCGGCGTGTCACCCAGCTGGGTGACGTGCGACACCACGCGCGCGCCGATGCGCGTCAGGAAGCCCAGGCCCTTGTTGCCGATGGCCACCGCCTCGGCCGACACGCCGGCCGACTGCAGTTCGCGCAGCTTGGTCGTCACGGCGCGCAGCACGTTGGTGTTCATGCCACCGCACAGGCCCTTGTCGGTCGTCACCACGATGAAGCCCGCCGACTTGGCGTCGTTGGTCTTCATGAAGGCGTGGGTGTATTCCGGGTTGGCCTGGCTCAGGTTGGCCGCGATGGAACGGATCTTCTCGCTGTACGGACGCGCGGCGCGCATCCGGTCCTGCGCCTTGCGCATCTTCGACGCGGCCACCATTTCCATGGCCTTGGTGATCTTCTTGGTGTTCTCCACCGATTTGATCTTGCCGCGGATTTCCTTGCCGGCTGCCATCGATGCTCCTTAGGGCTTGTTCCGTCCTGCCGCCATCAGGCGAAGGACTTCTTGAACGAGGTGATCGCCGCCGTCAGTTCGGCTTCCGCATCCTTGTCCAAGGCCTTGGCCTGTTCGATCTTGTCGAGCAGGGCACCGTGGCTGGTCTTCAGGAACTGGTGCAGGCCATGTTCGAAGGCGAGCACCTTCTTGACGTCCAGGTCGTCCATGAAGCCCTTGTTCACCGCGAACAGCGACGAGGCCATCAGCGAGATCGGCAGCGGGCTGTACTGGGCCTGCTTGAGCAGTTCGGTTACGCGGGCACCGCGGTCGAGCTGCTTCTTGGTCGAGGCGTCGAGGTCGGAAGCGAACTGGGCGAAGGCCGCCAGCTCACGGTACTGCGCCAGGTCGGTACGGATACCGCCGGACAGGCCCTTGATCACCTTGGTCTGCGCCGCCGAACCCACGCGCGACACCGAGATACCGGCGTTGATGGCGGGGCGGATGCCGGCGTTGAACAGGCTGGTTTCCAGGAAGATCTGGCCGTCGGTGATCGAGATCACGTTGGTCGGCACGAAGGCGGACACGTCGCCGGCCTGCGTCTCGATGATCGGCAGCGCCGTCAGCGAGCCGGTCTTGCCCTTGACTTCGCCCTTGGTGAAGGCTTCGACGTAGTCGGCGTTCACTCGGGCGGCACGCTCCAGCAGGCGGCTGTGGAGGTAGAACACGTCGCCGGGGTAGGCTTCGCGGCCCGGCGGGCGACGCAGCAGCAGCGAGACCTGGCGATACGCGACGGCCTGCTTGGACAGGTCGTCGTAGATGATCAGCGCATCCTGGCCGCGGTCGCGGAAGTATTCGCCCATCGTGCAGCCCGAGTACGCCGAGACGTACTGCATGGCGGCGGATTCGGAAGCGGAAGCGGCGACGACGATGGTGTAGTCCATCGCACCGGCCTGCTCGAGCGCACGCACCACGTTCTTGATCGACGAAGCCTTCTGGCCGATCGCGACGTAGATGCAGGTCATGTTCTGACCCTTCTGGTTGATGATCGTGTCGATCGCCACCGCGGTCTTGCCGGTCTGGCGGTCGCCGATGATCAGCTCGCGCTGGCCTCGGCCGATCGGCACCATGGAGTCGATCGACTTCAGGCCGGTCTGCATCGGCTGGTCGACGGACTTCCGCGCGATCACGCCGGGCGCGACCTTCTCGATCACGTCGGTCAGCTTGGCGTTGACAGGACCCTTGCCGTCGATGGGCTGGCCCAGGGCGTTGACGACGCGGCCGATCAGCTCGGGGCCGACCGGCACTTCCAGGATGCGGCCCGTGCACTTGACGGTGTCGCCTTCGGAGATGTGCTCGTACTCGCCCAGAATCACGGCGCCCACCGAGTCACGCTCGAGGTTCAGAGCCAGGCCGAAGGTCGGCTGGCCGCTGGCCGTGGCGGGGAACTCCAGCATTTCGCCCTGCATGGCCTCGGACAGGCCATGGATGCGCACGATGCCGTCGGTCACCGAAACGACGGTGCCCTCGTTGCGGATGTCGGCGCTGACGCCGAGGCCCTCGATGCGGCTCTTGATCAGCTCGGAAATTTCTGCGGGATTGAGTTGCATGACTCTTTCCTTCTTTCAATCAGTGTGACGACCGGCACGCCCGCCGCCTCAGGCGGTGAGCGCCGCCTTCATTTGTTCGAGTCGGGCCTTGACCGAGGTGTCGAGCACTTCGTCGCCCACCACGGCACGGATGCCACCGATGAGGGACGGGTCGACCTCGACGCGCGTCGTGAGCTTGCGCCCGAAACGCTTCTCGAGCGCCGCCGACACATCGGCCAGCGCGCCCGCATCGATCGGGAAGGCGCTGTAGACGACCGCGTCGGCCGCGCCGGAGCTGGCATTGAGCAGCACGCGGAACTGCGCGGCCGCCTCGGGCAGCGCGGCCAGGCGGTCGTTCTCGATCACGGCGCGCAGGAAGTTCTGGCCCGCCGTGGGCAGGCCGCCGGGCACGGCACCGGCGATCAGGTCGAAGACCTGGTCGGACGACACCTTGGGGTTGGACGCGAACTCCTGGAGCTGCGCGTCGCCAGCCACGGCCGCCAGCGGCTCGAGCCAGCCGGCGGTCGCCGCCGCGTTGCCGGCCGACGCCTTGAACAGCGCCTCGGCGTAGGGACGGGCAATGGTCGCGAGTTCGGCCATGTCGTCCTCAGAGTTCCGTCTTCAGGCGCGACAGCAGGTCGGCATGGACGCCGGCGTCGACTTCCTTGCGCAGGATCTGCTCGGCGCCCTTGACGGCCAGCGCAGCGACCTGCTCGCGCAGGGCTTCGCGGGCGCGCACGGCCTGTTGCTCGGCCTCGTCACGTGCGGCGGCCACGATCTTGTTGGCCTCCTCGGTGGCGCGGGCCTTGGCCTCTTCGATGATTTGCTGGGCACGGCGCTCGGCATCGGCCAGGCGGTTGCTCGTCTCGTTGCGCGAGGCTTGCAGTTCCTGTTCGACGCGCTTGTCGGCAGCGGCCAGTTCGGCCTTGGCCTTCTCGGCGGCCGCCAGACCCGCGGCGATCTTTTGTGCCCGCTCGTCCAGCGCCTTTGCGATCGGCGGCCACACGAATTTCATCGTGAACAGCACGAGCAGCAGGAAGACGATGCCCTGGACGATCAGGGTCGCGTTGATACTCACGGCAACACCTTTCTAGAGTGGCGTTGAAACCGGATTAGCGAGGCAGCGCGGACAGGAACGGGTTGGCGAACGCGAACAGCAGGGCGATGGCCACGCCGATCAGGAAGGCGGCGTCGATCAGGCCGGCCAAGATGAACATCTTGGTCTGCAGGTCGTTCATGAGTTCGGGCTGGCGGGCCGACGATTCGAGGAACTTGCCACCCATCAGGGCGATGCCGATCGATGCGCCGATGGCACCGAGGCCGACGATCAGGCCACAGGCCAGGGCAACGAGACCGAGAACGTTGGAAGCTTCCATGATGACTCCTTAGATAGCTGATTGAAAGCGAAAGAAAAAGAAAAGCGAAGGGAACCGAGCCTCAGTGGGCCTCATGAGCCTGGCCCAGGTAAATGAGCGTCAGCATCATGAAAATGAATGCCTGAAGCGTGATCACCAGGATGTGGAAGATCGCCCAGACAGTACCGGCAATGACGTGGCCCACTGGCAACAGCACTCCCGAGAACGACGCAGCCATCGCACCACCCATGAGCGCGATCAGCATGAAAACGAGTTCGCCCGCGTACATGTTGCCGAACAACCGCATGCCATGGGACACGGTCTTGGCCACGTACTCGATGATCTGCATGAGCAGGTTCACCACGCCGAGGATGAGGGCGAAGATGGGATTCTTGCTGGTGCCGAACGGCGCCGTGACGAGCTCGTGCGCCCAGCCGCCCGCCCCCTTGATCTTGACGCTGTAGATCAGGCACAGCAGCAGCACGGAGGTCGACAGACCCAGCGTGGTCGACAGGTCGGCCGTGGGCACGACGCGCATGTAGGCATGGTGCGGGTCATGGCCCGAGATCTCGTAGTACTTGGCCCAGAGCGCCGGCAGCAGGTCGACCGGCAGCATGTCCATGGCGTTGAGCAGGAAGATCCAGACGAACACCGTCAGGGCCAGCGGCGCGATGAACTTGCGGCTCTTGGCGTTGTGGATGTTGGCCTTGGCCTGGTTGTCGACCATCTCGACCAGGATCTCGACCGCCGCCTGGAAGCGGCCCGGCACGCCGGCCGTGGCCTTGCGAGCAGCCAGCCACAGCACGAAGCAGCCCAGCGCGCCGATGATCAGCGCATAGAGGACGGAGTCGAGGTTGATGACATTGAAGTCGACGATGGCCTTCTGGACCACGGGATTGAGACCCCAATCGACCTGCCAATGCTGCAGGTGGTGAACGATGTATTCACTGGCGGTCGGGGCGTGTCCTTCGGCGGCCATCTTTCAACGTCTCTTCTCTAAACAGTCAGATCCGGTTCAACAAACGGGGGCGCACCACGAGCGCGACCCAGTACATCTTCAGCGCGACCACCACGCCCGCCACGAGGGCCAGCCAGTGAAGGTCACTGATCACCCAGCGTGCCGCCGCCAGCAAGGCGACGGTCAGGGCGATCTTGATCAGTTCCCAGACAAAAAACTTCAGCATGGCAGCGGACTGTGACGTCACACCATGCATCGGCCGAGTCCCTCGGATGAACAGCGCCGCCGGAACAGCCACTGCCATCGCGCCGTAGAACGCAGACGCGGCCGCCAGAGGCGTCTGCGTCCAGGCCCAAGCCACCATCGCCACAACCAAGCCCGCCGCCACCTGGGCGCCGATCACCCACCAGGGCGACAGTTCGGGATGTTGCTCGCGCAAGCGCCGGGCCTCATCGGCGGTCAGCGGCTTGAAATCGGAGACTTCGGCATCACTCTCGGAAACAGGGGCTTCGGTTGTCATTGTTATGGCAGCCCCTCATCTCGCGAGAATTCTACAAAGCCTCTCATTATAAGTAAAAACCCGTCCTGATCGGCCGCTGACTGAACGAAAGCGCTGGCGCGGGCGCGACACGGCAGCGCCTTCGATAATTTGCAGATGCTTCCCCCGCTCGCCTCTGCCCTGCCGTCCACGCTGTGCCATCTCGACGGCGACTACCTGCCGTTGCGCGATGCGAAGGTCAGCGTGCTGGACCGCGGATTCATCTTCGGCGACGGCGTGTACGAGGTGGTGCCGGTCTATGGCGGGCACCTCTTCGGCTTCGAGGAGCACATGGCCCGACTGGACCGCTCGCTCGCCGAATTGCACATTCCCAACCCGCATGCACCCGATGGCTGGCGCGCCATTGCCGAGCGCCTCGTGCAACAGGCGCCGGCCGCACCCACGCAGGCGGTGTACTTCCAGGTGACGCGCGGCGTGGCGATGCGCGACCACGCGATGCCCGCTGGCCTGGTGCCCACCGTCTTCGTGATGGTCAACCCGCTCAAGCCCGTGGCGGACGAGGCACGCGCGAACGGCGTGCGCTGCGTCACGGCCGAGGACTTCCGCTGGCAGAAAGCGCACATCAAGGCGACGAGCCTGCTGGGCGCCGTGCTCGCGCGGCAGATCAGCGTGGAGGCCGGCGCGGCGGAAACCATCATGTTCCGGGGCGATCTGCTCAGCGAAGCCTCGTCGAGCAACGTGTGGGTGGTGAAGAACGGCACCGTCGCCGGCCCGAAGCCGGACCACCGCGTCCTGCGCGGCATCCGCTACGGCCTGCTCGAACGCCTGTGCAGGCAGTCGGGCATCCCCTACCAGTTGCGCGACGTCACGCGCGACGAGGTCTTCGGCGCCGACGAACTGCTGCTGTCCTCCGCGTCGAAGGAGGTGCTGGCCGTCACCACGCTCGACGGCCGGCCGGTTGGAAACGGCCGCCCCGGCCCCATTTACGAACGCTTGTACGCCGCCTACCAGCAAGCCAAGCAGGCCGTCGCGGCGTGACAGACACCGAAAGGCTCACCATGGACACGAACACCACCTCCACCACCACCGATCCGCGCAAGGACTCGCTGATCGAGTACCCCAGCGCCTTCCCGATCAAGGTGATGGGGGCCAAGGCCGACGGTTTCGTCCATGCGATCACGCAGATCGCGCACCAGTTCGATCCCACCTTCGACGCGTCCACCATCGAACTGCGCGACAGCAAGGCCGGCAACTACCTGGGCGTGACGATCACCGTGACGGCCACCAGCCGCGAACAGCTCGACGACCTGTATCGCACGCTGTCCTCGCACCCGATGGTCAAGGTCGTGCTGTGAGCGACGCGGCCTCGGTGGTCGCGGCCTGCGCGCCCACCTGGGCGCCGGAACTGCGCCTGCTCGGCCGCGCCGACTACGAAGCGACCTTCGCCGCCATGAAGCAGATCACGCTGGAGCGCCCGTCCGACGGGCGCGACATGCTATGGATTTGCGAGCACCCGTCCGTCTTCACGCAGGGCATCGCCGGCAGGCAGGACCACCTGCTGCTGCCCGGCGACATCCCGGTGGTGCAGACCGACCGCGGCGGCCAGGTCACCTACCATGGCCCGGGCCAGGTGGTGGCGTACCCGCTCATCGACCTGCGACGCGCCGGGTACTTCGTGAAGGAGTACGTCTACCGCATCGAGGAGTCGGTGCTGCGCACGCTGGCGCACTTCGGCGTCACCGGGCACCGCGTGGCGGGCGCGCCGGGTATCTACGTGCGCCTGGACGATCCCTTCAGCCACGCCGCGCTGACAGGCCCGCAACCGGGCGACGACCCCTTCCGCGGCCTCGGCAAGATCGCCGCGCTGGGCATCAAGGTCAGCCGCCACTGCACCTACCACGGCGTGTCGCTCAACGTGGCGATGGACCTGGAACCCTTCTTGCGCATCAACCCTTGCGGCTACGCAGGGCTGCGAACGGTCGACCTTTCTACAATCGGCGTCCCCGTGACCTGGGACGAAGCCGCCCAGGTGCTGAGCCAGAAGCTCCTTGCCTTCCTGGCCCCCTGAAGGATTTCCATGAGCACCCCCGAAGTCGTCCGCGAGGCGCAATCCGCCGAGAACTACAACGCATCGGCCAAGCAGAAGGCCGCCGCGAAGCTCTCGCGCATCCCGGTCAAGGTCGAGCAGGCGCCGGCGCTCAAGAAGCCCGAGTGGATCCGCGTCAAGGCCGGCAGCCCCACCACGCGCTTCTACGAGATCAAGCAGATCCTGCGCGAGTCGAACCTGCACACGGTGTGCGAAGAAGCCTCCTGCCCCAACATCGGCGAATGCTTCGGCAAGGGCACGGCCACCTTCATGATCATGGGCGACAAGTGCACGCGCCGCTGCCCCTTCTGCGACGTGGGCCACGGGCGGCCCGACCCGCTGGACAAGGACGAGCCGCTCAACCTGGCCAAGACCATCGCCAAGCTGCGCCTGAAGTACGTGGTGATCACCAGCGTGGACCGCGACGACCTGCGCGACGGGGGCAGCGGCCATTTCGTGGAGTGCATCCAGCGCACGCGCGAGCTGTCGCCCACGACGCAGATCGAGATCCTGGTGCCCGACTTCCGCGGCCGCGACGACCGCGCGCTCGAGATCCTCAAGGCCGCGCCGCCGGACGTGATGAACCACAACCTCGAGACCATCCCGCGCCTGTACAAGGAAGCACGGCCGGGCTCGGACTACCAGTTCAGCCTCAACCTGCTCAAGAAGTTCAAGGCACTGCATCCCGACGTGCCGACCAAGAGCGGCATCATGGTCGGCCTGGGCGAGACGGACGAGGAGATCCTGCAGGTCATGCGCGACATGCGTGCGCACGACATCGACATGCTGACCATCGGCCAGTACCTCGCGCCCAGCAACAGCCACCTGCCGGTGCGACGCTACGTGCACCCGGACACCTTCAGGATGTTCGAAGAAGAGGCTTACAAGATGGGCTTCTCGCACGCCGCGGTGGGCGCCATGGTGCGCAGCAGCTACCACGCCGACCAGCAGGCCGGCCACGTGCTCGAGGGCCTGCCAGCCGCTGCGGCGGCTCGTCCCGTGCCGCAGCCGGCCGCCTGACCGCCGTCCCCGCCCGTTCCTGATGGTCCTGCAGCTCGACGCGCAGTCGCTGCGCGCGCGAGTGCCGGCGTCCGTCTTCGAGCGCGCGCTCGATCTCTACCGACGCCAGCGCGTGCTCGACGTGACGCTGACGCCCGCCAGCGCCAGCGAATGGCACCTCGACGGCGAGGTGCAGGACCCCGGCCAGCCGCCCGTCGAGGCCCGCGCCACCTTGGAGGTCGGCAGCGACGGCCGCCTGCTCGGCTTCGCCGGCGACTGCAGTTGCCCCGCGGGCCGCGACTGCCGGCACGCGGTGGCGATCGCGATCAAGGCGGCCTACAAGCGCCCGACGGCGACGCCCACCGCGCCCGAGGAGCCGGTCGCCGCAGCGCTGCCGCTCGACGGCCGTGGCCCTCTTGCAGGGGACCTGTTCGGCGACACCGCCGCGCTGGCCCCGCGCACCCTCGTCAGCGCCGACCAGCCGGTCTACTTGCTGGCGGACACCGCCGCCCATGCGCGCGAGCCCGGCCGGCTCGCGCTCGCGTGGCGGCTGTCGCGTCCCCTGCGCCGGGGTGGCTGGGCCACACCCAAGCTGCCCGGCCCCGACGCGCTGCAACGCGTCGCGGCGCTGCAGCCCGATGCGCCCGGCGGCGAGCGCGAGGGCGTGCGCCGCATCCAGTCGCTCGCGCAGGAGCGCCTTGCCGGCGATGCGGGGCCGTGGGGCCGCGTGCAGGGCCTCGCGGGCGCACAGGCGCTCGCATTCGCCGCGGGCACCGGCCGCCTGCACCTCGCCGCCCCATCCGGGCAGCTCGAGGGCCGGCCGCTGCGCTGGGGTGCGCCGCGGCGCCTGGGCTGGGGCTGGCAACCCGCGGGCACGGAGACCGCGCCGCTGTGGTGGCTGCGGCCGGTGCTCGACGGCGCGCCGAGCACCGGCGCCGTGCGCCTGTGCCCCGGCGCGCCGCCGCTGTACCTGGACACGGCCACCGGCCAATGCGGCCTCGTCGATGCGCCGGGGCTCGATGCGGCTGCGCTGCAGGTGCTGCTCGCCGCGCCGCCCGTGCCGGCGTCGGCCTTCGATTCGGACGAGGCACAGCACTGGCAGCGCCTGTCGAGGGTGCCGTTCCCGGCCATGCCCGAGCCGGCGCCGGAATGGCCGCCCTGCGTGCCGCAGCCCATCCTGCACCTGGCGCCGGTGCCGGCGGTCGAACGGCCGCAGCGCGGGTTGCTGGTCGCCGCACTGAGCTTCGACTACGCCGGCCTGCGCGGCCACTGGGCCGACGAGCAGCCGGTCACGCGGGTCGAACATCACGGGCGCCCCATGCGGCTCCTGCGCGACCTGGATGCGGAGCGCGCCGCCCGGCGGCGGCTCGTTTCGCTGCACCTGCTGGGCGATGCGCTGGGGCGCTACCACCACATCGGCGCACGCACCTGGCTCGCCTGGGCCGCCACCGACTGGGCCGCCCTGCGCGAGGCCGGCTTCGCGATCGAGGCCGACGCCGCGCTCGATGCGCTGTTCCGCACCGCCGACGCGCTGGAGCTCTCGCTCGATGGCGCGCCGCCGAATTCGCCCGATGCGCCCTTCGCCGCCGAGGGCGTGCACGCGTTCAGCCTCTCGCTCGGCGTCTCCATCGACGGCGTGCGGCAGGACGTGCTGCCCTGGCTCCCCGGCCTGCTGGCCCAGGCGCGGGCCACGCCCGACGGCCCGGTGCTGCCCGACTGGCTGTGGCGCGAAGACGCGCACGGCCGCTGGCTGCGGCTGCCGTCCGCGGCCCTGCAGCCCTGGCTCGGTGCCCTGCTCGCGCTGATGGAGGAACGCCCCGCCGCCGACTGGGACAGGCCGCGCCTGCCGCTCTCGCGCGGCGAGGCACTGGGCCTGGGTGCCGCGCTGGCGGGCACGCCGCCATCGCCCCATGCTTCGTCGTCGTCGCCGATGGCGATGCTGCCGGCGCTGCGTGCGCTGACCGGCGCGCAGCCGCTGCCCGCGATCGCAGCGCCCACCGGACTGCAGGCCACGCTGCGGCCCTACCAGCAGCACGGCCTGGCCTGGCTGCAGCACCTGCGCGCCCACGGCCTGGGCGGCGTGCTGGCCGACGACATGGGCCTGGGCAAGACGCTGCAGACTTTGGCGCACCTGCTGCGCGAGAAGGAGGACGGCCGGCTCGACGCACCCTGCCTCGTCGTCGCGCCCGTGAGCCTGCTGAGCAACTGGCGGCGCGAGGCCGCCCGCTTCGCGCCGGCCCTGCGCACGCGCGTGTGGCACGGCGCCACGCGCCGGGGCGGCGCCTTCGCCGAGGACTGCGACCTCGTCATCGCGCCCTATTCGCTGCTGCAGCGCGACCGCGCGCGCTGGCTCGGCCGGCGCTGGCACATCGTCGTGCTCGACGAGGCGCAGCACATCAAGAACGCGCGCTCCCAGGCCGCGCAGGTAGTGGCAGCGCTCGACGCGCGCCAGCGGCTCGCGCTGTCGGGCACGCCGATGGAGAACCACCTCGGCGAACTGTGGAGCCTGTTCGACTTCCTGATGCCCGGCTTCCTCGGCAGCGCGGAGCGCTTTCGCGCCCGCTTTCGCATGCCGATCGAGAAGCTCGGCGACGGCAGCCGCCTGGCGCAATTGCGGCGCCGCGTCGCGCCCTTCATCCTGCGGCGCACGCAGGCGGTGGTGGCGGGCGAACTGCCCGAGCGCATCGAGAGCACCGTGCCGGTGACGCTGGAAGGCGCGCAGGCCGACCTCTACGAGACCATCCGCCTGGGCAGCGAGCGCGCCGTGCGCGACGCGCTGGCCGGCCGCGGCCTGGGCGGCGCGCAGATCCAGGTGCTGGACGCGCTGCTCAAGCTGCGCCAGGTGTGCTGCGATCCGCGCCTGCTGCCGGCGTCGTCGCCCGGCGTGGCCGAGGCGCCCTCGGCCAAGCTCGCGCTGCTGATGGAGCTGCTGCACGAATCGCAGGCCGAAGGCCGGCGCGTCCTGGTGTTCTCGCAGTTCACGAGCATGCTGGCGCTGATCGAGGACGCGCTGCGCAGCGCGGGGCTGGCCTGGACCACGCTGACCGGCGACACGCGCGACCGCGACGCCGCCATCGCGCGCTTCACCGAAGGCGACGTGCCGATCTTCCTCATCAGCCTGAAGGCCGGCGGCACGGGCCTGAACCTGCCGCAGGCCGACACGGTCATCCACTACGACCCGTGGTGGAACCCGGCCGTCGAGGCGCAGGCCACGGCGCGCGCACACCGGCTGGGCCAGACGAAGCAGGTGCTGGTCTACCGGCTGGTGGCCGAAGGCACGATCGAGGAACGCATCCTGGCGCTGCAGGCGCGAAAGGCCGCGCTGGCCCAGGGCCTGCTGCACGGCGTGGCGCCGCGCGAGGCGACGCTTTTCACCGAGGACGATGTGACCGAGCTGCTGCGGCCCCTGGGTTGAGAAGCACCAGGCGGGGCTAAGTGCAATCGGCCTGCAGCGCCCGCCGGGCGGGCGTCGGCGCCGAATTCGTCACGTTCGTTACGATCTGTCGGGCGCCGCTCGCGCGGGACCTCGCTTCCGGTCCGAGGAACCGTTCGGGCTGAGCCTGCCGAAGCCCGGGACCGCACGTCGACTGGGCGGCCGAGGGCGACGTGACATGCGAGCGACGTTCGCCACGCACCGGCATCGCTATGCTGGGACACCGCCGCGCGCAGGCAGCCCGGCAAGAAAAACGGAGCCCGGAGACCGACCCATGACATCCCTCGAAGCGGCGCTCGAGCGCGACTACGGCGTGATCGCCGACTTCATCCGCGACCACGCGCGCGAACGGCCCACGCAGCCGGCCCTGGCCGACGCGCGCCAGCAGATCGACTACGGCGAACTCGACGCCCGCATGGACCGCGTCGCGGCCGCGCTGCAGCGCGAGGGCCTCGTGCCCGGCGACGCGATCGCGATCTGCGCCGACGCGTCGGTGGCGTACGCGACGGTGTTCCTCGGCGCGCTGCGTGCCGGCATCGCCGTGGCGCCGCTGGCGCCGAGCAGCACCTCGGCCAGCCTGGCGCGGATGCTGGAGGACGCCGAGGCGCGGCTGCTCTTCGTCGACGACACCGGCACGCTGGCGCTGGGCGATGCGGGTGGGCATCTTCCGCGCATCGCCCTCGCGGGCGGCGCGGTGCCGCTCGTGGGCGACTGGATGGCGCCTGCGGGCGCGCACCCGGCGCCGGTTGCACCCGAGCCGGCCTGGCCCTTCAACATCATCTACTCCTCCGGCACCACCGGCGAGCCCAAGGGCATCGTGCAGGGCCACGGCATGCGCTGGGCGCACGTCAAGCGCGGTCAGGTGTATGGCTACGGGCCCGACACCGTCACGCTGCTGTCGACGCCGCTGTACTCCAACACCACGCTGGTCGTGTTCTTTCCCACGCTGGCCTACGGCGGCTGCGTGCTGCTGATGCCGAAGTTCGACGCGCTGGGCTACCTCGAGCTTGCACAGCGCCACCGCGTCACGCACACGATGCTGGTGCCGGTGCAGTACCAGCGCCTCATGGCGCACCCGGAGTTCGACCGCTTCGACCTGTCGCGCTTCCAGGCCAAGTTCTGCACCAGCGCGCCCTTCGGCGCCGCGCTCAAGGCCGACATCCTGAAGCGCTGGCCCGGCGGGCTGATCGAGTTCTACGGCATGACCGAAGGCGGCGGCACCTGCATCCTGGAGGCGCACCACCATCCCGACAAGCTGCACACGGTGGGCCAGGTCGCTCCCGGCAGCGACATCCGCCTGATCGACGAGGCCGGCCGCGAGGTGCCTGCGGGCGAGGCCGGCGAGGTGGTCGGCCACTCGGGCGGCATGATGAACGGCTACCACAAGCAGCCCGCGAAGACGCGCGAGGCCGAGTGGTTCGCGCCCGACGGCAAGCGCTTCATCCGCACCGGCGACATCGGCCGCTTCGATGCCGAGGGCTTCCTCACCCTCTTCGATCGCAAGAAGGACATGGTCATCAGCGGCGGCTTCAACATCTACCCGAGCGACCTGGAAGCCGTGCTGCGCCGCCACCCGGAGGTGGCCGACGCGTCGGTGATCGGCATTCCGTCCGAGCAATGGGGCGAGACGCCGGTGGCCTTCGTGGTGATGCGACCGGGCGCCGCCGCAAGCGACGACGAGCTGCTGGCCTGGACCAACGCGCAACTGGGCAAGACGCAACGCCTGGCCGGCCTGCGCCGCATCGACGAGCTGCCGCGCAGCGCGATCGGCAAGGTGCTCAAGCGCGAGTTGCGCGAGGCCTGGAAGCGCTGACGCTCGCTTGGCCGGGCGCATTCGGGGCCCGGGCCATCAGGTCGATCAGCAGCGCCAGCGCCGCCTCGGTCGCGCGCGTTTCGTCGCCGGGCGCGACGCCCCACTGCGGCAGGTGCCCGTCCAGCCGCATGCGCGCCAGACCGTAGACGCAGGCACGCGCCAGCAGCGCCAGCTGCTGCGTGTCGTGCGCCGGGTCGATGTCGCCTTCGGCCTGCGCGGCCCGGACCGTGTCCTCGGTTTCCCGGCGCCCGGCCAACATGCCACGCAGAAGCCCGGGCGAGGTCTCGACGTCGATCTGGTCGCGGGCCGAAACGATCCTGAAATGCGCGGGGTGCCGCTCGGCCCACCGCAGGTAACCCCGCCCCAGCGCCGCCAGCCGGCGCAGTGCGCTGCGGTCGGCCGGCCGCACGGCATGCCGCACCTCGATGCGCAGGCGCTCGGTCGCTTCCTGCGCCACGGCCGTCATCAGCGCACGCCGGTCGGGAAAGTGCCGGAAGGGCGCGCCCGGCGACACGCCCACGCGCCGTGCCGCCTCGCGCACGCTCACGCCTTCGGGGCCGCGCGCCAGGGCGAGCTCCAGGGCGGCCTCGATCAGCGCCTGGCGCAGGTTGCCGTGGTGGTAGGTGGTGCGCTCCATGCCCATGTAAGCACCTTGTTCGGAAGATCGACGCGGTCGGGGAGGGCCAATGTAATCCCTGACCACATCGACTTCCATGGTGACGCCATGCCCCACATTCCCTCTCCTTCCCCGGCCGACCGTCGCGCAGCGCCACGCATCGGCCGGCTGTTCTGGGCCCTCGCCCTGCTGCTGTCGGCCTGCGCGCTGGCCGTGGTGCTGGCCTCGCCCGACCTCGTGCAGGGCGCACGCATGGTGATCCGCCTCACGGCGCGCACCTCGCTCGCCCTGTTCCTGCTCGCGTTCACCGCCTCCGCGTGGGTGCGGCTGGTGCCGGGGCCAGGCACGGCCTGGCTGCTCGCACACCGGCGCGCCTTCGGGCTGGGCTTCGCCTTCTCGCACGCGCTGCACCTGGTGGCGATCGTGGCTTTCGCGAGGCTCGATCCCGCCGGCTTCGCGCAGCAGACCGGCGTGGCCAACATCGTCACCGGCGGCATCGCCTACGTCTTCATCGCGCTCATGGCCGCGACCTCGTGGAACGGCGCAGTGCGATGGATGGGCGCGCGCCGGTGGCAATGGCTGCACACCGTCGGCGCCCACTACCTGTGGATCAGCTTCGTGGTCAGTTTCGGCAAGCGCATCCCGATGTCGACCGCGTACGCGGTGCCGGTGCTCGTGCTGCTGGCGGCCATGGGCCTGCGGCTGGCCGGCCGCCTACAGGCGCGCGGGCGCCGAGCCTGAGCGGCGGGCGAGAGGCGGTGAGGCACACTGCGTGCCTCTCCCTCGCCCCGCATCGCCGCATGTCTTCCGCCCCGTCCGCCGCCTCCCCTGCCACCGACGATGCCCCACCCGCCGGCAACGGCCTGCTGTGGGTGCTGCTGGCCGTGGCCGTGCTGTTCGCCGTGCTGCGGCCCCGTCCGCCGATGGAGTGGCTGCGCCTGGTCGACTGGCAGACCGTGGGCGCGCTGGCCGGGCTGCTGGCCATCACGCAGGGCGTGGAGAAAAGCGGCGTGCTGCAGTCGGCGGCCCAGCGCCTGCTGGCGCGCGTGACCGACCAGCGCCAGCTCGCGTTCTGGCTCTCGGGCGGCGCGGCGCTGCTGTCGGCCCTGGTGACCAACGACGTGAGCCTGTTTCTGCTGGTGCCGCTCACGCGCGTGCTCTCGACGCAGGCGCACCTGCCGCTGGCGCGGCTGGTGGTTCTGCAGGCGCTGGCGGTGAACGCCGGCTCGGCGCTCACGCCCATCGGCAACCCGCAGAACCTGTTCCTCTGGCACCAGAGCGGCCAGAGCTTCTTCGGCTTCATGGCAATGATGGCGCCGACGGTGGCCATCATGCTGGCCTGGCTGGCGGTCGCGGTGTGGCTGCTGGTGCCCAGGCACGCGATCACCCTCCGCCCGGGTACCGACAGCGCGCCGGTGCAGCCGAAGCTGCTGTGGGTGTCGGCGGCGCTGTTCATCGCCTTTGTCATTGCGCTCGACCGGCACTGGCTGGTCGCGGGGCTGGCGGTGGTCGCGGTCGCCTTCGCCATCGTCCACCCGCGAGTCCTGCGCAGCATCGACTGGGCGCTGCTGGCGATCATCGCGCTGATGTTCGTCGACCTGCGCCAGCTCGCCGAGCTGCCGCAGGTGTCGGCGCTGCTGAAGCACTGGCCCATCGAGGAAGGCTGGCGCGTTTACCTCGCGGCCATCGTGAGCTCGCAGTTCATCAGCAACGTCCCCGCCACCATCCTGCTCGACGGCTACGTGAAGGACCTGCCTGCGCTCGCTGCGGGCGTGAGCGTGGGCGGCTTCGGCTGCGTGCTGGGCTCGCTGGCCAACCTCATCGCGCTGCGGCTGGCGCGCGTGCCGAACGGGCTGGCGGAATTCCACCGCATCAGCGTGCCCTTCCTCATCGTGTGTGCGCTGAGCGCGGTGCTGCTGCGGCTGGGCTGATCACGATGCGCAGCGTGCCGGCCGCTTCGCTCTCCGTGCGCCACTACGGCGCCTCGCGCGGCAGCCATGCGCACGAGCACTTCCAGGTGCTGGTCGGCTTGCAGGGCGTGCTCGAGCTGGAGGTCGAAGGCCGCGGCCAGCGCATCGGCCAAGGCCAGGGCGTGGTGGTCGCCCCCGGCGACCGGCACGACTTCGAGGCGGCGGCCCGCGGCGGCAGCCGCTGCCTGGTGCTGGACACGGTCGACCCGACCTGGACCGCCCGTGCCGGACGCATGCCCGCCGACGCGCGCGCCGGTGCGCTGGCGCGCTATCTCGCACTCAGCCTCGAAGCGGGGTCGGCGGCTGCATTGGCGCTGCTGCAGGGCGCGGCGCTGCTGCGCGAAGCCTGGGGACCGAGCGAGCCGATCGCGAGTGGCCGACCCATCGACTGGGCGGCGCTGGCCGTCTGGCTGCGTGCGCGCTGGCATCTGCCGCTGACGGTGGCCGACCTGGCGCGGCAGGTGCACCTGAGCCCCAGCCAGTTCTCGGAGCGGTGTCGGCGCGAGACCGGCCTGAGCCCGATGCAATGGCTGCGCGGCCAGCGCCTGGCCCAGGCCCGAGCGCTGCGCCTGGGCGGCATGGGCGTGGCGGAGGCCGCGCGCCGGACGGGCTACCGATCGCCCTCGGCGCTCACCGCGGCGATGCGGCGGGCCGGGGAAACGCCCGAACGCTCCTGATTTGATAGCTGCCAGCGCCCGCCCCGCGGGCGCTGCAGCCACTTTTGGCCTGGAAGTGCCGGTGCCCGGCGCTTACCAGCGCACCTTCACACCCAGGCTGCCGTTGACGCCGCCCTTGGTCTTCGCGTCCCCGCCCGAGGCCCACAGCTTGCCCACCTCGCCGTACAGGCTCGTGCTCTGGCTCAGCTGCCACGTCGCACCCAGCGCCACCTCGCTGCTCGTGCCACCCGTCCTCGTCAGGATCGGCGTGCTGGCCGCCGGCCCGATGAAGCTGGTCACGTCCGTGCCGCTGCCGCGCTTGTACACGTTCACCCGCGCATAGGGCTGCAGGGTGCCCATCCCGGTCTGGAACTCGCCCTTGATGCGCACGCCCGCACGGGCCATCCACCCACCGTCGGTGTTCTGGTGCACGGTGGCCCCCACGATGCCCGTGTCGTCCAGGCTCAGGCGCTGGTGCACCAGCTGCAGCTGCGGCTCGATCGTCCAGTTCGGCGCGATGGCGAAGGCCTGGCCCACCTCGACGGAGGCCAGCAGGCTGTCGCCCTTGCCGCTGCTGGAGAAGGCCAGGGCGGGATTGACGGTGTAGCGGTGGCGCCCGGCCTGCAGCACGCCGTCGACGTACAGGCCCGAATCGTTCTTCCAGGTGGCGTACGCACCCAGGTACTGGCTGCGCAGGTCGTTGGAGCCGGAGGCGTAGTTGATGACGCCACGGGCGAAGCCGCTGACGCTCATGTCGCCCTCGAGCTGGCCGACGTACACGCCCGTCCTCCAGTTGGCGTTGGCCCACAGGTCGGTGCCGGCCTGGAAGCCGGTCAGGCGCCCCTCGCTGTGCGGCGAGACCGTGCCCGACTGCTGGATGTCGCGGTCGATGCTGATCACCCGGCCCCACGCCTGGCGGTAGCCCTGGTCGGGGCTGCCGGTGTTGCTGCCCGTGCCGCCGTCGTCGCCGATGCGCTGGTGCATGTTGCCCAGCATGGCCAGGTTGGACTGGCGCAGTTGCTCGGGCAAGGCGGCGTACAGGGGGACGTCGGCGCGGTAGGTGGGCAAGCCAACGACGGGAGCCGGTGCTGGTGCTGGTGCCGGTGTGGGTGCCGGCGCGGGCGCCGGGGCCGGCGAAGGCGCGGGGGCCGGTGCCGGCGCGGGGGCCGTGGTCGAGCTCAGGTACGCGCTGCCGCCCGCGGTGTTGAGCTGGTAGTCGTAGGCGCCGGCCGAGACCGGGGCGGCCAGGCTGAAGGCGCCGTTGGCGATGCCGCCGGCCGCGCTGACCACGGAGATGCCGTTGCCCGTGGTCTGCCCGCCCAGGCCGTTCAGGTTCGTGACCTGCACGGTGGTGGTGCCGCTGGCGCTGCCGGTGACGACCAGCCTGTCGGTCACGCTGGAGCTGTCGCCCAGCACGGTACCCACGCGCAGCAGGCCGTTGTTGCCCACGTAGTTGCCGTTGACGGTCAGCGTGCTGCCGGCCGTGGTGCCGAGCAGCGAGACGGTGCCGGCGTTGGTCAGGCTGCCCACGGTCTGGTTGAAGCCGCCGGTGGCCAGGGTGGCGCCGGCGGCCACGGTGGTGGGGCTGGCCGGCGCAAAGGCATTGGCAACGCCTGCCTGCAAGGTGCCCTGCGCCACGGTGGTGGCACCGGTGTAGGTGTTGTTG
This sequence comes from Comamonadaceae bacterium ALPHA2B, assembly GCA_005503065.1. Lineage (GTDB taxonomy): Bacteria > Pseudomonadota > Gammaproteobacteria > Burkholderiales > Burkholderiaceae_C > Xenophilus. The sequence goes on from SCOE01000017.1 coordinate 65,552, forward strand.
GCCGCGCCCAGGATCAGGGTGCCGGTGCCGATCTTGGTGAGGTCGGCCGCGCCGCTGATGCCGCCGGTGAGGGTGGCGGTGTTGGCGCCGGTGTCGAAGGTCGGGTCGACGATGCCCGTCATCGTGATCGGGTTGGCGATCGTCAGGTTGTTGGCCGAGAAGGCCAGCGTGGTGCCGTCGTCCATCACCAGGCCGCCGGTGCCCAGGGCACCGCTGCTGCCCACGGCCAGCGTGCCGCTTCTGAGGGCGGTGCCGCCGGCGTAGGTATTGGCGCCGGTCAGCGTGAGCGTACCCGTGCCGGCCTGCGTCAACGTGCCGGTACCCCCGATGGCGTTAGCGACCGTGATGCTGTCGCTGCGGTTGAACGACAGCGCGGCGTTGTTGGTCACGTCGCCGGTGCCCAGCGTGCCGCTGGTGCCGCCGTTGCCGACCTGCAGCGTGCCCGCGCTGATGGTGGTGGTGCCGCTGTAGTTGTTGTTGCCGGTGAGCACGGTGGTGCCCGCGCCCGCCTGGATCAGGGCGCCGGTGCCGGAGATCGGCGCAGCCAGCGTCAGCACGCCGGTCCGATCGGCCACCAGCGTGCCGTTGTTCACGATGCCGCTGGTGCTGTCGATGGACCCGGTCGCACCGCCATTGCCCACTTGCAGGGTGGAGCCCGCGCCGATCGTCGTGCTGCCGCTGTAGGTGTTGGTGCCGGTCAGCGCCACCGTACCCGCACCGGAGGTCGTGAGCGACCCGCCGCCCGACACGACGCCGCTCAAACCGAGGGTGGTGCCGGCTGCGGGCGCGAACGTGCCACCCGCGGGATCCAGCGTGACCGCGCGCGAAGTCGCGATATCGAGCGTGGTCTGCAGCGTCCCGCCGTCGAGCGTGAGGCCGCCGGACACGTCGCCCAGAGCGGCGTCGCTGGAAATCGACAAGGCGCCGCCGGACACCGTCCATGGCGTGATCGCGGCAGTGGTGCCGGTCAGCGTCCAGGTGCTGGTGTTGACCTTGCTGTAGCCGCTGAAGCCCTGGTAGATCGGGCCGATGCCGGAGACATCGAAGGAGGCGTCGGTCGTGCCGCCCAGCCGCAGGGTGTTGCCCGTGCCCGCGCTGACCACGTTGCCCGTGAAGCCGTAGCCGGCGTTGAGTTCGAGCGTGTTGTTGTTGCCCGTGATGCTGACCGCATCGGCGCGCGTGACGCCGTCGCCCGCCAGGCCGCCGGCGATGGCGCCGGCATTGACCAGTGTGTTTCCGTCGCCCGCGATGCGAACGCCGACACCGCCTGCGCCCGCTGCACCATCGGGCACCCCGGTCACCACGCTGGCGCCGCCGGCGCCGCCGTTGCCGCCTGCGATCGTGCCGGCATTGAAGATCTGCACGCCGGTGATGGTGGCGTTGACACCGTCGCCGCCGGTGCCGCCGCCGCCGGGGATGCCGTCCGGGAAGCCGTTCGTGGGGTCGCCCGCAGCGTTGACGCCGCCAGCACCGCCGGCGCCGCCGGTGATCGTGCCGCCAGCCTGGTTGGTCAAGGACCCACCCAACAACGTGACACCGTTGCCGCCGCCGCCGCCGCCACCACCGCTGGGGCCGTTGACGTAGACGGGGGCGAACAGCGTGCCGCCGTTGCCGCCGGCACCGCCGGTGATGGCACCGGCGTTGGTCACGCTGGCACTGCCGTTGCCGGTGAAGTACAGGGCATCGCCGCCGCCACCGCCGCCGCCCGCCTGGCCCGTCGAATCGGCTCCCGCGCCGCCGGCGCCGCCGATGATGGAACCCGTGACATTCACGATGCTGGCGCCATTGCCGGGAACGACCAGTCCGTAGCCACCGCCGCCGCCGCCGCCGGCTGCCCAGTTGCCCTGGCCGCCGTTGCCGCCGTTGCCGCCGGCCGCCGTGCCGGTGACCGTCGTCGTCGAGCCGGCGGCAACGACGTTGCTGCCGCCCGCGCCGCCGCCGCCGCCGTAGCCATCACCGATATCGGCACCGCCGTTGGTGCCCACGGTTGCACCCGACGGGGCGCCGCCCGTGCCGCCAGCGCCTCCGATGCCGATCTCGGCGGGATCGTTCGTGTACGAGCCCCCATTGGCGTCTTGCCCATTGCCACCGGTCCCAGCCAGCGAGGCATTGCCGCCGGCACCGCCGAAGGAGCCAAATTGGGCATCACTGACCCCGCCCCCACCGCCAGCGCCGGTGGCGCCACCGGAGCCGGCAGTGTTCGTTTGAGCGCTGGGACCAGGATACGGGTCGCCGCCCGCACCGCCGTCGGCAGCCAGCGCGACGCCCGCGATCGCCCCCATGGCCAACGCCACGCCGCCGGCGCGCAGCAGATGCAGCACCGCCGGCTGTGCGCCGCGGCTGGCACTGCGCGTGCGGCCCTTGGCCGTCTCGCTCACAGCCTGCCAGCTGCTGAGGGCTTGGTTGAAAACGACGCGGTGGATGCGGTTCATCTGCAGAAATCCGGCTAGAGGTGGAGGGATGGGGCGTTTCCCATGCAACTAATTAAATTGGTTACATAGGAAACAAATGTGAGCGTGTAAATGTAGCTATTTTTATTACACGTTGGCAATCTTTCCCGCTTTCGGTGCATGTCGGACAACGACCATTCCGGTGCAACCGTGGCCGCGCGACGACACGCCGGTGTTTCGCGACGGTGCGGCGGCCTAGGCTTTCGGCATGTCGCCGATCCTCTGCGCCCTGACCGCCATCGCCCTGTGGGCCGCCCTCGCCAGCCTGGGCACCGCGCTGGCGCATGTTCCTCCCTTCCTGCTGACCGGCGCCGCACTGATCGTGGGCAGCATGCCGAGCTGGCCGCGGGCTCTGCGCGACCGGGCCGCCTGGCGCGTGCCGGTGAGCACGCTGGCGCTGGGCATCTACGGCCTCTTCGGTTTCCACTTCCTGCTCTTCATCGCGCTGCGCCATGCACCGCCGGTGGAGGCCAACCTCGTCAACTACCTCTGGCCGCTGGGCATGGTGGTGATGGCGCCGCTCTTCCTGCCGGGCACGGCGCTGCGGCCGGTGCATGTGGCGGCGGCGCTGCTGGGCTTCGCGGGTGCGGCGGTGGCGATCCTGGGTGCGCGCGGCAGTGCAGGCGCGACGGCGGCCGGCACCGGCGCCTGGGGCTTCGTGCCGGCGTTGGGCTCGGCCTTCATCTGGTCGAGCTACTCGCTGTGGACGCAGCGGGTGGCGCCCTTCCCGACCTCGGCGATCGGCCTGTTCGGGCTGGTGTCGGGCGCGCTGTCGCTGCTGTGCCATGCGCTGCTGGAACCGCCCGTGGCGCTGCCGGCCCGCGACTGGGCACTGGTCGCCATATGCGGGCTGGGGCCGCTGGGCGCGGCCTTCTTCCTGTGGGACCGCGCGCTCAAAGGCGGCGACGTGCGGCAGATCGGCATCCTGAGCTACCTCACGCCGCTGGCCTCCACGGCCCTGCTCCTGCTGGTGACAGGGCGGCCGCCGAGCTGGAGCATCGCGCTGGCGGCCGCCATGATCGTCGCGGCGGCGGTGATGGGGGCCCGTGTACGCTGACCCGATGGTCTGAAGGCCGAATCGGCCTTCAGCGACCGTTCCGCCTGCGCGAGCAGCTCTTGATTTCATAGCATCCGCACCCGCTCGCCGCATCGGCCGACCGGCACCCGGCCCGTGGCACCGAATTCGCTTGTCCGGCCGGCACAACAACTCCGGAGATGCCAGACATGGCCAAGATCCCCGCCGGCGTCGGGCCGCGCTTCCCGCAGGTGGTGGTGCTCGTGGGCGCCACGGGCGACCTGTCGCGGCGCAAGCTGCTGCCCGGCCTGTTCCACCTGTGCAGCGCGGGCTTCATTCCCGACTGGCGCATCGTCGGCGTCTCGCTCGACGACATCGACGTCGACGACTTCAAGGCCATCGCCCGCAGCGCCCTGGACGAATTCGGCAGCCGCAAGACCAGCCCCGCCGCCTGGGAGCGCTTCGCCGCCCAGCTCGACTACGTGCCGCTGGCCGCCGGAGCGCCCGCGCTCAAGGAGGCCGTGGCGCGCGCCGAGGCCTCGCTGGGCGTCGAGTGCCGGCGGCTGCACTACCTCAGCGTGCCGCCCTCGGCTGCGCTGCCGGTGGTGCGCATGCTGGGCGAGGCCGCGCTCGTCGAACGCTCCCGCATCGTGATGGAAAAGCCCTTCGGCACCGACCTGGCCAGCGCGCGCGTGCTCAACGCCAAGCTGCACGAGGTCTTCGACGAATCGCAGATCTTCCGCATCGACCATTTCCTGGGCAAGGAGCCGGCGCAGAACATCCTGGCCTTCCGCTTCGCCAACGGGCTGTTCGAGCCGATCTGGAACCGCAACTTCATCGACCACGTGCAGATCGACGTGCCCGAGACGCTGGGCCTGGGCAAGCGATCGGGCTTCTACGAGCAGACCGGCGCCTACCGCGACATGGTGGTCACGCACCTGTTCCAGATCCTCGGCTTCATGGCCATGGAGCCGCCCACCTCGCTCGACCCCGAGCACATCGGCGAGGAGAAGAACAAGGTCTTCCGCAGCATGCTGCCCATCCTGCCCGGCGACGTGGTGCGCGGCCAGTACAGCGGCTACCGCAGCGAGGAAGGCGTCGACCCCGATTCGGACACCGAGACCTTCATCGCCCTGAAGTGCCACATCGACAACTGGCGCTGGGCCGGCGTGCCCTTCTACCTGCGCACCGGCAAGCGCATGGCCGAGGGGCAGCGCATCATCTCCATCGCCTTTCGCGAGCCGCCCAAGAGCATGTTCCCGCCCGGCAGCGGCGTGGGAGCACAGGGGCCCGACCACCTCACCTTCGACCTGGCCGACGCGTCGAAGATGAGCCTGTCGTTCTACGGCAAGCGCCCCGGGCCCGGCATGCGGCTGGACAAGCTGAGCCTGCAGTTCGCGATGACCGACACCGGCCTGGCCGGGGAGGTGCTGGAAGCCTACGAGCGCCTGATCCTCGACGCCATGCGCGGCGACCGCACGCTGTTCACCACGGCCGAGGGCATCGAACGGCTGTGGGAGGTGTCGCAGCCGCTGCTGGACGCACCGCCGCCCGTGCGGCTGTACGAGCCTGGCTCGTGGGGGCCCAAGCCCGTGCACCAGCTGATCGCGCCGCATGCGTGGCGGCTGCCCTTCGAGCGGGCCTGGCGCAATCCGAACAAGACGGGCAGCTGAAGGCAACGCCCAAAAAAAAACGGGCCCCTGGGGACCCGTGCAACGCCGTTGCGGTGAACGACGAGGAGACAAACCCCGCTCCGTCAGAGTTTGCAGCCTCAATGTACGGTGCGGCCCACCGATCGCCAACGACCGAGTGGTGATATGCGTCTGACGCAAACGTCTATAGCGCACGGCGCGGCGTGGTCGCCGCGCGCCGTGCGGTCGGCGGCGCCGGCCGCTGCACGGGCAGCATCACCAGCACCACGCTGCGCTCGCCGTCGAGCCCCTCGGCCTCCACCCGCAGGCCGAACTGCAGGTCCCCCGACGCGCGGGCATCCGCGCCGATCGCCGGCACCGTGCACTGGCGATACCCTGCGATGCCGCCGCCGCAGTCGATGCGCACCGGCAACCCGTGCACTTCCACCTCGCCCCCCGCGCCGCTGCGCGTGAAGGTGCTCACCTCCACGCGCGACAGCGCATCCACCGCCACGTAGCTCAGTGACACCTGCGAGACGCCGCGTGCCGCGTCCTCTGCCGACAGGCTACGCGGGCTGACGTCGAAGACGACGAAGGGCGCGTCGTTGGCGAGGTACTCGACCTGCGCCGGCTGCATGCCCAGCGCAGCCATCGACGCGCGAGCGCCCGGCGCCGATGGCGCGGCCATCGCAGGCAGTACGGCGCAGAGCAGCCACAGCGCGAGGACGGGAAGGCGTTGCATGACATCCGCCATTGCAGCGAGCCCGATCTGCCGGCGCAAGCGGGAAAACGCCGCGTGTGCAGGCCGGTCGCCGGCGTGCGCGATGCCGGCCCGACGGACCCCGGCAGGCGCCGGTGCGTGCAGGCGACGCAGGCGGCCTCAGCGCCCGACCCAGCCCCCGCAGACGGGGAAGACCTGGCCCACGAAGCAATCCGCGGCCGCGCTGCACAGGTAGGCCGCGAACTGCGCGTCCTCCCGCGCACCGACCAGCCGGCCCAGTGGCACCTCGCGCTGCAGCCGCTCCTGGAAGCGGGGGTTGGCCTGCACCTCGGCCGGGAAGTAGGTCGGGTTGTCGACGAAGTTCTGCGCGATCGCATTGACCTGCACGCCCTGCGGCGCGAACTCCACGCCCACCGCCTGGGCATAGGCCAACTGGGCGCCGCGCGCCGCGCTGTAGGTCGACGCGCGCTTCATGCCCCGCAGCGCCGAGGCGCTGCCCATGACCAGGATCTTGCCCTTGCCGCGCGCGAGCATCGCCGGCGCCGCCGCACGCACCAGGCGCGGCAAGGGGTCGACCAGGGCCGCGAAAACCGTCCCCCACTCGTCCTCGTCCACCTCGTGCGCGAGCGTCGTCGGAGCCGTGAAGGCGAGATTCGCCACCAGCACATCGATGGGACCGGCCGCGCGGACGACGCGCTCGGCCGCATCGGGTGCCGAGAGCGCCTCGGGGCTGGCGACAATCATCGCGCCCTGCTCCTCGAACACCTCGCACAGCACCGGGCCCATGAATTCGGTGGACTGGGTGACGAGCACGCGTCGGCCGGTGAGCAGATTCTTCATGGTGGTCTCCTGGGTTGCGAATCGGGGCAGTTGGCGCAGCGCCGCGAAGCGGGTTTCTGCACGGGTGCGGGTGCCGATGCGGCCATCGATCGGTTCTTTCGATTCGCCGAGCGCTGTGACGGGCTGCGAGGGATCAGGCCACGCGGCCCGCCTGCTCGACGAAGGCCTCGCGCGTCTGCACCATGTACAGGGCCAGACCGTCCGGTGTGTCGATGGTCCTGAGCGCCACGAAGCCGGCCTTTTCGTAGCAGCGGATGGCGCGCAGATTGTCGGGCGCGGGGTCGGTCTGGATCTTGGTCACCGCCGGGTCTTCGAACAGCCTGGCGACCAGCGCGCGGACCAGCAGCGTGCCCAGGCCTTGACCCAATCGCGATGCGTCGGCCAGCGACTGGTCGATGCCGCGCACGCCGGGGTCGGCCTCGTCTTCCCACCAGCCATCGCCACTGCCCATGGCGATATACGACTGCGCGTAGCCGATGGGCTCGGTGCCCCACATGGCGATGTAGGGGGTGACCCCTTCTTCCGCCATCGCGCTGGGCAGGTAGCCGGCCTGCACCTCGGCCCACGACGGCCGCGCCGCCTCGCCACCCCACCATCGGACGATGTGGGGGCGGTTGAGCCAAACGTGGAGCATGGGGAGGTCCTGCTCGGTCATGAGGCGCAGCGTGACGGGAGGCATGGGTATGCGCATGCGTCCTCGCGATGCCGCCACCGCCTTCACGCCTTCACCCACCGGACCGGCACGCCGGCACGCACCGTGTTGTGTACCTCGGCGACGGCGTCGGTGTCCGCGAGGAGGCCGTCGATCGCCTCGGGCGGGGCACTCGACTGCACCCGCGCCGTGTAGCGGATGTCGGTGGCCGCCAGGCCAACGCCGGCAAACTCGGCGCTCGCTTCGACCTCGACCGCATCGAGCACGAGGCCCAGCCGCGCCGCCTCGCGGAACAGGTCGTTGCAGTAGCAGGTGGCCAGCGCCAGCATCAGGAACTCGCCGCCGTTGACGGCCGAGCCGCGGCCGGCCGGCTTCGGCGGCACGCTCAGCGATCGGCGAGCCTCACCGCTCTCGACGGTGGTCGCGTGCGAGGACGCGGTGTTGCGGACGGTGGCTCGGATGCGCATGGGACCTCCGGAGAACGCGGCGCTCGGCACATTCTGCCCCTGCAGCGTGGAGTTCCGGAGCCACCGACGGCGCGGCGCGGGCTGCGCGCCGCGCCGCCGGTCCTCAGTCCTTCGCCACTTCCAGCACCAGCTTGCCGAAGTTCTCCCCCGAGAACAGCTTGCCCAGCGCCTCGGGGAAGTTCTCGATGCCCTGCACGATGTCCTCGCGGCTCTTCATGCGGCCGTCCTTGAGGTAGCCGGCCATCTCGGCGATGGCGACGTGATAGCGGTCGGCGTAGTCGAAGACGACCATGCCTTCCATGCGAGCACGGTTGACCAGCAGGCTGAGGTAGTTCTTCGGGCCGGCGGCGGGCGCACTGTTGGCGTTGTTGTACTGGCTGATGGCGCCGCAGATGACGATGCGGGCCTTGCGCGCGAGCTTGGCCATCACGGTGTCGAGGATCTCGCCGCCGACGTTGTCGAAGTACACATCCACGCCCTTGGGCGCGTGTTCCTTCAGGCCCTCGCGCACGGCCTGCGGCCCGGCCTTGTAGTCGATGCAGGCGTCGAAGCCCAGTTCCTTCACGACCCACTCGCACTTGGCGGGGCCGCCGGCGATGCCGATGGCGCGGCAGCCCTTGATCTTCGCGAGCTGGCCCACGGTCTGGCCCACGGCGCCGGCCGCGCCGGAGACGACGACCGTATCGCCCGCCTTCGCCAGGCCAACCTCGAGCAGACCGAAGTAGCCGGTCATGCCGGGCATGCCGAGCACGTTGAGCCACTGGCTGACGGTGCCGGCCTTCAGGTCGATCCTGGCCAGGCCGCTGCGCTTGACCTCGTCCGCCGACACCAGCGCGTACTCCTGCACGCCCAGGGTGCCGTACACCACGTCGCCGACGGCGAAGGCGGGGTTCTTCGACGCGACGACGCGGCCCACGCCGCCGGCGCGCATGACTTCGCCGATGGCCACGGGCGGGATGTAGCTCCTGCCCTCGTTCATCCAGCCGCGCATGGCGGGGTCGAGCGAGAGCATCAGCGTCTTGACCAGCACGCCGCCGTCGGCCGGCCGGGCGACGGGTTCTTCACCGAAGCTGAAGTTCTCGCGCGTGGCGGCGCCGGTGGGCCGGCTGGCGAGCTTGAACTGGCGGTTGGTGGCGGCGATGGCGGTGCTCATGGAGGTCTCCTGCAAGGATGTTCTGGACAGCGGGCGGCCATCCTAGCCGTGCGCCGAGGCCGGCGCAGGCGCGCAGGCGACATGTCGATTCTTCAAGCCGAATCGGCCCGCAGCGCCCGCAGGGTGGGCGCGAGTCGCTATCAAATCAGGAGCATCGAGGCCAGGCCGGCCAGCAGTGCCAGCACTGCCGCGGCGCCGCCCACGCGGGCGGCCAGCCGCGGCTGCCAGGTGGCGACGGCCACCGTGCCCAGCGCCGCGGCCGTGAGCACGCCGAACCACAGCACCCAACCCACCGAGCCGCCCTGCAGCCGCAGGCAGGCCAGCAGCGAGCCGGCGAGCAGCAATGCGCCGCCGGCCTGCAGCCAGGGCCGGCGGCGGCCGGGCGAGCTGCCGCGGCCATAGGCGTCCTCGTGGTGGCGGTCCATTGCCAACGCCAGCGCGCTGAAGCCGCCCAGCGCGGCGGCGAAGCCACCGCAGGCGAGCAGCCCGGCGATCATGGCGCACCCTCGCCGGCCACGGGCCGGCCGACCGGCGCCGCCGGCGAGGCGGCGGCCTTCGCGGCAGGCCGCGCAGCGGCCTTGGACTTGGGACTCGCGTACCAGGCGGCCAACGCCAGCGCCGCGCCCAGGCCCACGCACACCAGGTCGAGCCCCGCCACCGGCCACAGCCCGGCCGGCAGCGTCACGGCCAGGCTCGAACCCGGTGTCGCCACGGCGTTCACGAGCGGCACGCCGGCGAAGAGCAGCGCACCCACGCCGAGCTGGAGCCGCCACATGCGCCGCGTGGGCCACAGCAGGCCCAGCATCGCGGCCACGGCCCAGGCGATGAAGAAGCACTGGATCTCCACCGCCGGCCGCTGCGCGATGTCCACCGGCACCAGGCGGTTCGCCCACAGGAAGCTCGCGAAGGCGATGGGCAGGCCTGCGATGGTGGCGACGTTGAGCCCGTCGACCAGCCGCAGCCCGAAGCCGATGCGCCCCCTGTGCTTGAGCACCTTGGCGTACTTCTGCCGCTCCTTCACGGCCCACAGCAGCAGGCCGGTGGCCACCATCACGCAGCCGGCGAGCCCCGAGAGGAAGAACAGGCCGCGCAGCAGCGGATTGGAGAAGCGCGCGATGTGCAGGCCATAGAGCACGCCGCGCGTCTCCAGCGCGGCCTGGGGCGCCTGGTCGAGCGTGGAGGCGACCCGTTCGCCACTGACGGCGCTGAAGCGCACCGTGGGCTGCTCGGACGACAGGTCCCTGCCCTCCTTGCGCTCGAAGCTCACGCTGGCGTTGGCGTCGTTGGGCAGATTGACCACGACGCGGCCCACGGGGGCGCCCTGCCACTGCGCACTGGCCTGCGCCATCAGCGGCGCGAAGTCCACCATGGCGGCGCGCTGTCCCGCCGCCTTGGCGTCGCGGCCCTGCACCGCGTTGAAGACCTCGCCGAACATCGCCTGCTGGCCGCCGTGGTCCTTGTACGCGGCCTGGCCGGCCCAGGGCATGTACATGAACATCAGCGTCACCAGCCCGGTGTACGTGATCATGAGGTGGTAGGGCAGCGCCAGCACCGCGGTCGCGTTGTGCGCATCGAGCCAGGAGCGCTGGCCCTTCTTCGGCCGGAAGGTGAAGAAGTCCTTGAAGATGCGCCGGTGCGTGACGATGCCGCTGACGATCGCCGTGAGCATGAACATGGCACAGAAACCCACGATCCAGCGCGCCCACAGCGCGGGCATGTAGTGCAGGTCGAAGTGCAGGCGGTAGAAGAACTCGCCGCCGCGCGTCTCGCGCGCATCGGCAAGCGGCTGGCCGCTGGCCGGGTCCAGCGTGGCGTTGAGGAAGCGGCGGCGCGGCGGCTTCTGCCCCGGCTCGGCCTTGGGCGGCGGCCCCTGCCAGAACATGCGCACGCCGGGCTCGCGTTCGGTGGGCAGGGTGATGAACCAGCGCTCGGACTGCGCCCCGTGCGCCTGCAGATGCGCGATCGCGTGCCGCAGCGCCTCGTCGGCCGGCACCGGATGGCGCGCAGCGGCATGCAGCTCGGGCTTGGCCCAGAAGGTGATCTCGCTGCGGAAGTAGGCGGCCGTGCCGCCGGCGAACACCAGGAACAGCACCCAGCCGACCAGCAGGCCCGACCAGGTGTGCAACCACGCCATCGACTGCCGGAAGCCTTCTTTCACGCGAAACCTCCGCGCAGCCAGATCAGCGCACCGAACACGCCGGAGGCCACCAAGAGGCCGCCCCACGCGCGCCAGGCACTGCGCGTGGCGAAGACGAACATCACGGCCACGACGTAGACCACGAAGGCCGCGAGCGTGGCCCAGACCGTGGCCGACGCGCGCGTGCCGGGCAGCCAGAGCGCCAGCACCGCCGACGCCAGCGCGGCCACGCCGTAGCCGCCCACGATGGCCGCGAGCGCACGCGACGCGACGGCCAGCCGGTAGCGCAGCGCCTCGCTGCCGCCGAAGGGCAGCCAGCGGTGGCGCACGGGCGCCTCGGCCGGCACCGCGTCCGGGCCCCGAGCGGCGCTGCGAGCGGCCTTCACTGGACGATGAAGCTCAGCGTGGCGACATGGCGCGTCTGCGTGTAGCGCTTGCCGTCCCATTCGCCGCCGGCGTCCTTGTCGGTGTGGTTCACCTCGACCACGTACTGGCCGGGCCAGGGTGTGGGCAGCGTGCCGTCGGCCGCCACCGCGGCCGGTGCACTCACCAGCTTCAGATGGCCGGCTTCGGTCTCGCGCAGGTCGTCGGCCCATTCGCCGAAGTAGGCCTTGGCCTCGCCGCCCGTGGCGGGCTCCAGCCAGACGAAATGGGCATGGGCTGCGCCACCGAGGGCAAGCGCGAGAGCCAGCAGGGTCTTTTTCATGGGCGAACACTCCTTGGGGCAAACGGCATCGTTGAAAAGGTTTCAGAAATTGGCCTTGAGCGTCACGCGCGCATTGCGCGGTGCGCCGTAGTAGCTGGCCGAGGTGCTGGTGTAGTAGCGCTTGTCGAACACGTTGTTCAGCGCGAATGCCACCGAAAGCTGGCGGTTGATGCGCAAGTTCGCCATCAGGTCCAGCGTGGCGTAGCTCGGCTGCCTGAAACGCACGGCGCTCGGCCCGACCTTGTCGGTGTGGATCTCGCCCTGCCAGTTGAAGCCGCCCCCGACGGTGAGGCCTTGACCGATGCCGGGGATCAGGTAGCTGGTGAAGAGCTTGAGCGTGTTCTTCGGCACGTTGGTGTTGAGCCGCACGCCGTCGGCATCGCGCGCCACGGCGTGGGTGAAGCTGGCGCCGACCTGCCAGCCGGTGCGCACCTCGCCCGCCACCTCGAACTCGTAGCCGCGCGTGCGCGTGCCCTGGGCGGCGCGGTAGGCCTGCGAGCCGTCGGGTGCGAACTGGTTGGTCAACGCCACGGCCAGGTTGTCCTGCCTGATCTCGAACACGGCTGCACTCACGTTCAGCCGCTCGCCCAGCAGCGCGCCCTTCACGCCCACTTCGTAGGCATCGCCCTCGAGCGGGTCGAGATAGTCGCCGGTCGTCGTCTTGCGGGTCTGCGGCTTGAAGATGCTCGTGTAGCTGGCGTAGACCGACCACGCGTCCGCGAAGTCGTAGACCACGCCGGCGTAGGGCGTGACGACGCCGTTCTCCGTGCGCAGGGTGGTGCTGGTGGCCCCGGTGGCATAGGTCCACAGCCTCGATTCGTCCTTCCAGTCGCTCACGCGCAGGCCGCCGATGACCGACAGCCGGTCCGTGGGCCGCAGGCGCACGGTCGCGTAGGCGCCGCTCTGCGTCGTGGCCTTGCGCGTCTCGCTGATCTGCGGGTTGTACGGCGCGGGCGGGTCGTCGCCGTTCCACAGGTAGTAGTTGGGGATGCCGGCGTTGTAGTTGGAAATGGTCCAGTTGGTGTAGCCGGGCGTGAGCTCGGTGGTGCGCGAGGTGCTCACGCCGAACACCGCCTCGTGCTGGCGCCCGAAGAGCGTGAAGGCCCCCGTGACGTAGGCGTCGAGTGCGTTCTGCACCGGCTGCGAATTCCACTGCGTGGGCCACAGCGACAGGCCCGTGCCGGTGAGCCGGTTCACGTAGCCGCGCGCGGCGTAGCCGATCACGTCGTCGTAGGCGCGCTCGGCGCGGTTGAAGCTCAGATGCGCCTTCCAGCCCGTGCCGAAGCGGTGGTCGAGCGACGCGAAAACCATGCGCTGGCGCTGGTGCGAGTAGGCCCAGCTCGCGGCGGCGCTGGCCGAACGGTCCCAGCGGGCCAGGGTGCCGTCGCTGAAGAACAAGGGCAGGCCGCTGCGCGCGGTGCCGTCGTTGTCGTGCTGCTGCAGCTCGACGCCGGCCGTGAGCCGCGTGTCGCGCGAGAGGTCGGCCTCGACGATGCCGTAGAGGATCTGCTTCCTGCCCTCGTAGCGGTCGATCCAGGAGTTGCCCTTCTGCGCGGCGGCGACGATGCGTCCGCGCACGCTGCCCGCGTCGTTGAGCGGGCCGCCGATGTCCGCTTCGCCACGCACCTGGTTCCAACTGCCGGCGCTCAGCGAGGCCATGCCCTTGAATTGCGCGGTGGGCCGCTTGCGCACCAGGTTGATGGTGGCCGCGGGCGTGCCCACCCCGTTGAGCAGGCCGGTCGCGCCGCGCACGATCTCGACGCGGTCGTAGGGCGCGAGGTCGCCGGTCTGCGTGAGCCAGCTGCCGGTCTGCGCGATGCCGTCGATCTGGTAGTTCTCGACCGCGAAGCCGCGTGCGTAGACCGCGTTCGAATCGGTGCCTGCATCGCCGCTCTGGATGAAGTTCAACCCCGGCGCCTGCCGCAGCACGTCGGACACCTGGGCGAGGCCCTGGTCGTCCATGCGGTCGCGCGTGATGATGGAGATGGACTGCGGCGTCTCGCGCAGCGTCAGGTCCAGGCGCGTGGCGCTGCTGACCATGCCGTTGGTGGTGTACGAGCTCGAGCCTTCCGTGACGGTGTCGCGCTGGCCGGTGACCTGCACCACGCCGAGCGTGCCGAGGGTGGCCGCGTCGGCCTGCGGCGCGGGCGCCGCAGCCGGCAGGGGCCGCAGCGTGTAGCTGCCGGCCGCGCCGGGCACCGCCTCCAGGCCGCTGCCGGCGAGCAGCCGGCGCAGTGCCTCCACGGGCGTGAAGCTGCCCTCGAGCGCCGGCGCCTGGAGGCCGCGCACGAGTTCGGCGTCGACGCCGACCAGGAGCCCGGTGCGAGCGGCCAGTGCGTTGAGCGCCGCACCCAGCGGCTGGGCCGGCTGGCTCAACGCCACGGCGCCTCCGCCGGGCGGCGGCTGTTGCGCGTGCGCGGGCACGAGCCCCGCGCCCGCGAACTGCAAAGCGATGGCGATGGCCGACAGGCGACGCAGCGCACGGTGTTTCTTCTCCTGCATGGTTCGAGCCCTCATGGAAATGTCAGATTGCTTGTGACATCCATGACAAGCGGCCGCCCGTTTTGGGTAGGGCCGGGACTGCGGTTTCCGATAAAAAAATCAGCGCGAGGCCAGGCCTCCCGGTGTGGCGGCACCGCTGCGGCGGCCCACGTGCACCACCCACGGCGTGGCGTGGCGCACCTCGATCGGCAGCGCCGCCGCGAGCAGCGCCAGCGCCTGGTCGCCCTGCGCGGTCGGCAGCACGCCGGTGAAACGCAGGCCGGCCAGCGCGGACTCGTCCGCCCACAGCAGGCCGGGGCGGTAGCGCGCCAGTTCGCGCAGCACCTCGGCGAGCGGCGCGTCCTCGAACACGAGGCGCCCTTCGCGCCAGGCCAGCGCCTGCGGCGGCGCGTCGGCCATCGGGGCGGTGACGCCCTGTCGGTCGAATCGCAGCTGCCGGCCGGCGGCGACCTCCACGGGCTGGTCGAGTGCGGCGCTCGGTCGCACCTGCACGCGCGACTCGGTCACCGTGACCAGCGTGTCGTGCTCGTCGCGGCGCACGGCGTAGCGCGTGCCCATCGCCCGCACGCCGCCGTCGCGGTCGATGACCACGAAGGGCTTGCCGCCCGGCGCCACCTCGACATAGACCTCGCCGCGGTGCAGGCGCACGCGGCGGGCGTCGCCCGTCAGGTCGATGTCGACGGCCGTGCCGCCATTGAGCGTGACACGGCTGCCGTCGGCCAGGGCGAGCTGACGCACCTCGCCGCTGGCGGTGCGCTCCTGCGCCGTCCAGGCGCGCCAGGGCAGCAGGCGCCACGACGCGCCGGCCACCAGCAGCACCAGCGCCAGGCTGCCGACAGCGGCCACACGCCGGCGGCCGGACCGCACGGCTGGACGCGGCACGGGCGTGTCGGCGCCGATCGCGCCCCAGAGGCGGCGCATCTCCTCGAGCGCGCGGGCGTGCCGCACGTCGCGGGCGGCCCATTCGGCGCAGTCGCGCTGCAGGGCCGGGTCGGCCGGCGCTTCGTCCAGGCGCACGACCCAGTCCGCCGCCTGCTCGCGGATGGCCAGGGACGCCGCGCTCACGAAGCGGCCGCTCCGTCGGGAAACAGCCGCGCGTGGCAATGGAGCAGCACCTTGGCCAGGTACTGCTTCACGCGCGTTTCCGACACGCCCAGGTGCGCCGCGATCTCGCGGTAGCTGCGGCCCTCCACGCGGGCCATGAGGAAGGCGGTGCGGCTGCGTTCGTCAAGTTCGTGCGTGAGCAGCGCCACCACCTGCCCCACCAGCTGACGCGCGCCGGCCTCGTCCTCGGCGCTGCGGGCCGTGTCGTGCTGCGCCACCAGCGCCACGGTGCGCAGGATCTCGGCCTCCAGCGTTGCGCGGCGAAAGCGGTTGATCATCAGCCGGCTGGCGACGACCTGCAGGAAGGCGCGCGGCTGGCGCAGCACCGGCATCACCGGCTGCTCCAGGATGTTGACGAAGGTGTCCTGCGTCAGGTCGGCGGCGGCGGCGCCGCTTTCGACCCGGCGTGCCAGCCAGCCGCGCAGCCAGCCGTGGTGCTCGGCGTAGAGGTGGGCGACGTCCGGGTTCGACATGGTGGATGGCAGGAGAAGGTGCGGCGACGCGCATCTTATTGAGAATCACTCTCATTGTAGGGCTTACCCCACCCGTCCCCGGATCGGCGGGGGCTTTCGCCCTACCCGATTCGCCGGCCCGAACGTCATGGGGGCATGAACCGTGATTCGCTTCGGGCGCGCCGCTGACATGGCCGCCCCCCGCCCCCTCTTGCGCCGCAAGCGCTGGATCGCCGCGCTGGTGCTCGGCCTCGGCCTGGCCGGGGCTGGCCTGGCCGCCGGCTGGCTCGGCCGCGGCGGCCAGGCCTGGGAGACCGCCCCGCTGGCCCGCGCCGACATCGATGCCACGGTGACCGCCGTCGGCACCCTGCAGCCGCTGCGCTACGTGGACGTGGGCGCCCAGGTCTCGGGCCAGGTGCTGCGGCTGCACGTGCAGCCGGGCGACCGGGTCGACAAGGGCCAGCTGCTGGTGGAGATCGACCCCAGCGTGCAGCGGGCCACCGTGGACGCCGGCCGCGCCTCGCTGGCCGGCCTGCGCGCCCAATTGGCCGAGCAGCGCGCGCAGCACCGCCTCGCGCGGCAGCAGCTGGCCCGCCAGCGCCAGATGGCACGCGAGCAGGCCACCCGCGACGAGGATGTGCAGACCGCCGAGGCGGCCGAGGCCGCGTCGGCCGCGCGCATCGAGCACCTGCAGGCGCAGATCGCGCAGACGCAGGCCACGCTCAAGGCCGACGAGGCACGCCTGGGCTACACGCGCATCGACGCGCCGATGGCGGGCACCGTGGTCTCGCTGCAGGCGCGCGAGGGGCAGACGCTCAACGCCACCTACCAGACGCCCGACATCCTGCGCATCGCCGACCTGTCGACGATGACCGTGTGGACCGAGGTGTCCGAAGCCGACGTGCGCCGCGTGCGGACCGGCATGCCGGCGCACTTCCAGACGCTGGGCGGCGACGCGCGCCGCTGGCAGGGCACGGTGCGCCAGGTGCTGCCCGCGCCGCCCCCGCCGGTGGGCAAGAGCGGCGACGGCGCGGCCACGCAGGCCGCGGCCGCCACCAAGGTGGTCATGTACACGGTGCTCTTCGACGTCGCCAACGCCGACGGCGAACTGATGCCGCAGATGACGGCGCAGGTGAGCTTCGTCGTCGCCTCGGCGCGCAACGTGCCGAGCGCGCCGCTCACGGCGCTCACGCCCGTGCCCGGCCAGCGCGACCGCTACACGGCGCGCGTGCTGAACGCAGACGGCCAGCCCGAGACGCGCGAGCTGCGCCTGGGCGTGCGCAACCGCCACCAGGGCGAGGTGCTCGAAGGCCTGGCCGAGGGCGAAGCGCTCATCACCGGCGCGCGCGGCGCCGACACCGGCCCGCGGCGCTTCCAGTGGTGAGCACCGCCGCCGACCCCGGGCCGCCGCTGATCGCGCTGGAGGGCCTGCGCAAGACCTACGGCGGGCACGGCGGCGCGCCCGCCGTGGAGGTGCTGCACGGCATCGACCTCACGATCCGCGCCGGCGAGTTCGTCGCCATCGTGGGCAGCTCGGGCTCCGGCAAGTCGACCCTGATGCACCTGCTGGGCTGCCTGGACCGGCCGAGCGCCGGGCGCTACCTGTTCGCCGGACGCGACGTCGCGCAGCTCGATGCCGATGCGCTGGCCCGGCTGCGGCGCGAGGCCTTCGGCTTCGTGTTCCAGGGCTACCACCTGATCCCCACCGAATCGGCGCAGGAGAACGTCGAGGTGCCGGCCGTCTACGCGGGCACACCCGGCCCCCAGCGGGCCGCCCGCGCCCGGGCGCTGCTCGCGCGGCTGGGCCTGGCCGAGCGGCTGGACCACCGGCCGCACCAGCTCTCGGGCGGACAGCAGCAGCGCGTGTCGATCGCGCGGGCGCTGATGAACGGCGGACGCATCGTGCTGGCCGACGAGCCCACCGGCGCGCTGGACTCGGCCAGCGGGCGCGAGGTGATGGCGCTCTTCGACGAGCTGGCCGATGCCGGCCACACGGTGATCCTCATCACCCACGACCGCGAGGTGGCGCAGCGCGCGCGCCGCGTGATCGAGCTGCGCGACGGCCGCATCGTCGGCGACAGCGGTGCCGACGCCCGGTGTTTCCAAGCCAAATCGGCCTCCAGCGCCCACGGGGCGGGCGCGAGCAGCTATGAATTTGATAGCTCGGAATCGCCCGACGCCACGCGCGGCGCCCTGCGCGAGGCGCTGCGCACCGCCTGGCGCACGATGTGTCTGCACCGCGTGCGCACGGCGCTCACCCTGCTGGGCATCGTGATCGGCGTGGCCTCGGTGATCGTGATGCTGGCCGTGGGCGAAGGGGCGCGACAGCGGGTGGTGGCGCAGCTCGGCACGATGGGCACCACCATCCTCTACGTGTCGAGCCGCCCCCCGCCCACCGGCGGCGCGGCCAGCCCCATCACCGAGGACGACCTCGCGGCCCTTGCCGCGCTGCCGGAGATCCGCCGCGTGCTGCCGGTCATCGGCGACCCCATCACCGTGCGCCGCGGCGGCGCCGACCGCAGCACCTACGTCTTCGCCGCCGGCTCCGAGATGCCGGCCGTGCACCGCTGGGCCGTGGCGCGCGGGCGCTACTTCACCGACGTGGAGGACCGCGAACTCGCGCCGCTGGTGGTGCTGGGCCACAAGGCGGCGGCCCACTTCTTCCCCGACGACCCCGAACCGATCGGGCTGCAGCTGCTGATCGGCAACTCGCAGTTCGAAGTCATCGGCGTGATGGCCGAGCGCGGCGCCGACTCGGGCGCGCAGGACTACGACGACATGGTCTTCATCCCCTACCGGGCCGGCCGCGCCCGCGTCTACCAGGTGCAGGTGCAGCCCGACTACGTGGTGATCGAGGCGCGAACCGCGGCCGACGTGCTGCCGGCCGAGGCCGCGATCCGCCGCACCCTCGCGGCCCGCCACGGCGGGCGCGAGGATTTCGGCATCGGCAACGCCGGCGCGCGCCTGCAGGCCGAGGCCGAGACGCGCCGCAGCATGGCGCTGATGCTCGGCCTCGTGGCCGCGGTGTCGCTGGTGGTGGGCGGCATCGGCGTGATGAACGTCATGCTGATGGCCGTGCGCGAGCGCACGCGCGAGATCGGCATCCGCATGGCGACCGGTGCGCGGCGCAGCGACATCCTGCGCCAGTTCATGGTCGAGGCGGTGCTGGTCACGCTCACCGGCGGCGCCGTCGGCGTGGCGATCGGGCTGGCGGTGGGCGGCGCGCTCATCGCCTCGAAGGTGCCCATCGTCTTCTCGCTCACCGCCATCGCGGGGGCCTTCGTCTGCGCCGTGGCGACCGGGCTGGTGTTCGGCTTCATGCCCGCGCGCCAGGCGGCCGCGCTCGATCCCGTGGTGGCCCTGTCTTCCGAATGAACCTGCTCGACTCACCGATCCGCCGACTGGCCCTGACCGGCGTGCTGCTGCTCCTGGCCGCCTGTGCCGCACCGCCCGCGCCGGCACCGCGCGACGCCTCCGCCGACCCGTGGTGGCAGGGCTTCGGCCATGCGCCGCTGGCCGAGTTCGTGGCCGCCGCCGAAGCGCACAGCCCGCTGCAGGCGGCCGCCCTCGCCCGCGTGCAGCAGGCCGACGCGCAGCGGCGCATCGCGGCGGCCGGCGCCTGGCCAACCGTCACGGCCACGCTGGCGTCGGCCCGCGAAGGCCGGCTCGGCGGCCGCGCCGACGTCGATGGCACCTCGCACCGCCTGGGCCTCGGCGTGGCCTACACCGTCGATGTGCTGGGGGGCCAGCGCGCCACGCGCGAGAGCGCCGACGCTTCGCTGCGCGCCAGCACCTTCGACCGCCACGCGGTACGGCTGGCCACGCAGGCCGGCGCAGCGGCCGACTGGCTGGCCGCAGCGGCCCTCGCCGAGCGCGTGGCGCTGGGCGAACGCAGCCTCGCCGACGCGCAGCGCCTGCTGCAGCTGGTAGAGGCGCGCGCGCGAGCCGGTGCCGCGACGCCGCTGGCCGTCGCCCAGCAGCGCGGCATCGTCGCCACGCAGCAGCGCACCCTGGCCGCGCTGCGGCAGCAGGCCGGCGCGGCACGCCAGGCGATGCGGCGCTGGACCCCGGAGTACACCGCGCCGGCGCCCGGGCCCCTGGCCGCGCTGCAGATGCCGCCGCTGCCGGTGGCCCTCCCGGCCGACCTGCTGCGGCGGCGCCCGGACGTCGCGCGGGCGGAGGCGCGGCTCGCCGAGGCGGATGCCGACGTCGCGGCCGCGCGTGCTGCGATGTTCCCGTCGCTGAACCTGAGCGCGGCGGTCGGCACCGGCGGCGCGCGCCTGGCCCGCCTGCTCGACCAGCCGGTGTACAGCCTGGCGGCGGCGCTCGCGGCGCCGATCTTCGATGGCGGCCGGCGGGCCGCCGCGCACGCGCTGTCGCAGGCGCGGCGCGCCGAGTTGCTGGCGGACTACCGCGCCGCGATCGTCGAGGCGCTGGTCGATGCGCAAACCGCGCTGGACGCCATCGCCGCGCTCGACGAACAACGCGCGGCGCAAGCGCAGGAACTGGCGCAGGCCGAACGCGCCCTGCAGTTGGCCGAGGCGCGCTACCGCGCGGGTGCGGAGACGCTGCTCACGCTGCTGGACGCGCAGCGCACCCACTTCGCGGCGCAGGATGCGCGCGCCGAGCTCGTGCGGGTGCGGCTGACGGCGGCCGTGTCACTGCACCGGGCGACGGGCGGCGCAGGCGCCGAGGCCGTGCCCTGAGAACGTGTGGCCCGGGGCGCCGCGCGGCCACCCGCCCCTCGGTGCCTGCTGCCGGTCTCAGACCACGCGTTCGATCGCCTGCCCCAGCAGTTGCACGCCGAGGTCGATCTCCTCGTCGCTCACCGTCAGCGGCGGCGCGATGCGGAACACGCCGCCCATGCCGGGCAGGTTGACGATGTTCATCGACAGGCCCAGCTTCATGCATTCGCGCGTGATGGCGGCGCCCAGCTCGGGCGCGGCCTCCTTGCCGCCGCGGCTCTTGACGATCTCCACGCCCAGCAGCAGGCCGCGGCCGCGCACGTCGCCGATGCAGTCCACGCGCTCCTGCAGCGCGCGCAGGCCGTTCTCCAGCCGTTGCCCGGCGGCACGCGCGCGCTCCATCAGGCGATCGCGCCGCACCACCTCCAGCACCTTCAGGCCGACGGCCGCGGGCAGCGGGTCGGACACGTGCGTGGTGTAGAAGAGGAAGCCGCGCTTGTGGCATTCCTCCTCGATCGCTTCCGAGGTGAGCACCGCAGCCAGCGGCAGGCCGGCGCCCAGCGTCTTGGACAGCGTGAGGATGTCGGGCACGACGCCGTCGCGCTCGCAGGCCAGCATGGTGCCGGTGCGGCCGATGCCGGTCTGCGCCTCGTCGAGGATGAGCAGCATGCCGCGCTCGGCGCACTTGGCCTTCAGCGCCGCGAGGTAGCCCAGCGGCAGGTCGATCAGGCCGCCGGAACTGAGGATGGGCTCGGCGATGAAGGCCGCGAGGTTACCGCTGGATTGCCGGTCGATGAGGTCGAAGGCGTAGTCCAGTTCGGCCTGCCAGTCGAACTGGCCGTTGCGCTCGAAGCGCGGGCGATACGGGTACGGTGCCGGAATGGCGAAGGAACCCACGGCCGCCGGCCCGTAGCCCTTGCGGCCGGCGCTGTAGGTGGCCGAGGCGGCGCCGCCCGTCATGCCGTGCCAGGACTGCGCGAAGCTCACGACCTCGTACTTGCCGGTGTAGAGCTTGGCCATCTTGATGGCGGCTTCATTGACCTCGGCGCCGGTGGTCAGCAGCAGCGCGCGGTCCAGGCCGGCGGGCGTGATCTCGGCCAGCTGCGTGGCCAGGTCGACCACGGGGCGGCTGAGCATGCCGCTGAAGAGGTGGTCCAGGCGCTGCGCATGCTCGGCCACCACGGCGGCGATCTCCGGATGGCCGTGGCCCAGCACGGCGCTCATCTGGCCCGAGGTGAAGTCGAGGATCGCGCGGCCGTCGGCGTCGTACACGAAGCTGCCTTCGGCGCGCTCGATGATGAGTGGCTCGAACGTGCCGCCGTATCGGATCAGGTGGCGGCGGGCGTTGTGCCAGAAGGCGGGATCGTCGTTGCGGGACATGGGCGCAGAACTCCAGTGAAAGCAGGTCGGATGCCGCGAGCGTAAGCACGCCGGAGCGCCCGGCCAAGCGAGTATTTCTGAACCCAGCCATCAGCGGGCTTGATCGCTCGATCCAGCGCGGCAGGCACGTGGCCGCAGCCACCGTAGGCCGATGCCTGCACACCGTCGAGCCTCCGTCCGCAGCCGCCCGAATCGACGTGCGACGGATCATCGACGTTCAGAGATTCACATGTCTGGGAGCCCGCGATGCACTCGATGGAAAAATATTTGGCGCTCGAACCCTTTGCCCTGCGCAGGAGCGAGCACTCGGACGTCAACGTGAACGATCCGTCGGAGTTGCGTCACGTGGCCCAGGAGTTCGGCGTGGACGAGGTGTTGCTCTCACGCGCGGCGGAGAGCGCCGCGCTCACGACCCGGGCCATGCAGGCGCAGCTGTCGCGCTGAGGTGCCGGACCGCCACGCACCGTGCGAGTCCCGGGCCCGCCGGCCTGAAGGATGTCCGCCGCCCGCCGCTCCGGCGCGCGCGGCCCTTCATCCACTGTGCCCCGCTTCACACGCCTGATGTCCGCCATCGCACCACCCGGGATGGGCTCGCAGGCGCCGGCCGAAGCCTTCCCTGCAAAGCCCAGGCGGCGTGCCCGTCGTCCGCCCACGCTGTCGATGGCGGCCTGGAAGCAGTTCATGGAGGTGGCCAGGCCCTACTGGGTCGGCGGGCAGCGCCGGGGCGCATGGGCCCTGCTGAGCATCCTGATCGTCGTGATGCTGTGCGAGACGCAGCTCGCCGTCATGCTGATCTCGCGCGCGGGCGACATGACCTCGGCGCTCGCGGCCCGCGATGCCGACCGCTTCTGGACCGCGGTGCGCTGGAGCCTGGTGGTGCTGGCCTTCGCGGCACCGACCTATGCCGGCTACTACTACCTGCGGGACTACCTGGGCAACCACTGGCGCCGCTGGCTCACGCACCATTTCCTTGATGGCTACCTGGATCGCAGGCGCTACTACGAGCTGGGCTCGCGGGAGGACCTGGACAACCCGGACCAGCGGATCAGCGAGGACATCAACACCTTCACCGGCCGTTCGATCAACTACGCGCTCATCTTCCTGGGCTCGCTGATGCAGCTGATCGCGTTCAGCGCGGTGCTGTGGTCGATCTCGAAGACGCTGGTGATCTTCCTTGCAATCTACGCCGCCTTCGGCACCTTCGTGGCGCTGTACGTCTTCGGCGGCCCGCTGATCCGCCTCAACTTCTGGCAGCTGCGGCGCGAAGCGGATTTCCGCTTCGGGCTGATGCGCTTTCGCGAGAACGCCGAATCGATCGCGTTCTACCGCGGAGAGGCCCGGGAGCGCGCCGAGCTGAACACGCGGTTCCAGGCGGCGTTCGCGAACTACGGGCGCCTGATCCGCAAGCAGCGCACGCTCAATCTCTTCCAGCGGGCCTTCAGCCAGCTGACCCTCGTGGTGCCCAGCATCATCCTGGCGAACGAGGTGCTGTCGGGCCGGATGGAGGTCGGCCGCGCGGTGCAGGCCGGGGGCGCCTTCGCGGCCGTGCTGGGCGCCGTGAGCCTGATCGTGGACAACTTCGAGGGGCTGAGCCGCTTCGTGGCAGGCATCGATCGCCTGCACGCCCTGGCACGCGCGGTGGTTCCCGGTGGAGCGGCGTCCGACAGGGGAATCGGCATGGCGGAGGAAATACGCAGCGAATGCGGCGACGACGAGCTCTGCGTGGAGAACGTGACGCTGTACGTCCCGCGCTCCGAACGCCTGCTGATCCGCGACCTGTCGCTGCGCCTGCGGCCCGGCGACGGCCTCATGATCGCCGGCCCCAGCGGTTGCGGGAAGAGTTCGCTTCTGCGCGCCCTGGCCGGCCTGTGGCGCACCGGCAGCGGCATGGTGCGCACGCTGGCGCCGGAGCAGGTGTGCTTCCTGCCGCAGCGGCCCTACATGCAGCTGGGCACGCTTCGCAGCCAGATCCTCTATCCGTCGGACGGCACCGGGCACAGCGATGCGGAGCTGCTCGAGCTGCTGGACGCCGCGCACCTCGGCGGCCTGGCCGAGCGCGTGGGCGGGCTCGATGCGGTGCGGGACTGGGACAAGCTGCTTTCCATGGGCGAACAGCAGCGCATGGCCTTCGCGCGCGTGTTCTCGCGCCGCCCCCGCGCCGTCATCCTCGACGAGGCCACCAGTGCGCTGGATGCCGCCACCGAGGCCGCGCTCTACCAGCGGCTGCGCGACACGGGCGCGACGCTGATCAGCATCGCGCACCGGCAAGCCGTGCTGCGCTACCACACGCACGTGCTGGAACTGCGCGGCGGCGGGAACTGGCGCCTGGTTTCGGCGCGCGAGTACGCCTGAGCGCGACCTGGCGCCCGCCCGTCGCGCGGGTGGCCGTCGACGCGCACCGGAAGGTCCGAAGGGATGGACACTTGGCGCCTGCGCCACCGGCGCACCACTGCCCATTTCGATGAAACCCCTCCTCGACGTCGACCTGCTGCGCACCTTCGTCGCCATTGCCGAGACGCGCACGCTGGGCCGCGCCGCCGCCCGCATCGGCCGCACCCAGGCGGCGGTGAGCATGCAGGTCAAGAAGCTCGAGGAGATGCTCGCCCAGCCGCTGCTCAACCGCACCGGCCGCGGCGTGACGCTCACGCTGCACGGCGAGCGGCTGCTGGGCCACGCGCGCACGCTGCTGCGGCAGCACGACGCGGCCGTGGCCGACCTGTCGGGCACGGGCCTGTCGGGCACGCTGCGCTTCGGCTGCCCCGACGACTACGCGGCGGCCTTCCTGCCGGCGATCCTGCGCAGCTTCGCCGGGCAGCACCCCAACGTGCTGGTCGAGGTGGTGTGCGCGCCGACGCCGCGGCTGCTCACCCAGCTGCAGCAGCATGCGCTGGACCTGGCGCTGGTCTCCACGTCCGATGCAGACGACCCCATCCCGCCGCTGCGCCGCGAGCCGCTGGTATGGGTCGGCCATCGCCACGATGCGGCGGCGCTGCGTGAGCCGCTGCAGATCGCGCTGTCGGACCCCGACACGCTGGACCACCGGGCGGCCTGCGAACAGCTCGACGCGGCGCAGCGGCCGTACCGCGTGGCCTATGCGAGCGGCAGCATGTCGGGGCTGCTGGCGGTCGTGCGCTCGGGCCAGGCGATCGCGGTGCTCACGCAGTCGGCGGTGCCGGCCGACCTGCAGGTGCTGGCCGCCGGTGAGGGCCTGCCGCCGCTGCCCACCGTCGGCCTGCGGGTGCGCTTCGGCCTGCCCCGGCCGCCGGCGCTGGTCGCCGCCTTCGCGGAGCACCTGCAGCGGCTGGTGCCGGATTTGTGAACGAAATCGGCTGGCAACGCCCGTGGGACGGGCGCAAATGGCTATGAATTCAATAACGCCGTGACCGCCAGACCGGGTTCGGCATTGCGCAGCATGAGCCCGCCGCCGTGCGCCTGCGCCACGAGCCGGCACAGGTACATGCCCAGCCCCACGCCGCCGGCGCTGCGGGTGCGTGCGCTGTCGGGGCGGTAGAAGGGTTCGGCCAGGCGCGCGAGCTGCTCCTCGGGCACGCCGGGACCGAAGTCGCGCACCTCGACCTCGATGCCGCCGCTGCCCTGATCGGCGCTGGCGGGCCGCAGCGACACCACCGGCGCCTGCGGGCCGCCGGCACCGTGGCGCAGCGCGTTGTCGAGCAGGTTGCGCAGCAGCAGGCGCACGCGCGACCGGTCGAGCGCCGGCGTGGGCAGGCCGGGGGCCACGTCGAGCCGCACCGCCTGCGCCATCGGCACGCCGCGTGCGGCCAGTTCGTCCTGCACCTCGCGCACCAGGGCCGGCAGGTCGACCGGCTCGCGCTGCAGCGCGACGTGCGGACTGGCCAGGCGCTCGCTCTCGAGCAGGTCGCTGATGAGCTCGCGCATCTCGCCCAGGTCGCGCAGCAGCGCCTCGCGCTCGGCCGCGCCCTCGCCGCCCTCGGGCAGCAGCTCGGCGTTGAGCCGCGCGCGGGTGAGCGGCGAGCGCAGCTCGTGACTCATGGCCAGCAGCAGCGTGCGCTTGGCGTCGAGCATGGCGCGGATGTCGTGCGCCATGGTGTTGATGCGCTGCGCCAGGTCGCCCAGGTCGTCGCAATGCCGGATGGGGATGGGCGTCTCGAACTCGCCGCGGCCGA
This sequence comes from Comamonadaceae bacterium ALPHA2B, assembly GCA_005503065.1. Classification (GTDB taxonomy): domain Bacteria; phylum Pseudomonadota; class Gammaproteobacteria; order Burkholderiales; family Burkholderiaceae_C; genus Xenophilus. Next base: position 91,592 of record SCOE01000017.1, read on the forward strand.
AGCGCTCGGCCCCTTCGCGGATGTCGATCAGCGGGCGCAGCAGGCGGCTGATGCCGGCGTACACGCCCACCACCAGCAGCAGCAGCGCGGCCAGCGTGCCCCAGCCCGCGGCGCGCGGCGCCTGCTCCCACACGCGCGGCGCCCAGCCGAAGACGACGCGGTGGCCATCGGCGGTCTGGCGCACGTACCAGCGCTCCTCCTCGCCGTTGGCAGGGCGCGCGTCGCGCAGGAAGCCGTGTTCGGGCTCGCCCGGGTGCGAATCCCAGTTGACCTGCGGGCCGCTGATGCGCAGCGTGATCGGCAGGCGCGCCACCAGGGCCTGCGCCTTGGCCACGTCCGGTGGGGCGCCGAGCTCGGCCACGATGCGGTCCTCGTAGTCCATCAGCAGCGGCTGCGCGACCGCGCCCCAGCCGTTGGAGAACGAGCGCTTCATGCCGCCCAGGAAGATGCCCGCCATCACCAGCGCGAGCACCAGGAACCACATCACCAGCCGCACGCGCAGCGAGCGGCGCCAGCGGGGGCGGTGCCGCCCGTCGACCGGATGCGGGTGTGCGCGCCGCCTCACGACGTCGCTGCTTCGGAAGTGCCGGGCGCCACCGCCAGCGTGTAGCCGGCATTGCGCAGCGTCTTGATGCAGTCCAGCGGTTCGAGCTTGCGGCGCAGGCGGCTCACGACGATGTCGACCGCACGGGTGTACAGGTCGGCCTCGTGGCCGCGCAGGCGGTTGAGGATGTCGTCGCGGCTGAAGACCTTGCCCGGCTCGGCGGCCAGCAGCGCGAGCAGCTCGAACTCGGTGCCGGTGAGTTCGACGCGCTCGCCGGCGCGCTGCACCTCGCGGCGGTCGAGGTCGATGGCCAGGCCTTCGAACACCAGGCGCTGTGCCGAGGCCGCCGGCGCGGGGGCACGCACGCGCTGGCGGCGCAGGATGGTCTGCACGCGCGCCACCAGCTCGCGCGGTTCGAAGGGCTTGGGCAGGTAGTCGTCGGCGCCCAGCTCCAGGCCGACCACGCGGTCCATCACCTCGCCGCGGGCGGTGAGCATGACGATGGGGATGTCGCTTTCCGCACGGATCTGGCGGCACAGCGCGAAGCCGTCCATCTCGGGCAGCATGACGTCGAGGATCGCCGCGTCGTAGTCGCCCTGCCTCAGTTTGGCGAGGCCTTCGCTCGGCCGCTGCGCGCTGTCGAGCGTGCAGTCGAAACGCGCGAAGTAGGTGGTGAGCGGCGGCGCGAGGTGCACGTCGTCGTCGATCAGCAGGATGCGCGGCATGGCGGCATTGTGCCCATGGGAGAACAGGGCGGCGAGCATGAGGCCGGCGGGCATCCGGGCGTCACCACGCATCGCGCGGCCCGAGCCGGCCCAGGTGGGTGGCGCCGAAGCCGCGCGTGTATTTGAGGCCGTAGCCCAGCATGCGGTCGAAGCCGATGTGCGCGGTCCACACGAGCGCGAAGGCCATCGCCACCGGCGCGCCGAAGGCCAGGCCCGCGCCGCCCAGCAGCGCCGGGCCGACCAGGCTGTGCGTGGTGTTATAGAGCGCCGCGCCGACGCGGGGGCCGGCGAGGTAGCCGAAGAGCGCGATGTCGGGCGCGAGGAAGAGCAGCGCGAAGCCGCCCCAGCCCGCGCCGAGCTGCGCATAGCCCGCGACGGCGAGCACGAGCAGCGCCAGCCCTTCGAGGCGCAGCAGCACGCGCACGCCGCCCTGCGCCGCGCCGTCGCCGGACGGGGCGGCCACGGCGCGTCGCCCTGCGCTGCGTGCCGGCCACGACGCGGTGGCGGCCGAGGCTGCAAGCGGCTCAGCCATGGCGCGACCAGCGGCGTCCGCCGCGGTCCATGAACTCGCGCACCTTCTGCTGCTGCGCGGGGTTCAGGTGGTCGAAGAAGTCGGCCGCGGCGGCGATGACCTCGGGGCTGCCGTTGCGCACGGCGGCGGTCTTCTCCTCGACCAGCTTCGCGGCCGCGGCCTGGTCAAGCCGGTCGCCGGCGAAGAGCGCCTTGAACTGCGCCCGCGGGTCGCCCGTGCCGCGCATGGCCTGGCGCTGGGCCTGCAGCTTCTGCGCGAGCACGTCGAGCTTCTGCTTCTGCGTGGCGTCGAGGTCGAGCCTGCTGCCCACGCGTTCGACCATCTTCGCGCGGAATTCGGTGCTGTCGGCCGCGCCCCAGCCGTGGCGGTGGCCGGCGCAGCCGGCGATGCTGCCGGCAACGAGGGCGCCGCCGAAGAGGCCGAAGAGGGCGCGTCGGATCCAGGGTTTCATGATGCGTGTGTCCTTGGGATGAGGGGGTGCAACGCCGGGAACGCGTCACTGCGCCGCGTTGGCGCTGCGGGACTGCGCCTCGGCGCGCGCGTCGACCGGGTTGCGCATCGTCGAGACGACGCGGCTGTTCACGCGCGAGCCGGAGCTCACGTTCTGGTCGGGCGCGGCGGCGGTGCGCACGGCCTCGGCCTGCACGCCGGCACGGGCCTGCGAGACGGCAACGGTCTCGGCGCCGCGCGAGCCGCGCACCACGTTCTGGTCACGGGCTGCAGCGGCCTGGACGGCCTCGGCCTGCACCGCGCTGCGGCCGACGGCGCCGGCGGGCGCGTGCACGCCCTCGTAGCTTTCGGCCTGCGCGGCGGTGGTGCCCAGCAGGGCCAGGGCGGAGACGGCGAGGAAGGTGGCGCGGATGCTGTTCATGTCGAGGCCTTTCAAGTGAAAGTGATGAAGGAGCCTCGATGGTGCGCACGCGGGCCGGCGCGGTCTTTTCAACGCCGTCGCGCTATGTTTCGTTTGATTTCAACGCTATGGAAATCAGAGCTTTCCGTGCAGGCGGGGCGGGCGCTGCAACCCGTTTTTCATCCAAAAGGCGCGCTGACGGTGGCGCCGAAGGCTTACTCGGCCAGCATCCCCGCCGGGTCGTCGGACTCGAGCACGCGCTGCGCCCAGGGCGCGAGCTTGGTGGTGTCGGCGCGCAGCACTTCCTGCTTGACGGCCAGGATCTGCGAAGGATGCATCGAGAAGCTGCGCAGGCCCAGGCCCAGCAGCAGCCGTGTGAAGTGCACGTCGCCGGCCATCTCGCCGCACACGCTCACGCCCTTGCCCTGGCGTCGGCACTCTGTGATGGTGTCGGCCACCAGTCGCAGCACCGCGGGGTGCGCGGGGTCGTACAGGTGGGCCACGGCCTCGTCGGCGCGGTCGATGGCCAGCGTGTACTGGATCAGGTCGTTGGTGCCGATCGAGAGGAAGTCGAAGTGCCGCAGGAAGAGCTTGACGGTGAGCGCCGCCGCCGGCACTTCGATCATGGCGCCGAGCTTCACGGCGCCGTGCGCCTGGCCGCGCGCGTCGAGCTCGGCGCGCGCCTGCTCGATGAGCGCCAGCGTCTGCCGGATCTCGGCGGCGTGCGCGAGCATCGGGATCAGCAGGTGGACCGCGCCATGCGCCGCGGCGCGCAGGATGGCGCGCAGCTGCGTGAGGAACATCGCCGGCTCGGCCAGGCTCCAGCGGATGGCGCGCAGGCCCAGGGCGGGATTGAGGTACTCCTGCTTGCCGCTCTTGCCGTCCAGCGGCTTGTCGGCGCCGATGTCGATGGTGCGGATGGTCACCGGCATGCCCTGCATGCCGTCGATGGCGCGGCGGTAGGCCTCGTACTGCTCCTCCTCGTCGGGCAGCTTCTCGCCACGCTCGGTGCGGCCCATGAAGAGGAACTCGCTGCGGAACAGCCCCACGCCCACCGCGCCGGCCTTCACGGCGCCGGCGGTGTCGTCGGGCAGTTCGATGTTGGCGAGCAGCTCGACGCGCTGGTTGTCGAGCGTGACGGCCGGCTTGTGGCGCAGGCGCCAGAGGCGCTCGCGTTCGAGCTCGCCCTGGCGCTGCTTGAAGCCGTACTCGGCCAGGATGATGGGCGACGGGTCGACGATGACCACGCCGGCGTCGCCGTCGATGATGACCCAGTCGTCCTGCCGCACGAGCTGGCTGGCGCCGCGTGCGCCGACCACGGCCGGGATGTCCATGCTGCGCGCCACGATGGCGGTGTGCGAGGTGCGCCCGCCGACGTCGGTGACGAAGCCGGCGAACACGCTCTTCTTGAACTGCAGCATGTCGGCCGGCGCGAGGTCGTGCGCGATGAGCACGAGCGGCGCGTCGAAGCCGTCGTCCGCGCGGTCGTCGCCCTCCTCGCCGGTGCGCGCCTTGCGCTTGGGCGGCGGCGGCGCGAGCACCGCGGCCGTGCCCTTCATCTGGTGCAGCAGGCGCTCGACGACCTGCTCGAGGTCGGACTTGCGCTCGCGCAGGTACTCGTCCTCCATCTCGTCGAACTGGCGCGCGACGATCTCCAGCTGCGTGGTGAGCGCCCATTCGGCGTTGTAGAGGCGCTCGGTGATCCAGTGCTTGACGCCGTCGGTGAGGGCCTCGTCCTGCAGCAGCATCTGGTGCACCTCGAGCAGGGCCGACAGCTCGTGCGGCGCCTCCTGCGGCGTCATCTGCGCCACGTTGGCCTGCAGGCGCTGCAGTTCCTCGGCCACCGCGTTGCGCGCCGTGCGCACCCGGCCGATCTCGGCCTCGACCTCGTGCGGCTGCACGAAGTAGTGCGCCACGTCGACCCGGCTGGACACGACCAGCACCGCGCGCCCGATCGCGATGCCGCGGGCGACGGGGAGGCCGTGGAGGGCGAAGGTCATGGCGCAGCCCGAATCACTCGCCTTCGCCGAACTTGTCGTTCATCAGGGCGACCAGCGCATCCATGGCTTCCTGCTCGCGCTCGCCGTGCGTCTCGAGCTCGACGGTGGCCCCCAGGCCCGCGGCCAGCATCATCACGCCCATGATGCTCTTGGCATTGACGCGCCGGTCGCCGCGCGCGATCCACACCTCGCAGGGATAGCTGCCGGCCAGCTTGGTGAGCTTGGCCGACGCGCGGGCATGCAGGCCCAGCTTATTGCTGATGGTCACGGATGTCTTGATCACTGTATTTTCTTCTCACCTGGTTCTGGGGGGCGGCCACGGCCACCTGCATGACGCCGGCCGTGCCACCGGCGATCGCGCGCTGCACCTGGGCCTCGAGCGGCTCGTGCCGGTAGGTGACGGCACGCAGCAGCATCGGCAGGTTGACGCCCGCGACGAGGCGCGAGCGCACCCCGTCGACGAGCTGCTGCGCCACGTTGCAGGGCGTGGCGCCGAACACGTCGGTCAGCACCAGCACCTGGGCACGGGGCGCGCGCCCGAGCTGCTGCGCGAGGATGATGCGGGCCGCGCCCAGCGTCTCTTCCGGCGACACGTTGGGCAGCACGTCGAGGGCGCCGACGCAGTCCTCGGCCTCGGGAAAGACATGCAGCGCGCATTGCCGCAGGGCATGGGCCAGCGGCGAATGGGCGATGAGGAGGATGCTGTTCATGCGGGCGGCGTGGGCTCGCAAGCATTATGCGGGCGCGCCTGCCGCCGTCCCGGGCGTCGGCAGGGCGCGTTCATCGCAGGCGCAGACCGTCGAAGAAGGTCTCGGCCGCATCCGCGGCCGAAGGACGGCCGAGCACCATGGCCTGGTACAGCGTGATGCCGCCCTGCCCATCGGGGCCGGCGAACCAGCGCAGGTGTGCCTCGGCCGGGCGGCCGTCCGCGGCGGCGTGGACCACGTCGAGCGACCACGGCGCGGGCCGGCCCGCGGCGCGCGGCAGGGACCAGGGCGCCTCGGTGATCTGCGCGCCGGCCCACGGGCCCTTCGCTGCCTGGCGCCAGGCGGCCAGCCGCACCTCGGCCTGCGACGCATCGCCTCCGGGCAGGCGTGCGACGGCGAAGGTGGCGCCGCCGGCCTCGCAGCCCGCCATGTCGACGGGCACGGTGGACGTGTCCATCGGCAGGCTGCGCTCGGCGCGGTCGGGCTTGCAGGGCAGCATGACGACCAGCGACTCGCCCAGCGGCACCTCGCGCCAGTTGAAGACCGGGCTGCAGCCCAGCGCCAGCACCGCCGCGACGAGCAGCGCGCCGGCCCGCCGCACGGCGGTCGGCGCAAAAGCCCAGCCGGAACTAAAATTGCGCCGCTTCATCGATCCGCTCCATGCATCTCCGTCTTCACGCTCGCCCTGCCCCGCGCTCGGTGCCCCTTGCGGGAGCGCTCGGTCTTCACGCCCGGGGAATTCAGCCATGAAGAAAGCCCTCTATGGTGCCGCAATCGCGGTCGCGCTGGCGGTAGGCGTCGGCGTCTACGTGAGCACCGGCAGTTCGCCGGCACCCGCCTCGACCTTCGTGCTGCTCGACGGCAGCAAGAAGACCACCGACGACCTGAAGGGCAAGGTGACGCTGGTGAACTTCTGGGCCACGAGCTGCGTGACCTGCGTGGGCGAGATGCCCAAGGTGATCGCGACCTACGACAAGTACAAGGCGAAGGGCTACGACACGCTGGCGGTGGCCATGAGCTACGACCCGCCGAGCTACGTCATCAACTACGCCGAGACGCGCAAGCTCCCCTTCAAGGTCGCCATCGACAACACCGGCGCGGTCGCCAAGGCCTGGGGCGACGTGCAACTCACGCCGACCACCTACGTGGTCAACAAGAAGGGCCAGATCGTCAAGCGCTACGTCGGCGAGCCCGACTTCGCCGAACTGCACCGCCTGATCGAGAAACTGCTGGCCGAGGCCTGAGCGCTCGGCTTTCAAGCCTTTTCAGGGCCCAGCGCCCGCCCGGCGGGCACTGGATGCTATCAATTTCGTAGCAACACACTCCTTGTTCGGCGAGCGCAGCGAAGCCTCCGGGACACCCGAGGAACTGCCTTGGCCAGGCCTCTGGGAAGGCCTTGCAGGCCGCGCGAGGCCAGTGGCCTCGCCCTTCGCCAGTCACAGAATGTCCACCGGACTTTCTGTGTACGGGCTCAGCCCCCTCCAACCCGAAGGTGCCAGAGAGGGGGGAGCCGCGAAGCGGCTGGGGGTGCTACTCCCGATACATGTCGTGGCACGCCTTGCAGGATGCGCCGGCGCCACCGATCGCGGCCTTGATGGCATTGAGATCACCGGTCTTTGCGGCAGCCGCCACCTTGGCCACCTCTTCCTCGCCGCGCGTGGCGGCGGCCTTGAACTTGTCCTGCTCCTTCCAGATGGCCGGCTTGGCCTTGCCGCCCTCGGTGCCGGGGCCGAAGCCCACCCAGGGCATCTTGATCAGCTCGGCCGCACGCGCGGCGCTCGTCTCGGCCACCTTGGCATCGAAGTCCGCCCGACCGCTGGCCATGTCGGCCACGCGCTTGAAGTTCTGCTGCATTTCCTTGAGGGTCTGCTGGCGGTACTTGATCGCGTCCTGCGGGGTGGCGAAGGTGGGCTGCGCCGACGCAGGCACGGCGGCCAGGGCGGCGATGGCCGCGACAAGACCGAAGACAGTGGCGGCAGCGGTACGGGAACGAGGCATCGTGGGTTCTTCCTTCTCATTCATGAATGCGCCGGGGATGCGGCGCGCGGCAGTGTAGGGGCCGCGTGTCCATGCTCGCGCCAAAGGGCCCACGCGAGTGCCCGCTTACCGGCCCGCCGCGCAGTTTTGTTAATCTGGCGGGCCGCCCACAGCCGCCGGATGCCGCGCCGCACCTGCCCGCCGCCGATGCCCGTCTCTTCTTCCTCGTCCTCCCCTGCCACAGCACACGCGCGCACCGTGCGCGTCTGGGACCTGCCCACCCGGCTCTTCCACTGGGGCCTGGCGGCCGCCGTCGTGGGCTTGGTCGTGACGGCCAAGACGGGTGCGATGGACTGGCACTTCCGACTCGGCTATGCGGCGATGGCCTTGCTGGTCTTCCGGCTGGTGTGGGGCTTCGTGGGCGGACGCTGGTCGCGCTTCTCGAGCTTTTTCTATGCGCCGGGCAGCATGCTGGCCTACCTGCGCGGGCGCCCGCATCCCGACCACCTCGTCGGCCACAACCCGCTGGGCGCGGTGTCGGTGTTCGCGCTGCTGGCGGCGCTGCTGCTGCAGGTGGCGACAGGGCTGGTGTCGGACGACGCGATCACCTTCACCGGCCCGCTGGCGGCGATGGTGCCCGGCAGTTGGTCCAGCGCCGCGACCAGCTGGCACAAGGGGCCGGGCCAGTGGCTGCTGATCGCGCTGACGGCGCTGCACGTGCTCGCCGTGCTGTTCTACGTGGGGGTCAAGCGGGTGCGGATGGTGCGGCCGATGCTGTCGGGCGACCGCGCCCTCGCACCGGGCCACGCCGCCCCGTCGAGCCGCGACGACCGGCGCTCGCGGCTGCTCGCGCTGGCACTGTTTGCGGCCAGCGCCGGGCTGGCCGCCTGGGTGTCGACCCTGCAATCATGAAGCGGCCGGCGCCCCCCATGCGGCCATGCCGCGCCATGCAGGAGTTGCGGCCATGAGCGTGCTTGGCTCCCGTCCCCTGCCCCTGGCCGACACGCCCGCCATCGTGCTGGCCGTGCCCGACGAGGCACACGAACTGGCGGAGGCCCGGGCGATCTTCCGCGAGTACGCCGCCTCGCTGAAGGTCGACCTGTGCTTCCAGAATTTCGATGCGGAACTGGCGAGCCTGCCGGGCGACTACGCCGAGCCGCGCGGCACCCTGCTGCTGGCACTGGTGGAGGCCCCTGCGACAGCGGCCCCGTCGGCTCCTGCCCTGTTGCGCCCCGACGGCAGCACCCTGCAGGTGGCGGGCTGCTGCGCGCTGCGGCCGCTGGATACGGTGGACTACGCGAACGCCGCCGAGATGAAGCGCCTGTACGTGCGCCCGGGCTTTCGCGGCCTGGGCCTGGGACGCCAGCTCGTCGAAGCCGTGCTCGATGCCGCCCGCGGCGCGGGCTATGCCTGCGTGCTGCTCGACACGCTGGACGACATGGAGTCGGCCCGGGCGCTGTACGAAGACCTGGGCTTCGTCGAGGTGCCGCCCTACTACCACAACCCCATCGCCGGCTCGCATTACCTCAAGGTCGAGCTCTGAGTTCTTGAGCCATAAGAGGCCGGAGCGCCCGTCCATCCGGCGCTGGCTGCTATCGATTGGATAGCAGCCCGAACCGACTCAACCCGGCGCGTTCGACCTGAGATGCTCGCTGCCGTGCAGGGCCAGCGGCGTACCGGCCGGCCCGCCCACGGCGTAGGGCAAGGCGTGGACCAGCGAATGAGCGAAGTCGCCGCGGTACAACTTCGCGCCCTGGTGGCTGAGGTTGGAGTTGGCGTCGACGTAGACGTGCTCGCCGAGCCCGGTCCACAGGCGGCAGAAGCCATAGTCCTCCGACAGGTAGCGGCGCGAGACGGGGTCGACCATCACGTCGAAGAAACGATAGTGCAGGCCCTGGTCGGGCACGCCGATGCTGTCGGGCACGTAGCGCAGGTCCGGGTAGGCGGCCATGATCCGCTCGAACACCCGGCGCTTGATCACCATGAAGCCGGTTGGTGCCTCCTGCATGCGCATGAAGCCGTCGGGCTGCACGTCGAGGTCGATGCGGCCCGTGCCGGGCGCGGGCGAGGCGTTGACGGTGTAGCGTGTGTAAGTCGCCTCGAAGGCGGCCTGCGTCGTCCCCGCCGGGACGCCTTCGTCGGGCCAACCCTCGCGCTTGAGCGGGTACACGCCCGACGCCACGTCATGGTCGGACAGCAGCAGCCGGAAGGCGGCCTCGGCCGAGAAGCCGATGTCGGCGTCGATCCAGAAGAGGTGGGTCCACTGCGGGTTGGCGAGAAAGTTGGCCACGCAGTTGTTGCGTGCCCGCGTGACCAGGCTCTCACCCTGATGCAGGTAGGCCTGCAGGCGCATGCCGCGCCGCTGCGACTCGCTGACCAGGCCGAGCATCGAGACCACGTAGTTCTGGAAGAACTTGCCGTCATGGCTCGGCGTCATGACCACCGGGAAGAAGGAGGAAAGTGCGCTGGCTTCGAGCATGTGGCCTCGGACGGCGGTCTCCCGCCGGCGGCGATTCTCAGGGTTCCGGCAGGGACTGCGTGGGTGGAGACATCAGCCCTTGGCCTGGGCGAGCAGTGTGTCGGCGTCGCTGACCTCGAACTTGCCGGGCGCCTCGACGTTGAGCGTCGCGACCTTGCCGTCCTTGACCAGCATCGAATAGCGGTTGCTGCGCAGGCCCATGCCGCGCGCCGTGAGGTCGAGCGTCAGGCCCGTGGCCTTGGCGAAGTCGGCGCTGCCGTCGCCCAGCATGCGCACCTTGCCATTGGTGTGCTGGTCGCGGGCCCAGGCGCCCATCACGAAGGCGTCGTTCACGCTCACGCACCAGATCTCGTCGACGCCGGCCGCCTTGAAGTCCTCGAAGTGCTGCACGTAACCGGGCACGTGCTTGGCCGAGCAGGTGGGCGTGAAGGCCCCGGGCAACGCGAAGAGCGCGATGGTCTTGCCGGCCGAGGCCTTGGCCACGTCCACCGGGTTCGGGCCGATGCTGCAGCCCTCGCCTTCGACCTCCGAGTACTCCTGCAGGGTCACGGAGGGAAGGGTGTCGCCGATCTTGATCATGGGAAATGCTCCTGGAGGAAATGGGAGGGTGGAAAAACAAAAACGGCCCACATTGTGGGCCGTTTCCGAGAAAGGCGCGCCGCAGGGCGGGCGCCGGGGATCAGACCGCTGCGGCCTTTTCCACGAGACGCGTGGCGACCCAGTTCTTCGACTTCGAGATCGGGCGCGACTCGGTGATCTCGATGAGATCGCCCAGGTGGAACTCGCCCTGTTCGTCGTGCGCGTGGTACTTGCTCGAACGAATCATGATCTTGTTGTAGATCGGGTGCTTGACGCGACGCTCGACGAGCACGGTCACGGTCTTGGCGCGCTTGTCGCTGACGACCTTGCCGACCAGAGTGCGCTTGAGGGATTGCTTGGCTTCCGTCATGTTCACTCCTTACTTGGCGGCAGCAGCCGAAGCTTGCTTCTGCGCCAGGATGGTCTTCGCGCGGGCGATGTCGCGGCGGGTCACGCTCAGCGTGCCGGTGTTGCTCAGTTGTTGCGTCGCCTTCTGCATGCGCAGACCGAAATGGGCCTTTTGCAGGTCTTTGATTTCGGCCTGAAGGCCTGCGACGTCTTTTTCACGCAGCGCGGCGGCCTTGGAGACCTTCGCGGTTTGCTTTTTCTTCGTTGCCATGAGAGTTCTCCTCGATCAGGCGCCGATCTGACGTGCGACGAAAGTCGTGCGCAACGGCAGCTTGGCGGCAGCCAGGCGGAACGCTTCACGAGCGAGTTCTTCGGGCACGCCGACGATCTCGTAGATGACCTTGCCCGGCTGGATCTCGGCCACGTAGTACTCGGGGTTGCCCTTGCCGTTACCCATCCGGACTTCGGCGGGCTTGGTCGAGATCGGCTTGTCGGGGAACACGCGGATCCAGATGCGGCCACCGCGCTTCACATGGCGCGAGATGGCACGGCGGGCGGCTTCGATCTGGCGCGCCGTGAGGCGGCCGCGATCCACCGACTTCAGGCCGAAGTCACCGAAGGCGACCGAGTTGCCTCGGGTCGCGACGCCGGTGTTGCGGCCTTTCTGTTCCTTGCGGAACTTTCTGCGTGCAGGTTGCAGCATTTGATTTCTCCGTCTTTCTCAGACCGGTTGTTCGAGTTACTCGGTCTTCGGGGCGCCGTCCGCTGCTGCAGCGGGCGCGGCTTTGCGGACGCGCTTAACGGCGGGCTTGTCACCGGCTGCACCGGTGGCTTCTGCGGGCTTGTCGCTGCCGTCGGCCGGGGCGGCATTGCCGCCCAGCGGGCCACGGGCACCGGGACCGCCCGAGCGCGGACCGCCACGGCGGTCGTTGCCACCGGGACGGCCGTCACGGCGCGGGCCGCGCGGGCCACGGCGCTCTTCGCCTTCCGGACGCGGGGTGCTGTCCAGCGAGGGAGCGTCGTTGCGGCCCAGCGTGTCGCCCTTGTAGACCCACACCTTGACGCCGATGACGCCGTAGGTGGTCTTGGCTTCGGAGGTGCCGTAGTCGATGTCCGCGCGCAGGGTGTGCAGCGGCACGCGGCCTTCGCGGTACCACTCGGTGCGGGCGATTTCGATGCCGTTCAGGCGGCCGGCCGACATGATCTTGATGCCCTGGGCACCCAGACGCATGGCGTTCTGCATCGCACGCTTCATCGCGCGGCGGAACATGATCCGCTTCTCGAGCTGCTGCGTGATGCTGTCGGCGATCAGCTGGGCATCGACTTCGGGCTTGCGCACTTCCTCGATGTTCACGGCGACGGGCACGCCGAGCTGCTTGCCGAGTTCCTTCTTCAGGTTCTCGATGTCCTCGCCCTTCTTGCCGATCACGACGCCCGGACGTGCCGAGTAGATCGTGATGCGGGCGTTCTTGGCGGGGCGCTCGATCAGCACGCGCGACACGGACGCGTTCTTGAGCTTCTTCTTCAGGTACTCGCGCACCTTGATGTCTTCGGCCAGCATGCCCGCGAAGTCGCGGTTGTTGGCGTACCAGCGGCTGGCCCAGTTGCGGCTGACCGCGAGGCGGAAGCCGGTCGGGTGGATTTTCTGTCCCATGTTTCTTCCAGACCTTAGTTGCCGACCGTCACGTACACATGGCACGTGGGCTTGCTGATGCGGTTGCCGCGGCCCTTGGCGCGCGCGGTGAAACGCTTGAGCGTGGCACCTTGCTCGACATAGATGGTCTTGACGCGGAGGTCGTCGATGTCGGCGCCATCGTTGTGCTCGGCGTTGGCAATCGCCGACTCGAGCACCTTCTTGACGATGACGGCGGCCTTCTTCTGGGTGAATTCCAGAATGTTCAGCGCCTGGTCGACCTTCTTGCCGCGGATCAGATCGGCAACGAGGCGGCCCTTGTCCACCGACAGGCGGACGCCGCGGAGAACTGCACGTGTTTCAGACATGTTCTCTGCTCCTTACTTCTTCTGGACTTTCTTGTCCGCGGGGTGGCCCTTGAACGTGCGCGTGAGCGCAAATTCGCCGAGCTTGTGGCCGACCATCTGGTCGGTCACGTACACGGGCACGTGTTGCTTGCCGTTGTGCACGGCAATGGTCAGGCCGATGAACTCGGGCAGCACCATCGAGCGGCGCGACCAGGTCTTGATCGGCTTCTTGTCCTTGTTCGTCACGGCCTTGTCGACCTTGGCGACGAGGTGGTGGTCGACGAAGGGACCTTTTTTGAGAGAGCGAGTCATGGCTGTCCCTTACTTCTTGCGACGCGACACGATGAAGACCTGCGTGCGCTTGTTGTTGCGGGTGCGATAACCCTTGGTCAGGTTGCCCCACGGATCGACCGGGTGGCGGCCTTCGCCGGTCTTGCCTTCGCCACCACCATGCGGGTGGTCCACCGGGTTCATCACCACGCCGCGAACGGTCGGGCGGATGCCGCGGTGGCGCGTGGCGCCGGCCTTGCCGTACTGGCGCAGGCTGTGTTCTTCGTTGGCCACTTCACCGATGGTGGCGCGGCATTCGATGTGGATCTTGCGCACTTCGCCCGAGCGCATGCGCACCTGGGCGTAGACGCCTTCGCGGGCCAGCAGCGTCGCCGAGGCACCGGCCGAACGCGCGACCTGCGCACCCTTGCCGGGCTGCAGTTCGATCGCGTGGATGGTGGAACCCACGGGGATGTTGCGGATCGGCAGCGTGTTGCCGGCGCGGATCGGGGCTTCCGAGCCGCTCAGCAGCGTCGCGCCCGCTTCGACACCGCGCGGGGCGATGATGTAGCGGCGCTCGCCGTCGGCGTAGCACACCAGCGCGATGTGGGCGGAACGGTTGGGGTCGTACTCGATGCGTTCGACCTTGGCCGGGATACCGTCCTTGTTGCGCTTGAAGTCCACCACGCGGTAGTGGTGCTTGTGGCCACCACCCTTGTGGCGGGTGGTGATGTGGCCGTTGTTGTTGCGGCCGGCCTTCTGGAACTGGGGTTCCAGCAGCGGCGCGTAACCTTCACCCTTGTGCAGGTGATCGCGCGAGATCTTGACGGTACCGCGCTGACCCGGGGTGGTCGGCTTGAGCTTGATGACGGCCATGATTACGCGGCCTCCGAAACGAGGTTGAGCTCCTGACCGGGCTTGAGCGTCACGTAGGCCTTGCGAACGTTGTCGCGGCGGCCCACCGAGCGGCCGAAGCGCTTGGTCTTGCCCTTGATGTTGGCCACGGACACGCCCTTGACCTCGACCTTGAACATCAGTTCGACGGCCGCCTTGATCTCGGGCTTGGTGGCGTCCTGCAGCACCTTGAAAGTCACGGCATTCGACTTCTCGCCGACCATCGTGGCCTTCTCGGACACGATCGGGGCGACCAGCACGCTCATGAGGCGGCCTTCGTCGAATTCACGCTGAGCGGGGGTGGGGTTCACGCGGCTCATGCGAACATCTCCTTGAGCTTGTCGACGGCGCCCTTGGTCACCAGCACCTTCTTGTAGTGCACCAGCGACACGGGGTCGGCGTAACGCGGCTCGACAACCAGCACGTTGGCCAGGTTGCGCGAGGCGAGGTACAGGTTCTCGTCGACTTCTTCGGCGATCACGAGCACGGACTCGAGGTTCATCGCCTTGAACTTGGCAGCCAGCGCCTTGGTCTTGGGCGAGTCGACCTTGATCGAATCGACCACAGCCAGGCGGCCTTCGCGGGCCAGCTGCGAGAAGATGGACGCCATGCCGGCGCGGTACATCTTCTTGTTGATCTTCTGGGTGAAGTTCTCGTCCGGCATGTTCGGGAAGATCCGGCCGCCCCCACGCCACAGCGGCGAGGACGTCATACCGGCACGGGCGCGGCCCGTTCCCTTTTGCTTGAACGGCTTCTTGGTCGAGTGCTTGACCTGTTCGCGGTCCTTCTGGGCACGGGTGCCCTGGCGCGCGTTGGCCTGGTAGGCAACGACGATCTGGTGGACCAGGTCCTCGTTGTAGTCACGACCGAACACGGTCTCGGGCGCGTCGTACTTCGACGCGGCCTGGCCCTGCTCATTCAGGAGTTCGAGTTGCATTACTTCGCTCCTTCGGCCGCTTGCGGCTTGGCCTTGACGGCGGGACGCACGGTGACGAAGCCACCCTTGGAGCCCGGGATCGCGCCGCGGATCATCAACAGCTGACGGGCCTCGTCGACGCGGATCACGTCGAGGTTCTGGGTCGTGACGGTCTCGTCGCCCATGTGGCCGGTCATCTTCTTGCCGGGGAAGATCCGGCCGGGGTCCTGCGCCATGCCGATCGAACCCGGCACGTTGTGCGACCGGCTGTTGCCGTGCGACGCGCGCTGCGAGCTGAAGTTGTGGCGCTTGATGGTGCCCGCGAAGCCCTTGCCGATCGAGGTGCCCTGCACGTCGACCTTCTGGCCCACGGCGAAGACGCCCTGCGCAGCGATCACGGCGCCCGCCTTGTGCTGGGCAGCCGTTTCGGCGGTGACGCGGAATTCACGGATGATTTCGCCGGCTTCGACGCCGGCCTTGGCCAAGTGACCCGCCTGCGGCTTGGTCACGCGCGATGCCTTGCGCGCACCGAACGTCACCTGCAGGGCGACGTAGCCGTCGGTCTCTTGGGTCTTGACCTGGGTCACGCGGTTGTTGGACACGTCCACCACCGTGACGGGCACTGCGTCCCCGTCGTCGGTGAAGAGGCGCATCATGCCCACCTTGCGGCCCAGCAACCCGAGGGAGTTGCTTTGACTCATGTTGTTTCTCCAAAACTCTCGCCGCTGCCACTTCAATTGGCGACAGCGTTCGGGTCTCGCGGCCTGCGCCGTGAAAACCCAGCGAAAGAAGGTTGATAAGGACTCCGTCGACTGCACCCAGGCGCCATAGGCGTAGGGCCGCAAAAACGGCAGAGCCCATGATTCTACTGCGCTGCCGTCTTTTTGTGCAAGCGCCCGACGCCGAAGCTCGTGGTGGCCATACGGAAACGCCACAAAAAAAGCCCGGCTGCTCGCGCAGCCGGGCTCGGGTTCGGCCCGAGGGCCGACTCGCAGCGATTACTGGAGCTTGATCTCGACGTCCACGCCGGCCGGAAGGTCGAGCTTCATCAGCGCGTCCACGGTCTTGTCGGTGGGGTCGACGATGTCCATCAGGCGCTGGTGCGTGCGGATCTCGAACTGGTCGCGGCTGGTCTTGTTGACGTGCGGCGAACGCAGGATGTCGAAACGCTTCATGCGCGTCGGCAGGGGCACGGGGCCCTTGACGATGGCGCCGGTGCGCTTGGCGGTGTCCACGATCTCGGCGGCCGACTGGTCGATGAGCTTGTAGTCGAACGCCTTCAGGCGGATGCGGATCTTCTGCTTGGTGGCCATGGTGCCCGTCCTTATTCGATGATCTTGGCCACGACGCCGGCGCCGACGGTGCGGCCGCCTTCGCGGATGGCAAAGCGCAGGCCTTCTTCCATGGCGATCGGTGCGATCAGCTTGACGGTGATCGACAC
>SCOE01000018.1 GCA_005503065.1 Comamonadaceae bacterium ALPHA2B
GGGTGGGTTCAGCCATGGCGCGGGCAGCTTAACGCAGGCCGAGTGATGAACGAAAAGTGCCTGCAGCGCCCGTCGGCTGGGCGCGGACCGCTATCACTTTCATAGCAATCACCGGCGCGCACGCTGCGCACGCGTCGACGCACGCGGCCGCCGGTGGCGCCAGGCGCCGAAGCGCAGCGCCGCCCAGGCAAAGCCCAGCGGAACGGCGAAGGCCGCCAGGGCGCACAGGGCATCGAGCCACTCAGCGGCCATGGCGCATCCCGCAGCGCGCGAGATGTTCGCGCCAGGTCAGCAGTCGCCCGATCTCGCCTTGCGGCGCGCACAGGAGCATGGCGTGCAGCACCTGCGCATAGGCCGCCAGCGGCAGGCGGACCATCAGCCGCACGCGGAAGCCGTGGCCGTCGCCCGTGGCGCCTTCGTGCAGCAGCGGCTCGCACCGCAGCACGCCTGCGCCCTCACAGCCGGCCAGGCAGCGGCGCACGGCGGCGGCATGGGCACAGGGGACGATGACGTCGAGCACGGCGAAGACGGTGCGGTGCCCGGCGCGCGGAATGCCGGGATGTTCCCGGTAGGCGGCGTAGCCCATGGCGGATCAGCGGGGAGGCAGCGCGTCGAGGGCGAGGTTGAGTGCCAGCACGTTCACGCGCGGCTCACCGATGAGGCCGAACAGGCTGGCGCCTTCGGTGTGGCGCGCGATGAGGCGCTCCACCTCGGCCTGCGGCAGCGCACGCAGGCGCGCGATGCGCGGCGCCTGCCAGCGCGCCGCCTCGGGGCTGATGTGCGGGTCGAGCCCGCTGGCCGAGGTGGTCACCAGGTCGGCCGGCACCGGCGCAGTGTTGCCGGGGTCGGCGGCGCGCAGCGCCTCGATGCGGGCCTTCACCGCATCGGCCAGCGCCGGGTTCAGCGGGCCCTGGTTGCTGCCGCCCGAGGCGGCGCCGTTGTAGGGCATCGGCGCAGTGGCCGAAGGGCGGCCCCAGAAGTGCCTCGGGTCGCTGAAGTTCTGGCCGATCAGCGTCGAGCCGACGGCCTGCCCGTCGCGCACCACGAGGCTGCCTGCGGCCTGCTCGGGAAAGGCGCCGCGGGCCACACCGGTCACCGCCAGCGGATAGACGATGCCGGTCAATGCACTGAGCAGCACGAAGACGGTGAGGGCGGGGCGCAGGAGGGGTTGCTTGTCGTTCATGGTCATTCCTTCCTGTTCAGACCCACCCGGCCACGGCCAGCAGCAGGTCGATGAGCTTGATGCCGACGAAGGGCACGACGAGGCCGCCGAGGCCGTAGACCAGCAGGTTGCGCCGCAGCAGCGCAGCCGCGCCCACGGGCCGGTAGCGCACGCCCTTGAGCGCCAGCGGGATCAGGAACACGATCACCAGCGCGTTGAAGATCACCGCGCTGAGGATCGCCGACGACGGGCTGGCCAGGCGCATGACGTTGAGCGCCGCAAGCTGCGGGTAGGTGCTGACGAAGATCGCGGGAATGATCGCGAAGTACTTCGCCACGTCGTTCGCGATGCTGAAGGTGGTGAGCGAGCCGCGCGTCATCAGCAGCGCCTTGCCGGTCTCCACCACCTCGAGCAGCTTGGTCGGGTTGGAGTCCAGGTCGACCATGTTGCCCGCCTCCTTGGCGGCCTGCGTGCCGCTGCCCATGGCCACGGCGACGTCGGCCTGCGCGAGCGCCGGCGCGTCGTTGGTGCCGTCGCCGGTCATGGCGACCAGGTGGCCGTCGGCCTGGTGCTGGCGGATGAGCCGCAGCTTGTCCTCGGGCGTGGCCTCGGCCAGGAAATCGTCGACGCCGGCCTCGGCCGCGATGGCGGCGGCCGTGAGCCGGTTGTCGCCGGTGATCATCACGGTGCGGATGCCCATGCGGCGCAGCTCGGCGAAGCGCTCGCGGATGCCGGTCTTGACGATGTCCTTGAGCTCCACGATGCCCAGCACGCGCGCGCCTTCGGCCACCGCCAGCGGCGTGCTGCCGCGGCGCGCGACCTCGTCCGCGGCCTGGGCGACCTCCGGCGGCAGGCGGCCGCCCAGGGCTTCGACATGCCGGCGGACGGCTTCGACGGCGCCCTTGCGCAGCGGCACGGGCTGGCCCGCCAGGTCAAGTGCAGCGGCCGGCAGGTCGGCGCCGCTCATGCGGGTCTGCGCCGTGAACGGCACGAACACCGCGCCTTCGACCGGCTTGGGCTCGATGCCCTCGCGCTGCGCCAGCGCGACGATGCTGCGCCCCTCGGGCGTCTCGTCCGCCAGCGAGGCGAGCTGCGCCGCGTGCGCGAGCCGGGCCTTGTTGGCGCCGGGCGCCGGCAGGAAGGTCGCGGCCTGGCGGTTGCCGTGCGTGATGGTGCCGGTCTTGTCCAGCAGCAGCACGTCGACGTCGCCCGCGGCCTCCACCGCGCGGCCCGAGGTGGCGATGACGTTGGCCTGCATCATGCGGCTCATGCCGGCCACGCCCACCGCCGACAGCGGGCCGCCGATGGTGGTGGGGATGAGGCACACCAGCAGCGCGATCAGCGCCGTGAGCGACACCACGGTGCCCGAGCCCGAGGCCTGCACGCTGAAGATGGAGAAGGGCAGCAGCGTGACGGTGACGACCAGGAACACGATCGTCAGCGCCACCAGCAGGATGGTCAGCGCGATCTCGTTGGGCGTGCGGCTGCGGCGCGCGGCCTCGACCATGCCGATCATCCGGTCGAGAAAGGACTCGCCGGGGTTCACGCCGATGCGCACCACGAGCCAATCGGACAGCACGCGCGTGCCGCCGGTGACCGAGGAGAAGTCGCCGCCGGACTCGCGCACCACGGGCGCGGATTCGCCGGTGATGGCGCTCTCGTCCACCGAGGCCACGCCCTCGATCACCTCGCCGTCGAGCGGGATCATGTCGCCGGCATCGACCAGCACGATGTCGCCCTTGCGCAGGTCGGGCGCCTGCACCGGAAGGAAGCCACTGTCGCGGTGCTCGCCCTTGAGCTTCTTGGCCCAGGTGTCCTTGCGCAAGCCGCGCAGCGACGCGGCCTGCGCCTTGCTGCGGCCTTCGGCCAGCGCCTCGGCAAAGTTGGCGAAGAGCACGGTGAACCACAGCCACACGGCGATCGCCAGGACGAACCCCGGGCGCATGCCGGTGTCGCCCGGGAAGCTCAGCGTGTGCGCCCACAGCACGGTGGTGAGGATGCTGCCGATGTAGACGACGAACATCACCGGGTTGCGCCACTGCACGCGCGGGCTGAGCTTGGCCAACGCGCCCCAGAGGGCCGGCTTGAGCAGCGCCGAGTCGAAGAGGGAGAGGGAGCTTTTCATCGAGGTCATCGCGGCCTCACTTCCAGAGCATGAGGTGCTCGACGATCGGGCCCAGGGCCAGCGCCGGCACGTAGTTGAGCAGGCCCACCAGCAGCACCGTGCCGATGAGCAGCACGACGAACAGCGGACCGTGGGTGGGCAGGGTGCCGCTGGTCACCGGCAGGCGCGGCTTGCGCGCCAGCGCACCCGCGATGGCCAGCACCGGCACGATCACGCCGAAGCGGCCCAGCCACATCGCGAGGCCCAGCATGGCGTTGTAGAAGGGCGTGTTGGCCGACAGGCCCGCGAAGGCGCTGCCGTTGTTGTTGGCAGCCGAACTGAAGGCGTAGAGGATCTCGGAGAAGCCGTGCGCACCGGGGTTCGCGATGCCGGCCTTGCCCGCGGCGGCACTCACCGCCACCGCGGTGCCCAGCAGCACCAGCAGCGGCGTGACGAGGATGGCGATCGAGGTGAGCTTCATCTCGTGCACCTCGATCTTCTTGCCCAGGTACTCGGGCGTGCGGCCGATCATCAGCCCGGCGATGAAGACCGCGAGCACGGCGAAGACCAGCATGCCGTACAGGCCCGAGCCCACACCGCCGAAGACGACCTCGCCGAGTTGCATCATGACCAGCGTGACCAGGCCGCCCACGGGCGTGAGCGAATCGTGCATGGCGATCACGGCACCGCACGACGCGGCGGTGGTGACGACGGCGAAGAGCGACGACGCGGCGATGCCGAAGCGCAGGTCCTTGCCCTCGAGGTTGCCGGCCGACGGGTCGACGCCGAGCGCCGTGAGCAGCGGGTTGCCGGCCTGCTCGGCCCAGGTGGCGACGACCACGGCGGCGACGAACAGCACCGTCATCGCCGCGAGGATGGCCCAGCCCTGGCGGACGTCGCCGACGACGCGCCCGAAGGCGAAGCACAGCGCGGCCGGGACGAGGAAGATCGACAGCATCTGCGCGAAGTTGCTCAGCGGCGTGGGGTTCTCGTAGGGGTGCGCAGAGTTGGCGTTGAAGAAGCCACCGCCGTTGGTGCCGAGCATCTTGATGGCCTCCTGCGAGGCGACGGGGCCCATGGCGAGGGTCTGGGTCTGCGTGCGCGCCTCCTCGGTGACCGGCTGGCCCTTGGCGTCGGTCACCGGCTGGCCGTCGGCCCCGACCTTGGGCTGCACGTAGGCGATCGCCTCGACGGTGCGGACCTCGGCGTAGCGGTCGAAGTTCTGGATGACGCCCTGCCCGACCAGAAAGATCGCGAAGACGAAGGACAGCGGCAGCAGCACCCAGAGCGTGATGCGCACGAGGTCGGCCCAGAAGTTGCCGAGCAGCCCCTCGGCCGCCGGCGCGCCCTTCTCGGCCTTGGCCTGGCCGCGCGACGCGAAGCCGCGGATGAGGGCGAAGGCGATGGCGATGCCGGTGGCGGCGGAGACGAAGTTCTGCACCGTGAGGCCGAGCATCTGCGTGAGGTAGCTCATGGTGCTTTCGCCGGCGTAGCCCTGCCAGTTGGTGTTGGTGACGAAGCTGACGGCGGTGTTGAAGGCGGAGTCGGGCGAGATGGCAGGCAGCGCAGCCGGGTTGAGGGGCAGCAGGCCCTGAAGGCGTTGCAGTGCGTAGAGGGCCAGCGCGCCGATCGCGTTGAAGGCGAGCATGGCCAGCGCGTAATGGCGCCAGCCCATCGCGATGTCGGGCCGCACGCCGGCGAGCCGGTACAGCGGTGCCTCGACGCGCTGCATCCAGCGCGGCAGGCTGCCGTTGCACAGGGCCGCGAGCACCCGGCCGAGCGGCCAGGCGAGGAGGCCCAGCACGGCAAGAAAGAGGGCCAGCAGGCCCCATGCATTGCCACTCATGGATCAGAACTCCTCGGCGCAGATGAGCGCGAAGACGAGGTAGGCCAGCAGCAGCACGGCCAGCAGGCCGCCGAGGCCGTAGAGGGCTTCGAGCGCGATCACGGGCGCTCTCCCGAAGGACGCGCCTGGCGGTCGAGCCGGTTCAATCCGACCACCATTTCCGCCACGACGATCCACAAGACGGCCAGGCCGCCGATCCAGACGATGTCCATGCATCACTCCTGCAAAACGATGCGGGCAGTCTCGGAGTCGGGGTGTCAAAACGGGGTAGAGAGTGGCGGGGGCGGTATCAAAAAGCTGTCAAAACGCAGGAGGGCGTTGGGGCCGCATCGGGATCGTCACGTTTGTGACGAGTTTGGCTGCGGGGCCCGGCTGGCTTGGGCTGGCGGGCAATTGCACTTGAGGCTTTTTGCGCTGCTGGGTGGGTTCGCTGGGGCTCTTCGGCTGGTCGGCACGAGCGCTGGGGGCCTGGACCGGGCGCGCGATCGGCCGGCACTGCGCGGGCGCGTTCGGTTTGGTCGGTGCTCCTCTCGATCCCTACCCGCCGTGGGTCCTCCCCCACCCGTTCGGGCTGAGCCTGTCGACACCCTGCGCAGCGCTTCGACAAGCTCAGCGCGAACGGGGATGGGCGCTCAAAGAGGGAAGCAAGACAGTGCAGCGCCACAGTCCGTCGTGCCAGCCGAACAACCACAGCCGTCAGGTTCAGGCCATCGAACACATTTAAGTTGTACACAGCAACTTAATTGGACAAACCCACGAATCCCCGCTATCGTCCACCCCACGGCACCCACGAAGGGCGCTCTTTTTGGGGGATTCCCAGATGCAAACCGTCACCCACCGCAAGTTCGCCTACGCGGTCGTCATCGGCCGCTTCCAGCCGGTCCACTTCGGCCACCAGCGCCTCATCGAGGAGGCCTTGCGCGCCGCCCAGCGCGTCGTCGTGGTGGTCGGCTCCGACCGCCAGCCCCGCAGCGTCCGCAACCCCTTCACCCTCGACGAGCGCGAACGCATGGTGCGCGCCTGCCTGCGCGGCAGCGAACAGATGCGCGTGAGCGTGGTGGGGGTGAGCGACTCGCCCTACAACGACCAGCTCTGGATCGCGTCCATCCAGTCCGCGGTCGACCGCCTCGTCCTTCAGGACGGTGCCGACCCCGCGAGCACGCGCATCGCCCTCGTCGGCCACCTCAAGGATTCGAGCAGCTACTACCTGCGGCTCTTCCCCAAGTGGGAGTTCGTGGCGCACGAGGCCGTCGAGAGCATCCATGCCACCGACGTGCGGCAGCTCTACTTCGACCCCGAGCGCCGCGGCCAGATCCCGGCCGAGGCCCTGCCCGACGGCACGGCCGAATTCCTGCGCCAGTTCGCCGGCACGGCCGACTATGGCTCGCTGTGCGAGGAGCGCGCCTTTCTGGTCGACTACCGCGAGCGCTACCGCTACGCCGGCAGCGAGTTTCCGCCGATCTACACCACGGTCGATGCCGTGGTGGTCGAGGCCGGCCACATCCTGCTGGTGCAGCGCAAGTTCCATCCGGGCCGCGGCACCTGGGCGCTGCCGGGCGGCTTCGTCGGCCAGCAGGAGCGGCTGCTCGACGCCGCCATCCGCGAGCTGAAGGAGGAGACGCGCCTGAAGGTGCCGGTGCCGGTGCTGCAGGGCAGCGTCAAAGGCAGCCACGTGTTCGACGCGCCGGAGCGCTCGCAGCGCGGACGCACCATCACGCACGGCTTCTTCTTCGAGCTGGCGCACAACCAATGGACAGGCCTGTCGGAAGTTCGCGCCAACGACGATGCCGCACAGGCGCGCTGGGTGCCGATCTCGGACTTCCTCGGCATGCAGGCGCAGATGTACGAGGACCACTTCTTCATCGCCAATCATTTCCTGGGCGGACTCGGTCCTCGCTGACCGGGTCCTTGGCAAGCAACGATCCCGGTTGACGGGATCCACGTGAAAGGAGCTTTCACATGTCCGCACTCTCCCCCTCCCCCCTCGGCCGCAACCTGCTGCTGCGCACCGATTCGTACAAGGTGTCGCACTGGAAGCAGTACCCACCGGGCACGCAGACCGTGTTCAGCTACATCGAGTCGCGCGGCGGCGCATTCAGCCATGGCATTTTCTTCGGGCTGCAGGCCTGGCTGCGCGAATACCTGTCGACGCCGGTCACGCGTGATGACATCGATGAAGCCGAGGCGATCTTCAAGCTCCACGGCGAGCCTTTCAACCGCGAGGGCTGGCTGCGCCTCGTCGACACCCACGGCGGGCGGCTGCCACTGCGCATCCGCGCCGTGCCCGAAGGCAGCGTGGTGCCGGCGCACCACGTGCTGGCCACGGTGGAGAACACCGACCCCGAATTCTTCTGGCTCACCAGCTATCTGGAGACCGAACTGCTGCGCGCCATCTGGTACCCCACCACGGTGGCGACCGTGTCGGCCGCCGCCAAGGCCACGCTGCTGCGCTACCTGGAGGCCAACAGCGACGACCCCGCCGGGCAGATCGGCTTCAAGCTGCACGACTTCGGCGCACGCGGCGTGTCGAGCAACGAATCGGCCGCGCTCGGCGGCTTGGCGCACCTGGTCAACTTCCTGGGCACGGACACGGTGATGGCGCTGGTGGCAGCACGCCGTTGGTACGACTGCGAGATGGCGGGCTTCTCGATTCCCGCGGCGGAACACAGCACGATCACCGGCTGGGGCGCCGCGCACGAGGCCGATGCGTACCGCAACATGGTCCGCCAGTTCGGCACGCCCGGCGCGATCTTCGCGGTGGTGAGCGACAGCTACGACATCTTCAATGCCTGCGACCGCATCTGGGGCACGGAGCTGAGGGAACTGGTCGAGCGCAGCGGGGCCACGCTGGTGGTGCGGCCCGACTCGGGCGACCCGGCGCAGACGGTGCTGAAGGTGGCGCAGATCCTGGCGGCGCGCTTCGGCACGACGACCAACGCCAAGGGCTTTCGCGTGCTCAAGACGGTGCGCATCATCCAGGGCGACGGCATCGACCTGCGTTCGCTGCGGCTGTGCCTGTCGAACCTGCACCACAACGGCTTCGCGGCCGAGAACATCGCCTTCGGCATGGGGGGCGGCCTGTTGCAGCACTGCAACCGCGACACCATGCAGTGGGCGATGAAGTGCTCGGCGATGCAGGTCGGCGGGCTGTGGCGCGAGGTCTACAAGCAGCCCGTGGGCGACCCGTCCAAGGCGTCGAAGAAGGGACGCCTGACGCTCGCGGGCAGCCAGGCGGACGGTTGGCGCACGGTGCGCATCGACGGGGCCGAGGGTGCGCCGGCCGACGACGCGCTGCAGACGGTGTTCGAGAACGGTGAGATCGTGCGCAGCCAGTCCTTCGACGATGTGCGTGCGCGGGCCGCGGCCGGCGTGCAGCGGCTGGCGGACCGCTTCGCGCTGTAAGCGACGTGGCCGACGCGGAGGCCGTGCCGCTCAGGCCGCCATGGCCGAAGGCCGGAAGGCCGCCTGCCGCTCCTGCTTCTGGCGCTGCAGCAGCGCCTCGCGCAGGTTGCCCTGGCGTGTGCGCATTGCCGCGCTGCCGTAGAGCAGCGCCTCGGCGTAGGTCGGGTAGGGCTGCGGGGAGCTGTCCACCGGGCGGTAGCGCAGTTCGTCGTCGATGTCGGCGTCCACCGGCTCCATCAGGACCCAGTGGAACTGGCCTTCTTCGGCTTCGATCACGGTCAAGGCAAATTCGACGTAGTCCATGTGCGGCGTTTCCAATTGGCCACAATTGTTCACCTTTGTATTAATTTTTCCTAAATTCGTTACAACTTCCCCACGTGAGTGAGCGCTCTTGGCCGAATCTGCGCGAGGAATCGCCGGTAACTGCTTGTCAGAGCACGTGATGATGCGCCGCAGTGCCAATTTGTCGCCGCCTCAGCCGGACGTGGAGCCAGCCGAGGCCCACGGCACTGGCGCCGCCCCACCAGTAGTCCACCGGCAGCCCGAACAGCCATCGCGGATGCCAGGGCACGTGCACCGGGTCGAAACGGGCGACGCCGTAAGCGGGGTTGATGACGAACCAGAGAAAGTCCTCGACCACCCAGAAGGCGGCCAGGCCACCCAGCGCCAGCGCCACGTCGCTCCAGTGCCAGCGGCCGTTGAAGGCCAGCGGCGCAAAGAACACCAGCGCCATGAAGCTGAAGACCCAGGCGTGGTAGCCCGTCATCGCCCGGCCGCCCCAGAAGATGTCGAGCGCCCAATGCTTCTCGATGCGCCAGGTGGGCAGCGTACTGGCCCAGCCGGCGCCGCCCTCGATCTGGATCTCGGCATTGGCGAAGAAGAAGGCCATGAGCATGACCCAGGCGAAATACATCAACGTGCGCGGCCAGTCGCCGACGCCCGGATCGGACCTCATCGGCCCGGCCTCGGCTTCGTCTGCGGCGCGAACGCGCCTCGGGGCAGCGGGACGGCGGCTCATGCGCCGCCCGTCCCAGCCATGCCCAGCACGCGCCCGATCACGTCGCGTGCCGCATGAGGTCGTCCGAGCGCACGGCTGCGCGCCGCCATCGCATCGACCTTGGCCGGCATTGCCATCAGCCGCGCGACCTTGTACTCGAGACCGATCGCGTCATAGGCCAGCCAGGCGGCCCCCTCCTCCATCAGGTAGCCGGCGTTGTGCTCCTCCTGGCCGGGAATGGGCGAGGCCAGCAGCATGGGCCGGCCCAGTGCCAGACATTCGGAAATCGTGAGTCCACCGGGCTTGGTGACAACCAGGTCGGCGGCGGCCATGAGCTTCTCCATCTCACCGGTGAAGCCGATGGCACGCAGCCGCGCGGGATGCGCGCGCTCCAGGTCCTGCAGCGCGGCGTGCGCGGCGGCATTGCGGCCGGCCACGGCGACGATCTGGAAGTCCAGGCCGTCCAAGGCCAGCACGCGGCGCACCATGCTCGGCAGGTCGCCCACGCCGGCACCGCCCGAGACCATGAGCAACACGCGCCGCGACGGGTCCAGCCCCAGCGCCGACACGCAGCCGTCGCGCGCCAGCACCGGCGCGTCGGGCTGCGAGAAGGCGGGCATCACCGGGATGCCGGTGACATGCACCCTATCGGCCGGCAAGCCACGCGCACGCATGCGGAAGGCGACTTCCTCGGTGGCGGCGAAGTAGCCCGCCATGCCGGGGACGATCCACATGTTGTGCAGGTCGAAGTCGGTCACCTGCAGCCACACCGGGCAGCCGATGCGGCCGCGGTTCTGCTCGCGCATGAGCAGCTCGGCCGGCAGGAAATGCGTGCACACGATGGCATCGGGCTTGCGCCGGTGGATCTCGCGCATCAGCGCCGTGGTGCTCAGCCGCTCGATGCCGCGGCGCAGGCGCTGCGAGGTGGCGGTGTGCGGCGTGGTGTCGCTCTTCTGATGCAGGTAGGACCACACTTCCGGCGCGCGGTTGACAAGCTGGATGTACCAGTCGGTGTAGACCTTGCGAAAGCCCGGCGCCACATGGGCCATGGCGTCGACGTGCACGGCGCTGCCGCCGGGCCATTGCTGCTCGGCGGTCGCGACGAGCGCCTGGGCGGCGCGCACATGGCCGTTGCCGGCGCTCACGCTGAGGACGAGGATGCGGGAGGAACTCATTCGGATGGGTGGAGTGACAGCGCGGCGGATTATCCCGAGCGCTTGTGGCACCGCGTTGCCGCCGGGCACTCAGGCACGCGAGCGCGGGCGAAAGCCCTGGCGCAACGCGTGCAGGTCGATCACGCGCAGGCCGCCGTACTCGATGCGGATCAGGCCCTCGGCCTGCAGCCGTGACAGCGCCTCGTTCACGCGCTGGCGCGACAGGCCCACGAGGTAGGCCAGTTCCTGCTGCGTGATGCGCAGCACTTCGCCCACACGGGGGAACAGCACCGGGTTAAACAGCGCCGCCAGGCTGCGGGCCACCCGCGCATCCGGATTGTTGAGGCGGTCGATTTCCAGTGCGGCGATGAACTGGCCCAGCCGCTCGTTGAGCTGGTTCATCACGAAGCGGTTGAAGCCGATCGAGTGATCGAGCAGCCAGTGGAAGGAATCGAGCGGCAGGCCCGCGACCACGCTGCGCCGCAGCGCGGTGATGCTGTAGCGGTAGGGCTCGCGCTTCATGGCCGTGCCCTCGCCGAACCAGCCGCCGGCCGACAGGCCGCTGTGCGTGACCGAGCTGCCATCGGCGTTGTCGTTGCTCATCTTGAGCAGGCCTTCGATCACGCCGAACCAGTAGGTCGGCGGGCGGCCGATGCGGCACACCACGTCACCCACCTCGGCCTCGCCCACGACGAGCGACGCCTCGGCCCTGCGCCGCTCCGTGGGCGTGAGCAGCGGCAGCCAGGGAATCGCCTCGAGCTCTTCCGCGGTCGGGGCCCGCACGCGGTCACGGATCGAGCTGCGGGCGGCCGGCGACGAAGACGGTGCAGCCATCGGGAAAGTCCGGAGAGTGGTGTCCCTAGGATTGTCGTCACAACGACAACTTGGCGTCAAAGCGCGACCGTACATTTCGCCGCGTGGACACCGCCGCCAATACCTTTCCCCGCCTGCTGCTCGCGCATGCGAAGCAGCAGCCCGACGCACCGGCCGTTCGCGAGAAAGACCTCGGCATCTGGCAGACCTGGAGCTGGACGCAGGCCGCCACCGAGGTGCGCGAGATCGCCTGCGGGCTTGCAAGCCTGGGCTTCGAGGCCGGTCACAACCTGGCGATCGTCGGCGCCAACCGGCCGCACCTGTACTTCGCGGTGATCGCGGCGCAATGCCTGCGCGGCGTACCGGTGCCGCTGTACCAGGACGCGGTCGCGTCCGAGATGGTCTTCATGCTCGACGACGCCGCGGTGGAGTTCGTGGTGGTCGAGGACCAGGAGCAGGTCGACAAGCTGCTCGAATGCCGCGACCTGCAGATGCAGGCCGGCCAGGCACGCATCCGCCACATCGTCTACGACGACCCCCGCGGCCTGCGCAACTACGACCAGCCCGGTCTGCTGAGCTACGAGCAACTGCGCGAAATTGGCCGCACCTGGGACGCCGCCCACCCCGGTGTCTTCGATGCCAGCGTGGCGGCCGGCCAGCCCGGCGACGTCGGCGTGATCCTCTACACCTCGGGCACAACGGGCCGCCCCAAGGGCGTGTGCCAGACCCATGCGAGCTTCATTGCGGCCGGCCATGGCGGGGTGGCGACCGACAAGCTCGGGCCGGGCGACAACATCATGAGCTACCTGCCCATGGCCTGGGTGGGCGACCACCTGTTCTCGGTGGCGCAGTGGCTGGTGGGCGGCTTCACGCTCAACTGCCCCGAGTCGGCCGAGACGGTGATGAACGACATGCGCGAGATCGGGCCGAGCTACTACTTCGGCCCGCCGCGCACTTTCGAAGGGTTGCTCACCGCCGTGTCGATCCGCATGGAGGACGCCGCCGCACCCAAGCGCTGGATGTACGCGAAGCTCATGGCGCTGGCGCAGCGCGTGGGCGCCGACATCCTCAATGGCGTGCCCGTGTCCTTCGGGGACCGTGTGATGTACGCGCTGGGCAACCTGCTGGTGTATGGACCGTTGCGCAACGTGCTGGGCATGAGCCGCATCCGCGTGGCCTACACCGCGGGCGCCGCCATCGGCCCCGACCTGTTCCGCTTCTACCGCTCGATCGGCGTCAACCTCAAGCAGTTCTACGGCCAGACGGAGACGTGCGCCTACGTGTGCCTGCAGCAGGACGGCAAGGTCAAGCTGCAGACCGTGGGCACGGCGGCACCCGGCATGGAACTCAAGATCGCCGACAACGGCGAGGTGCTGGTGCGCGGCGTGTCGGTGCTCAAGGAGTACTACAAGCGACCCGACGCCACCGCCGAGGTGCTCGACGCCGACGGCTACTTCCACACCGGCGACGCCGGCGTGCTCGACCACGAGGGCCACCTGCGCATCATCGACCGCGCCAAGGACGTCGGAACCCTGGCGGGCGGCGCGCTTTTCGCGCCCAACTACATCGAGAACAAGCTGAAGTTCTTCCCGCAGATCAAGGAGGCTGTGTGCTTCGGCCACGGCCGCGACGATGTCTGCGCCTTCGTCAACATCGACTACGAGGCCGTCGGCAACTGGGCGGAGCGCCGCGGCCTGGCCTACGGCGGCTACGTCGACCTGGCCGGCAAGGCGGACGTGCTGCAACTGGTCAAGGATTGCATCGAGAAGGTGAATGCCGACCTCGCGGCCGAGGAGGGCATGGCCCAGACGCAGATCGCACGCTTCCTGGTGCTGCACAAGGAGCTCGACCCGGACGACGACGAGCTGACGCGCACGCGCAAGGTGCGGCGCGGCTTCATCGCCGACAAGTACGCGGTGCTGGTCGATGCGCTCTACGCCGGCAAGGCCGAGCAGTTCATCGAGACCCAGGTCAAGTTCGAGGATGGCCGCACCGGCAAGGTCAGCGCCACGCTCAGGATCGTGGAAGCGAAGCGCTTTGCGGCGGTGAGGGCGGCGGCATGAAACACGGGATCGGACAGCCGAACGCAGAGGGCGCAGAGGTTGCGCAGAACACGCGAAACAACAGCCATGAAGAATTCGCCTGGTACTCCTTCCGCGCCCCCTGCGAGACCTTTGCGCCCTCTGCGTTCGGCTGCCCGCATTTGAGGCTTGGTCATGGCTAGAAGGACCGGCGACGTCATCCTGGACGTGCAGAACATCTCGCTGTCCTTCGGCGGCGTGAAGGCGCTGACGGACATCAGCTTCAACGTGCGCGAGCACGAGGTGCGCGCCATCATCGGCCCCAACGGTGCGGGCAAGAGTTCGATGCTCAACTGCATCAACGGCGTGTACTGGCCGCAGCAGGGCCAGATCACCTTCCGCGGCCAGACCTTCAAGCACATGAACTCGCGCCAGGTGGCCGAGATGGGCGTGGCACGGACCTTCCAGAACCTGGCCCTGTTCAAGGGCATGAGCGTGCTGGACAACATCATGACGGGCCGCAACCTCAAGATGAAGAGCGGCATCCTGGCGCAGGCCTTCCGCTGGGGTCCGGCCGAGCGCGAGGAGTTGCAGCAGCGCGAGTTCGTCGAGCAGATCATCGATTTCCTCGAGATCCAGGCGTACCGCAAGACGCCCGTCGGCCGCCTGCCCTATGGCCTGCAGAAGCGCGTCGACCTCGGCCGCGCGCTGGCCATGGAGCCGCAGGTGCTGTTGCTGGACGAGCCCATGGCCGGCATGAACGTGGAGGAGAAGCAGGACATGAGCCGCTTCATCCTCGACGTGAACGACGAGTTCGGCACCACCATCGTGCTGATCGAGCACGACATGGGCGTGGTGATGGACATCAGCGACCGCGTGGTGGTGCTCGACTACGGCAAGAAGATCGGCGACGGCACGCCCGACGAGGTGCGCAGCAACGAGGACGTGATCCGGGCTTACCTGGGAACGGAACACTGACATGGGCTTCTTCCTCGAAACCCTCTTCGGCGGCCTGATGGTGGGCATGCTGTATTCGCTGATCGCGCTGGGCTTCGTGCTCATCTACAAGGCCAGCGGCGTCTTCAACTTCGCGCAGGGCGCGATGGTGCTGTTCGCGGCACTGGCGATGGCGCGCTTCTCGGAATGGTTTCCCAGGTGGTTCGGCTTCGAGAGCCTGCTGCTGGCCAACGTGCTCGCCTTCGTCGCGGCCATGGCGGTGATGGTGGTGGTGGCCTGGCTGATCGAACGGCTGGCGCTGTCCAAGCTGGTGAACCAGGAAGGCATCACGCTGCTGATGGCCACGCTGGGCATCGCCTACTTCCTCGACGGCCTGGGCCAGACGCTGTTCGGCAACGACATCTACAAGATCGACGTCGGCATGCCCAAGGACCCGATGATGGTGCTGGAGGGCACCTTCCAGGGCGGCCTGCTGGTGTCGAAGGAAGACCTGATCGCCGCCGCCGTCGCTGCCGCGCTGGTGGTGGTGCTGGCGCTCTTCTTCCAGAAGACGGCCACGGGCCGCGCGCTGCGCGCGGTGGCCGACGACCACCAGGCCGCCCAGTCGATCGGCATCCCGCTCAACCGCATCTGGGTCATCGTGTGGTCGGTGGCGGGCTTCGCGGCGCTGGTGGCCGGGATCATCTGGGGCTCCAAGCTCGGCGTGCAATTCTCGCTCTCGCTGGTGGCGCTCAAGGCCCTGCCGGTGGTGATCCTGGGCGGCCTCACCTCGGTGCCCGGCGCGATCATCGGCGGACTGCTCATCGGCGTGGGCGAGAAGCTGTCGGAGATCTACCTGGGGCCCATGCTCGGCGGCGGCATCGAGATCTGGTTCGCCTACGTGCTGGCGCTCGTGTTCCTGCTGGTGCGGCCGCAGGGGCTGTTCGGCGAAAAGATCATCGACCGGGTATGAAATTCGGACAGCCGAACGCAGAGGGCGCGGAAGCGACGCAGAGGCCGCAAAAGTGAATACCCAAATTTCGGAATTTCTTTTCTGCGCCCTTTGCGCAACCTTTGCGCCCTCTGCGTTCGGCTGCCCGATCCCGTCTTCCTTCACACACTGACATGCTGTACAGAGAAAACGGGCAGTTCAAGTCCACCTACCGCGCCGACCAGCAGATCTTCCCGATCGTGCAGGACCGGGCCGCGATCCTCGCGCTGCTGGTGGTGGCCTTCGCCGTCGTGCCGGCCTTCGCGTCGGAATACTGGCTGCGCGCCATCCTCGTGCCCTTCCTGATCCTGTCGCTCGCGGCGCTGGGGCTGAACATCCTGGTGGGCTACTGCGGACAGATCTCGCTGGGCACGGGCGCCTTCATGGCGGTGGGCGCCTATGCGGCCTACAACTTCCACGTGCGCATCGAGGGGATGCCGCTCATCCTTTCGCTGCTGCTCGGCGGGCTGTGCGCCACCGTGGTGGGCGTGTTCTTCGGCATCCCCAGCCTGCGCATCAAGGGGCTGTACCTGGCGGTGGCGACGCTGGCTGCGCAGTTCTTCGTCGACTGGGCCTTTCTCCGCATCCCCTTCTTCACCAACAACTCCACCTCGGGCTCGGTGAGCGTGGCCGGCCTGAACGTCTTCGGACTGCCGGTGGAATCGCCGGCGCAGAAGTACCTGCTGTGCCTCACGCTGGTGGTGGTGTTCGCGCTGCTGGCCAAGAACCTGGTGCGCAGCGCCATCGGTCGCGAATGGATGGCCATGCGTGACATGGACGTGGCGGCGGCCGTGATCGGCATCCGGCCGGTCTACGCCAAGCTCTCGGCCTTCGCGGTGAGCAGCTTCATCGTCGGCGTGGCCGGCGCGCTTTGGGGCTTCGTGCATCTGGGCGCGTGGGAGCCCGCGGCTTTCAGCATCGACCGCTCGTTCCAACTGCTCTTCATGGTCATCATCGGCGGGCTGGGCTCGATCATGGGCAGCTTCTTCGGCGCAGCCTTCATCGTGCTGCTGCCGATCCTGCTCAACCAACTGCCGGGCTGGTTCGGCGTGTCGATGTCCACCGCGCTGGCCTCGCACCTCGAATTCATGATCTTCGGCGCGCTGATCGTGTTCTTCCTGATCGTCGAACCACATGGCCTCGCACGCCTGTGGTCCACGGCCAAGGAAAAGCTGCGTCTGTGGCCCTTCCCCCATTGATATGCCCACCCCCGACTCTCGCGCACTGCGTGTGGCTCGCATCCCCCTCAAGGGCGCAACACCAGCGGCCCGGCAAAGCCGGTTCCGCGGTGTTCCTGAATCCGGCGCGCTGCGCGCACCATCCAGTCCTTTCGCCGTGTTCTTGCCAACCCACTAGGAGACAACCATGTTGAAGCTGAAAACCCTCACACTGGCCGTCGCCGCGGTCGCGGCCCTGGCGGGTACCGCCGGCACGGCCTTCGCGCAGGCCAAGGAGCAGTTCTTCCCGCTGCTGGTGTACCGCACCGGCCCCTATGCGCCCAACGGCACGCCGTGGGCCAACGGCAAGCAGGACTACATCAAGCTGGTCAATGCGCAGGGCGGCATCAACGGCGTGAAGATCGCGTACGAGGAATGCGAGACCGGCTACGCCACCGACAAGGGCGTGGAGTGCTATGAGCGCCTGAAGGGCCGCCCGGGCGTGGCCCTCTTCGACCCGCAGGCCACGGGCATCACCTTCGCGCTGACGGACAAGGTGCCGACGGACAAGATCCCGCTGATCACCCTGGGCTACGGGCTGTCGGCCTCGCAGGACGGCAACGTGTTCAAGTGGAATTTTCCGCTGATGGGCAGCTACTGGACGGCGGCCGACATCCTGATCCAGCACATCGGCAAGAAGGAAGGCGGGCTGGACAAGCTCAAGGGCAAGAAGATCGCGCTGGTCTACCACGACTCGCCCTTCGGGAAGGAGCCGATCCCGCTGCTGCAGGAGCGCGCCAAGCTGCACGGCTTCGAGCTGTCGCTCATCCCCGTGACGGCGCCCGGCGTGGAACAGAAGTCGGCCTGGCTGCAGGTGCGCCAGCAGCGGCCCGACTTCGTGATGCTCTGGGGCTGGGGGGTAATGAACTCCACCGCGCTCAAGGAGGCCGTGGCCACCGGCTACCCCCGCGAGAAGATGTACGGCGTGTGGTGGGCCGGCGCCGAGCCCGACGTGAAGGACGTGGGTGCCAACGCCAAGGGCTACAACGCGCTGGCGCTCAACACCTCGGGCACCGAGCCCAAGGTCATCCAGGACATCCTCAAGCAGGTGCACGACAAGGGCCAGGGCACGGGACCGAAGGACGAGGTCGGCTCGGTGCTCTACACGCGCGGCGTGATCATCCAGATGCTGAGCGTCGAGGCCGTCAAACGCGCGCAGGAGCGCTTCGGCAAGGGCAAGGTCATGACCGGCGAGCAGGTGCGCTGGGGCTTCGAGAACCTGGCGCTGGACCAGAAGAAGCTCGACGCGCTGGGCTTCGCGGGCGTGATGCGGCCGGTGAGCACCTCGTGCCAGGACCACATGGGGTCGACCTGGGCCCGCGTCCACACCTGGGACGGCGCCAGGTGGGGCGGCATGTCGGACTGGTACCAGGCCGACGAGTCCATCCTGAAGCCGATGGTGAAGGCGGCCGGCGACAAGTACGCGACGGAGAAGAAGCTCACGCGCCGGGACGCTGCGGACTGCGGCGCCTGACAGACGCGCCTGGACGGCGCGGCTGCAGGCGCAGGGCGCCGTCACTGGCACCCTCCCCTGCCCCTCCCGCCGAGCGGGAGGGGTGCCTGCCTCCGATCGAGGCGGCATCTGCAAGCACACCCCGTGCGCTTGCAGATGCTCGAAGGAACTTCATGAGCCAAGGCAACACACTTCTCGACGTCAATGGCATCGAGGTCATCTACAACCACGTGATCCTGGTGCTCAAGGGCGTTTCGCTCACGGTGCCGGAAGGCGGCATCGTGGCGCTGCTGGGCGGCAACGGCGCGGGCAAGACCACCACGCTGCGCGCGGTGTCGAACCTGCTGGCCGGCGAGCGCGGTGCGGTGACCAAGGGCAGCATCACGCTGCGCGGCGAGCGCATCGAGGCGCTGACGCCGGCCGAACTGGTCAAGCGCGGGCTGGTGCAGGTGATGGAGGGCCGCCACTGCTTCGCCCACCTCACCATCGAGGAGAACCTCATGACCGGCGCCTACACTCGCGCCGACGGCAAGGCCGCCGTCGCCGAAACGCTGGAGAAGGTGTATGCCTATTTCCCGCGGCTGAAGACGCGCCGCACCAGCCAGGCCGCCTACACCTCGGGCGGCGAGCAGCAGATGTGCGCCATCGGGCGCGCGCTCATGGCCAACCCCAACATGGTGCTGCTCGACGAGCCCTCGATGGGCCTCGCGCCGCAGATCGTCGAGGAGGTCTTCGCGATCGTGAAGGACCTCAACGCCAAGGAGCGCGTGACCTTCCTGCTCGCGGAGCAGAACACCAACATGGCGCTGCGCTTCGCCGACTACGGCTACATCCTCGAGAGTGGCCGCATCGTGATGGACGGGCCGGCGGCGGGCCTGCGCGAGAACGAGGACGTCAAGGAGTTCTACCTCGGCGTCGGCGGCGCGGACCGCAAGAGCTTCCGCGACGTGAAGAGCTACAAGCGGCGCAAGAGGTGGCTGGCATGACGGATTTCTACGACGCACTCGAGACCCGCGACCCCGCCGAGCGGGAACGCGACCTGCTCGCGGCACTGCCCCGGCAGATCATTCAGGCACAGACCGCGGCACCGGCCTTCGCCACGATCCTCGCGAACGTGAAGCCGGCGGAGGTGAGCAGCCGGGCGGCGCTGGCGGCGCTGCCGGTCACGCGCAAGTCCGAGCTGCTTGCGCTGCAGAAGGAACGGCGCGCGAGCGATGCCTTCGGCGGCTTCGCGGCCATCGCGCGCGGGGCGCGCATGCCGCGGGTGTTCGCCAGCCCCGGCCCCATCTACGAGCCCGAGGGCACCGCGCGCGACTACTGGCGCACCGCACGCGCGCTGTATGCGGCCGGCTTTCGCGCCGGCGAGCTGATCCACAACAGCTTCAGCTACCACCTGACGCCCGCCGGCTCGATCATGGAGACGGGCGCGCACGCACTCGGATGCACCGTTTTCGCCGGCGGCACCGGGCAGACCGAGCAGCAGATCGACGCCATCGCCGACCTCCGGCCCGATGGCTACGCCGGCACGCCGAGCTTCCTGAAGATCCTGCTCGAAAAGGCCGCCGAGCGCGGCACGCCCTTGCAATCGATGACCAAGGCCCTGGTCTCGGGCGAGGCCTTCCCGCCCAGCCTGCGCGATGCCATTGCTGCGCTGGGGGTACAGGGCACGCAGTGCTACGCCACGGCCGATCTGGGCCTGATCGCCTACGAGACGGCGGCGCGCGAAGGGCTGGTCCTTGACGAGGGCGTGATCGTGGAGATTGTCCGGCCGGGCACGGGCGACCCGGTACCCGAGGGCGAGGTGGGCGAGATCGTCGTGACGACGCTCAACCCCGACCACCCGCTGATCCGCTTCGGCACTGGCGACCTCTCGGCCGTGCTGCCGGGCCCCTGCCCCACGGGCCGCACCAACACGCGCATCAAGGGCTGGATGGGACGCGCCGATCAGACCGCGAAGGTGCGCGGCATGTTCGTCCACCCCTCGCAGGTGGCGGAGATCGCGCGCCGGTTTCCCGAAGTGCGCAAGGCGCGCCTGGTGGTCGAGGGCGAGACCGGCGAGGACCGCATGACGCTGCGGCTCGAATGCGACGAGAACGCACCGGTAGGCCTGGCCGTGCGCGTGGCCGAAGCCATCCGGGAGGTCACCAAGCTGCGCGGCGACGTGACTGTCGGCGCCATCGGCAGCCTGCCCAACGACGGCAAGGTGATCGAGGACGCGCGCAGCTACAAGTAGCCACCGCGCGTTGCGCCTCTTCTCAGTAGTGTGGAGGCAACTCGTCGCGCAGGCTGCGTGGGCCACCCGGACCGGCCTCCGGCAACTGCTGCTTGAGTTCGGCCAACTGGCGCAGCAGGCCGTCGATCTGCTGCTGTTGCCGGAAGACGGCGAGGTTCAACTGCTCGACCAGGTCCTCGGTGTAGCTGGCCTTGATCTCGAGTTCGGTGAGGCGGTGGTCGGTCGCTTGGGCGGGGTCCATGCGGCCGATTGTCGCGGCCGCCGCGGTCGACGGTTCAGCCCGCCGACACCATGCGGCCGAGCTGGAACACCGAGTTCGGCGCGTTCGGCAGCAGAGGCTTCACGGGGCCCGGCAGCGGCTTCTTCACCGGCTTGGCGGCTTCGGCATGCAGTTGCACGCCCGCGGCCACCTGGTCGTCCACCAGCTTCTGCAGCGTCACCGAATCAAGGAACTCCACCACCTTCTGGCTGAGCGAGGCCCACAGCTCGGGCGCCGCGCAGCGCATGGGGTCGTCGCTCTGGTGCCCGGCGGGCAGTGGCGGCACGCCGGTGGTCTCGAGCGCATCGACGGCGTACAGGATGTCGGCCACCGTGATGTCCTTGGCAGCGCGGGCCAGCGAGTAGCCGCCGCCCGGGCCGCGCGTGGAAGCCACCAGGCCGTGCCGGCGCAGGTTGGTGAACATCTGCTCCAGGTACGACAGCGAGATGTGCTGCCGGCGGCTCAGCACCGCCAGCGACAGCGGCCCCGTCTTGCGGTGCAGCGCCACGTCGATCATGGCCACGACGGCCTGGCGGCCCTTGGTACTCAGTCGCATGGGATCTCCTGTGTCGTTGTTCGCGTGTGGATGGGAGGACGAGGGGACAACCGCTTATTCGTCGCGGCCGCCGCCCAGGCCCAGGAGCATCAGGATCGACTGGAAGACGTTGTACAGGCTCAGGTACACGCCCAGCGTGGCGCTGATGTAGTTGTCTTCGTAGCCGTCCTTGACGCGCTTGAGGTCGTGCAGGATGAAGGCCGAGAAGATGCCGATGGCCATCACCGAGAGCGTGATCATCAGCGCGCCCGACTGGATGAAGAAGTTGGCGATGCCGGCCACGAGCAGCAGGATGGCGCCGATGAAGAGCCATTTGCCCATGGCGGAGAGGTCGCGCTTGATCACCGAGGCCAGCGAGGCCATGCCCAGGAACACCGCGCCGGTGCCGGCGAAGGCGGTCATCACCAGGCTGGCGCCGTTGGCCATGCCCAGCACCGTGCCCACCAGGCGCGAGAGCATCACGCCCATGAAGAAGGTGAAGGCCAGCAGCACCGGCACACCGGCAGCGGAGTTCTTCGTCTTCTCGATGGCGAACATGAAACCGAAGGCACCCGCGAGGAAGACCACCAGGCCGATGCCCGGCGACAGGGCGCGCGCGATGCCGGTCTCCACGCCGATCCAGGCGCCCAGCACGGTGGGAACCATCGACAGTGCAAGCAGCCAGTAGGTGTTGCGCAGCACGCGGTTGCGCTCGGCGCCGCTGGAAAGCGTGCCGGAATGGTTGAAGGTGGGCAGCGTCTGGTTCATGGAAGTCCTTGAGAGACCGTGGACCGGTCCGAGAGTTCCGGCCGAGGCGGCCGGACAAAAGAGAAAGCCTCGGGTTGGAATGTAGGGACGATGATGCTTCGACAAAAGTCGTTTTTTTGGCATCATTCATTCGTCTTTTATTGACCTTTGACCACTCCTTCCCTGTGGAGAGCTTGCGGGTTTCCCCTGATCCACGGGCGAGCGGCGTTCTTGCCTACAGCATGGCGGCACCATGAACTACAAGCATCTGCACTACTTCTGGGCGGCCGCGAAGGCGGGCGGCATCGTGCGCGCCGGCGAGCAGCTGCACATCACCCCGCAGACCCTGTCGGCCCAGATCAAGCTGCTGGAGGAATCGCTGGGCTGCCAACTGTTCCGCAAGACCGGCCGCAACGTCGAGCTCACTGCGGAGGGCCGCACGGCGCTGGTCTACGCCGACCAGATCTTCGCCCTCGGCGCCGAGCTGGAGGCCGCCGTGGGCAGCAAGCGCGGCGAGGCCCGCACCCTGAACTTCCGCGTCGGCATCGCCGATGCCGTGCCCAAGGCGATCGCCTACCGGCTGCTGGAACCTGCACTCGGCATCGACGAGCAGGTACACCTGATCTGCCACGAGGGGCATTTCCGCGACCTGCTGGGCCAGTTGTCGGTCCACCGGCTCGACCTGGTCATCGCCAACGAGCCGATGGGCCGGCAAACCAGCGTCAAGGCCTTCAACCACCCCCTGGGCACCACCGGCATGGCCTTCTTCGCCGCGCCGGTGCTGCGACTCGAGCTGCAAGGCGGCTTTCCTGCCTGCCTCGACGGCATGCCCATGCTGATGCAGGGCTCCGCCTCGGCGATGCGCCAGCGCCTGGATGTCTGGCTGGCCGAGCAGAGCCTGCGGCCGCAGCTGATCGGCGAATTCGACGATGCGGCGCTGCTCAAGGCCTTCGGCGGCGAGGGCCGCGGCGTGTTCATGTCGCCTGCCGTGCTGGAGGACGAGACCTGCTCGCAGTACGGCGTCGAGGTGATCGGCCGCGCACCGGAGCTCGAGGAGGAGTTCTTCGCCATTTCCGTCGAGCGGCGCATCACCCACCCCTGCGTGGCGGCCATCACGCGCGCGGCGCGAGGGCACTTCCTGCAGGTGGGTTGAGCGCCCGGGGGCCGGGGGTCAGTAGCCGTTCTCGATCAGGCGGGCGCGCAAGGCCTGAAGCGACTTGCGCACACGCACGATCTCGGTCGGAGAGCAGACCGAGAGGACGTCCTTGGTGAGCGCATCCACCGCAGCCTCGGCCTTCTCGTAGATCCTGCGTCCCTTGGCAGCCAGGCGCACCACCACGGAGCGCCCGTCCTGGTCGGAGCCGGTGCGCTCGACCCAGCCGCGCTCCTCCATGCTGTGCAGCATGCGGGTGAGGCGGGTGCGCTCGTAGGCCGTCCACTGCGCCAGCTCCTGCATCGTGAGCGGACCCTTGCGCAGCAGCGTGCCGAGCGTGCGCCACTCGGTGTTGAGCAACCCGAGCGGCTTGAGTGCATCGCCGATGGCGCGGTCGCGCCGGTACACCACCTGGGTGCACAGGAAAAAGATGTGGTCTTCCAGCTCCATCGCGGCCCCTCCTGCCTCCAAATGCGCCCGAGTGTCGCCTGCGCCGCAAGCACCATGCCAATGCACGGCGCGCTGATGCGTGCATTTTCACGCACAGGCATGCTCCTTGCAACGCAACGCCGGACGACGTGACGAGCCCAGGGTTCGTGCACGGCGGCGGTGCTCATGGCCGCCCCGCGCACGACGTCCGCCCCGCAGCGACGGCGCCACAACCCCTCTTGTGGAGAACCTGCGCATGAACGACACCGCTGCCTTCCTCGCCGCGCTGGGCGACGTCCCGGCCATCGCCGACCCCGACATCGTCCGTCGCAAGAGCCGCGACATGACGGCCAGCTTCAGCCCCGTGATGAAGGACGACGCGCTCGGCCACGTCGCCGACCTGATCGTGCAGCCGCGCGACAAGGCCGACGTGCTGCGCATCGCCTCGGCCGCCGCACGCACCCGCATGCCGCTGGTGATGCGCGGCGCCGGCACCTGCAACTTCGGCCAGGGCATCCCGCTGGCCGGCGGCGCGATGGTCGACATGACCGGGCTGGACCGGGTGCTGCACACCGGCGCCGGCCGGGTGCGCGCCGAGGCCGGCGCCCGGCTCGCGGCCATCGACGAGGCCACGCGGCCCACCGGCTGGGAGCTGCGCATCCACTCGTCCACGAAGAAGGTCGCCACGCTGGGCGGCTTCGTGGGCGGCGGGCATGCGGGCGTGGGCAGCTGCGCCTGGGGCATCCTGCGCGACCGCGGCAACATCCTCGGCCTGGAGGTGGTGAGCGTGGAGGAAACGCCGCGCGTGGTGCAACTCACCGGCGACCGCGTCAACCTTGTGCACCACGCCTACGGCAGCAACGGCATCATCACCGAGCTGGAGATGCCGCTGGCACCCGCCTGGGACTGGCGCGAGGCGATCATCGTCTTTCCCGAGTTCATGACCTCGGTCGAGTTCGCGCACGCGCTGGCCACGTCCGACGGCATCGAGAAGAAGCTGGTGTCGGTGATCGGCGGGCCGATCTGGCGCCTGATGCGCGTGCTGCGCCCCTATGGACGGGACGGCACCGAGGGCATGGTGCTGGCGATGGTGGCCGAGCCCTTCCTCGAATCCTTCCACGCCCTGGTGCGCGAATTCGGCGGCACCGTGACCTCCGAGGCGCCCGAAGGCCGCGGCCCCTACCGCATCCCGCTGTACGAGATGTCCTGGGGCCACACGCGCATGCACGTGAACCGGGAGCACCCCGAGATCGTCAGCAACGTGGGGCTTTACCTCGACCCCGACCTGGTGGGCGCCATCCGGCGCAGCCACCGCCGCTTCGCACACCTTTGCGGCATGCACTTCGAAGCCAAGCGCTTCGACGGGCGCCTGAGTTTCCAGGGCTCGCCCTTCTTCCGCTACGAGGACGACGCGCAGCTGGCCGAGATCATGCGGGGCATGGCCGAGGACGGCGCGATGGTGGCCAACAACCACACCTTCCTGGTCAAGGAAGGCGGCATGAAGTCCGTCGACGGCGAGGACGCCGCCTTCAAGCACGCGATGGACCCGCACGGCCTGATGAACCCCGGCAAGCTGCGCTTCGACGCCGCGGCGCCGAAGGAGAGCACGGGCGGCGACCTGCCCAGCGCCGGCTGGCGCTTCCGCGACGCCGGCACCCGCGACACCACCGAAGCCACCGCCTGACCCGCCCCACCTCCGAAAGGACCCGCCATGACCGACGTCTCCGCGCCTCGCCCCGCCGCCCTCACCCGCCGCAAGGCCCTCGCCGCCCTTGGCGGTGCCGCGGTCGTCTCGCACATGCCCGCCTTCCTGCCCCGCGCCACGGCGCAGGGCCTCACCAAGGTCAGCGTCCAGACGGGCTGGCTGGCCCAGGCCGAGCACGGCGGCCTGTACCAGGCGCTGGCCACCGGCATCTACAAGGAGCACGGCCTGGAGGTCGAGATCCGCCCCGGCGGTCCGCAGGTCAACGTGGTGCAGCTCTTCCTGGCCGGCACCTGCGATTTCGCCGACGCCGACAGCTTCCGCGCCTTCGCCTTCGCGCAGGACAAGCTGCCCGCGATCGCCGTGGCCTCCTTCTTCCAGAAAGACCCGCGCGTGCTCATGTCGCACCCCGGCACCGGCAACGACACGCTGGCCGCCCTCAAGGGCAAGCCGCTGATGGTCGCGACCACCGGGCGGCAGACCTACTGGCTGTGGCTCAAGGCCAAGTACGGCATGACCGACGACCAGCTGCGCCCCTATGCCTTCAGCCTCGCGCCGTGGCTGGTCGACAAGCAGGTCACCGTGCAGGGCTACCTCACCAGCGAGCCCTTCAACGCCCGCAAGTCGGGCGTCGAGCCCGTGGTGCACCTGCTGGCCGACCAGGGCTTCGACAACTACGCCAACGTGACCATCGCCAGCCCGAAGCTGGTCAAGGAGAAGCCCGAGCTGGTGCAGCATTTCGTCGACGCCACCGCCAAGGGCTGGTCCAGCTACCTCAACGGCGACGCCTCGGCAGCCAACGCCATGATCCAGAAGCACAACCCGCAGATGGCCAGCGACACCATCGCCTACGCCATCGACGCGATGAAGAAGAACAACATCGTCGAAACCGCCGAGACGAAGGCCAAGGGCATCGGCACGATGAGCGAGGCGCGCTGGAAGAACTTCTACGATGCGATGGTGGCCGCCGGCGCGCAGGCGCCGGGCCTGGACGTGAAGCAGGTCTACACCCTGCAGTTCCTCGGCCGCAAGACGGCCTGAGACCCACCCGAACACACCCCGATGACCCACGCCTTCTTCGCCCCGCCCGACAGCGGCCGCTACGTCTTGCGCAACGCCCGCGCGCCGCGCAGCCTGATCGACAGCCCTGACGCCGGGACACTGGCGCCCGCGGGCGATGGCGACCTGGTGGCCATCGACCTGCAGGTCGCCGACGGCCGCGTCCAGGCCATCGCGCCGGGCGGCAGTTTCGCGGCCGACCGCGGCCCCGACCTCGACGCATCGCTGGTGCTGCCCGGCTTCGTCGACGTGCACACCCACCTCGACAAGGGCCACATCTGGCCGCGGCAGGCCAACGCCACGGGCGACGGGGCCGGTGCCGCGGCCGCGACGCAGCGCGACCGCACCGCGAACTGGCATGCCGAGGATGTGCGCCGCCGGATGGACTTCGCGCTGCGCACCGCGTACGCCAAGGGCGTGGTGGCCATCCGTACGCACCTCGACTCGCTGGCGCCGCAGGCCTCGATCTCGTTCCCCGTGTTCCGCGA
Source organism: Comamonadaceae bacterium ALPHA2B (assembly GCA_005503065.1). Classification (GTDB taxonomy): domain Bacteria; phylum Pseudomonadota; class Gammaproteobacteria; order Burkholderiales; family Burkholderiaceae_C; genus Xenophilus. The sequence continues at coordinate 26,702 of SCOE01000018.1, forward strand.
GATGCGCGCACGGTGGGCCGGGCGCATCGACCTGCAGGTGTCCTCCATCGCGCCGCTGGACATCTTCCTGGGCGACGAGGGCGTGCAGCTGGCCGACATCGTGGCCGAAAGCGGCGGCAACCTCGGCTGCGTGACCAAGTCGCAGCGCTTCCCCGGCGACCCGATGCCACCCGACCTGGACGACGCGCTGGCGCGGGTCTTCCAGCTCGCGACCGAGCGCGGGCTGGACGTGGACCTGCACGTGGACGAATCGACCGATCCGCGGGCGCGCTCGCTGATCCGCGTGGCACGCACCGCCATCGCGCAGAAGTTCAAGGGCCGCATCCTCTGCGGCCACTGCACCTCGCTGGCGCTGCAGACCGACGAATTCATCGAGGAGACCATCGCCGCCTGCCGCGAGGCCGGCATCGCGATCGTCAGCCTGCCCACCGTCAACATGTACCTGCAGGACCGCAGCACCGACGCCGCGCGCACCCCGCGCTGGCGCGGCGTGACGGTGCTGCACGAGCTGAAGGCGCGCGGCGTGCAGGTGGCGGTGGCCGGCGACAACTGCCGCGACCCGTTCTACGCCTACGGCGACCACGACATGCTGGACACCTACACCCAGGCCGTGAAGATCCTGCACCTGGACCACCCCTTCGGCGACTGGATCCGCGCGGCCAGCGCCACGCCCGCCGCCATCATGGGCCTGCCCGAACGCGGCGTGCTGCGCGTGGGCACACCGGCCGACCTGATGGTGCTGCGCGCCCGCAGCTATTCGGAGATGCTGGCGCGCCACCAGTTCGACCGCACGGTGCTGCGCGCGGGCCGCGCCGTCGACGCGACGCTGCCCGACTACCGAGAGCTGGACGACCTCGTGCTGGGACGCTGAGCGCCTCGGCGTTTCAAGCCAAATCGGCCTGCAGCGCCCGCGGGACGGGCGCGAGCAGCTATCAATTCAGTAGCAAATCGATTCAGCCGCGCGCCAGCGGGTTGGGCGTGGGCTCGGCCACCTTGCGCAGCAGGTTGCGGTCGGTGTGATGGAAGGGCTCGGCCTGGCCGAGGATCTGCATCACCGTGTCTTCCTCGTAGCCCCAGGTGCCGTCGTCGTTGATCGTCACGGTGATGCGGAACTCGGTGGTGCGGAAGGCCTCGTGCAGGAAGGCGGCCGAGCAGATGCCGTAGGTGTCGGCGCCCTGCGTGGCGACCAGTTCGAAGCGCTTCGCATCGGGTGCCACCACACCGGCCGCCATCGCGATCTGCGCCCGCGGGATGGTGAGCGTGTGGATCACCGTCGAGGTGGCGGGCTCCCACAGCCAGAAGCCGACCTGCTCGTGGTAGGTCTTCACCTGGTCGGGTTTGGTGATGTGCGTGTGGTAGCGCAGACCGTAGAGCAGCTGCGGGCCGTTGGTGGTCGGGTCGATCGGCTGCAGCTCGATGCGTTCCACGTAGGCCTGCTTCTTCGGCCCTTCGGCCTTGGGCTTGACGTCCAGGCCGCGCTCGCCCTGCCAGATGCCGGCCATGCCGGTGAGCGGGCCGAGATTGGCGAGGGTGTTGTAGTCGACGTCCTTGGGCTCGGTGTAGATGTCGCGTGTGGGGGCCGGGCTGCTGCTCATGGTGGTGCGTGGAAGTGGGGGCGGCGGCACTGTAGCGCGCGCCGTGCCAGCCCCCCGCTGGCACTGCGGCCCCCGGTCAGATCGCCGCCACGCTCCCCGTCACCGGCAGCACGATGCCGGTGATGTAGCCGGCACACACCGGCGAGGCCAGGAACACGTAGGCGGGCGACAGCTCCTCCGGCTGCGCCACGCGCTTGAAGTCGGTTTCCTTGCCGAATTTGCGCACGTCGGCCGGCTTCTTGTCGGCCGGGTTCAGCGGCGTCCACACCGGGCCGGGCGCCACCGCGTTGACGCGGATGCCGCGGTCGATCACGTTCAGCGCCAGCGCCTTGGTGAAGGCGTGGATCGCGCCCTTGGTCGCCGAGTAGTCGATCAGGTTCTTGCTGCCCTGCAGCCCCGTGCGCGAGCCCGTGTTGATGATCGACGCGCCGGCCTGCATGTGCGGCAGCGCCGCGCGCGCCATGCGCAGGTAGCCGCCGATGTTGGTCTGCAGCGTGAGGTCGATGCGCTCGTCGTCGATGTCCTCCAGCCGGTCGGCATGCAGCTGGAAGGCCGCGTTGTTCACCAGGATGTCGAGCCGGCCGAAGGCCTTCACCGTCTGCTGCACCGCCTTCTCGCAGAAGGCGCGCTTGCGCACGTCGCCCTTGATGAGCAGGCAGCGCCGGCCCTCGGCCTCGACGTGCGCGCGCGTTTCTTCCGCGTCGGCGGTCTCGCTCAGGTAGACGATCGCCACGTCGGCGCCCTCGCGCGCGAACAGCACGGCCACGGCGCGGCCGATGCCGGAGTCGCCGCCGGTGACGATCGCCGCCATGCCGGCCAGCTTGCCGCTGCCGACATAGCCCGGCGCGGTGAAGCGCGGGCGCAGGCTCAGGTCCTTCTCGCGCCCGGGCTTGGCAAGTTGCTGGCCCGGCAACGTTTCGGGCTGGCGCCGTCCCGATACCTGCACGGCGCCTCCGGAGGCGGGCGCCTTCGGGGCCTGCGCCTCGCGCGACTTCTGGCGGCGCTGGGCCGCGCGGTGGCGCTCGGGGAGCGAATCCGTGGTGTTCTTGCGGGAGGCGGATGCGGGCGTCTTGGCCATGTCAAATCCTGGTCTTGCGTAAGGGAATGCAGCCTCTTTGCAACAGGCGCGGAGCGTTTGGCTGCGTCGTGTGCATCCACTGTGCGTTTCCGAGTGAGCGGGGACTGTCGTCCGGCGCCGCATGGCGGGCGACGGGCAGACCGACGATCGACTCCTGCCCCTCGCTGCCGAAAACCTCTCAGGGCAATCCGCTATGGGTCAGCACGCTGTCAGCCGATAAGATCGCGCACCCTTTTTGGCCACCCGGTTGCTCCGGCGCCAGAGGCCACCCCTCGAGGCCGGCCCGCGTCCGGCGGCCGGCCGGGGGCCTTTCACCATGACCTGCACTCGCGGAGAGACCATGAAGAAACTGTTCGCCCTCGCGGCGATCGCCGTTGCCGCCACCGGCGTCCAAGCCCAGGATTTCCCGGCGGGCAAGCCCGTCACCCTGGTGGTGCCCTTCGCCGCTGGCGGCCCGACCGACAAGGTTGCGCGCGACCTGGCCGAGGCGCTGCAGAAGCCCCTGGGCACCACGGTGATCGTCGACAACACCGCCGGCGCCGGCAGCACCATCGGCAACGCCAAGGTGGCTCGCGCCCGCAACGACGGCTACACCCTGCTGCTCACCCATGTGGGCATGGCCACCACGCCGGTGCTGTATCGCAAGCTGCCCTACAACTGGGAAACCGACTTCGAGTACCTGGGCATGATCAACGACGTGCCGATGACGCTCATCGGCAAGCCGCAGCTGGAAGCGAAGAACTTCAAGGAACTGCGCGACTGGATCAGCAAGGCCGGCGGCAAGGTGAACCTGGGCAACGCCGGCATCGGCTCGGCCTCGCACCTGTGCGGCCTGCTCTTCCAGAGCGAGCTGAAGGCCGAAATGACCACCGTGCCCTACAAGGGCACCGCGCCGGCCATCGCCGACCTGATGGGCGGCCAGATCGACCTGCTGTGCGACCAGACCACCAACACCACCAGCCAGATCGAGGCCGGCAAGGTGAAGGCCTACGGCGTGACCACGATGAAGCGCCTGACCACGCCCGCGCTGAAGAACATCCCGACCCTGGACGAGTCGGGCCTGAAGAACTTCCAGGTCACGATCTGGCACGGCCTGTACGCGCCCAAGGGCACGCCCGCGCCCGTGCTCAAGAAGATCAACGACGCGCTCAAGGTGGCGCTGAAGGACCCGGACTTCATCAAGCGTGAAGAGGCGCTGGGCGCGGTGGTAATCAACGACAAGCGCGTCGAGCCGGCGGAGCACAAGAAGTTCGTGCAGGCCGAGGTGGCGCGGTTCGGGCCGGTGATCAAGGCGGCGGGGGTGTACGCCGACTGATTCTTTTCGCAGCATTCCTGTTGCGCGGGCCGTTGCCTCTTTGGGGGGCAACGGCCTTTTTTTGGTTTGTTTTTGGCCTTGCTGCTCAGCTGATGCAGGAGCCGGGATGTGCGCCCGGCGGCGCAGTCACTTTCTCTTGTCTCGCCAAGAGAAAGTAACCAAAGAGAAGGCGACCCCACTGTCTGCGTCCCTCCGCTTCGCTGCGGGCAACCTGCGGTGCTCGCGGCTGGCGGGGTCCGCGCAAACTCGCTTCGCTCAAACATGCGCGGCCCTTGATCCGCCAGCCGCTGCGCTCCTCGGCGCAGACAGAGGGGACCCGGCCCCGGGTCAACAAGGCTGCTGCGCAGCCTTGTCCTTCTGCGGTATTCCTCCCAGGGCCGAGCGAAGCGATGGCCCGTCCTGAAGGGTCCCTTCTGGATGCGCCTGCGACGTGGCGATGGCGGGGTGGCCGCTGTGCCGCGTGCGGCAACAGCGGCTTCGTGATCTGACTCGCTGCAGCTGTCTGAGCGCAGCGCGTAGCGCGTAGCGAGTTCTGCAGCGCACCCCGCCAGCGCCGCGGCGCAGGTTGCCCCGCAGCGAAGCGAAGGGGTCGCAGCCAGCAGGGTCGCCTTTTCTTTGCCTACTTTCTTTTGGCGAAGCAAAAGAAAGTAGGTCGCCCGCCGGGGCGACATCCCGGCCCCTGCCGCCAATCACCTGCAAGGTGAAAAAACAAACCTACTTCGGCCTGACGGCATCCGCCGTCCCCTGAATGAACGCCTTGATCGCCTCGATGTCCTCCATCGACAACTTCCCCGTGAAGTCCGGCATCCCCCGCGCCATCGCCGGCCCCTTCAGAACGAACTTGTCCAGGTTCTCGATGAAGGCCGAGTTCATGTAGCCCAGGTTCGGGATGTTCCCACCGCGGTCCACACCCGGCACGCCGTGGCAGAACACGCAGTTGGCCACGTACAGGCCGGTGCCCCTCTCCACCTTGGCCGGGTCGTACTTCACGCCCTGCACCAGCCTGTCCATGCGGTACTGGACGAACTCGGGCATCCTGGCGGTGCCGCCCACGGCGAAGGTGTAGACCGTGCCCGGGCCCTGGCGCTCGGTGGCACGCTGGGCCAGGCCGTAGACGCCGCCCCACCCCACGGCCACCGACACGTACTGCTTGCCGTCGACCATGTAGGTGGCGGGCGCCGCCACCACGCCGGTGCCGGTGGGCGTCTCCCACACCTTCTCGCCGCTCTTCGCGTTGTACGCGACCATGCGCCCGTCAGCCGTGCCCTGGAACACCAGGTTGCCTGCGGTGGTCAGCGTGCCGCCGTTCCACGGCGACACATGCTCGACGCCCCAGGCTTCCTTTTGCGCCACCGGGTCCCAGGCCACCAGCCGGCCCATGGGCTTGCTCTTGGGCGGCTCGGCGTTGACGAACTTGGCGGTGTTCCAGCCCATGTCCGAGTGCGGACGCAGCGGCGCGCTCTCGTTGAACTTCCAGTCCTTGTCGTCCATCAGGTTCAGCGGCACATGCTGCGCGGGCAGGTAGACCAGCCCGGTCTGCGGATTGAAGGACATCGGGTGCCAGTTGTGCGCGCCGAAGGGACCGGGGATGGCGTCGTAGGGCTTGGTGACGTCGCGCGCAGCGGCGATCTCGATCGGCCGGCCCTTGCTGTCGTAGCCACTCGCCCAGTTGACCTCGACGAAGTTCTTGGCCGAGATGAACTGGCCGTTGGTGCGGTCGATGACGAAGAAGAAGCCGTTCTTGGGCGCGTGCAGGATCACCTTGCGCGCCTTGCCGCCGATCTTCACGTCGGCCAGGATCATCGGCTGCGTCGAGGTGTAGTCCCAGTTGTCGCCCGGCGTCTCCTGGTAGTGCCACTTGTACTTGCCGGTGTCGGGGTCGAGCGCGACGATCGACGCCAGGTACAGGTTGTCGCCGCCCTTGGGGCTGCGCTTGCGGTGCGACCAGGGCGAGCCGTTGCCGGTGCCGACGTACATGGTGTTGAGCTCGGGGTCGAAGGCCATCGTGTCCCACACGGTGCCGCCGCCGCCGGCCTGCCACCACTTGCCGTCGGGGTCCCAGGTCTTCGCGGCCTTCTCCATCGACGCGTCCTCGAAGGGCTTGGACGGGTCGCCCGGCACGGTGAACCAGCGCCACTTCTGCTCGCCGGTGGCCGCGTCGTAGGCCGTGATGTAGCCGCGCACGCCGTACTCGGCGCCGCCGTTGCCGATGATGACCTTGCCCTTGAACACGCGCGGCGCGCCGGTGATGGTGTAGCTGCCGCTCTGGCCCTCGATGGTGTCCTTCTCCCAGACCTTCTGCCCGGTGGCGGCATCGAGCGCGATCAGGCGGCCGTCGTAGGCGCCCACGTACACCTTGCCCTGCCACAGCGCCACGCCGCGGTTGACGACGTCGCAGCAGCCACGGAAGCCCTTGGACCGGTCCACCTGCGGGTCGAAGGTCCAGATCTTCTGCCCGGTGCGCGCGTCGATCGCGTGCACCACGCTCCACGAGGCCGTGACGTACATCACGCCGTCCACCACCAGCGGCGTGGCCTCCACACCGCGCGTCGATTCCAGGCTGTACGACCACACCAGGCCGAGCTGCTTCACGTTGCCGGTGTCGATCTGGTTGAGGCGGCTGTAGCGCGTCTCTGCATAGTCCAGGCCGACGCTGGGCCAGTCCGGCGTCTTCGCGGCGTTGCTGCGGATGAAGTTGCCGTCGACCTTCTTCACGGCGGCGGCCGCGCGGGCGGCGGCATCGCCCTGGGCATGCACATCGAATGCGCCGCCGCCCACCCCGAGGACCATCCCCACGCCGAGCGCGAGGCCGGCGAGCCATTGAGCTTTCATCGCGATGTCTCCTGTCGTTGTGGGCCGAAGGATCGGCCGTGTGGCGCCGCCGATCACCCTCGGGATTTCCCCAGTGGGGGCCTGTTCCATTGCGGAACACATTCGGCGCACCTGTCCGGCGCCCGGAGCACTGCCCGATGACCCACGCCTTGCGCAGCGGCGCCCATGCACCGCGCCAACTGTTCGCCACCACGCCGGCCGAGCGCGTGGCGCTGGCACGCCGGCAGTTCTTCGAGGAAGGCCTGCGGCCCTCGGGCCTCGTGGGCGAAGCGGTCATCCAGTCGTGGATGCGCTGTAGCCGCACGCATACCGACACGCGGCAGCCCGTGGCCTTCGACCCCGTGACGCCCAGCAGGCTGCATTCGGCGCTGGGCCGCAACCGCGAGCTGCTGGCCGCGGCACAGGCCGACCTGCTGGCGATGGAAGCGGCCCTGGCCGGCACTGGCTGCCGCGTGCTGCTGACCGCCTGCGACGGGGTGATGCTGCACGTGACGCACCACCCCATGGCCCCGCGGCAACCCGTGCTGCACCGCACGGCGCGCGTGGGGGTGAACATCGCGGAACAGGTGGTGGGCACCACGGCGCCGGGCATCGTCGCCAGCACCGGGCAGGCCTGCACCGTGAGCGGTGCCGAGCACTATTTCGAGCTCCTGCGCGAGGTGCACTGCGCCGCCGCACCGATCCGCGATGTGCACGGACGTCTGGCTGGCGTGCTGGACCTGTCGGTGGAGGGCCAGCGCTTCGGCTTCGATGCAGGTTCGATGGTCGGCCTGTACGCCACCACGATCGAGAACCGGCTCCTGCAGGCCCAGTCGGGCGCGCACCTCGTCCTTCGCTTCCAGGCCAGCCCCGCACTGCTGGGCACGCCGCTGGAGGCGCTGGCCGGCATCGCGGCAGACGGCACGGTGGCCTGGCTCAACGACGCCGGTGCGCGCCTGATCGGCCGGCTGCCTGCGCAGGCCGGTGAACGCCGTGTGGACGAACTGCTCGGCCACGACCTGCCCAGCCTGCTGCGCCTGGGTCGCCGCGAGGCCGCGCAGCCGATGCGGCTGGCCAGTGGACTGGGGGTGTGGATGCAGGCCCGCCTGCGCGCGGCCGACGGCATCGACTTCCGGCATGCGGTGGCGACGGCACCAGTGGCGAACGCCGCCCGCGACGAGCAGGTGCATGGTGCGGACGCTCCCTCGGGACGTGCACCCCAGGCCGCAATGGACGCCGCCCACCTTGCCGAAGACCATCGCGCGGGTTGGACGCTGCGCCAGCAGGAACACTTGCTCGTGCGGCAGACTCTGGCCGCTCACGACGGCAATGTCTCGCGCGCGGCACGCGCGCTCGGCGTATCGCGCGGCACGCTGTATCGGCGGCTGCGTGACGGCAACGAGCCCTGAGCGCCGCCGTGCGCGCGCGGCCTGGCCCCTTGCCCATCGATGCGGCTGCCGACGGCTGGTGCTACAGCACCTCGTGAACACCCAGTCGATGGAAGCGCTGATCGTGGTAGACCATCGGCGGACACGCCTGCGTGCCCAGCCGGACCGCCCGGACTTCGCCAAGGAAGATGGTGTGCGTGCGGTACGGGATGCGATGGACCACGGCGCAATCGAAGGCAACCGCGGCCGAGCGGAGGATGGGCGCGCCCGTCGCAGCGCTGTCCCAATCACCCTGCTGGAACCGCTCGCCGCGGCGAGCCGGGTCACCGAATGCATGGACCAGGTCCTGGTCGGCAAAGGCCATGACGTTGACGGCCAGGATGCCGGCGGCGTCGATGGCGTCATGCGCGGACGCGCCCTTGTTGATGCACACGAGCAGCGTGGGCGGATCGGCCGCCACGGAGCTCACCGCGGTGGCGACCAGGCCGACGCGCGTGTCGCCGAACCGGCTCGTGATCAGCGACACCCCGGCGGCCAGGCGACGCATGCCGGCCTTGTAGGCATCCGGCACCGGACATTCATCTGCGGCCATGCGGGCCTCCTGCAAACGATGGGAAAGATGACGCGGGCGCCACGGCTCAGGCCGCGGCCGGCTCGCGCTGCCAGCTGACGCCGGTGCCGCCGGCACTTTTTTCCGCCGTGCCCTTGAAGGCGCCGCGGTAGCGCGCCGCCGCGTGGCGCTGGGGCAGCCGGCCGCCGGATTCCGGAAACATCTTCTGGCGCAGCGAGCCTGGCGCGTACTCGCGCTGCGCAAGGCCGCGGTCCTGCAGCACCGGGATGACGTGCTCGATGAAGTCGCGGTAGGAGTCCGGGAAGAACTGGGCAATCATGTTCACGCCGTCGATGCCCGCGTCCTGCCACTTCTCCAGTTCGTCGGCGATGCTCTCGGGCGTGCCGACGATGCGCCCGCTGTACGACAGCGCCTTGACCAGGTCGGACACCTTGGCCTTCTTGCCGTTGTGCGAATCCTCGTACATGCGCGCATAGCCCTGCACGCCGGACATGTTGGACTGCTCGAGCGTCATGTTCGGGTCCAGGCCGCCCAGGTCGATGCCCATGTCGCGGCTGATGTGCGCCGCCATGCCGTCATAGCTCACCCACTGGTCGATCTCCTCGGACTTGCGCCACGCCTCCTCCATGGTGCTGCCGACCACGAACGAAAAGCCCTGGATGAACTTGAGGTCCTCGGCACGCCGGCCGGCGTTCACCACGACCTGGCGCGACTCCGCGATCGCCTTGCGCGCACCTTCGAGCGTGGGATACAGGACGAAGGTGCCTTCGGCATGCCGGGCGGCGAACTCGCGCCCCACCTTGGACGAACCGGCCTGGTAGAGCACCGGCACGCGCTGCGCGGAGGGCGAGCACATGTGCGGCCCCAGGACCCGGTAGCGCTCGCTGCTGTGATAGATGCGGTGGATCTTGTCCGCGTCGGCATAGACACCGTTGAGCCTGTCGCCGAGCACGGCACCTTCGTCCCACGAGCCCTCCCAGAGCTTGTAGACCACGTCCATGTATTCCTCGGCCCAGCGATAGCGCTCGTCGTGCTCCACGATCTGGTCGAAGCCGAAGTTCTGCGCCGCATTGTGGGTGGCGCTGGTGACGATGTTCCAGCCGATGCGGCCCTTGCTCAGGTGGTCGAGCGTGGACATGCGGCGTGCGAAGCTGAACGGGTGCTCGGACATGATCGAGCTGGTGAAGGTCAGCCCCAGGTGCTCCGTCACGCCGATCAGTGCGGCACACAGCGCCCCGGTGTCGTTGCAGGGGATCTGCATGCCTTCCCTGATGTACGTGTCCCACGAGCCGTTGTAGGCGGGATCGATGCCCAGCACGTCGGCCAGGAACAGGGCGTCGAACTTGCCCTTTTCCAGCAGGACCACCAGCTCCTTCCAGGTCTCCAGGTTGTCGAAGTTCATCTGCGTGCTGCGCGGGTGGCGCCAGGTGCCGTGGTAGATGTGGGAGACGACGTTCATCGAGAAGCAGTTGAAGATGAGGCGTGGGCGCATGGTCGGCTTTCAGGTGGAGAGAAGTTGAAGGTCCGGCGGTGGTTGCCGCGTGAAAGCCCAGTCTAGGAACGGCCCCGCACCGGGTCTTGGCGCAGAGCGCACGCGTTCTTTGCTGCCAGCGAACAGCGGCATCGCGAGCAAAGCGCGCAGCCGGCTGCATGCCGGCGTGCGGCGCCCGGTCGTTGCAGGAAACGCTTGAAGGGAAGGTGCGCAGCCGGCCTGCGCGGCCGGCGCTCAGCCGCTCGGGGCGGCGGCGCTGCGGAACTCGCGCGCCGTCTGGCCGTAGCGCGCGCGAAAACTGCGGCTGAAGTGCGAGAGGTCGTTGAAACCCCAGCGGTAGGCGATCTGCGAGATGGAGACATCCGCCGGGCTGCCCGCGAGGTCCTCCGCGCAACGGGCGAGCCGGCTGTCCAGCAGGATGCGGCCGAAGGACCGGCCGCCCTCCTCCAGGACCTTGTGGAGGTAGCGCGGAGAGATTCGGAAGTGCTGCGCGACCGTCACGGGTGACAGCGACGGATCCGCCGCATTCAATTCGACGTGGTGCCTGATGGTGTCGCACAGGCTGCGCCTGACGTTGTCCCGTGCGGATTCGGTGGCAGCCGCGGTGGCACCCAGGGACAGCGCGACGAGATCGACCAGACTTTCACCGAGTTGCGCGGCTGCGCCATCAGGCACCGAGTCGGCCCGCGCCGCGATCGACTTCAGCAGGTTGATGGCGATGGTGCCGAGCCCGCCGTCCTCGCTCACGCGCGTGGCGGTCCGGTGTTCAGGATGCCTCAGGAGCGGACGCAGCAGGTGATGCGGGATCCGGAACGAATGCTGCTCCCAGTCGTCGCTGCAGTAGTCGTTGAGGTAAGGCTGCGTGGAGTCGACGATGGCGAAGTCGCCCGGCTGCAGCAGCACATCGCGGCCGCCCTGACACATGCGGCATTGGCCGCGCACCTGCAGGTTGAGGAAATAGACCTCGACCGGCATGCGGCGGATCTCCGCCGGCCCGCGGTGGACCGCCTGGCGCGAGGACGCGATCGTGGTGACGTTGATGGTGGACAGCAGGTGCGCCGCGACGCGGCCCGAGAAGCCCTGCTCGCCCATGGGGCGCGGATCGAGTGCCACATACGCCTGGCACAGCACCTCACGCCAATAGCTGAACTTCTCCTTGGCCGGAAGGGCGTCGGTGGTCCAAGTCTGCACGATGGTGGTTCCAGGACGTTGAGCGCGGTCCTGGATGACGCAACAACCGTGCCGAACCGTCGCCCGTACGGATCGCGCCCAACCACCGCACGGCGCGGTTCGCCAAGGGTTAGCCCCCTCGCCCCGAATTAGTCACGTTCGTTACGATTTTGGCCGAAACGCACGCTGCACGTGCGCTGGAGACAAGATGCATTCCGCGCTTTCGGGGCCGCAGGCCCTGGATCTTTACCGCACGATGGTGCGCATCCGCGCCTTCGAGAACGCCGCCGAGGCGGCCAGCCAGGGCGGCGTCAGCGCCTATGGTCAGCAGGCGGCCGGCACCGCCAAGGTGCGCGGGCCGCTGCACCTGTCGACCGGCCAGGAGGCCGTGCCTGCCGGCGTCTGCGCGCACCTGAACCCGAACGATTACCTCACGTCCACGCACCGCGGCCACGGCCACACGCTGGCCAAGGGCGCCGACCTGGGCCGCATGATGGCCGAGCTGTTCGGCAAGGCCACCGGCTTCAACGGCGGCAAGGGCGGCTCGATGCACATTGCCGACTTCTCCGTGGGCATGCTCGGGGCCAATGGGGTCGTGGCCGCGGGCCTGCCGATCGCCGTCGGCGCAGCGCATGCACAGAAGATCCAGCAGAGAAGCGCCATCACCGTCTGCTTCTTCGGCGACGGCGCCATCAACCGCGGGCCGTTTCTCGAATCGCTGAACTGGGCGCGCGTGTATGCGCTGCCGGTGCTCTTCGTGTGCGAGGACAACCGCTGGAGCGCCACCACCGCCAGCGGCCCGATGACCGCGGGCGACGGCGCCTCCGCCCGCGCCGGGTCCATGGACATCCCTGCGACGCAGGTCGACGGCAACGACGTCTTCGCCGTGCACGAGGCCGCGCAGCGACTGGTGGCCCAGGTGCGGGCCGGCGAGGGCCCGCGCCTGCTGCACGCGCTCACCTACCGCGTGAAGGGACATGTCTCGGTCGACCCCGCGGCCTACCGTGATCCGGCCGAACTTCAGGCCGCGCTGCAGACCGACCCGATCGCGCGGGCGCGCAACCGCCTCCTGGCCGGTGGCGTGGACGCGGCGGCGCTGGCCGCCGTCGAGAACGAAGCGCACGCCGAGGTCCACGCCGCGCTGGCTGCCGCCGACGCCGCGCCCTGGCCGGAGGCCGCCGCCGCTTTCACCGACGTGCAGACCCTCGGCGAGGGCCAATGGAGATGAACGAACAAAAAACCACCTACGCCGATGCCGCCGTGCGCGCCGTCGCGCACGAGATGGACGCCGACCCGCGCGTGGTGGTGCTCGGCGAGGACGTCGGCCGCGGCGGGATCTTCGGCCAGTACAAGGGGCTGCAGTCGCGTTTCGGCAGCGACCGCGTCATCGACACGCCGATCAGCGAGGCGGCCATCATGGGCGCGGGCGTGGGCATGGCGCTGGCGGGCCTGAAGCCGGTGGTGGAGATGCGCGTGGTCGACTTCGCGCTGTGCGGCATGGACGAGTTGGTCAACCAGGCCGCGAAGAACCGCTTCATGTTCGGCGGCCAGGGCCGCGTGCCGCTGGTGGCGCGCCTGCCCGGCGGCATCTGGGACGCGTCGGCGGCTCAGCACTCGCAGTCGCTCGAAGCCTGGTTCGCCCATCTGCCGGGCGTGGTGGTGGTGTGCCCTTCCACGCCGCAGGACAACTTCAGCCTGCTGCGCGCGGCCATCGCCTGCGAGGACCCGGTGGTCTACATCGAGCACAAGGCGCTGTGGGGCACGGCCGGGCCGGTGGACGAATCGCTGGTTGTGCCGCTCGGTCGTGCGGCGCACCTGCGCAGCGGCGATGCGCTCACGATGGTCAGCTGGAGCCGGCAGGTGCAGGTGTGCGCCGCAGCCTGCGAAGCTCTGGCAGAGGAAGACATCGCGGTCGACCTGATCGACCTGCGCACGCTCTGGCCCTGGGACCGCGAGGCCGTGCTCGACAGCTGCGGCCGCACCGGCCGGCTGCTGGTGGTGCACGAGGCGGTGCAGGCCGCGGGCTTCGGCGCCGAGGTCGCGGCCACTGCGGCCGAGGCCACGGGCTGCCGCGTCGCGCGCCTCGGGGCGCCGCGCATTCCGGTGGGCTACGCGCCGGTGCTGGAAGCGCAATCGCGGGTCACCGCGGAGGCGATCGCAGCAGCGGCGCGCCGGCTCGTGGGCTGAGCGGGGCGCGCGCGATCCATCCGGAGAAGAAGATCGTCACGATCGTGACGAATTTGGCGCCATCGCCCGTCTGGCGGGCGCTGGCGGCCGATTGCACTTTCGCGATTTCGCTTCCCTTTGACGCGCGGCATGCCCACAATGGCGCATGGACCCGCTCTTCTTCAAGCTCGCGCGTGTGGTCAACCTCACGGCCCGCCCGTTCCAGGAATCGATCGGCCAGCAGCATCAGCTGACGCTGAACGAATGGCGCGTGATGTCGCTGCTCGGCGCCGAGCCGGGCCTGACGGCGACGCAGGTGGCCGAGCTCACGGGCCTGGACAAGATGAGCACAAGCCGCGCCATCGCGGGCCTGTCGCGCCGGCGCCGGCTGCAGCGCCACGACGACCCGGCCGACCAGCGGCGCAGCCGGCTCTACCTCACGGGTGCGGGCAAGACGCTGTGCAACACGGTGGGTGCACTGGCCCAGGCGCGCGAGGCGGCGCTCTTCGCCAAGGTCAAGCCGGCCGACCTGAGCCGGCTCGACGGCATCCTCGACACCCTGCTGGCCAGCGTGGCCGCCGACGCCCAGGCCGGCGGCTGAAGGCCTTCAGCGACCCGGCGCCGCGGCGGCGATCTGCGCCCGCCGGGCATCGCCCTGGCGCGACAGCATCCAGCCCGGGTACTCGGACGGCAACGCGCTCACGGCATCGAGCGTCTGCAGGTCCTCCGCGCTCAGGCGCACCTGCGTGGCGGCGATGTTGTCCTCGAGCTGCTCGATGCGCTTGGCACCCACGATCACCGAGGTCACCACCGGCTGGTGCAGCAGCCAGGCCAGCGCGATCTGCGCCACCGACACGCCCTTGGCCTCGGCGATGCCGCGCATGGCATCGACGCAGTCCCAGGCGCGCTCCTTGTTGACGGGAGGGAAGTCGAAGGCGGTGCGGCGGCTGCCGGCTTCGGCCTGCTGGGCGCGGCCGTACTTGCCGCTGAGCAGGCCACCGGCCAGCGGGCTCCACACCATCAGGCCGACGCCTTCGCTGCGCATCATCGGCACCAGCTCGCGCTCCAGGTCGCGGCCGGCGATGGTGTAGTAGGCCTGCAGCGACTGGAAGCGCGCGAGGCCCAGCCGCTCCGAGGTGCCCAGTGCCTTCGCGATCTGCCAGGCGGCCCAGTTCGACACGCCGATGTAGCGCACGTGGCCGTGCCGCACCAGCGTGTCCAGTGCCTCCAGCGACTCCTCCACCGGCGTGGCCGGATCGAAGCCGTGCACCTGGTAGAGGTCGATGTGGTCGAGCTGCAGGCGCTTCAGGCTGGCCTTGCACGCCTCCAGGACGTGGTAGCGCGAGAGGCCGCGCGAGTTGGGTCCCTTGGTGCCCGTCTCGGCCAACACCTTGGTGGCGACGACGACGTTCTCGCGCGGCACCTTCAGGTTCTTCAAGGCCTGGCCGGTGATGACCTCGGAGTTGCCGTCGGCATACACGTTGGCCGTGTCGATGAAGTTGATGCCGGCCTCGAGCGCACGGCCCACCAGGCCGTCGGCCTCGGCCTGGTCGAGCCGGCCGATCTGGCCCCAGATGCCGGCGTCGCCGCCGCCGAAGGTCATGGTGCCGAGGCACAGCTCGGAGACGAAAAGGCCGGTGCGGCCCAGGGGGATGTAGCGCATGCGATGAAGCTCCTTGCAGTCGTCGACAGCGACGACGGCGTGCAGGGTGCATCAGCAGTGCATCCCGCGTCGCGCACGCGGGTATCGCCACACCTGGAGCAGGATCCAGGTGCAGGACGACGTGGGCTCGGGCCGCGAAGCCCGTCGATGTCGAGGATGGCACCGGTCACGACACCGCTCCTCGGCAGCCACCGAATCAACCATGCACAGCGTCCGCTGCCAGCCGTTGGCCGACGGGCCGGCGGCGACACCGTCTGCCCCGGGGTTTTCACCCGCGGCGGATCGACGGCCTGCCGCTACAAACGACGCCACGCCGGTGTGCCTGCGCGTCGCCGACCCGATCGCCGGACGGCGCCATCGATGCCGGCCGAGTCCGTGATTCCCGAGGAGACCCCCTGATGACTTTCAAGCCCAATCGGCGCTCTGCGCTCGCTGCATCCGCGGCGACCGCTCTCCTTTTGATAGCAAGCCAGGCGAGCGCCGACACCTGGCCGAGCAAGCCGGTGAAGATCGTCGTGCCCTTCGCGCCCGGCGGCACCACCGACATCCTGGCGCGCGCGGTGGCGCCCGAGCTGTCGAAGGCCTTCGGCCAGCAGTTCATCGTCGACAACCGCGCCGGCGCCGGCGGCAACATCGGCGCCGAGCTGGTGGCCAAGGCGCCCAACGACGGCTACACCCTGCTCATGGGCACGGTGGGCACGCACGGCATCAACCGCGCGCTGTACAAGTCGCTGCCCTTCGACCCGATCAAGGACTTCGTGCCCATCACGCTGGTGGCGGCGGTGCCGAACGTGATGGAGATGAATGCCGAGAAGGCCAAGCAGTTGGGCATCGCCAATGTGCAGGACTTCGTGAAGTACCTCAAGGCGAACCCGAACCGGCTCAACATGGCCTCCAGCGGCAGCGGCACCTCGATCCATCTTTCGGGCGAACTGTTCAAGAGCATGACCGGCACGCAGATGACGCACGTTCCCTACAAGGGCTCCGGCCCGGCCCTCATGGACATGGTGGCGGGCAACGCCGACGTGATGTTCGACAACCTGCCCTCATCGATGCAGCAGATCAAGGGCGGCAAGCTGGTGGCGCTGGCGGTGACCAGTTCGCAGCGCTCGACCGCGCTGCCCGACGTGCCCACGGTCGAGGAAGCCGGCGGTCCCGCCCTCAAGGGCTACGAGGCGAGTTCGTGGTTCGGCCTGCTTGCACCTGCGGGGACCTCGCCCGAGATCGTGAACAAGGTCCAGCAGGCGGTGGCGAAGTCGCTGGGTACGCCCGAGGTGAAGGAGAAGATGCAGGCCCAGGGCGCCATTCCCAGCGGCAACACGCCGGCGCAGTTCACCAAGCTCATCGCCGACGAGCACGTGAAGTGGGCCAAGGTGGTCAAGGATTCGGGCGCGACGGTCGACTGAACTTGCACCCTTTCCAATGACAAAGGCCGCGCCCCATGGGCGCGGCCTTTGTCTTTCTAACGGGGGTGGGTCATGCTCCCCAGACGATGTCCTTCTGTTCCCCCAAAGACTCCTTGAGCATGTGCAGCAGCGGCGTGGCGCGCTGGTGCAAGCCCACGTGCTGCACCTCGGAGGCGGCGTCGTGGTCTTCGGCGGCATGCGCATCGTGGTTGTGCTTGCCGTTCTGGGCCTCATGGGCCACGGCGGCCTCCAGCGCGGAGATCGCACCGGGCATCTGGTCGACGGTGATGACGCCGGAGGCCCCGGAGGACTTGCCGATGATGTCCAGCAGTTGCCGCGCGTTGGCTTCCAGCATGACGACGTCGGCGCTGGCCTGGGACTTGAAGCGATAGAGCATGGGCGATCCCCTTTCTTACTTGTAGATGTAATCGCGGGCGAAAGGGTACACCGACTGGGCCCCGCGCATCGAGTGGGACGCCACCGCGCCGTCGGGTCGGGCCGAGAGCATCTGGTGCAGGGCGATCCAGCCCTGCTCGAAGCTCATCGCCGAGCCGGCCAGGTACAGCCGGTAGGCGCGCAGGATGCGCTCGCCCTTCTCGGGGCCGGCGGTGCGCAGCAGCACGGCACGCGCCTCGTCCAGCCGCGCTTCCAGCGCATCGGACCAGGCCCACAGCGTGCGCGCGTAGTGCGGGCGCAGGTTCTCGGTGTCGACCATCTCCAGGCCGGCGGCGGCCGTCTCCGTGAGGATGCGCGTGACGTGCAGGATCTCGCCGCCGGGGAAGATGTACTTCTCGATGAAGTCGCCCATGCCGGCGCCCATCTGCTTGTGGTCGAGGTGGCCCGAGGTGATGCCGTGCTGCAGCGTGAGGCCGCCCGGGCGCAGCAGCGCATGCACGTCGCGGAAGTACTCGCCCATGTTCGCGCTGCCCACGTGCTCGAACATGCCGACCGACGAGATCTTGTCGAAGGGCTGGTCGGCCTTGAGCTCGCGGTAATCCATGAGCCTGACGCGCACCCGACCGGCAAGGCCTTTTTCTTCGATCAGCCGCGTGACGTGCGCGTGCTGGTTCTTCGACAGCGTGATGCCGGTCGCGTCCACGCCGTAGTGCTCGGCCGCCCACAGCAGCAGGCCGCCCCAGCCGGAGCCGATGTCCAGGTAGCGCTCGCCCGGCTGCAGCATGAGCTTCCTGCAGATGTGGTCGAGCTTGGCTTCCTGCGCGCCGGCCAGGTCGAGCTCGGGCGTGCGGAAGTAGGCGCAGGAGTAGACGCGCCGCGGGTCCAGCCACAGGGCGTAGAAGTCGTCCGAGACGTCGTAGTGGAACTGGATCTGCTCGGCGTCCTTGCGCTGGGTATGAGTCCCGCGCGACTTGGCGTTGTGCAGGAGCCGTGTCCACCAGCCGCTGTTGCTCTCGATGGGCTTGCCGGGTACCAGCGCGGCCGCCAGCGCCATCAGGTCGCGCATCGCGCCCTCGATGCCGACGCGGCCCTCGACGTAGTCCTCGCCGATGCCGCCCACCTGCTGTTGCGCCAGCTTGGCGAGCGACGTCCAGGACGAGAAGCTCAGCCGCACGCGCGCACCGGGCAGGTCGATGCGCGCGCCGTCGGGCAGCTGGAGTGAAACGGGAACCGGAAGCGAGGCGAGTTGGGATTCGATCTTGGGAACCAGGCTCAACATGGCAATGAATTTTCACAACGGCATCGGCACGTTGCAAATGGTGGCACAAGCCGCGCGACTTTGCAGCGATGGCGCTCGCCCGCCCGCCCGCCGGGGCGACACCCCGGGGGGGGGCAGCCCCATTGACAGCCAATACTTGAAGCTTAAACTATTCATCCATGAACAGCCCGACCTCTGCCATGAAACGCGTGCTCTGCATCGGCGGCGGGCCCGCCGGCCTGTACTTCGCCCTGTTGATGAAGGCGCGCCAACCCGCGCTGGAGATCACGGTGGTGGAACGCAACCGGCCCTTCGACACCTTCGGCTGGGGCGTCGTGCTGTCGGACCAGACACTGGACAACCTGCGCGAGGCCGACCCGCCGAGCGCCGCCGAGATCGGCCGCGACTTCCATCACTGGGACGACATCGAGGTCTTCTTCAAGGGCCGCAGCGTGCGCTCGGGGGGCCACGGCTTCTCGGGCATCGGCCGCAAGCGGCTGCTCAACATCCTGCAGGAACGCTGCCTGGCCCTGGGTGTGAAACTCGTCTTCGAGTGCGACGTGACCGACGACCAGGCCCTGGCACGCGAGTACGGCGCCGACCTGGTGATCGCCAGCGACGGCCTGAACAGCCGCATCCGCCAGCGCTATGCCGACGCCTTCCAGCCCGACATCGACACCCGCCAGTGCCGCTTCGTGTGGCTGGGCACGAAGAAGTGCTTCGACGCCTTCACCTTCGCCTTCGAGAAGACCGAGCACGGCTGGTTCCAGGCGCATGCCTACCAGTTCGACGCCGACACCTCCACCTTCATCGTCGAGACGCCGGAGGACGTGTGGCGCGCGCACGGGCTCGACCGCATGGAGCAGCCCGAGGCGGTGGCCTTCTGCGAGAAGCTTTTCGCGAAGTACCTCGATGGCAACGCGCTGATCAGCAACGCGGCGCACCTGCGCGGATCGGCGATCTGGATCCGCTTCCCGCGCGTGGTGTGCGGCCGCTGGACGCACCGCATCGACATCGACGGCCGGGCCGTGCCCGTGGTGCTGATGGGCGATGCAGCGCACACCGCGCACTTCTCCATCGGCTCGGGCACCAAGCTCGCCCTGGAGGACGCGATCGACCTGGCGCGCGAATTCGACCGCGACGAGCCGCTGGACGAGGTGCTCCAGGCCTACGAGGCGCGCCGCAGCGTCGAGGTGCTGAAGATCCAGAACGCCGCGCGCAACAGCACCGAGTGGTTCGAGAACGTGCAGCGCTACAGCGGCATGGAGATCGAGCAGTTCGCGTATTCGCTGCTCACCCGCAGCCAGCGCATCAGCCACGAGAACCTGCGCCTGCGCGACGCGGCCTGGCTCGGCGGCTACGAGCAGTGGCTGGCGGGTGGCCAGGCGCGCATGCCCATGCTCATGCCGCTGAAGGTGCGCGAGCTGACGCTGAAGAACCGCATCGTCGTCTCGCCCATGGCGACCTACAGCGCCATCGACGGCGTGCCGCAGGACTTCCACCTCGTGCACCTGGGTGCCCGCGCGCTGGGCGGCGCGGCGCTGGTCTTCGTCGAGATGACGAGCCCGACGCCCGAGGGCCGCATCACGCCCGGTTGCCCGGGGCTCTACAACGATGCGCAAACCTCGGCCTTCCGCCGTGTCGTCGACTTCGTCCACACCCAGACCAGCGCACGCATCGGCCTGCAGCTGGGCCACAGCGGCCCCAAGGGCTCGACGCGCGTCGGCTGGGAGGGCACGGACGAGCCGCTGCCCGACGGCAACTGGCCGCTGCTGGCCGCCAGCGCCCTGGCCTACGGCGAGCAAAACCAGGTGCCGGCCGCCATGACGCGTGCGCAGATGGAACTGCTGCGTGACCAGTTCGTCGCCTCCACGCGGCGGGCGGCCGAGCTGGGCTTCGACTGGCTCGAACTGCACTGCGCGCACGGCTACCTGCTGGCATCCTTCCTGAGCCCGCTGACCAACCAGCGCACCGACGAGTTCGGCGGCAGCCTGGAGAACCGCTGCCGCTATCCGCTGGAGGTCTTCGCCGCGATGCGGGCGGCCTGGCCGGCCGAGCGGCCGATGAGCGTGCGCGTCTCGGCGCACGACTGGGCGCCAGGCGGCAACACGCCCGACGACGCGGTGGCGATGGCGCGCCTGTTCAAGGACGCGGGCTGCGATTTCATCGACGTCTCCTCGGGCCAGACCACGCGTGCCGCGCGGCCGGTGTATGGCCGCATGTACCAGACGCCTTTTGCCGACCGCATCCGCAACGAGGTCGGCATCGGCGCCATCGCCGTGGGCGCCATCACCGACGCCGACCAAGCCAACAGCATCGTCGCCGCCGGCCGTGCCGACCTGTGCGCGGTGGCGCGACCGCACCTCGCGGACCCGGCCTGGACGCTGCATCAGGCAGCACAGCTGGAGAGCCGCGATGTCGACTGGCCGGTGCAGTACCTGGCGGGCCGCGATCAGCTGTACCGCGAGATTTCCAAGCAAAAAACGGCTGCAGCGCCCGCCGTTACTGCGCAAACAGCTATGAAAAATATAGCAAACGAGGAGTAGGAGCTGCCCATGTCATCCCCGTCCCTTTCCCGTGGAGCGCGCCGCTGATGGACCTCGAAGCCCGCGCCCACAGCGAACACCCCGAGGCGTTGCGCCTGTGGCTGCGCCTGTTGACCTGCACGCAGCTGATCGAGAAGCAGGTCCGCGCCGGCCTGCGCGAGCGCTTCGACACCACGCTGCCGCGCTTCGACCTGATGTCCCAGCTCGAGCGTGCGCCCGAGGGCATGAAGATGAGCGAGCTCTCGCGCCGCATGATGGTGACCGGCGGCAACGTCACCGGCATCACCGACCAGCTGGTGACCGAAGGGCTGGTAGAGCGCGTGCAGGTCTCGGGCGACCGGCGCGCCTGGCGCGTTCGCCTCACCGCGCGCGGTCGCAGGGCCTTCCAGGACATGGCCCGGCAGCATGAAGGCTGGATCGTCGAGGCCTTCTCCGCGCTGAGCGACAAGGAGATCGCCCAGCTCCACAAGCTGCTCGGCAAGGTGAAGGCCGATGTCCAGCATCGCCAGCACCCCGCATCCATCACCGGCCAGCAGGCCACCCCGGAGATCGCATGAAGCACTACATCGGCGCAGGCAATCCCATGCGCGCCCAGTTCGAGGCCAAGGCGCCCTATGTCGCGAAGCATTTCGCCTGGCACTTCGAAGACGGCGTGGGCACCGTCACGCTCGACCGGCCCGAGCGCAAGAACCCGCTGACCTTCGACTCCTACGCCGAACTGCGCGACCTCTTCCGCGCGCTGGTCTACGCCACCGACGTCAAGGCCATCGTGGTCACCGGCGCGGGCGGCAACTTCTGCTCGGGCGGCGACGTGCACGAGATCATCGGCCCGCTCACGCAGATGCGCATGCCCGAACTGCTGGAGTTCACGCGCATGACGGGCGACCTGGTGAAGGCCATCCGGCAGTGCCCGCAGCCGATCGTCGGCGCGATCGACGGCGTGTGTGCCGGAGCGGGCGCGATGATCGCCCTCGCCTGCGACCTGCGCTACGGCACGCCGGCGACGAAGACCGCGTTCCTGTTCACGCGCGTGGGCCTCGCGGGCGCCGACATGGGCGCCTGCGCGCTGCTGCCGCGCGTGATCGGCCAGGGCCGGGCATCGGAGCTGCTCTTCACCGGCCGCGCCATGAAGGCCGACGAAGGCCTGGCCTGGGGCTTCTTCAATGCGCTGCACGAGAGCGGCGCCCTGCTCGAGGCCGCCACGGCGATGGCGCGCGAGCTGGCCCGCGGCCCGACCTTCGCGCACGGCATGACCAAGACCATGCTGTCGCAGGAATGGGCCATGACGATCGAGCAGGCCATCGAGGCCGAGGCGCAGGCGCAGGCCATCTGCATGCAGACCGAGGACTTCCGCCGCGCCTACGAAGCCTTCGCGGCCAAGCGGCAGCCCGAGTTCGGCGGCGACTGAGCCATGCACGCCGCACCGCGCCGTCCCCACACCCTGCGCCCCGCCACCTGCCGCACGGAGGTTTTCCGATGAGCTTCGTCCCCACGACGCTGGTGCCGCCCACGGCGCACCTGGCGCTGCCCTTCTTCGCTGAGGAGCACCGCAGCCTGGCGCGCGACCTGCTGCCCTGGACCGCCGCACAGGTGGTCGACGAGCACGACGACCGCGCCGCCTGCCGCGACTGGGTGCGACGCCTGGGCGCGGGCGGCTGGCTGCGCTACTGCGTGCCGGCGGCCGCAGGCGGCGCGCTGGCGCGTCTCGACTCGCGCGCCCTGGTATTGCTGCGCGAGACGCTGGCCTTCCACTCGCCGCTCGCCGACTTCGCCTTCGCCATGCAGGGCCTGGGCAGCGGCGCGATCACGCTGGCCGGCACGCCCGGGCAGCAGGCGCGCTACCTGCGCGCCGTGGCCAGCGGCCAGAAGATCGCGGCCTTCGCCTTGAGCGAGCCACAGGCGGGCTCCGACGTGGCAGCCATGGCACTGCGCGCACAGCCCACGGGCGAAGGCTGGCGGCTCGACGGCGAGAAGACCTGGATCAGCAACGGCGGCCTGGCCGACTTCTACTGCGTGTTCGCGAAGACCGAGCCCGATGCCGGCGCACGCGGCATCACGGCCTTCATCGTCGACGCGCAGGCCCCGGGCCTCGACACCTCCGAGCACATCGCGCTGATGGCACCGCATCCGCTGGCCACCCTGCGCTTCGAGCACTGCGCGCTGCCCAACGACGCGCAGCTGGGCGAGCGCAACGGCGGCTTCAAGCTGGCCATGCGCACGCTGGACATCTTTCGCGCCTCGGTGGCCGGCGCGGCGCTGGGCATGGCGCGCCGGGCGCTGGCCGAGGCCGTGGCGCATGCGCAATCGCGCCGCATGTTCGGCCAGACCCTCGCCGACTTCCAGCTCACGCAGGCGAAGCTGGGCGAAATGGCTGCGTTGGTGGATGCCGGCGCCCTGCTGACCTACCGCGCCGCGTGGCTGCGCGACGATGCGGAAGCACGCGGCGATGCGTCGGCAGCGCCTGCGATCAGCGCCGCGGCTGCGATGGCGAAGATGACGGCGACCGAGAACGCCCAGCGCGTGATCGACATGGCGCTGCAACTGCACGGCGGGCTGGGCGTGAAGGTCGGCACCAAGGTCGAATCGCTGTACCGCGACATCCGCTCGCTGCGCATCTACGAGGGTGCCACCGAGGTGCAGCAGCTCATCATCGGCAAGGCCGTGTTGAAAGGGGCTGCGGCATGACCCATCCGAGCGCACAGACCGACCGCTTCGTGCACGACCGGCTGCCGCCGCCGGAGCAGTTGCCCATCTTCCGCTACGACCTGCCGGAGCTGCAGTTGCCCGACCAGCTCAACCTGGTGGAAGAGCTGCTGGACAAGGCAGTGAGCGCGAAGGGCTGGGGCGACCGGCCGATGCTGCGCGAAGCAGGCCACACCTGGACCTACCGCGACGCCGCGGCCGAGGTCAGCCGCATCGCGCAGGTGCTGACCGGCGACCTGGGCCTGGTGCCGGGCAACCGCGTGCTGCTGCGTGGGGGCAACTCGGCGTCGATGGCGCTGGCCTGGCTGGCGGTGGTGAAGGCCGGTCTGATCGCGGTCGCGACGATGCCGCTGCTGCGTGCCAAGGAACTGGGCGACATCATCGAGAAGTCGCAGCCTACCGTGGCGCTGTGCGATGCGCGGCTGCTGGACGAGCTGCTGGCCGCGCAGAAGTCGCAGCCGGTGCTTGCGCGCGTCGTCGCCTTCCATGCGCCGGACGCCGGCGATTCGCTCGAGGCGATGGCAAGGGGCAAGGCCGACCACGTGCCGGCCTGCCCCACCGCGGCCGACGACATCGCGCTGCTGGCCTTCACCTCGGGCACCACGGGCAAGCCCAAGGCGCCGGTGACGACGCACCGCGACGTGCTGGCCATGTGCCAGACCTGGCCGCGCCACATCCTCAAGGCGACGCCGGACGACATCGTCATCGGCTCGCCGCCACTGGCCTTCACCTTCGGGCTGGGCGGGCTGCTGATCTTCCCGATGTGGGCCGGTGCCTCCGTGTACTTCCACGACCGGGGCTACACGCCCGAGTCGATGGTGCAGGCGATTCGCGAGGTGGGGGCCACGATCAGCTACACGGCGCCCACCTTCTACCGCCAGATGGCGCCGATCGCGCAACGGCTGGGCGTGCCCAGCCTGCGCATCAGCGTGAGCGCCGGCGAGGCGCTGCCCGATGCCACGCGGCAGCTGTGGAAGGAGGCAACCGGCATCGAGATGCTCGACGGCATCGGCGGCACGGAGGTCTTCCACATCTACATCTCGGCCGCCGGCGACGAGGTCCGGCGCGGCGCGGTCGGCAAGGCCGTGCCGGGCTTCACTGCGCGGGTGGTCGACGACGAGGGCCGGGAGGTGCCGCACGGCACGGTCGGCAAGCTCGCGATCATCGGGCCGGTCGGCTGCCGCTACCTGGACGACCCGCGGCAGGCGAACTACGTGAAGAACGGCTGGAACTACCCCGGCGACGCCTTCGTGCAGGACGCCGACGGCTACTTCTTCTACCAGTCGCGCGCCGACGACATGATCATCAGTGCGGGCTACAACATCGGCGGCCCCGAGGTCGAGGACGCGCTGCTGCAGCATCCCGCCGTGGCCGAATGCGCCGTCGTCGGCAAGCCCGACGAGGAGCGCGGGATGGTCGTGAAGGCCTTCTGCGTGCTCAGGCCCGGCCACGTGGGCGACGACGCGCTGGTCAAGGCGCTGCAGGACCACGTCAAGGCGACCATCGCCCCCTACAAGTACCCGCGGGAGGTGGCCTTCGTGACGGCGCTCCCGCGCACCGAGACGGGCAAGCTGCAGCGATTCAAGCTGCGCCAGCCCAACGACACACCGACGACAACACCATGATGAACCGACTTCTCCAACCGCCCGGATGGGCGGCCCCCAAGGGCTACGCCAACGGCGTAGCGGCACGCGGCACGATGATCTTCGTCGGCGGCCAGATCGGCTGGAACGCCGAACAGCAGTTCGAAAGCGACGACTTCATCGCACAGACCGCTCAGGCGCTGCGCAACGTCGCGGCGGTGCTGGAGCAAGGCGGCGCCGGTCCGCAGCACATGGTGCGCATGACCTGGTACGTGACGGACCGCGACGAGTACGTGCGGCGCCTGTCCGAACTGGGCCCGGTCTATCGCGAGGTGATGGGACGCAACTTCCCGGCCATGACCTGCGTGCAGGTGGCTGCGCTGGTCGAGGCGCAGGCCAAGATCGAGATCGAGGTGACGGCGGTCGTTCCGGACTGAGGTGGCTCTGCACGACGCTGCGGCAGCGATGCGCGCGTCGTGCTCGCTTTGGCAGATCTCCCGAAGCGCGTGGCCACACAGCGCGATCGCACAAAAGAAAAGGCCCTCTTTCGAGGGCCTTTGAACTTCTGGGATTTGGTTGCGCGAGCAAGATTTGAACTTGCGACCTTTGGGTTATGAGCCCAACGAGCTACCAGGCTGCTCCATCGCGCGTCAGAAGGGAAAGTATAGCTTAAGAAGGGAAAGTATAGCTTATTCTGCGTCGCTTTGCTCGTCGGCGGCGTCAGAAATTTCGGGACGGTCCACCAATTCGACGAGGGCCATGGGCGCGTTGTCGCCGACGCGGAAACCCATCTTCAGGATGCGGGTGTAGCCGCCAGGACGCGTCTGGTAACGCGGGCCGAGCTCGTTGAAGAGCTTCACGACGCTGTCGCGGTCGCGCAGGCGGTCGAAGGCCAGGCGCTTGTTGGCGACGGTGGGGCTCTTGGCCAGCGTGATCATCGGTTCGACGACGCGGCGAAGTTCCTTGGCCTTGGGGACCGTGGTCTTGATGGCCTCGTGCTCGATGAGCGAGTTCATCATGTTGCGCAGCATCGCGAGGCGGTGCGAGCTGGTGCGGTTGAGTTTGCGGAGTCCGAGTCCGTGACGCATGGTGATTCCTTTGACTTTGTTGTCAGGGCAGCCGTATCAGGTACTGCCCCGTGCGGTTTAACGCTTGTCGAGGCCGGCCGGCGGCCAGCTTTCGAGCTTCATGCCCAAGGTCAGGCCGCGCGAGGCGAGCACTTCCTTGATTTCGTTGAGCGACTTGCGACCCAGGTTCGGGGTCTTCAGCAGCTCGTTCTCGGTGCGCTGGATCAGGTCACCGATGTAGTAGATGTTCTCGGCCTTCAGGCAGTTGGCCGAGCGCACGGTGAGTTCCAGTTCGTCCACGGGGCGCAGCAGGATCGGGTCGAACTGCTGGGCGCTGCGCGGCGCAGGTGCATCGAACGCAGCGAGTTCGCCGCCCTCGAGCTGCGCGAACACGGCGAGCTGCTCGACCAGGATCTTGGCCGAGGCGCGCACGGCGTCTTCGGCGCTGATGGCCCCGTTGGTCTCGATCTCGACCAGCAGCTTGTCCAGGTCGGTGCGCTGCTCGACGCGGGCGCTCTCGACCGTGTAGCTCACGCGCTTGACGGGCGAGAACGAAGCGTCGAGGACGATGCGGCCGATCGACTTGGTCGGCTCGTCGGCGTAGCGGCGCATCGTGCCGGGCACGTAACCACGGCCCTTCTCGACCTTGATCTGCATGTCCAGCTTGCCGCCTTGCGACAGGTGGGCGATGACGTGCTCGGGGTTGATGATCTCGACGTCGTGCGGCGTCTGGATGTCGGCGGCGGTGACCGGGCCTTCGCCATCCTTGCGCAGCGACAGCGTGACCTCGTCGCGGTTGTGCAGCTTGAACACCACGCCCTTGAGGTTGAGCAAGATGTTGACGACGTCTTCCTGCACGCCGTCGATGGACGAGTACTCGTGGAGTACGCCGGCGATCGTGACTTCGGTCGCTGCATAGCCGACCATCGACGACAGCAGCACGCGGCGCAGTGCGTTGCCGAGCGTGTGGCCGTAGCCGCGCTCGAAGGGCTCGAGCGTCACCTTCGCCTTGTTGGCGGCCAGTTGCTCGACCTGGATGGTCTTGGGTTTCAGCAGGGTGGTTTGCATGCAGACTTCCTCTCAATACCCCCGGCTCGTTACACCGGTAAGGCTGGTGAAGCGCCCGCCCCGGATGCCTCCAGGGGGGAACAAAAACTTCAAGGACGAGGCAGCGCGGCCGCCTCGTTTTCTCCTCATGTACTCGCTTAGCGCGAGTACAGTTCCACGATCAGCGATTCGTTGATGTCCGCGCCGAATTCGTCGCGGTCCGGCACCTTCTTGAAGGTGCCTTCGGCCTTGTCGATGTTGACCTCGACCCAGGCCGGGATGCCGACCTGCTGGGCCAGTTGCAGTGCCTCGACGATGCGGTTCTGCTTCTTCGACTTGTCGCGCACGGCGATGATGTCGCCGGTCTTGACCATGTACGAGGGGATGTTGACCGACTGGCCGTTCACCGTGATCGCCTTGTGCGACACCAGTTGGCGCGCTTCGGCACGGGTCGAGCCGAAGCCCATGCGGTAGACGACGTTGTCCAGGCGCGATTCGAGGATGAACAGCAAATTGGCGCCGGTGTTGCCGCGGCGGCGATCGGCTTCTTCGAAGTAGCGGCGGAACTGCTTCTCCAGTACGCCGTACATGCGCTTGACCTTCTGCTTCTCGCGCAGCTGCAGGCCGAAGTCGGAGGTGCGCTGGCCCGAGGTGCGGCCGTGCTGGCCGGGCTTGGAGTCGAACTTGGCCTTGTCCGCGATCGAGCGGCGGGCGCTCTTCAGGAACAGGTCGGTGCCTTCACGGCGGGAAAGTTTGGCCTTGGGGCCGAGGTAACGTGCCACGGTGTTTTCCTTGTGTCATCTGCCGCAGTCGCCTGCGGGAGCCATCAGTCGTTCGGTCGATGGCGGTGGGCTTGGATAAAAGCAAAATGCGCAGCCACCCGAAGGCGGACTGCGCCAGTCGCCGACGCCTTTAGATGCGGCGGCGCTTCTGCGGACGGCAGCCGTTGTGCGGCACCGGCGTCACGTCGGAAATGGACGTGATGCGAATGCCGAGCGCGGCCAGCGCGCGCACCGACGACTCGCGACCCGGGCCGGGGCCCTTGATCTCGACGTCGAGGTTCTTGATGCCTTGTTCCACTGCAGCACGGCCGGCGACTTCCGACGCCACCTGGGCGGCGAAAGGGGTCGACTTGCGCGAGCCCTTGAAGCCCTGGCCGCCCGACGAAGCCCACGACAGGGCATTGCCCTGGCGGTCGGTGATCGTGATGATGGTGTTGTTGAACGAGGCGTGCACGTGCGCGATGCCGTCCGCAACGTTCTTGCGGACCTTCTTGCGAACGCGTTGTGCAGCGTTATTGGCAGGAGCTTTGGCCATGCTGTTCTCTCTTTACTTCTTCAGGGCCTGAGCGGCCTTGCGCGGACCCTTGCGGGTGCGAGCGTTGGTGCGCGTGCGCTGGCCGCGCATCGGCAGGCCGCGGCGATGACGGAAGCCGCGGTAGCAGCCGATGTCCATCAGGCGCTTGATGTTCATCGTCGTCTCGCGACGCAGGTCGCCTTCGATCGTGAACTGGGCGATCTGGTCGCGGATCTTCTCGAGGTCGGCGTCGGTCAGGTCCTTGACCTTCTTCGCGTAGTCGATGCCGCAGGCTTCGCAGATCTTGCGAGCGCGGGTGCGGCCGATGCCAAAGATCGCCGTCAGGCCGATCTCGGCGTGCTTGTGCGGCGGAATGTTGATGCCAGCGATACGTGCCATGTGCGTCCTCTAGAACTCTCGATCAACCCTGGCGCTGCTTGTGGCGCGGGTCGGTGCAGATCACGCGCACAACACCCTTGCGGCGGATGATCTTGCAATTGCGGCAGATGGTTTTGACCGAAGCCGAAACTCTCATTTGATTTCTCCTGAAACTCTCTCTTGGCGACCTACTTCGCCCGAAACACATGTTGCGCCCGGGCCGAGCCGCAGGGCGTCGATTCAATGCTGACCTGTCGCTCAGCGTCCCTTGGAACTCAGCCGTTCAAGGACG
Organism: Comamonadaceae bacterium ALPHA2B; assembly: GCA_005503065.1. GTDB lineage: Bacteria > Pseudomonadota > Gammaproteobacteria > Burkholderiales > Burkholderiaceae_C > Xenophilus. The sequence continues at coordinate 55,923 of SCOE01000018.1, forward strand.
TCTTGAAATTCGCCTTCTTGAGCAACGACTCGTACTGCTGCGACATCAGGTAGTTCTGCACCTGGGCCATGAAGTCCATGGTGACGACCACGATGATCATCAGCGACGTCCCTCCGAAATAGAAGGGCACGTTGTATTTCAGGATCAGGAATTCGGGCAGCAGGCAGACGAAGGTGATGTACACCGCGCCGGCCAGCGTGAGCCGAACCAGGATCTTGTCGATGTAGCGGGCGGTCTGGTCGCCAGGACGGATCCCGGGGATGAACGCACCGCTCTTCTTCAGGTTGTCGGCGGTCTCGCGGCTGTTGAACACGAGCGCCGTGTAGAAGAAGCAGAAGAACACGATCGCACCCGCGTACAGCAGGGTGTAGATCGGCTGGCCCGGCGCCAGCGCACCGGCGATGTCCTTGAGCCAGCGCATGCTGTCGCCCGAACTGAACCAGCCCACGATCGTGGCCGGCAGCAGGATGATCGACGACGCGAAGATCGGCGGAATCACCCCGGCCATGTTCAGCTTGAGCGGCAGGTGCGAAGCCTGGCCGCCGTACACCTTGTTGCCCACCTGGCGCCGCGCATAGTTCACGAGGATCTTGCGCTGGCCGCGTTCGACGAACACCACGAACCAAGTCACCAGCGCCACGACCACCACGATGAACAGCGCCACGATCACGCTCATCGCGCCGGTACGCACCAGTTCGAGCAGGCCACCGATGGCGGTGGGCAGGCCCGCGGCGATGCCCGCGAAGATGATGATCGAGATGCCGTTGCCCAGGCCCCGCTCGGTGATCTGCTCGCCCAGCCACATCAGGAACATCGAGCCCGCCGTGAGGCTGACCATGGCCGTGATGCGGAAGCCGAAGCCCGGCGACACCACCAGCCCGGGCGACGACTCGAGCGCCACTGCGATGCTGAAGGACTGGAACAGCGCCAGGCCCAGCGCGCCGTAGCGCGTGTACTGGGTGATCTTGCGACGCCCCGCCTCGCCTTCCTTCTTGAGCTGCTCGAACTGCGGCAGCACGTAGGTCATGAGCTGGATGATGATCGACGCCGAGATGTACGGCATGATCCCCAACGCGAACACGGTGAAGCGCGAGAGCGCCCCGCCCGAGAACATGTTGAACAGGCTCAGGATCCCGCCCTGCTGGCCCTGGAACAGCTGCGCGAGCTGGTCGGGGTTGATGCCGGGCACGGGAATGTGCGCGCCGATGCGGTAGACCACGAGCGCGAGCAGCAAGAAGACAAGCCGGCGACGCAGGTCGCCGAACTTGCCGGTCTTGGCCAGCCCTTGCTGCTTGGTCAGCGCGTTGGTTGCCACGTTCAGGTGCTTCCTATGGGTTTGCTGTCAGCCGCTCAGGCCACGCTGCCGCCGGCCGCCTCGATGGCAGCCTTGGCACCCGCGGTGGCACCGATGCCGGTCAACTTGACCGACTTGGTCAGTTCGCCCGACTTCACGACCTTCACGACCTTGGCCAGTTGGCCAACCAGGCCGGCTTGCTTCAGCGCGAGCACGTCGACTTCGGCCAGGCCCAGCTTTTCCAGCGCGGCCAGCGTCACTTCGGCGTTGTACTTCAGCGATTGCGACTTGAAGCCACGCTTGGGCAGGCGACGCTGCAGCGGCATCTGGCCGCCTTCGAAGCCCACTTTGTGGAAACCGCCGGCGCGCGACTTCTGGCCCTTGTGACCGCGGCCCGCGGTCTTGCCCAGGCCGGAGCCGATGCCACGGCCGACGCGACGCTTGGCGTGCTTGGCGCCCGCTGCGGGCTTGATGCCATTGAGTTCCATGTCAGAGCACCTTCACCAGATAGGCGATCTTGTTGATCATGCCGCGCACGGCGGGCGTGTCCTGCAGTTCGCTCACGCTGTTGAGCTTGCGCAGGCCCAGGCCACGCACGGTGGCGCGGTGCGACTGCTTCGTGCCGATGGGGCTGCGAACCAGTTGGACCTTGACGGTCTGTTGTTGGGTGGTCATAGCGTTTCTCGCAATCAGGCGAAGATTTCTTCGACCGTGAGACCGCGCTTGGCCGCCACTTCGGCGGGCGTGGTCGAGTTCTTGAGCGCGTCGAGCGTGGCGCGAACCATGTTGTACGGGTTCGACGAACCATGGCTCTTGGCCACGATGTCGGTGATGCCCATCACTTCGAACACGGCACGCATCGGGCCGCCGGCGATGATGCCGGTGCCCTTGGGGGCCGGCGACATCATCACGGTGGAGGCGCCGTGGTGGCCCGTCACCTGGTGGTGCAGGGTCCCGTTCTTGATCGACACCTTCATGAGGTTGCGACGCGCTTCTTCCATCGCCTTCTGCACGGCGGCGGGCACTTCCTTGGACTTGCCCTTGCCCATGCCGACGCGGCCATCGCCGTCACCGACCACGGTCAGTGCTGCGAAACCCAGGATCCGACCACCCTTCACCACCTTGGTGACGCGGTTGATCGAGATCATCTTCTCGCGCAGACCGTCCTCGGGACCTTCGTTCTGCGTTCTTGCCTGAATCTTTGCCATCTTGAATTCCTGAACTCAGCTGCGCTTAGAACTGCAGACCGGCTTCGCGGGCCGCTTCGGCGAGGGCCTTCACGCGGCCGTGGTAGGCGAAGCCTGCACGGTCGAAAGCCACCTTCTCGACACCGGCCGCCTTGGCCTTCTCGGCGATGCGCTTGCCGATGATCTGCGCGGCGGCGGCATTGCCACCCTTGCCGGCACCACCGAGCGAGCTGCGCACCTCGGCTTCCGCGGTGGAGGCCGAGGCCAGCACCTTGGTGCCGTCGCCGGAGACGACGGCGGCGTAGATGTGCAGGTTGGTGCGGTTCACCATCAGACGCGCGACGCCTTGCGTAGCAATGCGGATGCGGGTCTGGCGGGCACGGCGCAGCCGCTGTTCCTTCTTGGTCAACATCATGCTGCCCCTTACTTCTTCTTGGTCTCTTTGATCACGATCTTCTCGTCCGAATAACGGATCCCCTTGCCCTTGTAGGGCTCGGGCGGACGAATCGCACGGATCTCAGCGGCCACCTGGCCGACGCGCTGGCGGTCGGCACCCTTGATGACGATTTCGGTCGGGGCCGGCGTGGCCACCGTGATGCCCGCAGGCATGTCCTTGTTGACCGGGTGCGAGAAGCCGACCGACAGGTTCAGCTTGGCGCCCTGGGCCTGGGCCTTGAAGCCCACGCCGACGAGGTTCAGCTTCTTTTCGAAGCCCTTGCTCACGCCGACGACCATGTTGTTGACCAGCTGGCGCACCGTGCCGCTCATCGCGTTGGCTTCACGCGATTCATCGGCCGGCTCGAAGCTCAGCTTGCCATCCTTGTTCGACACCTTGACCAACGCGTTGGCAGGGATCGACAGCTGACCACCCGCGCCCTTGACGCTGATCTGGTTCTCCTGGATCGACACATCCACGCCTTGCGGGATGGCGACCGGCATTTTTCCGACTCGGGACATTGTTCAGTTACCTCCGGTCAGGCGACGTAGCACAGCACTTCGCCGCCGACGCCATCGGCGCGCGCCTTGCGGTCGGTCATCACGCCCTTGGGGGTGGTGACGATCGCCACACCCAGGCCGTTCTGGACCTGGGGGATGGCGCTCGAACCCTTGTAGACGCGCAGGCCGGGGCGGCTCACGCGCTCGATGCGCTCGATCACCGGGCGGCCGGCGTAGTACTTCAGCGAGATCTCGAGGTTGCTCTTGCCGGCTTCGGTCTTGACCTGGAAGCCGTCGATGTAGCCCTCGTCCTTCAGCACCTGGGCGATCGCGATCTTCACCTTGGAAGACGGGACCGACACGGTGGGCTTCGCGACCATCTGCGCATTGCGGATGCGCGTCAGCAGGTCGGCGATGGGATCACTCATGCTCATGTTTCTTGCTCCTGCCTGCGCTTACCAGCTGGCCTTGGTGACACCGGGGATGTCACCGGCGAAGGCCAGTTCACGGATCTTGGCGCGGGCCAGACCGAACTGACGGAAGGTGCCGCGCGGACGGCCGGTGATTTCGCAGCGGTTGCGCTGGCGGGTCGGGTTCGCGTTGCGCGGCAGCTTCTGCAGCGCCAGGCGTGCAGCGGCACGCTCTTCGTCGCTCTTCTTCGCGTCGCCGGCGATCGCCTTCAGCTCTTCGTGCTTCTTGGCGTACTTGGCGACCAGTTTTTCTCGCTTGAGCTCGCGCTCGATCAAAGCTACTTTAGCCACAAGTCCACCTCAGTTCTTGAACGGGAAACGGAAACCGGCGAGAAGCGCCTTGGCTTCTTCGTCCGACTTGGCCGTCGTCGTGATGCTGATGTTGAGGCCGCGCAGGGCATCAACCTTGTCGTACTCGATCTCGGGGAAGATGATCTGTTCCTTGACCCCGATGTTGTAGTTGCCACGGCCGTCGAATGCGCGACCGGAGATACCACGGAAGTCGCGCACGCGGGGCAGGGCCACGGTGACGAAGCGATCCAGGAATTCGTACATCTTCACGCCACGCAGCGTGACCATGCAGCCGATGGCCTGGCCTTCGCGGATCTTGAAGCCGGCGATGGCCTTCTTGGCCTTCGTCACGACGGGCTTCTGGCCGGCGATCTTGGTCAGGTCGGCGACGGCGTTGTCCATCACCTTCTTGTCGGCCACGGCCTCGCTCACGCCCATGTTCAGCGTGATCTTGGTCAGGCGCGGGACCTGCATCGGCGACTTGTAGCCGAACTTCTCGGTCAGGTCCTTCGCGATCTTCTCGCGGTAGTGTTGTTGCAGTCGTGCCATGGTCATGCCACCTTGATTTCTTCGCCGCTGGACTTGAAGACGCGCACGCGCTTGCCGTCCACGAGCTTGATGCCCACGCGGTCGGCCTTGCCGGTCGCCGCGTTGAAGATCGCCACATTGGATTGGTGGATCGGCATGGCCTTCTCGACGATGCCGCCGGTCGTGCCCTTCATCGGGTTCGGCTTGGTGTGCTTCTTGACCAGGTTGATGCCGTCGATGACGACGTGCGAGTCGTCGGCGCGCAGCGACACGGTGCCGCGCTTGCCCTTGTCGCGGCCGGCCAACACGATGACCTGGTCGCCCTTGCGAATCTTGTTCATGGCGTTGTCCTTACAGAACTTCGGGAGCCAGCGAGACGATCTTCATGAACTTCTCGGTACGCAGTTCGCGCGTCACGGGTCCGAAGATGCGGGTGCCGATCGGCTCCAGCTTGGCGTTGAGCAGCACGGCGGCGTTGCCGTCGAACTTGACGAGCGAACCGTCGCCACGACGGATGCCCTTGGCGGTGCGCACGACCACGGCGTTGTAGATCTCGCCCTTCTTGACGCGACCACGCGGCGCGGCTTCCTTGACGCTGACCTTGATCACGTCGCCGACGCTGGCGTAGCGACGCTTGGAGCCACCGAGCACCTTGATGCACAGGACGGATTTCGCGCCCGTGTTGTCGGCCACTTCGAGCCGGGATTCAGTCTGGATCATTGCTAGTAGTTCCCAACTTGTACCGTTGCGCCTTGCAGAGCCTGCAGGGGCGACACCGGTCAGTCTTGGGCCCGTCGTCGGAGCGCCGAAACCACATCGGCACGCCTTCGTCTGGGCGGAAGTCCTCGCTTTTTGAAAGCGAAGCCCGCGATTGTGGCATCTGGCGTGAGCCTTGTCAAACGCCGGAGACCGTGTTTTTTGGCAATGCAGCAAATCAACAACCCGGCCGGCCGCCGCCGGAGCTCGAGGCCACCACGGGCGCCCCGGGTCGCCGTGCCAAGCCGGCAGCTCGACCGAGCCCGCCTAGACTCCATGGCCATGAGCCCGTCAGCCACGCCGACCACCGACGCCACCCGGCGCGCCCTGTTGCAGGGCCTGGGCGCGCTTGCGCTGGTGGGCTGCGGCCCGCGCCGGCCACCGGCCGCGCCGGGTGGCGGCGCGCTGGAGCGCATCGCCGAGGCCCGCTGGGCGCACGGGCTGGACGTGGGCGGCACCCCGGCCGACGGACTCTCGGGCATCGACTACGACAGCCGGCGGGGCGAGTACCTGCTCCTGAGCGACGACCGCTCGGACAAGGCGCCGGCCCGCTATTACGCCGCCCGCTGGGACCATCCCGCCGACGACTCGGTGCCGGTGCCGCTGCGCATGCAGCCCCTGTTGCAGGCCGACGGCAGCCCCTGGCCGCCGCGCGCGCGGGCGGTCGCCGGGGTGCCGGTCCCCGACCCCGAAGCGCTGCGCCTGCGGCCCGACACCGACACCCTGCTGTGGACCAGCGAGGGCGACGTGCCGCGCAATTTCGGCCCCGCGCTGTATGAAAGCAGCCGCGACGGTCGCCTGCTGCGGACCTTCCGGCTGCCGGCGATGTTCGACACCGACCCGGCCGGCCGCCGCGGCCCGCGCGACAACCTGAGCTTCGAGGGCCTGGCACTCACGCCCGACGCCCGGCAGGCCTGGGTCGCGATGGAGAACGCCCTGATCGAGGACGGGCCCATTCCCACGCTCGACGCACCCGGTGGCCCCTGCCGCTTCACCTGCGTCGACCTCGCCCGCGGCACGGCCATGCGGCAGATCGCCTACGTGCCCGACGCCATCCCGCTGCGGCCGCTGGTGCCCGGCAGCTACGCCGACAACGGGGTGAGCGAGATCCTCATGCTCGACGCCCATCGCCTGCTGGTGCTCGAACGCGCCTACGCGGCCGGCCGCGGCAATTCGCTGCGCCTGTATGCGATCGACACGCGCGAGGCAAGCGACACCCTGGACGTCGACGCGCTGCGCCCCGGCAACCACCGCCCCGCCCCCAAGACCCTGATCGCCGACTTCGCCACCCTGGGCCTCGCGCGCCTGGACAACAGCGAGGGCATGTGCTGGGGCCCGCCCCTGCCCGACGGCCGCCGCCTGCTGATGGTGGTGAGCGACGACAACTTCAATCCGCTGCAGATCACCCAGTTTGCCGCCTTCGCCTTCAAGGACCCGACCGCATGACCGCCTCCTTCGACTCCCTCCCGCCCGTCGCCTTCGTCGGCGGCGGCAACATGGCCAGCGCCATCCTCGGCGGCCTGCGCAAGGCGGGCCTGCCGGCCGGGCACTTCGAGGTGGTCGAGCCTTGGGCCGAGGCCCGCGAGCGCCTGGCGCGCGACTTCGGCATCGCGGCCAGCGCCGAGGCCGGCCCGGCGCTGGCGCGCTGCGGGCTGGCCGTGTGGGCCGTGAAGCCGCAGGCCTTCGCCGACGCCACGGCCCCCGTGCGCCCCTTCACCGGCCAGGCGCTGCACCTGAGCGTGGCGGCGGGCATTCCGTCGCAGAGCATTGCCACATGGCTGGGCACCGAACGCATCGTGCGCGCCATGCCCAACACGCCGGCCTTGGTCGGCCAGGGCATGACGGGCCTGTTCGCGCGCACCGCGGTCGACGCGGCGGGCCGCGGCCAGGTCGAGCAACTGCTCGCGCCCACCGGCCAGTTGCTGTGGGTGGAACCCGAGAGCGCGCTCGACGCCGTCACGGCCCTGTCGGGCTCGGGGCCGGCCTATGTGTTCTTCTTCCTCGAGGCGATGGCCGCGGCCGGCGTGGAGATGGGCTTGACGCCCGAGCAGGCCCACCGGCTGGCCGTGGGCACCTTCACCGGCGCCTCGGCGCTGGCAGCCGCCTCGACCGAATCGCCGGCCGTGCTGCGCGAACGCGTCACCTCCAAGGGCGGCACCACGCACGCGGCGATCACCTCGATGCAGGCGGCGGGCGTGCAGGACCAGATCCGCGCCGCGATCCACGCCGCGCAGCGCCGCGCCGGCGAGCTGGCGGCGGAGTTCGGCCGCGCAGCCTGATCCAGTTTGCTCACTTTTCAGGAGCAACTGGCGCCCGATCGACGGGCGCTACAGGCACTTTTCTTTTGAAGATTTGCTAAGCCTGTTCTTAGCAAATACAGGGCCACTCAGCGCAGCAGCGCGTCGGCCGCCACCCCTGCGAACACCGCAAAGCCGACCCAGTGGTTGAGCCTGAAGGCGGTGAAGCAGCCCTCGCGCGTGCGCCGGTGGATCAGCGTCCAGTGCCACAGCGCCTGCGCCGCCGCCGCCGCGAGCCCGGCGTAGAACAGCGGCCCCAGCCCCAGCCGCGCACCCGCCCAGCCCCACATCGCGATGAAGAGCGCGTAGCTCGCCATCACCGCCGCCACGTCGAAGCGGCCGAATGTGATGGCCGAGGTTTTCATGCCGATCTTCAGGTCGTCGTCGCGGTCGACCATGGCGTACTCGGTGTCGTAGGCCAGCACCCAGAACAGGTTGCCGGCCAGCAGCCACCACGCCAGCCACGGCACCTCGCCCGTCACGGCCGAGAAGGCCATCGGGATGCCGAAGCTGAAGGCCACGCCCAGCACCGCCTGCGGCACCGAGACGAAGCGCTTGGCGTACGGGTATACCAGCGCCACGGCCAGCGCCGCGAAGGACCAGAGGATGGTCGGGCGATTGGTCGTGAGCACCAGCCCGAAGGCGGCCAGTGCCAGGACGGCGCCGAGCGCCAGTGCCTCCTTCACCGACACCTCGCCGGTGGTCACGGGCCGCTTGGCGGTGCGCTTGACGTGGCGGTCGAAGTCGCGGTCGGCCACGTCGTTCGCGCAGCAGCCCGCGCTGCGCATGAGGATCGTGCCGAGCACGAAGACGACCAGCAGGTGCCAGCCCGGAAAGCCCCTGGCCGCGAACCACAGGGCGCTGAGCGAGGGCCACAGCAGCAGCAGCCAGCCGGCGGGCCGGTTCCAGCGGATCAGGTCCAGGTAGACGGCAAACCGCCCGCGCGGGGCGGGCGGCCGGAGCGCGTCGGTGCCCACCGCGGCGTCATTCCTCGAGCAGCGAGCGCAGCATCCAGGCGGTCTGGTCGTGCACCGTGCAGCGCGCGGTGAGCATGTCCGCCGTCGGGTCGTCGCCGGCTTCCTCGGCCACCGGGATGAACTCGCGCGCGATGCGCGACACGGTCTCGTGGCCCTTGACCAGGATGCGCACCATTTCCATGGCCTTGGGCGGCTGCTGGGGCACGTCGGGCACGGTGGCGATCTTGCTGAACTCGGCGTACGAGCCCGGCGCGTAGTGGCCCAGGGCGCGGATGCGCTCGGCGATCACGTCGGTGGCATTCCACAGCTCGGTGTACTGCGCCATGAACATGGCATGCAGCGAGTTGAAGTGCGGACCGGTGACGTTCCAGTGGAAGTTGTGCGTGGTGAGGTACAGCGTGTACGTGTCGGCCAGCACACGCGAGAGGCCCTCGGCGATGGCGGCGCGGTCCTGGCGGTCGATGCCGATGTTGATGATCGGCGCGCTGCGGCTTCCCGATTCGGGCGCCACGCGCTCGCCGCCCTTGGCGGGCACCGTGCCCTTGCCGGCAGCCGGCGCATCGGCGATCGCGGCCTTGTTGTTCTTCTTGATGTCCTTGGGGTTCTTCGCCATGTCGGTTCCTCTTGCGGTTCGATCGGAAAGTCTTGACTCTAGGAGCGGGGCTGCCGCTTCGCAACAGCCGGACTCTATCGCAGCGATGCGCCCTGCCGATGACGCGGCACGTAGGTGTGTGCCGCAACTTGCCAGCGCCCTCAGGAGAGGCGTTTGACCCCCGGCAACTCGCAGGCATAGATCGCGTTGCGCAATGCGGCGATCGCCTCGTAGCGCGTGAAGCTGCGGCGCCAGGCCAGCACCACGCGGCGCGTCGGCGGCTCGCCGCCCTGGCCGTCGCGAATGGGGATGTAGCGCACGATGGGCTCGAGCTCCTTGCCGCGGCCCTTGCCCTTGCCTTCGCGCGGCTTGAGCGCATCCGCCGGCACCGACAGGCGCGGCACCAGCGTCACGCCCATGCCCGCGGCCACCATGTGCTTGATGGTCTCGAGCGACGAGCCCTCGAAGCTCTTGCGGATGCCTTCGGCGTTGCTCGAGAAGCGCGCGAACTCGGGGCACACCTCCAGCACGTGGTCGCGAAAGCAATGGCCCGTGCCCAGCAGCAGCATGGTCTCGTTCTTGAGTTCGTCGGAGGTCACGGATTCACGCTCGGCCAGCGGATGCGAGGCCGGCACCGCCGCCAGGAAGGGCTCGTCGTACAGCGCCGCGATCGCGAGCCCGGTGTCGGGAAAGGGCTCGGCCATGATGGCGCAGTCGATTTCGCCCGAGCGCAGCATCTCCAGCAGCCGGGCGGTGAAGTTCTCCTGCAGCATCAGGGGCATCTGCGGCGTGCGCGCGATGTTCTGGCGCACCAGGTCGGGCAGCAGGTAGGGGCCGATGGTGTAGATCACGCCCAGGTTCAGCGGGCCGGCCAGCGGGTCCTTGCCCCGCTTGGCGATCTCCTTGATGCTGGCCGCCTGGTCGAGCACCGTCTGCGCCTGCTGCACGATCTGCTCGCCCAGCGGCGTGACGGCCACCTCGCCGGCGCTGCGCTCGAAGAGCTTGACCTCCAGCTCGTCCTCCAGCTTCTTGATCGCCACCGACAGGGTGGGCTGCGAGACGTAGCAGGCCTCGGCCGCCTTGCCGAAATGGCGCTCGCGCGCGACCGCCACGATGTATTTGAGTTCGGTCAGGGTCATAGCTTGCAACTATTATGCGCGCCATTCCCCGATCACCCGCTCCATCGCCACACTGCACGCCGCGAGGGCCAGTGCGGCCCAACCCGTTCGCCACGCCCACCGCTGTGTGGCCGCCGGCCAGCCGTTGAGCGCCGCCACGTAGAGCCCGCCCAGCAGCATCCAGGCGCAGCCGACGAGGGCGAGGCCGCCGGCCCAGCCCAGGACCGACACGGCGAGTGCGCATTGCAGGATCACCAGGCACGCCACCCGGCCCCAGGCGGCATGGCGTGCGAAGCGTGGCGCGCCCAGGGCGCGCGTGTCGCTGGCAGACGCCCAGGTCGCACAGCCGGCCAGGCTCGCCCAGGCGATGAGCAGCGCGGTCGGGCCGTTCATGCCGCGTCGCCCCGTGCGGGCCGCCGGCGCCAGGCCTGCACCGCGACCGCCATGGCGAGGAGCATGCCGCCCAGGGGCAATGCGGAAACGCTGCGCAGGGCGAGCCAGCCCAGTAGCCCCGCGGCCACCGCTGCCAGGCCCACCGAAGTGCGGCGCAGCCACGGCGCCAACGTGGCGGCCGGCAGCAGAAGAAAGAAGGCCACCAGCATGCCCCACATGCCCAGGCCGCGCTGCGGCTCGCGTGCCAGCACGTGCGCGCCATGGAACGAGACCAGCCACAACGCCGCCGTCATCCAGAAGGGCCAGGCGGCGCCGAAGCGGCGCCAAGCACGCAGCGACGTGCGCCGTGGCCCATCGCCGCGCTGGCGCGGATGGGCGCGAACGCGGTGGGCCCCGACGTTCGCGGCCAGCCACAGGCAGGCCGCAGCCAGTGCACCCAGGGCCAGCGCAAACGCGATGCCCTGCGCCGTGCGCAGGGCCACGCCCGCCACGCCGGCCAGGACACAGGCCGCCGCCGTGCCGCGCAGCGCCGCCTGCCAGAGCCCCATGCGCCGGTGCAACTTGGCGATCAGCGCCGACAGGCCCAGCCACAGGCCGATCGACACCCAGGTCGGCCAGGCGGGACGCAGGGCGAGTGGCGCCAGGCCCGGCGGCGGCATCAGATGCACCAGCCCCATGCACAGCAGCGTGGCCGGCAGCGCGGCATGCAGAGCCAGCAGCAGGCGCTCGGCCCAGGGCGCAGACGTCTCAGAAGGCATCGGCGTTGCGGCCTGGCGTCGCGATGCGCGCGCCCGCGCGCTGGCGACGGCCGTCCAGCCAGATCAGGGTGCCCGAGAGCGACAGGAAGGCAGGCGTGAGCCCCAGGAAGAAGTACAGCCACTTCAGCGGCAGGCCGCCGAAGTCGCCGAAATGCAGCGGCTCCATCAACGCGTCGATCTGCGTCAGCAGGCTTGCATGACGCGGGTCGAGCACCTGGCGCACCTGACCCGTCGCCCCCTCGAGCGTCACCCGAGCGGTGCTCGCCAGGTGCCCGTCCAGTTCACCGCCGAAGATCACCTGCGCGTCGGCCCGGCCCCAGCGTTGCAGCGCCAGCCGGCGCGGCGCGAGGCCGGGCACCGCCGCGACCGCCGTGGCGCGCAGCTCGTCGAGCGAACGCATCGCCGCCGCGCCGGCCGGGGCCTTCACGAGGGTCGCGGGCCGCGCCTGCAGCGACTGCGCGGCACGTTCGAACACCGGCGCCAGCCCCAGCCAGGCCCCCGTCAGCGCGATGACGATGTGAAAGCCCAGCCCCCAGATGCCCGCCGCCTTGTGCAGGTCCGACATCACCACGCGCAGGCTGCGCCCCCAGCGCAGGGTGAAGAGCTCGGCCAGGATCTTGCGATGGATGACGAAGCCGGTGGCGATCAGCACCAGCATGGCAACGCCGAGGAAGCCCACGATCCAGCGCGGTCCGAAGAACAGGAACACGTGCAGCATGCGCAGGAACTGCCCGAGCTGGCTGTCGACACGGCCGGCCACCCGCCCATCGTCCGAACGTACCGCCACCTTGAAGCGCTCGGCCTGCGCCGCGCCGGCGCCCGGCTCGCGCAGGTAGACGAAGTGGCTGGGCGTCACCACATCGGGCAAGGCAATGGCTTCCACCTGGGCACGGGGATACGCCTCCTGCACGTTGCGCAGCAGGGTGTCGAGCGACAGCGGCGCCTGCGCGCGTGGCAGCGCAGCCAGGCTGGGATTGGCCCAGCGGTCGATCTCGTTCTTGAACACCACCACCGCACCCGAGAAGCACACCACGAAGAGCAGCAGCCCCGTCACCACCCCGGCCCAGGAGTGGATCGTGAACAGCATGTTCAGCGTGCGCTGCGAAGCCATGGCCGTACGCTCCCGCCCGCGTCAGAAGTAGTAGCTGGCATTGACCATGAAGTTGCGCGGCAGGGCGGGCGAGACCACGTTGGCGTTGATCGCGCCGTCGTAGTACTTGCGGTCGAAGATGTTCTTCACGCCCGCCGTCAGGCGCCAGCGGTCGCCCTGGTACGACACCGACGCATCCATCACGGCGTACCCAGGCAGCGAGAAGGGCAGCGAGCCGACCTGGCGGCTCACGTAGCGCCCACCCACGCCCACCGTGACCCGCTTGTACGCAGGCAAGCGCCAGGTGGCCCACAGCGAGGCCGTGTGCCGCGGCGTGAGGTTCAGCGCCTTGCCGACGAGGCTCTGGTCGTTGTCGCGCGTGACCTCGGTGTCGATGTAGGTGTAGGCCGCGGTGAGCTTGACGCCATTGGCCAGGTCCGCGGCCGCCTCCAGTTCCAGCCCGCGCGCACGCTGCTCGCCCGTCTGCACCGAGTAGCCGGCGTTGACAGGATCGGAGGTCGTCACGTTGCGGCGCTTGAGGTCGTACAGCGCCGCCGAGGCGGTGAGCCCGCCGCCGGGGCGCTCGTACTTGAGCCCCGCTTCCCATTGCTTGCCGGTCTCGGGCCTGAAGAGCTCGCCCGCGAAGGTCTGTCCGCTCACGGGCAGGAAGGACTCGCTGTAGCTGCCGTACACCGCCCAGCCGGGGAGGAACTCGTACACCAGCCCGGCGGCACCGGTGGTGGCATCGTCCTTCTGCCGCGTGTGCCGGTTGCGCACCTCGTCGTGCGTGTCGGTGCGCGAGTATTCGCGGCGCAGTCCGAGGAGGGCCGTCCAGCCGTTGCCGAACTTGATCTGGTCCTGCAGGTAGAGCCCGGCCACCGTCAGCTTGGTCGGTGCGAAGGTGGTGGGCCGAAGCGGGCAGGTGGCCGGCATGCCATAGACGGGCGCGAACAGGTTCAGCGCGCCGATGCGGCAGGTGTAGTTCGCCTGGCGCGCGTTGCTGCGCCGGGCATCGATGCCGGCGACCAGCCGGTGCGACACGCCCAGCGCATCGAACTCGCTCAGCACCGAGCTGTCGGTCATCAGCGCTTCGTAGTCGAACTGCTGCACCGTGGCCTGCCGGTTCTGCAGCCGCTGGCTGGCCTGCAGCGCCAGCAGCGAGACGAAGCGCCCTTCACCCTCCTGCGATTCGTAGCGCACGTTCTGCCGCAGCACGAGCCTGGGGTTGAACCGATGCTCGAAGGCGTAGCCCACGGTGGTGTTGCTCACGTCGTAGGGGCCGAAGGTCGGATCGCCCGTGAACAGCGAGCGCCGCACCGGCCCGTTGCGATTGGGCAGCAGCGTGCCGTAGGGGCTGGTGCCCTGCATGCGGATCCAGCGCGCCTTGCCATAGGTCGCGAACAGCACGAGGTCGGTGTCGGCGCCCAGGTCGAGCGACAGCGAGGGCGCGATCCACTGCTGCTTGCGCCACACCTCGTCCACCGGGTCGTCGGTGTCGGACACCAGGGCATTCAGGCGCACGGCGCTGCGGCCGGTGTCGGACAGCGGCCGGTTGATGTCCACCGCCAGGCTCTTCATGCCGAAGCTGCCGGCGGCGGCATTGACTTCGCCGAACGCATCCGCGCGTGGCCGCTTGCTGACGGCATTGACCAGCCCGCCCGGCTGAACCTGGCCGTAGAGGATGGACGAGGCGCCCTTGAGCACCTCGAAGCGCTCGTAGCCCCAGGGCACCAGCCGCGTCCACATGCCGGGGGCCTGGACGAGCCCGTCCACCAGGATCGATTCGGTGGAGCGGAAGCCGCGGATGTTGATGTCGTCGAAGCCGCGCCGCCCGAAGTTCACCGGGCTGACGCCGGCCACCGTCTGCAGGGCCTGCTGCAGGTCCGTGATCTGGCGCGACTCCATCTGTTCGCGCGTGACCACGCTGACGGACTGGGGGGTCTCCAGCAGGCGCATCGACGCCTTGCCCGCGCTCTGCGACGCGGCGGGCGCAAAGCCCGCGCCCGCATCGGCCTGCGCCTCGACGCGCACTTCGTTGAGCGTGGTTTGCGGCGGCGACGGCTCGGCCTTCTCGGCGTCGTCCGCCCAGGCGGGAATGCCGAAGGCCAGGGGCGCAGCGGCGATCAGGGGAAGGGTTCGACGGCGGGGGCGAGCGGTCGAGCGTGCAGCGCGAAGCGACTGCGCCAGCAGGGGAAGAGCCATGGAACGGGGCGCCCGATGGGCGGAACACGGTTGAACAACTGCTGGCTGCTACCGCGCCCGTGGCTGGATTGGCTGGCGGGCGCGAGTGTACGCGGCCCGCCGCTTTCCCCCGCACGCGCAGGGATACCGCGTTCGCGGCGCGTGGCAGCATCGCGCGGCGCCTCCACAATGCACAGCCGCCGCACACCCGAGACAGCCATGACCCTCGCCGCCTATCTGCTCTTCCTGCCCGCCTGCTTCGCCATCAACATGGCCTTCGGGCCCAACAACCTGCTGTCGGTCACCAACGGGGCGCGCTACGGCATCGGCCCGGCGGTCGCCGCCGCGGTCGGGCGGCTCGTGGCCTTCGCGATCATGATCGTCATCGCCGGCGTGGGCATGGGCGCGCTGCTGGCCGCGTCGGCCCTGGCCTTCAGCGTCGTGAAGTGGGCCGGCGTGGCCTACCTGGTGTGGCTGGGCATCAAACTGCTGCGTGCACCGGCACCGCCGATGGCCTCCGACGATACGCGCGGCGCGCACGACGTGCCGGCCCTGCGCGCACTGGCGCGGCAGGAGTTCGGCGTCGCGATCGGCAACCCGAAGGCGATCCTGGTGTTCACCGCCTTCTTTCCGCAGTTCGTGGTGGCCGATGCCTATGCCCTGAGCTACCTGCAGCTGGGCGTCACTTTCCTCGTGCTGGAGGTGGTGGCCATCGCCCTCTACGCACTGCTCGGCGCGCGCGTGCGGCGCCTGGCGCGCGGCGGGCCGGCCATGCGCTGGTTCAACCGCGCGAGCGGCGCCATGATGATCGGCTTCGGGCTGCTGCTGGCGACGGTGCGGCGCCCCACCTGAGCCGTGCCTCCCGCGCTTTTGCTATCGAATTCATAGCTGTTGGCGCTTACCCCGTGGGCGCTACAGGCCGATTTGGCTTGAAGAACCTCAGGCCTTCAGGTACTCGGCCTTGGTGCCCAGCCAGCGGTCCACGTGCTGGCGCGCGAGCTCGGGGTGCCGGTCGAGCAGGCGCGGTGCGAGTTCGCGCGCCCAGTCGAGCAGCAGCAGGTCGGTGCTGAGGTCGGCAAAGCGCAGCAGCGGCGCACCCGACTGCCGCGCGCCGAGGAATTCGCCCGGCCCGCGGATCTCCAGGTCGCGCCGCGCGATCTCGAAGCCATCGCCCGTCTCCACCATCGCCTTGAGCCGCGCGCGCGCCGCCTCGCCCACGCGGCCGCTGTCGCCGGTGGCATAGAGCAGCACGCAGGCCGAGGCCGCCGCCCCGCGCCCCACGCGCCCGCGCAGCTGGTGCAACTGCGAGAGGCCGAAGCGTTCCGCATGTTCGATCACCATCAGCGAGGCATTGGGCACGTCGACGCCGACCTCGATCACCGTGGTGCTGACCAGCACGTGCAGCGTGCCGGCGGTGAAGTCGGCCATCACCGCCTGCTTCTCGGCCGTGGGCATGCGCGAGTGCAGCAGGCCCACGCGAAGATCCGGCCGCCCCCAGGACCGGGCTGCGCCCGATCCGTCCCCCGAGGGGATCAAGTCCAGTGGCCGAGCCACATGGACTTGAGCACCCAGGTGCTCCGCCAGCTCGTCGCGCGTGGCGGTGGCATTGCGCAGATCGACCGCCTCGCTCTCCTCGATCAAGGGGCACACCCAGTACACCTGCCGCCCCTGCTCAAGCTGCCCCCGGATGCGCTCGATCACCTCGTCGCGCCGGTGCTCGGCCACCAGCTTGGTGACGACCGGGGTGCGGCCGGGCGGCAGTTCGTCGAGGGTGGAGACGTCGAGGTCGGCGTAGTAGCTCATCGCCAGCGTGCGCGGGATGGGCGTGGCGCTCATCATGAGCAGGTGCGGCTCCAGCTCGCCCTTTGCCTTGCCGCGCAGCGCGAGCCGTTGTGCGACGCCGAAGCGATGCTGCTCGTCCACGATCGCGAGCGCGAGCCGCCTGAAGCGCACCTTCTCCGAGATCACGGCATGCGTGCCGACGACCAGCGCGGCTTCGCCGCTCTCGACGATGGCCTCCATCGCCTCGCGCTCCTTCTTCTTCTGGCTGCCGGTGAGCCAGGCCACACGCAGCCCGCGCGCCGCCAGCAGCGGATCGAGCCAGCCGACCAGCTTGCCGAAATGCTGCGAGGCGAGGATTTCGGTCGGCGCCATCAGCGCGCACTGGAAGCCCGCATCGATGCAGCGCGCAGCGGCCAGCGCCGCCACCAGCGTCTTGCCCGAACCCACGTCGCCCTGCAGCAGACGGTGCATGGGCTGCGTGCGCGCCAGGTCGATGGCGATCTCGCGGTCGGCGCGCTGCTGGGCGCCCGTGGGCTGGAAGGGCAGCACGCCGAGCAACTGCGCGTGCAGCGAGCCCGCTTCGATCGGCGCACGCAGCGCCGGTGCCCGCTGGGCCGCCCGCTCGCGGCGCGCCTGCAGCTGCGACAGCTGCTGCGCCAGCAGTTCCTCGGCCTTGAGCCGCTGCCAGGCCGGATGGCTGTGGTCCTCGAGCGTCGCGACCGCCACGTCGGGCGCCGGGTAGTGCAAAAAAGAGAGCGCCTCGCGCAGGCCCCATGCGCCCTCCGGCATCATCGGGTTCGGAACGATGGCATGCAGCGGCGCTCGCGCCAGGCCGGCCTGCACGGCGCGTCGCAATATCGGTTGCGCAAGACCTGCGATGGTCGAGTAGATCGGCGTCAGCGCCAGCGGCAGCGGCGTGCCGGCCGCCTTCACGGCGGGATGCATGATCGTCCGCCCCACGAAACCGCCCTTGATCTCCCCTCGCACGCGCACCCTGGCCCCGGGCGCGAGCTGCTTCTGCTGCGAGGGGTAGAAGTTGAAGAAGCGCAGCTGTACCGTGTCGCTGCCGTCGTCGAGCGTGGCGATGAGCTGCCGGCGCGGGCGGAACACGACTTCGCACTCGGTGATGACGCCTTCGACCTGCGCCGTGTCGCCGTCGCGTGTGTCGGCCAGGCGCACGACGCGGGTCTCGTCCTCGTAGCGCATGGGCAGGTAGAGCGCGAAGTCGATGTCGCGCACCAGGCCCAGCTTTTTCAGCGCGCGCTGCACCTGGCTCTCGCCGCTGCCGGGCGCACGCGGGGGCGCGTCGGCGGCAGGGGCAACAGCGGCGGGTTTGGCGGGCATGGGAGAATTCTGCCCTTTGCTTCGACGCCCCCGCCCTCTGCGGCGCGGCAAGTCAACTCCTTGGAACGGGTCCGTCCGGCCCTCAAGCGCATGCGCCCCTTCACGCTGTCCGATTTCGATTTCGACCTGCCCGCCGAGCTGGTGGCGCAGCACCCCGCGGCCGAACGCAGCGCCTCGCGCTTGCTGGATGGCACCACCTCGCCGCCGCCGGGCCGCCCCAAGGCGGCGAGCACCCCCTCGGGGGGCAGCGGACCTCGCGAAGCGGGGGAGCGTGGGGGCCTCGCGCCTCGCCCAATCGACCGCATCTTCCGTGCGCTGCCGAGCCTGCTGCGGCCAGGCGACCTGCTGGTGTTCAACGACACGCAGGTGGTCAAGGCGCGGCTCTTCGGCGAAAAGCCGACCGGCGGCAAGCTCGAGCTGCTGGTCGAGCGCGTGCTGCAAGGCGCTGAGGTCGTCGCCCACATGAAGGTCAGCAAGAAGCCGCCCGTCGGCACGGTGCTGCAGATGGGCGGCGGCTTCACGGCCACGCTGCTGGGCCGCTGGCCGGAGGAGAACGGCGCCCTCTTCCGCTTCGCCTTCGAAAGCCCCGCCGGCGAGGACCCGTACGCGCTGATGGCCCGCTGCGGCCACGTGCCGCTTCCCCCGTACATCGAGCACGGCGATTCGGAAGACGACGAGCGCCGCTACCAGACCGTGTTCGCGCGCGTGCCCGGCGCCGTGGCCGCGCCCACCGCCGCCCTGCATTTCGACGAGGCACTGCTGGCCGAGCTGGACGCCCGCGGCGTGCAGCGCGCCAACGTCACCCTGCATGTGGGCGCCGGCACCTTCCAGCCCGTGAAGACCGAGAACATCGCCGAGCACACGATGCACGCCGAGCGCTACGACGTGCCGCCCGCCACGCAGCAGGCCATCGCCGAGTGCCACGCGCGCGGTGGCCGCATCGTGGCCGTGGGCACGACCACCGTGCGCACGCTCGAATCCTGGGCCGCCAGCGGCCAGGCGCAGGGCGACACCCAGATCTTCATCACGCCGGGCTTCCGCTTCCGGCATGTGGACCTGCTCATCACCAACTTCCACCTGCCCAAGAGCACGCTGATGATGCTGGTCTCGGCCCTCGCCGGTTACGAGCACGTGATGGCGCTGTATGCACACGCCATCCGCGAGCGCTACCGCTTCTTCAGCTACGGCGACGCGATGCTGCTGGAAAGGGCCGCGCCATGAGCCCCCGCCCGGCCGATCCGAAGGAGGCTCGCACCGCAGGCGAAGCCGAAGGGACCTCGATGCAGGACGTGTTTCGCACCGCCGCGTTGACGGCCCTGCTGCTGCCCGTGCTCGCAGCGGCGCGCGGCTACACGCCCGAAGGCCGCTGTGGCGACTTCGCCCGCCTGCCCATCCCCAGCCGCGCCGGCACCTGCGTGGCGCTGCTGGCCGACGAGGCCGAGGGCCTGCGCGCGCCGCGCCGCATTCTCGAAGTGGCGCCGGGGCGCTACTGGATCGCCGACATGGGCTCGTGGGAGCCCCGGCGCGGACGCCTGCTGGAGATGACGCTGCCCACCGACGGCCCCGCACCGCGGCGGGCACGCATCGCCGTGCTCGCCAGCGGCCTCGACCGGCCTTCGGGCCTGGCGCTGGGGCCGAACGGCAAGGTCTACATCGGCGAGGCCGGCGTCGTGTGGCGCACGCCGGTGGGCGCGCCAGGCGCCGCGCCGCAGCGCGAGCTCGTGCTCGACGCGCTGCCCGACGACGGCACGCACCCGCTCAAGGAAATCACCTTCGGGCCGGACAACCGCCTGTACGTGAACGTCGGCTCCAGCAGCGACAACTGCCGCAGCGGCAAGGACGCGCCCGCCCTGCCCTGCCCCGACGGCGAAGGCGCGAAGCCACGCGCCGCCGTGTACGAGGCGCAGCTCGGCGGCCCGCAGCTCACCGTGCAGCGCTTCGCACCCTTCGCCACGGGCCTGCGCAACAGCATGGCGCTGGCCGTGCTGCCCGCCACGCCCGCTGCGAAGGAAGGCCGCGTGCTGCAGGGCGAGAACTCCATCGACTACCGCGACTCGCAAAGCCCGCCCGAAGAGCTGAACCTGCTGCAGCGCGGCGGCCACTACGGCTGGCCCTACTGCGTCGGCAGGCGCCAGGCGGCCCAAGGTTACGAAGGCCGATACGACTGCGGCAAGACCGAGGCGCCGCTGGCGCTGTGGCCGGCGCACGCCGCGCCGCTGCAGATGCTGATCGGCCCCGCCGGCACGCCCTTCGCCGGCCAGCTGCTCGTCGCCTGGCGCGGCCCGCAGGCCAGCGGCCACCGCGTCGTCGGCTTCGCCCTCGGCAAGGACGGCCTGCCCGGCGGCAAGCCGATCGACTGGCTGTCGGGCTGGCACGCGCAGGAGGGCGTGCGGCCGATGGGCCGGCCCACCGGCCTCACCGTCGACCGCGCCGGCCGCCTGCTGGTGGTCGAGGACTTCAACCGCACCGTGCTCATGCTGCTGCCCACGCAGGCACCGGCCGCCACCCCTACGACGCCCCCGAAGAAATGACCGCCCTGCAATTCGACCTGCTGGCCACCGACCCCGACAGCCACGCCCGCCGCGGCACGCTCACGCTCAACCATGGCGTGGTGCAGACGCCGATCTTCATGCCCGTGGGCACCTACGGCACCGTCAAGGGCGTGATGCCGCGCAGCCTGGAGGAGATGGGTGCGCAGATCATCCTGGGCAACACCTTCCACCTCTGGATGCGGCCGGGCCTGGACGTGATGCAGTCCTTCGGCGGACTGCACGACTTCGAGCAGTGGAAGAAGCCCATCCTCACCGACTCGGGTGGCTTCCAGGTCTGGAGCCTGGGCGCGATGCGCAAAATCAGCGAGGAAGGCGTGCGCTTCGCCTCGCCCGTCAACGGCGACAAGCTGTTCCTCACGCCCGAGGTGTCGATGCAGATCCAGACGGTGCTCAACAGCGACATCGTCATGCAATTCGACGAGTGCACGCCCTACGACACGAACGGCCACGTCACCACCGAGGCCGAAGCCCGTTCGTCGATGGAACTGAGCCTGCGCTGGGCCAGGCGCTGCCAGGCGGAGTTCGCGCGGCTGGAGAACCCGAACGCCCTCTTCGGCATCGTGCAGGGCGGCATGTTCGAGCACCTGCGCGAAGAATCGCTCGCCCGACTGGTCGAGCTGGACTTCCCGGGCTACGCCATCGGCGGCGTGAGCGTCGGCGAGCCCAAGGACGAGATGCTGCGCATCATGGCCCACACGCCGCACCGCCTGCCGGCCCACAAGCCGCGCTACCTGATGGGCGTGGGCACGCCCGAGGACCTGGTGCAGGGCGTGGCCGATGGTGTCGACATGTTCGACTGCGTGATGCCCACGCGCAATGCGCGCAACGGCACCATCTTCACGCGCTACGGCGACCTGAAGGTGCGCAACGCGCGCCACAAGACCGACCACCAGCCGCTGGACCCGAGCTGCACCTGCCACGCCTGCGCCGGCACGAGCGGGGTGAGCTGGGAACAGGGTGGCCGCGGCGGCTTCAGCCGCGCCTACCTGCACCACCTGGAACGCTGCGGCGAGATGCTCGGCCCGATGCTCGCCACGGTGCACAACCTGCACTACTACCTGAACCTGATGCGGGAGATCCGCGAGGCGCTGGAAGCCGGCGCGTACACGGGCTTCCGGGAGAAGTTCCGCACCGACCGCGCCCGCGGGGTCTAGCGCATGCGCCGGTGCGAGGCACCCCGCGGCGCCCGCCGAGATGTAGGGCGGCGCGTGCGTTCAGCGCGCCGTGCCGGGCGCCTTGACCGGCAGCGGCGTGCTGTAGGGCTCGATGCGCAGCAGCTCGCTCTTGAAGATCGCCACCTGGCGCAAGGGCGCCTGCACCAGGGCGCCGTTCACGTCCTTCTGCGACGCGTATTGCCAGAGCGTGAGCTGGCCCTTGTCGGCCAGGGCCGCTGCCAGGCGCTGCACGTCGGGCCCGTCGCCACCGAACTGCGCGGCGTCGACGCCGACGACGATGTCGTCGCGGGGAGAAACGATCTTGAAGAGCTTCACGGTGGCGACGCCCTGCGCCGGCGCCGCGAGCGCCCAGGCGCCGGCAGACACCAGCAGCAGCTGCGACACGACGCGGCGGGAGAAGGCTGACATGGCGGAGGTCCTGTTCAAAGAGCGTCGAGCGTAGTCAAGGCGCGCCGGCACGCCCAGAGGCCGGAAGTCATACGCCATGACCATCGGCCGACGCGCTGGCCCGCCGAAAGAAAAAGGCGCCGGCCTGCGCGATGCAGGCCGGCGCCTCGGGACACGGTGCGGAGGGTCAGTCGCGCAACTCGGGCGGCAGCGTGCCGCCGTTGGCGGCGATGCGGCTCATCACCTGCTTGTGCAGGCCGATGTTCCATTCGGCCGAACCGGGCTCGCCGTTGCTGTAGAGGATCTCGTTGGCCAGTTCCTTGCGCGCGGCGAGGCTGCTGTCCAGGCCCAGCAGCTTGAGCAGGTCGACGATCGAGGTGCGCCAGTTGAGGTTGGCGGCGCCGGGCATGGCGTCCAGGATGGCGGGCACGTCGCCCAGCGGGATGGAAGGCGGCGGCGCGGGCACGGCCGGGGCACCCGCAGGTGCGGGCGCGGGCGGTGCGGCTTGCACCTCGGTGGCGTTGGCCGACGGGAAAATCTTGGAAAAAATCTTGCCGAAAAAGCTCATGGATGGGGTCCTCGACGTTGGTTCTGCGGGGCCGGCCAGGACGTAAGCGAGTGCCGGCTGCGCGCCCAATGCAGCGCAGACCGAGGTTCTATCACTTTGCAGCGACGGTTCGGCCAAAGATCGCGGCCGATCGTGCGGAATGCCCAGACTGGCACGCAAGACGCGGTCCGCGCCTACGCGGGGAGCATCTCAGGCCGGGGCGAGAGGCCCCGGCACTGCCGAGGCCGGCGCTGATGGGACGGCATGGGCCGAGGTGCCGCAGCCATGGCAGAAACGCGAGAAGGCGCTCTTGCGCGTCTCGCACACGCGGCAGTGGTCGAACAGGCCGATGCCGCAGTGCGGGCAGAAGTCGATGGCGGTGTTCTTCAGGTCGACCGGCCGCTCGCAGCCCGGGCACACGCCCTTGGCCAGCCGCGCGAGCGCCGTGTCGTAGCTCAGTTCCTCGCGCCGCACCTGGTCGGGCTGCGACTCGGCCAGCTTCTGCCTGGCCAGGTAGCGGTTGAGCGCGACGGTGGCATAGCGCCCCACCAGCACGGTGACGACGATGCCCACCACGTAGCGCACGTAGCCGCCGTAACTCGGCAGGTAGGGCACGAGCTCGACGAAAAAGGCGAAAAGCGCGAAGAAGATGAAGCCCCAGACGAAGGGCCACCAGGTGCTCCGGCGCTTCTTCGCGAACAGCCAGCCGGCCACCAGCAGCAGCGGCAGCGTGAGCGCAAGGCGGTAGCCGAACACGCGCAGTTCCACGCGCCGCTGCTCGGCGACCATGCTTTGCGTCGCGGCTTCCTCCAGCAGGTTCAGCTTGTGCTGCTCGCTCTCCTGCGCCTGCTGGGCGTCGAGCAGTTGCTGGCGCTGCTGGCCCAGCGCCTTCTGCGCGGCGTCTTCGGCGGCCTTCAGGGCGTCGAGCTGGCGCGTGCGGGCGATGAGCTCGGTGTCCTGGTCCGGCGCCTGCGTGGCGCGGCGCGTGGCGAGCCAGTTCGAGAAGGTCTCGCGCGCATTCCGGCTGGCCTGCTCGGCGGCGTCGAGCCGCAGTTGCGCCTGCTCCAGCGCACGGCGTGCGGCGACCTCCTTGTCGCCCGCCTCACGCACCGCGGCACGCAGCGGCGCGGCGGCACCGGGCGGCATGAAGTCGTCGAGCTGCAATGGGCGCTCGACGCGGGGCAGATCGCCCACCACCGTGCCGCCGAGGCCGATCAGGAAGCTCGCGAACACCACCGCCACCAGCCACAGGCCGCGGCGGAACCACTTCTCGGACAGGCGCAGGGATTTGCTCATGGATGTTCACTCCTCGCTTCGTTGCTCATTTTTCGATAGCAGCCAGCGCCCATCTGGCGGGCGCTGCAGGCCGATTCGGCTCAAATCTTCAAGCGAACCACCGGGCTGCCCAGCCCGGCACGCGGCAACCAGTCGAAAACCGAGTCGACCGTCACGGTTTCGATGCGATCGGAGAAGCGCTTCTGGTTCGGGTGGTCGTCGAAAGCGATGTTGGCCGAGCCCATGCGCCCGCCCAGCCGCGTCAGCGGGCCCAGGCGCAGCGTGGTGGGCTCGTAGCCCTTGAACTGCAGCCAGGCCTGGGCCTGCTGTCGGGTGCGGATGGTCGCCGGCTCCATGGCGGCGGCGATCGTCTCGATCGCCCACTGGTTCGACTGCTGGTATTTCTGGCCCCAGGCGTAGCTCACCAGGCTGTAGGCGGGCGTGTGCCAGCGGGCCAGCGCTTCGCCCAGGCGCGGAGCCGGCGCCGACAGCAGGCCCAGCAGTTGCTGCTG
The DNA here is from genome assembly GCA_005503065.1 of Comamonadaceae bacterium ALPHA2B. Lineage (GTDB taxonomy): Bacteria > Pseudomonadota > Gammaproteobacteria > Burkholderiales > Burkholderiaceae_C > Xenophilus. The sequence continues at coordinate 80,365 of SCOE01000018.1, forward strand.
CACCTGCGGCGAGGGGATCTCCCAAGCCGCCTCGTAGCGCCACAGGTCGTCGAGGAAGAACTCGCCCAGCCCCTGCCGGTAGATGGCGGCCTCCGCCGTGCCGCAGCGGTTGAGCTTGTGGACCACGCGCCAGGGCCCCTCGGCACTCTTGTAGGCCAGGCCCAGGTGCGAGTAGCGAAGCCCGTACTTGCTCAGGTCCTGCCCCGCGCGGGCCAGCACGACCACGCGGGCATCGCTGGCGTCCAGCGCCTGCGCCGTGCGTTCGGCCAGCTGCATGCCCTTGGCGATCACGGCCGGTGTCGGCTTCACGGACTCGCAGGAGCGGCCGGCATGCGCATGCACGGGAAAGAGGAACAGGCCCGCCAGAACCACCAGCACGATCAGCACCGCCACGTGGAGCAGCATGCGCACGAACCGGCGCAGGCGCGGCTCGTTGGCCTGCGCCTCCTCGTCGTAGGGGCCGAAGTTGGTGCGGGGATCGCCTTTCACAACACCCTCTCGTTGTACAGCAATGCCTGGCCGATGGCATTGGGGATGAAGGCCAGCACCTCGCCGGCCGCCGACAGCACGATGCCGCTGCCGATGACGCCGACCTCCACCGAACTGCCCACGGCGATCGAGGCGCGCCGGCTGCCGCGGTCCAGCACCCTGACACTGGCACGGGCGCCATCCGAGGCGCGCTCGAGCAGGTAGACGGTGCCGTCGGCCACGACTTCGACGGCCACCACGCTGAGCACCGTACCACCGACGGAGAGCGCGGCGGGCACGGTCACCACCGCGGTGGATGCGGCGCCCGCCACCGAGGCGGTGCCGACGATCGAGGCCAGCGGCAGCAGGGACAGGGCCGCCGACGCCTCGCTCTGGGCGCGGGCAGGTGCTGCAGCCCCCAGGCCGGCCAGTGCGACGCAGCCCGCCAGGCCAAGGGCGGCGAAGGAAGAACGCAGGGAGGTCATGCTCGAATCTCCTGATGACGGTGCCGGCGCGGCGTCACTCGGCAACCGCGGCGTCGGCACGCGCTTCGCGCCGGCCTTGCAGACGGGCCTCGGCCAGGTCGGCCTCGTGCCGGTCGCGCAGCGTCTTGGCAAGCGTGAAGGCCGAGCTGATGAGGAACAGCCAGCTGACGCCCAGGTAGGCCTTGTAGGCATCGTTGATCTCCATGCGCACCAGGCCCCAGCCGGTCAGCCCCATGGCAGTGAAGAAGCCGCCCCAGACGACGAGCTTCCACATCGGCGTGTCGCCGGCGAGCGAAGGGCGCTGGCTGTCGCGCACGAACTTGGCCAGCACGAAGGCCGCCGACAGGCAGAACACGTACCCCATCACCATGAAGGCGCGTTCCAGGTTCTGGCCCGGCAGCCAGCTCAGGCCGGTGGCGCACAGGAACACCGCGAGGCCGAAGGACACCCAGACCTGGACGGTCCAGGCCCGGGTGTCGCGCGGAATCGAAAGGTGCGAAGGGGTGGGGTGCATGGTGTGCCTCGCGGCGGTAGTGAAGGTGCGCGAATGATGGATCGCCTCGCGTCACTCAGCCTCATGAGACTGCACCAGTCTGCCCAATCGAGGCGCCAAGTATCTCTAGAAGATACTTTTTACGGGTCGCATGCGTGGGAGCGGATGCGTACCGGCGTGCAGGTCCCGGCGCGTATAGGGGCGCTCCAGCCCGGCAATGCGCGCCGCCGCGTACTCCAGCAGCCCGTGCGTGGGCGCACGGTGCCCGGGAGGCAACAGCACCATGGGCACCAGGAGGCTGGCGGCGACCCACCAGGCCGGCAGCCGCGGATGCGGTCGGCTGTGCTGCAGCTTCAGGAACAGCCCGCTCGCGGCGACGCCGAGCAGACAGCCCGACACGACCTCGGACACGCTGTGTGCATGGATGGCGAGGCGGGAGACACCGATGGCCGCTCCCAGCACCCAGCCCGCGCAGGCGGCGGCCACGCGAAGGCGATGGCCCCCGCGCGATGCGAGCAGCCACAGCGCCACCGGCCAGAAGCAGGAAGAGAGCGCCGTGTGGCCACTGAAACCGGTGAAGTCGTGCTGCGCGTCACCCAGGCCCCAGCCCATGAAGGCAAGCTTGGACAGCGTGACGATGGCTCCGCAGGCGCCGAAGCACAGCGCCCACAGCACGGCCGAATACCAGGTGCGCCGCGAGGACGCCAGCCACAGGAAGACGAAGGCGGCGGCCGGCAGCAGAAGACCGCTGTCGCCCAGCCAGGTGAAGGTGTGCCAGTCAAGCATGCGCGGCGCTCCCCCACCCGCGAGGGCGCGCGTGGTGGCGTGGGCAGGCCGCCGGCGTCAAGGCGCGGTCAGGCGGCCAGCAGGCCGCTCACGCGCTGGCGCAGGGCTTCGGGCTGCACCTCCACAGGCGGCACGGCCGCACCCACGTTGAGGCCGACCCGGCTGAACATGCCCCGGCGGAAGGGGCGCACCATCGCCACGCCTTCGCCGCGCCGCCGCTCGATGCGGCTGAAGAAGGAGCCCCAGAGATTGGTCAGTGCCATCGGAATCACCGGCGCTTCGATGCCCTCGGCGCGGGCAAGTTCCATGATCTTCATCACGCCGCCCTTGAAAGGCTGCAGCTGCCCGTCGCGGGTGATGGCGCCTTCGGGAAAGATGGCCAGCAGATCGCCTTCGCGCAGCACCTTCACGGCCTCGGCGAAGGCGCGCTCGTAGGCGGCCAAGTCCTCCTTCTGCGGCGCGATGGGAATGGCCTTGGCGAGGCGGAACATCCAGCCCAGCACCGGCACCCTGAAGATGCGGTGGTCCATGATGAAGCGGATCGGCCGGGGGCTGGCCGCCATCAGCAGCACCGCGTCGATGAAGCTCACGTGGTTGCACACGAGGATGGCCGGCCCGTCGGTGGGGATGTGCTCGTCGCCCCTGATGTCGAAGCGGTAGACGAAGCGCGACAGCACCCACGCGACGAAGCGCAGCAGGTACTCCGGCACCAGCATGAAGATGTAGAACGCGACCACCGCGTTGGCGATGCCGGTGAGAAGGAAGATCTGCGGGATGCTGAAGCCCGCGCCCAGCAGCGCGCCGGCAATGACCGAACTGCCGATCATGAACAGCGCGTTGAGGATGTTGTTGGCCGCGATGATGCGTGCGCGGTGCGTGGGCTGGCTGCGCAGCTGGATCAGCGCATACATGGGCACGCTGTACAGCCCGGCAAAGAGCGAGAGCAGTGCCAGGTCGGCCATCACGCGCCAGTGCGCGGGCTGCGAGACGAAGGCCGCGGCGCCCATCTCGGCCGAAGGCGGCAGCCCGCGCGAGGCGAAGTACAGGTCGATCGCGAACACGCTCATGCCGATGGCGCCCAGCGGCACCAGGCCGATCTCGACCTGGCGGCGCGACAGCGTCTCGCACAGCAGCGAGCCGACGCCGATGCCCACCGAGAACACCACCAGCAGCAGCGACGCCACCTGCTCGTTGCCATGCAGCACCTCCTTGGCGAAGGCCGGGAAGTTGCTCAGGAACACGGCGCCGAAGAACCACATCCACGAGATGCCCAGCAGCGAGCGGAACACGACGACGTTGCCGTGCGCGAGCTTGAGGTTGCGCCAGGTCTCGCTGACGGGGTTCCAGTTGATCCTGAGCGACGGGTCGGTGGCCGCCGTGTCGGGAATCGCCTGGGCCACCGCGCGTCCGACGAGCGCCAGCAGCACGCAGCCGACGGCCACTGTCGCATGCCCCACGCCCGGCAGCGCCACGAGCAGCCCGCCCGCCACCTGGCCGAGCAGGATGGCAACGAAGGTGCCCATCTCGACCATGCCGTTGCCGCCGGTGAGCTCGCGCGCATCGAGCACCTGCGGCAGGTAGGCGAACTTCACCGGGCCGAAGAGCGTGGAATGCAGCCCCATGAGGAACACGCAGGCCAGCAGCACCGGCACGTGGGCGCTGACGAAACCCCAGGCCGCGAGCGCCATGATCGCGATCTCCAGGTTCTTCACCAGCCGGATGATCCGCGTCTTGTTGTACTTGTCGGTCAGCTGCCCGGCGGTGGCGGAGAAGAGCAGGAAGGGCAGGATGAAGAGCGCGCCGATCACCAGGCCCGCCATGGCGGGCTTCATCCACGCCACCTGGAGCTGGTAGGTCACCATCACGGTGAAGGCGAACTTGAAGAGGTTGTCGTTGGCGGCGCCCGCGAACTGCGTCCAGAAGAAGGGCGCGAAGCGGCGCTGGCCCAGCAGCGCGAACTGGTTGGCGTGCGCGTTCGCACCCGGGTGCGTGGGGTTGCTGGCGGTGGTGCTCATGGAGGGTCCCTCGGCGTCGACCGGCGGCAGTGCGTGCCGCATCTTCTTCTTGGACGGCCTCAGGCAGTTGCCGCAGCCGCGCCCGGATTGTGCCGCAGGCCCCTGGCGCCGGTGCGCTGCAAGGCAGCCAGCACCGGCAGTGCCGCGAGCGCCGCCACGGCATGCTTGAGGGTGTGGCCCGACACCAGGTGGCCGGTCGCTTCGTACACCCAGGCATCGCCGGCCTCCAGCAGCTTGGCGGCTGCGTAGATGGCGATGACCCAGCCCAGCCGCACGCCGATCGCACCCGGCAACTTCGGCGTGAGGGCCAATGCCAGCACGATGGCCATGCCGCCGAACTGCACTGCGCCCCAGGGCAGCAGGTTGTCGGCCTCGGCCGCACAGGCCACGGCCACGAGGCCGCCCGCCAGGGTGCACCAGGCGAGCACCCAGCCGGCGCGCTGCGACACCCGCTCGCACGCGGCCAGGCCGACCAGCCCCGCGAAGGCCACGGTCATGCCGGCCCGGTCGGCCGCGAGTCGCATGGCATCGGGCTGCAGGTGATAGAACGCCGAGCCCGCCGCGGTGACCAGGAGGCCTGCGAAGAACAACCAGGCGCAGTCGAGCGTGCTGCCCGGGGGCTCGGTGGCCGCATCGGCAGCGGCGGCGTCGAAACGCCTCAGTTGCCACAGGCCCCAGAGCCCGAACACGCCGAAGGGCAGGTTGCTCAGCACGTCCATGGCGTTGGACACGCCGTGCCAGACGCGCTGATCGGCAAAGACGCCCGGTGCGAACGCTTCGGCGGGCAGCACCGGCGCCAGCACGGCGGTCAGCAGCAGCACCAGCACGGTCGCGAGCAGCGCACATTCACGTCGGCACAGGGAAGCGGAAGCGGTCATGGGCGGAACTCCGGAAGGAAGGGAAGGTTCGGCCGCAATGTAGGTAGACGGGGCCCAAAAAAGCATCGAAAATCGATACGGCACCCATTCATGACATCTCCGGTATCGGATTTCTATACTCACCCATGAGCACCACCGTCGACCTCGTCCAGGCCGTGAAGAACGAACTCAAGACCGCCCGCATGACCTACGCGGACCTGGCGCGCGCGCTGGGCATGGCGGAATCGAGCGTCAAGCGCATGCTGGCCAAGGGCGACATGCCGCTGTCGCGCGTGGACGCCATCTGCCGCGCGCTGAAAATCGACTTCGCCGAACTCGCGCGCCGCGTGGCCGATGCGCAGCCGCTGCTCAAGGAGCTGTCGCAGGAGCAGGAGAAGGCCGTGGTCAAGGACAAGAAGCTGCTGCTCGTGGCGATCAGCGTGCTGAGCCAGTGGACGCTGGAGCAGATCGTGGGCGCCTACCGCATCAGCGAGGCCGAGTGCATCGGCTTCCTGGCGCAGCTCGATCGCATCGGCATCATCGAGCTGCGGCCGATGAACCGGTATCGCCTCAAGCTCGCCAAGACCTTTCGCTGGCGCCCCCACGGCCCGGTGATGGAGTTCTTCCGCGACCACGTGGTGCTCGACTACTACCGCGGCGGTTTCGACGGGCCGGCCGAAGGGCTGCTGCTGGTGCATGGCACGATCAGCAAGGCGCTGGCACCGGCCTTCCTGGAGCGGCTGCAGCGCGTGGCGGCCGATTTCGCGCAACAGCACCAGACCGACCAGCGGCTGCCGCCCGAGCACCTGGAGGGCTACACCCTGCTGCTGGGCATGCGCAACTGGGAGTTCGAGGCCTTCACGCAGTTGCGGCGCGGCGAGATCACCGCACGGGGTTCGCGCACGCCGGTGCGGCCGCGCTGAGGCGCGGCATCGACGGCCGTGCATTCCGGGCTTGGCGATCGGCCCCTGCCTTCCTACAATCGCGGCCTTGCAGGAGAACGGGCGACGCCACAGGCGGCGCCCTACCGAAGGCGCAAACTCCCATAAACGCTCAGGTCCGCTCGATGCACGCGATGCACGGGCCCGTACTGCAAGCCATCGTCAGAGCCGTCTGGAGAGCCATCCCGCCCAGGGATGCACCGAAGGAGCAAGCCCGCTGCGGGTGCAGCGGGTGAATCTCTCAGGTACCGAGGACAGGGGGAGCGGCAACTTGAACCGTCGGTTCGGGTTGCTATCTTTTCAATAGCTGCTCCCGCCCGCCGTTCAAGCGCTGCAACCTCAAAAGGTTCAAGAAAATGCGCGTGATCGTCCTCGGCGCCGGCCTGCTCGGCACCACCTCCGCCTACTTCCTCTCCCAGCTCGGCCACGACGTGACCGTGATCGACCGCCAGGCCACGCCGGGCGCCGAGACCAGCTTCGCCAACGGCGGGCAGATCTCGGTGAGCCATGCCGAGCCCTGGGCCAACCCGAGTGCGCCCCTGAAGGTGCTGCAGTGGCTGGGCAAGGAAGATGCGCCCCTGCTCTTCCGGCTGCGGCCCGACCTGCGCCAGTGGCTGTGGGGCCTGTCGTTCCTGCGGGAATGCACGCCGGCGCGCACGCGCCACAACATCGAGCAGATCGTGCGCCTGGGCACCTACAGCCGCGACACGCTGCAGCAGTTGCGCCGCGACACCGGCATCGACTACGACCAGCGCACGCAGGGCATCCTGCACTTCTACACGACGCAGAAGGAGTTCGATGCCGCCCTCGCGCCGGCCGAACAGATGCGCCAACTCGGCTGCGAGCGCCGCGTGATCTCGGCCGACGAGGCCGTGGCACTCGAGCCGGCGCTGGCGCACATCCGCCCGCAACTGGCCGGCGCCACCTACACGGCAGAGGACGAGTCGGGCGACGCCAACCGCTTCACGCGCGAACTGGCGAAGCGCGCCGAGGCGGCAGGCGTGCACTTCCGGATGGGCCACACGATCACCGCGCTGCGCGAGGTGGGCGGGCGCATCGACCACGTCGAGGTGACCGACACCGAGGGCCGCTTCCAGCGCCTGTCGGCCGACGCCTTCGTGCTGGCGATGGGGTCGTTCAGCCCGATGCTGGCCGCGCCGCTGGGCGTGCGGCTGCCGATCTATCCGGCCAAGGGCTACTCCGTGACGATGCCGGTGAGGGACGCGTCGAAGGCGCACCAGGTCTCGCTGACGGACGACGAGTTCAAGCTGGTGTTCTCGCGACTGACCGGGCCGAACGGCGATCGGCTTCGCATCGCCGGGACGGCCGAGCTCAATGGCTACGACCGCGACCTCAATGCGGTGCGCTGCGAGGCGATCGTGCGACGCGTGGAGCAACTGTTCCCCGGCGCGGGCGACACCACGCAGGCGCAGTTCTGGACCGGGCTGCGACCGGCGACACCGAGCAACGTGCCGATCATCGGGCGCAGCAAGGTGCCGAACCTGTTCCTCAACACGGGCCACGGCACGCTGGGCTGGACGCATGCCTGCGGTTCGGGCAAGTCGATCGCGCGCATCGTGACGGGGCTGGCGCCGGAGGTGGACTTCGCGTTCCAAGGCGTGGTGAAAGGCTCGGCGGCGGTCGTGCGGCCTGTGGTGGCCTGATCGTCACGTTTGTGACGACTTTGGGCGCAGCGCCCGGCTGGCTTGCGCTGGCGGGCGATTGCACTTCGGTTTTTTTTGCCCCCTGTCCTCTGAGTCGTCCTGCCCCACCCGTTCGGGCTGAGCCATCGAAGCCCTGCGCAGCGCTTCGACAAGCTCCACGCGAACGGGGATGGGGCATTGAAAAAAGGCAGGCCAGTGCAGCGCAGCGGTTCAGGGCGGTGGTCGTGGGCCTGCGGGCGCAGGCGCCATTCGCGGCGCCGTGCAGTGCCGAAAGCACGTCGATGGACAGCGAGCACACAGCACGCACAGCAAGCCGGTCAGCGCGAGCCAGCGCCGGAGAACGCAGGCCCGCGGCCGCCGCCAGCGCCCCGGCCCGCGGTGCCGGCAGATCCACCAACAGCGCCGGAATCAGCCCACATCAGGAGCCCAAAACAGACAACAGGAAGAAAGTAACGAACGTGACGATTTCGGCCGCAACGCAGACACAGCAAGCGCTACAGCCCGATTGCACTTTTCCGATTTCCGACCTGCCTCGACCTTGTCATCACCCACTCACCGCAAGCGCCTATCGTCGGCGTCTCGACCGCTCCATCCCTTCCCACACCCATGGCCACTCCCCGTGAACCCGTCGACCTTGCCAAGGCCTACCGCCTGCTCAACCACGGCCCCACCGTGCTGGTCAGTGCCGCCGCCGACGGCCGCCGCAACCTCATGGCCGCGGCCTGGGCAATGCCGCTGGACTTCTCGCCGCCCAAGGTGGCGGTGGTGCTCGACAAGGCCACCTACACACGCCGCCTCATCGAAGCCAGCGGCCAGTTCGTGCTGCAGGTGCCGGTGCGCGCGCAGATCGATCTGGTCAACGCCCTGGGCAGCGTCTCGGGCTCCGACGAAGAAGCGCTGGGCGGGCGCGACAAGTTCGACGCCTTCGGCCTCGCCACCTTCGCCGGCAGCGCCACCGGCGTGCCGCTGCTCGAAGGCTGCGCGGCGTGGCTCGAATGCCGGCTGCTGCCCGAGCCGCCGATCCAGCAGCGGTACGACCTGTTCCTCGGCGAAGTGATCGCCGCACAGGCCGACCCGCGCGTCTTCAGCAATGGACGCTGGCACTTCGACGGCCACGACGACCTGCGCACGCTGCACCACGTGGCCGGCGGGCACTTCATCGTGGACGGCGAGGCCATCGACGCCCGGCCGCTGGCGCCGCGTCTGCGCTGACGCGTTTCAGGCCGGTGCCACCTCGGCACTGCGGCGCCGCCACAGCGCCAGCACCATCACCGCCACCACCGCCAGGTTGGCCGCCAGCAGCACCGCATGCAGCGCATCGGCATGGCGCAGCAGGCCGGCCAGCTCGAAGGGTACGTAGATCGCGCCGCTGGCCGCGCTGAGCCACTCGGCCCAGGCGCGGTTGCGCAACAGGCCATACGCCTCCACCAGCCGCAACGCGCCGTAGGCGAAGGCGCCCAGCGCCAGCAGCCCGAGCCGCGAATCCTGCAGGTGCTGCGCGAAGTCGAGGAACACGTGCGGATAGTGCGCCGCCGGGTTCAGGTGCAGGTGGTGCACCAGCCGCACGGCCAGCCCGTGCAGGTCGCCGTGCAGCAGCGTCAGCAGGCCCGAGGCCGCCGCCAGCGCCAGCACGCCCTTGAACGCCTCGAACAGGGCGACGGTGCGAAGGGCGGCGGTGGGCGTGCGCATGGCGCCATCTTCGCAGGACGCAAGGCGTCCGGCGGCAGGCCGTGCGCGACGGCGGGCGTCGGAGGCCAGGCGCTCTTGCGCCCAACCGAAGCGTGCTCAGCCGTGCGGCCAGGCCGCGAACGCGGGCAGCGCCTCGGCCTGCGCCGAATGCGCGGCCTGCAGCGGGAAGTCGCCCGGCGCCACCACGCCGGGCAGCAGGACCTGCGTGAAGTGCCAGACAACGGCGATCGTCAGCCCCGCCTGGCCGATCGGCTGGCCGCCTGCGGCAGCGGGCAGCGCGGCGCGGCGCATCTCGGCCTCGATCGCTTCCCACGCGGCCAGCACCTGGCCGTGCACCCGCTCGGCCCACGGCGCATGGCGCTTGTCGGCCGGGCGCAGCTCGCGCTCGTACACGAGCTGCACCGCCTTCTCGCAGGCCGCCAGGGCGAGGCCCGTGAGCCGCAACGCCCGCACCCGCTCGGCCGGCGCCGCCGGCCACAGGCTGCGCGCCGGCCCGGCCAGGTCCTCGGCGTGCTGCAGGATCAGGCTGGAATCCATCAGCGCCGTGCCATCGTCCAGCACCAGCGTCGGCGCCTTGACCACCGGGTTGAAGCGGCGGAATTCGTCGACCTGGCGAAAGACCGAGATGGGCCGCGATTCGAAGGCCAGTCCCAGCAGTTGCAGCGAGATGGCCGTGCGCCGCACGAAGGGCGAGTCGAGCATGCCGATGAGTTGCATCATTTCAGTTCTTCTTTCCTGGCTGCATGCGCGTTGGCATGCCAGGATCGCAATCTATTCCTTGCTGAAGCTGGCGACCATCGACTTGTTCTGCCCGAATGCGTTAGAAAACCTGACATGACATCGCCGCCGCCCGACGCCCCCACGCCCACCGACCTGCCGCCCCTGCAGGCGCTGCGCTGCTTCGAGGCCGTGGCGCGGCTGGGCAGCGTCACGCGCGCGGCCGAGGCGCTGCACGTCACCCACTCGGCCGTCAGCCAGCAAGTGAAGCAATTGGAGGAATTGCTCGGCCTCTCGCTCTTCGAGCGCGCGGGACGCGGACTGCGCCTGTCGGAGAACGGCCGCCTGTACGCGATGCAGGTGCGCGCCGCGCTGCGGGGCATCGGCGAGGCCACGCGTGCGCTGCGCGTGCGTCCGCGCGCCGGCGAACTGGTCGTGGCGGTGGTGCCGTCCTTCGGCCTGCACTGGCTGCTGCCGCGCCTGCCGCACTTCCTGGCCGTCCACCCCGAACACCGCGTGCGCCTGCAGGCCAGCCTGGAGGTGCAGGACCTGCGGCAGGGCGCGGCGCACGTGGCCATCCGCATGGGCCAGGGCCCGTGGGAGGGGCTGGCGCAGCAGCACCTCTTCGACGACGAACTGCTCGCGGTCGCATCGCCGCGCCTGAACGGCGGCGCCCTGCCCCGCACGCCGGCCGAGGTGCTCGCGTGCACGCCCATCCGCTCGGCAGAACCCTGGGCGCCCTGGTGCCAGGCCGCGGGCCTGCCAGAGCCGCCACCCGCACGCGGCGGCCTGTGGATCAACGACTCCAACCTCTCGCTGGAAGCAGCACGCCTGGGCCAGGGCGTGGCGCTGGAGCGGCGCAGCGTCGCCGATGCGCTGCTGCGCCGCGGCGAGCTGGTGGCGCTGACCGACATCCGCGTGCCCTATGCGTACCCCTACTGGCTGGTGTGGCCCGAAGGCAGTGCCAGCACGCAGCGCGAGGACTTCGCGCGCTGGCTCGAGGCCGAGGTCGCGGCGTACCGGCGGGCCTAGGCGTCGTCGCCCAGGCGCACCTCGATGCGCAGCGGCGCGGCCGGGGCGCCCAGTTGCTCGCGCATCCATTTCTGCGCGAATTCGCGGACCGTCTGCTCGGCCATCGGGGCCTGCGCGCGCAGGTACTCGGTGCGCCCGGCGCGGCGTTCCAGCTCGGGGCCGAGGTGGCGCATCAGCAGCGCCTGGTTGGCGGCGCCGTCGGGCGCCAGCAGGCCGCCCTTCTCGCTGCGGAATTCGGCCTGGGCCAGGTCGACGGCCGGCGGCAGCAGCGGCTGCGGTGCGGGCACGCTGAGCACATAGCCCTCGCCGGCCGGGCGCAGCGTCCAGGTCTCGGCCAGCGGATGCGGTAGGTGTAGTGCACCGGCGCGCGTATGGTGCCGAGGCGATGGCCGAGCCATTCGCAGTCGCGCCACAGGCAGGTGTACGACGAGCGCCAGCCGAATTCCTCCACCTTCACCAGCGTCGACACCTCCAGATGCCCGCCGGGCGTGCGCAGCACCAGGACCTGGGTCGGGTCGAGCACCGGCACGGCCTGCTGCGAGCGCCCGAGAAGCATGCGCAGCGGTCCAAACCAGCCGAACGTCGCGCCTGCCAGGAGCACCGCGAGCAGCACGAGGGCCGAAGCCGCCAAGACCCACGAGCGGCGCGCGCCGGTGCGCGCAACCTGTGGCGACGATGGGGGACCGGCCCCGGCCATGGCGTCCGCCTCGTGCTCAGTCGGTGGTGAACACCGTCAGCACGCCCGTGTAGCCATAGAGGTGGTGCCGCGCGATCTCGCCACCGGCGAAGAAGCCGGCCAGCGGCACGTCGCCCAACGCGTGGCGCAGGATCTGCAGCTCGGCATGGGGCGCGCCGAAATGGGCGCCGCCGCGGCCCACGCAGCTCACGTAGATGGCGCCGGCAATGCGCCGTGCCGGGTGCGGTGCGGCCTCGGCCTCGCCGGCGGCCACGGCCTGGGCCACCGCCAGCGTCTGCTCCTCGGGCTCGAGTTCCTCGCGGATCTCGGCGCAGATGCGCATCAGGTCGGCGCGCGCCGCCGTGGCGTTGCGGCGGCACAGGCTCATGCGCATGCCGACCTCGACCTGGTCGGCGATGGCGATGCCGCGGCGGTTGGGGTCCAGGCCGATGATGTGGCGCACCAGCACGTCGGCGCCCAGGTCGCCGGTGCGCCGGCGGCCGTCCGCACCGGCGGCCACCAGGCCGACCAGCGTGGCGCGCACCGCGTCGATGGCCTCCTGCGGTTCCTCCAGCGAGACCTTCAGCGTGTCGAGCAGCCAGTCCAGCGCCGGCTGCTGGCCCACGCGCAGGACGAGGTTGCCGTCGGCCTCGGTGATCTCGCGCTCGGGCGAGATCGGCTGGCAGCCCTGGGTGACGCGCGAGACGAGCCGCACCTGCGGCCCGAAGGCCACACCCGACAGGCCGCCGCGGAACACGCCGCTGGCCGCGCCCTGCCCGCGGATGGTGCCGTTGCCGCCGATCGCGAATTGCAGCGCGCCCCGGCGGCCGGACGACAGGCCGCCGAAGAGATAGCCGGTGTCGGTGCGCCCCGCCACCTCGGCGATCAGCTCGGGCAGCTCGGGCGTCTCGCCGTCGGCATGGACCAGCGCCGTGTGCGCGCGGAAGTGCTGGTTCGGCCCGTTGGCACCGTCGCCGTCGGCCACGGCCAGCGGCGCGACGCCCGAGAACACGCGGTACTGGTCGGCCGGCAGCGCGCACAGCAGCACGCTGATCGCCGGCTCGTCGACGTATTCGACGTTGTTGGCCACGATGCCCAGGCCCACGGTGCCGGCCCAGTCGGTGACCTCGGGCAGCTCGGCGCCGAAATGCTCGAGGATGTCCTGCGCCTCGGCGGCGTAGTGGTCGGTGATGTAGAGCAGGCCCAGCGTGGGTGCCGACTCGTGGTCGGGCAGCGCCATCTGCGCGCGCAGTTGCGCGAGCACCAGGCCGGCGGCCATGCGCCATTGCGGATGGGTGGCGTGGCCGGAGGGAAAGAGCTTCATGCGGACTTTCTGGGACCGGCGGCGGGTGCACCGCCGCCGGCATCGTGTGAGACTAGCCGCGCGTTCGGGACGCGGGGCGCTTCGTGGCCGCGGCGGCTTTCTTCGCCGGGGCCTTCCGGGCCGGCGCCTTGGCAGCGGCGGCCTTCTTGCGCGGTGCGGCCTTCCGGACGGCGGGCTTGGGCTGGCGCGGCGTGGACGTGGGTGGCACGCCCGGCATTTTCAGCTGCGCCGCGTCCTGCAGCGCGTTGCTCGCGATCTGCTGGAACTGCTGCGTCAGCGCGTTCCACCATTGGAGCGGATCGATGACGCCCGGTGCCTCGCCGGCCGGCTTGTCCGCAGCGTCACCGGGGGCTTCGTTCTTCGACGCGCGGGCGGTCGCCGGAGCGGGCCCGACCGGCGGCGCGTCCTCGTCCTCCACCGGCTCCTCCTCGGCCACCGCAACGGGCGCCGGTGCAGGCGCGGCGGGCGCCGCCGCATCGCGGACCGCAGCGGCGGCGCTCGCGGTGGAGCGGGTGAAGGCATTGGCCAGGTCTTCCATGCGCACGTTCATGCCGCGCAGGGTGGACAGGGTCATCTTCTGCACCTCCAGCGCCTGGACGGTGGCCTTGAGCGCGTGCACGTTCTGCTCGAGCCAGTACTGCACGGTCTTCAGTTCGTTGATGCGCTTGTCGAGCTCTTCCACGCTGAGCGTGGGCGCGACCCAGTTCGACAGGCTGGGCAGCCCCGGCACCGTGCCGCTGGCCGCCGCGCCGGTGAGGCTCTTGAGGAAATCGAAGCCGGGCACGAGCTGGCTGAAGGCAAAAGGTTTGGCGGCTTCGGTCATGGGGGTCTCCTGCGCTGTGGTTCTTGGAGCGGAACGGGTCGCGCCAGCTTAACCCGACTGTCGTGCGCCCGAGACCGTACATCCCCAGAGACAGCCCGCCCACGACACGCGCGCGCCCTCAGTGCTTGTGCGCCGCCATGCCGCCCGGCGCGCCGGCCTGCACGGGCACCTGCAGCGCCAGCGTGCTCTTCACGCCCTTCGCATCCTCGAAGGTGAGCGTGAGCGGGACGCTGCCGCCGGCCCGGATGGGCTGCTGCAGGTCCATCAGCATGACGTGGTAGCCGCCGGGCTTGAGCTCGACGACCTGGCGTGCGGGCAGGTCGAGCGCGGGCACGCCGCGCATCTTCATGGTGTCGCCTTCCAGCTTCATCTCGTGCACCTCGGCCACGCCGGCCACGGGGGTGGCCACGCCGACCAGCTTCAGCGGCGTCTGCGCGGTGAGCTTCATGAACGCGCCCGTGCCGCTCTGGCCCGGCACCGCGGCGCGCACCCAGGCGCCGCTCGCCTCGACGGGTGCGGCAGTCTGGGAAAAAGCGGCTGCAGCGCCGATGCACAGGGCGCAGGCAGCTACGAATTTGATAGCAATCGAAGAGGTCATGAGGTGTTCTCGGGAAACGGAGGAGGATCAATCCCTGGCCGGCGGCGGACGGCCGACGGCCACGCTGATGAGGTAGCTGCCGGTCTGCGTGCAGACCTCGACCCAGCGCGTGAGCGCGCGGTCGGTGGAGCCGTCGGTCTCGGTCACGAAGCGCAGGGCCGCCAGGCCGAGCGCAGTGCCGACGACCGACACCACGGCCAGCACGGCGATGGCTCGCACGGCACGCCACCGGCGCGAACGCCCGCCAGGGGCGGGCGAGGCGTCGGGAGGCGGCGTCATTCGGCCACTGTCCATGGCAGCGCGGGGCGCGTCAATGCTTGTGGCCCTCGCCGGCCGCGGCCGCGGCCGGCGCGGCCTGCACCGGCGCCTGCACGACGAGCGTGCTCTTCGCGCCCGCCGCATCCTCGAAAGTCAGCGTGAGCGGGATGACGTTGCCGGCCGTGATGGGCTGCTTCAGGTCCATCAGCATCAGGTGATAGCCGCCCGGCTTGAGTTCCACGGCCTGCCGTGCGGGAAGCTCGAGCGCGGGGACGGCACGCATCTTCATGGTGTCGCCTTCCATCTTCATCTGGTGCACTTCGGCGACGCCTGCCACGGGCGTGGCGACGCCGACCAGCTTGAGCGGCGCGCCGGCTGCCAGCGTCATGAAGCCGCCGGTGCCGCTCTGGCCCGGCACCGCGGCGCGCACCCAGGCACCGCTGGCGTCGACCAGCGCGCTGCAGGGCGCCACCACGTTCAGGCGCGCGGCCGGGAACGGCAGCTTCTCGCCCGCCGCGCCGGTGGGCAGCTGCGCCCAGTCGGCGCTGCCCGCGTCGCAGCTCTGCAGCACGGCGAAGTACAGCGGGCCGGGCGCGGCCGGCAGCGTGCCGCGCAGCAGGAACTCGCCCTTCCGGTCGCCGGGCAGGGCCTGCGCGGGGGTGTCGGCGGTCCAGCGCACGGTGCCGGTGCCGGAGCGGTCGATGTCGACCTTCCAGCCTGTGCGGGCCGGCACGTCCTGCAGCACGAAGCCGCGCGGCAGCCGCACCGTGAGGCCGGTGGTGCTGCGCGCGTCCTTGCACGCGTGGCCGACCTTGAAGGCGGCGTCGTAGGTGCTGCCGGCCACGGCCGGCCCGGGCTGCAGGACCACGTGGGCAAAAGAGGCTGCAGCGCCCGTCAGCATTGCGGAGGCAGCTATGGTTTTGAGAGCAAATTTCATCACGTTGGCTCCTGAGGTCCAGGTTAAAGGTCCCACTTCAGCGAGGCGGTGTACGTCCGCTGCGGATAGGGATGGAAGTTCCAGTACTGGTCGTTGTTGGCGTTGTCGATGCCGAAGGACGCCGACCACTGCCGCGTGATCTGGTAGCGCACGCGCAGGTCGACGGTGAAGTACTTGCTGGCGCCGAAATAGGCGTCGGCGTTGACGTCGCTGTTGTCCAGGTTGGAGTACTGCCGGCCGCTGTAGCGCGCGGCCACGGTGAAGGCCCAGCGGTCGTCGGGCCGGTAGGTCGCATAGACCGTGGAGCGCCAGCGCGGCACGCGCGGCTGCCACTTGCCCACGCTGGCCGGGTTGTTGGCGTTGGCCACCGTCTTCGAATCGGCATACGTGAGGCTCGCGCCCAGGTCCACGCCCTTGAAACCCCAGGCCGCGAAGACGTCGGTGCCGGTGTAGGCCAGCTCGATGCCCGTGGTGCGCACCTTGTCGACGTTCTGCACGCGCGAGACCGTGCTGTTGGGGATCAGCTGGCTGTAGAGCGCGTCCTTCGTCGTCTCGTGGAAGAGCGTGGCGCGCGCGAGGCCGTTGCCGATGTCCTTCTCCAGGCTCAATTCGCCCGTCCACGACTTCTCGGGCTTGAGCGTCGGGTCGTTGATGAAGGACAGCGCGCCGCCCGAGGTGGCGCCGTACAGCTCGCCCACGGTCGGGAAGCGCACCGCACGGCCGACCGAGGCCTTGAGCACGGTGTCGGACGCCAGCTGCCACGCCAGCGCCGCCTTGGGCGACAGGTGCGACTCGCTGCGCTCGCCGTAGCGCTGCAGGCTGGCGGCCGTGGCGGTGAAGCCGCTCGAGGCTTTCCAGTCTTCCCAGCGCAGGCCGAGCACGGCCTTCCAGTCGGGGGCGAAGCGCCAGGCGTCCTGGACCCAGGCGCTGGTGGTACGGCTGCGGCCGCCCACGGCGCTGACCACCGACAGCGGGTTGGCTGGCCCGTCGATCCAGCTGCCGACCACGTTGTTCTTGTCGATCGCGAGCTTGTAGCTGTCGCGGCCGATACCAAAGTCGACGATGTGCGCGCCCTGTGGGCCATTCGGTCGCCAGGTGCCCTTGAACGCCAGCGTGTTCCAGCCGGTGCCGTTCTGGTCCTGCAGCGTGCCGGCGCCGCCGATGGCCGCGAGCGGCAGCGCCACCGTGGGCGCGCGCTGCTGGTCCTTGTGGAAGTCGTAGAGGCTGGCGGCGACCTCCCAGTCGAAAACCCCCTGGGTGCGGCTCTTCACCGACAGGCCGTGCATCACGTGCGCCTGGTCGTCGCTGGTGAGCGGAAAGGCCGTGGGCGCGAGCGTGTAGCTGCGCCCGAGGATGTTGACGTTGCCGCTGTAGACCGGCAGGCCGTTGGCGGCCGTGAGGTAGCTCGCGGGCCGGCCCTCACCGGTGTTCTGCCACCAGCCCAGGGTGTAGGTGGCGCGCACGGTGGGCGAGAAGTCGTAGGCCAGCTTGAGCTTGGCCTGGTCCTGCACCGTGCGGTACTGCGTGCCGGTGCCCAGGATGTACCAGGGCGTGTTGGTCGTGCTCCGGCCACCCACGTAGCCCGCCACCGGCGTGCCGGCCGAGCCCGCGCGGCCCGAGGCGGCCGTGGCCGTGGTGAAGGTCAGCGGCTGGCCCTCGCTGTCGGTGCGCGACAGGTGCAGCCACCACGACCAGTCCCCCACCTTGCTGCCGAGCGAGGCGCTGGTCTGCCAGCTGTCGAAGGTCTGGCGGGTGTTGTACAGGTCGTTGGGCTGCGAGGAATAGCCGGCGCTGGCGTGCGCCTCGAACTTCGTCGGCATGCGCGTCACGTAGTCGACCACGGCGCCGGCCGAGTTGCCTGGGTACGCGGCCGAGAAAGGGCCGTACATCACGTCGACGCGCTCGATCTCCTCGGGCGACACCAGCCCCCAGCGCGGCGCGTAGTTGGTGCCGTTGGCGATGCCGTTGCCCAGGTAGTTGGACAGCAGGATGCCGTCGGCATACACCGCCGAGCGCGCGCTGTTGCCGGTGCCGGAGGCGCGGGTGGACAGGATGGCGTGGTTGTAGTCGCCGATGTAGCGCTTGCGCACCAGCAGGCTGGGCAGGTACTTGAGCGCGTCTTCGCTGTCGGTGGCGTTGATGCGCGTGTCGATCTCCTCGCGCGTCACGCCCTCGATGGTGGTGGGAATCTGCGTCGGCAGCGAGGTCGGCTGGCCGCCGGTGACGGTGACGATCCCGAGCGACTTGGTGCGCTCGGGCGCATCGTCGGCGGGGGCGCTCTGCTGGGCGATGGCTGCGCTCCAGCCGCAGGCGACGATGGGGACTGCAGCGGCGCCGATGGCGCGCGACAGCACGGATCTCTTCATGGATGAACCCTCTGCGGCCCGATGCATGCGGACCGCGACTTGCGAATGAAATCACGCCGCAGCGCCCGTGGGACGGGCGCGAGGCGCTACGAAATCAATAGCAAATCAGAGGGCGGGAGGCCCGCGCGCCGGCAGCGGCGCGGCGGTGGCCGCGGCAATGCGCGCGGCGGGGATCGACTGCAGCGCATGCCCGAGCGGCTGCGGCTGCGGCAGCTGCACCACCGGCGGTGCGGGCGGCGGCGCGCCGGTCAGCACGCACAGCGGGCAGTCGAGGTGCGAGGCGCCCATCTCCTGCGCGCCGTCGTCGGTCTTGACGACCACCTTCACGGCGCCGGCGCTGGAGCACACCACTTCCATGGCCTGCGGGTTGACCACCGGCGAGGCGATGGCGGCGCCCAGCGACAGCACGAACCACAGCAGCACGAGGCGGCCGAGGCGAATCACGCGGAGGCGGGGCAGGACAGGCATGGGGAAGGCGCGATTATGCGGCGGACCCGTCAGCGCGGCGCCGCGGGCGCCGGCACGACCTGCGTGACGGAAAAGCCCCGCTGCCCAAGCAGCGTGACCAGCCCCTGCGGCCCCACCATGTGCAGCGCGCCCACGGCAGCAAAGACGCGCTGGCCCCGGTCGTGCACGGCCACGATGCCGTCGGCCAGGTGCGGGTTGCGGTCGTCCAGCAGCTTCTTCATCATGGCCCGCTCGGCCGGGGTCTGCATGCACTCGCACCAGCGTTCGTAATCCGCCAGGCGCGGCAGGTCGCCGCGCGACCACATGTCGGCCAGCTCGAGCATGCGCTGGCGCAGCTTGCCGTTCTCGAGCTCGTCGAGCGCGTCGTCGACCTGCTCGCCTTCTTCGCGGGCGGTGTCGGCGGTGAAGAGCGCGAGCTGCGCCTGCACGCTTTCGAGCGCCACCAACGGCAGCTTCGCACGGCGCGCGTAGCCGGCCAGCACGGTGTCGATGGCGAAGTCGGTGTACAGGCCGTCGGCGCGCGCCACGTAGCCCGCCAGCGCGGTGGTCTGCAGGATGGGCTGGAGCCTGAGCTGCGGGTCGCCGGCCTCGCGCGCGCAGGCGGCGGCCCACTGGCGGTTGAGGCGCTCGACGCGCGCCGGCGTCATCACCTCGGCACGGCGCACCGGGTCGCCAGGGGCGAAGAGCGGCTGCATGGCGTCGGTGTCGAGCGGGTCGAGTTCGAGCGCGACGGCGTCGCTCTGCCGCAGCGCCTGCGCGATGCGCGGGCCCGGCACCACCCAGGGGGCGCGGCCGAGGTGCAGGGTGCCGTAGAGCCAGGACGTGCGCCCGTCCTTCTCGATGCGCCAGAGGTAACCCCGGTCGACCGGCCGGCGGCGCGCCTGCTCGAGCAGCTGCGGCGTGAGGCTCGCTTCGGCGGAGGGTGGACAGGCCGGCGCGGCGGGCTGCGCCGCGGCCGCAGCGCCGGCGACTGCGAGCCCGCAAGCCGCAGCGCGCGCGATGCAGGCAGCGAGCGTCTTCAGGATCGGCAGGCAGGGCGACATGGGATCGAGACCGGGAGCGCCGGGCGGCAGTGGCGCGATTCTCGTGCGGCGGGGCGCTGCCTATCATCGCGCCATGCACAGCATCTTCCACCTGGCCTTCAACGTCCGCGACCTCGATGCGGCGCGCCGCTTCTACGGCGGCGTGCTCGGCTGCGCCGAAGGACGCAGCACCGCCACCTGGGTCGACTTCGACTTCTTCGGCCACCAGATCTCGCTGCACCTGGGCGAGCCCTTCGCCACCGCGCGCACCGGCCACGTGGGCGACGTGCTGGTGCCGATGCCGCACTTCGGCCTGATCCTGCAGCTGGACGACTGGCAGGCGCTGGCGAAGCGGCTGGAGGCGGCCGGCACCGACTTCGTGCTGAAGCCGCAGGTGCGCTTCGAGGGCCAGCCCGGCGAGCAGTGGACGATGTTCTTCTGCGACCCCTTCGGCAACCCGATCGAGGTCAAGGGCTTCAGGTCGCTGGCGACGGTCTACGAAAAATGAGGCGCCACTTCGTCTGGCGTCGTTGCCGGGGACCGGCGATTGCCGTGCTGTGCCTGGCGGCAGGCGCCGCCCACGCCATTCAGGACTGCGAGCTCAACGGCCAGAGCGTGAACCCGGCCAACGGCAACACCACCGCCGGCAAGACAGGCCTGATGCGCTGCAAGGACCGCGACAGCGGCGTCATCCAGCGCGAGCAGGAGCTGAAGAACGGCGTCTTCATGGGGCTGGTGCGCTTCTACGAGCAGGGCAAGCTCGCCAAGGAGCACCGCGTGAACGCCCAGGGGAACATGGAAGGCCTGGCCCGCGAGTTCGCGCCTTCGGGCCAGGTGGTGCGCGAGGCGACGTACGACAACGGACGCACCGTCGGGTTGGTGCGCAGCTTCTATCCGGCGGGACAGCTGCGGCGCGTGTCCTTCCACGAAGAACCGGGCGGCGAACGTGCGGTGGCCGAGTTCACCGAACGCGGCCAGCTCGCTGCACTGCGCTGCGCCGACAAGCCCGTGCTGGCGCCCGCCTTCGACGATACGCGGGCCTGTGGCCATGCGGGCAACACGCCGTCGGCGGTCGAGCTCTTCGACGGCAAGGGCCAGTTGCGCTCGCGCCTGGGCTTCGCGGCAGGCAAGCGCGTGCGGGCCGAGGAGTTCTACGACAACGGACAGCCCTCGGCGCTGATGGAGCAGTCGGGCAACCAGCGCATCGAGCGCCGCTTTTCGAGCGAGGGCGTGAAGCGCCGCGAAGTGGTGTCGCTGCTGGTGGAACGCGGCGCCGTGCGCCAGCGCGAGGCGGAGTTCTCCGAACGCGGCACGCTGGTGCGCGAGCAGCGCTGGACGCCCGAAGGCGAGCCGATGGGCGACGACAGCTACTACCTGAACGGCCAGCCGCGCAGCAAGGCGGTCTACAGCGGCAGCGGCGAGGCGCGCGTTCGTGAGGTGACGGAGTATTTCGACAACGGCCAGCGCGCCTCGCAGGGCCGCTACACCGCCGTGGGCCGTGGCCGGCAGTTGCCGACCGGCACGCACCAGCGCTTCGACGAACAAGGCCGGCTCGTGGCCGAGTCCACCTTCGATGCCAGGGGACGCGTGACGCGGGAAAGGACCTGGGGCGACGACGGGCAGCTGCAGCGCGACGACGAGGTGTTCGAGGACGGGTCGCGCAAGGCCTACGCGAAATAAAGAGGGTAGGCGCGCCGGGGCTCAGACGATCGACATGTGTTCGGTGCCGGCCGCCAGGTCGGTCGAGCGGGCGCGCTGGCTGCCCAGCTTGATCTGCAGGCGCAGGTCGTTGGCCGAGTCGGCGTTGCGCAACGCATCGTCGAAGGAGATGGTGTGCTGCTCGAACAGGTCGAACAGCGCCTGGTCGAAGGTCTGCATGCCGAGGTTGCGGCTCTTCTTCATGATCTCCTTGATCTCGCCCACCTCGCCCTTGAAGATGAGGTCGGAGATCAGCGGCGTGTTCAGCAGGATCTCGACCGCGGCGGCGCGGCCACGGCCGTCCTCGGTCGGCACCAGGCGCTGGGAGACGAGCGAGCGCAGGTTGAGTGACAGGTCCATCAGCAGCTGCGCGCGGCGCTCCTCGGGGAAGAAGTTGATGATGCGGTCGAGCGCCTGGTTGGCGCTGTTGGCGTGCAGCGTGGCCATGCACAGGTGGCCCGTCTCGGCGAAGGCGACGGCATGCTCCATCGTCTCGCGGTCGCGGATCTCGCCCATCAGGATCACATCGGGCGCCTGGCGCAGGGTGTTCTTGAGCGCGGCTTCCCACGAATCGGTGTCGATGCCCACCTCGCGCTGCGTCACCACGCAGTTCTTGTGCGGGTGCACGAATTCCACCGGGTCTTCGACGGTGACGATGTGGCCCTGCGAGTTCTCGTTGCGCCAGTCGATCATGGCGGCCAGCGTGGTCGACTTGCCCGAGCCCGTGGCGCCCACGAGGATCACCAGGCCGCGCTTGGTCATGGCCACGTCCTTGAGCACCTGCGGCATGTTCAGGCCGTCGATGGTCGGCAGCTTGGCCGGGATGGTCCGCAACACCATGCCCACCTTGCCCTGCTGCACGAAGGCATTGACGCGAAAGCGTCCCACGCCCGAAGGCGAGATGGCGAAGTTGCATTCCTTGGTGCGCTCGAACTCCGCCGTCTGCCGGTCATTCATCACCGAACGCGTGAGCGCCAGCGTGTGCTGGCCCGACAACGCCTGCTGCGACACCTTGGTCACCTTGCCGTCGATCTTGATGGCCGGCGGAAAGTCGGCCGTGATGAACAGGTCGGAGCCGTTGCGGCTGACCATGAGCTTGAGCAGGTCGTTGATGAACTGGCTGGCTTGATCGCGTTCCATGGAGGTTCCTGGGTTCAGCCGGGGAAGTTTTCGGGGATCTTGGCCTTGCCGCGGGCTTCGGCAGAAGAAATGGCGCCACGCCGGACCAAATCGGTGAGGTTTTGATCCAGGGTCTGCATGCCCATGGACACCCCCGTCTGAATGGCGGAATACATCTGCGCCACCTTGGCCTCGCGGATCAGGTTCCGGATCGCGGGCGTGCCCAGCATGATCTCGTGCGCCGCCACGCGGCCCGAGCCGTCCTTGGTCTTGCACAGCGTCTGCGAGATCACGGCCTGCAGCGATTCGGACAGCATGGCGCGGATCATCTCTTTCTCTTCGCCCGGGAACACGTCGATGATCCGGTCGATGGTCTTGGCGGCCGAGGAGGTGTGCAGCGTGCCGAAGACCAGGTGGCCCGTTTCCGCCGCGGTCATCGCCAGGCGGATGGTCTCCAGGTCGCGCATTTCGCCCACCAGGATCGCGTCCGGATCCTCGCGCAATGCGGAGCGCAGCGCGTTGGCGAAGGACAGGGTCATCGGCCCGACCTCGCGCTGGTTGATCAGGCACTTCTTCGACTCGTGCACGAACTCGATCGGGTCTTCCACCGTGAGGATGTGGCCGTACTCCGTCTCGTTGAGGTAATTGATCATGGCCGCCAGCGTGGTCGACTTGCCCGAGCCCGTGGGGCCGGTGACCAGCACCAGCCCGCGCGGCTTGAGCGCCAGTTCGCCGAAAATCTTGGGCGCGTTGAGCTGCTCCAGGGTCAGGATCTTCGACGGGATGGTCCGGAACACGGCCGCCGCGCCGCGGTTCTGGTTGAAGGCGTTGACGCGAAAGCGCGCCAGGCCCTCGATCTCGAAGGAGAAGTCGACCTCCAGGAACTCTTCGTAGTGCTTGCGCTGGGTGTCGCTCATGATGTCGTACACCATGGCGTGCACCGCCTTGTGGTCGAGTGCGTCGACATTGATGCGCCGCACGTCGCCGTGCACCCGGATCATGGGCGGCAGGCCGGCCGACAGGTGCAAGTCCGACGCCTTGTTCTTGACGCTGAAGGCCAGCAATTGGGTGATGTCCACGCGCAGTTCCTCGGTTGGCTAGACGTCCAAGCCGGCTGAAATCCAGCTTCGTGACGTTTTGATACGCTTTTGAAAGATTATGACGACGATCCGCGACAACCTCCAACAAGTACGTGCTCGCGTCGTGAAAGCGTGCACAGCTGCGGGCCGGGATGCAGCCGGCGTGCAACTGTTGGCGGTTTCCAAGACCTTCGGCCCCGAGGCGGTCCGCGAAGCCCATGCCGCCGGCCAGCGCGCCTTCGGCGAGAACTACGTGCAGGAAGCCCTCAGCAAGATCGAGGCCCTGGCCGACCTGCGCGCCAAACTGGAATGGCATTGCATCGGCCCCCTGCAGAGCAACAAGACGCGCTTGGTGGCCGAGCACTTCGACTGGGTGCACAGCGTGGACCGGCTCAAGATCGCGCAGCGGCTGTCCGAGCAACGGCCGGACGAGCTGCCGCCGCTGCAGCTGTGCCTGCAGGTGAACGTGGATGGCGGCGCGAACAAGTCCGGTGTGCTGCCTGAGGAGGCCCTGGCGCTGGCCCGCGCGGTGGCCGAGTTGCCCCGTTTGCGGCTGCGCGGGATCATGGCAATTCCCGAGCCTGCTCCTGATTTCGTAGCGCAGCGCGCCGTGTTCAAGAGCGCTGCAGCCGTTTTCGACCAGATTTGCAACGCCGGCATTGCCGTCGACACGTTGTCGCTGGGCATGAGCGCCGACTTGGAGGCCGCCATTGCAGCGGGCAGCACGATGGTGAGGGTGGGAACGGCGATCTTCGGCGAGCGGCCGAGATCCCTCGCCCGTTCGGGCTGAGCCTGTCGAAGCCCCCGCGCAAAGTCAGGCCGGCCGCAATCCCCCCAACTGCTCCTTGGCAATCGCATGCCCCAGTTGCGCGGCCCGCCGCAGCCAGCGCAGGCTCTCCCCATCATCCTTGGCAATGCCGACGCCCCGCGCTGACAACACGGCCAGCCACTGCATGGCATCCGCACTGCCCCGCTCGGCCGCCTGCTGCAGCCAATAGGCGCCCAGGTCATTCCGGTCAGCCAGGCAGAACATCTGGCCCAGTTCGGCCTGGGCCTCGGCGTGGCCCATGCTGGCCTGCATCAGGAGAGGCTCCATGTCCGGCGAGAAAGGAATGGCCGCAGCCGGCAACACGTCTTCCAGCACCAGCCGGGTCTGGAGCCCTGAATCGGGCCCCACCTGCCGCACCGCGCCCTCCTCCAGCCGGCGCATCCACGTGCGCTTGCTGCGCCGGTCCGTGATGGCCATGGCCGTTTCGATGGTGATGGTGGGGAGTTCTGTCATGCGCGCTGGACGTCGAGTGACGCGATTCTGGCACGCGCTGTCACGCCAAGCGTGACACGCTGGCGCGGCAAAGGCGCCATCGCCGTTACAGATGAATACAAAATCACACTTTCACCGCCGCATTGCGGCTGGCACGCGGACTGCAAAGAAGATGGCACCGAGGCGGTGACCCGTCACGGATCACCCACCCCAAGGGCTTGTCGTTTCTTCAAGGAGTTAGTTCAAATGAACCGTCGTTCCATCACACGTAATGTGCAAAAGGGTTTCACCCTCATCGAACTGATGATCGTCGTGGCGATCATCGGTATCTTGGCGGCGATCGCCATTCCCCAATACCAAACGTACGTTGCAAAGTCGCAAGTGGCACGCGTTGTCTCTGAAACAGGCCAACAGAAAACTGCAATTGAAGATTGCGTTCTGAATGGAAAACTCACCACTGGCACTGCAGCTACCGCGTGCGGCGGTACGGCCACGGGCTCTAATCTCTTGACTGGTGGCAATACGTCCAACGGCGCGGCACCAGCATCGGGCGGTGCGCCTGTGCTGGCCTTCACGGGCACAGACGGCACCTCGTCGCTTACGTCAACCTTCGGGGGCTCCGCTGCTGCCACGCTCACGGGCAAAAAAGTGCGTTGGGCACGCGATGCTGCTGGCACTTGGACTTGCACGACGGACGTCGACGCAAAGTATGCCCCTGCTGGCTGCACCGTCGGCACCGTCTCCTAAGTCCAATGTAATGAACTGTCATGGAATAAGTTGACATTTTCAGGTCGACTGAGAAGTCGCCTAAACAAGGCAGTAAAACGCCCGATGGTCTTCATCGGGCGTTTGCATTTTGAGCGCACTGGAGCCGCCAGATCGTCACACATGGTCGCAATCGCGTGTGCTTATCTAGCATCATCATCGTCGCAGCACGCATATCGATAGCAATATCGCAGGGCCAGAGCTAATGTGCGGGCATCTTCACAATGCGACTTCGAGCCATGCCCTCCAACACCCCCCTCTCCTACGTCCACCC
>SCOE01000019.1 GCA_005503065.1 Comamonadaceae bacterium ALPHA2B
GGTGGGGGGGGGGCCGGCGGTGCGCTGGGCGCTGCCGCGGCGGCCTTGGGTGCGCCGGCATCGGGGGCTGCGCCGCCCGACTTGGAGGCGCAGCCGGCCAGGAGAAGGGCGCCCGCAGCGGCCAGCGCGAGGGCGGTCAGGGGAGAAGCTGTGGTCATGGCGCGTGAAGCGGTTGGGGGTTGGAACAGCAGCGCCACGGCCGGCCGGCCCTGGCCGCGGCATTGTGTCCCAACCCCGCCGGCCCGCGACCGCGGGCGACAGCCGCCGGGCCTGGGCTTTGCTATGGTTCAGGGTTATCCCTGAACCGCTGCGCCCCGATGACCGATTCCCCGACCACCGCCTGCCTCGTCGACGACCTCGTGGCGCTCATGCGCCTGGAGCCCGTCGGCGAGGACCGCTTCCGCGCGCAGAGCGAGGACATCGGCACGCCCGCCGTCTTCGGCGGCCAGGTGCTCGGCCAGGCGCTGATGGCGGCCAGCCTCACGGTCGACGCCGCGCGGCCCGTGCATTCGATGCACGCCTACTTCCTGCTGCCCGGCGAGCACGCGCCCATCGACTACAGCGTCGACCGCGTGCGCGATGGCCGCAGCTTCACCACCCGGCATGTGCTGGCGCGCCAGGCGGGACGCATCATCTTCGAGATGGCGGCCTCGTTCCAGACGGTGGACCGGGGCGTGGAGCACCAGCTGCCGATGCCTGCGCTGGACGGGCCCGAGGGCCTGCCCAGCGAGCTGGAGCAGCGCCTGGCCCTGGGCGACCGGCTGCCCGCGCAATGGCGCGTCAAGGCCACGGCGCCGCACGGCATCGAGTACCGCCGCGTCGAGCAGGACGATCCGGTCGCGCCGGCGCCGCGCGACGGCGGCAGCGCCGTGTGGATGCGCGCCGTGGCCCCGCTGCCCGACGACCCGATGGTGCACCGTGCGCTGCTGGCGTACGCCTCCGACCATGGCCTGCTGCGCGCCGCGCTGGTGCCGCACGGCCTGAGCTTCCTGGCCGGCGACGTGCGCGCCGCCAGCCTCGACCACGCCATGTGGTTCCACCGCGACTTCCGCTTCGACGACTGGCTGCTCTACGTGATCGACTCGCCCAGTGCGGGCGGCGCGCGCGGCCTGTGCCGCGGCAGCGTGTTCGCGCGCGACGGCCGGCTGGTCGCCTCCACCGCGCAGGAAGGCATGCTGCGCGTGATCGAGCACCCACGCTGAACACCGGCCGCCCCCGCACGGCGAATGCGGGACCATGCACCGAATGAATGGAGCGTGCGCCTTCCCAGTCACGCAGATGACGGCGCGCGCCCGCGCGCGGGTGATGTACTGCCGGCGGCCGGGGCGATCGCGCGCCGACCGACAACAAACCATCAGGAGACGACACATGTTCAAGCGCGCAGGACGCGGCGCCCTCGTGGCCGCCACGCTCGCCCTGGCCGCGGCCATCCCGGCTGCGGCACAGATCAAGGTGGCCTACATCGACCCGCTCTCGGGCCCCTTCGCCAACGTGGGCGAGCAGCAGCTGCAGCACTTCCTGCTCGCCGCCGAGCAGATCAACGCCAAGGGCGGCGTGCTGGGCCAGAAGATCGAGGTGCTGCCCTTCGACGGCAAGTCCAGCGCCAACGAGAGCGCCAGCGCGCTGCGCGCCGCCTACGACAAGGGCGCGCGCTACGTCTTCCAGGGCAACGGCTCGAACGTGACGGCCGCGCTGGTCGATGCGGTGCAGAAGATGGTCGCCCGCGGCGAGGAGCCGATGCTGGTCATGAACTACTCGGCCTTCGACCCGGACATGACCGGCCCCAAGTGCACCTTCTGGCACTTCCGCTTCATCCAGAACATCGACATGAGCATGAACGCGATCACCTCGGCGATCGCGGCGCGCCCTGAGATCAAGAAGGTCCACCAGGTCCACCAGGACTACGTGGCCGGCTACCAGGCGCAGAAGGCCTTCAAGGAGATGCTGCCGAAGAAGCGCGCCGACCTGCAGCTGGTGGGCGACGACCTGGTGCCGCTGGGCAAGGTCAAGGACTTCGCGCCCTACGCGGCCAAGATCAAGGCCTCCGGCGCCGACACGGTGCTGACCAGCAACTGGGGCAACGACCTCACGCTGCTCATCAAGGCCATCAAGGAGGCGGGACTGAAGGTCAACATCTACACGCTGTATGCCAACACCATCGGCGTGCCCACCGTGCTGCAGGACAGCGGCATCGGCACCGTGTTCAGCCTGTCCGAATGGCATGCCAACGTCGAGAACAACGGCGCCGAGGCCTTCGCCAACGAGTACAAGAAGAAGTTCAAGAACGACTTCCTGCTGCTGCGCGCCAAGAACGCGCTGGACATGCTGGCCGAGGCCATGAAGCAGGCCAACTCCACCAAGGCCATCGACGTGGGGCGCAAGCTGGAGAACATGCGCTACAAGACCGACATCGGCGAGGTGTGGATGCGCCCCGACGACCACCAGCTGCAGCAGGACCTGTTCGTGCAGACCTTCGCCAAGGTGGGCGACAAGGGCGTGAAGTACGACCTGGAGAACACCGGCGTCGGCGTCTACACGGCCAAGAAGATCACGGCGCAGGAGGCGATGCTGCCGAACACCTGCACGGACATGAAGCGCCCCTGACGGCGCGGCGCATCCAACTCGCGATGCTATCGAATCGATAGCTGCTTGCGCCCGTCCCGTGGGCGCTGCAGCCCGATTTGGCTTGAAGAGGCCGCTACACGCCCAGGTAGCGCGCCCACACGGTGCGGTCGGCGTCCAGCGCGGCCGAGTCGCCCTGCCACACCACGCGGCCGCGCTCCAGCACCAGGTGGTGGTCGGCCAGGCCCAGCAGGCGGTCGATGTACTTGTCGACCACCAGCGTGGTCTGGCCCGCGTCCTTGAGGCGGCGCAGGCACCGCCAGATCTCCTCGCGGATCACCGGCGCCAGGCCCTCGGTGGCCTCGTCGAGGATCAAGAGGCGCGGGTTGGTCGAGAGCGCGCGGGCGATGGCCAGCATCTGCTGCTCGCCGCCCGAGAGCTGGTGCCCCAGGTGGTTCTCGCGCTCCTTCAGGCGCGGGAACAGCGCGTACAGCCGCGCCAGGTCCCAGCCCTCGCGCTGGCCGTTGCGCTGGTCGGCGAAGGCCAGCAGGTGCTCGCGCACCGTCAGGTTGGGGAAGCACTGCCGCCCCTCGGGCACGATCGCCACGCCCAACCGCGCGATGGCATCGGGCCGCAGGCCGCGCAGGTCGGTGCCGCCGAAGCGCACGCTGCCGCCGCGCAGCGCCAGCGCGCCGATCAACGTCTTGATGGTGGTGCTCTTGCCCATGCCGTTGCGGCCCAGCAGCGTCACCACCTGGCCGACGCGGATGTCCAGGTCGATGCCGAAGAGCACCTGGCTGGCGCCGTAGCCGGCCTCCAGCCGGCGCGCCTCCAGCAGCGGGGCGGGCGCGGCCATCAGGCGGCCTCCGCCATCGTGTCCTCGGTGCCGAGGTACACGGCCTGCACCTGCGGGTTGCCGCGGATCTCCTCCACGCTGCCCGACACCAGCACCCGGCCGTAGACCAGCACCGAGATGCGGTCGGCCAGCGCGAAGACGGCCTTCATGTCGTGCTCGATCAGGAGGATCGCCATGTCGGCCTTCAGCCGGTGGATCAGTTCGGTCATGCGTTCGGAGTCCTCCGGACCCATGCCGGCCATGGGCTCGTCGAGCAGCAGCAGCTTCGGCCGCGCGGCCAGCGCGAGCGCCACGTCGAGCTTGCGCTGCGCACCGTGCGGCAGTGTGCCGGCCGTGCGGTCGAGCTCGTGCGCCAGGCCCACGCGCTCGGCCAGCGCCCGTGCGGTGTCGGCCAGCGGCTGCTCGTGCCGGCGGTCGCGCAGCAGGCGCAGGCTGCTGCCCGCATGCGCCTGCGCGGCCAGCAGCAGGTTGTCCATCACCGTCGCCTCGCGGAAGATGCTGGTGATCTGGAAGCAGCGCGACAGCCCGGCGCGCACCCGCGCATGCATCGGCAGCGGCGCGAGGTTCACGCCGTCGAGCGCGATCTGCCCCTCGTCGGCCGCGACCAGCCCCGAGATCAGGTTGACCAGCGTGGACTTGCCCGCGCCGTTGGGGCCGATCAGCGCATGCACCTCGCCCGCATTCACGGCCAGCGACACGTGGTCGGTCGCCACCAGCGCACCGAAGCGCTTGACCAGCCCGTCGACCTGGAAGAGGCTCATGGCGCGGCCTCCACGGGCCGTCCGTCCGCGGCGGGCGCGGCCGGCGCGGCACGTCGGCGGCGCTCGAGCACGCCCGCGATGCCGCGCGGCGCCAGGAACACGATGGCGACCAGCAGCACGCCCAGCGGCAGGTGCCAGTACTCGGTGTGCTGCTTCGCGATTTCCTCCAGGCCGATCCACACCGCGGCGCCCACCGGCCCGCCCCAGCGCCGGCCGACGCCGCCGATGACCACCATCACCACCAGCGTGGCCGACTGCGTCCAGTGCATCACCGACGGGCTGACGAAGCTGTTGTGCGACACCAGCAGCGCGCCCGCCAGCCCGGCCACCGCGCCGGCCAGCGCGAAGGCCGCGAGCCGCAGGCGGAACACCGGGTAGCCCATGGCCTGCATGCGCACCTCGTTGTCGCGGATGCCCATCAGCGCATGGCCGAAGCGCGACACGGTGGCACGGTTGAGCAAAGCCATCACGCCGGCGAAGAGGGCCAGCACCACCCAGTAGAAGGTCGGCTCGTGCATGCTGTCCAGGCCCAGTCCGAATGCGGGGCGGGCCATCAGGTTGTAGCCGTCGTCGCCGCCGTAGGCGCGCAGCGACACGGCGGCGAAGTACAGCATCTGCGCGAAGGCCAGCGTGATCATGATGAAGTAAACGCCGCGCGTGCGCAGCGCCACGCTGCCGATCGCCGCGGCGACGAGGCCGCCCGCCACGGCGCCCGCGGGCCACAGCAGCCAGGCCGATTCGTGGCCGGCGTCGGCCAACGCGACGAGCGTGTACGCGCCCACGCCGACGAAGCCCATGTGGCCCAGCGCCGCCATGCCCCCGAAGCCGAGGATGAAGTTCAGGCTGGCCGCGGCCAGCGCGAAGATCAGCGCCCGCCGCACGAAGTTGACGTAGAACTCCAGCCCCATCGCGGGCGCCAGCAGCGGGAAGACGGCGAGTGCGGCCAGTGCGCACCACGGGAGCCAGCGTTCGAGCTTCATCGGAAGAAAATAGATCGCAGCGGCCATCAGCCGCGCGCGGGAAACAGCCCCGTGGGCTTGAAGGCCAGCACCGCCGCCATCAGCGCATAGGTGGCCAGGCCGGCAATGAGCGCGCTCAGGTCCGACACCAGCGTGGGCGGCAGCAGCGGGCGCAGCGCCAGCGGCACGAAGGCGCGGCCGATGGTGTCGACCAGGCCGACCAGCATCGCCGCCACGAAGGCGCCGCGGATCGAGCCGATGCCGCCGATGACCAGCACCACCAGCGAGGGAATGAGGATCTCCTCGCCCATGCCCACCTGCACGGCGGTGAGCGGCCCCATCAGCGCGCCGGCCAGGGCCGCCAGCGCGGCGCCGACCAGGAACACCAGCGAGAAGATGCGCCCCACGCGCACGCCCATGAACTCGGCCATCGCGCGATTGGAGGCGCCGGCGCGCACCAGCATGCCCACGCGCGTGTGGTTGACCAGCAGGTACAGCCCGCCCGCCACCACCAGCCCGGCCACGAGGATGACGAGCCGGTAGGCCGGGTAGGGCAGGCCCGGCAGGATCTCGACCGCGCCCGACAGCGCGGCGGGCGCCGAGGCCATGATCGGCGCCGGCCCCCAGGCCATCTTCACCAGGTCGTCGGCCACCAGGATGATGCCGAAGGTCGCCAGCACCTGCGCGAGGTGGTCGCGGCCGTAGAGCCGGCGCACCAGCAGCGCCTCCAGCACCAGCGCGACCAGCACGACCACCACCAGCGCCGCCAGCACCGCGCCGACGAAGGAGTCCGTGCGCGTGTGCACGCTCGCCGCGACGTAGGCGCCGCCCATGAAGAGCGAGCCGTGCGCGAGGTTCATCACGTCCATGATCCCGAACACCAGCGTCAGCCCCGCGGCCAGCAGGAACAGCATCAGCCCGTAGCCCAGGCCGTTGAGCATCTGCTCGATGAAGAGGATGGGCGTCATGCTAGAAGGTTGATGCCTGCAGGGATTGATGCCGGTTCAGCGGTCGGTCTGGGTGGTTCCACGCGCGTGCACCCGCGGAACCGGCTCT
This sequence comes from Comamonadaceae bacterium ALPHA2B, assembly GCA_005503065.1. Lineage (GTDB taxonomy): Bacteria > Pseudomonadota > Gammaproteobacteria > Burkholderiales > Burkholderiaceae_C > Xenophilus. The sequence continues at coordinate 6,195 of SCOE01000019.1, forward strand.
GCCGGGCCGCTGGGTGCGCCCCCTTGAGGGGGGATTCGGCTACACGAAGTGAGCAAGAAACGGGGGTGGGTCTATTTCATCTTGCAGAGCTGATGGTAGGCGTCGCGGTAGCCCTTGAGCGGGGTCGACAGCGTCTTGTTGGTGATGCGGCCTTCGCTGTCCTTGCCGATCACGCGCAGGTAGTAGTCCTGGATCGGGAAGTTGTTGGTGTCGTACTTGAAGGGACCGCGGATCGACTGGAAGTTGGCCGCCTTCAGCGCCTTGAGCACGGCCTCCTTGTTCTTCACGTCGCCCTTCACGTCCTTCGCCGCGGCGTCCATGGCCAGGATGGCGTCGTAGGCCTGCGCGGCGTAGAAGGTCGGGTAGCGGTTGTAGGCCTTGCGGAACTCGGCGACGAACTTCTGGTTGGCCGCGTTGGGCAGGTCGTGCGACCACTGCGAGGTCGAGAACAGGCCCAGCATCGGATCGCCCACGGCGGCGATGGTGTCCTCGTCGGCCGAGGCCGGGCTGGTGACCAGCTTCACGTCCTTCGACAGGCCCGCGCCCACGAACTGCTTGATGAAGTTGATGCCCATGCCGCCGGGCAGGAAGAAGTACACCGCCTCGGGCTTGGCGGCGCGGATCTGCGCCAGCTCGGCGGCATAGTCCAGCTGGCCCACCTTGCCGTACACCTCGGCCACCACCTGGCCCTTGTAGGTGCGCTTGAAGCCGGTGAGGTGGTCGCGGCCCGCGGGGTAGTTGGGGGCGATGATGAAGGCCGTCTTGAGCTTCTGGTCGGTGGCCCACTGGCCCGCGGCCTCGTCCCAGGTGTCGTTCTGGTAGCTCTGGCCGAAGAAGTACGGGTTGCACTGCGCGCCGGCGTACTGGCTGGGGCCCGGGTTGCTGGTGACGAAGGGCACCTTGGCCGCGAAGAGCGCGGGCCCGACGGCCAGCGCCACGTTCGAGGGCGTGGGGCCGGTGAAGAAGTCGATCTTGTTCTGCTGGATGAAGCGGTCGACGATCTGCTTGGCCTGGTCGGGGCTGCCCGCGGTGTCGGCTTGGATGAACTCGGCCGGGTAGCCGCCGAGCTTGTTGCCCAGCAGCTTCACCGCGAGGTTGATCGCGTCGCGCGTTTCGGCGCCGCCGGCCGCGAAGGGGCCGGAGATGTCGAGCGCGAGGCCCACCTTGATCGGGTCGGCCGCATGGGCCGGCACCCCGGCCGCCAGGGACAGCACGGTGAACAGTGCGACGGACAGGGCGCTGCGGCGCGATGCGGGGCGGCTCTGGAAAGCGGGCATGGAGGCTCCGGAGGAAAGACGAGGAAAGTGAAAGGGGATGCGATAGGAACGCGAGCGGCTAGACCGCCACCTCGACGCGGCCGTCACGGATCTGGATCGGGAAGACGCGCACGTCCTCGGTGGCCGGTTCGCCGCAGGCGGCGCCGGTGCAGATGTCGAACAGCCCCTGGTGCAGCGGGCACTCCACCTTGCCGTTCTCGATCCAGCCCTCCGACAGGCGCGCGTTGCCGTGCGTGCACAGGTCGTGCAGCGCATGCAGCGATTCGCCCTGGCGGAAGACGGCGATCGGCAATCCGCCGGCGATCACGGGCCACACGGCGCCATCGGGAAAGTCGTCGGGCTCGCCGACGTCGTGCCACTGGGTGGCTTCGGTGGTGGTGCTCATATCGGTGTGGCCAGCAGGGTGATGACGCGCGAGGTGTCGTAGACCACGCGCCGTTGCGCGTAGCGCCAGCCCGCGGGGGTGCGCACGATGCGGTCCAGGTAGCGGCCGGCCTGGTAGACGAAGGACTCGCCGTTGGTGCGCGTCTGGATGACGACGTAGCTCGACTCGGCCTGCACCGTGTCGTCGTCCAGCGGCGTGATCACCAGGCCGCTGGTCATGTGGCGGCAGCTGTGCTCCTCGTAGATGCTCGCGTGGCGCAGCGACACCACGCGGTCGCGCAGCATGCGCTGGTTGTTGCAGTAGATCAGGCCGATGGGCAGGCCGAGGTCGGCGTTCTCCTTGGGCACGATCTCGTAGAGGCAGTCCTCGGTGAAGAGCGTGGCCCATTCCTCCAGGCGGTCGTTGTCCAGCGCGGCGCTGTAGCGCTCCTGCAGCTGGTGGATCTCGAACCAGAGCTGCATCGAGACCGATGCCGCCGCAACGGCCGGACGCTCCTGCACAGTGGTGGCGTTCATCGATCAGTACCCCATCAATTCTTGATAGCCCGTCCAGAACTTGCGGATCAGGTTCTCGGTGACCATCGTGTCCTCGCGGTTCGGGTCGGAGCGGCCCAGCTCGATCACCGAGGTGGCCCCGGCGTCGCGCGCGGTGCCGCGCTGCACCAGCTCGGTGGCCTCGGTGTCCTCCATCGAGATGTAGCCCGCCGGGCCGACCAGGTTGGCCTGCTTGATGCGCAGCGCGCGCAGCTCGGGCGTGTCGTCCTCGTAGCCGAAGAAGTGGAAGACCAGCTCGAACTCGCCCGGGCCCTTGGGAAGCACCTGGCGTGCCACCAGCGTGTTGTGGATCTGCTGCAGCACCAGCTGCGGGAAGATGGTCTGGATGTGGTTGGTGCAGTCCTCCTCGTACTCCGACACGAAGCCGAGCACCGAGTCGTCCTCGAGGTGGAAGCCCTCGTCCATCGAGCGGATCGCCTGCTGCTTGTAGGCCGAGGCGGTGTCGCCGTCGTCCACCTTGGTGGCGGTGATGATGCTGTGCAGCCCGTGGCGCTGGTCGGCCATCGAGCGCGCTTTCATGCCCACGCGGAAGATGTTGAAGGTGGTGTGGAACAGGTGCAGCAGGCTCGCGTGGTACGGGTCCTTCACGTTCTCGTAGTAGAGCTTCCAGTTCGAGCGCGCGTACTGCCGCGTGCAGCCCAGGTAGACCACCGGCTTGTGCATCACGCGGTCGACCCAGGGCAGCATCTGCGCCCCGATGTACTCCTCCAGCGGCGGCGCCGCGTCGCTGAAGGTGGCGAACACCAGGCCCTTGTGGCTCTGCGCGCGCAGCTGGCGCAGGCCGTGGTTCTTGGGGTCGAAGTCGGCCGGCATGCCGGGCGCGCCGTCCTTGCCGCGGCGGAAGGGCACGCCCTGCAGGTTGCCGCGGGCGTCGAAGCTCCACTGGTGGTACACGCAGGTGTGCGACTTCGCGTTGCCCCGGGCGTTGCGGCAGACGATGGCGCCGCGGTGCGCGCAGCGGTTCACCCAGGCGGCCACGCCGCCGTCGTCGGTGCGCGTCACCACCACCGGCGTGTCGCCGACGAAGGTGCTCTTGTAGTCGCCTGCCTTGGGGATCTCGGCATCGAGCGCGACGAAGCTCCAGGTCGGGCCGCGGTAGATGCGCTCCTGCTCGCGCTCGAACACCTCCTGCGAGCTGAAGACGGCATAGGGCACGCGCGAGCCGTCCGGCTGCGGAAAGTGCACCAGCCGCGAGGGCGCGGCGGCGGCGTCGGCCGCCTTCAGGGCGCTGATGTCGACGATGTGGTTCATGGGGCCTTCCTTTGCATGGGGGCCGCAACGGCGCAGCCGTGCGGATGCCGTTCATTCTTGGAAAGGCTGGCGCGCACGGCTATCCGTTTTGCGCGGACGGGCGCCGGGCCTTGTCCGATTCGCGCAGGAAAGTGCGCCGCGTCATGGTGGTGCGTGCCGTGCGCCATCGTGTGGCATGGCGCGTTTCTTGCGCGGGGTGCAGGCTTTCGCGAAGCCAAACGCCCATGCGCACCGCCATCGCCCCTTCCGCCCCCCGCGCGTCCGCCTTCGAGCCCGCGCTGCTGCGCGCCAACCGCCTTTTCGAGTCGCAGGATCTCGACGACACGCGCGAGCGCATCTCGCGCGTGATGCAGCCGCACCATCTGCGACCGCTCGGCCGGCCCGAGGGTGGGCGCTCGCACATGGATTTCCTGCGCCTGGGCGGCATCGGCGTGGGCACCATCGGCTTCGGCGAGGCGATGCGCGTCGACGTCGAACACGTCGAGGACTACCACCTGCTGATGTTCTGCCTGCGCGGCAGCGCGCAGGCGCGCGTGGGCGAGCGCGCGCTTCAGGTCGACGCGCACCGCGGCATGATCTGCGCCCCGGGCGCGCGCTTCGTGGCCGACCTGAGCGCCGACTGCGAGCAGTTCGTGCTCAGGCTCGACCGCGCGATGGTCGAGGCCCACGTGGGCCGGCCGGTCCGCTTCGACGAATTGCTCGACCTGCGCCGACCGGCGATGCAGGCCTGGCTCGACCAGCTGCGCCTGCTGCTGACCTCCGAAGCGTTGATGGAGACGGTGCGCCGCCATCCCCTGGTCGCCCTCGAGATGGAGCGCCTGCTGTTGCGCCTGCTGCTCGACGGCCAGGCCTGGGACGACGCGCCGCTGCGCGCGCCCGCGCCGCGCGCAGCGCACGGCGCCAGCCCCGGATGCGTGCGGCGCGCCGAGGTCTTCATGCAGGCGCATGCCGACGAGCCGCTGCGCCTGGGCGACATCGCGCAGGCCGCCGGCGTGCCGGTGCGCACCCTGCTCGAGGCCTTCCGCCGCGCACGCGACTGCAGCCCGATGCAGTACCTGCGCGACATGCGCCTGGACGTGGCGCACTGCCGCCTGCGCGAGCCGCAGGCCGGCACCACCGTCTCGGCGGTGGCGATGGACTGCGGCTTCGCGCACTTCGGGCGCTTCTCGCAGTCCTACCGCACGCGCTTCGGCGAGTCGCCCTCCGACACGCTGCGCCGCGCCGGCTGAACGCCGCCCGTCACTTGAAGGGGCTGGCGGTGGCGAACCACAGCCCGATGCCGGTGGCGATGATGAAGGCGCCGTCGGTCACGCCGGCTGCCAGGAAGAACTTCGACTGCAGCTCCTGCATCAGGTCGGGCTGGCGCGCCGAGCCCTCGAGCAGCTTGCTGCCCAGCATCGCGATGCCGATGCACGAGCCCACCGCGCTCATGCCGATCAGCAGCGCCACGGCGAGGGGAAGGATGTCGAAGCCGGCGCTCATGTGATTTCTCCTGGGGGTTGTCGATGGCCCCACTGTCCGCGCACGGCATCGCGCCGTCGATGACCCCGCAGGTCATGGGCCGTGTGTACGGCACCGGAAGAGAGAAACTGCAATCGGCCGCCAGCCCGCGCCAGCCTTGGGCGGCGGCCGAATTCGTCACGATCGTGACGATCTACCGGCCGGGCCGGTGCATCCTGCGCTGCCGCTCAGGTCGCCGGCCGCCGGCCCGCAACGCCGGCCGCGAGCCGCGGCCCCAGCATCACCACCGCCAGCGCCGCCACCACGCAGGCGCTGCCGGCCCATTGCCAGGGCGAAACGGTCTCGCCCAGCGTCAGCATGCCGGCCGCCAGGCCGATCACCGGCACGCCCAGGCTGAAGGGCGCCACGCGGTTGGCCGGGTGGCGCTTGAGCAGGCCGGTCCACAGCGCGTAGGCCGCGATGGTGGCAAACCAGCCGAGGTAGGCCACGCCGGCCCAGGCGCCCGCACTCGCATGCGTCCACTGCCAGCGCGTGGCCTCGGGCTCGAGGAACCACGCCATGGCGGCGAAGGGCAGGATCGGCACCAGCGACATCCACACCACGAACTGCAGCGCGTCGTAGCCGGGCTGCGCCGCCTGGGCCTTGCGGGCGATGATGTTCGACGCCGCCCACATCGTGGCGGCCAGCAGGTTCAGCACCAGGCTCAGCACCGTGATGCCGCCGGCCACGGCATGCCCGGTGAAGTTCATCGCGAAGCAGGCCAGGCCCAGCGCCGCCAGCGTGAGCCCGGCGCGCATCGCGCCGCTCAGCCGTTCGTGCAGCAGCAGCACGCCCAGCAGCGTGGTGAAGAACACCTGCGTCTGCATCAGCACCGACGCGAGCGCCGCCGTCATGCCGACCTGCAGCGCGACGAAGAGGAGCCCGAACTGCCCGAGCTGCGCCAGGCCGCCCGGCACCAGCCAGCGCCACGACAGCTGCGGCTTGCGCACGAAGAAGACCAGCGGCAGCACCGCGAAGAGGTAGCGGAAGGTGCCGAGCTGGAAGGGCGTGAAGTCGCGCAGCGAGTACTTCATGGCCACGAAGTTCAGGCCCCAGATGACGACGACGCCGAGCGCGGCCGCGAGGTCGCGGCCGCCGAAGGAAGTTGCTTGTTTCATGGAAGGGAGGGTGTCGGGAGGGCGGCCGCGGCCTCGAAGGCCTGCGCCAGGGCGTCGGACGGCAGCCGGCCCTGCAGGCCGATCGCCACCACGCCGCAGCGCCCGGACGGGTCGGCCGCGGCGCGCAGCGAGCCGTGCTGGCCGGCGAACTGCAGTTCGGCCCGCGTGTGCTCGTCGGTGCGCACCAGGCCCTTGAGCCGCAGCACGCCCGCGGGCATGGACTTGAGCAGCGCGCGCAGTGCGCGCGCGCTGAACACCGGCGTGTCGTCCAGCGCCCAGGTGTCGAAGACGGCACCGTGGGCGGGGTCGCCGGCCTTCAGGCGCGGCGATCGGCCCAGCACGGGCAGGGCGGGGCCGGCGTGCAGCGCGGCGAAGCCCAGCAGGGGCGCGGGCACGCGGCCGTGGGTGGTCTCGAAGCGCGGACGGCCGGGTGCCTGCGCGTCGAGCCACAGGCGCAGTGCGGCCAGCGACGCCGCGTCGGTGCGGTCGCACTGGTTGATCACCAGCAGGTCGGCGGCGCGCAGCTGGCGCTGCACCGTGTCGGCGAGCAGCGGGTCGGCCGCCTGTCCGCGCACCGCGCCGGCATCGACCAGCACGATCACGCCGTCCAGGCTCAGGGCCGGGTCGGCGATGCCCACCTGTGCGATGCGCCAGGGGTCGGAGACCCCGCTGGCCTCGACCACGATGGCCTCGGGCGGCCGGGGCGATTCGATGAGCGCGATCAGCGCAGCCGTGAGGTCGTCGCCGATCTGGCAGCACACGCAGCCGTTGGTGAGCTCGATGGCGCCGGCCTCCTCGGCCGCGATCAGCGCACGGTCGAGGTTGATGGCGCCGAAGTCGTTCACCAGCACCGCCAGGCGCCGGCCGTCCGCCTGCGTCAGCAGGTGGTTCAGCAGCGTCGTCTTGCCGGCGCCGAGGAAGCCGCCGATGACGGTCAGCGGGATGCGGGGTGCGCGCATGGGCGGATGGCTCAGGCCTGGCCGGGCAGCGGCAGAGGCCGGCCGCCGATCACCGTGCCGGCAATGCCCACGTCCTTGAGCCGCTCGGGCGCGACGGCCAGCGGGTCCTCGTCCAGCACGCAGAAGTCGGCGAACTTGCCGATCTCCACCGAGCCGACGAGGTGGTCCATCGACAGCGTGAAGGCCGCTCCCATGGTGATGGCGTGGAGCGCGTCGGCCACCGGGATGCACTCGGCCGTGCCGAGCTGCCGGCCGCTGGAGGTGAGGCGGTTGACCGCGCACCAGGCGGTGAACAGCGGGCCCAGCGGCGTGATCGGCGCGTCGGAGTGGATGGCCATCGGCACGCCGTGGCGCAGCGCGGTGGCGCAGGCGTCCATGCGGAAGGCGCGGTCCGGCCCCATCGTCAGCTCGCGGTGCGCGTCGCCCCAGTAGTAGAGGTGGTTGGCGAACAGGTTGGCGCACACGCCCAGGCGCGCCATGCGGCGGAACTGCGCCTCGTCGGCCATCTGGCAATGCTGCAGCGTGTGGCGGTGGTCCCAGCGCGGGTGCGCGGCCAGGGCCTCCTCGATGCCGTCGAGCGCGACCTCGGTGGCCTCGTCGCCGTTGGTGTGGATGTGCAACTGGAAGCCCTGCGCGTGGAAGTCCTTGATGGCCGCCTTGAGCTCGGCCGGCGGCAGGATCCAGATGCCGTTGGGCGCGCCGTTGTGGTAGCCGGGCCAGCGCAGGCGCGCGGTGAAGCCCTGGATCGAGCCGTCGGCCACGATCTTCACCAGCCCGTAGTGCAGCTTGTCGTTGCCGGCCGCCTGGCGCGCGCGGATGCGTTCGCCGCCCTGCGCACGGTTCATCGCGCCGTCCATGCTGATGTAGGCCGGCACGAAGCGCACCGGGAAGTCGGGGTCGGCCGTCACCTCGGCCAGCGCCGCGTGGTTGCCGTCCGACAGGTCGTTCACCAGGTCGGTCGCGGTGGTCACGCCCGCGAGCTGCGCCATCTGCCCGAACATGCGCAGGCACTTCGGGTCGGAGCCGGTGACGCGGAACACGTTGCCGGTGAGCCGCGTGATCGGGAACATGGCGGCGAACTCCTGCAGTTCGCCATTGGGCTCGCCGTCGGGGAAGCGCGCCACGCCCTCGATGTCGGTGTCGCGCGTGATGCCGGCCTGCGCCAGCGCGGCGCGGTTCACGTTCATCAGGTGCTGGCTGGCATGCAGGACGACCACGGGCCGCGTGGTCGACACGCGGTCCAGGTGCTCGACCGTCATGCGCTCCGTGCCGAAGAAGATCGGATCGAAGCCCCAGGCCAGCAGCGGCGCCTTGGGGTCGGCCATGCCGCGCTCGAACTCGGCCAGGCGCGCGATCACCTCGTCGAAGTCGCGGCAGCCTTCCCACACCTTGCCGTCGGGCGAGGTGCGGGCGTGGTAGCCGACGAAGGTGAACATCCACAGGCCGCCGGCCATGAGGTGCGAGTGGCCCTCGACCAGGCCGGGCATGAGCACCTTGTCCGCGTAGCGGTCGTCGAGCGTGAATCGGCCGACGGACAGCATGCGGTCGAGGTCGCCCACCGCGAGCACGCGGCCGTCGCGCACGGCGACGTGCGTGGCCTCGGGCTGCTGCGGGTTCATCGTGAGGATCTTGCGGGCCTGGAAGACGGTGACGGTCATGGTGGAGGGGCGACGGGAGGGGGAAACGGAACGAGGCTCAGGCAGCCGCGGGCATCTGCAGCGGGCCGACGGGCTGGCCGTCCACGCGCGCCACGCGGTGGCACGCGACCCAGTGGCCCGGCTGCATCTCGCGCAGCACCTGGGGTGCCTCGCAGCCCGGGCCGGCGGCCGGGCAGCGGCCGGCGAAGCGGCAGCCGGCCGGCGGGTCGATGGGGCTGGGCGGATCGCCGACGAGCCTGATGCGCTGTGCGGCGCGCGTGCGGCCGCCCTGCACGGTGGGCACGGCCGACATCAGCGCCGCGCTGTACGGGTGCAGCGGCCGCGCGAAGAAGGCCTGGCGCGGTGCGCGCTCCACGATCTGGCCCAGGTACATCACGGCGATCTCGTCGCAGATGTGCTCCACCACCGCCATGTCGTGCGAGATGAAGAGGTAGGTCAGGCCCAGCTCGCGCTGCAGGCGGGCCAGCAGGTTCAGGATCTGCGCGCGGATCGCGATGTCCAGCGCCGACACGGGCTCGTCGCACACCACCAGCTCCGGGTTGGTGGCCAGGGCGCGTGCGATGTTGATGCGCTGGCGCTGCCCGCCCGAGAACTGGTGCGGGAACAGGTGCTGCTGCTCGGGCCGCAGGCCCACGGCGGCGAAGAGTTCGTCGACGCGTGCCGCGCGCTCGGCTTTCGTGCCGATGCCCATCAGGTCCAAGGGTGCGCGCACCGCGTCACCCACGCGCTGGCGCGGGTTGAGCGAGGAATACGGGTCCTGGAAGATCATCTGCACGCGCCGGCGGGCCTGGCGCATCGCCTCGTCGCCCAGCAGGCTCAGGTCCGTAAGGCCCAGGCGCACGCTGCCGGCGGTGACGGGCGCCAGGCGCATCACGGCCAGGGCCGTCGTGGTCTTGCCGGAACCGGATTCACCCACCACGGCCAGCGTGGTGCCGCGGCGCACCTCGAAGTTGACGCCGTCGACCGCGCGCACCACCTCCGGCTTGGCCATCAGGCCGCTGCGCGGGCGCGGGAAGTGCACCTTCAGGTCGGTGACCGTCAGCAGCACGGGCGGGGGCGGTTCGACGGGGGCGGACATCTGGGGGAAGGGGATCAAATTGGTCATGAAGCACCTCCGGCTTCGCCTGCGGTGCGAGCGCCTTCGGGCGGCCGGGCGCCGCTCATGCAGCGGCCTCCTCGGCCTTCGACACGGCGGCCTCGGCCAGCAGCCAGCAGGCGGCGGCGTGGCCGGGCTGGCCCGGCAGGGGCGCGTCGAACATCGGCGGCACGTCTTGCGCGCAGCGCGCATGGGCGCTCGGGCAGCGCTCGCGGAAGGCGCAGCCGCTGCCCAGTTCCCACAGCGAGGGCACCACGCCGGTGATCTCGGCCAGTTCGCGGCGCTCGCCGTGCTGGCTGCTGCCCAGTTCGGGCAGGCAGGCGATCAGGCCCTGCGTGTACGGGTGCTGCGGGCTGCCCAGCACCTCGTCGGTGGTGCCCTGCTCGATCACGCGCCCGGCGTACATCACGATCACGCGGTCGGCCATCTCGGCCACCGCGCCCATGTCGTGCGTGATGAGCACGATGGCGGTGCCGCGCTCGGCCTGCAGCTCGCGCAGCAGGTCGAAGATCTGGGCCTGCACCGTGACGTCCAGCGCGGTGGTGGGTTCGTCGGCAATCAGGATGTCGGGCCGGCAGGCCAGCGCCATCGCGATCATCACGCGCTGGCGCATGCCGCCCGAGAGCTGGTGCGGGTATTCGTCGACCCGCCGTTCGGGCGCCGGAATGCCGACCTGGCGCAGCATCTCCACGGCGCGCGCGTGCGCGGCCTTGCGGTCCAGCCCGGCATGCAGGCGCAGCGATTCGGCGATCTGCTCCCCCACCGTGAAGACCGGGTTGAGCGAGGTCATCGGCTCCTGGAAGATCATCGAGATGCGGTTGCCGCGCACGGCGCGCAGGCGCTCGGGGCTGGCCCGCAGCAGATCCTCGTCGCCGAAGAGCACGCGCCCGCCGCTCACGCGGCCGGGCGGCTGCGGCACCAGGCCCAGCACGGTGAGCGCGGTCATGCTCTTGCCGCAGCCCGATTCGCCCACGATGCACAGCGTCTCGCCGGCGCGGGCCTCGAAGCTCACGCCGTTGAGCACCATCGCCCTGCCGCGGCGGGTGTTGAATTCGACGCGCACGTCGTCGACCCTGAGCAAAGAGTTTTGGCTCATGAAGCATCTCCTGATTCGTCGTGGGGTTCTGTCACTCGACGAAGCGGGAGGCCGCGGAGCAGGCCATGCGTGGACAGCCGCGGAACTGGCTTTGCCAGGCCGCTGGATGGCGCCCCCTTGAGGGGGTTGGCGAAGCGACACGAAGTGCGCGAAGACTGGGGGAGGGCCATTTATCGCTCCCGGAGCTTGGGGTTGAAGGCATCGTTCAGGCCGTCGCCGATCAGGCTCACGGCCAGCACCGTGAGAAAGATCGCCGCGCCGGGGATGGCCACCGCCCACCACGACGAGAGCACGTACTGGCGGCTGGAGCCGATCATCATTCCCCAGCTCATGAGGTTCGGGTCGCCCAGGCCGAGGAAGGACAGGCCCGCCTCGAACAGGATGGCCGAGCCGATCGCCAGCGTGGCCGACACCACCAGCGGCGCGATGCAGTTGGGCAGGATCACCTTCCAGATGATGCGGGCGTTGCGTGCGCCGATGGAGCGCTCGGCGCGCACGAACTCCATGTCGCGCACCTTCATGAATTCGGCCCGCGCCAGCCGCGCGGTTCCGGGCCAGCTCACCAGCCCGATCGACAGCGTCACCGTCAGCAGGCTGGGCGAGAACAGCGTGACCACGACCATCGCGAAGAGCAGCGCCGGCAGCACCTGGAAGAACTCGGTCACGCGCGAGAGCGCGGCGTCGACCCGGCCGCCGTAGTAGCCGGCGAAGGCGCCGATGGTGATGCCGATGGCCACCGACAGCAGCGCCGCCACGGCACCCACCAGCAGCGTCGCGCGCCCGCCATACAGCAGCGAGATGGCGACGTCGCGGCCCAGGTAGTCGGTGCCGAGCCAGGCGTCTTCGGACAAGGGCGGCGTGAGCGGCGCGGCGCGGATCTCGAAGGGGTCGACGGCGTACACCAGCGGGCCGATGACGGCGACGAGCACGATGGCCAGCAGCAGGACGAGTCCGGCCACCGCGGCCGGGTTGCGGGCGAACATGCGGGCGGCCTCGGCCAGCGGCGAGGGCGCCGCGGGCACGGGCGCCACCGGCGCTGCGGCCGGTGCGCCCTTCGAGCCCTTGGAGATGGGGAGTGCGGACATGGGACGCTCTTCCTAGCGCTTCTGGATGCGGGGGTCGACGAGGCGGTAGCACAGGTCGGTGAGCAGGTTCATCACCAGCACGACCACGGCCGACAGCAGCAGCACGCCGAGGATCGTGGGGTAGTCGCGGCGCAGCACCGACTCGAAGGCCAGGCGGCCCAGGCCCGGCCAGTTGAAGACCGTCTCGACCAGGATGGCGCCGGCCAGCACATTGCCGAACTGCAGTCCCAGCACGGTGACCACCGGCAGGATGGCGTTGCGCAGCGCATGCTTGTAGAGCACCACGCGGTCGGCCAGCCCCTTGGCGCGCGCGGTGCGGATGAAGTCGGAGCCCAGCACCTCGAGCATGCTGGCGCGCGCCAGCCGGCTGTAGTGCGCCAGGTAGACCAGCGACAGCGTGAAGGTGGGCAGCACCAGGTGCCAGAGCACGTCGAGCACGCCCGCCAGGCCCTTGTCGCTGCCGTCGATGGAGCGCATGTCCGCCACCGGGAAGATCGGCAGCACCGAGGCGAACAGGATCACCAGCAGGATGCCGGTCCAGAACACCGGCGCCGCGAAGCCCACCAGCGAGAGCACCGTGATGGTCTGCGACAGCCAGCCGTTGGGCTTGCGCGCTGCCAGGACGCCGATGCCGGTGCCCGCCACGAAGGCACAGATCACCGAGCTGAGCACCAGCAGCAGCGTGGCCGGAATGCGCTCGCCGATCAGGTCGACCACCGGCAGGTTGAAGAAGTACGAGTAGCCCAGGTCCAGCCGGGCCACGCGCGAGAGGTACACGCCCAGCTGCACCGGCAGGGGCTTGTCCAGACCGTAGCTCTGCCGCAGCTCGGCCTTGAGCTCCTCGGACATGCCCCCGCTGGCGCCCGCGATGGTCTCCACCGGGTCGCCGGGCGCGGCGTGCACCAGCGCGAAGTTGAGCACCACCACGGCCACCACCAGCAGCAGGGCCTGGCCGAGGCGCGAGGCGAGGAGTCGAAGCAGGTTCATGGCCGGCGCATCACTTCATGTAGACGTCGTCCATGGGCGACGCGGGACCCCAGATGGTCGTCGGCACGTTGCCCACCTTCTTGCTCGCCACCGTGTGGTAGGGCGTGAGGTTGATGAAGACGATCGGCACTTCGTCCGTCACGATCTTCTCGAAGGTGGCGTAGTAGGCCTTGCGCTTGACCGGGTCGACGATGGTGCCGGCGGCGTTGAGCAGTTCGTCGACCTTGGGGTTGCTGTACGACTGGGTGTTGGTCCAGATGATGGGCTTGATGTTGGTCGACAGGTAGGTGCGGTGCACGCCGATCACCGGGTCGCCCCAGTTGAAGACGTTGTCCATCGTCATGTCGAAGTCGTGCGCGGCGATGCGCTTGGCCCAGGCCGGGAAGTCGGCGGAAGCCCGCACCTCGACGGTCACGCCCACCTTCTTGAGCTGCGATCGCAGGTACTCGGCCACGTTCTTCTGCTGCTCGTCCGAGCCCGGCAGGTAGTCGATGGTGAGCTTGAAACGCTCGCCGTTGGCGCCGGCCTTGTAGCCCGCGGCGTCGAGCATCTCGGCCGACTTCTTCAGGTCGACCGGGTACTTCACGAGGTCGGGCACGGCAAACGGGCTGCTCGGCACGATCGGGCCGTCGGCCACGGTGGCGAAGCCGCCCATCAGGGCCTTGGTGATGAAGTTCTTGTCGATCGCGAAGGCGATGGCCTTGCGCACGTTGACGTCGTTGAGCGGCTTCTTGGCCGTGTTGAAGGCCAGCCAGTTGATGGAGCCGATGCCCTCATAGCCGCGATCGGTGATCTGCAGGTTGGGGTTGTTCTTCAGGCGCTTGAGGTCCACCGAGCCCACGGCGTAGGGCAGCATCTGGATGTCGCCGCGCTCCACGCCGAGCACCAGCGACTGCGTGTCCGGCGTGATGCTGATGATGAGCTTGTCCAGGTGCGGCTTGCCCGGCAGGAAGAACTTGTCGAACTTCTCCAGCACGATGCGTTGGCCGGGCTTGAACTCGGTGAGTTTGAAGGGACCCGAGCCCACCACGTCCTGGCTGTTGCGGGGGTGGTTCTTCAGGTCCGCGCCGTCGCCGTAGATGTGCTTGGGCAGGATCGGGCACAGGGCCGGCGACATGGCCAGCACGATGGCCGGATGCGGCGTGGCCATGCGGATGACGGCGGTGTACGGGTCGGGCGTGTCCACCTTCTCGACCGGGCCGAGCATGGTCGAGAACGGGTGGTTGGCCTTGATCGCCATGATCGAGAAGGCGACGTCGGCCGAGGTGATCGGCTTGCCGTCGTGGAACACCGCGTTCTTGCGCAGGTTCAGCGTCAGCGACTTGGCGTCGTCCGACAGCTTCCACGACTCGGCCAGATAGGGCTGCGGATTCCACTTGTCGTCGAAGCGCAGCGGGCTGGCGAAGATCTGCGTCGAGGGCAGCGCGGTGGCGATGCCGGACTGCACGGCACCGTTGAGGTGGCGCGGCGCCTGCGGTGTGCCGATGACCAGCGTGCCGCCCTCCTTCACGGCCTGTGCCGAGGCGGGCAGGGCGAGCAGGCTGCCGCCGGCGACGAGCGTGGCGGCCGCGACGGCGAGTGCACGGCGCGAGAGGGAAAGGGTGTTCATGCGGTTCACTCCGGAGTCAAGACAAGGAAAGGGTGGGGATGTGCAAGATGCGTTCCGCAGCGGACGTGCCGTTCAGAGCACTTCGTCCTTGAGCCAGTACCACTTGTAGAGAAAGCTCTGCCCGAGGCGGCGGAAGGGCGCGGCCCATTCGCCTTGCGCGGGGAAGGGCAGCGCATCGCGGTAGATGGGCAGCAGGTCGATGGCGGCATCGCGTTCGCCCGCGATGCGCTGTGCCATGCGCCGGCCCGCGTGCGCCGAGAAGGACACGCCGTTGCCGCCGTAGCCCAGCGCGTAGAAGACCTGTTGCGCCGCGTCGGGCTGCACGACGCGGGGCATCATGTCGTGGCTCACGTCGACCCAACCCCACCACGAATGGTCGACCTGGATGCCGGCGAGCGCCGGGAACTTGCGCGCGATGCCGTCGGTGAGCAGCCGGTAGTGCTGCTCGCGGTGCGCGTCCGCGCCGGTGATCGAGCTGCGGCTGCCGATCTGCAGGCGGTTGCCGGGCAGCAGGCGGTAGTAGTAGCGCAGCGTGCGCGTGTCGGTGATGGCGATGCGGGTCTTGAAGTTGGTCGCCTTCAGTTCCCCGTCGGTCAGCGGCCGCGTGACCAGGCAGTTCGACAGCACCGGGAAGTAGCGGTTCGTGAGGCTGCGGTGCAGCCCCGGCGCGGTGTAGGCACCGGTGGCGATGCCCACGGCACGCGCGCGCACCGTGCCGCCGGGCGTGCGCAGGTGGTGCACGCCGTTCTTCGTTTCCCAGCCCGTCACGGGGCTGCCGGGGTGCACGCGCACACCGAGTTCGCGCGCCATCTTCAGGTAGCCGTAGGCGAGCTTCAGCGGATGCACCGAGATGCCTTCGGACTCGTACTGCGCGCCCACGGCGTCGCGGTCGTCGAGCCAGTCGCGCCGGACTTCCTCGGCGCTGAGCATCCGCGCGTCGTAGCCGAAGTGCTTGCGCATCACCTCCGTCTCGTGGCGCAGGAACTCCATCTTCTTCTCGCGGTGGGCGACGAAGAGGTGCCCGCCGGGCTGCGCGTCGCAATCCACCTGCGCGACCAGGTCGGCGAAGGTCTGGAAGCCGTAGCGGATCTCGGCGTCGAGCCGCTTCGCCACGTCCAGGCCCCAGCGCTCGATCCACTGCGAGCGGTAGAGCCGGCCGCTGGCGTTCTGGCCCTGGCCGCCGTTGCGGCTGGTGCAGCCCCACGCCACGCGGTTGGCCTCGAGCACCGTGGCCCGGATGCCATGCTCCTTGGCGAGGAAAAGGGCGGTGGCCAGGCCGGTGAAGCCGGAGCCGATGATGACCACGTCGGCGTCCGTGTCCTGCGTGACCGGGCCGTCGTCGTCCGGCGGCATGCCGGCCGAGGCGGCCCACCAGGTGGGTGCGTAGTCGCGGTTGCGGCCCGGCCCGTCGGAGACCAGCGGGTCGTAGGCCGGGTCGTAGGCGGCGAACATCTCGCGCGGGGTGCTGATGCCCATGGCTCTTCTTCCTCAGGCGGCCGGCAGCGCGGGACGGTTCTTGCGGAACACGTTCTTGACGAGGATCTTGCCGTCCTTGAAGGTGAAGAGGTCCACGCCGTCCGATTCGCTGCGCGTGCCGTCGGCGGCGGTGCCGGTGAAGGTCCATTCCGAGACGCCGCGGTCGCCGGCGACGAAGTGGCGGCCGTTGCGCCACTGCGCATCGGGGAAGTTCTTCCACGCCGACTCGAAGGCCGCGGCGACCGCCGCATGCCCTTCGTGGCGGGTGCCGCAGGCCAGCGGCCCGGCGGCGGTCTCGAACACGCAGTCGGCGTGCATGAAGGACATCAGGGCCGGCAGGTCGTGGCGGTTCCAGGCGTCGGAGAACGCGGCGAGCATCTCGACGCTGGCAGGGAAGTATTCGGCGGAAGACATGGGGATTCGGGGATGGCGCGGAAGATGCAGGGCAGTCTAGGAATCGCCCGACCGAAACCCATAGAGCCAGATGCCCCCGATCGTTCGAGCCACATGCGGCCAGCCATGCACCAACAGCGGGACCGCGCCCCGCCTGTGTGCACATTCACGCATTGCCCGCAGGGGCAAGGCATGAGCGCGTCCGACCGTCCCGACGCCGGGCTGCCTCTCTGGGCGCGCCTGTTCAGGCTGCCCGAGCATCCGGGGCTCCCGATCCAGGTCCGCCTGCGCGCGGTGGTGGTGCAGGCCATCCTCGACGGCCGGCTCGGCCCGGGCACTGCACTGCCTTCGTCGCGCGACCTGGCGCAGGCGCTCTCGCTGAGCCGCAACACCGTCACCGCGGCCTACGAGCAACTGGTGGAAGAGGGCTTCCTGGAGGCGCGCCCGCGCCGCGGCGTGTTCGTGGCGGCCAACGCCGCGCCTGCGCGCGCCGACGTGGCGGTGCTGCCCGACGATCCCTTCCGTGCCGCCAGTGCGCCCGCCACGCAGCGGCCGCCCGACTGGCGCCGGCGCGTGCTGCGCTCGCAGGCGCAGCGGCCCACGCTGGCCAAGCCCGAGCACTGGCACGACTACCCCTACCAGTTCGTCTACGGCACCTACGACCCCGAGCTGTTCCCCACCGACGACTTCCGAGAATGCTGCGTGCGCAGCCTGAGCCGCGTGCAGCTGCCGCAGTGGACGCCCGACTTCGAGAAGGTCGACGTCGAGGCGCTGGTCGAGCAGATCCGCCAGCGCCTGCTGCCGCAGCGCGGCGTGTTCGCACTGGCCGACGAGATCCTCATCACCGTGGGCTCCCAGCACGCCTGCTACCTGCTGGCCGAGGCGCTGTTCGACCGCGGCTCGCGCGTCGGCTTCGAGGAGCCCGGCCACCCGCACGCGCGCAATTCCTTCTCGGTGCGCGGGCCGCAGATGGTCAACATCGCGGTCGATGACGAAGGCCTGGTGGTCGACGCCATGCCTGACATCGACTACGTCTTCGTCACGCCCTCGCACCAGAGCCCGACCACGCGCACGCTGAGCCTGGAGCGCCGCCAGTGGCTGCTGCGCAAGGCCGAGCTGCACGACTTCGTCATCATCGAGGACGACTACGAGGCCGAGAACCTCTACGCCGGCGCGCCCATGCCCGCGCTCAAGAGCCTGGACACGAGCGGCCGCGTCATCTACATCGGCTCGCTGTCCAAGAGCCTGTCGCCCGCGCTGCGCCTGGGCTACATCGTGGCACCGCGGGAGCTGATCGCCGAGCTGCGCGTGCTGCGCCACGCGCAGGTGCGCCACCCCAGCGCCTTCCTGCAGCATGCGTATGCGATGTTCCTTTCGCTGGGCCACCACGAGTCGCATGCGCGTCGCGTCAACGCCATCGTGCAGGAGCGCCTCGCGCGCGTCGCCGACGCGCTGCAGCGCCACCTGCCGGACTTCCGCTTCACGCCGCCGCAGGGCGGTGCGTCGCTGTGGGTCGAGGGGCCGGACTGGCTGGACTCGGCCGAACTGGCCGACGTGGCGCGCGGCCACGGGGTGCTGATCGAGGCGGGCCGCGTGTTCTACGACCAGCCGCCGTACCCGTGCCCGCAGTTCCGCCTGCGGCTGTCGTCCATCTCGGGCGCGCAGATCGATGCGGGCATCCGCGCGCTCGCGCTCGCGGTGCAGGAGCTGGCGGCGGCGCGCGGCATCCGGCGCAGCGGCGCCGGGCTCGTCCACTGAAGGGAGCGGGCCTTGCTCGACAGGCGCATGAGCTTCTGAGGAATGCGTCGTTCGCGCCTGCGCACGGGCCGCTCAGAATGCGCCGGCCTCGCGCGCCGTGGTCGCGGCAGGCGATTGATAACGAACGTGACGAATTCGGCGCCAGCCCAGCATCCACGGGGGCTGCAGGCCGATCGCACTTCGTGATTTCAGCGCATCGGCTGCGCCGAAGCGGTGCCGTGCAGGCCCCCATCGCACCAGCCGGGTGCCGGCGCCGCGACGCTGGCTCCAGCGATCGCGCGGCGCTGGCACTTGGTGGCGCCCGGTCCGCGCCGCAGAGTGCGGACATCGATCCATCCACCCATTCTCAGGAGGTCCTCATGACGACATTCGCCCCCCGCCTCGCGGCCACCGCGCTGCTCGCCGCCCTCGCCTTCGGCGCGCAGGCGCAGACCAAGGAGGTCACGATCGCTCACCAGGACATGGTGGTGCCCTGGCGCTATGCGCAGGTGACGGGCGAGATCGAGAAGAGCACGGGCTACAAGATCAACTTCCGCAAGTTCGCCGGCGGTGGCGACGTGATCCGCGCGATGGCCTCGGGCCAGGTGCAGATCGGCGAGGCCGGCTCGGCGCCGGTCGCCTCCGCGCTGTCGCAGGGCCTGCCGGTGGAACTGGTCTGGATCCTGGACAACATCAACGATGCCGAGGCGATGGTGGCGCGCAACGGTTCGGGCGTGAACAGCCTGGCCGACCTCAAGGGCAAGAAGATCGGCGTGCCCTTCACCTCGACCACGCACTTCCACACGCTGGTCGCGCTGGAGGCCGCCAAGGTCGATCCTGCGCAGGTGAAGATCCTCAACATGCGCCCACCCGAGATCGCCGCCGCCTGGGAGCGTGGCGACATCGACGCCACCTTCGTCTGGGACCCGGTGCTGTCCAAGGTCAAGGCCAGCGGCAAGCAGATCATCAGCTCGGGCCAGATCGCGCAGCAGACCGGCAAGGCGACCTTCGACGGCATCATCGCCAACAAGGCCTGGGCGGCGTCCAACGCCGACTTCATGGTGAAGTTTCTCTCCGCCATCGCCAAGGCCGACGCCAGCTACACGGCCGGCAAGGCGCAATGGAGCGCGGGCTCGCCGCAGGTGAAGGCGGTGGCGCAGGTCACCGGCGCCACCGAGGCCGACGTGCCGGCCGCCATGGCGCTGTACCGCTTCGTGCCGCCGGCCGAGCAGGCCTCGGCCACCTGGCTGGGTGGCGGGGCCAAGGGCGGTGCCGCCCAGTCGCTGGCGGCCACCGCCGCCTTCCTCAAGACGCAGGGCACCATCGGCAACGTGCTGCCCGACTACAGCGTGGGCGTGAACCCGGCGTACGCGGCCAAGGCCGTGGCCACGCCCTGACCGGCCGCCGCGCGGAAGGACGCATATGCAGGGACTGCGCATCGAGAACGTCGGCGTGACCTACGCCGGCGACAACGGGCAGGACGTGGTGGCGCTGCAGAAGGTCGACCTCGACTTCGCCGCCGGGGAGTTCGTGGTCGCCGTCGGCGCCTCGGGCTGTGGCAAGACCACGCTGCTGTCGTCCATCGCCGGCTTCATGTCGCCGAGCGAAGGCTACATCTTCGTCAACGGCCGGCAGGTCGACGGGCCCGGCGCCGACCGCGGCGTGGTGTTCCAGAAGCACGCGCTGATGCCCTGGCTCAACGTCATCGACAACGTCGCTTTCGGGCTGAAGATGCGGGGCGTGGGCAAGGCCGAGCGGCATGCGGAGGCGATGAAGCAGGTCCGCGCCGTGGGTCTGGAGCGCTATGCCACGCAGGCGGTCTACCAGCTCTCCGGCGGGCAGCAGCAGCGCGTGGGCATCGCGCGGGCACTGGCCTCCAATCCGGCCATGCTGCTGATGGACGAGCCCTTCGGCGCGCTGGACTCGCTCACGCGCGAGCAGGTGCAGGAGTCGGTGCTGCAGATCTGGGCGCGGGAGCGGAAGCTGGTCTTCTTCATCACGCACGACGTCGAGGAGGCGCTCTTCCTGGCCACGCAGCTGATCGTGATGACGCCTTCGCCCGGGCGCGTGTCGCGGCGCTACGAACTCGACTTCGGCCGCCAGTACGTGGCCGGCGGCAACGCGCGTGCCATCAAGTCGCAGCCGGAGTTCATCCGCCTGCGCGAAGAGGTGATCGATGCGATCCATGCCGGCGTTGCCGTGCATTGACGCGTGCCCATGCGTCCTTCGAACCGTTCACGCTGAGCCTGTCGGAGCGCCGCGCAGGGCCTTCGACAGGCTCAGCCCGAACGGACCCTGTTGATCCAACACAAAACGGGGGTGAATCCATCACCCTCAATGGGAGCACACCATGAGCTCATCGGCTTCTCCGGTGACCGCCGGCGCTGCGACGTCGGGCGTCCTCTCGGCCGGCACACCCGCCCCCCAGGCGGCGCCAGCCGCTTCGTCCGCCCGCAAGGTCCGCGGCCACCGGCGCCCCGGCGAGGGCAGCACCACGGCCATCAGCATCGCCACCGTCGTCGTGCTGTGCGTGCTCTGGTGGGCCGCCGCGGCGCTGGCCTGGCTGCCGCCGCTGGTGCTGCCCTCGCCCGCCTCGGTGTGGGACGCCTTCGTCGCCGCGGTGAAGGGCCAGGGGCAGGGCGGCAAGCCGCTGCTGGAGCACTTCCTGTGGAGCCTGGGGCGCGTGTTCGGCGCCTTCGCGCTGGCCTGCATCACGGCCATCCCGGTGGGCATCCTCATGGGCACCTCGCGCGTGATGCGCGGCGTGTTCGACCCCATCATCGAGTTCTACCGCCCGCTGCCGCCGCTGGCCTACCTGCCGCTGGTCATCATCTGGTTCGGCATCGAGGAGACCTCGAAGGTGGTGCTGATCTACCTGGCCTGCTTCGCCCCCCTGGCCGTGGCGGCCCGCGCCGGCGTGAAGTCGGTGGGCAGCGAACAGATCAACGCCGCGCTCTCGCTGGGCGCGAGCCGCTGGCAGGTGGTGCGCCACGTCGTGCTGCCGGCCGCGCTGCCCGACATCCTCACCGGCATGCGCATCGCCATCGGCTTCGGCTGGACCACGCTGGTCGCCGCCGAGATGGTGGCCGCCACCGCGGGCCTGGGGCAGCTGGTGCTCAACGCCAGCAACTTCCTGCGCACCGACGTGGTGGTGATGGGCATCATCGTCATCGGCATCGTGGCGCTGCTGTTCGACCTGCTGATGCGCCGCATCGAGGGCTGGCTGGTGCCGTGGAAGGGGCGGATGTGAGCGGGACCGCTGCAGGGTCGTTGGCCGGCTGCTATTGAATTTATAGCTGCTTGCGCAGACCCGGCGGGCGCGGCAGGCCTTTTTGGCTTGCATCTGCAGCGCAGACATGTTCTCGCTATAACGGACTGCACGCTGCGCCCCGGCTTCCCGGCACACGCAGGACTGCAAGGACTTCCACCGTGAGCACCCTCTTTTCCGAACACGCGCTCGGCCCGCTGACGCTGCCCAACCGCATCGTCATCGCGCCCATGTGCCAGTACTCCGCCGAGGACGGCAACGCCGGCGACTGGCACTTGATCCACCTGGGGCAGCTCGCGCTGTCGGGTGCGGGGCTGCTCGTCATCGAGGCCACTGCGGTCGAGGCGGCCGGGCGCATCACGCCCGGCGACCTGGGGCTGTACAGCGACGACAACGAGGCCGCGCTGGCGCGGGTGCTGGCCGCCTTGCGGCGCCATTCGCCGATGCCCATCGGCATCCAGCTCGGCCACGCAGGCCGCAAGGCATCGAGCCATGTGCCGTGGCACGGCGGCGCCAGCCTCACGCCCGCGGAAGGCGCCTGGGACACCTGCGCGCCTTCCGCGCTGCCGCACGCGCCGGGCGAGCCCCCGCCGCTCGCGCTCGACGACGCCGGCCTCGCGCGCGTGAAGGCCGCTTTCGTGCAGGCGGCGCAGCGCGCCGAACGGCTGGGCCTGCAGTCGATCGAGCTGCACGCGGCGCACGGCTACCTGCTGCACCAGTTCCTGTCGCCCGTGGCCAACCGGCGCACCGACGCCTACGGTGGCTCGCTGGAGAACCGCATGCGCTTTCCGCTGGAGGTGTTCGAGGCGGTGCGCGCGGCGGTGTCGCCGCACATCGCCGTGGGCGCGCGGCTCTCGGCCACCGACTGGCTCGAAGGCGAGGCCGACACCGAGAGCTGGACCGTCGAGCAGAGCATCGCCTTCGTGCAGGCGATCGAGGCGCGTGGCGCCGACTTCATCCACGTCTCGTCGGGCGGGGTATCGCCGCGCCAGAAGATCGCGCTCGGGCCCAACTACCAGGTGCCGTTCGCCGAACGCATCCGCGCGGCCTGCGGCCTGCCGACCATCGCCGTCGGCCTGATCACCGAGCCCGCACAGGCCGAGGCCATCGTGGCCGACGCAAAGGCGGACTTCGTCGCCATCGCACGCGCCATCCTGTTCGAGCCGCATTGGCCCTGGCGCGCCGCCGCCGAGCTGGGCGCCAGCGTGCAGGCGCCGCCGCAGTACTGGCGCTCGCAGCCGCGCGACTTCAAGAACGTGTTCGGGCCGTACGCGCGGATCGGACAGCGCTGAGCAGACTGGTCCCTGGGCACTTGCGACCGCGTGCAGTGAATTCCACCATCGCGGTCGCTCGCCTGTGCGGATGGTGCGCCCCGAGGTCGCCTTCGGCCCGCTCCTTCAGGTCGTCAGAGCCCTTGGATTGACCGTGCCGGCTCGGGTGATCGAAAAGAGCGCAGGTGGCGTGACTGACTGCCATATGCGAACGATCTGTGGATAAGCCATGCACACGATGCGACCGGTTTCTTCAGCAGTAAGACCGCCCTGGCTGAGCACAAACATCAGAAGCTTCGCGTCGATCAGAGCGCGATGTTCGTTGATGCGATAGCGAATGCGTTGATCTCTGGTGAGGATCAACCAGCCGTTGTTCTTGACCGCTGTGAGCCACTCTTCATCCGTGGTGTCCTGTCTGAAGAGCTGATCGTGCGGTACATAAGGGATGCCGTGCGCATCCAACGCGGCCCCCAGCTTGCGGCTCCATGCGCAACGATCAACGAACAGAACTGGCTGCGACGGCGGCCGGACCATGCGTTGATCGATTGCCGCCGTTGGGTTGACTAGGCTGCCAGCCTCTGCGTGAAGCGAAGTGCCTCACTGATGTCTGCCTCCTCGACGCTGTAGTCGAGCGCCATCTCCGAAACAGAATCGCCAGCCATGAAGCGGTCGCTAATCACGGATGTCGTGACACCTGCGCTGAGAAGAATGGGTTGACCGAATGCGATCGTCGGATCGATGGCCACGATTTTGGGTTGCTCTGCGAGATCCGGCGATATGCGGCTATAGGGGAACAGTCTGACAGGCCCGCCTTGCGCATTGCGATCGATCCGTGCGAGAGCCTGCTCGAACTCGCCGCGCAGGGCAGTTTGACCGTCGCGAGACACATTGATCAACTGCGCCGCCTTCTCGATGAACAGGTCGACCCCGTTCGTCAGAAACTCGTGCGCGATCAAGGGACGCTCCTGGTTCAATCGAGTGCGGACATAGTCCAGGCTGCTTCTGACCGTATTCATGTTGATTTGATGATGGCGACGAATCACAGCCAGCACATGGAGCTCGCAAAGATTTGTGAAAGAGAGCCACCTCTCTTCGGGATCAACAGGAGCCACGAGCGGTTTGAAGCTCTGCCGCGGCCCGTTGCCTTGTCCGAAACACCAGGCTCCGATGGTCGTCTTCGGGACGCCCAGAATCGCGGCGACTTCCGCGGCCTTGTAAGCAGGCTGTTCAGCCGGGGGTGTGCGATGGATGAATGCGCGCTCCATGACGATCCAGATCTTTCGCCGGCCAAATGTCGACGACGCCGTATTGTGCGGGCGCTACGAATTTTATAGCTGCAGCTGGCGCCGGTTGGGCACTTTGGGCTGATTTCGCGCACTATTTCGGCAGCAGCCGCTTCAGATACCGCCCCGTGTGGCTCACCTCGGTCGCCGCCACGGTCTCCGGCGTGCCCGCCACCACCACCGTGCCGCCGCCCGCGCCGCCCTCGGGGCCCATGTCGATGAGCCAGTCGGCGGTCTTGATGACGTCGAGGTTGTGCTCGATGACGACGATGGTGTTGCCCGCGTCGCGCAGCTGGTGCAGCACCTTGAGCAGCAGCTCGATGTCGGCGAAGTGCAGGCCGGTGGTGGGTTCGTCGAGGATGTAGAGCGTGCGGCCGGTGTCGCGCTTGGACAGTTCCAGCGCCAGCTTGACACGCTGCGCCTCGCCGCCCGAGAGCGTGGTCGCGCTCTGCCCGAGCTTGATATACGAGAGCCCCACGTCCAGCAGCGTGCGCAGCTTGCGCTCGATGGTGGGCACGGCCTTGAGGAACTCGTGCGCGTCCTCCACCGTCATGTCGAGGATCTGCGCGATGTTGCGGCCCTTGTACTGCACCTCCAGCGTCTCGCGGTTGTAGCGCTGGCCCTTGCAGACCTCGCAGGGCACGTACACGTCGGGCAGGAAATGCATCTCGACCTTGACCACGCCGTCGCCCTGGCAGGCCTCGCAGCGGCCGCCGGCCACGTTGAAGCTGAAGCGGCCGGGGCCGTAGCCGCGCTCGCGCGCGGTGTTGGTCTCGGCCATCAGCTCGCGGATGGGCGTGAACAGGCCCGTGTAGGTGGCCGGGTTGCTGCGCGGCGTGCGGCCGATGGGCGACTGGTCGACGTTGATGACCTTGTCGAAGTACTCGATGCCCTCCACCGCCTCGTGCGGCGCCGGCTCCTCGTGCGCGCGGTACAGCGTGCGCGCCACGGCGGCATACAGGGTGTCGTTGACCAGCGTGGACTTGCCCGAGCCCGACACGCCGGTCACGCAGGTGAGCAGGCCGACCGGGAAGCCCGCACTCACGTTCTTGAGGTTGTTGCCGGTGGCGCCGACGATGCGGATCTCCTGCAGCTCGCCCTGCGTGGCCAGGTGCTGCGCCTCGCGCGCGGCGCGGCGTTCGGCGGCCGGGCTGGGCGGGAATTTGGACGCCTTGCGCGGCTCCGGCTCGGCCTGCCGCAGCACGGGCAGCCAGGGCGTGCGGCGTGCCGGCACCTCGATCTTCCGCGCGCCCGAGAGGTACTGGCCGGTGAGCGACTGCGGATCGGCCGCCACTTCGGCGTACGTGCCCTGTGCCATGACGCGCCCGCCGTGGATGCCGGCGCCTGGGCCCATGTCGATCACGTGGTCGGCGGCCTGGATCATGTCCTCGTCGTGCTCGACCACGATCACGCTGTTGCCGATGTCGCGCAGATGCTTCAGCGTGCCGATCAGCCGGTCGTTGTCGCGCTGGTGCAGGCCGATGCTGGGCTCGTCGAGCACGTACATCACGCCCGTGAGGCCCGAGCCGATCTGCGAAGCCAGGCGAATGCGCTGCGCCTCGCCGCCCGAGAGCGTCTCGGCGCTGCGGTCCAGGCCCAGGTAGTTCAGGCCCACGTCGTTGAGGAACTTGAGCCGAAGGCCGATCTCGCGCACGACCTTGTCGGCGATCTCGGCCTTGGCGCCCTGCAGGTGCAGGCCCTGGAAGTAGGCCAGGCTGTCGCGCAGCGTCATGTGGCTGAGCTCGAAGATGGCTGCGCGGGCGGGCTGCCCGTCGTCGCCCACGGCCTGCGCATCGACCAGGAACACGTTGCGTGCCTCGCGCCGCAGCCGCGAGCCGCCGCAGTCGGGGCAGGGCTGCAGGTTGCGAAAGCGGGCCAGGTCCTCGCGCACCATCACCGAGTCGGTCTCGCGGTAGCGCCGCTCCATGTTCGGGATGATCCCTTCGAAGGGATGCTTCTTGGTCAGCTTGCGGCCGGCCGAGGCGCCCGATTCCATGGTGTAGCTGAACTTGATCTCTTCCTCGCCCGAGCCGTGCAGCACCACCTGCTGCACCTCGGCCGGCAGCGACTCGAAGGGGGCGTCGATGTCGAACCTGTAGTGCTTGGCCACGCTCTCCAGCATGCTGAAGTAGTAGCCGTTGCGCCGGTCCCAGCCCTTGATGGCGCCGCTGGCGAGCGACAGCGATGGGAAGGCCACCACGCGCGCCGGATCGAAGAACTCGCGGTGCCCCAGGCCGTCGCAGGTCGGGCAGGCGCCGACCGGCGAGTTGAAGGAGAAGAGGCGCGGCTCCAGCTCGGCCAGCGAGTAGTGGCACAGCGGGCAGGCGAACTTGGCGTTGAAAAGATGTTCGTGGCCGGCCGCGCCTTCGGCGCCCATCTCCAGCGCGATCGCGCGGCCGTCGGCCAGGCGCAGCGCGGCCTCGAAGCTCTCGGCCAGGCGCTGCTGCATGTCGGGCCGGGCGCGCAGGCGGTCGATCACCACGTCGATGTCGTGCTTCTCGGTCTTCTTCAGCTTGGGCAGGTCGTTGTACTCGTAGGTCTGCCCGTCGACGCGGAAGCGCACGTAGCCGCCGGCCTGCATCTCGGCGAAGAGCTCGAGGAACTCGCCCTTCTTCTCGCGCGCCACCGGCGCCAGGATCATCAAACGCGGCTCGCCGGGGATCGCCAGCACCGCATCCACCATCTGCGACACTGTCTGCGCCTGCAGCGGCAGGTGGTGGTCGGGGCAATAGGGCGTGCCGGCGCGCGCGAACAACAGGCGCAGGTAGTCGTGGATCTCGGTGACGGTGCCGACCGTGGAGCGCGGGTTGTGGCTGGTGGCCTTCTGCTCGATGCTGATGGCGGGCGACAGGCCCTCGATCAGGTCGACGTCGGGCTTGTCCATGAGCTGCAGGAACTGCCGCGCATAGGCCGACAGGCTTTCGACATAGCGGCGCTGCCCCTCGGCATAGAGCGTGTCGAAGGCCAGGCTGGACTTGCCCGAGCCCGACAGGCCGGTGATCACCACCAGCTTGTTGCGCGGGATGTCGAGGTCGACGTTCTTGAGGTTGTGCGTGCGCGCCCCCCGGATGCTGATGCGCTGCTGCGCCAGCAGGCGGCCGAGGTAGGCGTCGTCGTCGAGGGGGGCTCGGTCGGGGGCGTTCACGGGCGGAAGGCGGTCGGTGCGGGGCAACCGGGCATGATAGACCGCCGCGCCTTTCAGCGCACCGGCCCGGGTTCGCCGGCCGGCGGCGGGTCGGCCGCCGGGGCCTCGTGCACCGCCACCGGCGGTGCGGCCGGCGCGGCGATCGCGTTCGCGACCATGTGCTCCGCCAGCGCCTCGTACAGCGGCCGGCTGATCATGCGCGACACCAGGCTGGCCAGCATGGCGCTGGCCATCAGGCTGAGCACCATCGAGTGGCCGTCCACCATCTCCATGACGATGATGAAGGCGGTGAGCGGCGCCTGTGTCACCGCGGCCAGGAAGCCGGCCATGCCCATCGCGATCAGCGCCGGCCCGAGGTCGGCGCTGACCAGGTGCGCCACGCCGTCGCCGATGCCCGCGCCGATCGACAGCGAAGGCGCGAAGATGCCGCCCGGCACGCCGCACCAGGCCGTGACCCAGGTGGCGATGAACTTGAGCAGGGTGTAGAGCGGCGTGAGCTCGTCGTGGCCGGCCAGCATCTGCTTCACCGCCTCCGAGCCGGCGCCGAAGGTCACGCCGCCGGTGACCAGCCCGATCACGGCGATGAGCAGGCCGCCGGCCGCCGCGAAGCGCACCGGCCAGCGCGCGCGCCAGCGGTTGAGCCGCTCGGGCGCGCCGGTGAGCGAGGCGATCATCACCCGCGCGAACAGGCCGCCGGCCACGCCCGCCACCAGCGCCACCAGCAGGCCGGGCGCCAGGATGTCCCAGCCCAGGCGCGGCACCCGGATGACGCCGAAATAGCTGAGGTTGCCGAAGGCCGACACCGCCACCAGGCCGGCCAGGACGATGGCCGTGATGATCACGCCGCTGGCGCGCGCCTCCAGCCGGCCCGCCAGCTCCTCGATCGCGAAGACCACGCCGGCCAGCGGCGCATTGAAGGCGGCCGCGATGCCGGCCGCGCCACCGGCGATCAGCAGCGCGCGGGTGTCGACCGTCGAATTGGGCGACAGCCAGCGCCTCGCATGCTGCATCACGCCCGCCGCCACCTGCACCGAGGGGCCCTCGCGGCCGATGGACAGGCCGCCGGCGAAGCCCGCCACGCCCAGCCCCACCTTCGCCAGCGTGAGGCGCAGCGAGGCGAAGCGCCCGCGCCGCTCGGGCGGAAGCGCCGGGTCGAGCGCCGCCTTGATCTGCGGGATGCCGGAGCCCGCGGCGCCGGGGAACCAGCGGCGCGTGATCCACACGATGCCGGCCGTGAGCGCGGGCGTCCACAGCAGGACGAGCCAGGCATGGCTGCCGTGGATCGCCTCGAAGAGGCCGAAGGCCCAGTCCGCCGCCACCGTGAAGCCGACCACGAAGAGGCCCGCGAAGATGGCGTAGCCCAGCACGATCGCGCGGTCCAGCCACAGGCGCCAGCTCGACAGCTCGCTGCGCAGGTTTTCGAAGAAATCCGGTTCGTGGTTCATCGGCGAAAGGGCGATTGTGCAGGGACGCGCGCCCGGCCGATGTCGGCCCGCGGCGCATGCGGCAGGCGCGGGCGCATCGGGCACAATTGCCGGTTCGTCTTCCGATTCCTTCCTCTCTTCTCACCTATCAGGGGCAGCGCACATGGCATCCGTCAACAAAGTCATCCTCGTCGGCAATCTCGGCCGAGATCCCGAAACCCGCACCTTCCCCAGTGGCGACCAGGTCTGCAACGTGACCCTGGCCACCACCGACAAGTGGAAGGACAAGCAGTCCGGCGAGATGCGCGAAGCCACCGAGTGGCACCGCCTCGTGTTCAACGGCCGCCTGGCCGAGATCGCCGCGCAGTACCTGCGCAAGGGCTCGCAGATCTACGTCGAGGGCCAGATCCGCACCCGCAAGTACCAGGACAAGGACGGCGTCGAGAAGTACGCCACCGACATCCGCGTCGACCAGATGCAGATGCTCGGCAGCCGCCAGGGCCAGGGCGCACCCGCGGGCGGTGGCGACGACGACGGTTACGGCGGTGGTGGCTACGGCGGCGGCGGCGGCGGCGGTTACTCGCGCCCGCCTGCCGCCGCGCCGCGTGCCCCCGCACCGCGTGCGCCTGCACCGGCCCCGCAGCGCTCGTCGACCGGCTTCGACGACATGGACGACGACATTCCGTTCTGAGTTCGACGGACCGAACGGTCGCTCCAGCCAAGGCCCGCGCTTGACCGCAAGCGCGGGCCTTTTTGCTGGACTGCGGGCCCGCGGCAGCACAGCCTTCCGGATGCGAGGCAACGCACGACTACACTTGCGCCCCGCCCGCAGCGTTCCGCCTGCGGGCGTTCTTGCATCCAAGGAGCAATTTTGAATCGCGTTGAGTTCATCGAGAAGATCGTCGCCGCCCATGGCGTGTCCAAGGCCGAAGCGGGCCGCATCCTGGAAACCGTGACCAGCACCATCGTCGGTGCCGTGAAGAAGGGCGACAGCGTGTCGCTGGTCGGCTTCGGCACCTTCAAGCAGGTGTCGCGTGCCGCGCGCACGGGCTTCAACCCCCAGGCCGGCGAGAAGATCAAGATCGCCGCGCAGAAGGTGCCGAAGTTCGTGGCCGGCGCTGCCTTCAAGGCCGCGGTCGACCCGAAGGCCGCCAAGCGCAAGGCCGACAAGGCCGCCGCCGCCAAGCCTGCGAAGAAGGCTCCGGCCAAGAAGGGACCCAAGAAGTAATCGGCCAACGCCGACACTTCACGAAGGCCCCTTCCCGGGGCCTTTTTCTTTTGGAGCGCGCCCTACGCATTCGATGGGAGTGTTTGCGCCAGGACATGGCCCTGCCGGCGCCATCGGCCTAAACTGCCGGCCACAGGGAGCGGGTCCACAGCAGGAGTGCGCAATGTTGGAACACGCGACGGTGCCGGCGCCCCGCGCCGGCGGATGGCAGGGCCTGATCGGCCGGCACGACGAGGGCTACCTCGCGCTGGTCGCGCTCGGCGGGGCGGTGTGCTTCGGCGTGATCGCCGTGGGCATGCTGCTGCTGGTGGCGGTCGGCGTGCTGCCGCGCTGAGCGGCGCGGCCCGACGAGCCGCAAGAAAGAAAAAAGCCGATGGCCTCGCGGCCACCGGCTTCATGGGCTGGGCCCCGTGTCGAGCTCAGGCGAGGTCGAAGCGGTCCAGGTTCATCACCTTGGTCCAGGCGGCCACGAAGTCCTTCACGAACTTCTCCTGGCCGTCGGCGCTGCCGTAGACCTCGGCCAGCGCGCGCAGCACGGCGTTGGAGCCGAACACCAGGTCGACGCGCGTGCCGGTCCACTTCGCGGCACCCGTCTTGCGGTCGCGGCCCTCGAACAAACCTTCGGCGGTTGCGCTCGGCTTCCACTCGGTGCCCATGTCCAGCAAGTTCGCGAAGAAGTCGTTGCTGAGTTGGCCGGGCCGGTCGGTGAACACGCCGTGCGCACTGCCGCCGGCGTTGGCGCCCAGCACGCGCAGGCCGCCGACGAGCACCGTCATCTCGGGCGCCGTGAGCGTGAGCAGCTGCGCCTTGTCGATCAGCAGCGCCTCCGCCGGCACCACATAGCGGCCCTTGAGATAGTTGCGGAAGCCATCGGCCACGGGCTCCAGCGGCGCGAAGGAGGCGACGTCGGTCTGTTCCTGCGAGGCGTCGGCGCGGCCGGGCGCGAAGGGGACCGTGACGGCCTGGCCGGCATCGGCGGCGGCTTTCTCGACGGCCGCGCTGCCGGCCAGCACGATCAGGTCGGCCAGCGAGATCGCCTTGCCGCCCTGGTTGAAGCCGGTGCGGATGCGCTCGAGCACCTGCAGCACGCGTGCCAGCTGCTGCGGCTGGTTCACGGCCCAGTCCTTCTGCGGCGCAAGGCGGATGCGCGCGCCATTGGCGCCGCCGCGCTTGTCCGAGCCGCGGAAGGTCGAGGCCGAGGCCCAGGCGGTCGACACCAGTTCCGCCACCGTGAGGCCCGAGGCCAGCACCTGGGCCTTGAGGGCGGCCACGTCGGCGTCGGTCACCAGGGGATGGTCGACGGCCGGCAGCGGGTCCTGCCAGATGAGTTCCTCGGCCGGCACTTCGGGTCCGAGGTAGCGGGCGCGCGGCCCCATGTCGCGGTGCGTGAGCTTGAACCAGGCACGGGCGAAGGCGTCGGCGAACTGGTCGGGGTTGGCCAGGAAGCGGCGCGAGATCTTCTCGTAGGCCGGGTCGAAGCGCAGCGACAGGTCGGTCGTGAGCATCGTCGGCAGCTGCTTCTTCGTCGCATCGAAGGCATGCGGGATGGTGGGCTGCGCGTTCTTCGCGACCCACTGGTGCGCACCGGCCGGGCTCTTGGTGAGTTCCCATTCGAAGCCGAAGAGGTTCTCGAAGAAGTTGTTGCTCCAGCGCGTGGGCGTGGTGGTCCACGTCACTTCCAGGCCGCTGGTGATGGCATCGGCGCCCACGCCGCTGCCATGCTTGTTGTGCCAGCCGAAGCCCTGCTGCGCCAGCTCGCCGGCCTCCGGCTCGGGGCCGACGTTGTCGGCCGAGCCCGCGCCGTGCGTCTTGCCGAAGGTGTGGCCGCCGGCGATCAGGGCGACCGTCTCTTCGTCGTCCATGGCCATGCGGCCGAAGGTGTCGCGGATGTCCTTGGCGGCGGCCACGGGATCGGGCTTGCCGTCCGGGCCTTCGGGGTTGACGTAGATCAGGCCCATCTGCACGGCGGCCAGCGGGTTCTCCAGGTCGCGGGTGTGCGGCACCTGGCTGTCATCGTCCTTGACCAGCACGCCGTGCTGGTCCGGCGCGCCCGGCGAGCCTTGCGAATAACGGATGTCGCCGCCCAGCCATTTCGTCTCGCGGCCCCAGTACACGTCCTGGTCGGGTTCCCAGGTGTCGGCGCGGCCGCCGGCGAAGCCGAAGGTCTTGAAGCCCATGGTCTCGAGCGCGACGTTGCCGGTCAGCACCATCAGGTCGGCCCAGGAGATCTTGCGGCCGTACTTCTGCTTGATCGGCCACAGCAGGCGGCGCGCCTTGTCCAGGCTCACGTTGTCGGGCCAGCTGTTCAGCGGCGCGAAGCGCTGCTGCCCGCGGCCGGCGCCGCCGCGGCCGTCACCGATGCGGTAGGTGCCGGCGCTGTGCCAGGCCATGCGGATGAACAGGCCGCCGTAGTGGCCGAAGTCGGCAGGCCACCAGTCCTGCGAGTCGGTCATCAGCGCGGCGAGGTCCTTCTTCAGCGCGGTGTAGTCGAGCTTCTTGAACTCCTCGGCGTAGTCGAAGTCCGCGCCCATCGGGTCGGACTTGGCCGAGTGCTGGCTCAGCAGGTCCAGCCGCAGCTGTTTGGGCCACCAGTCGCGGTTGGTGGTGCCGCCGCCGGCGGTCTGGTGAAAGGGGCATTTGGCTTCGGTCTTGTCGCTGCTCATGGGCGGCTCCTGGCTCCAAGTCGTGAGGAAGGGGGAGCCCGGATTCTGAGCGAGGCGCGGCGGCAAGGCGATTAAAAACAACCTATGCCGGGCATAGGAAATGCCGCCGCCCCCGGAGCGGGCACTCAGCGGCGGAAGCCGTCGAAGCCGTCCACCGGTTCGAAGCGTCGCCCGCGCACCAGCAGGCGCAGCGGTCCGGGCATCACGCGCTCGCGTTCGGCATGCAGCGGGTCGCCGGGGTAGGCCATGGTCGTCACCCCCTCGACCTGGCAGACATGCGGGCGGACCGTGTGGGGCGGCCGGGCCGCCGTCTCGGCCAGCAGGCTGGCCACGTCCGCCGCGCGGCCGAGTTGCGCGAGGCTCATGATCTGCGGCGGCACCAGCGCGATCTCTCCGTCCCAGTAGCGCTGCAGCGCGTCGTGCGGGCGCAGCCACACGCTGTGCACCGCCTCGTGGTTGTCGTGCGTGGCCTCCTGGCCCTCCGGCAGGGCGGCAACGAAGAATCGGGTGTCGAAGCGCCTGCCGGGCGAGGAGAGGGAATTCTCCGGCGTGATCCAGCGCGCGAAGGGATGCAGTGCGCCGACGCTGAGCCGGAGATCCTGGCGTGCCACCCAGCCGTCGAAGCGCTCGTCCACCG
Organism: Comamonadaceae bacterium ALPHA2B; assembly: GCA_005503065.1. Taxonomy (GTDB): domain Bacteria; phylum Pseudomonadota; class Gammaproteobacteria; order Burkholderiales; family Burkholderiaceae_C; genus Xenophilus. The sequence continues at coordinate 39,295 of SCOE01000019.1, forward strand.
GTGCGCGTGCGGCGGCCACGACGTCAGGCTCGCCACGGGCGAAAAGCACGCCGCATTCCTCCAGGGCCTCGCGCACGGCGGCCACGTGCAGCGCCACCGCCGCGTCTTCGCCGAGCTCCGGCTCGTGCAGGCGGACGCGCAGCGCAGGGGGCGCAAGGTCCAGATGCGCACGCAGGCCCGGCGCCGCATCGGCCGCATCGACCTTGCCGCCCGGGAACACGTAGGAGCCGCCGTGCACGTCGGAGCCGGCGTGGCGCTGGATCATGAACACCTCCAGTCCGGCGGGTCCGTCGCGCACCATCAGCACCGTGGCCGATGCACGGATGGCCACGGGCGGTAGAGAGGGATCGGGGCTGGGCATGCAGTCTCCTGGCGCGCCGACGAGGGGCGGCCGGCGCATTCTGCATGGGCTGCGCCAGGCCACCTGACACGTCCGCGTCTGCCGCTGCCGCCGCGGTACGCGCCGGCCATGCCCTCGCTTCGCAGCGCCGTCCTACATGCTGCACCGCCGCATTCTTCTAAGTTCCTTCCATCACACGTCAGGACACAGCGAGGGACCCATGCAAGTCGAGGAAGGCCAGCCCCATCCCCTGGGAGCCACGTACACCGGCGAAGGGGTGAATTTCGCCGTGTTCTCCGCCCACGCGACCCGCGTCGAGGTCTGCATCTACGACGAGGCCGGCGAGAACGAGATCGGACGCGTGACGCTGCCCGAATACACCGACGAGGTCTGGCACGGCCATGTGCCCGGCCTGCTGCCCGGCGCCCGCTATGGCCTGCGCGTGCACGGGCCCTACGAGCCGGAGAACGGCCACCGCTTCAACCCCAACAAGCTGCTGCTCGACCCCTACGCGAAGGCGCACATGGGGGAACTGATCTGGGGGCCGGAGCTGTTCGGCTACGTCGTCGGCCACGAGGACGGCGACCTGAGCTTCGACGAGCGCGACAGCGCGCACCTGGTGCCCAAGTGCGTGGTGGTCGATTCGCGCTTCGCCTGGGAGCAGCCGGAAGGCCCGCGCGTGCCCTGGGACCGCACCATCGTCTACGAGACCCATGTGCGCGGCCACACGATGCGGCACCCGGCCGTGCCCGAGCATCTGCGCGGCACCTTCGCCGGCTTCGCGAACGACGAGGTGCTGCGCCACATCCGCGACCTGGGCATGACCAGCATCGAGCTGCTGCCGGTGCAGCGCTTCGTCTCGCAGTCCTTCCTCGAAGAGAAGGGCCTGAAGAACTACTGGGGCTACGACACGCTGGGCTTCTTCGCGCTCAAGCCGCGCTACCTGCACGAGCCCAGCATCGACGAGTTCAAGCGCATGGTCGACCGCATCCATGCGCACGGGCTGGAGCTGATCCTCGACGTGGTCTACAACCACACGCCCGAGGGCAACGAACTCGGCCCGACGATTTCGTTCAAGGGCATCGACAACGCGAGCTACTACCGGCTGATGCCCGGAGGCCCGGATGGAGAAGGCGGCCCCGGCCCACGCTACTACATCAACGACACCGGCACCGGCAACACCCTCAACCTCAGCCACCCGCGGGTGCTGCAGATGGTGACCGACAGCCTGCGCTACTGGGTCACCGAGATGCATGTCGACGGCTTCCGCTTCGACCTGGCGACCATCCTGGCGCGCGAGACCTACGGCTTCGACGAAGGCGGCGGCTTCCTCGACAGCTGCCGGCAGGACCCGGTGCTCTCCAGCGTCAAGCTCATCGCCGAACCGTGGGACTGCGGCCCGGGCGGCTACCAGGTGGGCGGCTTCCCGCCGGGCTGGGCCGAATGGAACGACCGCTTCCGCGACACGGTGCGCGCCTTCTGGAAGGGCGACGAGGGCATGGCGCCCGCGCTCGCCGGCTGCATGACCGCCAGCGCCGACCGCTTCAACCGGCGCGGACGCCGGCCCTGGGCCAGCGTCAACTTCATCACCGCGCACGACGGCTTCACGCTGGCCGACCTGACCAGCTACAACGAGAAGCACAACGACGCCAACGGCGAGGACAACCGGGACGGCCACTCCGACAACCGCAGCTGGAACTGCGGTGCCGAAGGGCCGACCGACGACCCCGAAGTGAACACGCTGCGCGCGCGCCAGCGCCGCAACCTGCTGGCCACGCTGCTGCTGGCGCAGGGCACGCCCATGCTGCTGGGCGGCGACGAGTTCGGCCGCACCCAGCAGGGCAACAACAACGCCTACTGCCAGGACAACGAGATCTCCTGGTTCGACTGGGAGGGGATCGACGACGCCGGCCGTTCCCTGATCGCCTTCGTGCAGCGCCTCACGCAGCTGCGGCGCGACCTGCCCGTGCTGCGTCGCAACCGCTTCCTCACCGGCACCTTCGACGAGGAGCTGCAGGTGCGCGACGTGACCTGGCTGGCCTGCGACGGCAGCGAGATGGAGCAGCCGCACTGGGACGATGCCCGCACCCGCTGCTTCGGCATGCTGCTCGAGGGGCATGCGCGCGCCACCGCCATCGCGCGCCGCGGTCTGGACCAGAGCGTGCTGCTGGTCTTCAACGCCTGGGAGGACGCCATCGACTTCGTGCTGCCACCGCACGGCGACGGCACGCAATGGCGCCTCGAGGTGGATACCGCCCAGGAACCGCCCCGGCCGGGCGAGCGCTTCGAGGCCGGCAGCTCCTACACCGTGACTGCCCGCTCGATGCTCGTGCTGGTGGCCGCATGACCCCGTGCAGTGGCGCCGGGTGCCAAAGTGCAGTCGGCCTGCAGCCCACGACTGTCGAGGGTTTGCGCCAAAGTCGTAACGAACGTGACGATCTGCCGATCAGGGGCGCCGTCCGACAGGTCTCTCAGGCGAACCCCGCCGTGTGCCCACGAGGCGGCGGCCTATAACCGGGACCTTTTCCCGCCCCTTCCATGCCGATCAGCCACGCCCCCCTTTCGTCCGCCGACCTGCACCTCTTTCGCGAGGGCACGCACACGCGCCTGCACGAACGCCTGGGCGCCCACCTGCAGCCGCGCGGCGGCGTGCACTTCGCCGTCTGGGCGCCGAATGCGCGCCAGGTGCACGTGATCGGCGACTGGAACTACTGGAGCGACGCCGACCCGCTGCAGGTGCGCGACGACGGCAGCGGCATCTGGGAGGGCACCGTGGCGCAGGCGCAGCCCGGGCAGACCTACAAGTACCGCATCGTCGGGCCAGAAGGGCAGACGCTCGAGAAGGCCGATCCCTTCGCCTTCCAGACCGAGCTGCCGCCGGCGACCGCCTCGCGCATCTGGGGCGGCGCGCATGCCTGGACCGACGCCGAATGGATGGTGGGCCGCGCCGCCCGCAACGCGCTCGATGCGCCGATCGCCATCTACGAGGTGCACCCGGGCTCCTGGCAGCGGCAGGACGGCGAGTTCCTGGGCTGGCGCGAGCTGGCGACGCGGCTGGCCGCCTACGTGAAGGACATGGGCTTCACGCACGTGGAACTGATGCCCGTCACCGAGCACCCGTTCTATGGCTCCTGGGGCTACCAGACCACCGGCTATTTCGCGCCCACGGCGCGCTACGGCACGCCGGAGGACTTCATGGCCTTCGTCGACCACCTGCACCGGCAGAACATCGGCGTGATCCTGGACTGGGTGCCCTCGCACTTCCCCACCGACGCGCACGGGTTGGCGCAGTTCGACGGCACGCACCTGTACGAGCATGCCGATCCGCGCCAGGGCTTCCACCCCGAGTGGAACTCGGCCATCTTCAACTACGGCCGGCACGAAGTGCGCAGCTTCCTGCTCTCGTCGGCGATGTACTGGCTGGAGCATTTCCACATCGACGGCCTGCGCGTCGACGCCGTGGCCTCGATGCTCTACCTCGACTATGCGCGCGGGCCGGGGCAGTGGATCCCCAACGTGCACGGTGGGCGCGAGAACCTGGAGGCGGTGCATTTCCTGCGCGACCTCAACCGCGCCGTCTACCGCGACCATCCCGACACCTTCACCGTGGCCGAGGAATCGACGGCCTGGCCGATGGTCTCGCGCCCCACCGAGATGGGTGGCCTGGGCTTCGGCATGAAGTGGAACATGGGCTGGATGCACGACACGCTGGCCTACCTCAAGGAAGAGCCGGTCCATCGTCGCTGGCACCACCACCGCATGACCTTCTCGCTGGTCTACGCCTTCAACGAGAACTTCGTGCTGCCGCTCTCGCACGACGAGGTGGTGCACGGCAAGGGCTCGCTGGTCAACAAGATGCCGGGGGACGACTGGCAGCAGTTCGCGAACCTGCGCGCCATGCTGGGCTACATGTGGGCGCATCCGGGCAAGAAGCTGCTCTTCATGGGCGGTGAGTTCGGCCAGCGGCGCGAATGGACGCACGACGGCGAGCTGGAGTGGTGGGTCACCGGCCTGCCCGGCCACGGGGGCACGCAACGGCTGGTGCGCCAGCTCAACGAGGCCCTGCGCGGCGAGCCGGCCCTGCACGAACTCGATTTCTCGGGCGAGGGCTTCGAATGGATCGAGGCCGACGACGCCCAGCACAGCGTCTATGCCTTCCTGCGCAAGGGCCGCGACGGCGCGGCGCCGGTGCTGGTGGTCAGCAACTTCACGCCCGTGCCGCGCGAGAACTACCGCCTCGGCGTGCCGCACCCCGGCCTCTGGACCGAGCTCGTCAACAGCGACGCGCGCGAGTTCGACGGCTCCGGCTGGGGCAACCTGGGTGCCGTCGATTCGGCGCCGGTGCCCTCGCATGGCCGGCCGCAGTCGGTCGTGCTGTCGCTGCCGCCCCTGTCCACGCTGTACCTGAAAGGACCGGGCTGAGACGCTTGGCAGCGCCCCGGGCATCGTTCATGCTCCGGGGCAGCGATGCACCGAGCCGGCCCGCCACGAGACCTGACGACATGCAACTGACCCAGCCCTCCGTGATCCCCATCGGCGTGTCCGATGGCCGCCAGCGCGCCGTGATCGACGCGGTGCTCCCCAACGTGGACAACGGCCGCTTCGCCGCCAAGTGCGTCGCCGGCGAGCCTTTCCACGTCGAGGCGCACTGCTTTGCCGAGGGCCACGACGTGCTGCGGGTCATGCTGCAGTGGCAGCGGGAGGGCGAGGACCGCAGCGCCGAAGTGCCGATGAAGCTCAAGTGGAACGACGAGTGGCATGCGGAATTCACGCCCCCCACGCCGGGCCGCTACCGCTACACCGTCACGGCCTGGGTCGATGCCTTCGAGTCCTGGCACCACGAGCTCGAACGCCGCGTCGACCCCGAGGACATCCGCATCGCGGCGCGCGTGGGCGCGGCGGAGATCCTGGCCGCCGCCGGCCGCGCGGCGCCCACCCATGCGCAGGACGCGAAGCTGCTGCGCGAGTGGGCCGCCGAGCTCGAGGCCGGCGCCGCCGAGCGTGCGCTCGATGCGGTCGAGCTCAAGGCGCGCGCGCTCGACCCGGCGCTGGCCGAGGTGGCGCAGCGCCACCCCGACCGCCAGCACGCGACCACCCTGGCGCCTGGTTTCCCGCTCGTGGCCGACCGGTTGCGCGCGCGTTTCTCCACCTGGTACGAACTCTTCCCACGCTCCGCCTCGCCCGAGCCCGGGCGGCACGGCACGCTGCGCGACGTCGAGGCGCAGTTGCCGCGCATCGCGAAGATGGGCTTCGACGTGCTGTACTTCCCGCCCATCCACCCGATCGGGCGCCTCCAGCGCAAGGGCCGCAACAACGCGCTCGTGACCGAGCCCGGCGACGTCGGCAGCCCCTGGGCCATCGGCGCGCAGGAGGGCGGCCACAAGGACATCCTGCCCGCCCTGGGCACGCACGAGGACTTCCGCCGCCTGGTCAAGGCCGCGCGCGCGCAGGGCCTGGAGCTGGCGCTGGACATTGCCTACCAGTGCGCGCCGGACCACCCGTACGTCAACCAGCACCCGGCCTGGTTCAAGTGGCGGCCCGACGGCACGGTGCAGTACGCCGAGAACCCGCCCAAGAAGTACCAGGACATCTACCCCTTCAACTTCGAGAGCGAGGACTGGCCCGCGATGTGGGCCGAACTCAAGAGCGTGCTGGACCACTGGATCGCGCAGGGCGTGGCCGTGTTCCGCGTCGACAACCCGCACACCAAGGCCTTTCCCTTCTGGGAATGGGCGATCACCGAGGTCAAGCGCCAGCATCCCGAGGTGATCTTCCTGGCCGAGGCCTTCACCCGACCCAAGGTGATGCACCGCCTGGCCAAGCTCGGCTTCACGCAGTCGTACACCTACTTCACCTGGCGCAACGACAAGCAGGAGCTCACCGAGTACTTCACCGAACTCAGCACCGCGCCGGGCCTGGACTACTTTCGCCCCAACGTGTGGCCCAACACGCCCGACATCCTGCACGAGTCGCTGCAGAGCGGCTCGGATGCGCAGTTCCGGCTGCGGCTGGTGCTGGCGGCCACCCTCAGCGCCAGCTACGGCATCTACGGCCCTGCCTACGAGCTCAAGGAACACCTGCCGCGCAATGCGGGCAGCGAGGAATACCTCGACTCGGAGAAGTACCAGATCCGCCAGTGGGACCTGCAGCGCCCCGACAGCCTGGAGGGCTTCATCGCCCATGTCAACGCCATCCGCCATGCGCATCCGGCACTGCAGCGCAACGACGACCTGAAGTTCCTGTCCATCGACAACGACCAGCTGCTGGCGTACATGAAGACCGGCCCCGACGGCCAGGACATCGTCGTCACCGTGGTCAACCTCGACCCCTGGAACACGCAGACCGGCTGGCTGGCGCTCGACCCGGCGCTCATCGGCGTGGAGGACGACCAGTGGTTCCTCATGGACGACCGGCTGGGCGGCCAGCGCTTCCGCTGGCGCGGCCACCATCACTACGTCCAGCTCAACCCCTGGCAGGCACCGGCCCATGTGATGCAGGTGCGCCGCCGCGTGCGCAGCGAACGCGATTTCGACTACTTCCAGTGAACGACAAGAACGAAGGATTGGAGGCCGCATGAACGCTCCCGTGCCGCGCCTGGCGCTCGAGACCGCCGAGGTCGACACCTCCCAGGATCCGAACTGGTACCGCGACGCGGTGATCTACCAGCTCAACGTCAAGGCCTTCTACGACACCAATGGCGACGGCATCGGCGACTTCAAGGGCGTCACGGCCAAGCTCGACTACGTCAAGGAACTGGGCGTCAACACCATCTGGCTGATGCCCTTCTACCCCTCGCCGCTGCGCGACGACGGCTACGACATCGCCGAGTACAAGGACGTCAACCCGCAGTACGGCACGCTCGACGACTTCCGCGAGATGCTCGACGAGGCCCACAAGCGCGGCCTGCGCGTCATCACCGAGCTGGTCATCAACCACACCTCGAACGACCATCCCTGGTTCCAGGCCGCGCGCAAGGCGCCTCCAGGCTCGCCCGAGCGCGACTTCTACGTCTGGAGCGACACCGACCAGATCTACCAGGGCACGCGGATCATCTTCACCGACACCGAGACCTCGAACTGGACCTGGGACCCGGTGGCCAAGCAGTACTTCTGGCACCGCTTCTTCAGCCACCAGCCCGACCTCAACTTCGACAACCCGGCGGTGCTGGAGGCGGTGTTCGACGTCATGCGCTTCTGGCTCGACATGGGCGTGGACGGCTTTCGGCTCGATGCGATTCCCTACCTGGTGGAGCGCGACGGCACCAGCAACGAGAACCTGCCCGAGACGCATGCGGTCATCAAGAAGATCCGCGCCGCGATCGACGCCGAGTACGAGGGCCGCTTCCTGCTGGCCGAGGCCAACATGTGGCCCGAGGACGTGCGCGAATACTTCGGCGACGGCGACGAGTGCCACATGGCCTACCACTTCCCGCTCATGCCGCGGATGTACATGGCCATCGCCCAGGAGGACCGCGACCCGATCGTCGAGATCATGCAGCAGACCCCCGACATCCCCGAGGGCTGCCAGTGGGCGATCTTCCTGCGCAACCACGACGAGCTCACGCTCGAGATGGTCACGAGCCGCGAGCGCGACTACATGTACACGACCTACGCGTCGGACCTGCGCGCGCGCATCAACCTGGGCATCCGCAGGCGGCTGGCGCCGCTGATGGACAACGACAAGGACAAGATCAAGCTGATGAACGGCATGCTGCTGTCCATGCCCGGCTCGCCCATCATCTACTACGGCGACGAGATCGGCATGGGCGACAACGTGTTCGTGGGCGACCGCAACGGCGTGCGCACGCCGATGCAGTGGGCGCCCGAGCGCAATGCCGGGTTCTCGCGCGCGGACCCGCAGCGCCTGTACCTGCAGCCCATCATGGACGCGATGTACGGCTACGAGGCCGTCAACGTCGAGGCCCAGATGCGCGACAACAGCTCGCTGCTGCACTGGACGCGCCGCATGCTGGCCGTGCGCAAGACCAGCAGCGCCTTCGGCCGCGGCAGGAAGACCTTCCTCAAGCCCGGCAACCGGAAAGTGCTGGCCTACCTCAGCGAATACGGCGACGACGTCATCCTTACCGTCTTCAACCTCTCGCGCGCGGCGCAGCCGGTGGAGCTGGAACTCGGTGCGTTCAAGGGGCGGGTGCCGGTCGAGATGCTGGGGCGCACCACATTCCCGCCCATCGGCGAGTTGCCCTACCTGCTCACGATGCCCTCGTACGGCTTCTTCTGGTTCCGGCTCGCGACCGACGTGCCGCAGCCCACCTGGCACCAGGAGGGGCGGCCCCTGCGCGACCTGTCGACGCTGGTGCTCTTCGACGGCTGGCACAGCCTGTTCCGCGAGAAGGTCATGCCCTGGCGCATGGCCATGGCCGACCGCCTGCGCGAGCAGTTCGAGGTGCAGGTGCTGCCGCACCACCTGCAGGGCCAGCGCTGGTATGCCGCCAAGGCCGACACCATCGAGCGCGCTGCACTGGTCGAGCACGCCGTGTGGCCGCACCGCGACCGGCAGTGGGTGCTGCCGCTTCTGGACGTGCGCGGTGCCGGCGGCAGTGCGCGCTACTTCATGCCGCTGGCCATCGTATGGGAAGACGTGGACGACGAGCGCATCGGCCCGTTCGCCCCCGCCGTGGTCGCCAAGGTGCGCCAGCAGGCGCAGGTGGGGCTGATGGGCGATGCGCTCTTCGACCCCGAGTTCTGTCGCGCTGCCGCCGTCGCCATGGTGCAGGGCCTGGTGCTGCCGGGCGGGCAGGGCGAGGTGCGCTTCACCGCCTCCGAGGAACTGCGCCGCGTGGCGCCCGAAGACATCGAGGCGCTCGAAGTCAGCCGCCCGACCGTCGCCAGCAGCAACACCGCGGTGACGCTGGGCGATCAGCTCTTCCTCAAGTGCTACCGGCAGGTGCGCGACGGCCTCAATCCCGAGCTGGAGATCGGCCGCTACCTCACCGACGTGGCGCGCTTCGCCAACGCGGTGCCGGTGGCCGGCGCGATCGAGTACCACGGCGCCGACGGCCAGGTGCTCACGCTCGGCCTGCTGCAGGCCTACGTGCCCAACCAGGGCGATGCGTGGGAATACACCCTGGCCTACCTGGAGCGGGTGCTCGCCGAACGGCAGGTGGCGCCCGAGGGTGCACCGCCGCCGGACCACGGCGCCTTCATGACGCTGATGCGCCTGCTGGGCCAGCGCACGGCCGAGATGCACATGGCCTTCGCACAGGCGCCGGCGGACGATGCGGCCTTTGCGCCCGAGCCGCTGTCGGCCGAAGACCGCAACACCCTGCGCGCCGGCACCGAAGACACCGTGCGCACGACGCTGGCGCTGCTGCGCGAGCGCTCCGGCAGCCTCGCCGAAGGTGCGCAGGCCGACGCGGCGCAACTGCTGGAGCGCGAGGCCGCACTCGCCGCGCGCATCGCCGCACTCGACGGCGAGGCGCCGCCCAACCAGAGCAAGACGCGCTTCCACGGCGATTACCACCTGGGCCAGGTGCTGGTGGCGCGCAACGACTTCGTCATCATCGACTTCGAGGGCGAGCCGGCGCGGCCCTTCGAGGAGCGGCGCGCCAAGGGCTCGCCCCTGCGCGACGTGGCGGGCATGCTGCGCTCGTTCAACTATGCGCGCTGGTCGGCGCTGCGCCGCGTGGCACAGAACGCCGAGGACCTGGCCCGGCTCGGGGCGACCGCGTCGCAGTGGGAGGACCAGGTGCGCGCCGCCTTCCTCGGCGGCTACCTCGAGACGCTGGCGCTGGCCGGCGGTCAGCCCATCGACGAGGCGCTGCTGGCCCTGTTCGAGATCGACAAGGCACTGTACGAGCTGCGCTACGAGCTGAACAACCGCATCGACTGGGTGCAGGTGCCGCTGCAGGGCCTGCTGGCGCTGGCCGGGCCGGCATCATCCGCAACACGCGAAGGAGGACGGGCATGAACGATTTCGGCTTTCACCTGGAACCGGTGCGCGCGATGCTGTTCCAGATCGGCGCCTTCATCCCACGCCTGCTGTTCGCGGCGCTCATCGTGGTGGCCGGCTGGCTCATCGCCAAGGTGGTGCGCTTCGCCGTGACGCGGGCGCTGCGCGCCATCAACTTCCCGGTGCTCACCGAGCGTGCGGGCCTGGACGGCTTCCTGCGCCAGGGTGGCATGAAGATCGACACCACCGGGGTGGTGGGGGTGCTGGCCTACTGGGTCGTCATCCTGGCGGCGCTCATCGTCGCCTTCAACGGGCTGGGCCTGACCTACGTGACCGACCTGCTGGGCCGGGTGGTCTGGTTCGTGCCCAACATCTTCGTCGCGTTGCTGGTGCTGGCCTTCGGCTCGTACTTCGCGCGCTTCGTCGGCGACGCCGTGCTGACCTATTGCCGCAACGTCGGCGTGCGCGACGCCTTCTTCTTCTCGAAAGTGGCGCAATACGCGGTACTGGTCTTCGTGATCCTGATCGCGCTGGACCAGGTCAAGGTGGGCGGCGACATCGTGCGCGAGAGCTTCATCGTGATCCTCGCGGGCTTCGTGTTCGCGGTTGCACTGGCCTTCGGGCTTGCGGGCAAGGACTGGGCGGCGCGCCGCATCGACGAATGGCTGCCGCGCGACGGCCTGCCGGGCGATGGCATGCCTCCGGCTGCGCCCGCGCCGGGCGACCGCGCGGCGCGCGCGGGCGAGAGCCTGGCCGAGGAAGCGGCCGCGGCGCCGGTGGACGCCGTGGTGCCTGCGGACGACCCATTGCGCCCGCCTGCGCCGCGGCGAACCGGCGGCGAGCCGCTGATTCCCCGGCGGCCCGGCGATCCGCCGCCGCCCATCTGATCTCCTGTCTCCCTCTTTTTCCGAAGGTTCTCCATGAAGACCCATGGCTCGGCCATGCGATTCGGTCCGACCGTGCTCGATGGCGGCGGCGTGCGCTTCTCACTCTGGGCGCCAGGCGTCGACGTGCTGGACGGCGTTCGCCTCGAGCGTCGTCTGCCCGGCGGTGACGACGAGGCTCGCTGGGACGTACAGCCGATGGAGCCGCGCAGCGGCGGCTGGTACGAACTCGAGGTGCCCGACGCCCTGCCGGGCGAGCTGTACCGCTTCGTGCTGCCGGATGGCCTTCGCGTGCCCGACCCGGCCTCGCGCGCCAACCCAAAGGACGTGCACGGCCCCAGTGAAATCGTCGACCCGGCGGCCTACGCGTGGAAGGACGCGGCCTGGCGCGGCCGGCCCTGGTCCGAGGCCGTGGTCTACGAACTGCACGTGGGCACCTTCACGGCCGAGGGCACCTTCGATGCGGCACGGCGGCGCCTGCCCGAACTCGCTGCCCTGGGCATCACCGCGGTCGAACTCATGCCCGTGGCCGATTTCCCCGGCGGGCGCAACTGGGGCTACGACGGCGTGCTGCTCTTCGCGCCCGACAGCGTCTACGGCCGGCCGGACGAACTGCGTGCCTTCGTCGACGAAGCCCACGCGCTCGGCCTCATGGTGCTGCTCGACGTGGTCTACAACCACTTCGGGCCCGAAGGCAACTACCTGCATGCCTACTGCCCCGCCTTCTTCAACCCGGCCCACAAGACGCCCTGGGGCGCGGCCATCAACTTCGACGGCGACGGGCGCGAAGCGGTGCGCGCCTTCTTCATCCAGAACGCGCTGCACTGGATCGAGGAGTTCCACTTCGACGGCCTGCGGCTCGACGCGGTGCACGCCATTCGCGACGACTCCGAGGAGCACATCGTCGCGGCAATCTGCCGGGCGCTGCGCGAGGGCCCAGGCCGCGATCGTGCGGTGCACGTCGTGCTGGAGAACGACCTGAACCAGGCCCGTTTCCTCGGACGCGACCCGCAGGGAATCGCGGAGATCGCGACCGCGCAGTGGAACGACGACCTGCACCACGCCGCGCATGTGCTGCTCACCGGCGAAACCGACGGCTACTACCTCGATTTCGCCGAGCAGCCCGCCGAGCAGTTCGGCCGGGCGCTGGCCCAGGGCTTTCTCTACACCGGCCAGGCCTCGGCCTTCCGCGGCGGCGAGCGCCGCGGAGAAGACCCCTCGGGCCTGCCGCACGGCGCCTTCGTCTCCTTCCTGCAGACGCACGACCAGGTCGGCAACCGCGCCTTCGGCGACCGCATCGACGCGCTCGCCGATGCTGCGCGCGTGCAGGCTGCGCGCGCGGCGGTGCTGCTGTCGCCGCACGCGCCGATGCTGTTCATGGGCGAGGAGTTCGCCGCCACCTCGCCCTTTCTCTACTTCTGCGATTTCGGGCCCGAGCTGGCTGAGGCCGTCTCGCGCGGGCGGCGCCAGGAGTTCGGCCGCTTCGCCGCCTTCGAGAACGAGGCCGCGCTGGCGCAGATTCCCGACCCGAATGCGCAATCCACCTTCGAGGCCTCCCGCCTGAATGCCGACGAGGCGCAAAGCGGCATGCACGCCCGCGCCCTGGAAGACACCCGCGCCGTGCTTGCGGTGCGCGCGCGACACATCGCGCCGCGGCTGCCCTCGCGGCCGGGCAGCGGCCTGTGGCACACCGACGGTCAAGTGTTGTACCTGCAGTGGGTGCTCGAAGGGGGCCGGACAGCCGCGCTCCTGCAGATGGTGCTGAATCTCGGCACCCGGCCCGCGCATGCGGCGGCGCCGCCCGGCCGCACCCTGTACGAGCGCGCCTGCACGGCGCAGGACGGCGGTCTGCGACTGGCGTCCGGCGGACTGCGCCTGGCGCTCGAAGAGGTGCCGCATGCTTGAGGCCCTGCACCGGGCCTGCCTGCGAGCCGGCATCGCCACGTACTACCACGACGTCTGGGGCCGGCGGGTCGAGGTCGCGCCGGCGCAGCTCGCCGCGCTGCTGGCCGAATTCGGCTTCGGCGCCCATGCGCCGGACGATGCATCCGCATGGGAGACCGAGCTCGCGGCGCGCGAGGCCGCGCAGTGGCGCCGCGCACTGCCGACGGTGCACGTGGTGCATTCCGGCGAGTCTCTGCGGCTGCCGCTGCGGCTGGCGGCCGACGTGTCGCGCGCCGACTGGTCGCTCACCGGCGAGCAGGGCGAGATCCGGCGCGGCAGCCTCGCGTTCGAGGGCACGGACGAACGCGAGCGCAGGGAAGTGGACGGGCAGTGGATCGTGGAGCGCATGGCGGCCATTGCCGACGGCCTGCCCATGGGCTACCACCGGCTGCGCATCGAGGGCCGGCCGGAAGAAGCCCTGGTCATTGCCGCGCCGCCGCGCTGCTACATGCCCGGGCAGGACGATGGCGGCGAATCCGAGCCGCGCCACTGGGGCATCGCGGTGCAGCTCTATGGCCTGCGCTCCGCGCGGCAGTGGGGCATCGGCGATTTCGGCGACCTCGCCGCGCTGGCGGCGCCGGCAGCGCGGCTGGGTGCGCAGGCGATCGGGCTGAACCCGCTGCACGCCCTGTTCCCGCACGACGCGGGCAAGCGCAGTCCCTACAGCCCCTCGTCGCGCCTGCACCTGAACCTGCTCTATATCGACGTCGAGGCGGCGCCGGGCTACCGGCGCAGCGCGGCGGCGCGGGAGCGCGTCGCTTCCGCGGAATTCCAGGCGCGGCTTGCGGCCCTGCGGGAGGCCACGCTGGTCGATCATGTCGGCGTGGCGGCCGCGAAGCTGGAAGTCCTGGCTCTCGTGCATGCCGACTTCGCCGCCGCCGCGCCTGCGCCGGGCGATCCGGCGCAGGCCGATAAAGAGGCGTTCCGCGCCTTCGTGGCGTCGCGCGGCGAGGCGCTGCAGCGGCACGCGCTCTTCGACGCCCTGCAGACGCACTTCCATGCGCGCGACCCGGCCGCCTGGGGCTGGCCGGTGTGGCCCGAGGGCTTCCAGTCGCCAGACACGCCGCAGGTGCGTGCCTTCGCGTCCGAACATGCCCGGCGCGTGGATTTCTTCGCTTGGCTGCAGTGGGTCGCCGACGCGCAATTGCAGGCGGCCGCGGCACGCTGCCGCGACGAGGGCCTGGCCATCGGCCTGTACCTGGACCAGGCGGTGTCGGTCGACCGTTACGGCTCCGACGCCTGGGGTGCGCGTGCGGTGCTGGCCACGGGCGCCAGCGTGGGCGCGCCGCCCGACGAATTCAACCCGCTCGGCCAGGATTGGGGCCTGCCGCCGCTCAAGCCCGTGGCGTTGCGCGAGACGGGCTATGCGCTCTTCATCGACACGCTGCGCTCCGGCATGCGCGGCGCGGGCGCGCTGCGCATCGACCACGTGATGGGCCTCACGCGCCTGTTCTGCATGGCGCCCGGCGCCACGCCGGCCGAGGGCGCCTACGTGCACTACCCGGCCGAGGAGATGCTGGCGATCGTCGCGCTGGAGAGCCAGCGCCACCGCTGCATGGTGATCGGCGAGGACCTGGGCACGGTTTCGGACGAGACGCGGCATCTGCTGGAGCGCTTCGGGCTGCTGTCGTACCGGCTGCTGTACTTCGAACGCGAAGGCGCGGCCTTCAAGGCGCCGCAGGCCTACCCGCGCGAGGCCCTCGCGGCGGTGAGCACCCACGACCTGGCCACCCTGCAGGGCTGGTGGAGCTCGACCGACCTGCAGGAACGCATCCGGCTGGGTCTGTTCCCGCGCGAGGCAACGGCCTTGCAGCAATTGGCGGATCGCGCGGCCGAGCGTGCCCAGCTCATGCTGGCGCTGCAGCAGGCCGGCCTGCTGGACGCCGAGGCGGTGGCGCGCGCGCTCGGCGCCGGCGAGCTGGACGCCGACGCGACTGCGGCCGTGCACCGCTACCTCGCCAGCACGCCCGCACGGCTGATGATGGTGCAGGCCGAGGACCTGCTGGGCGAGCGCGAGCAGGCCAACATGCCTGGCACGCTCGACACCCATCCCAACTGGCGCCGCCGCCTGTCGCTGTCCGCGGACCGGTGGCCGGCGCAGGCCCGCGTGTGCGCCGTCGCCGAAGCGGTGGCGCAGGAGCGGCCCGCGCGCATGGATGCGGCGGGGGCACCGCCGCGCACGCGCATCCCGCGCGCCACCTACCGCCTGCAGTTCCACGAGGAGTTCACTTTCGACGACGCGATCGCCGTCCTTCCCTACCTCGCGCGGCTGGGCATCAGCCATGTGTACTGCTCGCCGATCCAGCGCGCGCGGCCGGGCAGTCGGCACGGCTACGACGTGGTGGCGCACGACGAGGTCAATCCCGAGCTCGGCGGCTTCGAGGGCTTCGCGCGCTTCACCCGGGCGCTGCAGGACCAGGGCATGGGCCAGCTGCTCGACCTCGTGCCCAACCACATGGGCGTGCTGGGCGCCGACAACCCCTGGTGGCTCGACGTGCTGGAGAACGGCGAGGACTCGGCCTATGCCCGCTTCTTCGACATCGAGTGGCAGCCGCTCGATGCCGACCTCGCGGGCAAGGTGCTGCTGCCGGTGCTGGGCGACAGCTACGGCGCCGTTCTCGACCGCGGCGAACTGAAACTCGCCCTCGACGACACGCGCGGCGCGCTGTCGATCCGCTACCACGAGCACCGTTTTCCGCTGGCGCCGGCCAGCTATGCCGAGGTGCTGCGCTGGGCCGAAGGGCTGGTCGACGACGCGCAGGTGCAGGCCGCCTTCGCCAGCATCGGCCACGCCTTCGCCCACCTGCCCAGCGGCGATGCGGTGCGCGAGGTGCGCGCCCGAGAGCAGGCGATGGCGCATGCCCGCCTGGTGGAGCTGCTGGACGGCCAGGCCGCCGCCGCGCCGGCGCTGCGCGCGGCGCTCGAGGCCTGGAACCGGCCGCGCGCACGCGATGCGCTTCATGCGCTGCTGGAGGCGCAGCACTACCGCCTGGCGTTCTGGCGCGTGGCTTCCGACGAGATCAACTACCGCCGCTTCTTCGACGTCAACGAACTGGCGGCCCTGCGCATGGAACTGCCCGAGGTCTTCGAGGCCACGCAGGGGCTGGCGTTGGACCTGGCCGCGCGCGGCTGGGTGGACGGCCTGCGCATCGACCACCCGGACGGCATGCGCGACCCGGCGGAATACTTCGAGCGCCTGCAGGACGGCTATGCGCGACGCGTCGGCCGCCCGCGCGCCGGCGCGGATGCCCAGGGCCGGCCCGACCGCCCGCTGTACGTAGTCGCCGAGAAGATCGCCGCCGGCCACGAGGACGTGCCCGAATCCTGGGCCATCCACGGCACCACGGGCTACCGCTTCGCCAACGTGGCCAATGGCGTGCTCATCGACACCACGGCCGAGTCCGCGTTCGAGCGCACCTGGCGCAGCTTCACCGGCATCGACACGCCCTACCAGGACGTCGTGCTGCAATGCAAGCGCGCGGTCACGACCAACGCCCTGGCTTCGGACATGACCGCGCTGGCCTCCATGCTGCTGCGCATCGCGCGTGCCGACCGGCACACGCGCGACCACACGCTCAACAACCTGCGGCGCGCGCTGGCCGAGGTGGTGGCCTGCATGAGCGTGTACCGCACCTATGTGACCGACGAGCCAAGTGCGCAGGACCGGCGCTTCATCGACGAGGCGGTCGACGCCGCGCGTGCCCGCAGCGAGCTGGCCGACGCGTCGGTCTTCGACTTCATCCGCGGCGCCATGCTCGGGCAGGCGGGGGCGACCGGGAACGCGCGTGCACTGGTCCGCCGCTTCGCCGCGCGCTTCCAGCAGTTCAGTGCACCCGTGGCGGCCAAGGGCGTGGAGGACACGGCCTTCTACCGCCACTTCCCGCTCGTGGCGCTCAACGAGGTGGGCGGCGAGCCGGCGGTGTTCGGCTTCACGCTCGAGGCCTTCCACGCGGCCAGCCGCGACCGGGCCGAACGCTGGCCGCATACCCTGCTGGCCACGTCCACGCACGACAACAAGCGCGCCGAGGACGTGCGCACCCGCATCGACGTGCTGTCGGAGATGCCGGCCACCTGGCGCCTGGCACTGCGCCGCTGGCGCGCGCTGCAGGCGCCGCTGCGCCGGCAGTTGCACACCGCGCACGGCACCGAGCCCTCGGCCGCGGACGAGTACCTGCTCTACCAGACGCTGCTGGGCACCTGGGAGGCCGATGCCGAAGGCTGCCCGCCGGCCGATTACGCCGACCGCCTCGTCGCATATCTGCGCAAGGCGGCGCGCGAGGCCAAGGTGCACACGAGCTGGCTGCAGCCCGACGAGGCCTACGAGGCCGCGCAGGAGGCCTTCGTGCGGGCACTGGTCGACCCCGCCCGCTCGCCGCGCTTCCTGGAGGACTTCCGGCCGCTGGCCGAGCGCCTGGCCTGGTACGGCGGCCTGAACAGCCTGGTGCTGATGGCGCTGAAATTCACCTCGGCCGGCGTGCCCGACGTCTACCAGGGCAGCGAGTGGATCGACCTGAGCCTGGTCGATCCGGACAACCGGCGTCCGGTCGATTACGCCCTGCGTGCGCAGGCGCTGGATGCGCTCGACACCCTGGCTGCGTCCGCGGGCGATGCCTTGGCCGAGCGCGTGGGCGAACTGCTCGCACCCGGCCGCCTGCCGCACGCCAAGCTGTGGGCCGTGTCGCGGCTGCTGCGCTTGCGCGCGGAACACTGGCCCGTGCTGCGCGAGGCCCCGCACGAGGCGCTGGAGGTGGCGGGGCCTGCCGCTGCAGCGACCATCGCCTACCGCCGTGCCACCGCGCAGGGGCAGGTGTGCGTGGTTGCGGGCCGCTTCTTCTCACAGCAGGACGACGCCTCCGTGCGGGAGACGGCCAGGCCGCCCGGCGCCTGGCGGTCGGCCGCCTGGCGGGGCACGCAGGTGGTGCCAATGCCGACCTCGTCGGGTACGACCGTCTGGACCGATGTACTGACCGGTCGCACATGGGCTCACGACCAGCCGTGGGAGGTCGATGCGCTGCTGCGCCATTGGCCCTGCGCCGTGCTCGTGACACGCCCTGTCGGCGCCGGCTGACACGCGCGTGGCGCGGGCGCCTCGGCGCGCATCGCGGCCGGCGCACCATGATGCGGCGCCGCACCGATTCCTCGGTGCATTTCCTTTCGCACGAGGCCTGCCGATGAGTCCACCCGTCTTCCCCCATGTCGTCCTGAGCCAGCCGGGGTGGATCGATCTGGACTCGCACGACGACGTGAGCGTGTGGATGGGCGAGTTCGGCGTGACCGAGGCCGTACTGCGCAAGGCCGTCCAGGAGGTCGGGCGATCGCCGCACGCGGTGCGTGGACTGCTGTGCAGCCGCCTCGCGGCACCCCAGGCCGGGCTCATGCCCTGACGCCGGGCGACGGTTTTTCTGTCTCTAGTTGCCGTTGTGAGCCGTCGGCTCGTCGGTGCCTTGCGCCGGATCGCCGGTCACGGCCAGCGCCGTGTCATAGGCACGGTGCGCCACATGCTTGGCCCGATCGACCAGCCACTCGATGCGCCGCTCGCGCTCGACGGTGCTGAGTCCGTCCGCGCCCTCGAGCAGTCCCTCGCACAAGGTCAGCAGGTCGTTGGCCGAAGCCAGGCATTTGCGCAGGGCGGCGTGTTCCGTCGGCGGGAGGGCGGCGACAGGGCCGGTGTCAACGTGGGCGCACAACTGGTCGATGCCGCGTCTCGCGGCGGCCACGGCGCGGTCGTCATCGGGATGAAGGCGCATGGTGTTGCAGGGCCAAGCGGAAATGAAAAGCTCCGCGTCAACAAAGATTACGGAGCTTCGGCGTCCGTGGTGCGTAGGACGCCTGCGCGCCATCGGGCCCCCGAAAGCGGAATCTTTACACACCCTAGCGGTCGTCGGACAAAAGGCGGTCGAATGTCTTACATCGTATGGCCGTGCTGCAACGCATCATTTTTTGTTCAAATGGATCCGAGGGCTTGGCGGTGTACCTGGTGATGTTGTTGGTGATGGGCGCGGCAGCCGCCTGTTTCCTGTTGTGGTGGCGTTCTCCCATGGACGCCCTCAATGCCGAAATGGCCGAGCGCGTGGTGACCACACGCGCTGCCCTGGAAGAGCTGACGCCACGGCGTCCAATGCTGCCGCTGGGCCGCTCGCGCGAGAGATGCTGAGCCCGATGGCGCCATGCCCCTGCCGCGGCAGGGGCGCTGCATTGGGGCGATCATCCGGCGATGCATCCCGTCGCCCTCTCCATCCTCGACCTGTCCCCCATCTGCGAAGGCGGTGACGCCGGCCAGTCGTTCCGCAATTCGCTGGCCCTGGCGCAGCATGGCGAGCGCCTGGGCTACCGGCGCTACTGGCTGGCCGAGCACCACGGCATGCCGGGCATCGCCAGTGCCGCCACGGCCGTGCTGCTCGCCTACGTGGGCGCTGGCACCTCGACCATCCGCATCGGCTCCGGCGGCGTGATGCTGCCCAACCACTCGCCGCTGGTCATCGCCGAGCAGTTCGGCACGCTGGAGTCGCTCTACCCCGGACGCATCGACCTCGGCCTGGGCCGTGCGCCGGGTTCGGACCAGCGCACCGCGCATGCCCTGCGGCGCGACCTGCAGTCCGACGCCGACCAGTTCCCGCAGGACGTGGTCGAACTCATGGACTACATGAGCAAGACCCCGCGCCAGCCCGTGATGGCCGTGCCCGGCCGCGGCACCGAGGTGCCGGTGTGGATCCTCGGCAGCAGCACCTTCGGCGCGCAGCTGGCCGCGCACCTGGGCCTGCCCTATGCCTTTGCCTCGCACTTCGCGCCGCAGCAGCTGATGCAGGCCATCCGCATCTACCGCGAGACCTTCAAGCCCTCGGCCCAGCTCGACCGGCCCTACGTGATGGCTGGCTTCAACATCTTTGCCGCCGACGACGAGGCGCAGGCGCACCTGCTGGCCAGTTCCTGGCAGCAGTCCTTCGTGAACCTGCGCAGCGGCCGGCCGGGCCGCCTGCCGCCGCCGGTCGAGAACTACCGCGGCCGTGTGGGCCCGGGCGAGAACGCGCTGCTCGACTCGGTGCTGTCCTGCGCCGCCATCGGCACGCGCGACGCAGTGCGGGCCGGCTTGCAGGCCTTCGCCGATCGCACGGGGGTGGACGAGATCATCGTGGCCAGCGGCATCTACGACCATGCGGCGCGCCTGCGTTCCTACGAGATTGCCGCGGACGCTGCCCAGGGGCTGCAGACCGCGACCGCCTGAGTCCGTTCTGCTGTCGATTCCGTAGCTGCCAGCGCCCGTCCGGCGGGCGCTGCAGCCACTTTCGGCATGCAAATGCCGGGCCGCAACGCAACGCCGGCGTGCGTGGGGCCTAGAACCGGCCCTTCACGGCCAGCACCGGCCCCTGGAACTTCACGCGCAGGCGCTGCACCCCGGCATCGCCGCGCTTGAGGTCCACGTCGGTCACCGCGTAGGCGAGCGACACGCCGATGTTGCGCACCGGGAACCACTCCACGCCGGCCGAGGCGTTGTAGATGCTGCCGCGCACCCCGCTGCCGCCGCCCTTGTGGATGCCCGATCCGTCGAAGAAGAGGCGCAGGTCCGGCGTGATCGCGTGCCGCACGCCCACTTCCAGCATCGGCGCCACGGCGTCGTCGCTGTCGTGCCGGCTGAAGGTGCCGTTGTAGCCCACGAAGCCCAGGCCCGCGAGGCCGGCGTTGGCCGCGCCGTAGGCGTTCGTGTCCAGGCTCACCCGGTAGTAGCCCAGGCCCGCGCCCAGCCCGAAGACCGTGTTGCCGCTGCCGAACCAGTAGCGATAGCCCAGCCGTGCGACGTCGAGGTCGAAGTCCAGGTTCACGCCCGTGGCGATGCCGGCACTGAAGGGGCCGGTGTTGTAGATCCCGCTGTACGAGTTGGCGTAGCCCTGGCTGTAGCGGAAAGCCTCGAAGGAGATGCCGTGGTTGGCGCCCAGCAGGAACTCGCCGTTGATGCGCGGCATGGTCTTGCGCTCGCCGTCGATCTGCCCGGAATCGAGCGAGCCGAAGCTGTTGCCGACGGCGGCGTTGATCTCGGGCTTGGCGCTGAAGGCACCGACGGAAATGCTGAAGCGGTCCAGCGCCGGCGACATCGTGGTGGGCATCGGTGCGTCGGTCGTCGACTGGGCGAGCGAGGACAGGGGGGCGGCAAAGGCAGCGGCGACGACGGCGAGCGGCCAGCCGCGCGCGGCAGGGCGGAAGGAAAGGGGAAACATCGACCGGGATCCTTGGAAAACGAGAACAGGCACGGCGGCCCGGTGCTCCCGCTTGTGGCGGTGCAGCCGGTGTCGGACGGGATGGCGCCGCGGAACTCCCTAAGCACCCGACCGTAGTGCGGGCGCGGTGCGTGCGGGGCCGGACAGCAGCGCATGCCCTGTAGGAGCCGTCTGCCAGACGAAAGTACCCGCGAGCGCCTTCGCCTCGGGGCGCGTGCCACCGGATGGGCGCTGCGCTTCAGGCGCGAGCCGGCATGCCGCGCAGCGCCTCGCGCAGCACCGCTGCGCTGTAGTGCCGCGCCACCTCGGCGACGAAGCGGGTGAAGTCGTTGTGCGCCGCGTCGTCGGCGCGGTCGGAGACGGTGCGCACCGCCGCAAAGGGCACGCCCCAGTCGTGGCAGACCTGCGCCATGGCGGCGCCTTCCATCTCCACCGCCAGCGCATCGGGCAGGGCGATGCGCAGGGCGTCGCTTTCGGCCGCGGTCGCGACGAAGCGGTCGCCGCTCACGATCAGGCCGCGGTGCACGCGCGGGCGATGCAGCGCGAACTCGTCCACGGCCGCGCCGCCCACCAGGGCGGCCGGATCGGCGAGCACCCGCGATGCCGCATTGGCCAGGGCCGCGGCCCATCCGGCGTCGGCCGGGAAGCGCGACCGGCCATACAGCGGCACCTCGTGGCGCGGGAAGAGCGGCGAGGCGTCCATGTCGTGCTGCAGCAGCTCGGTCGCCACCACCACGTCGCCCACCGCCACGCCCGGCGCCAGCCCGCCGGCCACGCCGGTGAACAGCACCGCCTGCACGCCGAAGCGCTCCAGCAGCACCGCGGCCGTGGTCGCCGCGGCCACCTTGCCGATGCGCGACAGCACCGCCACCACCGGCCGGCCTTCGAGGTGGCCCTGCCAGAACTCGCGGCCCGCCACGCGCACCGGCTGCTCGTCGGGCATGGCCTCGAGCACGGCGGCGAGTTCTTCGTGCAGGGCGCCCACGAGGGCGATGGGTGCGGTGGATGCGGCGGATTCGGCGGCGGTGGCGTGCATGCGCGCATTGTCCGCAGCGCGACGCCGCGCCGCGCGGCGTCCAGCGCTTCAGCCACGTCAGGCCGCCGCGGCGGTGCGCCTCTGCGCTTCCTGCTCGACCAGGTCCTTTTTCGACAGCTTGCCCACCGGCGTCTTGGGCAGCTCGGCGCGGATTTCGAGCGCATGCACCATCTCGTGCTTGCCGAGCCTGCCTTTCAGGAAAGCCTGCAGTGCCTCGATGCCGAGGGGCTCGGCGCCGGGCTTGAGCACGACGAAGGCCTTGGGCGACTGGCCACGGTAGGCGTCGGGGATGCCGATCACGCACACCTCGGCCACGGACGGGTGCTCGTAGATCGCCTCCTCCAGTACGCGCGGGTAGACGTTGAAGCCGCCGCACAGCAGCATGTCCTTGGTGCGGTCGACGATGTAGAAGTAGCCGTCGGCGTCGACCTTCGCCACGTCGCCGCTCCTGAAGAAGCCGTCGGCCGTGAACGCCTCGGCCGTGGCCTGGGGGTTGTTCCAGTAGCCCTTCATGACGTTCGGGCCCCGGATGCACAGCTCGCCGGGTTCACCCGGACCGACCTCGCGGCCGGACCCATCGAGGGCCAGCAGCTGGATGTCGACGTTGGGCAGCGGCATGCCGCACGAACCGGCGCGGCGCTTCGGCTCGCGCGCGGGCGTGAAGGTGCCGGAGGGCGAGGTCTCGGTCATGCCCCAGCCTTCGTTGAGGTGGCAGCCCGAGAGCTCGAAGAAGCGCTGCTCGATCTCCACCGGCAGCGGCGCGCCGCCCGAGCCGCAGAAGCGCAGCGAGCTCAGGTCGGTCTCGCGCGCCTTGGGGTGCATCAGCATGCCCGTGTACATCGTCGGCACGCCGCAGAAGGCGCTGATGCGGCTGCCGGCGATTTCCTTGAGCACCGCCTCGACGTCGAACTTGGTGTGCAACACCAGCGTCGCACCCAGGCGCAGGCCCAGCAACATCACCGCGCTGAGCGCGTAGATGTGGAAGAGCGGCAGCACCACGAGGAAGCGCTCGCTGCCCTCGGCCAGGATGGGCGTGGGCTCGCCGCGGGTCGATTCGAAGTACTGCGCGCTGGCCGCCGCGAGGTTGCGGTGCGTGAGCATCGCGCCCTTGGGCAGGCCGGTGGTGCCGCCGGTGTACTGCAGCACCACGATGTCCTCGAGGTCCTTCGCCTCGTGTGGCGTGATGGCGCCGTCGTTGTCGAGCAGTGCGGCGAAGCGCAGGTGCTGCGCGTCGTCGGCCACGGGCGCGACCATCTTCGCGGCCTCGAGCTGCGCGCGCACCGGGCCGGGCGCGCCGCTGAACTCGGCCAGGTCGCCGACCACCAGGGTCTTCAGCCGCGTGTTGCCCAGCATGCGGGCCATCTGCGGGTAGAGCGCCGCCAGGTCGAGCGTGACCAGCACGTCGGTGCGGCTGTCCTCGATCTTGTGGGCGAGCACGCGCTCTGCATCGAGCGGCGAGTAATTGACCACCACGCCACCGGCCTTGAGCACGCCGAAGAAGGCGATCACGTAGTGCGGCGAGTTGGGCAGGAACAGGCCCACGTGCACGCCGGGCTGCACGCCCAGCCTGCGCAGGCCCGCGGCGGCGCGGTCGGCCAGCTGGGCCAGCTCGCGGTAGCTGATGGCGCGGCCCATGAACTCGAGGGCCGTGCGTTCGGGCCAGCGCGCCACCGCGTCGTCGAGGAAGCGCGTGACCGGCTTGAGCGCCAGTTCGCAGTCCCAGCGCATGCCGGGCGGGTAGTGGTCGGTCCAGGGGTGGGCGCGGACGGCGTCGGCCATGGTGTGTGTCTCCGTTCGATCAGGGAAAAGGGCAGGCGGCCCGCCCTCCTGGACGGGTCGGGTGGCGGGCGCGCGGCGCCTCGCGCATTCTGGCCGGCTGGCGTGCGTGCGCGGCTCCGGGCTCACCCGGGCGGTTGACGCACGGGCGACACCTGGCGTCACGCAGTTGCTATCGAAAACATAGCTGCAGGCGCACGCGCGGCGGGCGCTGCAGGCCGATTCGGCTCGAAACGCCGGTCAGGCGGGGGCGTGCAGCGCCTGCCACACGCGCGTGGGCGTGAGCGGCATCTGGAGCTGCGGCGAGGTGGCGCCGCGCCCGTTGCGAGCCAGTGCGTCGGCCACGGCGTTGACCACCGAGGGCGTGGCGCCGATGGTGCCCAGTTCGCCCACGCCCTTCACGCCCAGCGGGTTGTTCTTGCAGGGCGTGGACTCGTCCATCTCGGTCCTGAAGTCGGGCGCCGTGCCGGCCACCGGCAGCGCGTAGTCCATCAGGCTGCCGGTGACGGGCTGGCCGGTCTCGCGGTCGTACACCACCTGCTCCAGCAGTGCCTGGCCGATGCCCTGCACTGCGCCGCCATCGAGCTGGCCGCGCACGATCATGGGGTTGACCACGCGGCCCACGTCGTTGACCGAGGCGTAGGCCACCACCGCCACGTCGCCGGTGAGCGGGTCGACCTCCACCTCGCTGACGTGGCAGCCGTTGGGCCAGGTGGGGCCGTCGACGGTGCTGGTGGAGTCGACGAAGATGCGCTGCTCGGCCTGCTTGCCGGCCAGCGCGAAGAGGTCGATGCCCAGGTCGGTGCCCTTGACGGTGAAGCGGCCCTGCGCATAGTCGATGTCGGCAGCCGCGGCCTCGAGTTCCTGCGCGGCGAGTTCCTTGCCCTTGTCGATGGTGCGCTGTGCGCCGATGCGCATGGCCGAGCCGCCGGTGAAGAGCGAGCGCGAGCCGGCGCTGCCGAAGCCGTCGCCGCGGTCGGTGTCGCCCAGCACCACGCGCACCTGTTCGATCGGCACGCCGAAGGCATCCACCACCAGCTGCGCCAGCGTGGTCGCGATGCCCTGGCCCATGGCATTGACGGCGGAGAAGACTTCGATCACGCCATCGGCCTTGACATCGACGGTGACGCGCTCCTCGAACACATTGCCGCCGGTCCATTCGAGAAAGGTCGCGATGCCCAGGCCGCGCCACTTGCCGCGCGCCTGCGATTCCTTCGCGCGAGCGTCGAAGCCCTGCCAGTCCGCCAGCTGCAGGCCCTGGTCCATCACCTTCTCGAACTGCCCCGTGTCGTAGACCTGGCCCATCGGGTTCTTGTAGGGCATCTGCTCCGGGCGGATGAAGTTCCGCCGGCGCAGCGCGATGCGGTCGATGCCGGTCTGGCGCGCGGCCTCGTCCATCAGGCGTTCCATCGTGTAGATGGCTTCGGGCCGGCCGGCGCCGCGGTAGGCGCCGGTGGGCGCGGTGTTGGTCATCACCGCCTTGAAGTGGAAGTCGATGACCGGGATGTCGTACACGCTGGTCTGCACCCACGGGCCGATCAGCAGCTGGATCGCGACGCCCGTGCCCGTGGCGTAGGCGCCCACGTTGGCGTGGGTGCGGATGCGCAGCGCGAGGACCTTGCCGTCGGCCGCCAGCGCGAGTTCGGCCTGCGCCTCAATGTCGCGCCCGTGCGTGGTGGCGAGGAATTCCTCGCTGCGCTCGGCGATCCACTTCACCGGCCGCTTCAGCGCGCGCGCCGCGAAGGCCACGGCCGCGTCCTCGGGGTAGATGCCGGTCTTCATGCCGAAGCCGCCGCCCACGTCGCCCACCACCACGCGCACCTCGTCGCGCGGGATGCCCAGCACCGCGTCGCACAGCGTGTTGCGCACGCCCGAGGGCATCTGCGTGCTCATGCGCAGCGTGAGGCGGCCCTGCCCGTCGCGCGCCGCGGAGTCGAACTCCCCCAGCACCGCGCGCGGCTCGATCGTCACCGCCGCCACGCGCTGGTTGGTGACGGCGAGCTTCACCACGTGCGCGGCCTGTGCGAACGCGGCGGCAGCGGCTTCTGCGTTGCCGTGGCGCATTTCGGCCGAGATGTTGTCGGGCGCGGCCTCGCACAGCACCGGCGCGCCGGGCGCGATGGCATCGGCGATGGCCACTGCCATGGGCAGCTCCTCGTACTCGACCATCACCGCCTCGGCCGCATCGCGCGCCTCCTGCAGCGTCTCGGCCACCACGGCCACCACCGGCTCGCCGACGAAGCGCACGCGCTCGTGCGCCAGCACCCGGCGCGGTGCCGTCGCACCGTTGCTGCCGTCGCCGCGTTTGAAGCCGGCCACGCCGGGGATCGGCTTCACGCCCGCCGCCACCAGGTCGGCCCCGGTGTAGACCGCCAGCACGCCCGGCATGCCGCGCGCGCCCTCGGCATCGACCGACACGATGCGCGCGTGCGGGTACGGCGAGCGCTGGAACGCCAGCTGCGCCTGCCCTTCGGGCCGCACGTCGTCGGTGTATCGGCCGGTGCCTGCGAGCAGGGCGTCGTCTTCGAGCCGGCGCACGGCCTGGCCGCTGCCGAAGCGGCCGGCACCGGCCACGGGGGAGCTTGCTGCTGCGTTCATCTCGTGTCTTCTTTCGTGGGCGGAAACCCGACGACTGTGCCATGGATCGCCGTTGCTATGAAAAAAAGAGCGCCTCGCGCAAGCTGCGCGGGCGCTCCGGGCCGATTTGGCTTGAAACGACGAGGCTACTTCTTGTCCCGCAGCTCACGCCGCAGGATCTTGCCCACGGGCGTCTTGGGCATCTCGGTCCGGAACTCGATCACCTTGGGCTGCTTGTAGCCGGTGAGGTTGGCACGGCAGAAGGCCTTGACCTGCTCTTCGGTGAGTTCGGGGTTCTTCTTCACGATGACCAGCTTCACGGCCTCGCCGGTCTTGTCGTCGGGCACGCCGACCACGGCGCATTCGAGCACGCCGTCGAGCGTGGCCACCACGTCCTCGACCTCATTGGGGTAGACGTTGAAGCCGCTGACCAGCACCATGTCCTTCTTGCGGTCGACGATCTTGAAGAAGCCGCGCTCGTCGACGGTGCCGACGTCGCCGGTCTTGAACCAGCCGTCCGCGGTCATGACCTTGGCGGTCTCGTCGGGCCGCTGCCAGTAGCCGGCCATGACCTGCGGGCCCTTGATGGCGATCTCGCCGCGCTCGCCCAGCGGCACCTCGTGGCCGTCGTCGTCGAGCAGCTTGAACCAGGTGCTGGGCAGCGGCACGCCGATGGTGCCGGTGTACTCCTTGCTCGTGGTCGGGTTGCAGCTGGCCGAGGGCGAAGTCTCCGACAGGCCGTAGCCTTCGCACACCGGGCAGCCGGTCTTGTCGAGCCACAGCTTGGCCACGGCGCCCTGCACCGCCATGCCGCCGCCGACCGAGATCTTCAGGTGGCTCCAGTCCACGGTGTTGAAGTCGGGGTGGTTGGCCAGGCCGTTGAACAGCGTGTTCACGGCCGGGAAGCTGTGGATGGTGTGCTTGCTCAGTTCCTTGAGCGTGGCGGCCAGGTCGCGCGGGTTGGGGATGAGGATGAGCTTCCCGCCCGTGCGCATGCACAGCATCATGCCCACCGTGAACGCGAAGATGTGGTACAGCGGCAGCGCGCACACGCTGGTGGGCTGCTCGCCCTGCGGCACGCGGTCCATCACGGGCTGGTTCCAGGCCTCGGACTGCAGCACGTTGGCGATCACGTTGCGGTGCAGGAGCACGGCGCCCTTGCTCACGCCCGTGGTGCCGCCGGTGTACTGCAGCACGGCCACATCGTCGGGGCCGATGGCCGGCGCCTTCAGTTCGCGGTTCGCGCCCTGCGAGAGCGCATCGTTGAAGCGCACGGCGCCCGGCAGCGAGTAGGCCGGCACCATCTTCTTCACATTGCGCAGCACGTAGTTGACGATCGCGCCCTTGACCAGGCCGAGCCGGTCGCCCATCGCGGCCAGCACCACGTGCTTGACCTGCGAATGGCCGATCGCCTGCTGCAGCGTGGTGGCGAAGTTCTCCATGATGACGATCGCCTTGGCGCCGGAGTCCTTGAGCTGGTGCTCCAGCTCGCGCGCGGTGTACAGCGGGTTCACGTTCACCAGGATCAGGCCCGCGCGCAGGATGGCGGCCACCGCCACCGGGTACTGCGGGCAGTTGGGCATCATGACCGCGACCCGGTCGCCCTTCGCCAGGCCCAGGCCCTGCAGGTAGGCCGCGAAGGCCCGGCTCTGGCGGTCGGTCTCGCCGAAGCTGATGTCCTTGCCCATGAAGGCGTAGGCGGTGCGGTCGGCGTACTTCCTGAAGCTCTCCTCCATCAGCGCGACGAGCGATTCGTACTGGGCGGGATCGATGTCGGCGGGCACGCCGGCGGGATAGCTGCTGAGCCAGGGGCGGTCGGTCATCTTCTCTGTCTCCATTTTGAAAATCGGGCTGCAGTGCGCGTCTGCCGGGCGCAATCAGCGACAAAAACGATAGCGGACATTCCGTCGCGGGCCTGGGTTCAGCCCTTCAGTGCGCCGAGCACCTCGTCCAGCATCTTCTTGGCATCGCCGAAGAGCATCCGGTTGTTCTCCTTGTAGAACAGCGGGTTGTCCACGCCGGCGTAGCCCGAGGCCATGGAGCGCTTCATCACGATCGAGGTCTTGGCCTTCCACACCTCGAGCACCGGCATGCCGGCGATCGGGCTGGTCGGGTCGTCCTGCGCGGCGGGGTTCACGATGTCGTTGGCGCCGATGACCATCGCCACGTCGGTGTCCGGGAAGTCCTCGTTGATCTCGTCCATCTCCATCACGATGTCGTAGGGCACCTTGGCCTCGGCCAGCAGCACGTTCATGTGGCCCGGCATGCGGCCCGCCACGGGGTGGATGGCGAAGCGCACTTCCACGCCCTTGTCGCGCAGCGTGCGCACGATCTCGTTGACGGTGTGCTGCGCCTGGGCCACGGCCATGCCGTAGCCCGGCACGATGATCACGCTCTTGGCCTCGCGCAGCAGCTCGGCGGTTTCCGCGGCGCTGATCGGCGTGACTTCGCCTTGCGGCTCGGCGGCCGCGGCATCGCCGCTCTTCTTCGTCGGCGCGCCCGAGCCGAAGCCGCCGGCGATCACGCTGATGAAGTTGCGGTTCATCGCCTGGCACATGATGTAGCTCAGGATCGCGCCCGAGGAGCCCACCAGCGCGCCGGTGACGATCAGCAGGTCGTTGCTCAGCATGAAGCCAGTGGCCGCGGCCGCCCAGCCCGAGTAGCTGTTGAGCATCGACACCACCACCGGCATGTCGGCGCCGCCGATGGCCATCACCATGTGCACGCCGAAGAGCAGTGCGATGACGGTCATCACGACCAGCGGCAGCATGCCGGCCTGCACGTCATGCGCATTGAGGAACATGCGCCCGAGCCAGATCACGACCAGCAGCGCGACGAGGTTCAGCCAGTGACGCCCGGGCAGCAGCAGCGGCTTGCCGCCGATCCTGCCGTTGAGCTTGCCGAAGGCGACGAGCGAGCCGCTGAAGGTGACCGCGCCGATCAGGATGCCGACGTAGATCTCGACCTCGTGGATGATCTTCTCGGCGCCCTCGAGCTGGATCGAGGTGTCGACGTAGCTCGCGAAGCCCACCAGGCAGGCGGCCAGGCCCACCAGGCTGTGCATCAGCGCGACCAGCTCGGGCATCTGCGTCATCTTCACGACCTTGGCCGCGTACAGGCCGATGCCGCCGCCGATGACCAGCGCGATGACGATCCAGGCGATGCCGCCCGCGCCCACGCGCGGGCCGAAGACGGTGGCCAGCACCGCCAGCGCCATGCCGACCATGCCGAACAGGTTGCCGCGGCGAGAGGTCTCGGGGTTGGAGAGCCCGCCCAGGCTCAGGATGAACAGGATGGCGGCGCCCAGGTAGGCGACCGTGGCGAGACTTTGGGACATGATGGTCCGTGCTCCTCGGGATTCTTGTTGTCGTTATTTGCGGAACATGGCCAGCATGCGGCGGGTGACGGCGAAGCCACCGAACATGTTGACGGCCGTGAGCACCAGCGCGGCGAAGGCCAGCCACCGGATCAGCCCGTCGGGCCGGCCGTCGACGCCCAGGGCAGGCGGCGCGATCTGCACCAGCGCGCCGATGGCGATGATGCTGGAGATGGCGTTGGTCACGCTCATCAGCGGCGTGTGCAGCGCGGGCGTGACGTTCCACACCACCATGTAGCCGATGAAGCAGGCCAGCACGAACACCGTGAAGTGGCCGAGGAACGCGGCGGGCGCGAAGGCGCCGATGAACCAGAACGCCACGGCCGCGACGGCAAAGAGGATGGCGAGCGTCTTCGCGGGCATCGGGCCGGCGCTGCCATGGCCGTGGCCGCCCTTCTTCTGCTCGACCGGTGCGGCGGCAGCCTTGGGTGCCGGCGCGGGCGCCTGCTTGAGCGGCGGGGCGGGCCAGGTGATGGCGCCGTCCTTGACCACGGTGAGGCCCCGGATCGCGTCGTCCTCCATGTTGACGACGGCAACGCCGTCCTTGGCCTTGCACAGCTCCTCGGCCAGGCGCAGCAGGTTGGTGGCGTAGAGCGTGGACGACTGCTTGGCCAGGCGCGAGGCCAGGTCGGTGTAGCCGACGATGGTCACGCCGTGGCGCACCACGGCCTCGCCGGACACGGTGAGTTCGCAGTTGCCGCCCTGTTCGGCCGCCATGTCGACGATCACGCTGCCGGGCTTCATCGACTGCACCATCTCGGCGGTGATGAGCTTGGGCGCCGGCTTGCCGGGGATCAGGGCCGTGGTGATGATGATGTCGGCGTCCCTGGCCTGCTCCGCATACATCTTGCGCTGCGCGGCCTGGAAACCTTCGCTCATCACCTTGGCGTAGCCGCCGCCGCCCGAGCCTTCCTCGTCGTAGTCGACCTTGACGAACTCGCCGCCCAGCGACTTGACCTGGTCGGCCACCTCGGCGCGGGTGTCGTTGGCGCGCACGATGGCGCCCAGGTTGGCTGCGGTGCCGATGGCTGCCAGGCCGGCGACGCCGGCGCCGGCGATGAAGACCTTGGCGGGAGGCACCTTGCCCGCGGCCGTGATCTGGCCGTTGAAGAAGCGGCCGAAGGCATTGGCCGCCTCGATCACCGCGCGGTAGCCCGACACGCCGGCGGTCGAGGTCAGCGCGTCCATCTTCTGCGCCCGGCTCAGCGTGCGCGGCAGGCAGTCGATGGCCAGCACGGTGGCGTGGCGCGCCGCCAGCTGCTGCATGAGCTCGGGGTTCTGCGCCGGCCAGATGAAGTCGACGAGCGTGCCGCCCTCGCGCATCAGCGCCACTTCGTTGATGGTGGGCGGACGGACCTTGAAGACGATGTCGGCGGTGGCCCAGAGCGTGGCGGCATCGGGCACGATCTCGGCACCGGCCGCGCGATAGGCCTCGTCGCTGAAGTTCGCCGCCTCGCCGGCGCCCGTCTCCACGGCGACGCGAAAGCCCAGCTTGATGAGTTTCTCGACCACGTCGGGCACCGTCGCCACGCGCTTCTCGCCGACGAAGATCTCGCGCGGCACGCCGATGCGTTGCGGGGGGACGGCAACACGGGATTCACCCGCCGTCGTCGCGGCAGGGTTGTCTGTCTGCATGGAAGTCTCCTCGAGGCGACGGGCTGTCGCGAACTCGGGGCGAGCTTACATGAAGATGACAGACGCTCCCTGTCGCCTGTTTTCTCGAAAGAAATTGGCCGCCGGCGCCCGCGGGACGCGCACATGCAGCTATCTATTTCATAGCGGCCGCGCCGATGGCGCAGGCTTCAGCGGGGCGCGTCTGCGCTCGCGTCCACGACGATGTCGACCCGGCGGTTGGGCGCCAGGCAGGCGATCAGCGCGCGCTGGACACTGCGCTCGCACTGGACCACCGGCTGCGTCCCGCCGCGCCCGCTGGCCATCACGCGCGACGGCGCAATGCCCTGCGCCACCAGCGCGCCGCGCACCGCTTCGGCGCGCTTCTCCGACAGCCGCTGGTTGTAGGCAGGACCGCCCAGGCGGTCGGTGTGGCCGACCACCTCGATGCGCTCGTAGCGTGTGCCCGTCAGTCGCGAAGCGAGTCGTGCGATCTCGCGTCGCCCCTCGGGTTGAAGCTCGATGCCGTCGAAGGCGAAGAGAGCATCGGCCGCCAGGCGGAAGTGCCGCTCGGATGCCGCTGCTGCAGGGCCGGCGGGCGCGGGGGGCGCAGCCGCCGCGCCGGCGATGATCGCTGCGCAGCCTGCCGGCTGCCAGTGGAAGCTGCGGGCCAGATCGTCCTTGTCGAAGATCACCTTGTACTGGCAGGTCGTCACGCCGCCGCCGCTGCGGAAGTTGAAGACGTAGTCCCACTCGCGCACCGCGACCAGGCCCTCGCGGAAATGCGGTCGGCCCAGCAGGTCGTAAAGCTGGTCCTTGTTCAGGCCTGCGCCCACGGCGCGGAGGTTGTCCAGGTTGGGGAAGATGCCCTCGGGCTGAGTTGCATCGCGCCGGACGTCGGGAAACACCACCTCGGCCGCGCGGCCATCGTCGCCGATACCGCGGCTGACGTACGAGGTACAGCCGGCGGCCAAGGCCAGCACGGCAGCTGCAGCGGCGCCCGGCAGCAGACGGTACGGTGCGGCTCGGAGCGAAGCGCAGCGCGCAAGGGTAGGGGGGGTGTTCATGCAATGTGTTCCCTGGAGTTGTCGTCGGATGCCGTCCTCATTGGCGATCACCATTGATATCCCGCGCCGACCGCCACGCCCACGTCGCCGCGCGTGTTGGCAGAGCCGGTGATCTTGGTCACCCATTTGCCGTTGTCGGAGATCTTGGACAGGCCGATGGCGATGGCCGTCTGGCCCTTGAAGGTGGCCGCACCGGCCGCGACCATGCTCTTGCCGGGCAGGTACGCCTGCGGCATGCCCGCCATGGCCATCGCAGCGGCAACGCCGGCCCGGGCTTCCTTGCGGTGATCGAGCACGTCCTGGCGCAGCGAATTGAGGTTGTTGTTCACGGCGCCCAGGCCGGCGTTCAGCTGGTTGACGTTGACCGCATCGGTGCCGCTGACGCCCGGCGCGACGTTGGTGATCGTCCTGCCTCCGGCGTCGACGCCGGCGGTGGTCATGCTCGGCCCGTTGGCGATGCTCACCCCGTTGTTGTTGATGGTGGTGCTGCCGACCGTCACGCTGTTGAAGTTCGGGTTGTCGCTCACGGCGAAAGTCATGTTCGTGCCGTTCTGCATGAGTACCACGTTGTTGCCCGCCGTGTAGGTGGCGGTGCCGCCCGGGCCCACGTTGGCCACGCTGGTGCCGATGGCGATGCCGGTGCCCGTCGATGCCGTGGTCACGTTGATGCCCGCAGCTGCGGTGGCCGACAGGTTGTTGATCGCCTGGTTGGTCGCGTACAGCTGGCTGCCGTTCACGGCGTCGGTGCTGCTGGCGCTGAGTTGCCCCGCCGCCACGTTGGTCACCTGTCGCTCGCCGCCCGCCGAGCCCACGCTCACCACCCCGGTGGAGGAACCGCCAGCGAAGCTGTAGTTGTTGCCCAGGATCGTCGTGCCGGCGGTGGAGGTCGTGGCACCGGTGGTGCTGTTGGCGCCCAGGGCCACGCTGTTGCCGGTGGTGGCCGAGGCATTGGTGCCCATGGCCACCGCGTTGGCCGCGCTGGCCGAGGCGCCGATGCCCGAGGCGATGGCCCCCTGGGCCGTGGCGCCGTTGTTCAGGTAATTGCTGTCGGTGCTGGTGCCGCCGTTGACGCTGTAGAAGTGCGTGTTGGCGTTGTTGACGACGTTCACGATCTGGCCGCCCAGCGCATTGACCTGGCTGGCCACCGAATAGAGCTGGCTGCCGTTGATGGCGTCGGTGCTGGTGGCCGTGATGGCGCCGGGGGCGACGTTGACGATCTGGCGCTCCGCACCCGCCGCACCGACGCTGACCACGCCCGTCGCCGTGCCGGCGAAGCCGCCGTAGGTGACCAGGGGGCCTGCCGAATAGCTGGTGGTGCCGTCGGGATTGAGGGTGGCGATGACGCTGGGGATCGAGGCGCCGTTGACCTGCACGGCCGCCTTGTCGGCGCTGTTGTTGCCCAGCACGACGGCGTTGGCCTGTGTGGTGGTGACGCCGTTGCCCAGCACGAAGGTGTCGTTCTGCGCGATGGTGTTGTTGTTGCCGAAGGCGTAGCTGCCCGTGCCGCTCACGGTGTTCGGGTCGCCGAAGGCGCCGGAGTTCTTGCCGCTCACCACGTTGCCAGTGCCGATGGCGATGCTGCTCCCACCTGTGGCCTGGGCGCCGGTGCCGATGGCGACGGCGTTGGTGGCACCGGCTCGGGCCTGGGTGCCCAGGCCCACCGAGTCGGTGCCGCTGGCCGCGGCGCCTGTGGCACCAGGGCCGCTGCCGATGGCCACGCTTCGAACACCGCTGGCAGTGCTGCGCGAACCCAGCGCGACAGCGCGATCGGCGAAGGCGTTGGCGCCGGCCCCCAGAGCGGTCGCCACAAGTCCCTGTGCGTTGGCGGTCG
This sequence comes from Comamonadaceae bacterium ALPHA2B, assembly GCA_005503065.1. Classification (GTDB taxonomy): domain Bacteria; phylum Pseudomonadota; class Gammaproteobacteria; order Burkholderiales; family Burkholderiaceae_C; genus Xenophilus. The sequence continues at coordinate 73,856 of SCOE01000019.1, forward strand.
AGCCTACCGCCACCGCACCGTAGCCCACCAGGGTATGGGAGCCCAAGGCCGTGGAGAAATCGGCGGCGCCGTTCGCCTGGTATCCCAGTGACACCGAATCCTGACCGGCACTGGTCGATGCGCCGACCGCGACACCATAGGTCCTGGTGGTCGATGCACCCGAGCCGACGGCCACGCCGCCGATCGAACCCAAGGACACCGTGGCGCCATTGCCGGCGGCGACGGAATACGTCCCTGCCGCGGCGCTCCCGGGCCCCACGGCGACGTCTCCTTCGAGAGTCGCAGACGCGCCGCTCCCTAGGGCGATGGAATTGACCCCCTTCGCGTTGGCACCGTTGCCCAGCGCCACCGCATTGGCGGCAGCCGCCAGGGCATTGGGGCCGATGGCCGTGCTTTCAGTGCCGATGGCGCCCGAATTCGAGAGGGTGGAGTTTCCTGAGGCAGCCGAGTTGACGTGGAAATACGGCGTCTCGTCCACGCTGACCCATTGGCCGTTTTTCCAGACGGCCAAGCCTTTTTGCAGTCCATCGGGCCCGGACGTTGCATTCGTGTTGTAAACGACCATGCCCTCCACCGGCGTGTTGCCGGCCAGGCCCCACGTCTTCTTGTCGGTGACGGCAATTCGCGTGAAAAGCAGCCCTCGATTGGTACTCTCGAGTTCCAGAACGGAGCCCGGATCGATAATGGTCGGGTTGTCACCGATTTTCACCTGGGCATGCGCAGCCCCGGCGAACACCGCGATCGTCGCCATTGCGATGGCGGATTTCCCGAGGCGGGACTTTGAAATATCCGAAATGGAAATCCATGTGTCCAATGCTTGCGGCCCGCCGCGGCGATATGATTTATTCACAGCCATTCCCCTTGAAGTCTCGATGCTCTCGCGACCAATTCGCGAGGCCGGTTTCTTGCAAAAGGAAAACTGTAGACGTCGGTATTAAAGACGGCCAGCGGTGGCTCGTGCTTAAGTTCACATCTGCGGACTCTTTGCCGACGGGCCTAGGCAATATTGAAGAAATGCTCGTGCAAATTGAGAAGTATTCCGCGTCAAATGTGTACCGGGGGTTTTGTCCTGCCTGCGGGCGGGCGGCGATATTCGCCGTCATCGGGTCGGATGTTTGTATTCGCAGTGGGCAGCCCCTCGGAGCCCCAATTCTCTCAAATTGTCCCAATTGCCTGACTTGGACAAATTTGACCCAGCGAAGCGTGAATATTCGACGGTTCTTTTAAATCTCCGCCGTCTCGTCGTGGTTGCGCGCGGACGTTGACGGTTACAAAGGTGGGCCAAGGTTTGCATTGGTTGCCCCACCTCGATTCGCCAGTTCACAAAGTCAGGGAGAAAACGGTATGCGCATCGCCGCGCTCGACGATGAGCCGAGTCAGCTCGAACTGATCCGGCACACGATGGAAGGCCTCGGACACGAGTGCCATGGCTACGTCGAAGGCAAGGCCCTGCTGCGGGCCCTTCGTCAGGAAACCTTCGATCTCCTCATCCTCGACTGGAGCCTGCCCGATCTGGCCGGTCCGGCCGTGGTCCGGTCCATCCGGCAGGAATTGCTCAACCGCATTCCGATCCTCTTCGTGACCAACCGGCGCGAGGAGGCCGACATGGTCGAGGGACTGGGCGTGGGCGCCGACGACTTCATGCCCAAGCCCATCCGCGTGGGCGAGCTCTCGGCCCGCACCCAGGCGTTGCTGCGCCGCGCCTACCCGGCCCAGCACGAGACCGAGGTGGTGTTCGGGGCCTACCGCTTCTTTCCGAACTCGCGCACGCTGCACGTCAATGGCGAGCCGCTCGAGCTGAAGCACCGTGAGTACGAGCTCGCCCTGTTCCTGTTCCAGAACATGGGGCGACTGCTCTCGCGCGACCACCTGCGCGAGGCGGTCTGGGGCCAGGGACCCGAGGCGCCGTCGCGCTCGCTCGACACCCACATCTCGCGGCTGCGTACCAAGCTGGACCTGCGGCCGAACAATGGCTTCCTGCTGTCCGCCATCTACGGCCTGGGCTACCGGCTGGAGGCCATCGACGGCGAGATGTTGAACACCCGGCAGGACGCGCTCAGCATTGCGCCATGAGCGTCGTGCGCATGCACGACCTGCTTTCGCAGATGGCGGCCGGATGTCTGCTGCTGGTGCTGGCCGCGGGTGTGCCGTGCGCGCAGGCCCGCGCGCACGGGATTCCCGCCGCCAGCCAGGGCGGCTACACGATCCACCAGGTGACCGCGGGCGAGACGCTCCCTGCCATTGGCGCGCGTTACCTGCGCGACCCGCGCCGGTGGCGCCAACTGCAGCGCTTCAACGGCATCGCTGACCCGGACGCGCTCGCACCGGGAAGCACGGTGCGCATTCCGGCATCGATGCTCAAGCCGGCCGCGGTCGGGGCCCGCGTGGAGTTCGTTCGGGGGCAGGGCGTGGTCAGCCAGGCCGACTCGGCGAAGCGCGCCGACGCGAATCCCGTCTGGATCATCCCCGGGGCCAGCCTGACCGAGGGCACCCGCATCCAGGTGCCCGAGGACGGCTACCTGCGGCTGCGCCTGGCCGACGGGTCGGTGGTGCGCGTCCTCGCAGGATCGGACGTCGAGCTCAAGCGTCTGCGTCGGCGCAACAACGCGACCAGCTTCGAATCCGTCGTCGAAGTGAGGAAGGGCAAGGTCGAGTCCGAGGTGTCCAAACAGCCCGCCGGGCGCGTCTTCGAGATCCATGCTCCGGGTGCGGTGGCCAGCGTGCGCGGCACACGCTTCGACGTCTCGGTGGCCGAGGGCGGCCGAGTGGGCGCCGCCGTCAGCGAGGGCGAGGTGGCCTTGCGCGTGCGCGCCGCCGCGCGTAGCGCCAAGGCGCGCAGCGCGCGGCTGGTGGCCGGTGAGGGCGCCGTGGTGGACGAGGGCGGCCAGCTCGGCAGCCGGCGCGTCCTGCCGCCTGCACCCGAGCTTCGTGCGCTCGCCGACATCTACGAAGACGCGAACGTCATGCGGCTCGACCTTGGCAGCGGCCTGGGCGACCAGGAGGTTCGCATCGCGCGGGATCCCGCGTTCCAGGAGGTGCTGCGCGACGGTGTGGCGCATGGCGGGCGGCTGGATGTGCCCACCCTCGACGATGGCGTCTACATCGTCGGCGTGCGTGCGCTCGATGCCGAGGGCCTGCCCGGTGCCGAAGCGCAGCGCCGGATCCGCGTGCATGCGCGCCCCGTGCCGCCGCTCTACCAGTACCCGGCGCCGGGCGGACGGGTCACGGCCGCTGGCGCAGAGCTGGTCTGCTCCGAGGTGGCCGGCGCGTCCTGGACGCATGTGCAGGTCGCCCGCAGCGCCGACTTCGCGGCGCCCGAGATCGACGAGCCGCGCCTGGCGCGCTGCCGGGTCGGGCTGAGCATGTTGACGACGGGCGAGCATTACTGGCGCGTGGCCTCGGTGCGCGACGACGGCTCCGCCGGGGGGGACCATGGGCCCTTTGCCCCGGCGCAGCGCTTTTCCGTCGTCGCGCCGCCGCAGGTCGATCGGATCGAGGTCGTGGACGCGGGCGAGAGTCCCACGCTCCATTGGGCTGAGGTGCCTGGCTACACGTTCCGTGGGCAGGTCGCCAGCGATCCGACCTTTCAACGCATCGTCCTGCAGGCCGAACTGAGGCAAGCGCAATGGACGCTCGAGGGTTTTGCGCGCGGCCTGTACTACGTGCGCCTGCAGGCCGTCGACGCAGCGGGGCTGGCCGGCCCCTGGGCACCGGCGCGTCGCGTGCAGGTGGGCGGCACCTTGCAAAGCGGTGCTGGCGGCCGCGTGACCAGCAGCGACGGCGAGCCGGTGCTGCGCCCGTGATCCGGTGCCGCCATCGCCCGATCCACGCCCTCCTGCGCCGGCGCCACGGGGCGCCGGCGCCGCGGTCCCTGCTCCGCCGCCCGGCTGGCCCGAACGGATGCGCCGACGATGGGGCCATCGTGGCCCCTGGCTAGTGCTGTCCATCGCTTTGCTGGGCCTGACCGCCGTGCTCACGCTGCTGCAGCCTTTCCCGCGCGTGGACCGCATGCTGCAAGACAACGCCCTCGCCGCCATGGGGCAGCGCAGCACGGGCGACGTGGTGCTCGTCACCATCGACGACGCTTCGCTGGAGGCCGTGGGCCGCTGGCCCTGGCGCCGGGCGCTGCATGCCGAGGTGCTGCGCCGCATCGCCGCGCAGTCGCCGCGGTGCATCGGCCTGGACCTGCTGCTCACCGAGCAGGACTCGGCCGACCGCGAAGACGATCTCGTGCTGGCCGAGGCGATGCGCGACAGCGGCTGCGTGGTGCTGCCAATGGCGCTCCAGTCCGCGGGTGGCCAGCCGCAGAAGGAACTGGTGCCGCTGCCCGTGCTGGCCGCGGCCGCCGCCGGCATCGGCCACGCCCATGTTTCGCTCGACCAGGACGGCGTCGCGCGCAGCGTCTACCTGACCGAGGGCTTCGAGGGCCGGCCCTGGCCGCACTTCGTGAAGGCGCTGCACGAGGCGGGCGAGGCCTGGGTCCGCGGTGGCGGCCTTCCTCCACATCCGGCGCTGCCACCGCCGCCCGGCCCGCAGGGACGCTGGCTGCGCGGCGACCACGAGCTGGTCGTGTTCACCTTGGGCGACCCTGCGCTGGCCAGCGTGTCATACATCGACGTCCTGCGCGGCAAGGTTGCGCCCGATCTCTTCCGCGACCGCTACGTGCTGGTGGGCGCCACGGCCCTCGGCATGGGCGACGCCTACGCCACCGCGGCGCCCAGCGCCACGGGGCTGACGGCCGGCGTCCGGCTCTTCGCCAATATGCTTCAGGGCTTCATCGCCGAGCGCCGCGTGGTCGTGGCCACGCCGTGGCAGGACGTGGCCTTCAACGTGCTTCCCCTGGCGGTCGCGCTGTTCGGCCTCCTGTGGCTGCGGCCTGCTGGCGTCCTGCTGCTGATCGCTGCCATGCTCGGGCTGCGGCTGGGCCTGCACGTGCTCCGGCCCTGGGTCGGCGTGCAGTTCGCGCCTGCCGTGGGCTTCATGGCACTGTTGGCGGTGTACCCGCTGTGGAGCCTGCTGCGGTTGACGGCGGCGCTTCGCTTCCTGCGCACCGGCTCGGACCAGCTCAACGCGGAGCTCGAAGGCTTCCCGGCGCCCAGGCCTCCCCATGCGAGCGGCGACTTCCTCGACCGCCAGATGGCCGCGACCACGGCTGCCGCCCTGCGCATGCGCGACCTGCACCGCTTCGTGCGTGACGGCATCAACCACCTGCCGGACGCCACGATGGTGCTGGACATGCAGGGCCGGGTGATGATCGCCAACCTCGCCGCGCTGCGGCACTGGCAGGCGGAACGGGCGGGCCTGGCCGGACGCGATGCGCACGAACTGCTGGCCGACGTGACGCGCCGCGGCAAGGGCCTGCCGATGATGCCGCCCGGCGCACTGCGCCAGAGCCTGCAGCCCGTCATCGACGAGGGGGAGGATGCGCATGGGCGCGTGCTGCTGGTGCGCTGCGTGCCCTTCTTCGACGCGGCCAACGCACATGCCGGCTGGCTCATCGCGCTGGTCGACATCACGCGCATGCGGCGGGCGCAGGGCCAGCGCGACGAGGCGCTGCGCTTCATCTCGCACGACATCCGCGAGCCCAGCGCCTCGATCCTCACCATCCTCGAGCTGGCGCGCTCCCGGCCCGAGCAGTTCACGCAGCGCGAGCTGTTCGGGCGCATCGAGCGCCATGCCCAGACCGGCCTGGAGCTGGCCGACGGATTCGTGAGCCTGGCACGCGCCGAGGCGCAGCCCTTCCGGCGCGAGACGCTGGACCTGGTGGCGCTGTTGCACCAGGCGGCCGATGACGCCTGGGCCGCCGCCCGCAAGCGCCAGGTGCGCGTGCTGATCGCCGCCGGGCCCGAAGAGGCGCTGTGCTTGGGCGACCGGGGCCTGATCACCCGCGCCTTCGGCAACGTGCTGAGCAATGCACTGAAGTACTCGCTGCCGGGCTGCGACGTGCACTGCGCCGTGGTCGAGCGGGCACGGCACTGGGCGGTGAGCGTTCGCGACCAGGGCCCGGGCATCGCGCCGGAGCTACAGTCGCAACTGTTCCAGCCCTTCCATCGGCTGCACCTGGACACCCATCCGGAGGTGCACGGCGTGGGGCTGGGGCTGCTGCTGGTGCGCACCGTGATACACCGCCATGGCGGCTCGGTCGAGATCGACAGCGCCGTCGACGCCGGCAGCACCGTGACGCTGGTGCTGCCCAAACCCACCACGGCCGAACTGGCCGCCATGACCGCCGAACTCGAATGAACGCCCCGATGACCTCCGCCCCGACTTGGAAGCGCCTGTGCTGGGCCGCCGGCCTGCTGTTCATGCTCATGGGCGCTGCCCGGGCGCAGGACATCGACGCCACCGCGATGATCCGCGGCGGCCTGGAAGTGCTTCAGATGGTCGATGCCGGCAACACCGGCGAACTGTGGGACGGCGCGGCGCCGGGCGCCAAGAAGCGCGTGACGCGACCCGACTTCATCCGCCAGGTCACGCAGGCGCGCACGCCACTGGGCGCTTCCCAACAGCGCACCTGGGTGGCGGTGAACCGGCAGGCGGTGAACAACGATGACCCGGACCTCGCCGGCCAGTACGTCAGCGTCGAGTACGAGACGCGCTTCGCCAACCGCACCAGCGGCAGTGCGCGCGAGCTGATCTCCTTCCACCTCGACCGCGACGGCACGTGGCGCTTCAGCGGGTACGTGGTGCGATGAACGCCGCGCCGCGCTGGCGGCCCAACGTCACCGTCGCCGCCATCATCGAGCGCGAGGGCCGCTACCTGCTGGTCGAGGAACACACCGACCACGGCCTCAAGCTCAACACGCCGGCCGGCCACCTGGACCCCGGCGAATCGCCGGCCGAGGGCTGTGCGCGCGAGGCGCTCGAAGAGACGGCCCACCACTTCACGCCCACGGCGCTGGTCGGCGTGTACATGGCGCGCTTCGAGCGTTCCACGCCCGGCGACGCGGGCGACACCGACATCACCTACCTGCGCTTCGCGTTCGCCGGCGAGCTGGGCGACCAGGAGCCGGGGCGCGCGCTCGACGAGGGCATCGTGCGCACGCTGTGGATGACGCCCGACGAGATCCGCGCCAGCACCGAGCGCCACCGCAGCCCGCTGCTGCTGCAGTGCGTGGAAGACCACCTGGCGGGCCAGCGCTACCCGCTCGGTCTCTTCCACGTCGATGCGTCGGTCGGATTACTACAAAAAAGATAGCAGCTTGCGCCCGTTCAATGGGCGCCAACGCCTTGTTTGTACCAAGGAATTGCTAAGACGAATCTTACCAATTGGGGCGCGACTCAGTCCGCCGAGGCAATGACCCCGCCCCCCAGGCACACCTCGCCGTCGTAGAGCACGGCCGACTGGCCCGGCGTCACGGCCCATTGCGGCTGCGGGAAGTGGAGCCGGAAGGCGTGGGCGTCGTCGGCGGTCAGCGTGCCCGGCGCGTCGGCCTGGCGGTAGCGCGTCTTCGTGCCGTAGCTGCCCGCGGCGGGCGGCGTGCCGGCGATCCAGCTCGCGTCCTGCGCCGACAGCGCGTTCGACAGCAGCCACGGGTGGTCGTGGCCCTGCACCACCCACAGCGTGTTCTTCTCCATGTCCTTGCGCGCGACGAACCAGGGCGCGTGCTCGCCGCCGCCGCGTTGCGCGCCTTTTTCCTTCACGCCGCCGATGCCCAGGCCCTGGCGCTGGCCCAGCGTGTAGAACGACAGCCCGTGGTGCTCGCCCAGCACGCGGCCGCGCTCGTCCTTGATCGGCCCCGGTGCCTTCTGGATGTAGCGGTTGAGGAACTCGCGGAACGGCCGCTCGCCGATGAAGCAGATGCCGGTCGAGTCCTTCTTGGCCGCCACCGGCAGGCCGATCTCGGTCGCGATGCGGCGTACCTCGCTCTTGTGCAGCTCGCCGACCGGGAACAGCGCCTTGGACAGCTGGGCCTGGTTCAGGCGGTGCAGGAAGTAGCTCTGGTCCTTGGACGGGTCCAGGCCCTTGAGGAGTTCGTGCAGCCCCGTGGCGGCATTCAGGCGCACCCTCGCATAGTGGCCCGTGGCGATCTTCTCGGCACCCAGCCGCATCGCGTGGTCGAGGAAGGCCTTGAACTTGATCTCGGCGTTGCACAGCACGTCGGGATTCGGCGTGCGGCCGGCCTGGTACTCGCGCAGGAACTCGGCGAAGACCCGGTCCTTGTAGTCGGCCGCGAAGTTGACGTGCTCGATCTCGATGCCGAGCACGTCCGCGACGCTGGCGGCGTCGACGAAGTCGATGTTGGACGAGCAGTATTCGCTGTCGTCGTCATCCTCCCAGTTCTTCATGAAGATGCCGACGACCTCGTGGCCCTGTTGCTTGAGCAGGTGCGCCGTGACGGCCGAATCCACGCCGCCCGACAGCCCCACCACCACGCGCTGTTTGGTCATAGGGCGTGGATTGTCGGCGCTTGGGGATGGGTCCGTCGGCCCTGCGGGAATGCGCGCCGGCCCCGGGAAAGCACGCGCGCCGCGGACGCCGCACGCTCCCACAATGCGCGCCACCCCCAAAACAGACGCACGCACGAGGAGCCCCATGACCATCACCCATTCCCCTTCGCGGCGCGACGCGCTCGCCGCACTGGCCGCGCTCGGTGCCGGCGCCGTCATGCCCGCCTTCGCCCAGGGCGCCGCCTGGCCGCAGAAGGCGGTGCGCCTGGTCGTGCCCTTCGCGCCGGGTGGTTCGAGCGAGGTGGTCGCCCGGGCCGTGGCCGCCGAACTGAGCAAGCAGCTCGGCCAGAGCGTGTTCGTCGAGAACAAGCCCGGCGGCGCCGGCACCGTGGCCATGCAGGAGGTCGCGCGCTCGCCGGGCGACGGCTACAACCTCATCCTCGGCCATGTCGGCACGCTGGCCGTGAATCCGTACATGCTGCCCAACCAGCCCTACGACGTGAACCGCGACTTCGCGCCCGTCACGCTGCTGGCCAAGGTGCCCAACGTGCTGGTGGTGCATCCGGACGTGCCGGCGAAGACCTTCAAGGAATTCATCGCCTACGCCAAGGCCAATCCCGGCAAGCTCAACTACTCGTCGGCGGGCAACGGCAGCGCGGGCCACCTGAGCATGGAATACCTCAAGCTCACGGCCGGGTTCTTCATGACGCACATTCCGTATCGCGGCAGCGGCCCGCAGATGACCGACCTCCTGGCCGGCCGCGTGCAGGTGGCGATGAACGGACTGCCCAGCGTGTCCGCCTTCATCAAGGCCGGCAAGCTGCGCGCGCTGGCCGTCGGTTCGGCGCAGCGCGTGCCCGTGCTGCCCGACGTGCCCACCATCGCCGAGAGCGGCTACAAGGGCTTCGAGACCTCGCAGTGGTATGGCCTGCTCGCGCCCTCGACCACGCCCAGCGCCATCGTCAAGCGCATCCAGGAAGAGAGCGCCAAGGCCTTGAAGGCCAGCGCCGTGACCGAGCGCTTCGCGCACGACTCGGCCGTGGGCGTGGGCGACACGCCCGAGCAGTTCGCCGCCTTCATCGCCGCCCAGCAGAAGATCTGGAAGGAGATCGTGGCGAAGGCGGGGATCAAGGCGGACTGAGGCGCCCTTCCAAGGAAAAAGTGGCTGTGGCGCCCGTGGGACGGACGCGGACAGCTATCAATTCAGGAGTGATTGGGATGGGGCTTCGACAAACTCAGCCCGAACGGTGGGGGCTATTTCAGCCAACCCCGCTTGCGGAAGTAGAGCATCGGCCCAACTGCACTCAGCACCATCAGCGCCAGCACGTAGGGGTAGCCGAAGCCCCACTCCAGCTCGGGCATGAACTTGAAGTTCATGCCGTAGATGCTGGCGATCAGCGTCGGCGGCAGCAGGGCCACGCTGGCCACCGAGAAAATCTTGATGATCTTGTTCTGGTTGATGTTGATGAAGCCGACGGTGGCGTCCATCAGGAAGTTGATCTTGTCGAAGAGGAAGGCCGTGTGGCTGTCCAGCGATTCGATGTCGCGCAGGATCTGTCGCGCCTCCTCGAACTGCTCGGCGTTGAGCATCCGGCTTCGCATCATGAAGCTCACCGCGCGGCGCGTGTCCATCACGTTGCGGCGAATGCGGCCGTTCAAGTCCTCCTGCCGGGCGATGAGGCCCAGCACCTCGCCGGCGATCTCGTCGCTCACGTTGCCCTGGAGCACCTTGGCGCCGGCCTGCTCGAGCTCGTCGTAGATGCCTTCGAGGGTGTCGGCGGAGTACTCGGCATCGGCGTCGAAGAGCTTGAGCAGCACCTCCTTCGCGTCCTCGATCAGCCCCGGCGCGCGGCGCGCGCGCATGCGCAGCAGGCGGAACACCGGCACGTCCTCGTCGTGGATCGAGAACAGCACGCCGCGGCTCTTGAGCTCGGCGTTGTGCTGGTTGAGGATGAAGGCCACCCGCACGTTGCGCGGCTCGTCGGCGTCGGCGATCAGGAAGTCGCTGCGCACGTGCAGGTCGCCGTTGTCCTCTTCGTAGAAGCGGGCCGACTCCTCGATGTCGTCGTCGGTCACGTCCTCGGGGATCGACAGGCCGTAGTACTGCTTGACCCAGCGCTTCTCTTCGGGCGTGGGAGATTCGAGGTCCACCCAGATGGGCTGGAATTTCGACAGCTCCTCGAGCGCCTCGATCTCTTCCTGGACGAGGCGGCCGTTGGCAAGCGTGAAGATGTTGAGCATGGCGTGCCCCGGTGGGACTGGACGGTGGGCGAAGGGGCGGGAAGAAAGGGGCGCTTTCAAGCTCCGCGCCGACCGCAGGCCGGGCTCAGGCCGGAGTTGAAAGCTGCCAAGACGGATCGGGTTCCAAGTGAACACTCCGGTGGTTGCAGCGGGGTCGGATTATGGCACTGCAGCATCACCCGAACCCGCATCGTCTGGATGGATATCCAGTACATTCGATGCCCATGTCCGCCCTCGCGCCCGACGTTATCGCACCCGCTGCCGGCACGCCCGCCGAGCGCCTGGCGCAGGCCCTCGGCACGCTCAACGAAGCGCAGCGCGCCGCGGTCGATCACGGGGTCGGCCCGCAGGCCGCCGACAACGGCCCACTGCTGGTCATCGCCGGTGCCGGCTCGGGCAAGACCAGCACCCTGGCGCACCGCGTGGCCCACCTCATCGCGCAGGGCGCCGATCCGCAGCGCATCCTTCTCTTGACGTTTTCGCGCCGCGCGGCGCAGGAGATGTCGCGCCGTGCCGGCCAGGTGGCCGCGCGCGTGCTCGGCCTGCGCGCCGACGCCGCGCCCGCGCTGCCCTGGGCCGGCACCTTCCACGGCATCGGCGCGCGGCTTTTGCGCGAGTACGCGCCGCAGATCGGGCTGGACCCCGAGTTCACCATCCACGACCGCGGCGATGCCGAGGACCTGATGGGCCTGGTGCGCAACGAGCTCGGCTTCTCGCGCACCGAGAAGCGCTTCCCCATGAAGGGCACCTGCCTGTCGATCTACTCGCGCACGGTGAACACGCGGCTGCCGCTGGCGACGGTTCTGGCGCAGGCCTTTCCCTGGTGCGCCGACTGGGCCGAGCAACTGCCGCGCCTCTTCGGCGCTTACGTGGAGGCCAAGCAGCAGCAGAACGTGCTCGACTACGACGACCTGCTGCTGGCCTGGTCGGAAATGATGGGCGAGCCATCGATCGCTGCGCATGTGGGCGCGCGTTTCGACCACGTGCTGGTCGACGAGTACCAGGACACCAACCGCCTTCAGGCCGAGATCCTGCTGCGCCTGAAACCCGACGGCGCGGGCGTCACGGCGGTGGGCGACGACGCGCAGTCGATCTATTCGTTCCGTGGCGCGACGGTGCGCAACATCCTCGACTTCCCGTCGCAGTTCGCGCGGCCCGCGCGGGTGGTCACGCTGGAGCGCAACTACCGGTCGACGCAGCCCATCCTGGATGCCTCCAACGCGGTGATGGCGCATGCGGCAGAGCGCTACGCCAAGCGCCTGTGGACCGACAAGCCCTCGGCCGGCCGGCCGCAGATCGTGCTGGTGCCCGACGAGGCGCAGCAGGCCGTGTGGGTCGCCGACCGCGTGCTGGCGCAGCGCGAGAACGGCCTCGCGCTCAAGCAGCAGGCGGTGCTGTTCCGCACCTCCAGCCACAGCGCCGCGCTCGAGCTGGAGCTGGCGCGGCGCAACATTCCCTTCGTCAAGTACGGCGGGCTCAAGTTCCTCGAGGCCACGCACGTGAAGGACCTGCTCGCGCTGCTGCGCTTCGTGCAGAACCCGCGCAGCCGCCTCGCGGGCTTCCGCGTGGTGCAGCTCATTCCGGGCGTCGGCCCGGCCACGGCCACGCGGCTGCTCGATGCGATGGACGAGGCCGCGGACCCGGCGGTGGCGTTGCAGGCCTTCGTGCCGCCGGCGGCGGCGCGCGACGAATGGGCACGTTTCGCCCAGGCCTGGGCCGCACTGCGTGCGGGCCAGGCCGGGTGGCCGGCCGAGATGGAGCTGGCCATGGCCTGGTACCTGCCGCATCTCGAACGGCTGCATGACGATGCGCTGGTGCGCCGCGGCGATATCGAGCAACTCGTGCAACTTGCAGCGGGCTACGCGTCACGCGAGCGCTTCATCACCGAGCTCACGCTCGATCCGCCCGAGTCGACGAGCGACCGGCCCGGTCCGCCGCTGCTGGACGAGGACTACCTCATCCTTTCGACCATCCACTCGGCCAAGGGCCAGGAGTGGAACGCGGTGCACGTGCTCAACGTGGTCGACGGCTGCCTGCCGGCCGACGTGGCGCAGGGTACGCACGAGCTGGAAGAGGAGCGGCGCCTGCTCTACGTCGCGATGACACGGGCCAGGGACCATCTGCACCTGCTGGTGCCGCAGCGCTTCTATGTCACGCAGCAGAGTGCGCGCGGCGATCGCCACATGTACGCGGGGCGAACGCGCTTCCTGCCCGAATCCGACCTGCATGGCTTCGAGCGCGTGACTTGGCCGGCGCCACCGCCGCAGCCGGCCTTCGTGCCACCGCCGGCCGCCGTGATGGACCTGCGCGCGCGGCTGCGTGCCAACTGGCGCTGAACGTCAGTCATTCGACCTCAGGGGGCTGCAAACGCAGGTCCGGCCGGCGTGTGCTGCTATCGATCCGGAAGCGGCCCGCGGCCGCTTTGACCCTGGGCAATCGCGGGGATTGCAATTCGATGGCACCCCGGGCATAGTGAATCGACCGTCCTTCCTCGAACAACAACAAAAAGCACTCCCAACGTTCCTGTTTTCCCGCCGGCCTGCGCCCTCCGGCGCGTGCCGTTTTCCAACCGTCAATTTCCAGGAGGTCATTCATGAATTTGACGATCAGCGGTCATCACCTCGACGTCACCCCCGCGCTTCGCAGCTATGTGACCAACAAGCTCGACCGGATCACGCGTCATTTCGACCAGGTGGTCGATGTGCGGGTGATCCTCACGGTGGAAAAGCAGAAGGAGAAGGAACGCCGGCAACGCGCCGAGTGCAACATCCACGTCAAGGGCAATGACATGTTCGCCGAGTGCTGCCACGCTGATCTGTACGCCGCAGTGGACGAGCTGGTCGACAAGCTCGACCGCCAGGTGGTGCGCCACAAGGACCGCCTGCAGGACCACCACCACGCCGCGCCCAAACGCGTGATGTGAGGCCGCCGGGCCCGGCTCTGAGCACTTTCGTTATAGGATTTTGTACAGAGCTCGCCGGCGCCCCCGGGCAAATCCTCTTGCAAGCCGCCTTCGGGCGGCTTTGACATTTCTGGTACACACAATGCAGGAGGTGCATAATCGCGCCCCGATCCCACCATGAACCGTCTCGCGTCCATCCTGCCGCCCGCTCAAGTTCTCGTGAGCGTCGACGCCACCAGCAAGAAGCGGGCCTTCGAAGAGGCAGGCTTGTTGTTCGAGAACCTCCATGGCCTCGGGCGCGCCCTGATCACCGACAGCCTGTTCGCCCGCGAGCGCCTCGGTTCCACCGGGCTGGGCCATGGCGTGGCCATCCCCCACGGCCGCATCAAGGGCCTGAAGGCGCCCATGGCGGCCGTCTTCCAGCTGGCCAACCCGATCGGCTTCGACGCCCCGGACGAGCAGCCGGTCATGCTGCTGATCTTCCTGCTGGTGCCCGAGGCGGCCACGCAGAAGCACCTGGAAATCCTCTCCGAGATCGCCGAGATGCTCAGCGACGCGGCGCTGCGCGAAAAGATCAAGACCAGCGGCGATGCCACGGAGCTGCATGCGCTGATCGCCGGCTGGCGCTCCACACAGGTCGCCTGACGGCCTTTCGCGCCCGGCTGCGCGGGGCGCCGGGCGTCCTCGTCACAATGCACCCATGAAACCGACGGTCATCAGCGCGGACGCGATGTTCGAGGAGTTCCGCGGCTCGCTGCGCTGGGAGTGGCTCGCGGGCCTGGGCGCTTCGGAGCGCCAGTTCGACCCCGACGTGATCAGCCGTGCGCAGTCGGCCGCCGACCTGGTCGGCTACCTCAACTACATCCATCCCTACCGCGTGCAGATCCTGGGTGCGCGCGAGATCGCGTACCTCACGCGCGGCACGGCCGAGGACTGCGCCCGGCGTATCGCCCGCATCGTGACGCTGGAGCCGCCGATGCTGGTGCTGGCCGACGGCCAGGCCGCGCCGGACGAGCTGCTGTCGATCTGCGAGCGCGCCCAGCTGCCTCTCTTCGCCACGCGCGAATCGTCGGCCTTCGTGATCGACGTGCTGCGGGCCTACCTGTCCAAGCATTTCGCCGAGCGCACCTCGATGCACGGCGTGTTCATGGACATCCTGGGCATGGGCGTGATGATCACGGGCGAATCGGGGCTGGGCAAGAGCGAACTGGGGCTGGAACTGATCTCGCGCGGCAACGGCCTGGTGGCCGACGACGCGGTGGACCTGTACCGCATCAACCAGGCCACCATCGTCGGGCGCTGCCCCGACCTGCTGCAGAACCTGCTGGAGGTGCGCGGCATCGGCCTGCTCGACATCAAGGCCATCTTCGGCGAGACGGCCGTGCGCCGGAAGATGCGCCTGAACCTGATCGTGCACCTCGTTCGGCGCGACTCCTTCGAGCGCGACTACGAGCGCCTGCCGGCCGAGCCCCTGACGCAGGACGTGCTGGGCGTGCCGGTGCGCAAGGCCGTCATCCAGGTGGTGGCCGGCCGCAACATCGCCGTGCTGGTCGAGGCGGCCGTGCGCAACTCGATCCTTCAGTTGCGGGGCATCGATACCTACGCCGACTTCGTCGCGCGGCACCACAAGGCCATGGAGCAGGGCAACTGAGCGCCCCGGGCGGCGCTCAGTGCTGCTTGGCCTGGCAGTCGGCGCACACGCCGTACAGCGACATGGCGTGGTCCTGCAGATGCCAGCCCTTGTCCTTGGCGATCAGCTGCTGGCGGCGTTCGATCTCGGCGTCGTAGAACTCCTCGACCTTGCCGCAGGACGTGCACACCAGGTGGTCGTGGTGCGTGCCCTCGTTCAGCTCGTACACCGCCTTGCCGCTCTCGAAGTGGCTGCGCGAGAGGATGCCGGCCTGCTCGAACTGCGTGAGCACGCGGTACACGGTGGCCAGGCCGATGTCGGAGTGTTCGTTGAGCAGCACCCGGAACACGTCTTCGGCCGTCATGTGGCGCAGCCCGCCGGCCTGGAAGATTTCCAGGATCTTGAGGCGGGGAAGGGTGGCCTTCAGGCCGGTGCTCTTGAGGTTGTCGATGTTGCCCATGGTGGTCTCGGCAGCAGGACCGCGGCGAAGGCCCGGCAAGGGCCTGCCGCTACAATCTTCGGATCATATCGCTACGCCTTTTTCCCATGCTTGGTTCAACCCAACGCCAGCCGCTGCTGCTGGCTGCCGCCCTGCTCGCAGGCATCGGCGTGGCCGGGTGCAGCAGCACCAGCGATCGCATGCGCAACGCGCTGTACGCCGTCACGCCCTACAAGGTCGAGGTCGTGCAGGGCAACGTGGTCACCAAGGAGCAGGTCGAGGCACTCAAGACTGGCATGACGCGCCAGCAGGTGCGCGACATCCTCGGCACCTCGCTGCTGACGGACGTGTTCCATTCCAACCGCTGGGACTACGTCTTCACCATCAAGCGCCAGGGCGTCGATCCGCAGCAGCGCCGCCTGACGCTGATGTTCAACGGCGACACGCTGGCCAGCTTCGAGGGCGATCCCATGCCCAGCGAGCAGGAGTTCGTCTCCACCATCGACACCCGCAAGAAGTCCGGCAAGGTGCCCGTGCTCGAGGCCAGCGAAGACCAACTCAAGAAGTTCGATGCGCCGGCCAATGCGAAATCGACCGAGGCCTCGGCGCGCGCGCTGACGCCGCTGCCGCCGACCTACCCGCCGCTCGAGTCGCCGCGCTGAGCGGCGTCCTCCGCGCCCCGGGGGCGCCGCCGGCCGCTGCGGGTGGCGTCCTCCTCCTCCCGATCGACGCTCTCCAGCCCTGCCGCGCGTGACCTCTTCGACCTCTTCCCCGTCCTCCTCCCCGCGCCGCGTTGCGATCGCCGGCGCGTCCGGCCGCATGGGCCGCATGCTCGTCGAGGCCGTGCGCCAGGCCGACGATCTGCAACTGGCCGGCGCGCTCGACGTCGCCGGCAGCCCGGCGCTGGGCAGCGACGCGGCCGCCTTCCTCGGCCAGCCGGCGGGCGTGCCCATCACCGACGACCTGCGCACGGGCCTTGCGAATGCGCAGGTGCTGATCGACTTCACACGCCCCGAAGGCACGCTCGCGCACCTGGCCGTGTGCCGCGAACTCGGCGTGCAGGCCGTGATCGGCACCACCGGCTTTTCCGACGCGCAGAAGGCCGAGGTGGCCGCCTTCGCCGAGGACATCGCCATCGTCATGGCGCCCAATATGAGCGTGGGCGTCAACGTCACCTTCAAGCTGCTGGAGATGGCGGCCAAGGCCCTGTCGACCGGCTACGACATCGAGGTCATCGAGGCGCACCACCGCCACAAGGTCGATGCGCCCTCGGGCACCGCGCTCAAGATGGGCGAAGTCATCGCCGACGCGCTGGGCCGCGACCTCAAGGACTGCGCGGTCTATGCCCGTGAGGGCGTCACGGGCGAGCGCGACCCGTCCACCATCGGCTTCGCCACCATCCGCGGCGGCGACATCGTGGGCGACCATACCGTGCTCTTCGCCGGCATCGGCGAGCGCATCGAGATCTCGCACAAGTCGTCCAGCCGCGCCGGCTATGCGCAAGGCAGCCTGCGCGCCGCGCGTTTCCTGGCTGCGAAGAAGAGCGGCCTGTTCGACATGTTCGACGTGCTGGGCCTGCGCTGAGCACCTCGTCGCGCCAGCCATGTCCGCCCTCGAACTCCTGACCCAGGGCGACGCCGTCAGCCGCGCCGTCGCGACGCTGCTGCTGGCGATGTCGGTCGCGAGCTGGGTCGTGATCCTCTGGAAGGCCTGGCTGCTGCGCGGCGGCACGCGCGACGTGCTGCGCAGCATCGCCGCCTTCTGGCAGTCGCCCGGGCTCGGCGAGGCCGCGCAGCGCCTGCAGGGCTTCGCCGGCGCGGGGCTGGTCCGGCCCGCCGTGCTCGCGCTGCAGCAGGTGGCGGTCGACGCCCAGGCCGGCCGCGGCGACCTGGCCGCGCAGGGCAGCTTGGCCCAGCGCCTGACCCGCGCGCTGCGCGACGCGCTCCACGGTGCGCTGCGACGGCTGCAGGCGGGCCAGATCCTGCTCGCCACGGTGGGTGCCACGGCCCCCTTCGTCGGACTGCTGGGCACCGTGTGGGGCATCCACCGCGCGCTGGCCACCATCGCGGCGCAGACCGGCGGCTTCACCATCGACAAGGTGGCCGGCCCGGTGGGCGAGGCACTGGTGATGACGGCCTTCGGCCTGGCGGTCGCCATCCCGGCCGTGCTGGCCTACAACGTGTTCGGCCGCGTCGTCGGCCGCATCGAGGCCGAGCTGGAAGGCTTCGCGCACGACCTGCTCGCCACCTTCGCGCCCGATGCATCGGCCGTGCCGCCGGCGCGGCCGATGCCGGTCACCACCGTCTGAGTCGAGGCACGCGATGGCGTTCGGCCGCAGCTCCCTCGGCAGCGCCAGCGGCGCCGGTGGCCGCGCGATGGGCGGCGGTGGCCAGCGCCCCCTGTCGGACATCAACGTCACGCCGCTGGTGGACGTGATGCTGGTGCTGCTGGTGATCTTCATCATCACCGCGCCGCTCATGGCCAGCAGCATCAAGCTCGACCTGCCGCGCACCGACGCCGGCCAGCCCAGCGACACGCCGCGCTTCGTCACGCTCTCGGTCGATGCGGGAGGCAATGTCTTCCTCGACGAGCAGCGCATCGCCGGCAACGAGGAACTCGCCGTCAGGCTCAAGGCCGCGGCCGAGCGCAGCCGCGACACCGAGGTGCAACTGCGCGCCGACCACAACGTGCCCTACGGCAAGGTCGTCGAACTCATGGGCATCGCCAACCAGGCGGGGCTCAGCCGGATCGGCTTCGTCACCGAGGCGCCGTCGGGCGCGCAGCCGGGAATCGGGCAGCCGAACGCAGAGGGCGCAGAGGTTCCGCAGAGGGCGCAGAAGTAAAAAAAGGAGCAAGTCCGCCGCTGGCTGGCTACTCCTTTTTTGATAGCTGCTTGCGCCCGTCCCATGGGCGCCCAAGCCACTTTTCCTTTGAATTTTCTGCGTCTTCTGCGAATCCTCTGCGCCCTCTGCGTTCGGCTGTCCGAATTCTTCCGTCAGCCCAGCACCACCGGCTTCGTGTGCCAGATGTCGTGCGCGTACTCGGCGATGGTGCGGTCGGACGAGAACGCGCCCATGCCGGCGACGTTGAGGATGGCCTTGCGGGTCCAGGCGTCGGGGTCGCGGTAGAGCGCATCGACCTGGCCCTGGGTCTCGACGTAGCTCGCGTAGTCGGCCAGCAGCAGGTAGTGGTCGCCCCAGTTCACCAGGGCGTCGAAGATGCCCTGGTAGCGGTTGGGCTCGCCGGGCGAGAAGACGCCGGACTGGATGGCGTCGAGCACGCGCTTGAGCTCCGGGTTGCCCTCGTAGTAGTCGCGCGGCTGGTAGCCGCCGGCCCGGATGTCGGCCACCTGCGGCGTGGTGTTGCCGAAGATGAAGATGTTGTCCTCGCCCACGTTCTCGCGCATCTCGACGTTGGCGCCGTCCAGCGTGCCGATGGTCAGTGCCCCGTTGAGCGCGAACTTCATGTTGCCGGTGCCCGAGGCCTCGGTGCCGGCGGTGGAAATCTGCTCCGACAGGTCGGCCGCCGGCATGATGATTTCGGCGAGGCTCACCGAGTAGTTGGGCAGGAACACCACCTTCAGCAGCTTGCCCACTCGCTCGTCGGCGTTGATGACCGCGCCCACGTCGTTGATCAGCCGGATCACCTGCTTGGCCATGGCGTAGGCCGAGGCGGCCTTGCCCGCGAACACCACCACGCGCGGCACATGGTTCGCGTCGGGCGTGTCGAGGATGCGCTGGTAGCGCGCGATGACGTGCAGCACGTTCAGGAGCTGCCGCTTGTACTCGTGGATGCGCTTGACCTGCACGTCGAACATCGCGTCGGTGTCGAGCAGCAGGCCGTCCATGTGCTGCTCCACCCAGTTGGCCAGGCGCAGCTTGTTCTCGCGCTTGGCATGGCGGAAGGCGCGCACGAAGTTGGCCTGGTCGGCCATCGGGCGCAGGGCCTCCAGCTGCGAGAGGTCGCGCCGCCAGCCGCGGCCGATGCGCTTGTCCAGCAGCGCGGCCAGCGGCGGGTTGGCCTGCGCCAGCCAGCGGCGCGGCGTGACGCCGTTGGTCTTGTTGTTGAAGCGCTCGGGGAAGAGCTTGGCGAAGTCCGCGAAGATGGACTGCTTCATCAGCTCCGAGTGCAGGGCCGACACGCCATTGACCGAATGGCTCGCCAGCACCGCCACGTAGGCCATGCGCACGCGGCGCTCGCCCGACTCGTCGACCAGCGACAGCCGGCGCATCAGCTCGTTGTCGTGGCCCACCTTGGACGTCACTTCCGCCAGGAAGCGCGAGTTGATGTCGAAGATGATCTGCAGGTGGCGGGGCAGCACGCGGCCGAGCATCTCCACCGGCCAGGTCTCCAGCGCCTCGTGCATCAGCGTGTGGTTGGTGTAGCTGAAGACCTTCTGCGTCTGCGCCCAGGCCTCGTCCCAGGGCAGGCCGTGCTCGTCCAGCAGCAGGCGCATCAACTCCGGCACCGCGAGCACGGGGTGCGTGTCGTTCAGGTGGATGCTGACCTTCTCGTGCAGCTGGCTGAAGCCCGTGTGGTTGCGCAGGTAGCGGCGCACCAGGTCCTGCACGCTGGCACTGCAGAAGAAGTACTCCTGGTGCAGGCGCAGCTCCTTGCCCGAGAGCGTGGAGTCGTCGGGGTAGAGCACGCGCGACACGTTCTCGGAGTGGTTCTTGCTCTCCACCGCCGCCATGTAGTTGCCCTTGTTGAAGGCGCTGAGGTCGATCTCCTCGGTGGCACGGGCCGACCACAGGCGCAGCGTGTTGGTGGCCTGCGTGCCGTAGCCCGGGATGATGGTGTCGTAGGCGATGGCCAGCACGTCGTGCGTGTCGACCCACTTGGCCGATCCGTAGGCCTGCCGGCCCTCGACGTGGCCGCCGAAGCGCACGCGGTAGCGCACCTCGGGCCGCTGGAACTCCCAGGGGTTGCCGCGCGTGAGCCAGTAGTCGGGCGTCTCGACCTGCTGGCCGTCGATGATGCGCTGGCGGAACATGCCGTACTCGTAGCGGATGCCGTAGCCCATGCCCGGCACGCCCAGCGTGGCCATCGAATCGAGGAAACAGGCCGCCAGCCGGCCGAGGCCGCCGTTGCCCAGCGCCGCATCGGGCTCGCGTTCGGCCAGCGCGCTCATGTCGATGTCGAAGTCGGCCAGCGCGGCCTTCACGGTGTCGTACAGGTCCACCGCCAGCAGCGCATTGGTGAAGGTGCGGCCGATCAGGAACTCCATCGAGAGGTAATAGACACGCTTGATGTCCTGGGCGTAGTTGGCGCGCGTGGTCGCCATCCAGCGCTCGACGAGCTGGTCGCGCACCGCCAGCGCGGTGGCATGGAGCCAGTCGTCCTGGCTGGCGGCCACCGGGTCCTTGCCGACGGCGTAGATGAGCTTGTTGGCGACGGCGCGCTTGAAGGCGGCGACGTCGCGATCCGGATGGTCGTATTCGAACTGGGAGATGGTCATGGCGAAAGCCTGAAGGTCGTGGGTTTCAGGAAAACGAAAGCCGGGCGCCCGGTGCTCACTGGCCGAGCGCGCGCCGGTAGACGTCGATGTACTGTGCGGCGGCCGTGGCCCAGTCGAAGGGCTGGCGCATGCCGGCAGCGCGCACCCGGCGCCAGTCGGCCGGGCGGTCGTAGAGGGCGAAGGCGCGCCGCAGCGCGCGCGCATAGGCGGCGCCGTGGAAGCCGTCGAAGGCGAAGCCGTTGGCCGTGCCCTCGGCCATGTCCTCGAGGGTGCAGTCGACCACCGTGTCGGCCAGGCCGCCGACGCGGTGCACCAGTGGCAGCGCGCCGTACTTCAGGCCGTACATCTGCGTCAGGCCGCAGGGCTCGAACATCGAGGGCACGAGCGTCACGTCGCCGGCCGCGAACAGCCGGTGCGCCAGCGCCTCGTCGTAGCCGATGGTGGCGCTCACCCGGGTGGGCGCCGCGGCCGCACGCGCGCGGAAGGCGTCCTGCAGCCAGGCGTCGCCGCCGCCCAGCAGCGCGAGCTGGCCGCCCTGCGCGAGCAATGCGTCCAGGCCGTCGAGCACCAGGGGCAGGCCCTTCTGCTCGGTCAGCCGGCTCACCAGCACGAACAGCGGTGCCTGGGCGTCGACCGCGAGGCCCAGCGCATGCTGCACCTCGGCCTTGCTGCGCGCCTTGCCGGCCATCCGGCGCCCCTCGGGCATGCCGAAGGGCTGGGGGATGAGGGCGTCGGTGGCCGGGTTCCAGACCGCGTCGTCCACGGCATTCAGGATGCCGTGCAGCACGCCGGCGCGCGCACGCAGCAGGCCGTCGAGTCCGTGGCCCTGCGCGGGGGTCTGCACCTCGCGCGCGTAGTTGGGGCTCACCGTGGTCAGCCGGTCGGCGTAGTGCAGTCCGGCCTTCATGAACGACACCTGTCCGTGGTATTCGAGCCCGTCGATGCGGAAGGCCTCGGCCGGCAGGCCCAGGTCGGCGAAGGCCCAGGCGCCGAAGAGGCCCTGGTAGGCCAGGTTGTGGATGGTGAAGACGCTGCGTGCCCGCGCGCCGCCCGGCGCATGGGCCAGGTAGGCCGGCGCCAGGGCGGCATGCCAGTCGTGCGCATGCACCACTTCGGGGTGCCAGTGCCCGTCCAGCCCCTGCGCCAGCTGCGCCGCGGCCCAGCCCAGCAGGGCGAAACGCCGGTGGTTGTCGCCGTAGGGCTGCCGGTTCGCGTCCTCGTAGGGGTTGCCGGTCCGGTCGTACAGCGCGGGCGCGTCGATCAGGTAGGTGCCGATGCGCTGGCGCGCATTGAGCTCGATGTGGCCGTACACGAGGCGGGCCGTCTCGCCCCAGGGGGCGCGGAACTCGGCCACCTGCGCGGCGTGGCGCACGCCCGCGCGCAAGGCCGGGAAGCCGGGCAGCAGCACCCGCACGTCCTCGCCGGCGGCGGCGAGCGCCAGCGGCAGGGCGCCGGCCACGTCGGCCAGGCCGCCGGTCTTGAGCAGCGGAAACAGCTCGGCGCTGACTTGGAGGATTCGCATCAGCTGGCGTTGTCCTCCAGGGCGGCGATCTGCGGCGGCGCGGCGGGCGCCTTGGGCGGCGCCGAGGCGGCCAGCTTGCGCAGCATCTCGCGCGTGATCAGCACCACGCCGCTGTCGGTGCGTTCGAAGCGCTCGGCATCGGCCTCGGGGTCCTCGCCCACGACCATGCCGTCGGGAATGACGCAGGCCCGGTCGATGACCACCTTGCGCAGGCGCGCGCCGCGGCCGATCGTCACGTCGGGCAGGATCACCGCCTCCTGGATGTCGCAGAAGGAGTGCACCCGCACGCCCGAGAACAGCACCGACTGCCGCACGCCCGAGCCCGAGACGATGCAGCCGCCCGAGACGATGATGTTCACCGCCTGCCCCGGGTTGCCGTTGCGGTCGGGCACGAACTTCGCCGGCGGCAGCTGTCGCTGGTAGGTCCAGATGGGCCATTCGTCGTCGTAGATGTCGAGTTCGGGCGTCACCGACGCCAGGTCGAGGTTGGCCGACCAGAACGCATCAATCGTGCCCACGTCGCGCCAGTAGGGCACCACGCCGGGCACCCGGCTCACGCAGGACATGCCGAAGGGGTGCGCCAGCGCCCGGCCCTCGGCCACCGCGCGCGGGATCACGTCCTTGCCGAAGTCGTGGGTCGACGCCGGGTTGTGCACGTCGTCCTCGAGCAGCTGGTAGAGGTAGTCGGCGTCGAAGATGTAGATGCCCATGCTGGCCAGCGACATCTCCGGGTTGCCGGGCATGGGCGGTGGGTCCTTGGGCTTCTCGACGAAGGCGGTGATGCGGCGGTTCTCGTCCACGGCCATCACGCCGAAGGCGGTGGCTTCCTCGCGCGGCACCTCGATGCAGCCCACGGTGCAGCCGCCCCCGTTGGCCACGTGGTCGCGCAGCATCAGCGAGTAGTCCATCTTGTAGATGTGGTCGCCGGCCAGGATGACGACGTAGTCGTGCCGGTGCGAGCGCGAGCGGATGATGTCGATGTTCTGGAACACGGCGTCGGCCGTGCCGCGGTACCAGTGCTCCTCGGACAGGCGTTGCTGGGCGGGCAGCACCTCGACCATCTCGCCGAACTCGGCGCGCAGGAAGTTCCAGCCGCTTTGCAGGTGCCGCATCAGCGAGTGCGACTTGTACTGCGTGACCACCGCCACGCGGCGGATGCCGGAGTTGATGCAGTTGGACAGCGCGAAATCGATGATGCGGAACTTGCCGCCGAAGAACACCGCCGGCTTGGCCCGGCGGTCGGTGAGCTGCTTCAGGCGCGAGCCGCGGCCGCCGGCGAGCACCAGGGCGATGCTCCTGCGCACGAGCTGGTGGGTTTCGATTGATGGGTCCATCGGAGTCTCCTTGAATCGTTGTGGGCGGGCGCCGGTCAGCCTAGCACCGCCGCCGGGGCCTGTCTTGCCAGCCAGAGGCTGCCGGCCGACACGCTCTCGCGCTTGTCGAGCAGGCGGGGCGTCGCGCCGTCCTCGGTGTCGGTGGCCAGCACCCGCGTCCAATCCCCTGGGGGTAGCACGAAGGGTGCCGGCTCGTCCGCGGGGTTGACCAGCAGCAGCCAGACGGCCTCGGCGGGCGTCTCGGGCTCGAACACCACGGCCAGCGCCTGCGCTGCGCCGGCGTCGTCCCAGTCGGCTGCCGCCATCGCATGGCCGGCGGGGGCGTGCCAGCGCACGCCGGGCTCGCCCGCCGCCGGGGTGTCGGGCCACCAGCGGGCGCGGCGCAGCGGCGGCGCCTCGCGGCGCAGGGCGGCCAGCCGGCCGACGAAGGCGCTCAGCGCCCGGTCGGCCTCGACCCAGGCCAGCCAGGTGGTCGGGTTGTCCTGGCAGTAGGCGTTGTTGTTGCCGCACTGAGTCTGGCCCAGTTCGTCGCCGCCCAGCAGCATGGGCGTGCCCTGCGACAGCATCAGGGTGGCCAGCAGGGTACGCGCCAGGCGCCGGCGGCGGGCGAGCACGGCCGGGTCGTCGGTGTCGCCTTCGGCGCCCTGGTTGGCGCTGAGGTTGTGGCCGTGGCCGTCGCGGTTGCCCTCGCCGTTGGCTTCGTTGTGGCGCCGGTCGTAGCTCAGCAGGTCGCGCAGGTCGAAGCCGTCGTGCGCGGTCACGAAGTTGACGGTGGCGGTCGGCGCCCGCCCGCTGTGGCGGAATTCGCCGCTGGACGCCAGCAGCCGGTGCGCGAAGGCGCCGCGGCCCTCGGCGCCCTCGCGGCCCTGGCGCAGCCAGAAGCCGCGCACCGTGTCGCGGTAGCGGTCGTTCCACTCGAGCCAGCCGGGCGGGAAGTCGCCGAGCCGGTAGCCGCCCGGGCCCATGTCCCAGGGCTCGGCGATCAGCAGCGCCTGCGACAGCACCGGGTCCTGCGCGCAGGCGGCGAAGAAGGGGGCGCGGCGGTCGAAGCCGCCGCCCAGGTCGCCGCCCACGCGGCCGACCATCGGCGCGAGGTCGAAGCGGAAGCCGTCCACGCCCAGCTCGGTGACCCAGTGGCGCAGGCTGTCGGTGGCCAGCTGTACGACGCGCGGCTCGGAGAAGTCCAGGCAGTTGCCGCAGCCGGTCCAGTTCTCGTAGTAGAAGGGGTCGTCCGCGCGCAGGCGGTAGTACAGGGCGTTGTCGATGCCGCGCAGCGACAGCGTGGGGCCGAGCTCGTCGGTCTCGCCGCTGTGGTTGTAGACGACGTCGATCACCAGCTCCATGCCGCGCGCGTGCACCGCGTCGGCCAGCGCGCGGCATTCGGCGGTGGGCGAGGTGCCTGGCCGGCCGCTCCAGTAGCGGGCCTCGGGCGCGAAGAAGGCGATCGGGCTGTAGCCCCAGTAGTTGGACAGGCCCAGCTTCTGCAGGCGCTCCTCGTCGGCGCGGTGCTGCACCGGCATCAGGCTCAGCGTGGTCACGCCCAGGCGCTGCAGGTGGTCGAGCACGGCCGGCTCGGCCAGGCCCGCATAGGTGCCGCGCAGGGGCTCGGGCACGTAGGGATGCAGCCGGGTCATGCCGCACACGTGCAGTTCGTAGAGCACGCGCTCGCCGGGTGCGATGCGCGGCCGGCGCGGGGGCGGCAGCCCCAGCGGCGCGGTGACGCGGGCCTTGAGCGCGACCGGTCCGCTGTCGCGCGCGTCGGCCACGTCCGGCTGGCCCGGCGCGTGGCCGAGGAAGATGTCTTCGCCGCCGTACACGCCCACCACCTCGCGGGCATAGGGGTCGAGCAGCAGCTTGGCCGGGTTGAAGCGCAGGCCCTGGCGTGGCGCCCACGGGCCGTGCACCCGGAAGCCGTAGACCAGCCCCGCGCGTCCGGCCGGCAGCCTGCCGTGCCAGACGCCGTCGGTCTGCGCCGGCAGGCGCAGGCGCTGCTGCTCCTGCCGGCCTTCGGCGTCGAAGAGGCACAGCTCCACGGCCGTGGCCGACGGCGCCGCCAAGGCGAAATTGACGCCGCCTTCCGGCAGCAGGGTGGCGCCCAGGGGATACGCGGAACCGGCGGTCAGCATCGTCGATTGCTATGTTTTCGATAGCTGCTTGCGCCCGTACGGCGGGCGTTGCAGCCACTTTTTTCTTGAAGGATGGTGCTTTTCATGCCAGCACCCACAGCACGGTCGCCAGCGGTGGCACCGTCATCACGGCCGACTGCGGCTGCCCGTGCCAGGGCACCGGCTGGGTGCCGACCGGCGCATTGCCCACGCCCGAGCCGCCGTATGCCACCTGGTCGGTGTTGATGGCCTCGCGCCAGGTGCCCGCCTGCGGCAGGCCCAGCCGGTAGCCGTGGCGCACCACGGGCGTGAAGTTGCACACCGCCACCACGCAGGCCCCGTCGGGTGCCCGGCGCACGAAGGCGAAGACGGACTGGTCGGCGTCGTCGTGCACCAGCCACTGGAAGCCGGCCGCCTCGCAGTCCTGTGCGTGCAGCGCCGGGTAGTGGCGGTAGACGTTGTTGAGGTCGCGCACCAGCCGGCGCACGCCTTCGTGCAGGTGCTGCGCGCCGCCGTGCTCGAGCAGGTGCCAGTCCAGGCTGCGGTCGGCATTCCATTCCGCGCGCTGCGCGAACTCGCAGCCCATGAAGAGCAGCTTCTTGCCCGGGTAGGCCCACTGGTAGCCGTAGAGGTTGCGCAGGCCAGCGAACTGCTGCCACTCGTCGCCGGGCATCTTGCCGATCATCGAGCCCTTGCCGTGCACGACTTCGTCGTGCGAGAAGGGCAGCACGAAGTTCTCGGTGTGCGCGTACATCAGGCCGAAGGTGATCTGGCGGTGGTGGTGCCGGCGGTACACCGGGTCGGTGTGCGCATAGGCCAGCGTGTCGTTCATCCAGCCCATGTTCCACTTGTAGTGGAAGCCCAGGCCGCCGTCTTCGGGCGGGCGCGTCACGCCGGGGAAGCTGGTCGACTCCTCGGCGATGGTCATGGCGCCGGGCCGCTCGGTGCCCACCACGCGGTTCATGCGCCGCAGGAAGTCGATGGCCTCGAGGTTCTCGCGCCCGCCGTGCTCGTTGGGCACCCATTGGCCCGCCGCGCGGCTGTAGTCGCGGTAGAGCATCGAGGCGACGGCATCCACGCGCAGCCCGTCGATGCCGTAGCGCTCCAGCCAGTACAG
Source organism: Comamonadaceae bacterium ALPHA2B (assembly GCA_005503065.1). Taxonomy (GTDB): domain Bacteria; phylum Pseudomonadota; class Gammaproteobacteria; order Burkholderiales; family Burkholderiaceae_C; genus Xenophilus. Next base: position 100,995 of record SCOE01000019.1, read on the forward strand.
CGCGTTGCCGACCAGGTAGTTGCGCACCTCGGTGCGCTTCCAGTTGAAGATCAGCGTGTTCCAGTCGTTGTGGAAGCCTTCGCGCGGGTCGGCGTACTCGTAGAGCGCGGTGCCGTCGAAGCGGCCCAGGCCGTGCGCGTCGGTCGGGAAGTGCGCCGGCACCCAGTCGAGGATCACGCCCAGCCCGGCGTCGTGCGCCACCTCGACGAAGTGGCGGAACTCCGAGGGCGTGCCGAAGCGCGAGGTGGGTGCGTACAGCCCGATGGGCTGGTAGCCCCAGGAACCGTCGAAGGGGTGCTCGGTGACGGGCAGCAGTTCCAGGTGCGTGAAGCCCATGTCGCGCGCGTAGGGCACGAGCGTGTCGGCCAGCTCGGGATAGGTCAGCCACTCGTGCCCGTTCTTGTGCCGCCACGAGCCCAGGTGCACCTCGTAGATGCTGATCGGTGCGCTGCGGGCATTGGCGGCGGCGCGTTCCGGGCGCATCGGCTGCGGCGCGGGCAGCGGCCGCACCACGCAGGCCGTGTCGGGCCGCAAGCGGGCCGCGAAGGCGTAGGGGTCGGCCTTGCGCAGCACCGTGCCGTCGGCTGCGAGCAGCTCGAACTGGTAGGCGTCGCCCGCCACCAGGTGCGGCACGAAGAGCTCCCACACGCCGCATTCGCGGCGCAGGCGCATCGGGTGGCGGCGCCCGTCCCACTGGTTGAACTCGCCCACCACCGACACCCGCCGCGCATGCGGCGCCCAGACCGCGAAGGCCACGCCCTTGGCGCCCTGCCAGTGCAGCAGGTGGGCGCCCAGCCGCTCCCAGGGCCGCAGGTGCGTGCCTTCGGCCAGCAGCCAGACATCGGTCTCGCCCAGCACCGGGGGGAAGCGGTAGGGGTCGTCCAGCAATTGCGCCTGATGGTCCCATTGCACCCGCAGCCGGTAGCCCATGCGCGCGGGCGCGGCCGGCACCAGCGCGGCGAAGAGGTCCGAATCGCCCTGGCGCTGCAGCACCGCCAGCGGATCGCCCGAGGCGGCGTGCACCACGCCCACCGAACGGGCGCCGGGCAGGAAGGCACGGATGCACAGCCCTTCGGGCGTGTCGTGTGGCCCGAGCACCGAGAAGGGATCGCCGTGTTCGGCGCGCGCCAGGGCGCGCAGGTCGGCGTCGGGCAGGGCCAGGGCTTGCACGGCGTTCAGTGGCCTTCCGGGCGGCCGAAGAAGACGCCGTAGGGTGCGAGCTGGATCGTGCGGCCGTCCGCCCCCGCCACGCCGCCTTCGCAGGGATGGCCGCCGACGGTGGCCAGCGGCGCCGGCAACTGCAGCACCTGCGGCTCGGCCGAGAGGTTGAACACCGCGTGCAGCACTGCGCCGCCCTCGCTGCGCTCGAAGTGCAGCACCGGTTCGGGCGCGTCGTGGAAGCGCATCGCGCCCGTGCGCAACGGCGGCTGGCCGCGCCGCCACTGGATCAGCGCGCGGCTGTAGGCCAGCATGGAGCGCGCGTCGGCCGACTGGCGGTCCACGGCCAGCGGCAGGTGCGCGCCATACATCGGCAGCCAGGGCGCGCCGGTGGAGAAGCCGCCGTGCACACCGTCGGTCTGCCAGGGCATCGGCGTGCGGGCGCCGTCGCGGCCCTTGAACTCGGGCCAGAAGGCGCGGCCGTAGGGGTCCTGCAGCAGCTCGAAGGGCACCTCGGCCTCGGGCAGGCCCAGTTCCTCGCCCTGGTAGAGGCTCGCGCTGCCGCGCAGGGAGAGCAGCAGCGCGAGCCACAGCCGGTCGCGCGCCGCGTCGGCCGCTCGCCCTGCGCTCCAGCGCGTGGCCACGCGCGGCACGTCGTGGTTCGACACCGCCCAGCAGCCCCAACCGCCGGTCGCGTCGAGGGCGTCCTCCAGCGCCTGCACCTGCCCGCGCAGGTGGGTGGCGCTGTGCTCGCTGGTCAGCAGCGCGAAGCTGTAGGCCATGTGCAGGCGCCGGCCCGCCTCGGTGTACTGCGCCATCACGGGCGGCGCGTTCTCGTCGCCCACCTCGCCCAGCGCCACGGCGCCGTGCTCGTCGAGCAGGGCGCGCAGCCGTTCGAGGAAGGCCAGGTTCTCGGGCTGGCTCTTGTCGTACAGGTGGCGCTGCATGGCGTAGGGGTTCTCGGCCCGCACCGTGCTCACGCCGGCGATGTCGGCCAGGGCGGCGGGCGGGTTGTCGCGCAGCCGGGCATCGTGGAACTGGTGGTTGCAGGCGTCGAAGCGGAAGCCGTCCACCCCGCGCTCGCACCAGAAGCGCACCTCGCCCAGCAGCGCGTCCTGCACGGCGGGGCAGTGGAAGTTCAGGTCGGGCTGCTCGGTGAGGAAGCTGTGCAGGTAGTACTGGCGCCGGCGCGAATCCCACTGCCAGGCGCTGCCGCCGAAGACCGACAGCCAGTTGGTCGGCGGCGTGCCGTCGGGCTTCGCGTCGGCCCACACGTACCAGTCGGCCTTGGGGTTGTCGCGGCTCGCACGGCTTTCCTTGAACCAGGCGTGCTGGTCGGAGGTGTGCGAGAGCACCTGGTCGATGATGATCTTCAGGCCCAGGCGGTGCGCCTCGGCCAGCAGGGCGTCGAAGTCGGCCAGCGTGCCGAAGATCGGGTCGACGTCGCGGTAGTCGGCCACGTCGTAGCCGAAGTCCTTCATCGGCGATCGGAAGAAGGGCGAGATCCAGATCGCATCCGCGCCCAGGGCCGCCACATGCCCGAGCCGGGACGTGATCCCGGGCAGGTCGCCGATGCCGTCGCCATTGCTGTCCATGAAGCTGCGCGGGTAGATCTGGTAGATCACCGCGCCGCGCCACCAGTCGTTCCTCATCGCTTGGCTTTCTCGTAGGTCCGATTCATTGTGGCACGCGAGAAATGGGCCAAGTCCCGCGAGTGGAAGAGGCAGCTTAGACGGCTCCTGTGAATTGCGTCACGCCTTGCAGCGGATGGCCTGCCGGGATTCCGGGGCTGTTGCCCTAGCATGGTTCCCAGAATCTTGGGAGGAGGCAAGGCGCGTGTCACGAGCACAGCAGCCGCAAGTTCTCGCTTTCTGCCCGGGATGGAAAACAAAAAAAGTTTGCGTTTCTACCAAGAGAAAGCTGTCACACATGATCATCAGCCCGCCCTTCCTGCCGGCACCTGAGGCCGACGACGAGGCCTTCGTGCGCCTTGCCATGCCCGATGCCGTCGACATCGCGCCCAACTCAGGCGGCGCCCCCTTGGGCTCATACCCGCTGACCACCGCGCTGACCTGGCACAACGGACTGCACATCGATGCGCCACGCAATGTGCAGGCTCCTATCACGCAAAGCCCGGCGGCTCAGGTGCCACTTCGCCTGCCCGTGCGCGCCATTGCCGACGGCACCGTCATCTTCAAGCGCGAACCGAAGCCCGCCAACACCAGTCCCGCCGACCCGCAGAACTACAACCCCTACGGCAGCGAGCCCGCCTGGAGCGACAACGGCATCGTCATCGTGCGGCACACCACCGACATCGGCGCGAGTGGCAACGCGTCCACCAGCCTGAGCTACTACAGCGTGTACATGCACCTGTCGCGCATCGAGCCCACCGTCGTGGAGAAACAGCCGATCTGGCGCAAGGACGCCATCGGCACCGCAGGCCGC